>NC_014148.1:3045000-4245000 GCF_000092105.1 Planctopirus limnophila DSM 3776 | reverse complement strand
GCTGCACAGGACGCTTCACGCCGGCTGTGAATAGTTCCATCCCCTCGCAAAAGACGATTCGACTGATTGTCGAAATGCGTCCTCGGGTCGAGCTTCCAGGTTCCAGTACCAGCCTGCCTGCCGATTGGAATCCGCCCTCGAATGAGTCGATCAGCACCCGACCGTATTCGCTGACACTGGCCTCCAACTCCAACAGTGCTCTCGTTGTTGACCCCAGTAATCGCGTCGAAGGCCCTTTGTGGCTCCGAGGACGACCGGTCATTTTTGGCGATCCCTTGTGGTCAACCTCCACGCGGCAAATCTATCTGCAGCATCTGGCTCAGGATTATGGGGCACTGAGCAATATCGAGAAATTCCCGCATCCGTTTGCCCAGAAGTTTGTTTTCTCGAATTCAGGTTCTGCCAACAATTCAACTGTGGCGGAAAGCCTTGCATTACTGGGTGTGCCAGTCGAGATCAGTGCCTCTCATCCGCCGACGCCGACATTTTCCATTTCATCGTGGAGCCAGTATCGCCTGTATGACAAAGGGTTTGTCTACAACGCACAAGCACTGGGAAGTTCCATTTCCTGGAGTGAATTACGCCCCACGCCCGCCAATCCTTTGGGCATTTATATTCGTCAGGGCGATCTTCGAATTCAGGGGAACACCACGATTGTGGGGACGTTGATCGCCACGGGTCGAATCACCATCGAGGGCACTAATAACATCATCGTTCCTGTCCGGCTGACGGACTTGCTGCCAGCCGATCTTCGAAGCAGTGCTCTTTCGACGACATTGCCAACCGTCATGGCGCAGTTTGTCGAATTCGACCGCGAATGCTTTTGCCATGTGGAAGGTTTTGTCCAGGCCACAAGAACGATTACTGGTGCCGGTGCCTCGTGGAGACTTCGCACGAATAGCACCGCCATGGGCCTCACAGGAACTCTGGCAACAGCTTCCGTCAGTACTCAGCCATTTTCCTCAATTCGAATTGACGACGACGTGAACTTCGACGCCATCAATTCGGGTTGGCGACATCAGATGACATTATTCACGGGCGGGACAGGTCGTACTCTGCCGATCGTTTCTGTCGATAAAAACGCCCGAAGAGTTACGGTCGCGGGTCAAGTCACTACGACGGGCCCCGTGGCCTGGCGAATGTCACGTACTCCTCAGGCAGAAGTTCGTATTCTCGGCAGGCTCTGGGGCGATACGGCGAATTTCAATCGTGCCTCACATTGGGATCTCAGCTCATTAAGCTGGACACTCCTTAGAACGCAATGGGAACAGACCAACAGCCTGCTGGCTGCGACTGGTCAAGCCGAGATGACTTTGACCCGATGGCTCGCCAACTCGGCAAATGTCAATTGGTTAGGAAGTTACCAGGCGACTTTCGCACAGAACATCGAACCCACACTTCATCTGCATGATGTGCCTGTGGTGAATGAAGTGACTTCACTCCCGATTCTGCGAGCCTCGACGATCACTCCACCAGGTGGTGTGATCGTGGGTCTGGGCACACCCGGTTATCAGTGGCTGGTCATTTCGCGGGAGATCCTCCCATGAAAAGTACCTGCTCTCCACGACCTGCCCGAAAAGCCTATACGGTTGTGGAATTGCTGATCGTGATTGTGATTGTCGGGATTCTGGCCTCTGTGGGGATTTCCGCCATGGAGTCCTGGGGAGAGCAAATGCTGCCGGTGGCAGCCCGCCGGCTGGCGGCCGATCTTCGTCTGGCCCGGCAACTGGCGATTGATCAGAACACGACTTATGAAGTTCAGTTTGATCTGACAGGCCAAAGTTATCGAATCGTCCATACCGGCACGGCCACAGTCCCACTGCTGGTCGATCCATTGGCTCCGCCGGGAAGTTCGCAGAGCGGTTATGTGGTGCCGATGGCCCGATATCAGAGCCGCTCGTCACAGGCGGCTGGAGTACGCTTCAAGTCTGTCAAGGTTCCTGTAGAAAACCGGACTGTAACGAATATTCCGTTCGCATCGACTGGAGGCACGGGGCCGACTCGAAGTGCCGATACAGAGATCACGCTCATTCATGGAAGCGGTGCATCCGAAACGAGTCTGATCCTGACTGTCTCGTGGCAAACAGGGCAGGTCTGGATGCCTTAACAGGATCTCCCATCCATGTGGTATGGCAAATCGACCCAGTATTCACCTGTCGGACTGCTTCTGCAGGCAGGGTCGGTGCGTGCCATTCAACTGGATCGATCAGGGCGAGTTTGCGGCGCTGCGGTAGAAAATCTGGCCAGCCAAACATCAGATTCTCCACTCGATTATGAACGGGCCGTCATTGCCATTCTCAAACGCTGGTGGAGAAATCGACTCTTCCGTGGCTGGCAGGTGGTGCTGGGAATTCCTTCGCACGAATTGTGGATTCATAATGCTCGACTGCCACAGGTTCCCAGTGAAGAGTTGCCACAGGTTGCCCGTTTCGAAGCCGAAGAACGATTGCCTTACGCCGTCGATGAGGCGGAGTTGCGACTAATCGTAGCAGGAGATGTCAAGCAGGATGGGGTTTCCAAACACGAAGTGATTCTATTGGCTTGCCGCAAGACAGCCATCCAGCAGCAGATCCAGATTTGCGAGCATGCGGGCCTGGTACCACAGGCCATTGATACGGAATCCCACGCCCTGATTCGGTTTCAACGGGCGGTGGACAACTCCGAAAAACGAACTGTCTTTCTCCATCTCGGAGAAAAACTCTCGACCGTCATCTTCGCGGAAGGCGATCGAATTCTGTTCCTCAAGTACATCCTTGTCGGAAACTATCAGTTTGACCGGGCGATTGCCGAGGAACTCGAACTTACCGAGTTGGAAGCGAGGCAACTGAGAACCTCGGTCAGCCATGCTGAAGAACTCAATGCCGATGACGATGTGCATCGCTCGGTGATTGATGCCATTCGGTCGCTCCTGGAAACTGTGACCAACGAAGTCGAGATGTGCCTGAGATATTGCAAAGTCACGTTTCGAGGCCGACCCGCGGGACAGCTCTGGTTGAGTGGCGAAGGTGTTTCGAGCTGGCTGGCGGATTATCTGGGTGACCGGTTTGGCATGCCAGTGACTTTATGCCGGGACACTCAGCCCGAAAACCATTTGACGGAATCATTGGCCGATCAACTGCCTCGCCATATCGGACAGATTGTCCATCAATCCAATTCGACGCCACATGGCCGGAGTTTTTATCCGGATGGTGCGTGGGTGGTGGCCTTGGGTTTAGCCTTGCGACAGTTTTCTCTGACGACGAACTTGTACCAACTCGCTCCATCGGTCAGACCAAAAAATCACCAGTTGGCTGCCGCACTTGCGGGTGAAGCCAGCGATGCCATGACTCCTTCGGCAGGTGAGCCTCCCGCAGGAGTGCCGCATGAGTGAGATCGATTTTCTCCCTGCGGGATATCATCGCGATCGAGAAAAAAGGCTGCGTCGCCGTTGGCATCGCGTGGTTTCCATCGTATTTGCCGGGCTGGTCATTGCCGGGACGGTTGGCCAATGGTCACGAGTTTCGCGAGATCGGACACGACTGCTGCATTTGCAGAGTTCCGTCGCGACTGCCAGAGCGGGCGTGCCAGAAGCGGCTCCTCTTCAGGCAGAACTCGACCGACTGATTGAGCATGAGCGGGTGATCAAAGTTCTGGAACAAGATCATTCACTGGCCAGCATTCTCGATGAGGTCAATGGACTCAGACCACCTGGCGTTTCACTAAGCGAAATCCATTGGCAGAACCCCGTGAGCACAGCGGGCATAGGAGGCACAGGGGGTAGCAGTGCCAGCAGCAACTCGGGTTCTCCTGGCCGCTCGTCGGCGACGTCACAGAATTCACAGCGTCCTGAAAGCCTCTTTGCACCCGGGGAGTTACTGAATCGCACATTGGCAGAACTTGCCCAGAGACAGCCCACTTTGCAGTTGATCGGGTTAGCCCCGGATCATCTGGCCATGGCCAATTATCTAAACGCTCTGGAAGCGTCGAACAACTTTGTTGAAGTCCGTCTGGAACTGAGCCAGGCGCAACAACTGAATGATCTGGAGCTACAGCAATTTCAGATCCTGCTGAAACTCAGGCCCCTGGGGCAATCTTTGACAGATGCCAAGGATCTTTCTTTCGACAAGCACCCTGCGCCCGCAGCAAAACCTGTCGAACGAATCGTGCCTGCTCCCGGGCCTGACTTCACCAATGAACACGAGATTGCGAGGGATATTCTGCCTCATCAGACCGCCGAACAATCGAAGCTTAACAAATCGACGAAAAACTAATGGATCATCCTTCGCAACTTGTCGCTTGATCAGGGCTGCTGTCATTTACACACAATTTCGCAGGAGTTCTGATTTGAGGTGTGACTTGAGACCGGGTGGATGAAGACTGGGTGGCTGGGGTCAAACGTCTTCGTTTGCCCCCAGTTCATGGGGTGTTAATTGTTCATGGAAATGATGGTTGGGGGGGACGATGCAGGTGCAAACTTGCTTACGAACTTTGATGACCAGGGGGGCGGATGAAGACATCCGACCCCTGCCACCCGGGCAAGAACCAAGTCCTTTCGCTGTGTTTTGCATTCTTTGGGGCATTTAAGGTCATACCACCCATGGTTGGGTGAAAAGATGTGTGTCATAGACAGCTCAGTGCCGCAAGCATGGCACTTTATGCTTTAAAAACCTGGATCGACCTCATGCACGATTCTCGAACATTTGAACTGGCGCGAACCGGCGGATTGCTTCTGGCAATGACGCTCGCCTACCTGTTCTTCGTGCATCGACCGGCTGAAAATGAATGCCGACGACTTGAACAGCAGATTCAAGCCCAGCATCTCGAATTGCAGCACATCCCGGTTCAGTTAGCGGAAGTAGAACATCTTCATGCAGAGATTCGCCAGCGGCAGCAAGCCAGTCCAAAACCTGTCGAAACCAGTGGTATCACAACGAAGATTCTCAAATCGATCAGTCAACTGGCACATACCCATCAGCTCTCGATCGATCGACTTGAACCACTGGCACCACAAGATTTGAGCACACATCATGTGGCTTCAGTGCGTGTGCAACTTTCGGGAGAATATGATCACTGGAATCTGCTGCTGCAGGAACTTGATAACTCACCCGATGAATTCGAGATTCTCGACTTTCGACTCTCCATGAACGATGTTCGAAGTTCCCGGCAGAACCGCTCGGCGAAAAACAGCGAGGGTTCACCGATGATTCATCGCATGTCGATAGGAAGTGACTCTCGACCCGAAGCTCGATTCATCTCGCTGGCTGGAAGTCGATTGTCGAGTTCGCCTCATGCTGCCATCTCGGGTGAGATGCATATTGCCCGTCGTCTGCTTCCCGAAATGCCAGCAGCAACTCTCGGCATGCCTGGCAAAAATTAACCCCTGCAGGTGAACGCTGACCACCCGCAGAATTTGCCGATCTCGAACCATCTTGCAGCAGTGTTGAGGATTTGAATCCTTTGCGACGACTTTTCTGATTTTGACGAAAGTTCAAGCGTCGTCTGGCCGATGGTTGCGATAAGTCTGTCTGCGCAGCGATGCGCACCCACGTCCATCATCTCTCCACCGAATCACCTTTCCCTTCCCACTGGATGCCTGCCAGCTCCATTCCCTTCGCTGGTTTCACCAGGTGAGCCTGATGTCTGCCAAGACCATCTCTCTAAAACTGCTGGCGGATTTGAAAACGAGTTGGCCGAAAACGGCCATGCTTCTGGGCTTGCTGGGCGTCGGGTTCTGGATCTGGACACCCATGTTGCTCAAGTCGCTCGGGAAGGGGAATCCCGTTCGACCAGAGAATGCGGCTGCTTCCGTCAATACAGCCACTGTTCCGCCAACCCCTCCCACAACGAGTTCCATTGCTCCCGGCAAAGGTTCAGAAATGCCAGCCGGTGCTCCCGAAGTTGACTGGCCTAGCTGGGAAGAACTTCTGGCACGCGACCCGCTGGCAGGGAAAGGGCTTTCGAAGACCAGTGCGAATCCTTTTCTGAGAACATTGGACAACGACCCTCTCTTCCCCCTCTTTGAACCAGAACCGATCTCTCAAGTTGTTCGTCAGGATCATGACTCCGGGCCGACAACACCCGTAGAGATGGTCAAAGCTGCTCCCAGGCCCCCATTGGAACTGCAGTCGACGGTTGTGGGAAGTCAGCGTCGGGCTGCCCTGATCAATTCCCGACTGGTTCTTGAAGGTAAAACATTCACGATTGCCGGCATCAAGCTGCGTCTCGTGCATGTCGAACCTCAACGAGTCATTGTCGAAGATGCCCAGGGCTCCTTTGAAGTGAAACTCACACGATCTGTGCAGGTTGTTGTGGGGCATGAGACCACCAGCGAAGAACTTCCTCTTGAAGACTATCCCGCACTCCCTGAACTTTGACCAATCCGTCACTCTTTCCCATCATTGATTTCAAGTCACCTGCCGCCAGCCAGCTCGGCAAAATTCATGAGAACCTTCGCCACGTCACGGAAGACGTTATGCCAACATCATCATTAAATACGGCATTTCGCGCCATGGCTTTGGGTTTCGCCCTGCCAGCAACACTGTTTGTCGGATCGGAATTCTGGCCTGCCGAATGGAAATCGACTCCTGTGGTTCGAGGTAGCACAGCCGCCACCCGCAGCGCAGCGCAGTTCCCTCAGACGGACGTGCCGCCGGCTTCAGAGACTCGTGCTGCATCGGATACTCGCTCGACTCCAGCGACGATGTCTCCAAAGGTGGTCTCGCTCTCGAATGTCAAACAGCCAGTGGAGCAAACAACGGCTGCAGATCGGCTCAGCTCACCGACTCAGTCGAGCATTTCCCGACCGGCACAGTTTTCAAGAAAAATTCCCGATTCGAGAAACATACCCGATTCGAGGAACATACCCACAGTTCCAGAACCTCACGATCTTCCCGAAGTTGATGCTGAAGATCTTCCCGTCATCAGTTTCCATACGCTTCCCGTGGATGAGCCGCCTCTGCGGCAACCCCATGCCAGCAAGTCCTCGGCTCCGGCAAATCGGCAAATCGAGGCTCAGCTTTCCGGATTGGAGCGAAAGATCGAAATGCTGGCACAGGCCCAGACTGATCGCCAGCAATCCGACCTCGAGCGGGCCCGGGCTTTGTACGACCAGATGCGGAACAGTCAGCAATTGCAGCAGATCGAGAATCGGCTCAATGAGCTCTCACTCAAATCGACACAGGCCCAACTGACCGCACCAGCCACTTCCACTCAGTCGCCCGCTGTTCCAGGCGAGAACAGATCAACTGCTGATACCACACCTACAGCTAATCCCTCGAAAAATGATCTGCTCCAACAGCCAGTACTTCCTAATACAGCGACACCTTCGGAAGGGGAATCGTTGCCGCAGATTCGTGTGATGCCACAAATCCCTCACGGGCCGGATGGTCCTGGGGGAAATGTTACCAGTGATGAGAAGTTCGATCTGCAGGTGGAGCAGGCCGAACTTCCCCGTGTGTTGGAACTGCTGGCTCAAATGGCGGGAATCAACATTCTCACCAGCCCGGAAGTTGTGGGAAAAGTGACTGTCAACCTGCAGGGGGTCACTCTGGAAGCAGCGCTGGATGGATTGTTGAGAACCCGCGGATATCTGTATCAGCGTGAAGGGGACATGGTCTTTGTGATGACGGCTCGCGAAGCGGAAGCCCGCCGGCTGGCTTCACGAAAAGTGCTGACAAAGATTTATCAGCCCAACTACATCAACGTGAAGGAACTCCAGCAGCTCGTTCAACCAATTCTGACACCGACACTGGGCAAAGTTTCCATCACCTCTCCGTCTTCCGTCGGGATCGCTGAGAACGCCACCGATGCAGGGGGTGACAGTCTTTCCCAACGGGATGCACTGCTGGTGCAGGATTACGAAGAGGTCATCAACGAAATTGATCGCGTGATTATCGAGATGGATATTCCTCCATTGCAGGTGATCATCGATGCCAAAATTCTCAGTGTGAAACTGACGGATGACATGGCGTTTGGAGTCAATCTGGCTTTGTTAGGTGGAGACAAGAATCTCGCCGTCACTGGGAACGGAGCCTCGATTGCGACCAGTAGTGGCTTTCCTGGGGGAACGGGTTCGATCATCCCTCCGGGTGCTCAATTTCTCGCGAACACAGCGGGGCTGAAGTATGGCTTTATTGCGGGTGACATCACCGGGTTTATCCGGGCTCTCGAATCGATCGCCGATACCAGCCTCGTGGCCTCTCCACAAATTCGGGCACTCAATAAGCAGCGGGCCGAAATGATCATCGGCAATCGATTGAGCTATAAAACGTTAGCGTTCAACAGCACTCAAACCATCGAAAACGTCAACTTCCTCGAATCGGGCACCAAGCTGATTATCCGGCCGTTCATTGCTCCCGATGGACTGGTGCGGATGGAAGTTCATCCCGAACGATCGCGTGCTGTGATCAATCAGTCGACGGGATTGCCCGATCAGGATACGACGGAAGTCACCACGAACGTCATGGTTCGCGATGGGCAGACCGTCGTCATTGGCGGTCTCATCAGTGAAGAATCGACAGAATCGATTGATCGGGTTCCAGTTCTTGGGGCGATCCCGCTGGTGGGAGCGGCCTTTCGAAATAAAAGCAGCCGCATCGAACGGACCGAGCTGATTGTGCTGATCACGCCCCGCATTGTCGATGAATTCGCGGCTGCTGCCGAAGGGGATATTTTACAGGCAGCGACGGAAGAACGGGCTGCTCACTTTCGCGATCATCTCTCGCCCGTCAATCGCAACAGTCTGACCAGAGCCCACTATGAAAGAGCCGCTTTTTATCTGCAAAAGGGTGAGCTGATGCGCGCTCGCCAGCATATTGATGCCGCACTTCATCAGAACAGTGCCGATCTCGATTCGCTTCAATTGCGCAATGAAATCAACACTCAGATCGAAGCCAAAACCGGGGAGATGTTCCGCTGGCCTGGTCGCAACAAAAAGAGTGCCCGGCAAGCGGCTGCAGCGGCCATCACGCCGTCGCCGATTACACCCACGGTATTGCTTCCTTCCACGGGCAGCACAAGTGTCAGCCAGACCACAGACACATGGGTGATGCCTGCGGAACTTCCACCACCTCCAGCGCCAGTTCAGCTTCCTCCACCAGTTCCTGCGCCGGGATTTTGATGTTAATCTGCCGTCGTGCCAATTTGCCGACGTTCCAGGATTGCTCATTATTCCAGCCGATAAAGCTATGATCGCCGCTCGTCTGAAGCAGACTTTGCTCGATGCAGGTTTTGCCCTGGTCGGCATTGCACCGGCTGTCAGTCCCTTAGGGCTGGGTCGCCTGCAGGATTGGATACAGGCAGGCTATGCGGGCGAGATGAGTTACATCGAACGTCGGCAACACGCCTATGCCCACCCCGAGAACGTACTTCCTCAAGTCGCATCGATTGTGATGGCTGCCTGGAATTATCAGCCACAAGGATCACCAGCGGGGTTCCACGAATCTCGCCAGCGCGGCCGGATTGCTGCATACGCTCAACTTCCCGAAGACTATCACCAATGGCTCAAGGAAAAGCTTCAGCCCGCCATCTCTATCTTGAGAGAGCACTTTCCCAACGATCGCACGCGCACTGCCATCGATACCGCTCCCCTATTGGAAAGAGAATATGCCAGCCTCGCTGGCCTGGGATGGTTCGGCAAAAACACGATGCTGATTGACAGGCAGCAAGGGAGCTACCTGCTGCTCGCTGGCATCCTCACACAGACAGACTTGCCACCTGATGCACCGCATCAGACGCATCATTGCGGAAGCTGCACTCGCTGCCTCGATATCTGCCCGACTGAGGCCTTCCCACAGCCCGGAGTCCTCGATGCCAGGAAGTGTATTTCGTACCTGACGATCGAACAAAAGGGCTTGCCAGCCGAGCCACTGAGAAAAGGAATCGGCCCGTGGCTGCTGGGATGCGATCTGTGTCAGGATGTTTGTCCCTGGAATACCAAGCGGCAGAAAGTCTGGTCGAGAGCGCAATCTACGAACGAACAGCAGCTAACAACGGTGACCGACAATGAGACGAGTGAAGCGGCACTTGTCGAAGCGGAAAACGACCCTTCACTGTTCCTCACCATCTCCGAAGAGGAGTTTCAACAGCGGTTCGGGAAGACTCCCTTAGAACGCCCGGGGCGTTCTGGAATGGCCCGCAATGCCGCGATTGTGATGGGGAATATCGGTACCTGCGACGATTGGCCTGCGATCGAACATGGTCTGGCAGATTCTTCGGCTGTCGTGCGCAGTGCCTGTGCGTGGGCAGCGGTCGAACTGGCTTTGCGCGAACCACTTCTGAAGTCAATTGCGGAGACTGCATTGCGAAATCGATTGCCTCTCGAAGATAATTCACTAGAAACATCCGCCACATATCGGGAACTTCAGGCAGCACTGGATCGACTGACTATTCCACCTGCTTAAGCATTCTCGTTGAGTGATTGATCCAGCACCTTTGTTGAAATTCCCGGGGTAACAACATGCCTGTTCTCATTCCCTCACCCACGCAGATTGAAGCGGCTGGAAACAAACCCAAGCTGATTCGTGAGTTCATTGGCCGCGTGAATACCCAAGAGTCTCACATCAGTATTGCCCACATGCAGAGCCCTGGCGGCTGGGTGGAACCTGGGCAAACACCCGAGTTCGACGAATACACACTGGTTCTGAAGGGTTCGCTGCAGGTCGAATCCAATGATGGCACGCTCTTTGTGGCAGCGGGACAAGCTGTGCTGGCCCGAAAGGGCGAATGGGTGCGCTACAGTACACCGGAGGAAAGTGGCGCGGAATACATTGCTATCTGCCTGCCCGCTTTCTCGATGGAAACTGTTCATCGCGATTAGAATCAAACCGGCCTCGAACACTTTTTCTTTAGAGATCTCTGCGGAAAGTCAATCATAATGGCAGTGACCACAATCGGCGTTTTCGGTGCGACAGGTCGTATGGGCCAGCGAGTTCTGGCCTGTGCAGCGACTGATCCATCGCTCAAGGTTTCAGCGGCTTATGAGCGTCCCACTCATCCAGCGATTGGTAAGGATGTCGGTGAGATTGCCGGCCTGGGTACAATCGGCGTCCCGCTTGCGGGGGAAATCGGGACGCCTCCCGATGTGATTATCGATTTCTCCACGCCCGAAAGCTCGGTCGAGCTTTCCAAGGTCTGTGCCGAGCGGGGATTGCGTCTGGTTCTGGCGACCACTGGTTTCTCTACTGAGCAGAAAGAGGTGATTACGCAGGCGGCTCAGAAAACCGCCATTCTGTGGGCACCCAGCATGAGCCTGGCTGTCAATGTGGCGATGAAGCTGGTTGCTGATGCGGGCCGCGCTTTGAAAGATGTTTCCAGTGGTGTCGATGTCGAAATCATCGAGAGGCACCATCGCTTCAAAGAAGATGCTCCCAGTGGAACCGCTCTCAAGTTTGGTGAAATTGTCGCACAAGGGATGGGGCAGACCGAGCATGTGCATGGTCGTGAAGGCCGGATTGGCCAGCGACCTCGCAATGAGATCGGTTATCACGCACTGCGCACTGGCGATAATGTGGGCGAACACACGATTGTCTTTGGCCTGATGGGCGAAACTCTGGAAGTGACCGTGCGCGGGAATTCTCGCGACAGTTACGCCCAGGGAGCATTGACTGCTGCCAAATTTCTGGCGGGCCGGCCGGCTGGTCTCTATTCGATGGCCGATGCTCTCGGATTGAATGCCTAGTGCGCGGTTTGTTTCCATCGATGAACGTTGCGTTCTGTTCGCGCTGGATGATCCATCGAAAGTAGATCGCCGCGTTCGATTTTGTGCCTTGTATTTGCTTTCACTTGCTTCAAAGCTGTTGACATGAAAATCGCTCTCCTGCAAACCAATCCCACTGTCGGTGATCTGGCGGGGAATGCCCGGCTGGTGCAGGAGGCGGCACATATGGCAGCATCGAGCGGGGCTGATCTGCTGGTCACCAGCGAGCTGGTCCTTTCGGGTTATCCACCCAAAGACCTGCTCTCGAGACAAGGATTTGTGGCAGCTTGCGATCGATGGGTCGATCAACTGGCAGGGGAGCTTCCTAAGGAACTGGGTGTCGTCGTGGGACATCCGACTCAGCGGGATTGCCCGCAGGGACGCATTGCCAATGCTGCCAGCCTGATCCATGAGGGAAAAGTTCTCGCCACCATCCATAAGCGGCTCTTGCCCAATTACGATGTCTTCGATGAACGGCGATACTTCCGCCCCGCTCAAAAACTGGCACCCATCCCGTTTCGTGGTGAAAAGCTGGGAATTCATATTTGCGAAGATGCCTGGTTTCATGACCCGGCTACGTTCTATGCGACAGACCCGGAACTGCTGGGAGACCCTGTGGCGGAATTAGGGAAGCAGGGAGCGACTCTGCTGATTAATCTCTCAGCCAGCCCGTTCGAAGTCGGCAAGTCGCGGCGGCGTCATGAACTGATGGCCTATCATGCCCGGCACTGGTCGATTCCGTTTCTCTTTGCCGATCAGATTGGCGGCAATGACGATCTTGTATTCGACGGGCAGAGTTTTGTTCTCGATGCGAATGGGTCGTGTGTGGCGACGTTGCCCGCTTTTCGAAGGGGCTTGTTGCAGGTTGATACCCAGGCACTTCCTCCGCGGCAGATTTCTCTGCAGATGCCCGTCGAGTCTGATCTTCATGAAGCTATGGTGCTGGGCATTCGCGATTATTGCCATAAGTCGGGTTTCACGGATTGCGTTCTGGGGCTTTCTGGAGGTGTGGATAGCGCGCTCGTCGCGTATCTGGCAGCCAGAGCTTTGGGGCCGGAACATGTTCATGGCCTGCTGCTTCCCAGCAGATACAGCACAGACCATAGCCTGGAAGATGCCATCCTGCTGGCAGAACGATTGAAAATCGATCATTGCACCATCCCCATCGATGCTGTGCACCGGGCGTATGAAATGATTGCAGTGCTGGGAGAGGAGCTGGCATCTAAGCCAGCGGGGCTGGCTGATCAGAATCTGCAGTCACGAATTCGTGGTGCCATTGTGATGGCACGCAGCAATCATCACGGCTGGCTGGCTCTGGCGACAGGCAATAAGAGTGAACTCGCCATGGGGTATTGCACACTCTATGGCGATATGAACGGTGCTCTCGCACCCTTGAGCGATTTGTACAAAGGCGAGGTCTATCGGCTTTGCGAGTTCATTAACCAACAGGAAGGGAAGGAGATCATTCCGGCGAACATTCTCACAAAACCTCCTTCCGCAGAGCTGGCCCCCAACCAGTTCGATCAGGACACGCTTCCCCCCTACGACATGCTGGATGACATTCTGCGGGGCCTGATTGACCGGGAAGAATCTGTGGCGGCTCTCAGCGATAAGTTCCCCGCGACGACAGTCGAGTGGGTCGCCAGACGACTGGATCGGAACGAGTACAAACGCTGGCAGATGCCACCGGGGATTAAAGTCTCACCACGCGCCTTTGGGGTTGGTCGTCGCATGCCGATGGCGGCCAGGTGCGATGGTGACTGGGCATGATCGCCACGTGAATGACAGTGCCGCCCGTCTTTTTTTGTGACTGTGTCGCCCGATTTTGTACGGGTTAGAATAAAAAACTGCGCGGCGGGTGGCTGGGGTTGAGTCTTCGAACCCTCTGCGATTTTCGGCACGAACTGGGGGTTCGCGAAGACGCTCAACCCCAGCCACCCCTTCGGGTCTTCTGCCGATCCCCGAAATCAAATACGCATGGCAAGTCGATCAAGCATGCTTGCTCCGAGCCGCAAGCATGGCACACCAATGGTATTCTCGAACCTGTCTTACAGTGTTGTTCCTTCGATTGCAGAGTTTGGCGAATCGTCTGGTAATCCGCTGGGTTTGTGTGGTTCGACAAATCGTGGCCGAACCGTTTCAATCAGGGGAGATCTCATCCATGAATCGGGGTTTTGCTGAGACCAATCCTGCAGATCATCTTCCATGGATGGGCCAAGACTGTTTCGTGCCAGATGTTCATCAAACTGCTTGAGCCAGATGGACGAATCTTCGCCGAGTGTCTGCACTGCGATCTCAGTGGCTAACGGCTCCAGATGCAATCGTTTCAACAAACCCCACTGCTGACTGGTGGCATCTAACAGTTCGAGACTGTTGCGATTGATCAGCATCCCTTCGAGAAGAGTTTTCCACGCATCCATGGGCTGTTGCGAAGACTGTTGTCGTTCGGCCAGTTCCATCCATGCACCTGGAAGGCGGGGGTCATACGAGATGGCTCTTCGCAGCAATTGTATGCGTGCTGCCGAATCGGGTTTGTCGAGTCGCGACAGATACCAGTGATACCGGCCCAGCCAAAATGGATGAACGGCTCCATACCCGGCAGCCACGAGCAGCACGAATGCGGCTGTTATGAAGACCATTCGCCAGGGCCAGGACCAGGGATTGATGACAGCCCAGGCGACTCCCACCAGCAGGCCGCTGACATGGGCGGTATTTCCGATGTTCAGGATTTCCAGAGCCGATAAGCCGGCCATCACCGCAGCCATCAGCAGGTAAAAGATCCAGCGTTCATCGGGGAGCTGCCGGGCGAGTTCTTCGTCTCGAAGTCGTGCGATCACGAGATAACCAAGCAGTGCAAAGAGACCTCCCGAAATCCCGACCACATTCTCACCCCAGAAGAGTTCGGCACAGACTGAAAAGATGATCGAGAACACGAAGAACAGGCTGAAGGAAATCTTGCCCAGGCGTTGTTCCACCAGCGGGCCCAGAAATGCCAGTACCATCAGATTCAAGGTGAGGTGGACAGGATCTCCATGATGAAACCCTGTCACCAGCAATCGCCACCATTCTCCCTTCCATAATTCAAAGGGCCCATACAACTCGGGGGTGACATTTTTCCAGATCTGTGGTTCGACTTCCCGAAAGAAACTGAGTGTCGAAATCGCACCCCAGTTTCTCGATTGGCTCTCGGTCGATTCCCCTCCCGCGATGAAGGTGAGCAGAAACAGTATCGCCGACAACAGCATGAAACTGAGTGTGACTGGAAATTGCCTCGCAAACAGGCGGATCTGTCTGGCAATACGCACAGGCGTAGGAAACTCATGCAGCGGAGCGGTCGTCACTCGGAGTGATCCTCAGGGCAGGAAGAAATGACCGTTCATCACAGTTTAGTCCGCACGAGTTCAGTCCGCATGAGTATCACTTCTGACTGACTCACTGGGCCGCTCAGAACTTCCATAATGCTTAAGCAGTGCCCGCAGAGAGTCAAGGCTGGTGGGTTTCGTCAGATGCTGATTGAATCCCGCAGCCTGTGTGCGCTTGCGATCATCGGGTTGGCCAAAACCAGTGAGTGCCACCAGGACCGGGCGCTGGGGGCATTGCGCGCGAATCTGTCGGGCGACCTGATAACCATCAATCCCGGGCATGGCGATATCGAGAAAGACCAGATCGGGAGGATTGGCAAGAACTCGCTGGATCGCTTCATGACCATCGAGACAGATTTCCGCAGGCTGTCCAATCGCGCGCAGCATCATCCCGAGAGTTTTCGCACTGGCAGCGACATCATCCACGATCATGATGCGTAAATTGCCCGCCGGTTGTTCTGCAGTTTGATCCTGCAGAGATCCATTGGTGTTCAACGTGTTGATCTGAGTGGCTGTGTCTTCACGATCGCTGGACAGATGGCCGTCTGCCTTTGCCGAATTCTCAGGCTTTTCGGTGGAATTGTTATTCACTGGAGGTTCAATGGCGACAGGTGCCGGGGACCGGGGCAAAGTGATGGTAAATCGACTTCCCTTGCCGAGTCCTTCGCTGAAGGCCACCACACTTCCGCCATGCAGTTCTGCCAGTGAGCGAACCAACGTCAGACCAATCCCCAAACCCCCTTGAGCTCGATCAAGCGAACTTCCCACCTGCTCGAACATGCCGAAAATCTGTTCCAGCATGTGTGCCGGGATTCCTGCACCGTTATCAACGACCTGAATTTCCACCTGATGCTCAAACGGCACGACCTGGAGGTGAATCCTGCCCTGGGGATCGGTGTACTTGGCCGCATTGTTCAACAGGTTGGCGACGATCTGCACGATGCGTGTGGCATCGGCCTTAATCCAGACAGGTTCGTTCGGTAAGTCGGTGGTCAACTGATGACCCGCCTGTCGAATCAGCGGCTGGGCGACTTCTATGGACGTCTGGATGCATTCACGAAGATCAAGAATGGCTGGCTTTAACTGGATTTTTCCCCCACTGATGCGTGAAACATCCAGTAGATCGTCGATCAGGCGCACCATCTGCTTTGTCTGGCGACTGAGCATCTCACGCACTTCTGTCAGTTCTTCGGGAGATAAATCTGCAGCCCGCCATGCTTCCAGAGCATTCGAAATCGGTGTCAGTGGATTTCTCAATTCGTGTGACAACGTGGCGAGAAAAAAATCCTTCCTGCGATCGGCAAGTTCAAGCTCCTGTTGAGCCTGACGCAGCGCGTCGATGTCGGTCATGGTGCCGATCATTTCCACCACGACGCCATCGCTGTTGATTTGTGGAACCCCTCGCAATAAATGCCACCGGCTCAATCCATCTCTTCCGCGGAGTGGAAGTTCAAACTCACAGGTTTCCGGCTTGCGGGAAGCCGTCGACCATTCACGCGCGACCTGTCCCTGATGTTCTGTTGGGACAGCACGCAGCCAGCCCATGCCACGGGTTTCGTCGGGTGTCAGCCCTGTATATTCGTACCAGCGGTCATTGCAGTAAAGATTGTCTTCGCCGGGCCGGGCAATCCAGACGATCTGTGGCGAGGCATTGGTGAGCATCCGATAACGCTGTTCGGCAGCCCGCAGTTGTGACAGGTTGACGGTGTAGATCGCCACCTCACTTTCCTCGTCATCAAGCAATTTGACAGCGGCAATCAGCACTGGAACCCGCATGCCGTTTTGTGCGATAAACTCTTTCTCGAACGGTCGGCAGCGACCTGTGGCTCGTAACTCTTCCCAGGCGCCGGTATCCAATCCCGAAAACTGCGTGGGTGTGATATCGCCCCAACTCAGGTCAGCGCTATAAAGCCCTTCTCGCGAATAACCAATCGTTTCAAGGTAAGTTTCGTTCGCATCAATAATGCGACCATACTTGTTGCACAGCGCCATACCCACCAGACTGCTGTCGAACACTCTGCGAAAACGCTCATCACGACGTCGAATGGCCTGTGCCGCTTTGAGCTTTTCCGAGATATCCCGCACAACGAGGACTGTCCCCTGCAGCTTCCCTTTGGAATTACGAATCGGCGAAGCCCGATCATCGACGGCAACACGTGTCCCATCAGCCCTGATGAGCCAGTTGGTTTCCGTGGCAGCCAGTTTCTGGCCCGTTCGAAGAACCTGATGCACCGGGTGCTCATTGGCTGTCGTGCCAGAATCCTGCTGGATCTGAAAAATTCGATCAACCGGCTGCCCGAGCACATCATCGCTTACTTGAATGAGCGACTTTGCAACTTCATTCATCAACGTGATACGGCCCTGGGCGTCGGTTGTCACCAATGCATCGTCCACACTGTGAATTGTGACACGAAAGTTTTCGCTTGTCAGACGAGCCGACTGCTCGGCCACAATTCTGGCGGCCAGTTCCTGATCGATGGATCTCCAGGCACCAATTGCCACTCCTGTTGAGATCAGCACGGCCAGTAACGTCGTCATGATGGCCACGTAGTAATTGAACTCCACGCCAGCCGAACGCTGATCCAGCAATGTCCTTTCGGCCTGAATCATCTCAGCCACGCGCGAGCGGATTTCATCCATCTGCACACGGGCTCGGCCTGTCCTGGCAATCTTCATCAATTCCGCTTCACCAGATTCGATAAAAACCTGAATCGCATTGGCAGCCACTCCCAGTCTCTCGGCAATGATTGGTGCGAGTTCGACTAAACGTCGGGTTTGCTCGGGATTATCAGCCAGTTGATCCGAAAGATCCGCATAAGTTCGAGGGAGTTGCTCAAGTGCGACCAGGCCGCTATCGAGGTAAGTCGATTCTCTGGCGATTACAAAACCCCGGCAACTCGATTCAAACGTCACCATTTCTTCCTGCAGATTGGCCAGCAGTCTCAGCACTTCAAAAGTGTGCGAGACATCCCGCTGGGCATCGAACAGCCGACCGATATTCACACTGGTGACGAACCCGTTGACAGCCAGTAAGACGATCACGAGGACGAGGTTGATTGATGTGATTCTCCGCTTCGTCTGAGGCATGATTCTGCACCACCATACATTCGTGTTATTGCAATTCACCTCGTCACGATTGCCCGAAGTAGGTTCTACAAAGAAAGAACTTCATTGGGGGTCATCCGGTCAGTGCTTCTTGCCAGGTCAACGACAAAAAGGAAACGACAAAAATTGATCAATCTGGGCGAAAACCGGTCATCTGCTGGAAGCTGATCGAACGGGGCGGCACTTTTCAACTCGGT
Organism: Planctopirus limnophila DSM 3776; assembly: GCF_000092105.1. Lineage (NCBI taxonomy): Bacteria > Pseudomonadati > Planctomycetota > Planctomycetia > Planctomycetales > Planctomycetaceae > Planctopirus > Planctopirus limnophila. The sequence goes on along the minus strand of NC_014148.1, from coordinate 4,226,662 downwards.
CGAAGTGATTCTGTCAATTATGTTAAGCGAATACCGTACCCGAGAGATCTCCGTGAAAATCGAGCAAATGGCGCGCTTCCCGGACTGCGCGAATTTCTCCGGATGTGCTATCCTGCCGCCTCAAACGCTCATCTTTCGACTCTTCAGGGGATTGCTCGTTTCAATCTCTGGCCCATGAGGAAGTTCCAGATATGTCTTACGTACTCCGTTCCGAAACGCCGTTTGCAAAAACCAAGATTATCGCGACAGTGGGTCCTGCCTGCTCGTCTCCCGAAAAACTTCGCGAGCTGGCGATTGCCGGGGTGGACATTTTCCGGTTGAACTTTGCTCATGCCAAGTACGACATTCTCGAAGGGGTGCTGGATTCGATTCGGAAAATCTCGGTCGAACTTGGCACACCACTGGGAGTGCTCGGTGATCTTTCTGGCCCCAAAATTCGTCTGGGTCTGTTGCCAGAAGATGGCATTCGCTGCCGATATGGTGCCAAGTTTGAATTCGTCAGACAGGTTTCCGCCGGTACAGACAACCAGCTCACCTGCACCTATGAGCAACTGATCGACGATCTGAGGCCTGGCGACCGAGTGCTGCTTGCCGACGGAACGGTCTCCATGAAGGTTCTGGAGCAGGATGCGACGGCCGGAAAAGTGGTTTGCGAAGTCACCCAGGCGGGCATGATCCGCTCCAAACAAGGGGTTAATCTTCCCGGCGTGGCGCTGAGCACACCTTCGTTGACAATCAAAGACCGCGAAGATCTGCAATGGGCTCTGGATCATCAACTGGATTATATTGGGTTGAGCTTCGTGCGTTCCGCCCAGGATTTGCGAGATCTGCGGAAGGTGATTGCCGAGCATCCCACGACGACGCCTCCGTGGATTGTCGCCAAGATTGAAAAAGTCGAGGCGATTAATGATCTGGAAGCGATTATCGGTGAGACGGATGCTGTTATGGTCGCCCGCGGTGATCTGGGTGTCGAAGCTGATGTGGATCGTGTTCCCGTACTTCAAAAGCGGATTATCCGCCTATGCAACGAGCATCGAATTCCGGTTATTACCGCCACACAAATGCTCGACAGTATGCAGAAAAATGAACTTCCCACGCGGGCTGAAGCGACGGACGTGGCGAATGCCGTCCTCGATGGAACCGATGCCGTGATGCTTTCGGGCGAGACGGCCGTGGGTGATCATCCCGTGGCGGCTGTTTCCATGATGAGCCGCATTGCCGGACATGCCGAGCGGCTGCTTGATCCTCATAAGTTCGTCGACAAGTTGGCTCTTCCCCGCAATCGGGCCACCGCCATTACTGAAGCGGTGGTTTGTGGTGCTGGCAATGCCGCCGAGCAACTGGGAGCGAACCTGATTGTGGTCGCCACTCGCGGCGGCAAAACAGCCATGGCGCTTTCAAGACAGCGCGGGACGGTTCCCATTCTCGCTCTGACGGATCGACCGGAAATTGCCCGACGGATGAAGCTCTACTGGGGGGTCACGCCCCTCGCGACAGAAGCGGTCAAGTACCCACCCAGCGAACTTCTGGCGTTCGTCGCCAATTACGGCAAAGAGCATGGCCTGCTCTCATCTGGCAGCAAGCTCGTTCTGGTCGGCAACTCGGACTGGAATCAGGAATATCATGACGTGATGATTGTGCATGTCATGCCTTGATGTTTTCCAGCTAGAAAATAGCATCCGTGTGGCTGGAAATCCGGTTTTTGTGTAACCGTGTAGCAACGTGATTGGGTGGCTGGGGTCGGATGTCTGCATCCGCCCCCAGGTCAATCGAGTTCACCAGCATGAATGCATCCGTAAAATTTCTCACAACTCACCAGCACAATTGCCACGAACAAGTAACATCAATCGACCTGGGGGCAAACGAGGACGTTTGACCCCAGCCACCCAGCCGTAAGCCTTGTTGACGGTCTGGGTTTGGTCTGCCTGTCGAAGCACGGGCTGGCGACTTTCCGCCAGTCACACAAAAGAGTATTCTCTGAAGTTCTGGTTCTGATCAACTTTGGATGCCCAAGCTTTTGAGAGGCACTTTCATGGATCCCGATGAAATTCTATTCGATGCTGAAGAACGCATGGACAAGGCCGCGCAGGTGCTGCAAGACCAGTTGGTGGGCTTGCGGACAGGTCGGGCGAATGCCAGTCTCGTTGATTCCATTCGAGTGGAGTATTACGGATCACCGACGCCTATCAAGCAGTTGGCGACAGTGAGTGTTCCCGAGCCGCAGCAGATCATGATCAAGCCGTTTGATCAGTCGATTCTCAGTGAAATCGGCAAGGCGATTCAGGCGAGCGATGTGGGCCTGGCCCCCAATAACGACGGCCGTGTGATCAGACTTAACGTGCCACCGCTTTCGACCGAACGCCGCAAGCAGATTGTGGCTCGTGTGAAGGAAATGGCCGAGGATGCCCGCGTGGCCATTCGCAACATCCGCCGCGACGCCAACAAGCACGCCGACACCGCTCTGAAAGACAAGCTGATGAGCGAAGACATCCACGAATCGACCAAAGAGTCGGTTCAGGAGCTGACCAAGAAGTACGAAGGCAAAGTCAACACCGTCGCGGAAGCGAAGGAAAAGGAAGTGATGGAGCAGTAGGAGTGATCACCTGCTGGCCGATATGATCACTGCCATCAAACACAACAAGCCCGCCTCATGCTATCATTGCTAGAGGTGGGCTTTTTTACTGAGCTACACGGCCTATTGCCTTTGACCAATTCCCGATGATGTTAGTTGTCTTTGGGCGTCTCTTGAAGAAGTACGATATGACGCAAATCACTCGAGAACTTACCTTTAGTCAATCGCTCATTCTCATCTTCAAGATTTCGATGTTATTGCAGTGTCTTACTCTTAACACTGTGGCCCAGGCCACTGACCAGGCTTGTCTGGTCGTGGAAATTTCTTCGGGCCAAGTCGATCGGGCAGCGATGCCACTATGTGTTGAAGTACCTGCGGCACTGCAAAAGGCGAAAGAGCTTTCATTAAGGGAGGTCACAGGGAGTGGTGATGCTGCCATCGGTAAGTCTATTCCCTGCCAGATTGAAGCAGGTTCGCCGCTGAAGGTCTGGTGGATGCTTGATCATCTTCCGGCTGGCGAAACTCGGAGGTATCGGCTTACTGCGGTTGATTCTGACAATTCAAAAGCTGAAGACGGCACCAATGCTCCCGCTCCCGACATGACCGCTGCTGTTGATGGGCAGGCTTTGGCCATCTCGGTCGAAGGCTTGCCAGTCCTCAAGTATCAGCAGGCGGTCATGCCCTCGGCTGATCCTGCCAAGCCGTTCTATGCTCGCAGCGGGTTTATTCATCCAATCTTTGACCCGGCTGGCCGCGCGGTCACGGAGGCGATGCCCGCTGACCATATGCATCAGCACGCCCTCATGTTCGCCTGGGTGAATGCCGAGTTTGAGGGCCGCAAGGTTGATTTCTGGAACAGTCATAAAGAGCAGGGGCTTGTCCGGAATGTGCGTTTGGACGATGTCCAGGTGGGCCCGGTCTTTATCCGCTTCAAAGCCCGTCTCGAACATGTGGATCAGACTCCGGAAGACGGCCCTCGAGTCGCACTGCATGAGGTTTGGGAAGTCAAAGTGTTCCATCGAACGGATGGATTTCTCTTCGACTGGCAATCGACCCTCACCTGTGCGACGGAGTCTCCTCTCAAACTCTTGAAGCATGATTACGGTGGCTTATGCCTGCGTGGACGCGACGAGTGGAATATCGCCGACGGTGGCGAATTCCTGACCAGCGAAGGCAAAACACGAGCCAATGGGAACCATACGCGGCCTCACTGGTGCGATCTTTCCGGCCCTTTCCCAGTCACTCCCGTCCCTCAATCGCCGGCAGCATTAAAGGCGACTCCAGCGATAAACGGTACCCAAGAGCCAGCGACGTCACCTGCTCCCTGGGGCGGGATTGCGGTTCTCGACCATCCGTCGAATTTTCGCTTCCCGCAACCTGTCCGGCTGCATCCCAACATGCCTTACCTTTCGGTCACACCGGCACCTTTGGGCCCTTTTGAGATCGAACCGGGGAAGCCTTATGTCACCCGCTTTCGATTTTTCACACATACGGGCAAGCCTGAGGCCGCCGTCATCGACCAGCTCTGGGCGGATTACGCACAGCCTGTGGCCAGCCGGGTGATTGAGTAGCCTCAAGTGATCTGCGTGCCTGGGGTCAAACGTCTTCGTTTGCCCCCAGATCATTGGAAGCTGATCGTACATGGCGAAGTTCCTCAAACGTCATGAAACATGTTTTCAGATGCATTTGTGCTGGTGAAGTCGATTGACCAGGTGGCGAATGAAGACATTCGACCCCTGCCACCCGACCTGACATCGAATTCGGCGTGAAATGACACAAAGACCACGCCCTTCCGCAAAGCCTGCAGGGCGTGCCACCCAAAAGCGAGAGAAGAGTGGTGGCAGGACATGCGCATGGCGCGGCGTCTTGTCGTCGTGGCTCCGCACGATGACCCGGCCACGAGTTGGCCGGGCCACCCGCCGCAAGCATGGCACACAGCGAGTAGCCTCAGGTGATCTGCACTCTTGTCGTTAACCCAGTTCTAAAGACGTGATCCCGAAGATCTGCTCATGCGCGAGCGTTGGGATGGGGCCGAAATACATACGTGTACATTCAAAGATCTGAGTCATCCCGAGACTTTGACAGAGTTCAATCGCAGCCTGGTTGTTCTCGGGAACATCCATGAGCAGCGATTGTCCTTCGGTATGCTGAAAGCTGGTGAGCAACAGCGCCCGGGCAATTTCAGGGGTCTCGGCATACAAAGGAGCCAGCTTCCAACCCACTCGGCAACGCCGCAAAAGACTGTAGCCACGAAGGTTTTTTCCCTCCTGCCATGCGAGTGAAACAATCCCCGGTTGTGTCAGCCAGCGATTCAGGAAATTCGGGCGTGCACCGGGAAAACAGCGAGCATCCAAAACTTCGATCCGTTCTCTAGGAATGGAATCCAATTCGACAATCTCACTCGCCTTCGCAACCACTGGCAACGAATGGGCCTGGGCCTCGTACCGGCAATGTCGATATTGGGGCACAAACCCGCCTTTGGCATAGAAGGGAATCATGTTGGTGACGGCATCGAGGCCGATCGTTCCTGAAGTGGTTTCTGGTAACGGTGTGAGTCTGGCCAGCAGATGATCCCGGCGGGCATACCACAACTGTTCGCCCAGGCCCTGGCCGCGAAACTCGGGGCGGAGGATGAACAGCCCCATGAAGCCGAAGTGGGGGTTGTGGCGGACAACACTCCCGCCTCCCGCCAGTTCGCCATCGACTTCAAGGCCTAGAAACCCTTCAGGATCAGCGGCCCAGAAGTTGGCTGCATCATGAACGCCCGGGTTCCATCCCTCCAGAGCCGCCCAGTTGACGAGCTGTTCCACTTCGGGGAAGGTCAGAGGACGAATCGAAGTTCTGGTCATAGCCGATTTCCTGTGTTGAACAGATTCGGCAGATCATAACCAGAGTGTTCGGGCGATCGCACCTTATCGAGATGTGGATTCAAAACGAATGATACGAGTCACAACTTGAAATGATGCCTTGAAATTCACAGGAGAATGTTTGCCCCAAAGCTGCAAGCGTGGCACACCAAGCGATGTTTCCAGGTTACCGCCTGGTGCTGATCGAGAATGAACCTAACCTTTGACATAAGCTCGGGAGGGAACTGCCATAAGATGGATGAAAGTTGCGAGTGCTGAAGTGACTGTGCCAGGTAGTGAAACGTCAAACGGCCTCGATAATCAATCGGGGATGAGGGCGAATTCGAAGAAGCCGAGCTCCGCCCACTGGTGGAACCAGGTTCTCAGTTCGTCGCCAAATGAAGCGGCGTGGAGATCGGTGTATGGAGCGGCGGCAGCGATCGCATCACCAATCGTCTGGCCCTGAATCAAAGCGTAAAGAATCTCATACGCGGCGGGTGTCAACTCAAGGGTCTTGACCTTGAAGCGACGACGACTAATGGCGATGAGCGACTGTTCCGGTTCGGGAAGTTCGGGCATTTCCTGGCGACGGAAGGCGGAGAAATAGCGGGAGACGGGAAATTTGAAGCGGAGCAGGCGAAGTGCGGGTGACACAAACAGCCGGGTTTCGACCAGCTGAACTGGCGTGAGTTGCAGCAGTTGGTTCACTTGGAAGGCTGATTTTGACTCCAGGCCCGGGCCGTCGAATACCTGATTGAAGACCAATTCCCACTCGGCCAGATCGATCAGAAAGTCGGCCCAGTCGGCTGATTGACTTGAGCCAACCGTTGATTCGGCGCGAGGGGGTCGGGTCTCGCGCAGATATCTGGGAAAACGCGACCCGAGTTCGAACAGCGTGTAACTGGCGGAGGGATAATCCTGCAGATAACCCACGGCGAACTCGTCGAAAAGTTCTTCTCCCAGAGAGTACCGGAGGGCAGGGAACTCTTCCCGTAGACAGTCGAGCAGCCGGGCGTAGTAGGCGTGGCTGTAGATCTCCATCCGCTGGACGGCGGACAGTGTCTCCGACCGAGTCACGACCTCCTCGGCGTTCGCAGGGTCAATATCGATGACGCGGCGGGCGGCCGTGGACGCGATGCCTTCGGCAACTCCGAGCGGATGCGTGATGACGGTCTGCATCCAGTACAAGGTTTGTTCGAGGCTATGCATGGTTATCCGATGTTCGTCGAATCTGTTTGAGACCATCCTGTGCAGGACAATTTCTCGGAGGGACCTCGGCCGCTCTGGTCAAGAGTTCGAAACTCAGGCCTAGGTCTTGGGTGGTGCTTCGCCAAACTTCTTGCCGGCTTTGGTCATCAGCTCTTCAAACTTTTTGCGGGCTTTGGGCCAGGTCTTGTCTGTCATGGGAACGGCGCAGGCCCCTTTCCCTTTGCAGGAGTTTTCGCCTGGGTGCTCACCGCACCCGCCCTGACCTTTGCACTCGTTAAAGCCGTTGCAGTCGTGGGCGACGGCAGTGGCGCAATGTGCGGTGCCTGCACACTCGTTTGTAGTGCCTTTCTTGCCCTTGTTCTTGCAGGTGTTAATCCCACGGCAAACATGGGGATCGAGCAGCAGATTGTTTTCGTTGTTGCCGGTCTCAGCAACCAACATGGTCTCGGCTGCCGTTTCGCCGGGCTTGGTTCCCGATGCGGTGCTGGCTGCGGGAGCCGGAGCGGTGCCTCCTGAGCAGCCTGCGAGCAGTCCACTCAGGGCGGCGAGGCCAAGTGCATTCAGTTCCCGACGACTCAAGCAATGAGTGAGATGATGTTCGAAAGTCATGCTGGCTATTCTCCAAATGATATCGTTTGAGATGTCGAGCTGAAGTTCATCTGTCTGAAGTCGCGTGCGGAGGCCATCGTTTCCATTTCGAAAGGTCAGCGAGAGCCGGGTTTCATGTCGGCGGTCAAGGGAGGTCGCATCGGCGAGGCACCTGACATCATGTCGTCGGCCGACATCGTGGGAGGCGGTGTCGCAGCAGACATCCCGGTGCCAATCGTCGTCTGTCGGTCGAGGAAGCGGGCCAGACACCAGTCGACCGAAAAGCAGCCGGGACCGAACAGCAGTACGAGCATTGAAGTCAGCAGAAATAGAAAAGGTGGTGCTTTAAGGAAGAGGTTGGTGTTTCCGAACAGGGCACGCAATTCGTCGGGATGGGCCGTCACATAGGCGACCAGCATGGTGCCGATGAGCGGGATCGTACTGACACGCGAGAAGAGACCCAGCAGCAGGCACGCGCCTCCCACGAGTTCCGTCATGCCGGCCATGACGGCGTTGATACCCGGTGCGGGGATCCCCAGGCCGGCGAAAAACTCGCTGGTCGATTGGAGGTTCGCCAGCTTCCCCCAGCCACCTTTGCTGAACTGATAGCCGAAATGCAACCGCAGAACGAGCAGCAGCACGGGTTGCAGACGATTCAGGAGCGATGCACCGAGCCGATAGTAATTCACCGATTTCGATAACCAGACAGGCATGTTGAGTAAGTCTCCGGAAGGTTGGACGCGTCGAACCGACGAATGCGGGAGTGTCTGTTTGAGGTTTAGCCGAGATGTGTTTCGAGTTCGGCGTCGAGACTGTTTTCTTCGTTGTCGCGGTTCACGACAAACGACAGCGGATTCGAGATGACACGTTCTTTGTGATTCCGGCTTTCCGGCTGATCCCGGTGATGCTCTGGAATGGAGCCATTGGTGCGGCGGTCGTCCTTCATCGCACGGCCTGGAGCGAGGGACGGGGTGGCCTCCATGAACCTGCGAGCTTTGAGTACTTCGGCGTGCACGACTGGGAACTCGGGAATGTTGGCATCCCATTCGAGCAGCGTGGAGACGCCAGCTGTGAGCTCGTGAGCCAACCGGTAGAGTTCCCAGACCGGGTCAATTACGTGGTCGTCATGGGTGTCTACAATGTGTGTGCCGCAATCGGTATGCCCGGCAAGGTGGAACTGAACGATATGTGCGTGTGGCACGGAGCGGATGTACTCCTCGGCACTGAAGCCGTGATTGACGCTCGATACGTAGACGTTGTTGACATCCAGGAGCAGACCGCAACCGGTGCGGGTGGCAAGTTGAGTGAGAAAGTCCCACTCGGTGATTGTCGAATCGTGGAAGCCTACGTAGGTGCTCGGATTTTCGAGGATGAGTGGTCTTTCGAGAAAGTTCTGCACAAAGTCGACCCGGCCCACAACATGTTCGAGAGTTTCTTCGTTGAGCGGAATAGGGAGTAGATCGTGTGCGTTGACCCCGGCGACCCCCGTCCAGCACAGATGGTCCGAGATCCAGCGGGCGCCAATTTCCCTGGAGAGTTTTTTGAGCTTTGAAAGATAGTCGAGATTGAGCGGATCGGTGCTGCCGATTGACATCGAGACACCGTGCATCACGACCGGGTAGCGCTCGGCGATTTGATCGAGGATGTAGCGAGGTCGTCCCTGCGAATCCATGAAGTTCTCGGAAATCACTTCGAACCAGTCGACGGGAGGCCAGTGTTTGAGCAGGTAAGGATAGTGGACGGTCCGTAGACCCAGCCCTAATCCGAGGTTCGTGTGTCCCAGCCTGGGGGAAATCATAAATAGCACGCTCCGGAGAAGGACATTCAGCTCGACGGATAGCCGGCCTAGGGAGGGATTGAAAAGGCGTGGCTGATCAAAGGGCATCAGTCACGCCACAAGAATCATGCGGAACTATCCCTACGTTCGCGCGGTCGTCGTCTTGGCGAGGGATTGTGGGGCCGACCCTACGATTTAGCCGGGGCGGGACCGAACTTCTTGCCAGCCTTGGTCATAGCGGCCTCGAAGTTTTTGCGTGCCTTCTTCCAAGTCTCATCGCTGAGTGGAATGGCGCACTCACCCTTACCTTTGCAGGTGTTTTCGCCTGGCTTCTCGCCACATCCACCTTCGCCAGCGCAGTCGTTGTGTCCCTTGCAGACATGCTCTGTGATTTCGACTGAGGCATAGTGCGCCTGTCCGGCGCAATCATGCTTCTTGCCTTTGATCTCACCCTTGCAAGTCGGGTTCAGCCCGCGGCAAATGTGAGGTTCCTGGAGGAGAAAGCTCGTCTTGGGATCTTTCTTCGCGAGGGCCTTTTCCTGGGCCATGCCGACATTGGCACCGGCGAGCAGGCCGCCGATCGCGGTTGCCGCGAGTTTGCTGAAATGACGACGATCCATACCGTTTGAGTCCATACCTTGCGAATCCATCTGAGTGCTCCTGAACAGTCCTACCACTCGAATCGGGAAGGAGGCAATCTCCTTCCCATGACGACCAGACGACACAGGGCGACTCAATCACGTCGCTGTATCGATCAAGTATTTCCCGCGAACATAACGGGGCTATTCCCTTCTGTTTGTCAGCTAGATGACAAACAGAAGGAATTTCTATGACTTACCTGGGAGTTATCTCGCCGGCAATTTCGAAAAGGCGACGGTAATCGGACACACGAATGTCTTGTCGCGTGTAAGAGATGATTTGCTGCTGCTTCCACTCAGCCAGGATCTTACTGACAACGGGGCGTGTGGCACGGGAAAGATCGGCAAGCTCCTGATGTGTTAACGGGACACTGACAGCACAATCTTGACTGGGTTGATGACATTCTTTGGTGACCAGATCACACAGAATTGTCGCAATACGCGCTCTCAGTGGTGAAGTGTTCTGCCAAAGCAGACGACGCTCCAGAATTCTGATTTGACTTGTGAATGATTCAATAATGGCAGCCGAACGATGTGACTCGATGCGGATCCCTTGCTCAACAAATGATCGATCAAGCTCAATGAGTTTTATACGGCCGTGTGCAGTCGCCTGCTGTGCCAATTCTCCCGTGGCTGAAGAGGGAGATCGATCCTGATGGAAAAGTGGTGCACCAAACAGGCCACCACGTCCGACGATTGCCTGCATCCAGCGATCACCAGTGTCGCGGGTTAACGTCAGCTTTACGAAGCCTTCTCGAACTATCCATACCGTTTCTCTGGGCTGAGACAAATAGATCACTGACTTCGTTTTGAATTCCCTCTGTCGGGCAGAAGGGCAATTCGAGCAGATCCTTATGAGTTCGTCTGCCGCCAGTACTCTAATCCACATCGACAATGATCCGGTCAGATGAGTTTTCGATGAAAGTTTTTCCTTCGTGAACTCTCTCGTTCCAGGAGAAAACTGGAAACAGCCTGAGAAGGAAGGAATGAGATGGCTCGAAAGACAACCCCTGCGATCCGCCTGTCAATTTCCACATCTCTCTTGATGGCTTAGATGCGGACTGTAGGCTGAGGTAACAACAAAAGAACAAATTTTCTGGCCATTCGTCGTAACAGTTCAGTCATCATCCGGAGACAAGTAGAAACTCGTACGGAATTCATTCGCAAATCCTTTTCTCACCTCTCTCAGAAGACACAGGTTTTCGTTTTCTGCAGGTTCATGGCTGCTTCTTGGAGAAAAGAACCAGTCCAGTGTTGTTCTCTCTCATCGCGCCGATCCGGAGTCACATGAATAAGCGATTCATTCGGACTTCATTCCCTTTACAAACGTCCAGAAAACGGCCATACCATTCTTATGTGCGACTCTTGATCTGTGCCGGAATCGGGTTTTGACCTTGGTTTTTGTTCAGGCGAGGGTCTGAAATTCCGTCATTGTTCTCTCGCGCCGAGGTCACGTCATGTCTCGTCCTGTCACGCTCTTTACCGGCCAGTGGGCCGACCTCAAGCTGGAAGATCTTTGCAAGAAAGCTCGGGACTTTGGTTTTGATGGTCTCGAACTCGCCTGCTGGGGTGACCACTTTGAAGTGGATAAGGCCCTTTCCGATGACGGCTATTGCCAGCGGAAGCGTGACTTGCTCGAAAAGTACGACCTGCATGTGTTCGCGATCTCGAACCATCTCGTGGGCCAGGCTGTCCTCGACAAGATTGACGCTCGGCACAAATCGATTCTTCCCGCCTACGTCTGGGGCGATGGACAGCCGGAAGGTGTCAATCACCGTGCGGCGGAAGAAATGAAAAACACGGCTCGCGCTGCCCGCAAGCTGGGTGTCAGTGTGGTGAATGGCTTTACCGGTTCCAGCATCTGGCACCTGACTTACGATTTTCCTCCCACACCCAAATCGATGATCGATGATGGATTCCAGCTTCTGGCCGACCGCTGGAACCCGATTCTCGATGTCTTCCAGGAATGCGGCGTCAAGTTCGCACTGGAAGTTCACCCCACAGAGATTGCTTTCGATATCTATACCGCTGAGCGATCTCTGCAGGTGCTCGACCGCAGGGAAGAATTCGGCTTCAATTTCGATCCCAGCCACCTGATCTGGCAAGGGGTGGACCCCGTCGAATTCATCCGCGCCTTCCCGGATCGTATCTATCATGCCCATATGAAGGATGCCAAAGTCACACTCAATGGCAAGAGTGGCATTCTTTCCAGCCACCTTTCGTTTGGTGATTCCCGGCGGGGCTGGGATTTCCGCAGTGTGGGCCGTGGTGGTGTGCAGTTTGAAGACATTATTCGCGCTCTGAATCACATCAAGTACGAAGGCCCGCTTTCGATTGAATGGGAAGACAGTGGCATGGATCGCGAACATGGTGCCCGCGAAGCGTGCCAGTACGTGAAGAATGTCGATTTCAAACCCAGCGGCCGGGCCTTCGATGCGGCCTTCAGCGACTGAAACTTGATTGATGAAAAGCCATGCGGCGTATGAGGCTTGGGTGTCATGACCAGAGCCTCATACGCCGCTGTTGTTTGGCTGGATGCAGGTGAAGTAACGCTATGCGACTATTTGAGGATGTCAGATGGAACAAGGTTAAAGTTGTAGAGTGGTCAGTGCCTGCCTTGAACTTCTCCACCCGGATAGAAGTCAGCATCTCAGCCGGGGTCGCCCTACGACACACCCAAGAGATATTTTGATGTTGTTTCACAACCACAAGCTAGTAAAGTTGGTAGTTCGTCATTGGCTTCCCAATCATCACTGTAAGGCTGTTTACAGGATGGGCATCGCCATGTGACATGCGATGTACCTCCATCTTCAGATATCTTGATGTGAACCTTGATGACAGGAACCGAGATCTTCCTCTCGACTATTCGCCATCCCTCAGCATTGTCGCCTGTAGCCCAATAATTGCCTAACGCGTACTCATCTTCTAAAGGATCACCAAAAGCAAAGTGTGCGTTAACGAGCGACTCAGCCTCCTCCTTTTCTAAGGAAAAAACATAGTCTCGGTTATTCCATTGTCCAACGTAAATCGTTATCGACTCGGTTGTCATTGTGTCTACTTAGTGTTGTTTAGTGCGATTCGAGCTAATCACTGAATGTCAGTTTGAAGTTGGCTGGATAATTCACTTGGCAGGGTGGCCCTGACGTGGATTTGCACGTCTGGGCCTCCCTTGCCAAAGAGTACTAGGCGGATCATTGGGCTATTCATCGGGGGCTAAACCCGTGCATACTCCGTTCGTGATTTGGAATGGCGTCAATGATGTGTATTTAATTGGCCCATACATGTCAGACCAGTCATACTCCCATACTTCGCCACCTTCGTTGTCTACAATACGATCCGGTTTTCCCAAAACCTGTTCGATTTCACTGCTGCCAACACTCCGTTCTTCCGCTGCAATCAGTAGTGAATGAATGGCATCAGCGAAAACCTCAGAGCTCCCTCTATCGTTGCCCAGTTCTCGTATTTTCTCGCTTGCAGACAAGAGATCGAACGAGCGGTAGTAGTGGATATCTTTAACCATTATAGTCATATTCTTACTTAAGCAAGTCGATCAGATTCACGTCTGGGTGACCATAGTCACAAGAGAGACTTCAAGGAACGCTTTTCAATTCAAACGGAGAAATCAAAGGGATTGATGTTACAGACCACTGGCCTTACACGCTCGTAGTGCTCTGGGTATCGCAGCAGGCTTACGACTGGTCGAAAAAAACAATGAGTGAGCCCTTTGATTTGCCCGACATTGGCTTAGGTCAATGCAACCCATTCACAAAATCGGTGAACGATGGAGCAATGAAGGCGATGTTATCCCACCACGGGTCGCCTTCAGTGTTCTCTTTCTCGTGATCCCAGAAAAAGATCGCACCGAACACCTTGGCTCCGAGGTCGAGAAGAACGAGATTACCAAACGGATCGGAAGCAATCGGAAGTAACTTAGGCGGAATTCGATCCTTGTAAGCCTCTATCCTCCGAGGGATGAAATAGGTTTGTTCGTCTTGATTTAGGGTAAAAAACCAATTCACTACAGAACCATCACCGGTTGGCCCCTCAAAATCAGAAGGTGATGGTCGCCCCCCGTTAAAGTCTGCTAGAAAGCGACAATAGTCGGATGGGAGAGCCGATCCGATCACTCGCTCCAAGTTGCCAATTTGGGTGGCTGTCGCACCACTCGTACTGAGCAGGTCCACAATTTGCATCACTTGCTCCTATTTGTTAAGTGGCGTTCATCTCAAGGTAGGACACGTTGGCACTCTGCTGTCTACCAGTGTGCCCGGAGGCTCGGGAGGGTTTATTGCGGTAAGATCCGCTAGGCAAGTTTCGGAAGATCTCTGATGAGACAAGGTTGAAGTTGCAGCGTTGACAGTGCGCTCCTGTGGCTTCACCACTCCGGTAGAAATCAGAATTTCAACCGGAGTTACCCACTGAAGACATGCTTGCCCCAAAGCTGCAAGCATGGCACACAGCCGTTCAGCGTTCGTCAGAAACTATCAAAGTCGAATGAACTGGGGGCAAACGAGGACGTTTGACCCCAGCCACCCAGCCGTAGAAACGCAGTTCGGAAAAACGCTTGAGATTAATTGAGTACAGGAAGAGCAGTGGCTTTTTCGCGTTTGACTTTTCGTGGTGGCAGGATGGCTTCGGCGTATTCCCAGAGTTGTTCCGGAGCTTCGAAGAATTTGTCGTAACAGCCGCCGACTTCGTATTCGCAGTTGTCTGTGGAGTAACTCCGGCAGATGGCTGGCCGGGTGTCGTAGACACCGCAGCGATTGTCGGGGAGCAGGTTTTTGCAGTCACCATAAACGAGCAGATACCAGGTGCCTCCATCGATAAAGATCGATGTGCGACCATGCATGATGTACCAGCGCATGTTGTCGAAATCATCCCAGCTGGTGGGAGTATCAATCGGCAGGGCAAAGTAACGGCAGCACTTGGCAGTGCAGTAACTGCAAAGGTGCTCACCCGGCGGCAGCTTCTCGCGCGTCATGCGTGTCTTACGAGCCATGCTCTTCCTCAAACTTCCTGACTCGACCAGAAAATCAAACTTTTGCCAAAATCATAACCAGAGCCTGCAGGCGATGCAGCTCTCATTCTCTGAGGATTCCGTACGATGAGTCATGAGGTTCTTTGGCCCCCAAGCGAATACGGATTTCAGTTTTCGACTGCGTTTTTTGGTATGGGGTGTCTGGGGCCAAACGTCTTCGCGAAGCTCCAGTTCGTGCCGAAGATTGCTGGGGGTTCGAAGACTCAACCCCAGCCACCCGCCGCTGCGCCGTTTTTTATTGGAATCCGAATAAACTGCTCTCGCAGCCATCACTGATGACGAGCAATTGTGGCGGAGGCAATCACAGAAGCCGTTCCGACCACGGCTACCGAAACCCAGGCACTGACGGCCACACGCTCGGAAGTGGTCATGCCCGTTGCAATGGTGGCTGCAGCCGCTAATCCCAGAGGGACCACTGCGAGAATAATCATCAACCACAGTTTTCCATTCGACAGGTTCATTTCAGGTCTTCTTCGGTAAAACCGCGCGTTTGCCAGTGCGGAAACTGCTTCGTCATCATGGGGCAGTGTCAACGATTTAGGGGTGGTTACTGAGGAGTTTCAGGTGTTGGCCTCGTGGTTCGCGCATCGAACTGTTCGACAATCAGATCGCCGATTTCACGGGCGAGGGGATTGATGACTCCTTTGCCATCGGGATAGAGCCTGCTGGAAAGAATGCAGACGAACAGTTTTCGCTGGGGGTCAATCCAGAGCGATGTGCCGGTAAACCCGCCATGACCAAAGGCGCTGTCGGACATTTTCGTCGGTCTGTTCGAGGAGTAGGTCGAGCGCATGTCCCAACCTAAAGCTCTGTGAACAGTCGTCGGCGTGTTGGAGCTGATCGCAGGAACTTCAACGGGTGTGACCATCAGCCGGGCAGTGACTGGAGTGAAGATTCGAGGCATGTTGGCCGCTGAAGAGTCTTTATTTTGAAGCGAAACCAGAATGGCTCGCGATAGTACGGCGATGCCCTGAGCATCGGAGAACAAGCCCGCATGACCGGCAACACCACCCAGCCGGGCAGCGCGGGGATCGTGCACGGTGCCGATGGGCCCTTCCGTTGGGACCAGTTGATCGGCCCAGGCGGCTGATGGAAGGTATCTGGTTCGCTTGAGAGCGAGAGGCTGATAGAGTTCCTGTGCGCAAAACTCAGCGAGGGACTTGCCACTGATCTTTTCGACCACCCGGCCCATCACCATCAAGCCGACATCGGAATAGACAAACCGGGTGCCTGCAGGCTGACGTAATGGCAAATTCGCCATTTTCTGCCAGGCGACCTCTGGCCCCTGGGCATAATCGGCCAGTGCGTTATCGGCAATCAGCCCGGAACGATGGACCAGCAGATCGATGGAAGTAATGGCTTCTTTGCCGTTTTGTTTGAACTCGGGCCAGTATTTTGCGACGGGCTGATCGAGTTCGAGCTTTCCATGATCGACGAGCTTCATGACGGCCAGGCTGGTGGCCAGTGGCTTGGTTAACGACGCCAGATCAAACACATCGCCGGGGCGCAGGGGGATTTTCTCAGGCGAAAGGATTCGATCGCCGACAGCGCCATGCAGCAGAGTTTCATCGAGCGTGCCCGCGATCACGACGGCGCCAGGGATCTCTCCCCGTTCGATCGCTTGATTGAGGCTGGCTGAAATTTTCTGACTGAGAGGGAGAAAATCGGGTGCAGCAATCTCCCAGGTTTCTGCCGCTCTGGCGGTGCCTGTAGCCGTCGCCGTGGTTGTTGCTGAGGGCGTAATGGGAGAGGCATTGTCTGTTGGTACGGACTGGGCCCAGGTCAAATCGGCTGCTGACGACCAGAGGATGGCAATCAGCAACGTCAGTGACTTTTTCACAACCACATTCCTGCCAGATGAAGAGAATCTGAGTTACCGGAGGTTCTCAAAAAGTGCCGTCGAGAGATAGCGTTCACCGGCATCGGGCAGGACTGTCACAATCGTTTTGCCAGCAAATTCAGGGCGTGCTGCCACCTTGAGAGCGCCAGCCATCGCAGCGCCGCAACTGATGCCGCAACTGATGCCTTCTTCCATCGCCAGCTTACGGGCGGTCTCGATGGCTTCATCATCGGTGACGCTCAAAATCTCATCGACGACTGAACGATCAAAAGTGTCGGGGACAAAGCCGGCACCAATCCCTTGAATCTTGTGGCGGCCTGCCGGGCCACCCGCCAGCACAGGGCTGGCTGCGGGTTCAACAGCGACCACATGCACCGGGTGTTTCTTTTCGTGTTTCAGGAATCGGGCAACACCTGTAATTGTGCCGCCAGTCCCCACCCCTGCCACAAAAACATCCACTTGTCCTTCGGTATCATTCCAGATTTCGGGGCCAGTGGTTTTGACATGAATGGCGGGATTGGCCGGATTCTTGAACTGCTGAGGGATGAACCAGCCAGGCTGTGCCGCCAGTTCTTCGGCTTTGGAAATGGCTCCCTTCATACCGTCAGCCCCGGGAGTGAGGACCAGATCGGCACCGAAGCTTTTGAGCATCATCCGCCGCTCAATCGACATCGTTTCGGGCATGGTCAAGGTGAGCTTATAGCCTCGGGCAGCACAGACAAATGCCAGGGCGATGCCGGTGTTCCCACTGGTGGGTTCGACAACATGCATGCCGGGCTTGAGCTTCCCGGATTGTTCGGCATCCCAGATCATCGCGGCGCCAATGCGGCACTTGACGCTGTAGGCGGGGTTGCGGCCTTCGATTTTGGCCAGTACCCGGCTCGAAAGACCGGCCGTCAAACGATTGATCTGCACCAGTGGCGTCCGCCCGATCGATTCTGAGTTGTCCTTAAAGATGGGCATTCGCCGGATCCTTCCAAAAGAAACGAGTGTTCAATAAACAGGCTGGCAACCGTCAGGAATGATGCCTGCCAGAAATCTATGTTGACGTGCAGCGCTTGCGCCTGCCAGAGTTTACATCGATTATGGCGCATCTGGGCAAACCTGCAAAGCCCGCTTCCTCGAGGAAACTTGTCAAAGTTCAGTTGGCTTGTGGTGCCAGAAGTTCGTCAGGTGGAATGCAGAACGTTTGCAGGCGTCCTTGCAGAATCTTCTGGTTTCGGCCTGAAAACTGGGCAAGAATTGCGAGAAGTCGGCTGTCAAAATCATGCTTGAGGAGTTTTTTGTGAGACATTTGCTGCTGGCTGCGGGCTGCGTACTGGGTGTGATGGCTTTGGCACCGGCTGCCGATGAGCCCAGGCCTTTCATAAAAATCAACCTCGACACCAGCGAAGTCCCGGAGCTGGAAACCTGGGGAAAAGAGGCACAAGACCTGATTGTGGAATGGTACCCACGCATGGTGAATCTGCTGGGCTCGGAAGACTATCAGCCACCTCGTGAAATGGGACTCAAGTTCCGCAACAGCAAAGAAGGAGTCGCCCACACGATCAAGGATCAGATCACAGTTTCGTCACAATGGGTGAAGGATCATCCCGAAGATGTCGGACTGGTGATCCATGAAATGGTGCATGTGATTCAGGCTTATCCACCTCGTTCAGGGCCGGGCTGGATCACTGAAGGAGTGGCCGATTACTTACGTTACGCGGTTTATGAAGGGCGACCACTGAGCTGGTTTCCCACCAGCGCCGATCCTAAAGGCTTCACCAAGGGCTACAACATGACGGCTGGCTTTTTCCTGTGGCTGGAAAATGGCCCTGCCCCCGGAATTGTTGCCAAGCTCAATGCTCACATGCGACAGGGGACATACAAAGAAAGTCTCTTTGAAGAAGCGGGCGGGAAGCCACTTCTTGATCTCTGGCAGGATTATTTGAGCCACCGGCGGCAGATGCGTTCGCGATAAGCTGGCAAAACTCTGTCAATGTTTTTCGCGGATCGAAGCTCATCATTCTGCCGACAGGATCGAATCGATAGAATTGATCGAACCACAGTTAATCAGGTTGGATCGCCGCAGGCAGGTCATGATTATGGAACAGGAACAGGCTGTTATCTGCATCACCCACCTTCCGATCGTGCCTCATCGCCGTGATGATGGACACAAGGGAGATTATGGACACGCGCTGATCGTGGCTGGGCAGGTGGGCATGAGTGGAGCCGCCTGCCTGGCTGGAAAAGCAGCTCTGCGAGGTGGTGCGGGGCTGGTGACAGTCGCTACGCCGATCTCGATTCAACCCACGATTGCGGCTTATGAGCCCAGCTACTTAACGTTGGGGCTGCCGGAGACACACGGAGCGATCGGCTTTGGAGCTCTCGAAACGATTCATCGGGCGTTACATGTCGCCACGGCTGTTGCCATTGGTCCGGGGTTGGGCACAGCCGAACCTGCGCGACAAATTGTGCGAGCGCTGTATCGCTCTTTGCCCATCCCGATGATTATCGATGCGGATGGTTTGAATGTGCTTGCTGCCAGTGGCGATGATCTCACACGAGACCCGGGTGCGGGGGCCCGGATTATGACGCCGCATCCGGGTGAGTTTGCCCGTCTGACGGGTGAAACGACTGCCACAATTCAAGCAGCCCGCGAAAAATTCGCCAATGAATTTGCCCGCAGGCATGGTCTGACAGTTGTTCTCAAGGGCAAAGAAACTGTGGTGACCGATGGCTATCGCATGGCCATTAACACAACCGGGAACAGTGGTATGGCCACAGGAGGAACAGGCGATGTCCTGACGGGCCTGCTCACTGCACTGGTGGCACAGAAACTCCCCTCTTTTGAAGCGGCACAGTTAGCCGTTTGGCTGCATGGACGAGCAGGAGATATTGCTGCTGAAAAACATTCGCAGCCAGGCCTCATCGCTTCTGACCTGCTCGATTATCTGGGTTCTGCCTGGCTGGAAATCGGGGCGTGACGAATGCGGATCGTCAGCTTCAACATTCACAAAGGGATCGGCGGACGTGATCGACGATATCGCCTCGAACGAATCATTGAGGCATTGCGTGCACTAGAACCCGATGTGATCTGCCTGCAGGAAGTGGACCATCATGTGGCGAGATCACGCTACGACCATCAGGCCAAACTCATTAGTGAAGCACTGGGTCTGGTGCATGCGCACTATCAGTTGAATGTGCGTCTCAAAGAAGGCGGTTATGGGAATCTCATTGCTTCGCGTTATCCGCTGGCTTCGGTGCATGCCATTTCACTCACCCGGCGACATTACAAGCCGAGGGGTGCGCAACTGGTCGTTGTCCAGACTCCGTTAGGCAGGCTGCATCTGATTCACTGGCATCTGGGATTGCGTGAAACCGAGAGGCATTGGCAGGTTCGTCGGATGTTTGAACATCAGCATTTTCGCGAACACAGACAATTACCGGCTATTGCGATTGGCGATACGAACGACTGGCGGAACACACTGGCCAACGGCCCGTTTGCAGTGCATGGCTGGAAACAGATTTCCAGCCCACCTTCCCGATTTCGATCTTTCCCGGCGTGGCTTCCTTTAGGAGCACTGGACAAAGTGTTTGTGAATTCGGGAGTGGCCATCGAGAGTTGTCATATTGCCAAAAGCCGACTATTGAGAGATGCCTCGGATCATCTGCCGCTGGTGGTTGATCTAGGTGGTTTTCATGAACACCCGGCGGATCATTTGCCGCGATTGAGTCTTCCTGTTCAATGATGTTCGGGAATGGAGTTCTGAAGGGACGCCGGGATTTCTACTGCTTCCATCAGGAGAGCAGCCTATTCATGTATGAACGCGTGATCACTTTTTGATTCTGGAGGGATTAGGCGTGGGTTTGTGAGGGCCGGGATTGCTTCTGGGGCTGAAAACATTGGCGGGTTGGCGCAAGATTCTGAGAGAATTTTCGCTTGATCGACAATTGAACATCCGGGGTCTTCCGCCGCATGGTGGCGATGAGTAAACTTCGGGCTAGTTTTCCTGCCAGCGATGCGAGTGGCATCTGTTTGCCGTCATCGTGATTGGCAGTCGGTCTGTTTGTGAATCGAGAATCTCAATGGCAAGTGTTGTTGCAGGTGACATGGTCACCATCAGTTATCGGGGAACTCTGGACGATGGAAGCGTGTTCGATGAGAGCACCCCTGATGAACCTTTACGGTTTGTCGCTGGCGGT
Source organism: Planctopirus limnophila DSM 3776 (assembly GCF_000092105.1). Taxonomy (NCBI): domain Bacteria; kingdom Pseudomonadati; phylum Planctomycetota; class Planctomycetia; order Planctomycetales; family Planctomycetaceae; genus Planctopirus; species Planctopirus limnophila. Next base: position 4,205,969 of record NC_014148.1, on the reverse strand, counting down.
GAAGAAGTCATCGAGGGGTTGACCAACGCCGTGATTGGCATGACGGTTGGCGAAAAGAAGCGCATTGTCATTGAGCCCGATCAGGCTTATGGCGATTACGACGATGAACTGGAACAGACCGTCGAGCGATCGGAACTGCCAGAAGATGCCGAAGTGGGCGATCAACTGACGGCTACTTCTGTCGAGGATGACGATGAAGAGTTTCCTGTCTGGGTGGTGGAACTGAACGAGACGGAAGCCGTTCTCGATGCCAACCATCCCCTGGCAGGTGAAACATTGATATTTGAGATTGAGCTGCTGGGGATCAATGAGCCTGAGCCCAGTTAATGGATGCTCTTCAATGAGCTGAAAGCAATCATCAGCCGGAAGAAATGCTGAGCCGGTGCGGATGGAAACATTCGCACCGGCGTTTGTATTCACACATTTTTAGTCAGTCTGAGTACGACTGGATCAATTTCGACGAATGAAAGTTCAGCCGACGGGGTGAACTTTCAAGCTTCCAGAGCGTTTCATTGTGGTTGAGATTCTCTGGCCGGCCTGCCAACCGGAACAACGGGCCCTGTTGTTTATCTGAAGGTCAATCTGATGACGACTCAACTTCGATTCTGCTGCTCTCTGATGATTGGTCTGGGATTGATCTGCAGCCTGGGGGTTCCCTTGTCTGCTCAGCAGAGCAAGACCAGCGGGACTTCGACGAGTAAGTCCAAAACGAAAACCAAGCCGATTTCTCCGGCCGCTCTCAAGCAGATCGATTTGAAGGCCGATCGGCTGAAGGATTCGATCACCAAAGATGCTGCGGCGGTTGCGAAGGAATATGAAGAGGCGGGTTTTCTGGAAAAAGCCAAGAATCTTTACGAGGTGCTCCTTAAGCTCGACCCCGATCAAGCGGGCCTTCAAGCCAAAGTCAAAGAACTGAATGAGCAGATTCTTTCGTCCAATGAAACGGAAATCGAGTTTGATGTGAGTCGAGGCTGGAGCCAGCCTTTAGGTGCCGTTTTCAAAGATCGTCCCCTGCGGATTCAAGCCGTGGGCGATTACAAGTTCAGCATTTCGGCTGATGTTTCTGCCAATGGCTTACCCACATCCGATAATGGTCAGGAACTGTATCCGGGAGCGCCTGCTGGTGCATTGATTGGGGTTGTGGTGGCTGACAAAAAACCTGGCAAGCCTTTCATGATCGGCGATAACAAGGATTTTTCGCCCAATCAGGATGGTATTCTGATGGTCAAGATCAATGCTCCTTCCAGCCAGAAGTGCTCAGGAAAGCTCTCTCTTCGCTTGAGCGGATACATTCGTGCTCAGTAAGTTGTGGGCAAGTCAGGTTTTTGATCCTGGGAACAGTTCAAAGATCTTTCCGTTGTCACAACCATGGCTGGCGCAGTCAGGTCGACCAGGCTTCAACCATGGTCTGCACTGCGAATTGCTAACGGAATCAACAGATGATGAAGGAGACCACTCCCGTACCCATTGAGATCCTGGGGTCGGGATTATGGGTGGGGTTCTTCCAAGACCTGCAGCGATTGGCAGCAGAAACACTTAAGGCCACTCCTGAGGTGCTTGCGCATCGACCAACCTGCACCATTTGCTGCGGCCCTCTGGCAAGCTATCAGGAGGGTTTGATTCAAGCTCTTCTCGATGGTCATACCATCTGGCTGGTGACGACTCATCTCTGGCAGGCAGACGAAATCGAGTCGATTTCTTTGGCCACCAAAAATGCTCAACAGCCACCCTATCTGGAACTTATCTCTCCCCGGCAGTTTGATACTGATTTTCTGCAGGCACGGCTGCTGGCACAGCGAGGGGAGCTGGGAGAACTCAAGGCGGTGCGCTCTCTGGCATGGACACCACCTTTTGCCGAAGAAGCCGCTTCGCCCGAAGCAGCCACCGATAGTACGACCCGTTTTATGGAAGAGATCTCACTGGTCCTTGAACCAGCCTTGGAACTGTGTCCAGGCAGGTTCTTGTCGTGTCAGTTCCGCGGTCTTCCCGGAGACTGGTCCGTTTCGCTCCTGTTTGAAGGCGACGTCCGAGCAGAAATCGAATTAAGGAAACGTGGGCATCTCCCCTTTGCCACCGGTTGGATGGTCGATGGCACTCTGGCTGGCTATCGGCAGGGACGTCTCTATCGCACAGCGACTGATGGTGAAACGATCGATGTTCCTGTCCCGGGTTTCGAGTCGATGCCGACCTTCGTCGAAGCCATGTGTGATCAATGGGTTTCTGCCCTGACCATGACGACTGGCCGCAAAGAAGGGACTCAACAGACGCTGAGCAAACTGGCGGCCAGGCTCCCTGTCTATCAGTCGCTGCTCGCCCAATTGCCGAGACAGAGCCTATAGGTACTATGTTCCTTTCCCCGGAATTTATTTCATAGTGGCAGCATGGGAAGGGATGGTCTGTCAGGCTCTTTCTGTTGTCGAGCGGCCCAGCGCCATATCGAAACTGTTGATTGCCGGTATGAGCATGGCCAGAGTGGTAAACCCATAGGCGGCGGTCAACGAGATACAAACGCCCAAGGTCTGCCCGAGCAGAAAACTGGTAATGGCGTAGAACGTCAGAAAGGGGAGAATCCCGGCAGCCAGCGTGAGTGCCGGCGAGGGATTGTGATGAGTCAGTGAGACCCACAAGCCCAGGCTCCCCCCCAGAATGAAGACCAGGAAGGTCGGCAACTGCAACGAGAACGAAGATTGAGCCTGCACAATCAACATCAGGCAGATAAAGATCCCGATGAACAGAAAGAAGATGGTTCCCAGACTGTTGGAAATGGCAGTGCGTGAGCTGAAATAACTCAAACCGGAGTGCAATCCCAGCATCGCTGCAAAGGTACAGAGCACAAACAGTCCGATCACCAGATAGACGAAATTCTCGAAGGTGATCTGTTGCTGCAACATCAGCCAGATGAGGAAACCGACGGGAATGATCAAGAGTTCCATCGTGTTATAGAGCACACCCAAGAGCTTGCCGTAGATGAACTCCTTGGCCGTTACGTTGGTGACGAGCAGCAATTCGAGCGTGCCGCCATCCCGTTCACTGGTGAAGGCGGTAACGGCCTGGGCGTTGATCAACAACATGGAAACGAGGCTCATTCCGACAAAGGCAAACCCAACCGGGGGGAGCATTCCCAGCAGCTTGCGAGAGGGATCGATCGAGAAGACCGCCGAGGCGATCATCAATCCTGCCAGGAGGATGTAGGCGAGTTTGATGAGCACGATTTTTCGGCCATAAGCCCGCGTGCAGATTTCTCTCCAGACGACAGGATTCTCCCAGATTTCCCGATGTTTTCGAGCGGGTGCTGCCAGTCGATCATCCTCAGATCTGGCGGCTTCACCCATCGTTCGAGAAGGATTCCAGATGCGTAATCGAGCGGTCGTTGTGGCGAGTAAAAGGGCACCCAGCGTGGTCATCAATGCGGCTGAAGTGAGGACAGCCGCAATCGCATTCTGTCCGTTGGCCTGCATCGTCAAAGGCTGAAAGAGTGCCGACAGCCCGCGATACGGATTTAACAGGATCACCGTCCGGGCGAGACCACTCTGGCCAACGATGGAAAGCAGAACTCCGAGCAATTCGACAGCACCGAAGAACAGCACAATTCCCAGGACACTGATGGCGAGTGTCTGAAACGTTTTTTCCCGCCAGAAGGCGACCAGATTTCCCCACGCTCCCGCAGCCAGACCCACCGCAGCAGTCAGCAGCAGCGATCCAAAGATTTGCCAGGGAGAGACTCCTCCCAGGAGTAACATGCTGGCCAGCACTGGCAGAGAAGTCAGGAGGAGGACACCCACCAGCAGCAGGCTGGCACCCAGTTTACCACCCACCAGTTCGATGCTTTTCAGATCGGTCATGAGGAGCAGCAGCAGTGTCCGGCGGTCTTTCTCCTGCGCAACCCGGCCTGCGGCAAAGAGGACGGCAAAAAAGATGATCAGAGTCATCTGCACCAGCGAGATCATCTGGAACATTAATGCACCAAAGCGTGCCAGTTCTCCCAGACGACTCACCTGCTGCAGGCCAAATGTGGCCTGGACTGCGGTGTAGAGCAGCACAAACAGACCACCCACATAGCCCGAGCGAATCAGAAAATGTTTGAGTTGGCGTGGTGCCGTCAATGCTTCGCGAGATACCAGGGGGCCAGCAAACACTCGAATATCCCTCTGACGATGGATCCATTCCCGGAACAACCGCGTGCCGGCGACGGACAGGAATTCCCAAATTCACAGCAAATGACTATAAGACTCCTGCGGTCGTCTACCAACTGACCATCATGTGGATTCTGTGAAGTTGACGATCTCAAAAAGCATTATCGTTCGATTTTGACAGTTCCAGATTAGCGTTTTTTCCTTTTCGCAGCCCTGTTGATCGGGCTTTCCTGAGTCAAGCGATCCCCAACATGCCAGAGACACAGTTTGTGAGCAGTACAACTTCACAGCCTCGCGCAGGCCTTCTGTTGGCTGGTGGGGCCGGTACCCGGCTGGCTCCTGCGACAAAAGCCATCAGCAAACAACTGCTCCCTGTCTACGACAAGCCGATGGTTTATTACTCGTTAAGCGTTCTGCTCCTTTCGGGGATTCGGGAAGTTCTGATAATTACCACGCCTCATGATCGCGCTTTGTTCGAACGCTTGCTGGGCGATGGTTCGCAGTGGGGACTGAAGATTGGTTATGCCACGCAATCGGCTCCGCGTGGCATTGCAGAGGCTTTGGTGATCGGTGAGGAATTCATTGCCGGGCGTCCTTCCTGCCTCGTGCTGGGGGATAACATTTTTTATGGCGATAAGCTAAGTCATTCGTTGCAGACAGCCAGTGCCCTGACGACCGGTGCGACAGTGTTCGCCTACCATGTGAGTGATCCCGAGCGCTATGGCGTGGTGACGATGGACGCTGATGGCAAGGCGATTGAGCTGATCGAAAAGCCACCCGTGCCACCTTCCAACTGGGCTGTCACTGGGGTCTATTTCTACGATGCCACTGCCTCGCAAAGAGCACGTTCGCTCAAGCCTTCCCCTCGCAATGAATTAGAAATCACTGACCTCAATCGCAGCTATCTGCACGATGGATTACTGCGCGTCGAGAAACTGGGGCGTGGTGTGGCGTGGCTCGATACCGGGACACATGAATCGCTGATTGAAGCTTCCACATTTGTCAGTGTCATCGAAGCCCGGCAAGGTTTGAAGATTGCCTGCCTGGAAGAGATCGTCTGGCGCATGGGCTGGATTGATACGGCTCAACTGCTGAAGCTCGCTGCAGAATTCGGGAAGAATCATCCCTATGGTCGCTATCTGCAGCAGATCAGTGATGATCGCCGTTAGATGATCACGGTTCATTGTGTTGACACGTTGTGATTCAAGTGGCGGCCGGTTGTGATTCAAAACGAGCAGGTTTTACTGGCGATCATCCAGCAATCGATGATCCGCTCGATTCTCCGACACGATGCACTGGTGATATGTGATTTTGAACCCTGCGGATGAAATCGAACCCTTCGCTTTTAAGGAATGGGCAGCGATCTGTGCCGCTTTAGTGGCTGGCCGGCAGTCGATCATTCTCCGCAAAGGAGGGATTCACGAAGGGCCAGCCGGGTTTCAACCTGAACACCGGGAATTCTGGCTGCTGCCGACGCAGTTTCATCAGGAGGCAGGTCAACTGACCGAAGAGAGCTGGCCATTTCTGAACGCAGCCAGGATCTGGGGCCCATTTCCCGGGGAGATTCTCTTACCGGCCAAAGCTCAGGTGCAAGAGTGCCGGCGCTTAACAACCTGGGAAGAAGTGACAGCACTTCAAGGTGAGCATCTCTGGAGTGAAGCAACTCTGCGTAATCGCTTTGAGTATCGGTCGCCGGGATTAACGTATCTGCGAGTGACGATCACCAGCGTGCAACCACCCATCCGTTTGCCCACCTGGCCCGCACTTGAAGGCTGCAAGAGCTGGGTGCGTTTGCCCGACAGCATGCGGGGCCGGTAAGGGGTTGCTAATCGGCTCGTTGAAGATCCCGGCAGCGATTGGCGAGCATCGTCAGCCCGGTCATGAGAGAAACGACGCCCACACCTCCCACAAGCAAACCTAACCCTTGAGTCATGAGAATGAAGTAGTTCATGTCACTGCCGGAAAACATGCTGTAATCTGAAGCCAGTAAAAAGGCGATCTGGACAAGCGCCGAAACGAAGATCGTCAGTCCGGACAATCCCGTTCCGAAGGCGAGGAAACCACCGGCAGCGGAGTACCACTTCATGACTCGCAATGAAACCATAAAGCCATAAATCCAGATAGCCAGTAATGCGAGGTTCAGCAGACCAGAAGCGATTTGCCAGACCACCAGAAACGTTTCGGAAGTAGAGGAAACCATCTGAACCCTCGATTTTATTGGCGAAGCAGTCAACTGAGCCACGGCAGGTGGCCATACTCTGCGAGTTCAGCCGCAGAGAATCCAGCCAGATCGACGACAAACCCTCACGATAGGATCAGCACAGCCGCCGGGAATTGAGCCCAGAAGTTTTTCGTCGGGCAATCGACACTCGAGATTGAATTTTGTGACACATTTGCGAAGATACTGTACACATCAGAGCAAGTGAATGTGATATTTTCTGCTCGTCGATTCATTTCTTAAAATTCTTTTCTCACGATTTCTCTTGTGAGGTGCCTCATGATCAGCAGGCTGCATCTGTGTGAATTCTTGCGGTGTAACAGGCAACAAACTGTTGCTGCATGCCACAAACGAATGACGAATTTTGCGGCCTGGCTGAGTTGGACAGCCGGGCTCTTGCTGGTCTTGTCGAGCAGTTTGTTGCCAGCACAGGAATCCCGCACCTGGACCGATGCGACAGGCAAGTTCAAGATTGAAGCCAAGTTCGTTTCGCTCGAAGGCACGAAAGTCACTCTGCTGCAGACCTCGGGAGAAGAGATCGAGATCGATCTGTCGAAGCTGAGTCCCGGGGATCGGAAGCACGCACAGGATCTGGCCAAAAAGGCGAGTGAAAATCCCTTCCAGGTCAAAGAAACCAGCCCCTTTGCCCCGAAAGCTGGCAAAAGCTCAACCGGTGGAAGTCCTGCTGGACCCAGCATGCCGGATCGTACGGCTCCCGGTGGAACAGAGCCGGCGCCCGCTGCAGGAAATGGAACCTACACGGGTCGCGATGCGCAATTGACTTCCAGTGTGGACGGCGTGACCGAACTTCTGCTCACGCCCCAATCCGACAAGCTGGCTCTTCCCCGGAACGATGCCGTTGTGGATCGTAAGCTCCCCTCGCGTGGAATCGCTCTCCCGAAAAAAGCCAACTTCTTCGAGAAGGCCAATAGCATGCTGGTGCATTCCAGCAAGCCCGAGGCTGTTGTGCTGTACCACATTGCTCCGCCCGGCCAATCTCCCATCACTCGGGTGGTGGTGCTGAATCTGGAAACAGGAAAAATCACCGCTCAAGGCCAGGTTCCGAATTTGTACACCGGCGTCGCTTATGGCAGTGATGGATTGATTCTTGTGCGTCAGGTGGAGCATCACGGGAAAGGCAATAAAGGCCTGATGGAAGGCTGGATCGTCAAAGGCAAAGATCTGGCGCGTGAATGGTCGTGGGAACCAGCCAAAGGCCAATCGGGCCGGGATGAGGAACTCGTCTGGGGCGAGATTCTGCCTGATGGCCGGGTTTTGACAGCGAACGAAGGCGGAAAGATCACCTGCTGGAAAACCGAGGGGGATCAGATGAAAGCTCTCTGGCGATTGCAGGCACAAGGTTCGAGCAGGCCCGACGTGACCCGTGATGGTAAGTACATGGCGATTGCCGCCGATAAGCAATGTGCGGTGATGGATCTAGAGTCGGGCGAGGTGGTGGCCACTGTTCCCACAACGGGGAGACATCTTCCGTGGCCACGCATGGCGATCTCGGCAGAACATTCGCGCATGGCCTGTTTTGGATTCGACAAGATCATTGTGTGGGATCTTCAGACTGGTGAAGAGATTCGGGAGATTGCTACCGGGCCGATCTCTGGTGGTGCTGCTCCCCTTTGGCTGGATGATGACTTTCTGTTGCTGGGTGGTCACCTGCTGGTCGATGTGAAAAACCAGTTGCGCCTGTGGGATTATACCGGTGCAGAAATGACGACTTTTTATGACCGGACTGGTCTCTTTGTGGTGGGTGGGCCCTCTCAATCCAGCAGCCTGATTCCCATTGCCTTACCACATCCAGCAGCGAAGAATTTTCTGGCCAGAGCGCTGCAGGATCCGAACCTGTTCATTCTCAAGGAAGGAACACAGGTAGCGATCGATGTCTCGGGCATTCAGGATGCGGCTCAGCAAGCGGCGATCAAAGACAAGCTCACTGCCAAGCTCACTCAGCGAGGCTTTGTGGTGGGAACTTCAGGCAGCATTATTCTCAAGGCGAGTACGGAATCCGGCAAATCGGAGAAGATGTCGTATCGATCGTTTGGAGAGGCTCCCTGGAATGCCAAAGAGTACAACGTGCAGTCGTACATCAGTCGATTGAAGTTTGTCTGGAATGGGAAGGATGTCTGGGAAGGCTCAGGAAATAACATTCCGGGCTTTTTGTCTCTCAGCAAAGACGAAACGATTGAGCAGGCCCTCAAGAAGCACGAAAAGCCCAATTACCACTTTTTCGAGCATTGTGAGATTCCCAAGCTGCTGACGAAACCCGCAGAGAATGCAGCCGCTGGAAGCTCTACAGCTGCGTTGGGGAAATCGACCGTCACAATCAGCGGCTTGCAGTAGTTGCAGACCAAGCCCGTCATGATGGATCGCAATTATGACGGGCTTTGGCTCAAGCAAAACTACTTATTCTGTGACTGTGTCAGCAGGCGTATCGCCACTTCGCGGCCTTGAACTGCTGACTTCAGTTGCGGGTCCAGCCGGAGTGCTTTTTCGAAAGCCGCGACCGCTTCCTGATAGCGCTTCGTCCGCACGAGCAGATTGCCATAGCTATTGTAGGTATTCGGATTATTGGGGTTAATGGAGAGTGACTTCTGAAAGCAGACCTCCGCTTTCACAAAATTCTTTTCGACCTGCTGGGTGAGAATCCCGAGGTTGTTGTAAACCTCGCTCGACTCCGGAGGGAGTTCCCTAGCTCTTTCGTAGCAGAAGAGTGCTAACTCGGGTTCGGTCGCTCGATTGGAATTTCCAAAATCAAGCAGTTCCTGTTGAGTCATTCTGGTCTTCAGAATGCGGGCCATCTGCACATATTTTTCTCCTTCCTCCTTACGATTCGCTTCCCCTAACACAAAGGCCAGATTTTGATAGCTGACAGCATTGAGGGGATGAATTTCAAATGATCGTCGCGCCATCACAATCGCTTCTTCCAGCACCTTCTGTTTATCGAGAGATGCACTCTCTCTGGATGCCCGCTTCACGATCTGAAGTGCCAGATTGGTATAGGCCCGGCTGTTATTCGGTGACTTCGCAATCACATCTCGCCAGAAAGCCTCGTCGCTTAAATAGACGGTGCAGCGATAATTGTTGATCAAAATCAGCAAGCAGATCATGCTCCCTACGAGACCCCAGCGAAGTGCCTGAGATTTGAATTGCCAACGATCTGTCAATCGTTTCAGCATGAGAGTCGTGGCAACAGCCAGGAACATGCTGGGTAGGTACATCCGGTGTTCGAAGTAAAGATCCTGGATCGGGACGATGGAGCTGGTAGGAAGTAGTACGAGCAGCCAGGCTCCCAATAGAAAACCAAGTGCCGGGCGATGGAAGCTCATTCGCCACAGGATGATCAGACAGAGGCTTGCAATGACGAGACCAGGCCAGTAGATCGCCGGATTGTTGATGGGAATCAGCAGGGCGTCGGCACATTGCCCTGTGGGCCAGAACCAGAGTTTCACGTATGTCGCTACGACCCAGGGTTGTGATCGAAAGTATTGCCAGCGCGAAACATCCGGAACATCTCCAATGCCTGCCTGAGCATACTCCCCCTGATGCGATAACATCACCAGAGCGAGCAGACCCAGCGTCAGCCAGAGGGCCAGATGCCAATACCAGCGGCGAGTCACTTCGCGCCAGGATTTTGACAGCACAGCCAGATCGAGCCACAGAACACATAAGGGGGCTGTCACCAGAATCTCTTTGGAAAACATTCCCAGCGCGCAACTGATGCAGGCGACGAGATACCAGGAACGCTGCTGATGGAGTACGGCAGAGGCAAACGCGGCCATCGTTCCAAGATAAAACAGACTGGCCAGGGATTCCTGCCTTTGAATGAGATAAGCCACTCCCTGGGAGTTCAGCGGATGAACGACCCACAACAGGCTGGAGACCAGCGCGATGGGTACTGCCGCTCTCGAAAGGGACTCAGGAATCCGAGGGGCTTTTTCGAGCACAATCTTGACAAAGGAATACAAAATCTGCGCCGAGGCGATATGAATGAGGATGTTCGTGAGTGCGAAGCTGAATGGTGCCGGCCCGAAGCAAACCTTATTGATCGCGAATGTTAAAAAACTGAATGGCCGGGTGTACTTTGATAAGTATTCCGGCGGCCAGAGCCTGTCGAGAACCTGATTATTCGCGACAAATTCGACACCATCAAACGTGAAATCTGCCGCCAGCCCGACGAGATAAGCAGCGATTCCCGCCAGCAGAATCAGAAGTCGTGGGAATAGATTGGACATCGAAGCCGACACACTCTGGGGTTTCGAACCGAGCATTGGAACAAACGAAGTGGAAAGCCTGGTCGAACAATACAGATTCCAAGAAACAACTGCGCGGCGGGTGGCTGGGGTTGAGTCTTCGACCCCCCAGCGATTTTCGGCACTATCTGGGGGTTCGCGAGGACGCTCAACCCCAGCCACCCCATACCAAGGAACGCAGTTGAATACTGGAATCCGAACAAGAAATTCCTCCAGACATCTCGTGATATCCAGAAATGAATTCTGCACGACTGATTTCCCTCAGGACTTTCCTGCATGAAGACAGCGAAAGACCGCCTCTGAATCTGTTCACCGATTCTCGGCTGCTATAGAGTGAAAACTGTCGATGAAGACTTGATGAAGGCGGGCTGTCATGTAGAGCCGATTTTCAGCGGACGTTTTCACGAACCTCATTTTCTGCTTCGTTACGATTCCGTTGTGTTACGATTGAGCTTGTGATTTTGCAGAGTCATAGCAGTCCGTTTCTTCCCGAGCTGCCAGCCAGATTTTGTCCAGAGGAGATCGTGAATTGACTGGCCCTTCCGAAAGCTCCGATGCCGACAATGGTCCGGGAGATAATCTTCCCACTCCATTTGGCCAATCCTCCGAACTTTCTACAGCCGAGACTTATCGCCTCTCAGATCCACCAGCCCGCTGGAGCGAGCCGGTTGTTCCAGTCCGGGCTTTGGCACCTGTTGAAGAGGCTCCTAAGCGACCGCAAAAGTCGCGAGTGAAAAACGCAAGCACAGATTTCATGCAGCCATTACAGAAGCTGGCCAGTCATGAAGTCTCGGCACTCATCGGTTTCAATGCGATTGTGTTTGTCACCAGTGTCTGCATTATGACGCTTGAACTGACTGCCTCCCGGTTGATTGGCAAGCATGTCGGCAACTCGCTCTATACCTGGACGTCGGTCATTGGCGTTGTGCTGGCGGGCATTACAGTGGGTAACTACATCGGTGGCTATCTGGCCGATCTTCCCCGTCCTCGTCGCTCTCTCGCCTGGACGTTTCTTATTTCGAGTATCACCTGCTGGTCGGTCTTATGGCTGGATCAACTGATTCCCTCCTTTACCCGACCCGCATCAATTTCGTGGCCCCTGTGGGTGCTGATGACCGTCTCGCTGATTTTCTTTCTGCCCGCCTGTGCCATGGGGACAATTTCTCCCATTGTGGCCAGCCTGGCGGTCGCTTCATCGTCGCGCACAGGGATCACCATGGGCAATGTCTATGCCTGGGGTGCTCTGGGCTCGATTGTCGGGACATTCCTCACCGGCTTTTATCTCATTGATCAGTTTGGGACACGGGCTATTGTCGGGCTAGTTGCGATGACGTTGGCAGCCATGGCTTTGATCATCGCCTCGAAAAATAAAGTCTTTCGCACAGGTGTGGCTCTGGGCTGGTGCCAGCTGCTGGCTCTGACATGGGGATTGGCGACATTCACAGAAACCAGCGTCGCTTCAGCAGCTGGTTTCTCGGCACGTATGGTGGGGGTCTGGGAAGATCCACAGACAACAGATGCCCGCACTTCACGCTGGCGAACCTATGGCGAAACGATTGGCCGCCAGGTGCACGATCTGGGACTTTCACTTGCCTTACGAGATGACCGGCAAGGCGAATATCACGACGAAAGCTCCTACTCATATATCAACGTCTCAGAAGATTACAGCGAGGATGGTCGGCCTATCAAGCTGTTAAAGCTCGACAAGCTGATCCATAGTTACTATGACCCGGCTGATCCGAACCGTCTCGACTATGATTATGAGAAGGTCTATGCAGCCATTACGGAAATGCTCGCTGGTTCTTCCGAAACCGATATCGAAATTCAGGTCGCGAATTTCCCGGGCCGAGAGCAGGTGGTGGCTCAGCTTCCTGCAGGTCTTTCCTGGAACCCGGATCGGCAGTCCATTTCGCTCAAGCCACGAGCGATTGTCGATTGGTCAGCGCTACTGAAGCTGGCCCCGGATGGTGCTTATATTGCGGCTGTGAATGAGCTGTCAGATCTTTCAACCAGAGCCGACTGGGGAGGGTTTTCTTCAGTCGCTGTGACTGAGTTGCCGGAAAACTTCAGGATCCCTCAGGAAATCAATGAGATTCTGCGTTACGACCGCACACTCGAAATGCTGAGTGTCTGGAAGCCTTTGGATGAAAAGTCCCGCAGGCTGGCACTGGCCACCAGCCCATCCATGCCCTGGATCGATGCGATTGACGAACTTCGCAAGAAATCGAGAAAGGCCAGCTCGCTGTTTATTGGGGGAGGGGGATATATCTTTCCCCGCTGGATTGAAAGTCAGTTCCCAGGGAGCGAACGCATTGATGTGGCTGAACTCGACCCAGCCGTACTGGCGGCTGTGGAAAGTGAAATGGGCCTGGCCAAACCACCGGCCACACGCGTTCATTCCCGCATTGGTGATGCCCGGAATGTCGTGGATGACCTCCTGCGGGAATCGAACCAGCAAGGAAAGATCGCCTACGACTTTGCCTATGGTGATGCCTTCAATGATTTCAGTGTTCCCTGGCATCTCACGACGAAGGAGTTCGCCGAGAAGATTCACCAGTTGCTTTCGCCGGAAGGGGCTTACCTTGTCAACGTGATCGATGTCTATCCGCGAACTGCCTGGCCACGTATTCAAGACGAAGAGCAGCAGGTGACCTTCGATGGTGAGCCTCCCTTTGCCGGCTGGAATGAATGGAACAATAGTGGATGGATCGATACACCAGGCTTTCCAGGGTTTTCGCTCCATCGACACGGCACGCGCATCTTCTCTTTACGCTTTCGAGGAGAGATGCCTGCTGCTGTCGAGAACCGATTGAAATCGTTAAGCAGCGCCTCACCGGCATGGAAAAATGCCGTCACTGAACTGGCAAAGAAAAGCCGTCAGCCACCCAGGCTCCCATTCGAACTCCCCGCGATCCTCATCCCCTCATTGCTGCTGGATGACGAATGGACGCCGGCACCGGCACCTTTTGAGTTTGTCGAGATTCGACGTGTCGGGACGGGATATTCTCTAGCAGTCCGGGGAGCTCTGACACGAGACCTAAAACAACGTCTGCTGTCGCTCGATCCCGAGAATGCTGCCTGGAAACAGGGGCTGGAAGGTCTGGCAAAGCGTTCGGAAAATCTGGCTTCAGGCCGCTTTCTGGCAGCGTTTGTCGCGACCTTGCATCAGGTCTTTCCCCATGTGGCAGTGTTCAGCAGTGAAGCGGGAAGCCCGAATGATAATCGAGATACTTTCGTGATTGCTGCTTCAAAAACTCCTATCGACTGGGCACAACTCGAGGCGTCCGATCACTGGACGGGCCTCCCCTTTGCGACTTCGTCAAAAGTTGATGAGACCGTCAAGACGACGGGCCAGATGGAGTCGCTCCTGGGGCTTGCGCGCGGCTTGATCCTGACTGATGATCATGCCCCGGTGGATAACCTGTTGTTGCCGGTCTTTGAAACCAACGACTGATTTGACACCTGTTTGATCGACCTCATGATGACCGGACTTGCGAGAGACCATGGAGGAAACTGAGAACGTCGGCACGATTCGAATTCGTGGTGCCCGCACCCACAACCTGCAGAATCTCACTCTCGATCTTCCACTGGGAAAACTTGTGGGAGTCACCGGGATCAGTGGTTCCGGCAAGACATCGCTGGCCCTGGATACTTTGTTTGTCGAAGGACAACGGCGATATCTGGAGACATTGAATCCTCAGATTCGTAGACAACTTCGCAGGCAGTCGTGGGCCGATGTGGATGAAATTCAAGGCTTGCCACCGACGATCTGTCTCGATTCCCGCACGTTATCGGTAGGTCCGCGGGCGACCTTAGCCACTCTCACGGAGATTCATGATCTTCTGCGAGTGGTCTATTTTCGAGCCGGTGTACTGCACTGCCCATCGTGCCAGTCGATTGTCGAGCAGTCGACACACGATGAAATCCTCGATGACCTGGTGGCTTTGCCCGAGCGAACGAAACTCCAACTGCTGGCAAAAGTCGATGATGACCCTGGCATCTCGCCTCAGGATCGACTCCGGCAGATTGCACAGTCAGGCTTTGTCAGAGCCAGGATCAATGGGAAACTGATCGATACTTCAGATGTCTTTGTATTGCCTGAAGATGCCCCTCGGCCGGTGATTGAAGCCGTGGTCGATCGAGTGATCATCAAGGACGGAATCCGTAGTCGACTGGCCGAGTCGCTCGATGTGGCTCTGCGTCTGGGGCACGGCTGTTGTCTGGTCACGATCGATGGTGCCCCGGATCGTCACTATGCGACCATCCGTTTTTGCGGTCCCTGTCATCGCTCGTTTGCTGATCCACAGTTACGTACCTTCAGCCACTTCAGTGCTGCCGGTGCCTGCCCTGCCTGCCTGGCTTTGGGAGTTTGCCTGGCCGAAGAATCACCCAAACCCAAACGACAGCAAAAGTCGGCCTCCAAGGCCCAGTCCCAGCGAGCTGTTGCTCAAGTGGTGTCGTCCGAGAAATGTGCAGAGTGCCAGGGGAGCCGACTGGGGGAAGTCGCCCGGCATACTTTCTGGGAAAAGCGAATTCTTCCCGACTGGTTAAAGCTCAATGTGGATGATGCCTTGAAGGCCATGCGGCAGATCGAAACGGCATGGCAACAGGAAGCTCTTCCGGAAAGAAGGTCAACTCATCAGGGGCTGCTCCGGCAGAACCTGATCCCCGAAATCATCCGCCGGCTCGATGGACTCCAGCGGCTGGGATTGGGCTATCTCACACTGGATCGATCAGCACAGACCTTATCGGGAGGAGAACTGACCCGCAGTCGATTGGCGACATTGATTGCCAGTCAGCGGAAGGGCTATTGCTTTGTGCTGGATGAGCCCTCCAGCGGGTTGCATCGTGCCGATCTGTATCGTGTTAAAAACGCTTTGAACGCTCTGCGGGATGTCGGCAACACGGTTGTCGTTGTCGAGCACGAAGTCGATCTGTTGCAAGGGGCGGACTGGCTGGTGGAACTTGGCCCCGGAGCTGGCCATCTCGGGGGAAAACTCGTGACAGCCGGTACGCCGCGAGCCACTGCGGAAGCTCCCGAATCGGTGATTGGCCCATGGCTGAAGGGATGTCGTCAACTCATCCGGGCGACTGACTCACCTGATGATCGACAGCACGATCAATCGTCGATTAACAAAGCTTTGCCTGAGTCGATTATCCTCGGTAGTTGTGACGCGGGATTCATCACGATACCGCCCATACGGGTGCGAAATGTGCATGTTCCGGCACTTAAACTGGGGATGGGGCAAGTCGTATGTTTCACCGGAGTTTCCGGCTCGGGAAAAACCACCTGGCTGATGGAAGGGATCTTGCCTGCACTTCAGCAGGCGTTGAATGCTCGACATCAGCGGCCCGGTTCAAAAACTCTCGCCAGTGGCGATCGCAGTTTGATGGCCACGATTCCTGACGAACTGATCGAGGTCGTCACGATTGGTCAATCACCTGTCGGTCGTGGCTGGAAATCATTCCCGATGACAGTCGCCGGTCTGTGGGATCTGGTGCGTAAAATCTACGCTGCGACGAAAGATGCCAAACTGAGAGGCTTTACCCCCGCACGCTTCAGCCCCTGGCACCCCGAGGCCCGCTGCCCGGTGTGTCTGGGCCAGGGTGAAGTGACCTTGGAGGCCGATTTTCTCCCCGATTGGAAAACGACTTGCGAAACCTGCGCGGGAGATCGATTCAACCCGGCCACACTCGCGATTCGTTTTCGTGGGAAATCGCTGGGTGACGTATTACGCATGGAGTTCTCTGAAGCCGCCGAGTTCTTTGCGAACTTTGAGCGGCTGGCCCGTCCGTTGCATCTGTTTTGTGAACTGGGATTAGGCTATTTGAAACTGGGCCAGCCCATGCGCACGGTCTCAACTGGTGAAGCTCAGCGAATCCGCCTGGCCAGCTATCTCGCACGCCCCGATTTTCAAGGCCAGCGCTGCTTTGCTCTCGATGAACCAACCACCGGATTGCATCCTGCAGACGTGAAGGCCTTGCTGAAGGTTTTTGACCGGCTGGTGGCGGCGGGTCATCTGCTGCTGGTGGTCGAACATCACCTGGATGTCATCCGGGCTGCCCATCAGATTCTCGACCTGGGCCCAGGTGCCGGACAACAAGGAGGACAACTCGTGGCCTGGGGCAACCAGCATGATCTTCGCCAGAACCCAGCCAGCCTGACTGGTCAAGCCCTGCGCCGCGACTCAATCCCGTAGGGTCCGCTGTGCGGACCATATTGCGTGCTTTTTTGCCTGAGATTCTCGAATTACATCGACAGGGCAGGTCGAACATGGTCCGCAGAGCGCACCCTACCGGTTAAGAATCCGATTCATCCTCCCCATCCCCGCATGGCACAATCCCATCGCAATTCCCCATGCCATACATTACATTAATGTATGCTTATCAGTGTGTTCACATTGTATTGGCCAGAAAATGTCGATCTGGCCCATGTTGAGGTTTTGTGATGCTGAGGGTCTTTGTCCTCGTTGCCGGATTGTTTCTCGCGCCCTCCGCGCGGGGTGCAGAGGATTTGACGGCCCTGCTCAAGACCAATTGCCTCGCCTGCCATGATGCGACGAGTCCTTCGGGTCAGCTGAATCTCTCCGCTTTGCCACTCCATCCGACCGATCCACGGAATGCCGAAGTCTGGGTGCGGATTCATGACCGCGTTCAATCGGGCGAAATGCCACCCAAGGATGGCGATCCGATCACACCGTCGGATCGCACCGCGCTGCTCCGCGTCATCAACGAGGCGATCACCACCGAGGAAGAGCGGCAAACCAAAGCCCAGGGCCGTGCCACCCGTCGGCGCCTCAACCGCATCGAGTTCGAGAACACATTGCGAGATCTGCTGGACGCCCCGTGGCTGCCGATTCGCTCGATCCTTCCCGAGGATGCCGTCGCGCATGGCTACAACAAAGTCGGTGATGCGCTGGATGTCTCCCACGTGCAGATGGCCCGCTATCTGGAAGCCGCTGATCGGGCCCTAAACGGCGTTGTGGTCGAACGACCGCAGTCCCCCGAGGTGCCCATCCGGAAGTATTATGCGCGTGAACAGAGTTCATTCGCCCGCAAGATGACCTTCAGCCAGTTCAACACCGCCCCGGAGCGGGCCGCATTCCCCGTGATGGGATACACCGCCCAGCCCAAGGTGCGCGACGGCACCGAGCCGATGTCCGTCGGTGCCGCCGATCCGGTGGCGCGGGAACTCGAAGGGATCGGTCTGGTGCAGGGGGCCTATGAACCGGTCGAACCGAAGTTTGACCAGTTCCGTGCTCCCGCTTCGGGCCGCTACAAGTTGCGGATCATGGCCCATTCGGCATGGGTTGGGCCAAATGGCTCCAATCACAATCTCAAAAATCCCAAGGCCATGTCGCCCAAATGGTTCATTCCCAATCTGGATGATGTCAGCGCGGGGCGTCGCTCCGAGCCTGTGACCATCTATGCCGAAATGCCACCTCGGCAGTTGCGACGTCTGGGTGCATTCGACGTTCAGCCGGAAGCAGGTATTCATGAGTTGGAAGTCGATCTTCTGGCAGGTGAAACCATCCGTCCCGACGCCTCCCGCTTCTTCCGCTCGCGCCCCGGCGAAACACGTTGGCAGAATCCGTTGGCGGAGGCCGACGGGCAACCCGGAGTGGTTTATCGCTGGCTGGAGGTTGAGGGTCCCATTCACGAGATCTGGCCACCGCGGGGGCATCAATTGCTCTTCGGCGACCTGCCGATTCGCCTTCCTCCGGGAAGCAAAAAGAAGAGTCAATCGGTCGAAATCGTCTCCACGGATCACCAGGCCGATGCGACACGGCTGCTCAAACAGTTCGTCGAGCGGGCCTACCGTCGACCGGTTCCTGAATCGGAACAGCTCCGTTTCCTCCCCGTGATCCAGCAACAGCTCGCTTTGGGAGTCTCCTTTCGCGAGGCGATGATCGCAGGCTATACGGCGGTCCTCTGCTCGCCCGAATTCACCACCTGCCATAGCGAACCCGGCCCGCTCGACGACTTCGCGCTCGCTTCGAGGCTCTCCTACTTCCTTATCAACTCCGAACCCGATGCCGAACTTCGCGCCGTGGCCAAGACCGGTCGATTACGCGATCCCCAGGTCCTGCGCCAACAGACCCAGCGCCTGCTCGACGACCCTCGCCGGGATCGCTTCGTGACATCGTTCATCGACTACTGGCTCGATCAACGCAAAATCCTCAACAACTCCCCTGATGCAGGCCTTTACGGCGACTACTATCTCGACGACTGGCTCACCGACTCCGCACTCGAAGAAACCCGGCTCTACTTCACAGAGATGCTGACTGGCAACCTCCCCGTGAGGAATGTCATCGACTCCGATTTCACCTTCGCCAACGAACGACTCGCCATCCACTACGGTCTCCCCGCCATGGAGGGAACCACATTGCGGAAGGTGATGCTCCCTCCCGATTCGGTACGCGGCGGCCTGCTCACACAGGCCAGCATCTTGACGGTCACCGCCAACGGCACCACCACCTCGCCCGTCGTTCGCGGGGCCTGGGTCATGGATCGCATCCTGGGTAAGACACCGCCCAAGCCGCCCCCCGTTCCCGCCGTCGAACCTGATCTCCGTGGTGCCACCACCATTCGGGAACAACTGGCCAAACACCGCAATCAGGTCTCGTGCAATGGCTGCCACGCTCAGATTGATCCACCGGGCTTCGCCCTGGAAAGCTTCGATATCGCGGGCGGCTTCCGCACGAGATACCGCGCTCTGGCCGAGAAAGAGACCCGCGTTGCCGGTCTGGCCCGCAGCGGTCAGCCCCTCCAGTTCAAGGAAGCTTTGCCCGTCGATGCCAGCGGTCAATTGGCCACCGGGGAATCGTTCCAGGACATCACCCAGTTCAAAAAACTTCTCCTCGCCGATGAACGGCAACTGGCCCGCAATCTCGTCGGTCAATTCACCGTTTATTCCACCGGAGCACCGGTTCGATTCAGTGATCGACCGGCGATCGAGTCGATACTCAATGAGGCGGCGGCAAACGGCTACCGCACTGCCGATCTCATTCACGCACTCGTCCAAAGCCCCCTGTTTCTCAATAAATAGTTAATGTTTCGCGATAGTTTGTTCACGACCGAGGATTCCTCAATATGAATCGCATTACCGGAATGGCCGTGCCACGGCGTCTGTTTCTGCAAGCCGCCGGTGTCGGCTTGGCGCTGCCGCTCCTGGAATCGATGACACCCGCCTTGGCGAAGACTCCCAGGGAGTCGGAAACACCCCGGCGGTTCCTCGGCATCTGCAACAACCTCGGCTTGCTTCCAGAGCACTTCTTTCCCCAGGGGACTGGTCGTGACTACGAGGCTTCGACCTACCTGAAGCTCCTCGAGCGCCATCGCAACGACTTCACAGTCTTCAGCGGCGTTTCCCATCCCGATGTCGATGGTGGCCACCCCGCCGACATCTGCTTTCTGACTGCCGCCCCCCATCCCTCCAGCGGCGGCTTCCGCAACACGATCTCGCTCGACCAGTACATCGCCGAGCAGATCGGCATCAAAACCCGCTTTCCCTCGCTGACGCTGGGCGTCAACACCTCCGGTGGCCTTCGCAGCCTCTCCTGGACGGGATCCGGCGTGCTGATCCCCTGTGAGGAGAAGCCCTCTGCCATCTTCCGTGCCATGTTCACCCAGGGGTCGCCGGCGCAGATCGAGGCCCAGGTGAGGAAACTCGAGCAGGGGCAGAGCATTCTCGATGCCGTCGCGGGACAAGCCAAAGATCTCCAGAAGTCGCTCCCCGCACGAGATCGCGAGCGGCTCGACCAATACTTCGGCAGCGTGCGCGATCTCGAACAGCGGCTGGCCGTTGGTAAGGAGTGGGAACGCAAACCCAAACCCACCGCGCCCGGCCCCGTCCCGACCGATATCTCCACGCCGGCGGAATACATGGCCAAGACGAAGCTCATGTACGATATGGCCCGCCTCGCCTTCGAGAGCGATTCGACCCGCTCGATCACGTTGATGCTCGACAGCGTCAACTCGCCGGTTCTTGAGCTGGAGGACCACGAGATCACCGAGGGCTACCACAACCTTTCGCATCACGGCAAATCCCCCGCGAAATTGGCCCAGCTCCAGGCGATCGACGAGTGGCACATGAAGCTCTTGGACGGCCTCTTCACCTCGCTCAAGGATTCCAAGGAGGATGGCCAGCCGCTCCTCGACCGCACGATGATCCTCTACGGCTCGAACCTCGGGAACGCCTCGACCCATGTGACGACCAATCTCCCCACGCTTCTGGCGGGTGGCGGATTCCGTCACGGCCAGCACCTCGGCTTCGACCGCGACCGCAACTACCCGCTCCCCAACCTCTTCGTCAGCATGCTCCAGCGCATGGGCCTCGAAACCGACCACTTCGCCAGCTCAACCGGCACAATGCGCGGCCTCGAACTCGCGTGATAAGTCAACCAAGCACCTCTTCCCAACCAACAACCTTCAACTCCCCACCATTCACCAACAAACACCAAACACCAAATACCCAACCCCCAACAAAAAACACCCCCAGACCACTGTGACCAGCAGCCTGAGGGCGTCTTGAAAATGTCCCGGTTCGTGTCAGAGCCCGCGCAACATCCCATCACCAGGTTCCCCTCGAAAGAAGGGCCCTGAAAAGTGGCGGAAAGCCGTTGCGGGTTGGATCTCACCCAGGCGATTGTTGTCACCTTGGCAATCATGATGCATCTGAAGTGATCGTGATCACCGAAAGCCGAACAACCGCACACAAACGTCTCGAATTCGAGTGAAGCACTGCGCGAACGCAGCACTCCAACCGGCAGCGACTGTCACATCACCCCGGCAAGAGGCCCTGACCGAGCCCAGGCGAAGCACTCTCTGTCCGGATTCACAAGTGGAGTCTTTCGACCCCAACCATGAGGCGCGCTCAAACGAAAGCCTTCACCCTATCACGCCCTGTTGCGCTGACTTCAACAAACGACGATGATTTCCCCTCGCGGTCACTTGTAGTTTGATTAAAGCTCCTGCTCTCATCTGTATTGAAGACTGAGCATCAACTCGGCTGGCAGTCTTCAAAGTCCCATTCATCGCTTCTGCATTTCAACGATGTATTGAACCAAGCAGCTGAGATCGAGTTACAACTAATCGACCGCTACGACCTCGTACTCACTGATGATGGAATCAGATAAATGGCTAAGGTGTGGAAGATTCATGATTTCCTTCAAGTCCTCGTACGCGATGAAAGTGCATTGTTCCACGAGCGGCTTTCCTTCTAGCATGGAGAAGACAGGTCGTCGAATCTCTGTGAAAACCTTCTCCTGTCGTAGCATAGGGGCAACAATGTGGAGCAAGATATTCATGTTAGGCTGTAAGGCCAAAAGATCGGCCATGCGCAAAATTCCCGAGTAGATCGCCGTCGTGTGCTCGACTTCGAAAGCTCTCCTGATTGAACGTCCCTTAAGCCAGAGGACATCAATCTGCTCTATCGTGGCGATTGTCACATTATCGTAGTTCAGTGGCAGAACGTCGATCAGTGTTCCTGCTTGAGGTTTCCAGTTTGCGCAGACTGCACTCCGGTCGTTTTTTGGAAGCCAGATACGAAAACCCATCTCCTCGCCCAACTTGGCAATCGCTGCCTGCATCCTGATTGATTCCCAATCCGACTTTCCTTTGCTCGAGGTGACGTCCGTTTCATCGTCGGGGACTGTTACGGTCACCGCTCCGTCCGCACGATTGACGGTCGTTCCTTGAAGTCGATCGAACTTCTTCTGGTCAAGGGGATACGTCCTCTTAACGGCTAATTGTTCCATCAGCGCAGCTTCCAAGAGTTTCCCGTCGGCATCGGAGATGTGTTGCAAGCTGCGTCGAAGGGGCCCAAGCCAGTATCCGTCTCCCTTTCCCTTGGTGAAACTGAGATTATCGAAAATGTTTTCCGTGCGAATGGGTATTGCATTTTCCAGTGGAAGCGAGCAAACGGTCTTAACGGGAACTCGTACGGCGAAAGGGTCGTTGTCTTCGACGAACAAAGGGGTGCGGTCGATAAAGGCCTTATCCGAAACCTCAAGCACTGCAGCCCACCGCGATAGACCGTTGACATAGCAGAGGAGTTTATCCCCGGGCTTTAGTCGATCTGCCATCCTTTGCTGTGATTCGCGAAATCCAGAAAACTCACGTGGTGAATTCAGGAACGCTTCGTAGGTCTTAACGGTAAAGAGGTCTGTGAAGTAAGCCATTGCAGTTGACGATCTTTATAAATTGTTAAAGGAGGCTTGCAGAATTTGTTCTATCATTAATTTGGTTACTCTTCCTCTTCCCCATCCCCCGCTTCCGCCATATCGAGCTGCCGCATTTTGCGGTAAAGATTCGAGCGGTGCAGGCCTAATAGCCTCGCCGCTTCGCTCATGTTGTTGCGCACCCGCTTGATCGCCCGGCGGATGTATTCCTGCTGAAAGGAGTTCGTCGCCTCACTGAGACCCATATCGAGCGAGGGCTCATGAAAACTGTCGCGCTCAGGGCTGAGAATGAAGGCCAGATCTTCGACTTCAATCCGCTCAGCCGGTGCCAGAAAGGCCACGCGTTCCATCAGATTCCGCAGCTCACGCACGTTGCCGGGCCAGGCATGCGATTGCAGGCGGCGCCTGGCTTCAGCCGAAAGATGCATCTTCCCGCGGCGGGCCTGCACCGCAAACTGTTCGAGAAAGTACTCGGCCAAAGGCAGAACATCGTCCGCTCGCTCACGCAACGGCGGGATTTCTAATGTGACAACATTTAAGCGGAAGTAGAGGTCTTCGCGAAACTTCTTTGCACGCACAGCTTCGGCCAACCGGGCATTCGTGGCGGCAATGACACGCGCATTAATCGGAATCGTCTGCGAACCACCCACGCGTGTGATCACTTTCTGCTCCAGAACACGCAAGAGTTTGGCCTGACCACCCGCACTCAGATCACCAATTTCATCGAGAAAGATGGTTCCCCCTTCCGCGAGTTCAAACTTACCGCGGCGCATTTCGTGGGCATCCGTGAACGACCCACGCTCATGCCCGAAGAGTTCGCTTTCGAGAAGTGTTTCCGTGAGAGCTGCACAATTCACAGCAATAAACGGCCGGTCAGCCCGCGATCCCTGGTAATGCAGTGAGGAAGCCACGACTTCTTTCCCCGTGCCGCTTTCTCCGAGAATCAGGACAGGAAGATCGGTTCCCGCGAGACGGCGAATGGTGCTCCGCATAGCGACGATAGCCGGGCTTTCGCCAACGATGTTGACCCCACGCGAGACCTGCTCGGTCAGTTGACGATTCGATGTCACGAGCAGTTCGCGTTCTCTGGTGTTCTGCAGGGCAGCGGCAATCTGAATGCACAGGTCGAGAAGTGTGATCTCATCTTCCTGCGAAAAGGGGCCCTGGCGATGATTAATAACTTCAAAGGCACCGAGAACTTTGCCGTCGAGATCGCGTAAGGGGCCGCAGAGGAGATTGCTGGTCTTGTAGCCACTGGAAGCATCGACTTTGCGATGAAATCGCGGGTCGGCGTAGGCATCGTCCACGCGAATCAACTGCACCTTGGCAATGACTTCTCCCACGACACCCACTTTGTCAGAAAGTCGGAGTGAGCCCCCTTCGACACCCAGTGCAGGGCAGGCAATCACTTCGTGATGTTCACGATCCCAGATGAAAATGCTGGCGCGATCACAGTCGAGCAGGCGGGTCGCTTCCTCGGCAATTCTTGTCAGAAGTTTTTCTGTCTGTTGCTCATTGGCCAGTTGTGCAGCCAGTTTGAGAATCTCGCGTAGCTTTTCGGCTCGCTCTTGTGCCTTGATCGTCTTCTGGCACACTGCCAGCGCTGTCGCGAACGTTTGAGCTGCGAACATCGCGGAGGGCAACTGCTTGTCATGCAGGTTCTTACCGTGGATCACAAGGACAGCCGTCCCCAATGAAGAGAGCCCATCTTCCTGAGGCAAGGGGGCGACGAGACAGCTTCCACTGGCTTTAACACCGATCGTCGCTGCATCCCGGTCGAGTGCTTCGATCATCAGGCTCTGGGGCAGATCGTCGTTGGCCAGTCGGCCGTATTGAACCATCGAGGCCCAGGCAGGTGATCTTTGCCAGATGGCGACATAGCTGACCCCCAGCAGGCCAGCCAGTCGTGCCGCGACCTCCCGCCCGAATGCATCGATGGACGTCGCCCGGGGAAGTAACTGAAAGACCTCCTGCTGCCACACGGAGAATTCCGGCAGATCAGGGAACTCAGCGGCCTGACGAAACTCATTTCGAGACAACCAGCCAGCGGCCATATGTGTTTCTCTCTGTCTATCTTTTGCACCCAGAATCCCGAAGACTCGTCAGTGTATCACTTAGATCAACAAGCATTGTTACTCTGTGCGTTTTGATTCCAAAACGTAGATGTGCGCAATCATTATGATGTCGGTCTCTGCCAAGTCAAATCGCATTCAGCCACAATGATGAACAAAGGCAGATCATTGACCGGTCCACGCCGCAGAATTTCTCGCATTGTCGCATCGTTTTGAAGCCGCAGCACAGCCAGTGTGTACTAATTTACACATACTCATCTTCGTCACAGTGGCGGCGAAACACAAAGACGGCCGTTATGCTACATTCCACGAACTTTTAGCGATGGAGTGCCTCAGGACTTCCAGCCAGACGGTTGCTCCTGTCGGCCAGCTCTCAGTCACCCATGATTATTCGGCGGAGTTAGCATGATTTACGTCAATGTTCTTCTGACAGTCCGCGAAGCCGCAGATGTTCCCGAGATCCGCCAGTTGCTCCAGAAGCAGGGCGAGCTTTCACGAGCCGAGCCCGGCTGCCTCAGATTCGAAGTGTATCAGTCGAAGAACGACTCGAAAGTTTTCATCCTCAATGAACACTGGGAATCTCAAACCGCCCTGGATGCCCATCGCCTTGCCGAAGCCTATACGACCATTTATGTACCTCGCGTGCTACCCAGAGTCGACCGCGTGCCTCACCCCAGCGGCCTTGTTCAATAGTTGATGACAGCCGGTATTGTTTCCACTTCCTCACGATCTCCAGATGAATTAACGGTTATCCCATGCTCAACAAGTACTCGTCACGAATCACCCAGCCACGCTCGCAAGGTGCCTCTCAAGCCATGCTCTACGCCACAGGCATGAGCCGCGAAGATATGGATAAAGCCCAGGTTGGCATTTCGAGTGTGTGGTACGATGGCAACCCGTGCAACATGCACCTCAATAAGCTGGCCGACAAGGTGAAAGAGGGCGTCGTAGCCGCCGGCCTCGTGGGCATGAGATTCAACACCATTGGCGTTTCCGATGGCATCTCGATGGGCACCAATGGGATGTCGTTCTCGCTGCAGTCGCGCGATCTGATTGCCGACAGCATCGAAACGGTCATGTCGGCCCAGTGGTACGACGCCAACATTTCGCTTCCCGGTTGCGATAAAAACATGCCTGGCTGCATCATGGCCATGGCTCGACTCAACCGCCCATCACTCATGGTTTACGGCGGCACCATCCGGGCAGGTTGTACTCCGCGACATCCCAAGCTCGATATTGTCTCGGCCTTCCAGGTTTATGGCGAATACCTCGCTGGTAAGCTGAGCGACGAAGAGCGGCAGGAAGTCATCGAACATGCCTGTCCCGGTGCCGGTGCCTGCGGCGGCATGTACACCGCGAATACGATGGCCAGTGCGATCGAAGCTTTGGGAATGTCATTACCCTACAGTTCATCGATCCCGGCGGAAGATCCTCTCAAAATGGGAGAATGCCTCGCCGCAGGCAAGGCTATTCGCACTTTGCTCGAAAAGGATATCAAGCCCTCAGATATCATGACGCGAGCCGCCTTCGAGAATGCCATGGTGACCATCATGGCCACCGGGGGTTCAACGAACGCCGTCCTCCACTTGATTGCCATGGCTCGCGCGATTGGCGTCTCGCTCACCATCGACGACTTCCAGAAGGTTTCAGATCGCGTGCCCTTCATCGCTGATCTCAAACCGAGTGGTAAATACGTCATGGAAGACCTGCACAACGTGGGCGGAACTCCCGCGGTCCTCAAATATCTGCTCGAAAAAGGCTTGCTGGATGGCAGTTGCCTGACGGTGACTGGCAAGACCTTGGCCGAAAACCTGGAGCCACTCCCCGGTCTGGCGGAAGGCCAGCGCGTGATTGTGCCAATTGAGACACCCATCAAAGAGACTGGCCACATCCGCATTATGCGCGGCAACTTCTGCCCGGACGGGGCTGTCGCCAAGATCACTGGTAAAGAAGGGCTCGTCTTCAAAGGCCCCGCTCGCTGCTACGATCAGGAAGAAGCGATGCTCAAGGGGCTGGAAAACAACGAGATTCAGAAGGGTGATGTGATCATCATCCGCTACGAAGGGCCGAAGGGCGGGCCAGGTCTTCCCGAAATGCTCACCCCGACCTCCGCCATTATGGGAGCCGGTTTAGGGAGTGATGTCGCACTGCTGACCGACGGCCGCTTCAGTGGTGGATCACACGGATTCATCGTCGGCCACGTGACACCCGAAGCCCAGGAAGGGGGCCCGATCGCCCTCGTGAAAAACGGCGACATCATTACCATCGACGCCGAGAAAAACAGCATCGACGTCGATTGGACAGAAGCCGACTACCAGGCCCGCAAAGCCGCCTTCGTCGCCCCACCCTACCTCGCCACCCGCGGCACATTATATAAGTATATTAAGAACGTGAAAAACGCGAGCGAAGGCTGCGTGACAGATGAGTAGGTGTTTTGTAAACTATTATAGCGTATATACATTTATATATAGTAGGTATATATGACAAAGAAATCACCAATCAAAGACGCTCCTATTCCGTATGCGGGTTCTTCACTTCGAGTGCAAATGCGCGATCTACTTGATGATGCTTTTATTACATGGATTTGCTTGCCAGTAAGCCTATGTATGCTCGCATTGCTAGAATGGTATCGATGGGTTTTCTCAGTTCCACCAATGCCGGTGCTTATCACTGTGATCGCGGCTGTTGCTGTGATCATTTCAATAATCATGTTGCGCAAGGTGTTTAAGAAACTCTCCCAAATGCGACTTGGCCTTGACGGTGAAATGGCAGTCGCTCAGGAACTTCAAGAAACGATAGTTCCTTTAGGTTACATGCTTCTTAATGATGTTCCGGGTCCCTCATTTAACGTAGACCATGTTCTAATAGGTCCAGCTGGAGTATTTGTCATTGAGACCAAGACTTACTCGAAGCCCGTTAAAGGTAATCCAAAGGTGTTTTTCGATGGCTCAATGGTGTTAGTGAACGGGGTGTCCCCAGAAAGAAACCCAATTGAGCAAGCTGAAGCCGGCTCGAGATTTATTAGTGAAGTCATCTACAAACAGTCTGGAAAGAAGATTAATCCACGGCCAGTATTGGTGTTCCCTGGTTGGTTTGTAGAGGCAGCTTGCCAAGAATCTGCTGTTTGGGTGATTAACAATAAACAGCTCCCATATAAGCTTAAGATGATTAAATCTCATCTTTCAAATGATGAAATTATTGCGATTTCAGAAGGAATAAAGCGACATATTAGAAGTAATTCGTAGTATTGAACCACACGTGTTTCGCATGATCTGTTTCAGCGTTGAGATTACAACCGTAGCCTTGATCGAATTGTCGTTGCGTGGAAACACGGTATGAAACGAATTAATCGTAGAATATTTCTTAGGCGTGCCGGGTCATGTTTGCTTGTCGCAAGTTCGCTTCAGCGAGTTTCATCGGCTGAAGTGCCCACCCACAATCCCAAGATTCGTATCGGTCAAATCGGCGTCGGGCATGCGCATGCGGACAAGCTGGCCGTTTACCGCAACTCGCCCGATTACGAAGTCGTGGGGATTGTTGAGCCGGATGAAAAACTCAGGCTGGCAGCTCAGAACAAACCGGCTTTTCGAGATCTCCCCTGGATGACTCGCGAGGAACTTCTATCCCAGCCGGGCTTGCAGGCGGTCCTCATCGAGACCGAAGTTCGTCACCTGCTGGATCAAGCGGAAGCCTGCATTGCCGCTGGCCGGCATGTGCATCTCGACAAGCCAGCCGGAGAATCTCTCGAACAATACCGCCGGATTCTGCAAAGCGCCCAGCGGCAATCTCTCCTTATGCAGATGGGCTATATGTTTCGCTACAACCCGGGCTATTTACTTCTCAAGAAGTTTATTCAGCAAGGATGGCTGGGCGAGATCTTTGAAGTCCACGCCGTCATGAGTAAAGTCCTCGATCCCCGCACTCGCGAGCAACTGGGAGCCTATCCTGGCGGAATCATGTTCGAACTGGGCTGCCATGTGATTGATCTGGTGCTGAATATTCTTCCGCAACCTGATCGCATCACGTCGTTCTCCAGGCAAGTAGTCACTGGTCAGGATCGTCTGATCGATAACATGCTGGCGGTGTTCGAATACCCGAAAGCCACTGCCACCATTCGCTCGACAGGCGTGGAAGTGGAAGGTTTTGCCCGCAGACATGTCACTGTGTGCGGGACGCGAGGCACCTTTCACATTCAACCGCTCGATAATCCCTCTATCCGGCTCTCTCTGGCCGAATCGGTGACCGATCCAGACACTGGAAAGGTCTATCGCAAAGGCGTGCAGGAGATCGAACTCCCCAAATATGCCCGGTATGTAGGTGATGCCGACGATATGGCGAAGATTATTCGCGGCGATAAGCCCAGCGACTACTCCTACGCCCACGATCTTGCCGTCCAAACCGCTGTGTTGCAGGCAAGTGGCTTACTCAAATCCCATTAAACCAGCCTGGCCTCAGCGAATCTGAAAGAGACCCGGCTTTTCACAGACCAGGCCACGCATTGTCGCATTCTCACCAGCCAGCACTCGGCGCAGATCACTGATCATACGGGGGGAATCGCCGTAATAGGCGTGCTGTAAGGTCATCATGGGCTCCTGACTCATCGCCGTGGCATCGATGCAGTCGATCCACTCGAAGCCCGTCGTCGTCAATGAGACAGGTGTGGCGGTTCCCAGTCGAGTGCCACCATTGAGGCCTTGCGAGAGCTTCAAAGCCAGATCCTGCTCAGAAGCGTAAATCGTCAGCCTGCGGGAGGCCTTCTGAATCGCCGGTGCGATCTGCGTGCGGAAGATCTCAGCATCGAGATCAGGAGCCGCCAGCACCACCTGATTAAAAAGCGGCTGGTTATCGAGCACTGGCAACTCGCGCAGCAGCTCTTTGAGTGAAAAAGTCACCACACGGCTGCCCATGCTATGAGCGACAATATGAATCTTGTCAGCCCTCGAGAACAACGCCAACTGCTTGAGAACATGCAGGCAATGCGGCAACGACCATTCCGCATTGGTCCAGTCAGTCGTGTAAACCATGCTGTTCCCTGCCGGCCAACTGAAGCAGACGGCTGCCCCCGGGAAATTGAGATCATAAGAAAGCTGAGCCGTCCGGCGCACGGCATTCTCGAATGTCACGTTGTAGCCATGTACAAAGACCAGAATTTCACTCGAACTGGCCCCCGCCAGCTTCTGTCGAATCCGAGTCATCCAGTTGGCTTCCGAAAGCTGTTCAAGTGGATCCATCAGGATGATGTGCTGCTTGGGATCTTCACTCCACTGGTACCATTTGGGCGATTCCATTTCGCCAGGCTTATGCTTGTAAGGAATGCTGACCTGGCACATTCCCCATTGCAGTTCGCCTCGATGGGAACTGTATGCCTCTTTGGCACTGGTTGAACCCGTGCGTTTTCGATTGGTCGCAAAGTAGATGGTTTCGCGTGTAAATCCGCTATCTGTCGATTGCCTGGCTGTGGGTGACATCGCGGGCCGGGGTTGGATCTCGTAAGCAGCAGCTTGTGACGGATCGAATTCTCCAAACTCGATGGTTTTGGGTTCGATCGCAGCTTTTCCATTCACGGTGACAGTTACCGTTTCCATACCTGGCTCGTTGGCAGGAAAAGGTGGGGCTTCGCTACCAGCAATCGCAGGTTCCGACTGTGCTGGAAGATCGGGCAGAATCGGGCCATCGGAGATGGATGGCGCCGAACCTGTCGAGCCAGCGTCAAGTGGGAAGTCGGCTGCACCAGCCGGGCCACCCGAAGCCGTCAACGGAGAGACGACAAATCCCTTATCCGAGGAATCGGTGGCTGTCTTGGCATCCTGCGGAGCTTTTGCGCAGCCAGTCATTGCCAGAACGAGGCACAGAATCATGACTCTGCCACAACGTCGGGCAGTCGTGAGGCAGATCGAAACGAAATAGGACATGTGGCATCACTCCTGATACAGGCCGATGCCGTGTTTTATGTCGTTCTGACGAATCGGGAAAGATCGGTTACGCCTTTCGATGCCACCAGGTCTGGCAGCGGGTGACGATCTCAGCTGTCAGCAGTATTCCCACCAGTAACCCACACAAGGCGGTGAACCAGTCGCCATATTGCACATAGAAACTGGTGCGGTCATCGAGTGGAACCGTACGGATCTGCGCACTGTTGACCTGCTTGAGCCAGGCTCCGGTTTTCGGGTCGCGCGGGCTGGTTCTTCCTAACCGATCACCATCGAGATAGACCTCAGGATCGAGAATCGCCCCATCGCCATCGATAAATGCCGAAATCCCAGTATTCACCGCTCGAACAAGTGGTGTTCGTGTTTCAACCGCTCGAAAAGCCGCGGTAATCAGATGCTGCTCCAGTTCACTCGATCCGTGAAACCAGCCATCGTTCGAAAGATTGACCAGGACATCGACCTGCCGACCCTGCTCCTTCTCACTGACACTCCCCACGATATCCCGCACCAGATGGGGCACGGTGTCTTCGAAACAAATGACAGGCACCATGCGCCATTTGCCGTACTCAAAAACAGCTGCCGATTTGCCGTCATCGAGCCCAAACGAGTTTCTCATCGCAGGAGGCAAGAAGAACTTCAGAGCCGGTATCGTCTGAGCCAGTGGCAGATATTCGCCAAAAGGAACCAGGTGAATTTTGTCGTATCGCCCCATGACTCCCAGATCGGGCCTCACAAAGGCCGCCGAGTTGTGTCGGAGAATCTTTTCTTCGCCCGGCACAATCGATTCCAGGCCCAGAATCATGGCAGCGCCGGCTTTCTGGGCTTCACCTGCCAACGTCTTGCGAATGGTCTGATCGCGCCAGGCCGCCACAGGCGGGCCATTTCTCAGCGACTTCAGTTTCTCATCCGTCCAATCGGCAGGGACATCAATCAATGGCCAGCGGAACATGGTTTCAGGCCAGACGATCACATCCGGCCGATGAGCCACCGACATCCCCGTCATCCGCATATGTGTGACAAACATCGGGGCAGAATCGTCGGCTCGCGCGACCAGTGAGGCCGGATAATTGCCCTGTATCAATGCCATTTTCGGCCCAGGAGTAAAGTTCGCCTGCGATCGTCTCAAATACCCGTAACCGAGTGTGGCTGAAATCAGTACGGAAGCCGCCAGAATCTGTACAACAGCCGACTTGCCCATGGCCCATTCGATCGAAATCGCAGCCTGGGCGGCCGACTTTCGACGACTGAGCCATGTTCCCCACAAGCGAGCTAAAGCCATCGTGATGGCACAGGCACCAGCCACCACCACAAAACTGACCAGATAGGCCCCGCCCAGATCGCTGACCTGAATCATTTCCAGCCAGCGATATTGCGAGTGGCCCATCAGGTACCACGCAAAACCTGTGAACAAATGGGCCTTCACAAACTCCAGTGCCACCCAGATCACGGGGGCAGCCACCACCAGCGGGACTTTCCACCGGTGAACAGCCAGCCGGGAGAGCATCAGAAATACAGGCAGATAACAGGCGATGTACGCCGCCAGAGCGACCCAGGCCACATACATGGTGGGATCGCCCAGCCGCATCCATTGCAATGAAGCCAACTGGCTTACCAGCGACGTCACATACGCCGCAGCGATCGTGCGTTTCGTCCAGCGTGGTCTCTGCACCAGCCACAGGACAGGCACCAGAGCCAGCCAACCCAGATACCCTTGATCAAGCGGTGCAAACGTGGCCCACATCAAGACAGCCGACACCGACAGCAACCCCCAGCCCGCCGAGACAGGATTTTCAATCTCGTCATCAGGCCGCTCAATACGGCTTCTCGCCTGGGCAATCAGCCGCCGCACCTCAGCCTCATGACCCGAGTCGCTCGATGGACCTGATCCTCGATTCAAGGCACTCACTTCAGTCTTGGTATCCGGTTCCATCAGGGTGGCAGGTGAGGGAGTCATCGCGTTCCTTGCGATCAAAAATCATCCAGAAAACAAACCTTTCCCTCAAGTTTAACAAACTCCAAAAAACTCCCCTATGCCAATTCCCCCCCTTGCGGGTTTGTGGCAGCGTATGGGGGCCGGTCGTTGATTCACGATTGGGTCTGACGCTGCCAGAACGCCGAGAATCCACGATACCCCTTGCGGGGTTTGTCGCAGCGTGTGGGGGTCAGCCGTTGATTCACGAAGGGGGCTTACGCTGCCAGATCGCACAGATCTCAAGTATTTCGGTCGGTGGCTGGGGTTGAGTCTTCGAACCCCCAGCGAGTGTGCCATGCTTGCGGCTCGGAGCAAGCATGCCAGTTCGACTTTCTAGGCGTATTGGATTTCTGGGATCGGTATCAGAATCCGCGATTTCCCTGGCGGGATTTGTGCCACTGTATGGGGGCCAGTTATTGATCAACGAAAAGGTCTTACGCTGCCAGATCGCTCAGAAACTGGATTCCGACGGATTGAAGGCAGGATCACCACGAAGGTCGGAGAAGTCGGGGAGGGAAGTCGTTACGAGCGAACCTTATACGCAAACTGTTCAAGAGCCAGTTGACCGGCAACTTACCAGAAGTTCTGCATTATTCGCTGCGGCTGAGAATCGCTGTGACCGGGACGTGGCTCCCTTTGATTTCGACATCCCAGGTGGGCCAGTCGCCGCTGTGAGTGAGGACTCGGGCTCCTTCTTCCGTTGCCAGAACAGTTTCTCCCGCCATCGCCATGGAAATCGACGGTCGCCAGAAAATAGCTCCGCGCGCGGGGACAGCGACTTTGGATTGTGGCGTAATCAGTGCCGAAATGCGGCCGTAGTCGAGCAGCTCTCCTTGAGGAGCCATTTCCCATTCATCCGCACAGCCAAATTTTTCGTAAATGCGAGCGACTTTGCCCCAAATCTGGCTCAATGGCGTGCTGCCCAGTGAGAAAAACATGGCTGTCCCCAGCACCAGTGCCAGCTTTTCCCAGGCTTCGGCAAAACTTCCTTCCAGCGGCCCATCGAGAACCGTCCGGCTGACTCCACAATGCATCCCTTTGTAGCGACCAATTGCAACGATCGTGACTGTACTGGTGGTTTCATCTTCAGACCACGCCCAGTCGCGGAAACGTCTGGCCCGGCCATCAGCGAGTATCTGCACACGGACAGGAGTGACTTCGTGCTTGAGCAGGCGATGAGATACTTCGCCAGCCAGTTCGCATTCCCGTTTTCCCGGATACCAGCCGCGGCAAGTCGCTTCAACGGCATGAGTTATGATTTTTGAACCCATTTTGAGCTGTTCCACATCGTGGTCATCGAGTGGCCAGCGAAAATTACGAAATGCCTCTGTGCGGGCTTCGCCCAATGGGCCAAAGCGATCCAGCACCACCTTCCGGCTACGGCACAAATCCGCCAATAAGACTTCAAGTGGTTCGTACCACGGACGCTCTTTGATCTGGAATCCCATGCCACCAATACAGGTTTCGAACACTCGAGAAGAGGCCACGTTATGGCAGACAATCACACGCGATTCGGGAGTCACGAACATCGCCGTCGATGGGCCGGACATCTCGGCACCAGAAAAATCGGCACCCGCCGAAAGCCACGACTGATTGGCGGGATCCGTCAGCAACGCAGCGTCGAACTGATGAGATTTGAGCCAGTCGGCAATTTTGCGATGACGCCTGTCGACCAGTGCTGCCATCGCAGGGTCAACTGTCACAAACTCAGCAGAGGACAAAGGATCCGAACGATCGACAATTGTCGCCATGAGGGGAGCCTCAATCAGCACTGGCAGAAGGGTGTTACGCTTGAAGCACTTAACGGAGATTCGACTGGCCCAGAGAAGGCATATTGATAGTCTAACATGACAGTTAGGGATTTCTCCGTAGAAATTCGTTCGTGACTTGAGTTTTACAATCGAGGTTTCGCACCGGGAAAGCACGCCCCTCTTCTCAAGAGGTCAATAGGATGTAACGTGAACAGATGTTTGGGGGCATGGCTTGAGATTGAAGGCAGAGGCGGGCCCATCAAAAGGGAGAAATTCTCTGGAGAGTTCTGTAGCACACCTTCCTGCCCATAGGTGCTTCTTGGGAATTGATCAGGCAGCTTGATCTTTTTCCTGTTTTCAATCCCTGAAACTTTGTGATATTCTGACATGACCTGATTGTCCTCTCCGGCAGCTTCTGGCGAGATTTCTGCCAAATTGAGAGGTGGTGGTAATGCGAGCCGGTGAACCGACTGCTTTCCGCCGAGCGATCAGCGAATCTCCCACCGCCGCAAGATGATCTGACGATTCTCTTGCGAAGAACGTAATGATCGGTACTGGCTCCATATGAGCTTGCTTCCGAACCACGGTGTTCCTCTTGACCTCGCACCCACGACGAATCATTTTTTGAGAATTTCTATGGCTCGTTACAGCACCAGTCACTGGTTGGGATCATTCATCGGCTGTGGAATCGCGTTTCTAACGTTCGTGCCATCCGCCCAGGCCGAATCTGTCAGCTTTGTGCGCGATATCAAGCCGATCCTTTCCAATGCCTGCTTTCATTGCCACGGCCCGGATGAAGCCGACCGCAAGGGAGGCACCGATGGATTGAGGTTAGATACATTCGAAGGAGCCACTGCGGATCTGGGTGGGGGTGCTCAGGCCATCAAGGCGGGCCACCCGGAAGCCAGTGGGATGATCGAGCGCATCCTTTCGACAGACGCAGATCTGGTAATGCCGCCACCTTCCGTGGGGCGAAAACTCAGTCCCCGCGAAGTGGATCTGCTCAAGAAGTGGATTTCTGAAGGGGCGAAGTACGAGCCGCACTGGAGCTATGTCAAACCCGTGCGTCCGGTCATCGTGGCCACGCAGCATCAACCGGATCAATCGCCAGCGGTGATGGCCGGCGCAATTGATGAACTGGTTCAGCGAAAGCTCAAAGAGTTGAATCTCAAACCTGCTGCGGAAGCTGATCGCGAAGCCTTGATTCGACGGGTGAGCCTCGATTTAACGGGCCTGCCGCCGACGCGTGAAGAGCTGCAGGCGTTTCTTGAAG
The DNA here is from genome assembly GCF_000092105.1 of Planctopirus limnophila DSM 3776. Classification (NCBI taxonomy): domain Bacteria; kingdom Pseudomonadati; phylum Planctomycetota; class Planctomycetia; order Planctomycetales; family Planctomycetaceae; genus Planctopirus; species Planctopirus limnophila. The sequence goes on along the minus strand of NC_014148.1, from coordinate 4,170,176 downwards.
ATACCTCTTCCAACGCCTACGAAAAGGTCGTCGATCGATTGCTGGCCAGTTCCGCTTACGGGGAACACTGGGCTCATCGCTGGCTCGATCTGGCGCGATACGCCGATTCCGCCGGCTATGCCGATGATCCACCACGAACCATCTGGGCCTATCGCGATTATGTGATCGAATCATTGAATCGCAATAAACCGTTCGATCAATTCACCATTGAGCAACTGGCGGGCGATCTGCTTCCCAATGCCACCCGGGAGCAGCGGATTGCGACGGCATTTCATCGTAATACTCTGACCAACAACGAAGGGGGCACCAACGACGAAGAGTTCCGCACTGTGGCGGTGGTTGACCGTGTGAATACCACCTTTGCCGTGTGGATGGGGACGACGATGGCGTGTGCTCAATGCCACACTCACAAATACGATCCACTTTCGCAGAAGGAATACTTCGAGTTTTACGCACTGCTCAACAATACAGCCGATGCCGATCGCCGGGATGAATCTCCGCTGGAAAGCTGGTACACGCCCGAGCAGGAATCGGAGCGCCAGCGCTTGAAGGATCTGATTGCCCGGCACGAACAGACTCTCTCGACACTGCCAGAAAATCTTGTGGCCGAGTTTCAGGCCTGGGACACCGCTTTTCCTCGAACACTCCAGTGGCATGCTCTGATTCCCGAGAAGCTTTCACGGGAAAGTGGCTTGGAACTGGCGGTACAGGCTGATGGGCGAATCGAAGCCCGTGAAGCGGCCCCGCAGGATGTCTATACATTGTCGATCCCAGCCAAAGCGGGCCAGTCGATCGGCGGCTTGCGATTGGAAACCATTCCCGATCCCGCTTTGCCCGGTGGTGGTGCCGGGCATGGAGGCGGGAACTTTGTGATCTCCCGCATTGAAGCTCAGTTTGAACCAGCCGACCGCACGCAGGCTCCACAGGCCCGTTTTGTGCGTATTCGTTTGCCGGGCGCAGGAAAGATGATTCACCTGGCCGAAGTCGAAGTTAAGGGCCGCAACGCTTCTGTTCCCGATACCAGTAATCTGGCTCTCCACAAACCCGCCCGGCAAAGTTCCACCGATTTTGGAGGTGCTGCCGAAAGGGCCGTGGATGGAAACACCGGGGGAGATTTCTATCAGAATTCCGTCACTCACACGGCTGTTTCACAAGATCCGTGGTGGGAGGTTGACCTGCAGCAAGTCTCCGAGATCGATGAAATCGTTCTCTGGAACCGCACCGACGGCTCTCTCGAACAGCGACTCGCCGGGTACATCGTCGAGTTACTGGGTGAGAATCGAGAAGTCGTTTATTCTCAAGCTCCCGCGACAGTCCCCTCGCCACAGATTTCGATTTCTCCGCGAGGGAAAACCAGTCTACCGATTTCCATTGCGGTCGCCGATTACTCACAAAAGGGGTTCTCTGCCGAAAGCCTGCTCTCTACGGGGCAAATTGATCCCAAACAAGGCTGGGCAGTCGGCGGGCAACATAAGAAACGTCATCAGTTAATGCTCTTGCCTCCAGAACCGTGGCAGGCACCGGGAGATGGCTCATGGGTCATCACGATCCGTCAGCAATCCAGTCAGGCCAAACATCTCCTGGGGTCATTCCAGATCATGGCCACCTCCGATCCTCAGGTCACCGCCTGGATGAAATATCCCGCTGCGGCCCGCGAAACTCTCTCGAAAGCTGCCGATCAACGCACCGATGACGATCATCAACTGCTCGTCAAAACGTTCCTCGAAGCGCACCCTGCGTTGGAACCAGTTCGCAAACAAAAAGCCGACGACGAAAAAGCTCTGGCCAACATCCGCCAGATCACAGTCCCGGTCTACAGCGAACTTCCCCAGGGCCAAACGCGAGAAACCCGAGTCCAGCTCCGTGGCAATTACCTGGATCTGGGTGAACCTGTTTCGCCAGGCATACCGGCAGTCTTTATGTCGCAAAGTCATCAGCAGATCAATAACCGCCTGGAAATGGCCCGCTGGCTCGTGAGTGCAGACAATCCTCTCACGGCCCGTGTGATTGCCAATCGATACTGGGAAGATCTGTTTGGCGTGGGTCTAGTCTCAACCAGTGAAGAGTTCGGCTCACAAGGCGAGCTTCCCAGCCACCCCGAACTTCTCGACTGGCTCGCCACAGAATTGCATCGTGTGAAGTGGGATCTGAAGGCGTTTATCAAGACCATCGTGATGAGCCAGACGTATCGGCAATCATCCCGCACAACTCAGGAAGCCTATCTGGCAGATCCCGAGAATCGCTGGCTCGCCCGCGGGCCCAGATTACGGCTCAGTGCCGAAATGGTGCGGGATCAGGCGTTGTTCGTCAGTGGCTTACTCTCGCGCAAGATGGGCGGGCCACCTGTTCGTCCTCCACAGCCGAAGCTGGGTCTGAATGCCGCTTTCGGTGGCAATACCGATTGGGAGACCAGTCAGGGTGAAGACCAGTACCGCCGGGCGATTTACACGCAATGGCGGCGGTCAAATCCTTATCCGTCGATGATTACCTTCGATGCTCCCACGCGGGAAGTCTGCAATCTCCGGCGGGTGCGAACCAATACACCGCTGCAGGCTCTGGTGACACTCAACGATCCGGTGATCATCGAAGCGTCACAGCATCTGGCGCAACGCATGCTGAAGGAAGCTCCCGCCGATCTTGAGGGACAGATTGCGTGGATCTGGTCGACAGTTCTCTGTCGACAGCCCACACCGGAGGAGTCGAACAAAGTCAAACAGCTCTACGAATCGACACTGCAGACATTCCAGCAGGATCTCAAGCAGGCCCGCCAACTGGCCGGAGATTCACAGATCGAAGAAAGCCAGGTCGCACAACGAGCGGCCTGGACGACAATTGCCAATGTGATTCTCAATCTGGATGAAGCGTTAATGAAACGGTGATCATCCATCTGAGAATCGACTCCCAAATTCGCTCGAATACCCTGGCCTCTATTGCTCGATGTTCTGCCCCGGAGTTTGATCATGACCGAATCCACTTTCCTCGCTCAACAACTGGCATATCAAACCCGGCGGTATTTTCTCGGGCAAACGGGCCTTTCATTGGGAAGCATGGCGTTGGCCACACAACTGGGAGGTTTTCCTCGGGCGGCGTACGCTGCGGATGCCAGCAATGCTGCTGGCGGAGTCCCTGCCGGGATGGTTGTGAATCCGATGTCACCCAGACAGCCGCATCATCAGGCCAGTGCCCAGCGAGTCATTTACATTCACCTGACCGGTTCACCTCCTCATCTTGATCTCTACGACTACAAGCCCGAGCTGGTCAAACGGACGGGGCAGGAATGTCCCGATGAATATCTGAAAGGTAAGACATTCGCCTTCACCTCGGGCACTCCCAAACTCCTCGGGACACCACGCCAGTTTGCTCAGTATGGCGAAGGAGGCGTCTGGCTGTCCGATGCGTTGCCTCACCTGCAGACAGTGGCCGATGAGCTGTGCATGCTCAAAGCCGTAACGACCGATCAGTTCAATCATGCTCCAGCCGAACTCTTGTTGCTGACCGGGTCGCCGCGTGCGGGCCGGCCTTCGCTCGGTTCTTGGGTCACCTACGGATTAGGATCGGAAAGTGAAAATCTGCCTGGGTTTGTGGTGCTGATTTCCAGTGGTGTGCAGCCCAATGGTGGCAAGAGCAGTTTTGGCAGCGGGTTTTTACCTTCGGTCTTTCAGGGAGTGCAGTGCCGGTCCAAAGGCGATCCTGTCCTCTATGTTTCCGATCCGGCAGGGATGGATCGCCAGCTTCGCCGGCAGACACTCGATACGCTGCGCGATCTGAATCAGTTGCAGGCCCTCGAAGGAGGTCATCCCGAGACATTAACACGCATTGCGCAGTATGAACTGGCCTTCCGCATGCAGGCCTCAGTCCCCGAGGTGATGGATATCTCTAAAGAACCCGCCGATGTCATTGAGGCCTATGGCGCCAAACCCGGCGAATCCTCGCTGGCCAATAATTGTCTGCTGGCCCGCCGCCTCGTCGAGCAGGGAGTCCGTTTTGTGCAGCTCTTCGACTGGGGTTGGGATTTCCACGGCACAGGCCCCGGCGAAGATATTCGTGATGGGCTCACCAACAAATGCCGCTCGATGGATAAGCCGATAGCCGCTCTGCTGAAGGATCTTCGTCAGCGGGGCATGCTGGATGACACACTGGTCATTTGCGGCGGCGAATTTGGTCGAACACCTTTCCGCGAAGGACGAACTTCGGGCGGTGGCATCCTGGGCCGCGATCATTATCCCGATTGCTTCACCATGTGGATGGCAGGTGGTGGCGTAAAGCGCAGCTTCTCGTATGGAGCCTCCGACGATCTGGGCTTCCGCGTGGCGGAAAACAAAATGCACATTCACGACGTGCAGGCAACCATCATGCACCTGCTCGGCTTTGACCATACGAAACTGGTTCATCGCTTCCAGGGTCGTGATTACCGCCTGACCGATGTCCATGGCGAAGTCATCCACCCCATCCTCGCCTGACTGCCATCGCCTGACCGTCATTGCCCGTGAAAATCTTCCATTGAGCGAGAGCAAATCGACCTCCAACTCCTTCTCCCGTTCTGACGGGAGAAGGCCGGGATGAGGGTGAACTCCAACTCATTCGTTTTCCATGAAAAAAGACCGCTTTGTGTGCCCTGCTTGTAGCTCTGGGCTGTCTATCACACACAACTCCCACCTTAGGGTGGCCCGTCCTTAGGTGGTACGCTCTTGGGTGGCACGACCCTGAAGGCTTTGCGGAAGGGCGTGGTCTTCACGCCTTTCTACGTCATGTTTTCATATTCGGGTGGCAGGGGTCGGATGTCTTCATCCGCCCCCTGGTCAATCGAATTCACTAGCACAAATGCACCCAAAACAAGCTTTTCTGATTTTCTACAGGTTCGCCATGAACAATCAAAGTCCCATGACCTGGGGGCAAACGAGGACGTTTGACCCCAGCCACCCCGTACTAAGCCACGCAGTCTCCAGCCACACTTGAATACAGAGATGTGTGTAAAAGACAGCAGCTCTGGGCAAGCATGTTCTCACAACCAATAACGCGCAGTCATTTTCTGGGAAACGTATGAGTTGGCGAGTAATCCCCGCTCGTCACACGAAATCCGCCGGTTCCTCAATTGCCGTTGACCGGCAATCAAACCTCTTGTTGCTTCACCATCCTGATAGAAATCAAAGAGTCAATCCGGGCCTCTCTGCAAGCATGCATATCAAAACCCTATGTCTGACGCTCGAATTCAGTGGCTTTTTGAGCCAATCTTTTTGCTGTGAAGAGTTCATGGAATTGAGGGTGGTTGACTCGCCAGGCTTGTGATTGCTTCACGCACACGCTCGGGCCCGCCTCGAGGGATCAGATATCGATGCTTGCCTTCGTTGTCTTCCTTCAGGCGTGTGACGTTTTCCGAATCCAGATCAATCTTGCCCGGCTTGGACATATTGAAGTAGTCGCGATCAGGTCGGACCGCGTGCAGGACAGCCACGAGATCCCAAGCCATGAAACCATTGCGCTTTCCACCAAAGGTTGCCAGGTCGGCAACAAGCAAGGGATGGCGCTCCGGAACTCGAAAATCCTTTTCCAGGCTCATTTCCGGGTAATGCATCCATTCACCCATTTCAAATGGGCACGCCACAACGTCGCCAGGCCAGTCGTTGAAGACTTTCGCGGCAGCGATTGAATCGCTAAAAATATTGAATTCCGCTTTAGGCTTGCTGAAGTCTCCAGCCATGACGACAAGCAACCGAACCTTTGCAGCCACAAGTTCCCGGCCATGAAGAGGACTGTGTTCATCCGGTCGCGATTCGAGCAGGTCGCGAATGTTCGTCAAAGGGCCAATCGCAACAACGACAGCAGAGGCATCTTGTAGGCCTGCCAATCCTCTCCGCAGGACAGCAACAGCATTCGGCGCGTCATTCGACGTTTGCAGGCGATGTGCGAATGCGGGCGAACCATTGGCAAGTGGTTTCATAACTTGGGCGAGATAGGGGCCGTCACCACTGGTTGTGCCGGTTTGCAACACCCCGATAGGAATATCTGCTCGTCCGTAAAACGTATTCAAGACGTCGCAGAAGGGACCTGAAAGGGGATGGTTTTTGCTTACGGTAGTGGCGACAATCTTGCATTCGCCGCGACTGTGGAGGGCGTGCAGGATACCCATCGCAAATACATCATCAATATCGTTGCCCATGTCCGTGTCCAGAATGACAGGAATGGGCTCAATCTCGGCCGCAACGGCCCTGTTGGTGATGGTGAATAACCACATGCACGGCAGGACAGTGAAACATACGAGTCGTCTCAATAGCACACGAATCTCCCTTTGGTTAAATCCCATGGGCCTTACGCCTTGCCGCTCAAATGCGAGCAGCGAGACCCTATGCTGAATCCGCTCCCGGCGCGTGCCCGCCGCTTTTCGGCTGCAGCGGCCTGTTGGGCAGCACTTCTACGACAAACCCACTCAACTCACGATACCACAAGACGGCACAGCTTGTTCATCGGCGAGCGGCCTCTGTGCCGCAGAAAAAAACTTCCAGGACCAGACAGCGAGCGATCACCGTTCATCACATGAAATCCGCCGGTTCCTCAATTGCCGTTGACCGGAAAACATATCTCATTTGTGTTAAGAGGTAGGGTCACGACGATGCATACCATGCGCTAGTGATTTTCTGGGCAAGATCTGCAAGTAGCGCCTTTGATTCTTCTGGGGATTGATCGATGTTGACGAGGACACATGGTTCCGGCAAAAGTTCGTCATAAAATCCACGGGTGTATCGTGGATTCAGCGAATCAACTTGATGTTGCAGGCTTGCTGCTAAAAATGATTCAGGATCCAGTGTGATCCAAATGGTAATCTGATTTTTTGGAAGTTGAACGAGTGGCTGGATACTGCCAGATTGCTCACTTTCCAGTGAAGCCAAGTAGAACGGCCCTAATCCGGGTGTGCTGAGACGAAAAAACTTCTTGGCGCGATAGACTCTTTCAGCCGTAGAGCCGATAAGTGCGACAAAGATCGGTTGAGGCATACTCATGCTATTGGTATTCGAACCCCACCGTTCACCGGGGCGCGGCGAACGACATTGATCTCAGGATTCGCGCGACCCGCGGCTCCATGTGTAACGGTTCATTATGTTGAGTTTATAGTATCGGTAGTGCCGGTGCGGGGGATTGCACTTCAGGGATCAATTTCCAAATCATTGGGTTCCCTGGCCAAGTGCGAGAGTGAGTCGGTTTAGGTTCTCTTCGTTCGCGGTTCCCACTCTGGCTTTGACGGCTTGAGCTGTCGCTGCGTCATCAAAGGTTTGATCCCATGTCAGGTTCGTGCCTCCATCGACTTTCGACAGGCGCACTGTGAGTGTGAAGTAGGGCGGACAGTCATGCCGAATGACAACAAGTTTGCCCGGCTCAAGTGCCTCGAAGTAGCTCGTATTGGCGTAGTTGGTACCATCCGGCCCATGCATGGTAAAGATCCACTTGCCACCCACGGTGAAGTCAAAGGCGTCGAACGTGTTTGTAAATCCATCGGGCCCCCACCACGATGCCAGCACCGGCGCCGATGCAAATGCCGAGAAGATCGCCTCCGGTGAATAGGGCAGCACTCGTGCGGTGGAAAGGGTTCGTGAGTCTTGCATGGTTTTAGTATGAGATTGGGCAGCGGCGGGTGGTGCAGCTTTACATTGTTTATCAAAAGAAACTACGTTGAGGATGGAAAATGGACCTTACGAACGTCTGAGTTCACTCTCCGACCCTCGGTCAAATGCAATGCCAGGTCCTTCGCTTAGTATATACATGAACCATGGCGGTGTATTGTCCCAGAGTAGCATTTTGGGCATGAAGCATTCTCGTCAAACCACTGTCTCAGCGAGCCAAGACTTTCACAATGGGGACACGAAACAGGATCAAACGCCAATCGCGAAACGCCATACTTTTCCGGCAGGTGTGCGTTCTCCGAATTCCTTTCCAGCACTGTAATAAAGACGCCGGTTGGCACATCATGTTCGCCATCAACCGTAAGCAATTGAAGTTGCTCACCAATTTTCGCGCCCCATTCTGATTGGCCTTCGCCAAGAATGAAGTGAGCGGCGCAGTTGCTGCACACCACATGTTGCCCAGCAGAGTGATGCGACCATCCCGAGCAGAACGTAAAGTCGCAGGAATCGCATCGGTAGCTAATGCCAAACATTCTGCTCTCTTATCGACGAACTCTCTTTGTCAAAAGAAACTTCACTGAGACTACCAGACCCATTTCACTTATCAATCTCAATTTTACCAGCGAGTTGCGGCGGAGTGGCACAGGTTGTTCGTCTTCGAGCTACCTGTGGGCCGCAGGCAGGAGAGGTTGAAGGCATCAGCCAGCAAGTGACTCTCGTTTCTCGCATGAAATGAGGCTGAATAAGAACTGCCTTCGTTGACGGGGAATCAAACCTTGTGTGTCTTTGCCACCCCGGTAGAAATCAGAGTTTCAACCGGGGCCACACTGCGAGTTTCCGTGTCAATCCATGCTGTTCCGCCACTTTGGCTCAGGAACTTCTTCGGCCCTTCAGTGCGACTCGCCAATCCGAAGAAGCGTGTCACAAATCAAATCCCAGCCAAATTCTGTCAATCCAAGATCCTTCGGCGTACCCGAATCGAGCCATGTAGAAGCTAATGATACAATGACTCCCTCTTCGGGTGCCCCCAGTTCAATGAGCACTGTATCAGGCGAGTTTGGATGCCGTGCTCCATCGAACAATCGATAACGTGTTTGACTTCCGTCACGTCCGTCAATACAGATATGCGCGATACGACCTTCCGAATCTTCGAGCGAGAACCACACTGTTCCATCGCCATACGCCGCACCGAGTCGGATCGCGGTACGCGGGTTGAGTGACTGAATCGGTGACAACATTTCTGGTCCCATCCTGCCAGGTCCTCCAGTCGGAACAGGGAGGAACAACTTCGACTTTCATGCCTTCCCCTACAATAAAGGTAACCCGGTGGCGACCATAGACCTTGTTTCCCTGAATTCGCTCGAATCGCAGGGTGGCACAGGTTGCTCGTCTTCGAGCTATCTGTGGGCCTCAGGCAGAAGACGTTTAAGGCATCAGCCAGCAAGTGACTCTCGTTTGTCGCTTGAAATGAGACTAAATCCGAACTGCCGTCGCTGACGGGCAATCAAACCTTACGTGGCTTTGCCATGCCGGTAGAAATCAGAATTTCAACTGGGGCCACCCTGACGCTCGGGTGCATTGGATGGTTCTGCATCTGCTACGCATCCGATTCGAGGCTGGAGTCCAGTAGGTCGATCATAGCGTAGACGAACTGGCGTTTGGACTCGCTTAAGTATAAATGATTACCGATGGTCTTGTCCGCCCATCCGCGCGCACTACCTTTGTCTTCCCCGAACTCCAGCGACATCGCTGTCCAATCGCAGACCATTTCGATCAGGTCGACATCGGTCATGTCGTTCGGGTCAGTATGAAAATCGGGGTGATGGCGGTTCGTCGTCACGTGGTGATGGATTGCCGATCGAACACGTTCTTCCATTCCGTCAGGGTATGAGAATGGTTCGCCAATGCGGCGGCAGCGATGGAATTCGGTGAGCCAGATGTACGGTATCCGTTCTTCGGTTCCGTATTTTGACGCGTCATGAATGCGTGCACGCTCAATGAGTTCAGCGGCGTATTCGGTTAAAGATGCCATCACATTCAGGCATCGACGGACACGATCGATGTGCTCCTGGGTTCGCCGCTCGTAGAAGGCGACCATTTCTAGAGTTGGTTCAGATGTTGTCATTCCGTGTTTCGCCTGATGGCAGAACGACCGAGATCACCGGGCCGCGGCGAACGACATTGATCTCAGGATTCGCGCAACCCGCAACTCCCGTGCATTTCTTATGTTATTCTGCATCATCGCAGCGAAGTTCATCCAGCCAGAGACGACGTGTCTCACCGTGTTGATTGGATTGCCAGATCATACCCGATTCCACGTGCAAACAAGATAGCCATCCGCCGCCATGGGCCCATGTGTCAATACAAACGGCATTTGAATTTGCTATCGGTAACCCAGACTTCTGAGACGTGTGACCGCAGACCATGATTTTGCCTGATTCGTGTTTCGGTGGATTATCGTACGGTTCCCAGTACAACATAAAATCAGGTTGATCGGCTAGCGATATCTCCGGGTACGCATTGGCATGAACAAAAAAGTGCGTTTCTGTTTCAAAGTAGGAGAGCAGGTTATTTTCGAGAAAGTCCCAGTGCGACTCGGGTATGTCACTGAGTGAGCCGGTGTCGCCATCAAAAGGCGCGTACGATTGAAGAGTTTTGTCACCGCCGACATCAATCCATTTGCGGTAGCTGGAATCGTCTTCACGAGCGTTCAACATCATGATGTCATGGTTGCCGCGCAGTGGCCGAATATCGTAAGCAGACTGGAGATAGATAAGCCAATCCAGAACGGCATTTGTGTCGGGGCCGGGATTTGGATAGTCCCCAAGAGTAATGATCGTGTCTTCAGGTCCAAGCTCGACGAAATCGCAGAGTTTTCGCAACGCGTCATAGCAGCCATGAATGTCGCCGATTGCGAGATGACGTTTCAATCCGGATGCCTCGACTTCAGCTACATAACGACCAAAATCACCCGGTTGCCGCCAAGAGACTTTTGAGTTCAGGTAACGCCCGATCCGCAACTCGGGTGCATTGTCTTGTTATGGGCCGTCTGGTTCATCGAGCAATTCTCGAATCACCTCTTCGGATTCCACTAACAACTGATCGCTATTAGTGAACTCGCCCAATAGCCTATCAATCGCTGCAACAGCTCCACGTTTTGCCTTGTTAAATGTGGTCGTCATTCGTGGCAGTGAAGCAATAGACTCGCGAAACGTAACTGTAGATTGTCTTGATGTCGCAAGACTGCTTCGCAAGGATATCACTGCATCCAACCCCTGTTGTAACTCCTCTGTGTCGTTTTCCAAATCTACAGACATAGTTGCGGCTTTGATAAACGAATTCATTCCAGTGTTCATGGCATCGTTGTAGAAAGGCAATTCAGCATCGATTCGAGCCGTGAATTGGTTCATGTCCGTTGCCGCCTTAGATATAATTCGCTTGGCTTCTCTTGTGTTTATATTGCCCTTGGGATCTCTACGAAGCGAGTTCATCTCAGCGGCTCGCTGCGTCATTTTCGTGCCGACATCTTCCGTTGCCGTCGTAATTCGTTGTATTATTTCAAGAAGTTCCGCGAACTTGTCTTGAAACACCTCCATCAGGTCGAGGATTCCATCGTCGTCATGTTCGTCAGACGGTTTGTCGGCCTCGTTTGGCGAGTGTCCATAGTTTATGGACGTGTCTTGCGAAGTCTGCCGAGATTTCCATGCTTGGACCTGCCGGGTTAGGTGCAGTCGAATCAGTTTTTCAAAATGATCGATGTCTGTAAACTTCCAATACAACCCTCCTTCATTGCCCAGAGAACTCCGGAAGCTATTGACTTTCGCAAGTTGTGCGGGATCCAATTGGCTCGGAGGTATAGGTTCATCTTTGAAGTAGACCATCAGCTGAACGGAGTTTTTGTCCGCATCGTAACGGGCTTTAGCACGCTCGAATTCTTCAACCGTCCCCGATCCCGCACGTCCAGTGGGGGTTCCATATCGACACCACATGATTCCAACAAAGAGGTCGTAGTCTTCAGGAATTTGTTCGTTAATTACATCTTGAGCGTCGACGCCGAATCCTGGGTATGCGTGGGTTTCCCATCGCACGAGATCGAGACGAACACCCAGTTCACGGCTCCAAGAAATATTTAATTCACGAATTGCGTCTTCAATCTTTCCGCGTTCAGTCTCGACGTCACCTGGTGAAGCCACGAACACAGTCAATACATGCTCTTGTCGCACCACAAAGGCCACCTTTCATTAGGCAGATAACAGGTATTCAACCGCCGAAGTGCGGTGAAACATTACCGCACTTCGGCGGTGCGGCATGCACTTATCAATCTCGATGCGTGTTATCTCAAACGAGTTGTGACGAATCGCCCTTTGTCATCTCACGCTACATCGCACCCGGCCGCCATGCTATACCGCATTCTTCAACATCGAGATGAGAACGAGGGCACGATCCTCTGGACGCCATTTGCCAAGGTCAGGCTGGGTGAACTTGGTATCGAGAGCCAACAATCACCCGAAAAACGAAAAAGCTCTTCGATGGAAATATCGAAGAGCTTTGGCTTTGCGGCAAGCGGAGAGGGCGGGATTCGAACCCGCGGTAGGATTTGACTCCCACGCCGCTTTAGCAAAGCGGTGCTATCGACCACTCAGCCACCTCTCCAGCATCGGCGGGAAGTGGTCGCCCCACCGATCAGCATAGTCTAACGAAAACCGATTCCGTGGCAAGAGAGTGGACCTGAGGCCGGTTTCCTCTCGAAAGCTGCGGTCGGCAGAAATCCCTGCTGGCGGTAGAATCCGCAAAACCGGCAGGCTTGATACTCCCTTGTTCGATGAGGAACACTGAGAATCATTCGTGCCGGGGCCTGATTTCTGATAGGCTCTTTTCCACGAAGTGACTTACAGCGAAAAGAGTTACGCTGCACCGCCGGTGGTTGACGGCTGGCCCATTGTCAGGTTGACCAAGGATGGAGGGAGACGCGGGATTGAGTGAAAGTGTTGCCAGGGAAGTTCTCGCCTCGGCGTCAGGGCCACGGGGATCATCGCCAGGCAAAAAAATCTGGCAGCAGCGATTGGCACTGCTGGCGGCCCTGGTGGCGGGTGCGATGCTCGCTTTTCAGTGGGATTTGCCGGTGGCGAGGTGGGTGCATGCGCACCGGGCACCGGGGATCGTCCGCGAGTTTTTTGAAGCAGCCGAGTATTATGGCCATGCGGTTGGGACGCTGCTGATTATTGTGACGGTGGGTGTTCTGGATCCTGCGAAGAAGCGGCTGTTGCCCTGGTTATTGGCTGCATCGCTGGGAGCGGGGCTGACTGCTGATGTCGCCAAGCAGTTGATCGAACGGCAAAGACCGCGCGAGCTGGATTTGGCGAACGTCGAAATCACGACAACCATCACCTCGATACTCCCATTTCTGGAGGGAAAAGTGGCCAGCCACAGCTTTCCTTCCGGACATACTGCGACAGCTTTCGGGCTGACTGTCGCACTTTCGACGTTGTATCGTCGAGGAAAAACCTGGTTTGTAATTCTGGCATGCCTCGTGGGAGTGCAGCGAGTGCAATCGCTTTCTCACTTTCCCAGTGATGTGCTGGCCGGGGCGGCCATCGGTCTTTTAGTGGGCTGGCTGATTGCCGACTGGAAGTTGAAAGACGCTTATTGAATGTCGCGGCAAGAGTTGGACTGCCTCTGAGTGGCATTTTGGGTTAATCTAATTCAAGTCGTTTCGCCACAGGCGGAAGTCTGTCAGGTGGCAGGCAGTCAAAATGGGCAGAACCCGTCGAGTTGTCGCACTGTTCCCGGGAGCAATGGAGAGTGGCCAGTCTGAAGGTCATTAAAGGGCCGGTTGTTGGTCAGATCGTCGAGTTGCGTGAGCCTCGCATGATTCTGGGTCGGCACGCGACAAGCCAGATCGTGCTGGATCACCAATCGGTCAGCCGGCATCACGCACAGATCTTGCGAGAGCATGGCCAATATCGGGTTGAAGATCTTCGTAGTCTGAATGGAACGCACGTCAATCATGAATTGATCCCCGGCCCGCGCGAGTTACGGGATGGTGATCTTCTGCGCATCTGTGACTTCGTCTTCGAATTTCAGGCAGGCCCGTTAACACGCCGGATGAGGCCGCGAGATTTGGGCAGCCGGTCTGCTGATGGAGAGCAGGGCGGGTTATCTTCTGTTTCGAATGAATCGATCGACCTGACAGAATCTGGTCGCTCGAAGATCGCCAGGTCGGAAAGCGGCAAAAATTCCGCCAAGCCTGCCGGGCGGCAGACGATTCCCGAGACCAGCGATGAACCTTTCGCAGGCATGGGCGGCGAAGATGGCAGTTCGTCGATTATTTCGACGTTAGATGCAGCCACAGGGCATGGCATTCGAATTAACGTCCGACCGGAAGTGAAGCTCAAGTCGATTCTGGAAATTGCATCGGCATTGGGCGGCATGCTCGATATCGAGGATGTTCTGCCGGCTGTACTGAGAGCGTTATTTCGCATTTTCCCGCAAGCCGAGTATGGCTTCTTCCTCTTGCGAAGTGACGACGAAGCCGAGGGGAGTCCTGCATGGGATCACAATCCTGCAGAGCGGCTGGCCATCCGCGCAACGTGGTCGCGAATGGGAGATCAGCAGGAATTCGTGCCAGTGAGCATGACCATCATCAACAAGGCCCTGGAAACCGGGCAGGCCATACTTTCGGCTGATGCTTCGGAAGATGGAAGATTTCAGCGGAGTGAATCGCTGGCCTCGATGAAAATTCGCTCCGTGATGTGCGTGCCATTGATGCGAAGTAACACTCAGACTTTAGGCGTGATTCAATTAAGCACGCTGGATCTCATGCAGCCATTTGGCGATGAAGATCTGGAATTGCTGGTGAGCGTCAGTAAGCCCGTCACGCTAGCGCTGGAAAATGCCGCGATGCATGAGGCCGTGGTGCGCCAGCGGGAGATGGATCGCGAGCTGCAGTTTGCGGCACAGGTACAACTCGGATTTCTGCCCTCATCGAAGCCCACCCTGCGTGGCTGGAGATTCGCCGATTTTTATGAAGCAGCCCGTAAAGTCGGGGGCGATTACTTTGACTATATACCACAGCCACCAAAGTCGGGTTGTGATGAACTCGCTGTTGCGATTGCGGATGTCGCGGGGAAAGGAGTACCCGCTGCATTACTCATGGCAAGACTTTATGCAGCGACCCGCTACCGGGTGATCGCAGAAGCGAACTGGCCGGATGTGATGCGGGCACTCAATGGAGAAATGAGTGCCGGTGGCCTGGGGCATCGCTTTGTGACGATGCTGATGGTGATTATCCGCCCTGAAAGCGGTACGGGAAAGGTGGTGAATGCCGGTCATTTACTACCGCTGATTCGTCGGAAGTCGGGCGAGGTCGAACTATTGGGACTGAAGGCTTCGGGAATGCCTTTGGGGTTAGCACCTCTCGAAACGATTTATAACGAACTCGAGTTCCACCTAGAACCCGGCGAAATGATCGTGATCTATACCGATGGCGTGACCGAAGCTATGAATGCCGAAGAAGAGATGTTCGGTCGCGATCGCATTGTGGCCATGCTCAAAGAGCAGGAATGGAAAGCCGAAGAGTTTGTAGCCAATCTGGTCGAAAGGATTGAGGCCTTCGCCGATGATCGATCGCAACGCGATGATCTGTGCATCGTCGCCATGCAGTATGCTCCTGAGATGACGGATACAGGAGTTTGATGCTGTCATGTCGTATCGCTCGATTAAACGCATGCTGGGAGAAACCAGCCTCGAACGCAAATGCCGACTCCTCTTCGGTAGCGGTCTGTTACTATTGATTACCGGCAGCTTCTATATTTATGCCAGGCAAACCACCGATCTCGTGTTCCGGCAGAATCAGACCACCGCCCGGTTGCTCGTGGCTCCGATCGTCATGGAGAAGCACTGGAAATGGTCGGATAGCGGGAATATCGGTACCGATAACGTCGAGCGCATGGCAGCTGAACTGAAACCGGAAGAACTCAAGGATTATAGCTGGACGCTATTAAACGCCGAGCTTTCGAATCCTTCGGCCAGGCCCCTCGATGGTGAGGGGCATATTGCTCTCGAAGCGATTCGCGGCGGTGAATCGGAAGTCATTAAAGTCATTCGAGATCGTTCGAGGCAGCAATATATTTACTACGGCGGTGTCTATGCGACAGATTCCTGTCTCGATTGCCATCGGCAGCACAATAAAAACCCGAGGCTGCGGGCGGGTGATCTCATCGGCATGGTGAAGATTTCGTTCCCTTTGGAGAAGACCCAGCGATCGCTGGCATGGAACAATGCCATTCTGCTGACGACGGCCATTGTGACGGCATTTCTGGCCATGCTCGCTGCTTATGCGATTGTGCGCTATGTAATTGTTAAACCCGTACTGCACTTAAAAGATGTGAGCGATGCGATTGCCCGTGGAAGTCTCGATATGCGGGCCGATATTCGTACGGGCGATGAGTTTGAAGAACTGTCGCATGCTTTTAACCGCATGCTCAGGCATCTGGTGACTGTGCAGGAAGAGTTGCAGCATGTGAATCATGATCTTGACGGTAAAGTGGATGAACTCGCCCAGGTGAACTTGCGACTGTTTGAACTGAATAAGATCAAGAACGAGTTTCTGGCAACGATGAGCCATGAACTGAGAACGCCGCTCAATTCGATTCTGGGTTTCAGCGAAGTTCTGTTATCGACCTCGACACTCCCGGATAAACAGCGGCGATATGTCTCCAACATTCAGACGGCTGGTAAGAATTTATTGAACCTGATTAATGACGTGCTCGATCTGGCGAAGATTGAAAGTGGCCGGATGGAACTGCACCCGAGCGACTTCTCGATTTACGATCTGGTCGAGCGGCAAGTGGGTTCATTGATGCCACTGGCGGAAAAGAAGCATCTCGAGTTGACGAGCGAAGTTTCTCCCGAGGTCCCTTTGCTATGGCAGGATGCAGGCAAACTGCAGCAGATCCTCGGAAACCTGCTGTCGAATGCCATTAAGTTTACGCCGGATGGTGGCAAGGTGCGGGTGAAGGTGGATCTTTGCCCGGCCGAACGATCTCCTGAAGAACAGACGGAGACCATCGAAGCAGGTGATGCGCCTCCAGTCCTGGATCATTTCGCATTGATAGTCGAAGACACCGGGATTGGTATTCCCCTCGAAGAACAGGAGCGGGTCTTTGAAAAGTTCCGGCAGGGGCAATCAACACCTGGTCAGAAAGATCTTCTGACACGCGAGTATGAAGGGACGGGGCTGGGCCTGTCGATTGTTCGTGAACTCTCCCGGCTCATGGGTGGCGAAGTCAGATTGCAGAGCGAGTTTGGCAAAGGGAGTGTGTTCACCGTTGTCTTGCCACTCAAGCTCAAGGCCCAGTCGGAATCGGAGACAATCCTGCCGCTGCCTAAGCTCGAATCGAACAGCAAGCTGATGTTGAAGCTGACCCGTTAGGACGGATTTCGGTGAATTGTTGCAGCAGCTGTGTTTCGCCAGTCAGGAAGAGTATGCCACGGATTCGGTGTTTGTGGTGCTGGGATGTGTGGGGCTTGCCACTTATTCGAGTAACTCGACGGCCTCTTTGGCCTCTCTGAGGCCCATGCCGGTGGCATCGCGGAGGAGTTTGATCGCTGCGATCTTCTGGCGTTGACCGATGAGGTCGATGATCTCGTCTCTGGTCGATGTGGGGAGATCTGTCAGCAGTTTTTGAAAGCGGGCTTTTCGTTCATCACGCCTTTGCTGGAGTTCGTGCTGATCGACCGGATCTCTCTCGGCAGGTGTGCTCAAAAGCCTGAGAAGAAACAGGGCCATCACAGCCATCAGACCGAGAACAAAAATTCCTCCACCAATGAGGACAATGGGCATAGCTTCCAAAAGGTTTTCCTGTTTTTTGAGAACGTGGCGGTGAACCTGTAAAGGTTACAGCAATCAGGATGCTTTGAATCTGGAGTTTCTCGGATTTTCGTTATTCACACAAAAAAATCTCGCACCTGGCGAGTCGTTGAGATTCAATCGGCGGATGTCATTGAATGAATCTTTGCTCTGCCAGACGTAAGGTAAAATGACGTAAGGTAAAATATGGAGGAATCAATTGCTCCACAGCAAACTTGGCATCGACGTATCGCAGTGGAGGCCAATAACCGGGCCTGGGAACTGACGAATCGAGAGCGATCTCACGCAGAAGATCTGGAGATGCTGACTGCCGCTCACATATCGGCATGGCACTGGTCACAGATCGGTACAGAACTGAATCAGCAGCGGGCGACGATGCTGCTGGCTGAAGTGCATGCTGTACTTGGTCATGGAGTCGTCGCACGATCGCTGGCAAATTCCATGCGGAACTTTTTCGTCAATCGGGCAGAGACTCCCGACTGGGAGATGGCCTTTGTCCACACGATTCACGCCCACGCCGCTTATGTGGCCGGTGAGATGGAGGACTACCGTAACTCCTATGCCACTGCACGACAGGTCATTGAGAACATCGAAAGTGAGGAAGATCGGAGCATCGTGTGGCAGACTTTCCGCCTGGTACCGCAGGCATGACGTACTGCCGCTCATGAAGGATACTGGCCATGGACATAAAATCTCCCGCACTTCTCAAGATGAAAGGAGCATTGTTTGCTTTGCTGGCAATCATCTCTGGAGGTCTGCTGCTGGCACCGCAGTTCTCGTTGCAGGCCCTGATCTTATTGCTGATCACCATCTGGGCTTCGTGCAGAACCTATTACTTCTGCTTTTATGTTCTGGAGCATTATGTCGATCCGAGCTTCCGCTATGCGGGGCTGTGGGATCTGCTTCGGCATGGCATGCAAAACAGAAAAGAAGGTCAACAGAAAGTGTCGACAGATGAGTGATGAAGAAAGCGATATGCCAGACAAGCCCTTCGATAGTCGCGCGGCAATCGTCCTCGTGGCAGTAGCGATTCTATCCAAAGCCTTTGTTTATCTGTATATGCCAATTACGGTACTTACTGATCTGTTAAGAACGTTGACTCCCTGGTCTTTTCTTGCAAGAAGCGCCGTAGCCACAGTGACGTTATTATCACTGTTGATAGTCTTCTTTTGGGTTCGATTCAGGAGAGGTCAGCAAGTAAGTATTCAGTTTGATCAAGGAGTTTCGCCAATCTTGTTTTTTGTCGTGATGTTAACAATATATTATCTGAATCGACTCATCCAATAACCTTTTTTGCCTTGGAATAAACCATTGAACTCCTTGTGAAACTGGTGTCACCTCGTCTTTTCTTCATGAAATGCATACTAAAAAACGGGAAAGGACTCTAGCGCATCTCACTGATTTCCGCTTCACTGGCGGAGATTCGTAATGCGATCAATCGCAGGATGTATAACACCACTCCTGTGCCAAGAAATATGAACGCGGCCTGTGCTCCAGAAAACATAGGCCCCAGGGTGAGATTGGCCCCATCAGTAATCAACGCATCCTGTTGACGAGGTGTGAGCTGTTCCCGATGGGCAGCAGCCCAATTTCGACGCAGTTGCCACTTCTCAATAATCTCGAGGCCTGCAAACTCCGTCGCCAGGATCGTCAAAACAATCGCGGTGATCACTTTCAGGCTTCGTCGCCAGGCAGGCGAACGAATGCATGAAAGGGCCATGAGGAGCAGCACACCGCAGATGACGACTGTGGGGTAACCCCATGACCAGGAATTAGTGCGGGAGAATTCCCAGATCTGCTCAAAGGTTTGCATGAGTCATGATTCCGAGAAGTTCAAGGTGGGTTGCGCAGAGCCTTAACCCACCCTACATAGATAATATTCATGCTAGAATAGTATTTACCTTTTCCGGAAGACGTAGACGACGTCTTCCGTATCGCCGGAGATCGTGATTTCGCCGTCGATATCATAGCGGAAGTCGTGGACGGCAATCAGCTCTAACTGCGGAACCTGCAGCAGCAGCATGGCCATCTGCTGGGCGGTATACGTACGGAAGGTGGTTTCGTCCTCGATGCGAAACTGCTTCGTGGGTGTATAGACATCATAGTTCATCCCGATCCGCTCAATGCGCGTTTTAGGATTGATATCAATTGACCATAGCCGCGAGTTAACCGTCAGGCTCCCCTTGGTAGCCGACCAGCACTCTTCCGTACAAACCTGCGGCGTGAGAGGTGTCAGATGCAGTCCCAGCAGGTAGAGCCCCCCTTTAACGAGGTGATTGGCAACACACTCCAGATGACTTTCCGCAGCCGCCTCATCGGGCAGGTGACGGAAGGTGTTGATCATGTTGAACATGGCATCCACCTTTTTGGGGAGCTTGAAGTTGGCCATGTCCCCCACGGTCGCCACAGGTTCAAAGCCCTTGCGCACAAACCGGTTGTTACAGAATTTGACGGCGTGCGGATTGAGGTCGTTCCCGGCCACTTCATAACCGGCTTCGGCCAGCTTGATGAGCAGGCGGCCTGTGCCGCACGCTGGCTCGTACAATCTTGTCACCGGTTTCTTGGAATAGCGCTCGAAAGCGGCCTGAAGAAAGTCGAACTCGGCTTTCCAGTCGGAGCCGAAGATCAGGTCGTAGTACTTGGGAAAGTCGTAGAGGTGTCCCTGAATCGTTTCCATGCCGAACGCTGCTTCCGTGTATTGAGGTGAAGGCTGAGTCTGAGTCGTTGGATTGTATCGTGGAAGGATAATGGATGTCAGTGGATCGCGGTGGGTTGATGAAGAGAGGGTCAGCCGAAGTTGATGTTGACGGAATCTGGGAAGGAAAGGATCTTTGCGTCTTGTTCGACACGTCAGAAGTTCGGTGATTTTGCCTTGACCAAAAGGAGATGACGAACATGTTACGGATAATGATCTCGGCATGTGCGGCGCTCGTCGCTGTGGTTTCCGTGACCATGATGACTCATGAGAATCGGGCGGGGGCTGCCGAAGAGCCTCAGCCAGCATTTGTGGTCGAGTGCCTGCTCGAAGAGACCATTCACGGAAAAACGCAAACTCTCGCCGCACCGCAGATATTGATGAGACCTGCGAGTACCGGGAATTTGTTGATGGAGAATCCGAACGAGAGCATCGAGATCGCTGTCACCACGGGAACAATCGAGCCCCAGACGACCCATCAAGTCAGTTTGCAGATGAAGAGCAAAGGCCACACGCTCCTGGCACCAAGAATGACACTCAGCACTGGCCAGACGGCTAAGGCTCAATGGGTCATTGGTGAAAAGACCTGCACATTCACCTGCAAGGTCTCGAAACCATAGCCTTTTCGCCTCAATTGTGGGGATTCGATACCCAACCTCTGCTCAGAGATGTTTCCGAGTCTGAGATGTTTCCCGAGCAGAGGTTTTTGCGTTCCTGGGGCGTGACAATCGCTGCTTGCATTTTCCGCCACTCGATGATCGAGCGGAAATTGAATTAATGCCCCGCAGGCTGGCCATGCTTTCTGGGATCGCTGACGGCCCACAGCTTGCCATCTCTTCTCGTCACGAGTTGGGTAATGGCGAGAGATGATCGCTGCGAAATTTCGTGGCCAAAGGCAGCCAGTTCTTCGCCGAGATCTTCCAGTTTGTTCTCAATCACCAGCGTATTCGGCATCCACTGGTGATGGATTCTTGGGCTGGCCACCGCCGCAGCAGGTTCCAGTTGATGCTCAGTGCTGTTGAGAAAGACCTGGATGGTCGAGGAGATAATCCTGGGCCCACCGGAAGCTCCAACAGCCACCTGTACCTGGCCATCTTTGATAAAGAGTGTGGGTGTCATGCTCGAAAGTGGTTTCTTGCCGGGCTGAACTTCATTGCTGGCACTTTGAAGAAGACCAAACGCATTGGGCTTGCCAGGGACAGCGGCGAAGTCGTCCATTTCGTTGTTCAGGATAATGCCTGATTCGGGAAGAACCACATAGCTGCCATAGGTGAGATTGATGGTCTCGGTGCAGGCGACGGCATTCCCATCGCGATCAATCACCGAAAGGTGGCTGGTGCCGGCATCATTCAGAGGGGCGAACTTGCCGTAATGTTCGGGTGGAAATGTCTTCGTCAGATCGACGCGGCTGGCCAGATCGCGGGCATGCTCACGCGAGAGAAGTTTCTCCATAGGGACTTGGACAAAGTCCGTATCGCCCAAAAACTCAGCGCGATCGGCATAGGCATGCTTCATCGCTTCTGTCAGTAGATGCAGGCCTTTCGGGGTGTTATGGCCCAGTACCTTGAGTGATTGTGCCGGGTGCTTTTCACCATAGGCATCGAGAATCTGCAGGACTTGCAGCAGGCAGATCCCGCCACTGGATGGAGGAGGCATGGTATAGACTTTGCCTCCCCGCCAATCGAGCTGCAGAGGAGTGCGTGGCCGGGGTTTGTAATTGGCAAGATCTTGAGCCGTGATAATGCCGCCATGCTCTTTCATCCACTGGGCCATTTCGCGGGCAATGGTGCCTTCATAGAACGCCTGGGGGCCATCTTTGGCAATCGCTTCGAGTGCGGGGAGTTGGGGGGAGTAAAACTTCTCGCCGAGCTTCCATGTTTTGCCGGCATTGAGATAGCGATTGTAGAGTCCGGCATACTCTGCATCGCGCTGGCCTAACGTCTTGAGAGTTTCGGCCTGAATTGCAAGATCGTGCTCGTCGATGGCGTAGCCTTCGCGTGCCATCCGAATGGCAGGTGCCAGAACTGTGGCCAGATCGAGCGTGCCATGTTCTTTGAGAGCCTGGCAAAGACCGGCAACTGTACCCGGAATGGCGACAGCCTTCGCTCCGCGGCGACTGCTCATCGGGGCCTCGATAAACATCTCTGGCGTGGCGGCTGCCGGTGCGATCTCACGGTAATCGAGGGCGAAAACTTTTTGCTCTTTCGCCTTCCAGATGACCATAAATCCACCGCCCCCAATACCACAACTGGCAGGCCTCACAACCGAAAGCGCGAACGACGTGGCGACAGCAGCATCGACGGCATTGCCACCCTGACGCAGCATTTGAGCGCCCGCTTCACTCGCTAAGGGATGATCAGCGGCGACCGCCCCATGCTCGAAAGAGGCGGCAAAGCGATCAGCAATGGCATCATCTGCGAAAAGTGAACCAGAACAACTCACAGCCAGGATGGCGAGGCAAACGGCAGCAAAAGGCTTGAAACGGCCCACGATCGGTAAGGATTTCACAACAACTCCGCATGAATCAGTTCAAAAAGGGAACATTGCTGCGAGCGTAAAGTTACTCTGCCACATAGAGAAGTCGTTCGCAACCAAGCTCGACGGGGATCGCTTTAATCCACTTAGACGGAAAACTTTCGCTGGCTGATTTCCCATGACATTCTGGAGAACTCAAAACGACAAATCTTCTTTTAGCAATGTCGTGAATCGGCCAGCAGGAACTCATGTGGTACGTTTCACCTGAATGCCCATGAATTTCCATGAGCTGCATCGACTTCACCAGGAAGCCTGAGTTTCCTGAAAACGCCTCTCAAGATGGAGGAACTGGCTTGTTATCCTTTCGAACCGAACATTTTCTGAACTGGAAGCGGGCCTGCCTGGCAGCAGCTCTACCAGTGGTCACGCTGGTGATTGTCGAGCACGTCCCTGCACAGGATGCGGGGTACAACCCAATTCCTGCGGTGCGACCTGTCGTCCCTCAGCCTTTAGTCCCTCAACCTGTGCCTCCTCAACCCATGCCCGCTCAGTCAATGATGGCTCCCGGCGTCGTCCCACCACCTGCAATGGCGCCGGCAGGCGTCCCGGGATCGACGGGCGTGTTTCAGCCTCCAGTGGCAACCCCTACCGAGATGTTGCCAGTGCAGCCACAGGTGCCGCCGGGTGCCGGTCTGACGGTTCGGCAGGGAATCCTCTCGCCAGCAACCAATCGCGATGGAATTTCGCCACCGCCAGGAACTCTGGGAACGACCTATCAAAGACGTTCGCGACTCGTTCCCGACGATAAGCATCCGCGAA
The DNA here is from genome assembly GCF_000092105.1 of Planctopirus limnophila DSM 3776. NCBI lineage: Bacteria > Pseudomonadati > Planctomycetota > Planctomycetia > Planctomycetales > Planctomycetaceae > Planctopirus > Planctopirus limnophila. Next base: position 4,146,703 of record NC_014148.1, on the reverse strand, counting down.
CAGCGATTGTCGATTTGTGGAATGTCCCTGAATCAGCAGATATTACTGCCCGTGGATTAAAACCACGCTGGTATCAGGATCACTGGCGACTGGAATCTGAAACACCACTCATCCCCGGAATTCCACACATCTACGGCATCCAGGTCACGAAAACGATCGACGGCCAGAAAACAGTCGATGTGAAATGGGTACGGCTGATCATGGGCCGCATTGTGGATCTCGACTTTTAAGGCGGATAATCAGCATTGATGAGTACCTCGTTAACTTGCCTCGAAATGAACGCAACTGCAGAGTCTCGATCTCGATACCTTCATGAATTCCGAATATGCTTTTTAAGTTTACTGAAGTGCAGTCGCTCATTGAGAAAGTCAGCATTCATCGTCAGGCTTTCAAAGTGATATAAGCTTTCCTAGTAATCAGCCGTGGAATCGATCATCGCTCTCAGCGCGTCATGCACTGAGAGCGATCTTTTTTTAAGTAGAGAATTTCTACGGGGGTGACTCATTTTCCCGTGTCTGAATCTCGCCCTGCCTGTGCCACACAATCCAAGAATCAGCCTTCCGCAGTTTTTCATGAGGTGATATCCCCATACACCTGCCCTCAGTAGGTCAAGCTCTTGACTCGTGCGACAAATCAGACTCTTCTCGATGTCGGCCCAGTGAACGTGGCATCCGTGCTCTCAATTCACCACTTCTGGCCCTGTCCCTTCATCACGCATTGAGAACCTCTATGATTCACAACCATTGGCTCGACCACCTTCTCGCGCTGCGATCGATCCTGTTGCTGCTGGCCATCGTCAGTCCGTCGATGGGCCTCAAGCTCGTCGCGGCAAGCGATAAGCCGAATGTACTGCTGATCTGCGTCGACGATCTCAAGCCCACGCTGGGTTGCTATGGCGATCCTCTGGCAAAAACGCCGAATATTGATCGACTGGCTTCCCGAGCCGTCCTGTTTGAAAGTGCCTATTGCAATCAGGCCGTCTGCTCGCCCTCACGCAATGCACTCCTCACAGGCCTGCGCCCGCAGACGCTGGGCATTTACGATCTGGGTACCAACTTCCGGAAATCCCGGCCCAACGCCATCACCATGCCCCAGTTCTTCAAACAGCAGGGCTATCACACCGCAGCACTCGGAAAAATCTTTCATGTCGGTCACGGCAACGGCGAAGACCAGGCCTCCTGGAGTGTCCCGCACTTCAAAGCCAACGTCGTCGGTTATGCCTTGCCAGAAAGCAAAGCCCCACAAGGTTTGACTCGCGAAGAAGCTCTATTTGATAACAAATCAGCCGCCGGCCTCCCGCGCGGTGCAGTGATCGAAGCTGCCAACGTTTCCGATGAAACCTATGCCGACGGAAAAATCGCTCAGGAGGCAATGCTCCGTCTGCAGCAGGCCAGCCAAAAGCCCAATGAACCCTTCTTTCTCGCCGTCGGCTTTGTGAAGCCGCACCTCCCCTTTGTCGCTCCCCAGAAGTATTGGGATCTTTACCAGAGAGATCAGTTCTCCCTCCCCAGCATCACTAAAGCCCCGGCCGGCGCACCGGCTTATGCCCCCACCAACTGGGGCGAACTCCGCCAATATCAAGGCGTGCCACAGGAAGGCCCACTCTCCGCAGACCTGCAGAAGGAGTTGATCCATGGCTACTACGCCGCCACCAGCTACATGGATGCTCAAGTCGGTCGTGTCCTCGATGAACTCGATCGCCTCCAATTGACCGATCGCACGATCGTCGTCCTCTGGGGCGATCATGGCTGGCATCTGGGTGATCACGGCATGTGGTGCAAACATTCCAACTATGAGCAGGCCACTCGAATTCCTGTCCTGTTTTCCATTCCCGGCGGTCAGAAAAATGTCAAAACCAAGGCTCTGCTTGAAACCGTCGATATCTATCCCACACTCTGCCAGCTCGCTGGCTTGCCCTCACCTGCCGATATCGATGGAAGCAGCCAGATTCAGGTTCTAAGCCATCCCCAGTCTCACTTGAAGGATCACGTGATTCATGTCTATCCCCGTTCGCCTCAGGGAAAAGGGCCGATTCTGGGCCGGGCGATTCGGACGGAGCGTTACCGCCTCGTCGAGTGGAAGGGCTATGGTGCCTCGCCGGAGACCGCAGAGTATGAACTCTATGATTATCAGGCCGACCCACTGGAGAGAGAAAACCTGGCGAGCCAGCAGCCCCAGGTTGTCGAGCAGCTCAAATCACTCCTGGCTCGCCATCCAGAGGCGAAACCTCAGATTAAAGCCAACGCCACGCCAGCCAAACCTGCTGAGGCCACGTCTCCACAAAAACCCACAGCAAAAATCGATCGCAACAAACTCTTCGCCACGAAAGACAAAAACGCGGATGGCAAATTGACCCACGAAGAGTTCATGAGCAACCAACCCGACGGCCCCGCCGCCGCCCAAAGGTTTATTAAATTCGATATCAATAAAGACGGAACCCTGAGCCAGGAAGAATTTGTCGGCAGCGGTTCAACGCGTAAAACCCAGTAATGGGGTCATCGTATGAACCTAGAAGCCATGCACCGCACTCTCGGCATTTCACAAATGACTTGTCCATAGACTGAATGGTGTTGGAGGGTTGCGGTAAGCCTTAACCCACCAACACTCAATTCTTCCACAATGACTATTATTGATTAGCCAACTCGCCATACAGCATACATTGCGCATGCTAGATCAGATTGGCTCTCTTAAGTGAGTCGATTTCCTTGACGGCGAGGGATTCGACCTGCCTGAGTCCATTAGGAGCCTGCAGGATTGCAATTTGGCGCCAGATGATAATGTCACCATCTTTAAAAATGTCTTCGATGGGCTCTCCAAAAGTGTTAGTACGGTTATTATTGTTAACTTGCTGCATATTGGCACGGAAATGATAGAACTGAAATGCGAGTATCGGATTCCCCATCAAATTTTCTTCCAGGTGATAGGTGCCTGGGCTATAAACGCCATTTGGCCCTTCTGAGTACTTAATCGTAATGGAACTAAGTGTCTCAGCGTCCGATGGATTTCGTGGACTAAAAATAAATGATTCAACTCCAGGAACTCCTCCCTCCTCAACGAGCTTGGAAACCTTCAGCATCACGTCTCGTACTGATGATTTTGGATTATCAATCTCCACGACGATAGGTTTAGCCGACCCAAAAAACATTCCGGTGACTCGAAAGCCGATTTTAATTGACATGAAAACACCTTCTGAACAAAAAAACACAAACTTCAACACCTCCCGGATGTTAAGGGTGATTTAACTAAACACATAGTGAATAAAAATTCAAATATGAAAATTTAGTCACTAGCCATGCTAATTGTTGTGGCAAGCAAGATTGTGAAGGAGATGGTTTAGTGAGATGGATCTGATTTTGGAATTGCGCAAAATCAACAGCGGATGTCGAGGAGAAACGCCTTAAGACAACCTTCCCCAGACCAGTCTTGGCAGTCGGCTGGTGGGGAGGTCTTCAACTAGCACTTTTGCCGGTTGATCCAGGCGGCGGAGGACGTTTTCTGCAGCGAGAAAACCGCTTCTGACAGCCCCTTCCATCGTCGCAGGCCAGCCCGTCTTGGTCCAGTCGCCAGCCAGTTGCAGATTCGCAATTGGCGACTGCTGTGCGGGCCTCAAAGCTTCACTTCCGACCAATGGCGAAAAGACCGCTTTATGCTCTGTCACCACCCGGGCATGGACTCTATGCGCATCACCAAGAGCAGGAAAGTATCCCCTCAACTCATTTTCCACCTGCTCGATGATCTTCTCCTGTGATTGCCCCGCCAGCACTCGACTCGCACTGATGACCACCTGATAGCCATAGTGGGCAGCCTCCTGGGCCTGCTCCGGTGCACCCGCTTCCCGGGGCTTGATGAACAGCCACTGGCATAAGCCACTCACAAAGGTCGCATGCGGCAAATCTGTGATCGGCCTGTCATACCATAAGTGAACACTCGAAATGGGTGCCGCCTCAAGCTGCCTGGCTTGGGCAATGATCTCCGCCAGCGGGCTCTCTTCGGGAAAGATTTCTCCCAGTCGATACCACGGGAGCGCCACAATCATTTCCCCGGTGGGGATCATCCGCGAGTCACGCATAGTCAGGCCGGTGACTCGCCAGCCATCGGCCTGTGAATGCGGATGATTCACATGGCAAAGCTCGACTTTTGCCACACCTTGCCCCACTTCGACCAGCCCGTGGTTGGCTTCGAGATATTGACGGACAGGCCCAGCCCAGAGTTCTTCCAGCGGCTGCTGAGGAATCTCGACCACCCAGCCTTGAGGGTTCCGCAAGAAACCATCGACAAACACCTTCCGTGCCTGTTGCAGACCAATTCGATCCAGTGACTCCGAAAGGGCACTCACCAGCACCACATTCCAGAAGTGATCAATCACCCGTGGTGGCTGATGTTGGTTCTTGAGCCAGTCGGCAAACGTGATCGATGTTTCCGTGGCAACTGCCAATCGCGACAACGCACGGCCCAGCGCCAGCTTTTCCGACAGTGAAAGATAACTCAGCCGGAAAAATGCGCCCGCCAGATGCAGTGGTGCCGGCAGGCGACTGGCGGCAAACTTTGTCATCTCTCCCTGAGGGCCAAAAAAGTAAAGCTCCCGGGCAGGTTCAAAGTGCTGCCGAATCCCTGTCATTTCGCAGAAGCGGATGAAGTTCGTGCAGCAGCCCATCGCGACATGCTGGCAGTTATCGATCGCTTCACCCGTGACTTGATCGCGAAAAGAACTTGCCCGGCCACCCAGTCGTGGACGGGATTCGAGGAGCCTGATGGGCACCTGGTGATGCACCAGCGCAGCGGCAGCCGCCATGCCTGCCAGCCCGCCACCCACAATTGTCACTCGCTCCACAGTGATTGCTCTCCCCGGCGAAGTCGCCTGGTGTTGAACCCCGATTTGTTCCCAGTGAATTGTAGCGTGTGCCGATCCATCGCGAGCGAAACCGCCAGCCATCGGCAAATTTTGATTGCGAGAGCCACCGCTGCATTGTGGAATCCCGTGTATGGATCAAACCCCTCAGCACCCGAAACTCACCAACCCACGACTGCACGGCTGGAGCCGCACGTTGCGTGATTGGCTTTTTCCTCCGGCATGTGCTCTTTGCCATCAGGAAAGCGAGCCATCGACGAGTCATGCGGGCGGTTCATTCTGCCACGACTGTCGCCAGCAGTTGCATGCCGCCAGTGCTTGGTACTGCCCGCGATGTGGTGCTGTTGTCGGGCCTTATTCGGCCACCAGCGAAGGCTGCATTCATTGCCGCCACGACCGGCTCGACATGCAGCATGTCTGGTCGATCGGGAATTACGAACCACCCCTCTCACACGCAATCTCTCGCGCCAAGCAGGGAGATCTCGCTTTGATTCAAGGATTGACGGAACTCCTCTGGGAGATCCACGGCCCTGCGATGATTGCGTGGCAGCCCGATCTGGTGATCCCTGTTCCCGTGCAGTGGATTGATCGACTGACGAGAAGTCGCATTCCCACCGATGAACTGGCTCTGCTGATCAGCCAGCGGCTGCGAGCGAGGCTCCTATTGAGGGCTTTGCGAAAGCCACGACGCACCATCCCGCAGCATCAGCTTTCCGGGAAAGAGCGGCGGAAAAACATTCGTCTGGCTCACCGGGCTGGCTGGCGAACACGCTTCACCAGCCAGAGAGTCCTGCTGGTCGACGATGTCCTCACGACAGGCAGTACAGCCAACGATTGCATTCGCGCCTTGCAAGCCAGCGGCTCAGGCCCGGTGGCGGTGGCTGTCTGGGGTCGCGGAATCGGACAACAGCATACCCCACATCCTCAAGATGAGGCCTCATCGATCCCGCCCATCTGAGTCGATTCGAACCCCCTTTTCCCTGTGATCATTTCAGCGACAACGGACAATCCTGCCGAACTCGATTACACTGTTTCCAGTATTCCACCGGTCACACGGTCTTAATTTGCTGAGAATGACCTTCCCATGCCTGTACTTCGAATTGCCACGCGTGCGAGTCAGCTTGCACTCTGGCAGGCCAACTTTGTTGCGGATTCGTTACGATCGCTGGATCCTGAACTCACAGTCGAACTCGTGCATGTCACCACGACGGGTGATCGAGTTCAGGGGGAGCCTTTGCGTCAGTTTGGCGGGCAGGGCGTCTTTACTCGCGAAGTTCAGGCGGCATTACTCGAAGGCCGAGCGGATATTGCTGTTCACAGCCTGAAAGATCTGCCGACTGTCCCCACAGCCGGGCTGGAACTCGCCGCTGTCCCCGCGCGAGCACCGGTGGCCGATGCGCTGCTGTTACCCACAGGTCATTCCGGCCCCGCTTCACTCGCCATGTTGCCTCGTGGCGCACGGATCGGGACCGGCAGCCCGCGCCGGCAGGCACAGCTCTTGAGAATTCGCCCCGATCTTGTTTGCTCCGAAGTTCGCGGCAACCTCGACACGCGCATCAGAAAGCTCGATGCCGGTGAGTACGAAGGACTGATTCTGGCAGTGGCTGGATTATCCCGCCTGGGCTGGAGTGATCGCATCTCGCTGATTCTTGCCCCCCCCACGATGTTTCCAGCGGCTGGTCAAGGTGCCCTGGGATTAGAATGCCGCCACGGGGATGAAGCGACGATCCGCTGGGTCAGCCAATTGGAAGATCGCCAGACACGACTGGCTGTTGATGCCGAACGTGCCGTCTTGCGTACATTGGAAGCGGGTTGTCATGCTCCCGTGGGGACCTGGGCTTCGTGGAAGTCGCCCGAAACTCTCCATCTGGAAGCGATTCTCATCGCACCCGATGGTTCTGAAACGTTAGCGGCTGCAAGTTCGATGCAAGGGCCACTTTCTCAATATGGCAGTGGGAACGCTCTTGATGCCGCTCATGAACTCGGGGCGAACGTGGCCCACCTGCTATTGAAACAAGGTGCCTCGCGGTATCTGGTGTGAGGCCTGTCGTCAAACGCCGAGCCATCAAACGCCGGGTCGTTGTAGCGGTTTAATCAGCTTCAGCCGCTGAAAGGGAAGCTCTTAATGAGATCAAAGATTTTTATTGACGGTGCTTACTAACACCGTTAGCGTCCATGAGTTCATTGCTCACAGCGCTGGCGAGCATTTGATCCAAGACTCACCTCTCCCTGGGAGTACTTCATGGATCTGCGCGCAGCGTCTGCCTTCTGGCCCGAACTCGGCGTTATTCCCAAGCTGGCCTCCGTGCTGATCAGCGGTCTGCTGATACTCTCAGCCGCTTTGAAATCGTATCAGTCACTGCACGATCTGCTCTATTTCGAGCCAGCCTCGAGTACGACCGCTTTTGAGCTCTTTTCGGTCTCAATCCTCGTCTTTGTCGCCACTCTGGTTCTGACCAACTTTCGATCCCGCGAGGTCTGGATCCTGGCGGCACTCCTGATGACGATCCTGGCAGTTTTTGCACTCTCGGCAGCTCTCGCGGGGGAAACGACCTGCGGCTGCTTCGGAAAACTGAGCTTTCGCCCGTGGAGTATCGTGATTCTCGATGTCAGCATCATTGCGGTCTCCTATCTGTGTGCCATCGTTTCGAGGCCTCACACGGGAAGCCTGTTACGACCGGTGGCCCGAGCAGCGGGAGAATCGCTCCTCATGGTCACGCTGATGGTTCTTGCCATGGTGCTGGCGTTATCGATCAGTTGGCCGCATGCGATCTCAGCACAGGCACTTACCAGCAGTCATCACCCCATCCCCGCCACGCCGATTGAACCCTCGGTGGAATGGGTCGAGGCCCGCATCCCTGTCCGCAATGTGCGCAGCACACCTGTGGCGATCGTCGGTAAAGAATCTGTTTGCGGCATCATTCTCGTGACACCGATTCCGCTCGTCATTCCCGCCCAGGAGACCATTTTCCTGGAAATGAAGTTAAAACTTTTTCCGCATGCCCAGCGGGGCGATGGCTCTCTGGCGTTATTTGTTGGCGATGAGTCTCACAATGGAGCAGAACTCGTCAACTCTTCTTCGTTCAACGAGCTGAATGCGGTCAAGTCTCCCGGCCCGATTCAAAGTCCCTTCGCCGAGGCACAGCCCGCGACTGAAACGGTCAACACGACAAAGCTCCATCAACAGCGCCTGCGCCAGGAGCGGCTTTCTTTTTCGGTGGTTCGAGACTCGCCACCACATGCGACCATTGCCGAGAAGTTGAATGAGGCCAGTGTAGAGAAGCTGACAGGTGATCCTGTTCGCTAGATGTGTTCGGAATGTTCTGGAAATTAAAGGAAAACGCATGAAAAGACTCTTCTCACTATCTGGATTTATCTCTGTGTCTGTGCGATCGCACTGATTGCGAGCGTCTCCGCCGATGATCCTGTGAACGAAGAACCTGGCGATGATCCAACGACTTATGATAATCCTTCATGTAAAAACCCTTCATATCATTGTAATCAAAGGGGTTTCCCCTTCAGTGGGATGAACAATAGTTGTCATGTGGGTGATCCTAATATTTGTGGAGCCGCCATTCCTCCCCGAACAGATTGCGACTGCGCCGTTCTTCCGACTTCGCCAGAAAACGCCACGTTATGCTATTGCCGGGCGAGTTAGCAATAAGCATTCTTCATTTACAAAAATAGATGATTTTAAAAGCTGTTTTCTCCTGACCTGATCCCTACGACATTTCCGCAGATAGTTAGACTGCGGAAATGTTGTCCATACATATTCAAGATAAGGGTTGAGATGTCCAGGTTGTCTGTCGGAATTCGATTGAGACTACGACAAGTGCTTTGGACTTTTTTGTTTTTCCAGTTTTTCGCTGTCGGAGTGGCGGCGCCCGGCGAATCCATAAATTCTGGAAAGTGGGCTCCAGCAATAATTGAGGATCGCTGGAAGCTTCCGGAACTTCCGGATCGTTTCCAGCTTGAGGTGAAACGCACCATTCGTCTGGATCCGGAGAATCCGCAGGATCAGCGAGTCGCTACCACCATCGGGCGTTACAAGTTCCAACCAGGGTATTATGTCTGTGAGTCTCCCTCGCCTACTGGTGCAACTAGTACAATAACCAGGCTCGTGATCTGTAATCCAGAGTATGCCGCTATGCTGCAAAAAATCGATAATGGTCGCTGGGTCGTCAAAAGGCTGTCGCCAGGGCGAAATCATCCGCCGGAACTGACGGTCAACCCCAAAGCGATGCTCTCTCAGCATTCTGGTACAAATGTAGGTATTCGCAATCGTCTGAAAGAACCTGGTGTTTCCATCACAAAAACGTGGACGGAGAACTGGAATGGCGAAGATGTAGATGTGCTGGATGTCGCTTTGCCCGAAGCTTCAGAAGAGCAAAGGATAGGCAAGGGGCCGATCGACTTTCCTCCATCGGCACGACTGTATTTCAGGAAGTCAGAACCGTCTGGCCCTGCGCGAATGGATTTTGAATTGAAATATACACTCGACGGAAAAGAATATGTAAGACCCCTTTCTTTTGCGTATAGTCAGTGGAGTAAGGTCGGCGATTTAACAATTCCGTTGAGATTTGAGGCATGGCAATTGTGGAGAATTGCCATCAAAGACGTTCCCAGCGAGACAGCAGAATTAAACGTTGGCAACTGGGACGCACCCTTCCCCAAGGAACAGGCGTATTTAACTTATTACGGCTTGCCAGAACCGGAGGGGATCTCACGACGCATGAGCTGGTGGTGGTGGGCGGTCGCAGGATGTTTCGTTATCGCTATCTGGCTGGGCTGGAAAAGAGTCTCGGTATGAATCGCCCCGGCTACACATTGATCGAACTGCTTGTTGCGATGGGAGTCATTGGCCTGCTGATCGCCATCACGATTCCCGCTGTCCAGCGGTCTCTCCCACCGCCCCCTCTGTGTCGAGGTTGGCCATCCGCTGAAGGGATTGTCTCTGAACGAAGATTTTGTCACTCAACTAGGAAACTTGCCATGCGAAGATTTTTGACCCTCGGTTTCGCCTGCTTTTGCCTCTCGACCGCCGCCTTCATCACCAGCGTTTGGGCCGATGACAATACCCCGGAGGATGGCGAAGAAACGGGAGATGGAGCAACCTACCACATTAACTGTAGCGGAACTTCCGACGCCTGCAAAGATCGTCGATCAGTAAACGGAGGACCTCGAACGTGCGGAAACGACCGGTCAATCTGTGGAAACCCCATTGGAGGCGCGGCCTTCTGCGAGTGTCGGGATTCCCCAACCGACAGTATCAATTGCTATTGCCATGCCGGTTGAATCGTCCGGCTCCCTGATTGACGATAATTTCCACAGGATCGATGTCCGGTATGCCATGTGGTCGGGCGCCTGAATTCTGGACTTCACCACTCGACCCACGAACGTCCCGGCTGGATCATTTCATATGTCCTTATGGCCACAGCGACCGAACCACCACCGTTTTGCAATACGTCTCATGTTGGCATGGTTACTCTTCAGTGCCGTGCCGTGCCGACATGTGCAGTGTCGTGCAGGCGACGATGTGGTGGCAAGCCGACGTTTGGACGAGCTTCTTCGGCGGTGGTCGAACGATGATCGCCCCGAATCTTTTCAAATGAAGATCGCATCAACCCAATCCCAGTTCAAGAATCAGCTTCCAACAGAAGTATTCAAGAGATATGTATCAACGGTGCGATCGGACGGAGGACACTGGATCCACGACTATCGCCCGCTGGATACGGAAGGGGCGATGGAGGCCATCGAGATTGTCAATCCCGACTACGCCGCCAAATTGCTGCGAATCCCAGGTGAAAAAGTGGGTGCTCAATTCTCTGGCACTTCGGCATCAGAAAGCTTACGACACGCTGATCGATGCACGGTGGGAATCGTTTCATTTTCCCACTCATGTCGGTCTTGGACTGAAGGAACGGTTTGAGGAGGGCGGCCTCCGTATAGACGATTATCACGAAGGGACTGCCGACGGCGTCCAACCGAAGATGTTTGAAGTCACCATTCCGCCTCGGTCCGGCACGCGTCAAGAGACTTCGCGGTATATTCCTCACATTGTCTGGGCCCGCGTTTTTTCCGGGAGAGGATTGGGGAATGCGATACAACGTCTCGACCAGACTTTTTTACTTGGCGACTCGCCCGGAGCGAAAACAAGGAATTCCACAGTCCGATACACCGACTGGGTCACTCACGGTGGATTCCACCTTCCCCGACGACAAGAAGGCTGGTACAGCGACACGTTCGAGCCCCAGGGAAAGCCGCACTGGAGCGCCGATTTTGATTACTCGGAATGGGACTCGCCGTTTCCGAAGGAACAGGCCTATCTGACCTATTACGGCCTTCCCGAACCGGAAGGTGTCTCCAAGGGATGGGGCTGGTGGTGGTTGCTACTTGCGGGAGGGCTGCTGGTAGTCGCGATGACGATTCTAATCCGCCGGAGGTCTTCATGATATCGCTCCGCAGACCATCCGAAGCACATGAAACGCGGAGTGATTGCGACACGTTATGTAAAATCACCTGCATGCGACTTTCCGATGGCGTCAGCACGCAGGATGATCCTCAGGATGTGGTTATGATCAAGTATCTTCTTGGCCTCTTGCTCCTATCGGCGATTTGCTCCGCAGTATCGACCTTCATGGGCTTTGCTCCCGCCTGCGAGGCGGCTGACCAGCAATCCAATCCTACTCATCAGCAATGGACGCCTGCTGAACTTCTGAACTGGTGGAAGATTCCGGGCTTGCCGGATAAGTTCCAGTATTCGTTGACACTATCAACCCGTGTAAACCCTGAGAATCCAGGTGATATGCAATTTGCTTCCACCATAAGCCATTTGAAGAAAGCGGCGAGCTATCACATTATGGAGGATCCTTTCCCTACAGGACCAAAAACAACTCTAACAAACTTGTTGATCCGCAACTCCCATTACGGGGCCTTATTGAGACGGGTGAACAATGATCGCTGGGTCTTGAAAAAGCTGGGACTGGGGTCGAATCTTCCACCCGACCTGAGTCGGGAACATGATTTCAACGAGTTGCCGCACTTAGGCCAAGCCGTCATCCTCCGCGACCGACTCGGCGAACCCGGTGTCCTGTTGAAGGAACTGCCGCGAGAAACATGGCGGGGTGAAGAGGTTCGGGTGCTCGAAGCAACCTTTCCCGATGTGCCTGAAGAGCGCAAAAAGGCGTTACTACCAGTCAACTATACTCCTAAAGCCAAATTCTATCTCTCCTCCAAGGTCGATGGAGCACCTGTCCGTATCGACTTCGATTTGAATTTCAGTTCTAATGGGAAGTCGTATCATCGTCCGATCGCCCATGCGTATAGCGAATGGAGTGAACTCGATGGTTTGAACATTCCCTTGAAGGCTGAGATTTGGCAGTTGTGGATTTCACCCCTCGACGGACCGCCGATGCAGACTCTCACGTTCGACCACTCGAACTGGGACGCTCCCTTCCCCGAAGAACAGACGTATTTAACGTATTACGGCTTGCCAGAACCGGAGGGTGTGTCCAAGGGATGGGGCTGGTGGTGGTTACTGGTTACGGGAGGACTGGCATGCTTCGCGGTTTGGGTCATCGCCGTTAGGCGGCACACATGAACGCAGAACTGCGCAGATCCGTGTCTTGCCGCTCGCTGTCAAGCGTTTTAGCGGACTTCATTTTCCAGCAAAGCAAAGCCGCAAAGAGCGGCTTCACATTGATCGAACTGCTTGTGGCGATGGGAGTCATTGGCCTCCTGGTCGCCATTACGATTCCCGCTGTTCAGTGGTCACGCCATGCCGCCAAACGTCTGGAATGTCAGAACAAGCTCAAGCAGATTGGTCTGGCACTCCACACGTTCGAAGCGTCACATAGCCAGTTGCCTGTGGGCAAGACCGGCTTAAAAACCAATCCCAAACAGCATTCCATGTCCTGGATGATTCCCATTCTGCCCCATCTCGAACAGGCCACTCTCTGGCATGAGTCTCAAGCCGCTTATCAAATGAAAGCCAGCCCCTACTCCAACCCGCCCCATTATCCGTTTGCCCAGGTCGTGCCGGCGTATGTCTGTCCACTCGACGAGCGAGCGTCAAAAATTCGCAGTGCCTCAACTCTTGACGGAGGTTTCGTCGCCCTGACGAGCTACCTGGGAGTCATGGGAAGAAACCACATGACCTCGGACGGTGTGCTGATCTTTGATCAAGTGATTCGGTTTTCTGATATGACCCGCGGCACGAGCCAGACGTTATGCGTGGGCGAGCGTCCGCCGAGTCCTGATCACAATTTTGGCTGGTGGTATACGGGAGTTGGTCAGGAGGGGAGTGGTTCAGCCGACATGCTGCTGGGAGTTGAAGAGCGAGTGGCCCAGACGCCGCACAACAAATTTATTACCGATGGTCATTGCCCGGACAAACCATATCCCTTTGCACCGGGCCGACTCGACGAGCTTTGCGATTCCCTCCACTTCTGGAGCCTGCATGCCGGCGGAGGAAATTTTCTATTCTGCGATGGCAGTGTGCGGTTCATGGCGTATGAATCCGCCGAAATCCTGCCGCTCCTCGCCTCCAGAAATGAAGGGGAGAATCGCGTGGAGTAAATCTTGATTATCATCAATAGCATCGCATCAAGCGATGCTTGCAGTTTCTACGTATTGCTGTTTTACATGGAATAACAATCTACCATCTATGAAAACCCATCCGAATACAAAGGCATCTGCGAAGGTTTGATTCAGCCTGCTGTCTCTCGCCAGACAATGGTTGTTCAGTTGCCCCGTATACGCTCAATAGAACGAGAATAAATTGTTGATTTACCCAACAAAAACGGCATGTATGATAACGGTTATGTTCTTCGCAGCTTTTTCAGCAGTACCTGCTGTAGTTTCAGCGCAGAGCAAGCCGCACGATCCTTTGCTTTCCGGTCTCCTGCAGAAATGGGCTTCGTATTCGGCAGGGGATCGCTATTCTGTAAATATCACGAGTCCGGAGATCGATCGTGAAACCGGCAAGGTTCTCGAAACAAAGCCCGGAAAAGTCTCTATTAAGAGAGACGGTCAGTATTTTTTTGTTGAGTCGGTTCTGCCAGGCAGCAGTGAAAATCATCATTATATGATGATTTCTAATCCTGGTTATCAGGCGCGACTGGAGCGTTACTCCAATGACCCCTGGGTGTTGAAATCGCTCGTCCTTTCTACAGACCGTGGAGGGTTGTCCCCTCTTGATGAGTCTGATCGACTGCAATGGAGAACTCTCAAATGGTTAGCTAATAAGTCGGATAAGCTTAGCCAGAACTTTTCTCGGGTTATTGATCAGGGAAGTGCAATAATTGAGGGTGCCGAGGTTAAGTTTATTGAATTTGAGTTGAAAACGTTGTCAAGGGAGGAGGTGCTCTCTCGCCGTATCTATAGTTCTGACAATCCTTCAAGGGTCAAAATCTACTACGCACCTCAGTACAACGATTTTCCTGTGCGCTATGAATCGTGCTATCAGGTGCATGAGCCGGATAAAAGCATTCCAGTGTGCAACGGAGTTCGATTTTCGGGATGGCAGACTGTGCAAGGTATGGCATTACCTTCTGTGGTTGAAGTGTTCTTAATTGATGACAAGGGGAATGCGAAGCCTGCGAGTCAGCGAGATGAATTTGACTATTCGCAGTGGGAAGTACCTTTGGATCGGAAAGAGGCCTATTTGACTTATTATGGATTACCCGAGCCTGAAGGAGTTCAAACAGGCTGGGGCTGGTGGTGGCTTGTTTGCGGAGGGGTATTGCTATGCGCTGCCGTCGCTTTGATCGCACGCCGTCGTGCGAGTGTTTAGCCGCCAGAGGCTTCACGATGATTGAATTGCTGGTGGCCATCGGGGTGATCGCAATCCTTCTAGCGATCACTTTGCCAGCAGTTCAGTGGGCAAGAATGGCAGCAGCCAGGCTGCAGTGCCAGAACCAGTTGAAACAGATCGGTGTGGCACTCCACACGTTCGAGGCGGCTCAGGGCTTTTTTCCCGCAGGAAAATCGGATTCTTCGACCGATCCGAAACACCTGGAAATGTCGTGGATGGTTCCCATTCTGCCTCATCTTGAGCAGACATTCCCATGGCAGGAATCTCAGCGTGCTTACCGGATCTATAACACACCGTACCTGAATCCACCCCATTATCCATTTGCGAAGACGATGGCCGCTTACGTCTGTCCGCTTGATGAAAGAGCCTCGCGCCCCCGAAACGCACCAACACTCAATGGAGCGCTGGTGGGGATGACCAGTTACCTGGGGGTCTCAGGTGTTGATTATCGAAGTTCAACCGGCGCACTTGTCTATGGCAAGCGCATTCGACTGGCGGAGATCACCGATGGCACAAGCCAGACCTTGTGTGTGGGGGAGCGTCCGCCGAGCCCTGATCACAATTTTGGCTGGTGGTATACCGGAGCAGGGCAGGAGGGGAGTGGCAGTGCCGATATGCTGCTGGGCGTAAGAGAGCGTGTGGCTCAGGTTCCTCACAATAAATTCGTATCCATCGGACAATGCGAAGATCGGCTCTACCCTTTCGCACCCGGCAAGTTGGACGAATATTGCGATGCCCTCCACTTCTGGAGCCTGCATGCCGGGGGAGGAAATTTTCTATTCTGCGACGGCAGTGTGCGGTTCATGGCATACGAATCCGCCGAAATCCTGCCGCTCCTGGCCACTTGGAATGAAGGGGAGGTTCACGGAGAATGATTTCTCGCAAAATATTTACGGAATATAAACTTACGTACACTTAATTATCCCGGCAGGTTTGACGGTCTTCTGGCGGCAGACTACCATCACCACATATCAATTCAGAACCGAAGGCTGTGCCTGTATGGCTTTTGGCGGTGACTGGGAGGCTCCCACGTCGGCCGGCGAGGAGAGTGGCAACGTTGCTGCACTCGTTTCTCAGTGATCGAGCCCTGCCTTAAACGGCAGTAGTTGGGTGATTTCATGAGCGATATTGTCGTCAAGGATTTTCTTGAAGCCGGGATTCATTACGGTCACCGTACCAGCCGCTGGAATCCCAAAATGCGGCCTTACATCTACGGCCGCCGCAATCTGATCCATATTATCGACATCAAGGAAACGGTTCGCGGTCTGTTGCGAGCCAAGCGATACCTGCAGAAAGTGGCTTCTCAGGGCAGCCTGATTCTGTTCTGCGGCACCAAAAAGCAGGCTTCGGATGCGATCCGTGAGTATGCCAATCAGGCCGGTATGCCATTCGTCGATTACCGCTGGCTGGGTGGTGTCTTTACGAACTTCCGCACGATTCGTGGTCGTATCAAGCGTCTGGAAGAGCTGGATCAGCTCTTTGAATCGGGCGAAATCGAGACTTATTCGAAGAAACGCCGTTCGACGTTGCTCCGCGAACGCACCAAGATGACACGCAACCTCGATGGTCTGCGGAACATGAACCGTCTGCCAGAGGCGATGGTCATTGTCGATCCTCGGAAAGAGCACAACGCGCTGCACGAGGCCAAGCTCGTGGGCATCAAGACGATCGCTCTGCTTGATACGGATTGCGATCCTGATCAGGTCGATCTGCCCATTCCCGGCAACGACGACAGCATCCGTTCGATTCAACTCGTCCTGCAGCACCTGACAGAATCCATTCTGGAAGGCAAGAGCGTTCTGCCACAGGAAAAGGTTGAGCCTATGGTCGAAGAGCAACTCAAGCCACGTCCATCGCTGTAAGCCGATTCAGGCGGAAATCCTGCGAGTGACGGTTGGGGTTTCGAGTGCAATTGGCTGATCAAAGACCCGCCAGTTTCGACTGGGAGTGGGAATGTGATTTGTGGACTTCTGGCGAAGAATTGGTTTCTTTGCCAGAAGTTACTTTTGCAAATGAACCCAAAGGCTCATATTTGAGTCTGGAATCCAGAATCGACCAGTTTTTGATTCTGATTTCAGAGCATTGAAACCCAAATCATTTGCGACCAGCTGGTGAGCTGGAGCGTGAGAAAATTCAAGAGGTCAGCCTCACAATCGAGTGACTGACTTCATTTAACGAGATTGATTCGGCTTGTCCCGACAGGAGAGAGAAGATGGCGGAAATTACTGCTGCCGCTGTAAAACAGTTACGCGAGATGACCGACCTGCCCATGATGGACTGCAAAAAGGCTTTGACTGAAGCCGGTGGCGATCAGGAAAAGGCGTTGGCTCTGCTCAAGGAGTGGGGCAAGAAGGTGATGGTCAAGCGGTCAGAAAATTCGACGCAGGAAGGTTTGATTGTTATCGAAATCAAGCCTGATGGCAGCGAAGCCGCCATGATTGAACTGCAGTGCGAATCGGCACCAGTGGCTGTTTCGGAAGACTTCAACTTTTTGGCCAACCAGTGCATCAAGCAATTGCTGAACGGGCCTGGTGCAGCGACTCCTGAAGAACTGCTGGCACAGGCAGCCCCTGATCGTCCTGGTCAATCGTTGAACGATCTGCTGGGCGAAGTCGTCAACAAGATTCGTGAGAAGATGGTGCTGGCCAAGATCGCACGAGTGACTGGCCCTGTGGGTGGTTACGTTCATCACGACAAGAAAAACGGCGTTTTGTTCCGGGCTGAAGGAGCCGGCAAGCCGTCTGAAGTTCTGCGTGATGTTGCCATGCACATTGCCGCACTGAAGCCCAAGGCCACACATCCGACCGAACTGCCACAGGAACTTGTGGCTGCTGAACGAGCCAAACTGACGGAAGAAGCTCTCAAGAGTGGCAAGCCGGCAGCCGTGGTCGAGAAGATTGTGGAAGGCCGCCTCAAGAATTTCTATGTCGAGCAGGGTGTGCTCGTCGAGCAGCCCTTTGCCAAGGATGACAGCAAGTCTGTCAGCCAGGCATTGGCGGAGCAGGGATTCAAGGCTGCCGGGTTTACTCGCTGGGTCATTGGTAATTAATTGACCCCCGTGGTGAACTCCACACCTGAGAATTGTTGAATTTGCAGCGGGGGGCATCCGGAATGGGTACCCTCCGCTGTTCCTTTTTTCATAACATGTTTTTGAAGTCGGGTGCATGAAGTCTTCGGCATGCACTCATATGATGTGATAAGACGCTTTCCATGAAATAATGGCGCTCTGTGTGCCATGCTTGCAGCTCTGGGCAAGCATGTTTTCGCAGCCAACAACGCGCCGTTGTTCCCTGAGAACCGTATAAGACATTGGCAGGCGGGAGCCTGCCCTAAATTCTGCTAACATCTACGGAAGCTAATATGCCCACATCGCTCAGCAGCACATCCAAGCCACCCATCCAGCGCGTGCTCCTGAAGCTGAGTGGTGAGAGTTTTTGTCAATCGGGCCAGTCAGGGCTCAGTGTTCCCGAGATTGTGCTGATTGCCGAGCAGATTAAGCGAGTTGTCGCTTCCGGTGTGCAACTGGCAGTCGTTTGTGGCGGAGGGAATATCCTGCGCGGCCGCGATCTCGATGGCTTCAAACAGACGATTTTACCAGCCACAGCACATTACATGGGTATGTTGGCGACAGTGATAAACGGGCTGGCACTGCTGGATACTCTGGAAAGTCTGGGTGTCCCTGCACGGTTGCAATCGGCCATTCGTATGGAAGGCGTGGCCGAGCCATTTATCCGGCGTCGCTGCATTCGCCATCTGGAAAAGGGCCGAGTCGTGATTCTCGCTGCTGGCACAGGGAGTCCCTTCGTGACGACGGATACGGCCGCCGCCCTGCGTTCGCGCGAGATTGATGCCACACTGCTGATCAAGGCCACCCGTGTTGATGGTGTTTATTCGTCCGATCCCCTCAAGAATCCGCATGCTGTCAAATACAGTGAGATTTCCTATCAGGATGTGCTGCGTCAGAATCTGGGGGTGATGGATGCTCAGGCGATTCATCACTGCATGGAGCAGAATATCCCGATTGTGGTACTCAACTATCAGAAATCCGGCACCATTGAGCGGGCCATTGCCGGTGAACGACTGGGAACTCGCGTTTCGACAGTTTCCGAATTGAATACTGGTAATCAGCCGGCGAGTTGATCAGACAGCGAGTTAATCAGACCTGAGTTGATCGCAGAACCAGCTCAATGAAGTCGTCAATCGCTAGCCTGGGTGAGTTTTGACGAAAGAGAACCCTGTTCCGGGTGGAAATCGTGCGAACGCACGGAATACTTCTAAGTACGATGAGACAACAGCGGGCGAAGAAATAGTTTTAGAGGAAGAAAGCGACGTCCACATGTCGGCAGCCATCACTCATCCGATCTCTCAGGTTCCCGATGCCCAGGGGCGTTTTGGGGAGTTCGGGAGACGATTTGTCCCTGAGACCTTGATGTACGCCCTGGAAGAACTGGCTCAGGCGTACGAGAGTGCGAAAAAAGACCCCGAGTTTGCTGCAACACTCGAAGGCTTACTCAAGCACTTTGTGGGCCGGCCTAACCCGCTCTACTTCGCAGAACGACTTACCCGCATGAGCGGTGGTGCGAAGATTTATTTCAAGCGGGAAGATCTCAACCATACGGGTGCCCATAAGATCAACAATGCTCTCGGGCAGGCTCTCCTGACGATGCGGATGGGCAAGACCCGCATCATTGCTGAAACAGGTGCCGGCCAGCACGGTGTCGCCACCGCCACCGCCTGCGCTCACTTCGGTATTCCCTGTACGGTCTTTATGGGCGAAGAAGATGTTCGCCGACAGAAGCTGAACGTCTTCATCATGCGAACGATGGGAGCCGAAGTTCGACCTGTGACATCGGGTTCGCGAACTTTACGCGATGCCATTAACGAAGCGATGCGTGACTGGATGTCTTCGGTCAAGAATACGCATTACATCATTGGTTCGGTGGTTGGGCCGCACCCCTTTCCGATGATCGTTCGCGATTTCCAATCGGTGATTGGCCGGGAAGCCCGTGCTCAATGCTTTGAGATGATCGGTGGATTGCCGACAGAGATCGTGGCCTGTGTGGGTGGCGGCTCGAATGCTGCCGGCATGTTTTATCCCTTTGTTGACGATGAATCGGTGCGAATTACTGGCGTTGAAGCGGGTGGCCGCAGCCCTAAGCCCGGCGATCATGCCAGTGCCCTCTCGTTTGGAAACAAAGGGATTCTGCATGGCAGCTACAGCTACGTTTTGCAGGATGAAGATGGCCAGACCTCCGATGTCCATTCGGTATCGGCCGGGCTCGATTATCCCGGTGTCGGCCCCGAACATGCCTACTGGAAAGATTCCGGCCGCGTGCAGTACACCAGTTGCAGCGATGACGAGGCTCTGGCGGCCATGCAACTGATGGCACGAACAGAGGGCATTCTTCCTGCACTCGAAACATCTCACGCCATCTCTTACACACTCAAGCGTGCCAGTGAAATGTCGCCGGATGAATCCATCGTCGTCTGCCTTTCGGGCCGTGGCGATAAAGACCTCAATGAAGTCGCACGGCTGACCGGCCAGCAGATTTAACAAAGCCGTTGCATGACAGAGAGCGGTTCTGGTTGGCCAGCCCTCGCTCTTCTTGCTGGCAAACATCACTGGCGAGAGAACCTCCTTCGAGAAGCTGTTTCATGTCCGAATCACCAATCACCAAAGCACTTTCCGCCCGGCGTCTTGCGGGAGAGATGTCATTTATTCCGTTTATTGCCGCTGGCGATCCCGATCTTCCCTCGACCATCCGGCTGATTCAGACACTCTCAACTGCCGGAGCCGATCTCATTGAAATCGGGTTCCCGTATAGCGACCCGATTGCCGACGGTCCGGTGATTCAATCGTCCTATACGCGAGCATTAGGGAAACATCTCAAGCTGGCCGATCTCTTCGCGACCATCGAGCAGGTCTCAAAAACGATTTCGACACCACTCGTGGGGATGGTGTCGTTTGCCATCATCTTCCGCACAGGGACACGTTCCTTTCTCGAAGCCGCAAAGAAGGCTGGCTTTGCCGGTCTGATTATTCCCGATCTCCCTGGGGATGAAGCCACAGAATTTGCGGCACTCACGAAAGAGTTCGGCATCGATCTGATTCAATTGGTCGCCCCCACGACACCCGCCGCCCGGATGGACAAGATCCTGGCCACAGCCTCAGGATTCATTTACTGTATTGCCGTGGCAGGAACGACGGGAGTCCGCGATGCCGCTGCCCACGAGATCGAGGCGGGACTTAAGCTCCTGCGTGAAAAGACGCAGCTTCCTTTGTGCGTGGGCTTTGGAGTCAGCCAGGCCGCCCAGATTGAAGCCCTTCGCGGGAAAGCCGACGGTGCGATTGTCGGTTCTGCCATTGTGAGGCATCTCGACGGTGCCGAGACTCCCGCAGGCTTTGAAAAGTCGCTGACCTCGATCCAACAGTTCGCCGAGCAACTCGCCGCCGCCGCTCATCACTCGTGAAGCGTGTTTATAAACTGCCTGCTGCTCTCTCTACCGATTCTGAAGTAGAAGTAGGGCAGGCTCCCGCCTGCCGCTGCCTTTGCGTTGAGATGAATCATGGAATACGCCGTGTATGCCGATTCGCCGCGCCGACTTTCGGTGCAAGAACAGGCAGGTCTTTCTGAGGCTCTCGAAGCGATTGTACCCAGCGGTGGATGCATCGGACCGCGAGGCAGTCAACAACAGGAGGAAGTGTATTTTACAGTTGATGCAGCTACCGAGGAGGAGGCAAAGCAGCAGGCCGGTCAATTTATGAATCGAATACTCCAGGAAGCAGGGCTGGAGATCGCGTTTGTACTTGAGATAAGTCAGAGGTAAATAAGGCCGCTCTTGATCGGGGAGACCGGTAAAGACTTCTTGTTCGATTCGCTGGCGTTTTGAATGTCCTTCATACTTCGTGGTAAGCTCGTATCTCCATAAGCAGCAAGCCATGCTTCGTCTGACGCTGGTACCTTCCAGACGAGCGTCGCGACCATGAGCAGGCGGAACACGGGTTTCGGGTTGGATCTTGACGGTCAAGTCGAGCAGTGGCGGGTCGCGGAGGGGGTGACGCGGTTGTTATGATGGCTGTATGACGCCACACGAAGCCATGAACCGCTGTCAGCAACTGATGTCGCACGCCTGGATGGTGCGTACATTTATCAAGCACTCGCCCGAGTGCGAAGACTTTCCAGAACTGATGGGGATTGTCCGCAGTGTGTTTGATCTGTCTCGGGCACTCGAAACACAGATTGAGAACCCGGAAAAATATCTGCTGATGCTCCGCCGCAAGCTGTCGAAGTTCAAGGCGAGTGTCAGACAGTTTCGAGAGGATGCGACCCGGATCAGTGATCATACGAACTTCAAGATGGCAGTGCAGTCGATTGAAGTCGTCACGAGTGACCTTGAGGCGATTCTGAAGGCATGTCCGGTCGGGCCTCAGGCACCGCCCCCAGTGCGTTTACCTGGACGTGTGGGTGAGTCACCAATTCGACCTGTGGCTGGGCCAATTCGACCTGAGACCGGGAAAGTGCCAGATCGTGTGGATGCAGAGCCTGCCAGCCTGGCGCCCCAGCCTCGACAAGAGCGGCAGGTCATCGATGTCGACTGGCTCTTTGAACCTGATGTGAGCACAGGGCGCCGAGATGCTACAGGTCGCTTTCGCATTCGTGATTGGAAGGTGGTCGAAGGGTGCCGGGTGATTGTCGAAGATGGTCTGGTGGTGGATGTGACCACGCAGCCGAAAGGGGCACCCAAAAACGGTCGAGCGATGTTGCCCCGGCTGGTGAATGCCCATACCCATCTGGAGTTTTCCTCTCTGGAAGAGCCATTTCCTGCCCAGAGAGAGTTTGCGGGCTGGATCCGCCAGGTGGTCGCCAGTCGGCAGCAGCAGAGCGTTCTGCCCGCTGAATCGATTCGGCGAGGAATCGAAGAATCGCGACAAGCTGGCGTGGGAGTCATTGGAGAGATTGCGACCAATGGCTGGCTGGAAGTTCTGGGAGAGACAAGGAGTGCATCGTGGAATGCCTCCGGAAACGCTGCGACTTCTCCGCAGCGAGTCACGAATGCCAGGGAACTGCAGTTTGTGCTGTTTGCCGAAGTGTTGGGATTTTCCCGAGAGAGGCAAGAGCAGACATTGGATCGAGCACGAAGACTGGCTGCGGGTTTGAGGGCAGCCGACGAAAAGGCGGTCAGGTTCGCTTTAAGTCCTCATGCGCCTTACACCGTCCCTTTGGATCTGCTGGAGCGGGTGGTGGATCTGAGCCGGTCGATGGGAGATGTCCCGGTAGCGATGCATCTGGCCGAAAGTCTGGAGGAGATTGAACTTCTGGAGCGCGGAACGGGCCCCCTGGCGACCATGCTGCAGGACTTCGGACTGTGGCAGGAGGGGCTGTTTGGCGGACAATCGATCGATGATTATCTCGATCGAATGCAGTCAGCCGCCTGTGGCTTGATCATTCATGGAAACTATCTCACGTCGGCCCAGATGGATCGGATCCAGAATCAGCCGCAATTGTCAGTCGTCTGGTGCCCTCGAACCCATGCGGCTTTTGGACATGCCCCGTATCCACTGCAGGAATTGATGAGTCGTGGCATCAATGTGGCTCTCGGAACCGATAGCAGAGCATCCAATCCAGATTTGAGCCTGTGGAAAGAGATCCAGTTCATCGGCAGTCGGTTCCCGGAGATGTCGAGTCTGCAATTGCTGGAACTTGCAACTGAGAATGGATTTACGGCTCTCGGATATGATCTGGAGACCTCTTCAGGAGGTCTTGTACCGGCTTCAAAGGGACAGCGTCCCGCATGGACTTGTATTCAGGCGGATCAACCTTCTCAATTGCATCCGCATGTACTGCACAAAACGCAGATCATCTCTTGGCAGGGATAGTTACTGGCGAATTGTCGGAGTCGCAATTTGAGAGACAGGGATCTCCCGTCAGGCCAAAACGTCACTGAACATTGACATTTTTGCCCTGGCAGCGATAAATTCCCACTGCATAGGTGATGATTCCTGTTGGTGGGCATGCCTTCGTTTCGAAGTGCGTGGTAGGGGAAGAGATACGCGATGAAGCTTTCGCGGAAATCTGATTATGCCTTACGGGCACTGGTCACGCTGGCGATCCGTCAGCGGGAAGGCGGGCCACCCACTCCTGTGCGAGAGCTGGCCAAGATCAATGATATTCCACGGCGGTTTCTTGAAATGATCATGCTCGAGCTGAAAGCGGCTGGCTGGGTGACGAGTGTGGCTGGCCGGATTGGCGGGTTTCATCTGGCAGTTCCGCCTGAGCAATTGTCGATGGGGCAGGTGGTGCGTTTATTTGATGGCACTCTGGCACCTTTGCCGTGCGTTTCAGTCACACACCACGAGGTTTGTTCACAGGAAACATCCTGTCGATTTCGTCGTGTGCTCCTGGATATTCGCAATTACACCGCCCGGCGGATGGATCAGGCCACACTCCAGGCGGTCGTCGATTCACAACCCGTGATGAGAGAAGAGATCTTTGCAGTCGGGTTTTCTGGTGGGGATGGAATCTGAGGTTTTCGTTCCATTTCCGGAATGAACGACATACGAACTGCGATCAACAAGAGGCCATAGAAGAGATGACAATCCACTCGTTCAAGACAGGCTCTGAGAAGAGTTTCCGCTGGTTGGCAGCGCTGTTGACGTTGACCGCCATTGGCATGAGCCTGGCCACTTCCGGGTGCACGAAAAAATCCTCGAACAGCCAGGAACTCCTGCACGTTTCGTATGACGTCACTCGCGAAATCTGCACTGCGGTGAATGAAAAATTCATCAAGCGTTATGAAGCCGAATCGGGCAAAAAGCTGACGATTAAACAATCGCACGGTGGATCTTCGAGCCAGGCACGATCTGTGATGGATGGTTTGAAGGCAGATGTGGTTTCACTGGCATTGTGGATCGACATTAACGCCATCGCAAAATCGGGATTGATTGAACCCGGCTGGGAAAATCGATTGCCCAACGAGTCGATTCCTTACTTTTCGACAGTCGTGTTTGTCGTGCGAAAAGGGAACCCCAAGAACATCAAGGATTGGCCCGATCTTGTTCGTGAAGGAGTGGAAGTGATTACTCCCAATCCCAAGTCTTCGGGCAATGGCAAACTGAGTTTCCTCGCTGCCTGGGGAAGTGTGACCACACGCGGCGGGAGTGAAGAAGAGGCGATGAAGTACCTGACCGATTTGTATCGGCATGTCCCTGTGCTGGAATCGGGTGGTCGTGGTGCGACGACAACATTTCTGAATAAGCGAATCGGCGATGTGCAATTAGCGTGGGAAAACGAGGGCTATCTGGCGGTCAAAGAGAGTAAAGGGGAGGTCGAAATTGTCTATCCTCCGGTGAGTATTCGAGCTGAACCGGTGGCGGCAGTAGTGACATCCAACGCTAAAAGGAAAGGAACTACAGAGACGGCTGAAGCCTATCTGAAGTTCTACTTTGAACCTGAAGTGCAGAAACTGATTGCCGAGAACTACTTCCGGCCCATCGATCCTCAAATTGCTGAAGAGTTCAAAGAGAAGTTCCCTCCACTGACCATGTTTCGCGTGACGGATATTTCGAAGGGCTGGGATGACGCACAAACGAGGTTCTTTAGTGAAGGGGCCTTATTTGATCAGATCTCGAAACTGGCAGCCAAACGATAGATCAGATCGATAGTCATATTTTGGATCTGTCGAAGATGATCAGCCAGCTTGAGAGCTGGAAGAGAGAATCACCCGGGGTTTGACAACGAAAAAGCGGTTGAATGCAGCCGGTGGACTTGAGGCCAATAAGTTGATGTCTTCTGCCATATCATCTTCTCCGACAGGGAGTCTCAAGAAACGCCGTGTCCTTCCCGGACTGGGGTTAAGCCTGGGTTATTCCATCACGGTTTTGACTCTGCTCCTCTTTATTCCACTGGCTGCCTGTTTTGCGAAAGCCGCCACACTCACACCATCTCAATTTTGGGCCGCCGCCTGGAGCGAGCGAGCCCAGTCAGCATACTTTGTGACGTTTTTCTGCTCGCTGATTGCCGCGATCATCGATTCGATTATCGGTGTCATTCTGGCCTGGGTGCTGGTGCGGTATCAGTTTTTCGGGAAACGGTTTATTGATTCGCTCATCGACCTGCCGTTTGCCTTACCGACCGCCGTTGCCGGACTGGTCTATGCGAACATGTATGCCGAGCACGGCTGGTTCGGAAAGTGGCTGGTTCCTTGGGGCATCCATGTGGCGTTTACCAAGCTCGGGATCATTCTCGTGCTGGTGTTTGTGGGTTTGCCTTTTGTCGTGAGAACAGTTCAGCCTTTGCTGGAGACTCTCGATGACGATCTTGAAGACGCCGCCGAGTTATTGGGCGCCACGCGCTGGCAGACACTTTCGATGGTGATCTTCCCAGCCATTCAGCCGGCTTTGCTGACGGGTTTTGCATTGACGTTTGCCCGGGCCATTGGCGAGTTCGGCTCGGTGATCTTTATCTCTGGTAACCTGCAGTACAAAACAGAAATCGCTCCGTATCTGATTGTTTCCCGGTTGGAAGAATATGCGTATGCCGAAGCGACGGCTGTTGCCGTTGTGCTGATTGTGATCTCACTGATCCTGCTGGTGATCATTAACGGACTCGAACGCTGGAACCGCCGCTATGACTGAACCCGCCCGCCGCGGCTTCAGCCGCTCACGAGAACCCGCCTGGTTGAAATGGCTGCTGATCGGGATTGTGTACCTGATTGTTGTGGTGCTGATTATTGTGCCGCTGCTGCAGGTCTTCTCGATTGCCCTTTCTGCCGGGTGGAATGCCTTCGTGCAGAAAGCACTGGTCGATCCCGATTCGCTGCATGCGATGTGGATGACATTTGTGGTCAGCTCGATTTCGGTAACGATCAACATCTTCTTTGGTGTGGCGTTGGCATGGGCTGTGGCCAGGTTTCAATTTCCGGGCCGGACACTATTGATTTCGATGGTGGATCTGCCATTTGCAATTTCGCCAGTCGCCGTGGGCCTGATGTTCATGCTGCTGTTTGGCCGGCAAGGTTTTTTTGGCAGCACTCTGGAAGAGTGGGGGATCGAGATTGTGTTTTCGACCCCGGGGCTGATTCTGGCGACAACGTTTGTGACCTTACCCTTTATCGCGCGTGAATTGATCCCGGTGATGGAAGCCATTGGCCCGGATGAAGAACTGGCAGCGATCACGTTGGGGGCATCCGGCTGGCAAATGTTCTGGCTGGTGACGATCCCGAACATTCGCTGGGCGCTGCTCTACGGTGTGATTCTCTGCACAGCCCGAGCGATGGGCGAATTCGGTGCTGTTTCGGTGCTTTCCGGGAAGATCGCCGGTTCGACCGAGACGATGCCACTGCGCGTTGACAAGCTCTTTCATGAACATGATGAGCCTGGTGCCTTTGCAGTCGCCTCGATTCTGACATTGTTTGCGTTGATGACACTCATTGCCAAAGCGGCACTCGAGCACTGGGTGCTGGCCTCGATCAAAAAACCTGATGCCGACGAGTTGTAACTGCAAAGAATCGGATCACTGGAATACAGACAAACTTTGACTGCTAACAGCAGCTTGAATATCTGGAATAGCGTATGTCCATTCGTGTTGAACAGGTCACAAAACGATTCGGTGCTTTTACGGCACTCGACCGCTTGACCGTAGAAGCCAAAGGTGGCGAACTGCTGGCGCTCCTGGGCCCCAGTGGCTCCGGGAAAACCACGCTGCTCAGAATCATTGCCGGTCTCGAGCATGCTGATGAAGGGGTTGTGCGTTACGAAGAGGAGGATGTGACTGGTACTCATCCCCGGCAACGCGGGGTGGGCTTTGTCTTTCAGCACTATGCCCTGTTCCGTCACATGACCGTCTTCGACAATATTGGCTTTGGCATGCGGATTCGGAAAGAATCCAGGCAGATAATTACTCAGCGTGTCCGCGAACTGCTGCATCTGGTGAGGCTGGAAGGGCTCGAAAATCGCTTCCCGGCACAGCTTTCGGGCGGACAACGACAACGTGTGGCTCTAGCTCGCGCTCTCGCTGTGCAGCCGAAAGTGCTCTTACTTGATGAACCCTTTGGCGCTCTCGATGCGAAGGTTCGTCAGGAATTGCGGCAATGGCTCCGCCAATTGCACGATGAAGTACCGATCACCACGATTTTCGTGACTCACGATCAGGAAGAGGCGTTTGAAGTGGCCGACCGGGTGGTGGTCATGAAATCAGGAAGGATCGAGCAGGTTGGCTCCCCGCAGGAAGTGTTCGATCACCCGGCTAACCCGTTTGTGATGGATTTTCTTGGGCATGTGAACGTGTTCCACGGACGTGTCCACGATGGCAAAATGGTGGCGGGTGGAATTGAGTTCAATGCCCCAGAAAACTCTGCCAACGCTCCCAACGCAACGGCCTACGTACGACCGCATGATGTCGATCTCACGCGGATTCCTGAAAGTACCGAATCAATCCGCGTAAAAATTCTACAGATCAACCCTGCGGGAGCCGTCGCCCGCGTCCGCTGCTATTCGGAAGAGTTCGGGATCACCCTGCAGATCGACTTGAGCCGAGATCGCTACCTGGCGCTGAAGCCTGTCGCTGGCGAAGAATTGTTCGCCTCACCACGCCATGCCCGGATCTTCTCGCCTAAGGAAGATTACTCAATCTGATTCGCTTTCCATGAAAAAATGGCGATCTGTGTGCCATGCTTGCAGCTCTGGGCAAGCATGTTTTCGCGACCAACAACGCGCAATTGTTTCTTGGCGACCGTATGAGATGCCGCCTTAGAAGATTACCATCTGTTGATCGAATGATGGGTGGCAAAGATCGCGGAGCGATGCGATTCAGGTGTGCTATTTGAGTTTGACTCGCTTGAACTCATGGTCACGAGCCCCCTCGCTCGTCGGAGCAAAATCTTCCCAAACCTGGCCAGTGGCGGTATCGAGCACATACGCATGGCCAGGAATTCCTGCGATCTGATACCGGCCAATCACAGAGGAATTACCAGTTCCCACACGCGGCACAGCCATCGGTTGAGCCTTGGCGGCCACATACGAAGCCAGAACCACCGCTCCGCCCAAAGTCAGCCCAAAACTGATCCCCAGAACCGCCGCACTTTTCGAATCCACGGTGTATTCCTCGCGAGAATAGAGTTCAGCCACTCGCCTGCTCTCAGTAGAATTGTTAAGTTCATCCAGAGCAGAGCCTTACAAAACAGCCTGCATATTAGACCGATCTTGTGTTGGCACTGAAAAGACACAATATGAAACTTCTTGGCAAGAATGCATTGGTCACTGGTTCGTCTCGCGGGATTGGTCGAGGTTGTGCGATTGAGTTGGCACGGGCCGGGGCCAATGTGGCGATCAATTATTTCAGCAATCGGGACGAAGCCGAATCGCTTGCTCGGGAGATTGAAGCACTGGGCCGGAAGGCAGTGATCTTTCAGGGCGATGTCTCACAGCAGGAGGTGATTGAACGAATGATCGACGAGACCGCCCAGGCGCTGGGCAGTCTGGATCTGTTTGTCTCGAATGCGGTCTATAGTGATCGTGAGCCGATGCTTAAAGCCAATCTCGATGGGTTCCGTCGCACGATTGATGTCTGCATGTGGGGCGCGTTCTATGGCGTGCGTGCTGCGGCACTGAAAATGGTCGCTCAAGGGCAAGGCGGAGCAATGGCAGTGATCAGTTCACCCCACGCCGTCATCGCCATCCCGACAGCCATGGCCTATAACATGGCGAAGGCGGCGATCGACCACATGGCCCGCACTGCGGCTATCGAACTGGCACCCCATCGCATCCGCATCAATATCATTCACCCCGGCTGGATTGATACACCCGGCGAACGTAAGTTTTTTACCGAAGAGCAATTAGCCGAAGGAGCCAGAAAACTCCCCTTTGGTCGGCTGGGACAACCCGAAGAGATTGGAAAGGCAGTAGCCTTTGCACTCAGTGATGACGCCGCCTATATGACGGGTAGCACACTCTTGATCGATGGTGGTGTCAGCCTTCCCTGGTGGTCAAATCGGGAATCTGGCCAGCAATAGTTCTCTCAACGTGTCGATAGAGTGTGTGACTATAACTGTCTATTGAACATGCACTTTCTGATTGATAACTCTTAGATCTTGACTTGTGAGTAAATTATTGGCGGGAGACGGCTGTGACGCTGATGCTTTGCCGCCAATGTCTGAACTGGGAGTCACCTCAATATGGACGGTGTCCCTTCTGTACAAGCGTATTGAATCTCTCTGAACCTGACCTGACAACCAGTGAGCTTGCTGACCGATTTGGTGCCGTACTACTCGAACAACCATCGATCGCTATTCAACGCAGGCAGTCGTTGGTCCATGGGTCATTGATTCTGACATCGATTGGTTTGGCCTGGCTTCCCGAAATTGAATGGCTTGAGACGCATAAAATCAGTTTCAAAACAGCGTCGCATCGAACCTGGTGGAGTCTTGGTTTCTGCTGGCGGCAACCGGGTTCTTTACCACAGCGAAAATCACCAGAACAAGCGTTTCATCCTGCAGGTCAAACATCGTTTACGAATGATCTGCCGCCACAAACGCTCGACTCTTCTCCTGAAAAGAGTGCATCGATAACTCTTCCAGGAACCATCACACCGATCGAGCTTGCCACCCGCTGGATGGAACGTCCGACAGCCTTGTGGTTACCTCGCACCAGGATCGTGAGTTTGAAGATCCAGGGACGCAGGATGTCGCTGGTGATCCAACCCAATAGCAAGGTCAGTTTTTATCAATTCGGTCGGCCAACGACGATGTGGCCAACACAGTTTGAGAACTGGTTCAAAGACAGCCTGAGTAGCTCGTATTGAACATCGCTGAGAGTTGATTATATCAAGTGCATCTAATGTAGGGTGCATGAAGTTCCGACGGAATGCACCAGAGACTCGCTAAATATCTCATTGGTACATTTGTATTCACCCTGCGAGACGAATGCCACTAACTATTCATCGGCCGGTCGCTGGTCGCCGGTGAGTTGAACTGAGCCTTCCTCATTAACCTCCCGGGCAATGGCCGAACCCATGGGCCGTGTTCCACGAAAAGCGACTTGCGAGGGGAGTTGTTGAGCGGTTGTGGCAGGTGGTGTGGCGGTTCGCTCCACTTCCTCTTTGACGGTACCGTAATGATAAGGCCCGACACCGAAAACGAAGATGTTGTTATCATCCGATTGTGCTGATGAAACCCCACCCTGGCCCAGAAGCTGCTTACTTTTGGGATCGTAAGCCAGTAACCCCAGTTTCGCGGTCGCGGTTTGACGTGACCGGCTGACAAGTCGCACTTCAGGAAGTGTCAGCATCCCAGGGAGTGTAATCTCGGGTGAACCGATAAATGAGTCTGCCGAATCAGTACCGATAGAACCCGACCGCAGTTCGAGGACAATATCAGCGTCTTCAGCTTTCGCGACGATATTCGCCCCAGCCAGCATGGCGCGATGACGTAGCGAACCGACGAGGTAGGCTTTATCGACCCCTTCGAGATATTTTTCCTCGATATAGAGGTTCGCTCCTTGAATTGTCGACAAATCGACCTTTTCGAGAGCATGATCAATTGCGTTGGAAATCAGTAACTGCTCACGTGCCGTACGGGACGTATTTGTCGTCTTGGTCGATGTGCAAGCCAGTGGGGTTACAACCAGACCGCAGCAGATAGCCCAGTTTAATATCGTCTGAGTTTTCATCATGTTGTTCCTGTTTCACCCTGATCACAGGTGAACTCCAGACGCATATACGCAGAGTCTGTTATAATATTTATAGATAATTGAGGATCTGAAATACGAGCTTTACTCTTCTTCGCGGCGGCGAACAGGCCGCCCAGCACTCGACTTGGTCTTCGTACGCAGCCGACTGCCGGCATAATGAGGAGCCTGCAGATGCGACTCTCTCTGTGCGATTTCCAGTCGCAGGATCTTTTCGCCCAGTGTCTGAATGCGCGTGGCCACTTCGTCTGTCGTCTGTTCCATCCCGGAGGAAACTAATGTCACAACCCCCAGAAAGAGCAGCATCTGGCCTGCTGTGGTCATGAGCCAGCCAGTCGGTGCATGCTCGACGGGGCCACCAAAATGACTCCAAAGCACAAGCGACGTTCCACAGGTCAGTAAGGCCACACCCAGATAGGCACAGACCTGACCAGAGACAATTCCCCAGTTAAATGGCTTTTCGGTTTTCGCTTGTTGCAGACTGGCCAATTCTTTCTGTAGATGAGCCTGAGTGGGCGATGCGTGCATAGCGTGGGAAGAGTACTGTCCCTGCTCAAGTTCCCTCAGAAGTCGCACATCAAAATGCGGACCTCTTCCGGCCATTCGCGACTGCTGTTGATCAAAGCGACGCTGAACCGCCTTCGTGTCGGTTCGCCGTTTGGGGCGATGTTTCGGCTTGGGTGGTGCTCCCTCACCATGCGAAAGATCAACCCGGCGAGCAGCCTGCGGATGAACGGGAAGCGTCTCTGCCGCATAAGGAGGAGTTGGAGCATCGTTATTTGGGAAGTTCGATGCAGCGGTGGAAGTCTTCGTAGGCGGCTCAGCGGCAGGTTCGCGAGTGATGGAATGAGGTGCTGGCGTCTTGCTGGTTCGTAATGGGCTGGCAGAGAGATCCGGGAGAAAGGGACGATCCAGGGATTCCAAAGCCTGTGGCGTCGACCAGCGGGCCAGAACGTCGCGCACATTACGCGTTGATGTTTCGTCTCGAAGAAGATTTAAGCTCGCTGGTGCAGGCAAAGTTCCTGGCGGATTAGTTTCTTGATCCTGCGGTATCGTGGGTGTCGAGAGCCGGGCGGCCAATGTCATTCCGCAATGCGTGCATCGTGAATGCCGGTGATCCGGCATCAACACAGCAGCAACATCGGCTTGGCACTGAGGGCACCACATGGAAATTTTTCCGCAGAGCGGGGCGAAAGCGTAGGAGAAGAGCGGCAGACAGGAAGAGCAGTAGGCAGGGTAGGTGAAAGGTGGGATTACATCGTCTGGAAAGGCCGATGACGATCACTCACAAGCATTTGGCATGATGAGAAATCTCCTCGGAAGGTTACGAGACAATGCCTTGGGGCAGCAAGGTGAACTCACCCCAGTAGGAGCGGCAGTTTTTGCGGCCTGGCTCAGGGTAAAGATTGCGGTTCAATAGTTTTGAAGAGCCGAATTGAGCCTTGGCAAAGTTCGCATGGCCGTCCAGAACTGTTGAAAACACCTGAAAAACAAGGTGTTTTCAACAGTTATACCCTTCATCCTGCAGACTGTTTTTGGCCAAAGCAGCGTTTTTACGAGATCACTTGAAAGTCGTCTTTCGAGAACCTGGGAAAACTGCGCAATCCTTCTCAGGGAGTGTTTGTGAAGCGATCTTCACGGCCAGAAATTCTCTCACGGCTGGTAAATCCAAAATCCACCATCACTTGTGGTTGATTGAGCCACTTGACCCACAAGATTGAGTGCGAAGAGAGCTTGACAATCTTTTCTGGCGGGGTATCGTGGGGATCACAGTAGCAGTCAACATCTTGTTGAAATGGCTACTGTTTCACACAAGAGGTTGTGGTTTTCTGTCGAAATACTTCTACTGGGCAATCTGCCCGAATGTCGGAGCAAGGACTGCGTTCTGTACCGGCATCGAACAATTCACGAATTGTGTTTTGAGCACCTTGGTAGTTCCCTGGCTCCTCTCTCGAGTGGTCATGGAGATGACGACGCAGCGTCGCAGTGATGCGACGCCGGTTTTGTGAGTTTCCACTGTACTGAAAAGCAGGCACTGGCCGATAGATGTGTCTATTTGTGCGCAGTGATATAATGTATAGTCTGCTGGTATGGCAGGCTGATTTTCAACCCCTAACCCATGGATATGGAGTGCACGATGCACGAACAAAAAGGACTTGCGACGTCTGAACTTTCCCCCGTCGGCCTCCGTCCGACAAATGCCCCCAGCTCCCGGCCTAGTTTTCCGATGGGAACATCGCGACCACTTCCGGAAGCTGCACCCATGCGGATTCGTCCTGAGTTCTGTCCCGAAGGTGTCGATCCTTTTTCGACCAGTGAATGGGAACTCCGTTCCGCCTTCATTAAGGACGAAAACGGCAAGGTGCTGTTCGAGCAGAAGGATTGCGAAATTCCTGCTCACTGGAGCCCACTGGCCACCAACGTCGTCGTCAGTAAGTACTTCTATGGCGAGCACGGCACCTCGGAGCGCGAAACCAGCGTCCGCCAGGTGATCAATCGCGTGGCCCGCACGATTGCCGACTGGGGTATCGCCGATGGCTACTTCGCCAGCCGGGAAGATGGCGAGAACTTCTACAACGAACTCGCCTGGCTCTGTCTCCATCAGTACGGCAGCTTCAACTCGCCCGTGTGGTTCAACGTCGGGCTCTACCATCAGTATGGTGTGGCGGGGTCCAAAGGGAACTACCGCTTCGATCTCAAAACTCAAGAGGTCGTCCGTGCGGAAACTTCCTATGAATTTCCTCAGGCCAGTGCCTGCTTCATTCAGTCAGTCGATGACAACATGGAAGACATCATGCGCCTCGCCACCAGCGAAGCCATGCTCTTCAAGTTCGGCTCCGGCACCGGGACTGACCTCTCCTCCATCCGCAGTGCGAAAGAAAAGCTTTCGGGCGGTGGAACTCCTTCCGGCCCACTCTCGTTCATGAGAGTTTACGATCAGATTGCGGCTGTTGTGAAATCGGGCGGCAAGACACGCCGGGCAGCCAAAATGCAGTCGCTCAAGGACTGGCATCCAGATATCCTCGAGTTCATCCAGTGCAAGCTCAAAGAAGAGAAGAAGGCTCGCGTGCTGATCGAATCCGGTGAGTACGATTCGAACTTCAACGGCGAAGCCTACGGCTCGATCATGTATCAGAACGCCAATCTCTCCGTTCG
The DNA here is from genome assembly GCF_000092105.1 of Planctopirus limnophila DSM 3776. Classification (NCBI taxonomy): domain Bacteria; kingdom Pseudomonadati; phylum Planctomycetota; class Planctomycetia; order Planctomycetales; family Planctomycetaceae; genus Planctopirus; species Planctopirus limnophila. Next base: position 4,112,203 of record NC_014148.1, on the reverse strand, counting down.
CCTGAGCGATGAGTTCATGCGGGCTTACGAAGAAAACAAGAAATGGGTCACTCACTGGGTCACAGATGCCACCAAGCCCGGCCCTGCCTACGAAGCTCGCTACGTCATGCGGCAAATGGCCGAAGGTGCCTGGCATTGCGGTGACCCTGGCGTTCAGTTCGATACGATCATCAATCGCTGGCACACCTGCCCGAACGATGGTCGCATCAATGCATCGAACCCCTGCTCGGAATACATGTTCCTCGATGATACCGCTTGTAACCTTGCCAGCTTGAACTTGCGCAAGTTCCAGCGGGAAGATGGTCGCTTCGATGTCGAACGCTACCGTTCCGCGATCAATATCTTCCTGACAGCCCAGGAAATTCTGGTCGATCACGCCAGCTATCCGACTCCACAGATCGCTGCCAACAGCCACAAGTACCGTCCGCTTGGTCTGGGCTATGCCAACCTGGGCAGCCTCCTCATGTCGATGGGCATTCCTTACGACAGTGCGGCTGGCCGCGGGATTTGCGGAGCACTGACCTCTCTGCTCACCGGTCAGGCTTACCTCACTTCTTCGCGAATTGCAGCTTTCGCCGGCCCCTTCGAGGGCTATCGCAACAATGCCGATCCAATGCTCCGCGTGATGCGTATGCATCGCGATGCCGTCGATCGCATCGATTCGTCTTGCCCCGAAGAACTTCGCAAGGCAGCCGAAGAAGTGTGGGATGATGTGGTCGATAGTGGTCGCCGTTTCGGCTTCCGCAACAGCCAGGCCACAGTCCTTGCACCGACGGGAACCATTGCCTTCATGATGGATTGCGATACCACGGGCATTGAGCCCGATATCGCTCTCGTGAAGTACAAGCAATTGGCTGGTGGCGGCTTGATGAAGATCGTCAATCGCACTGTGCCACTCGCTCTGAAGACCCTTGGCTACGATTCCCCCGAAGTCGAGCGGATCGTCAAGGCCATCGAAGAGCACGACACCATCGAAGCGGCGACCGATCTTTCACCAGATCATCTCGCAGTCTTCGACTGTGCCTTCAAGCCTGCCAGTGGAACACGCAGCATTCAGTGGCGTGCTCACATCAAGATGATGGCGGCTGCTCAGCCGTTCCTCTCAGGTGCGATTTCCAAGACGGTCAACATGCCTGCCGATTCGACAGTGGAAGACATCGAAAAGGCTTATGCCGAAGGCTGGCGACTGGGCCTGAAGGCACTGGCTGTCTATCGCGACGGTTCCAAGCAAAGCCAGCCACTCAACGTGAAGAAGGGAGGCGATGGCAATAAGGAAGTGGCTCCAGGCCAGCCTGTCCGCCGCCGGTTGCCCACCACCCGCCACTCGCTCACGCATAAGTTCTCGGTGGGCGGGCATGAAGGTTACATCACTGTCGGTCTGTTTGAAGATGCCACACCGGGCGAACTCTTCATCAGTATGGCTAAAGAAGGTTCAACCATCGGCGGCCTGATGGACGTCATCGGGACGGAAACCTCGATGTGCCTCCAGTACGGCGTACCGCTGGAAGTCCTGGTCGAGAAATTCTCGCACAGCCGGTTCGAACCTTCGGGCTGGACACAGAACCCGGATATCCCGAACGCGAAGAGTGTGGTTGACTACATCTTCCGCTGGATGGCAATCCAGTTCATGCCTGGCTTCCGTGAGGCTAACGTCCCGCGGCGAGCCGAAGCGGCCTCTGCTGAAGAAGGCGAGAGTGCCGAAAGTCATCGCGTGGCCGGGGCCGCACCTGCGACTCCGGCCGGCAAAGCACACGGCTTGAACGGCAGCCTGAAGCCGGAGATCAAGGGGAGTGATAAGCTGCCAGCTTCACTGGAAAAGCGAATTCACGCACCTCTGCCAACCTCCGGGACAAACGGCAGTCATACCACCAACGGGCATACGTCTAACGGTCACGCCAACCATGGCAAAACGAATGGAAGCACGCACGCTGAACTCCATGTTCTGGATCAATCCCGGAGCCAGCAGTTCAGCCGCTTCCAGACCGACGCCCCCGCCTGTAGCAATTGCGGCTCAATCACCGTAAGAAACGGAGCCTGCTACCTCTGCCACAACTGCGGCACCAGCCTCGGCTGCAGTTAGTGCCATGCGAATAGAAAAGGCCCCGACCAAAAGTCGGGGCCTTTTTTCACGTCCAGATTGAGGTAGAGTGCATGGAGTCCGCGGAATGCACCAGGTATTTGAATCTCACGGCGAATTAATACTGAGGTTCCACATAGGTTTCTCTATATTTTCGGCGAACGTTTGTCACACCAATGGTGTTATATAGGTGATGGGCCTGCAGATTATGACTATTCAATTGAATGTCGCTGCTTGGTTCCTCTGTTCTAGACAGCCATAATTGAGCTGTTGCCTTATCGGAGATTTGGAATGACTGATAAGAAGACTAGCGACAATGCTGCATCAGCCGCCTCTCGGGTTCTGAAAGATGGTCGAACTGGAAAGGATTCAAAGTCGGCTGCAGGATCGGCACTTTCTCAAAAGGGTAGTGCAAAAAAGAAGTAATGCTCTGTCTTAAGGGTTGAACTGTCCACACTTTAACTTTTAATGCGTGGCAAGCCGTGGTAGATAGACGCATCACCACGAATCACGATTTTATTGTGGTAAGATAGATTGCGGCGGCAGGCTTCCAGCTTGGAATCTGTCGCCGCATTTTCTCTAATTAACTGAAATTCTTGATGTCACGAAGGCTTGAAAAGACTTCTCCGAAAGATATGAACGCGATGCAGCAGCGGATGGGCGTCGTGGGGAGGAGTCGCTTTCTTCAGCAGCTTGAGAACGGCAGTGGCGACTTTGCGACAGAACGCCACAAATGGGTAGATCGCCAGACTTTTGAGACTATCGAGGAGCAGTTTATCGTTCTTCAAAACAATGCATCTGAGCCTATCAACGATCTATGACCCGCTGGCCATCTCGCTCTTCACTTCTTCAAGCTGCACAAGCGAAAGCCGGTCAATTCCGATGATTGCTGCACTGTAGATATGATCAAGATAGATGCTTCGTACTGATTTTTCTTCTAGAGAGGCATCACTGTTGTCGATCTCGTCTTTGAGAATGCGATATTCATTTGCAGCAGCCAGCTTCAGTGATTCCCGAACTTCTTTACGCCGCTCAACAACACTTTTTCTGCTGTTTTCCGCCTCCAACACCCTCGTTGCTGGCGATGCTTTCGCTAATTGCAAGATGAGTGACTTACGAATAGACAGTGAATACCGTTCTTGCCAGTTCTGTTTTATGGTTATGGCGTTCCGCTCCAATTGGTTGGCATCGCCTAGGTCTGCCTCTAGAAGCGATCTGCGAATATCATTTACAATAGAAGACAGTTCGATTTCATCTTGAATCATAAGTTCTCGCATGCGTGCAGTGGACAATTCCTCTTTTCGTAGTGCGGATTCAGACACCTTCTCGATGGCCAATGCGGCTTGTAATCTTGATTCAGTGATGATTCCTGCTTTGATTTCTCGATCAATTTCAAGCTGAAGCAACTTTCGGTACTCATGCAGAGATAGCCACACAACTATGGTAAATGCCAGAATTGATGCACTGGCAATTGCAAATCGACCGAACAGAGGAGTCAGCCAGCGACACCTAACTTTTGTGTATAACGCAGCTTTTCGAGACTCATTAAGCCATTCCTTTTGCCGTTGCTTTTCTCTCTCCGCCCAAGCAGCCGCCTTTTGCTTCTCCGCTTCCACCTCAGCAGCCTTCACCTCCCGTTGGGCATCTGCCCACACTGCAGCTTTTTGAGCTTCACGGCGACCAGATTGGTTGGCGGAGGACGACTCTGAGTTCCACTCCTCAGGACGCGTACGTTCAATTAACTCAATTGCTGCGTTCACTTCCTTCAACTCTGCTTCAGCCGCTTTCCGAGTCGATGAGTTTTCTGAGAAACGATCCGGATGCCAAACCTGAACAAGTAACCGATGACGCTTTTTAACCGAGTCGAGCTTGCAACCCTTCGTTACTCCTAGAATTTGGCATGCTTCATCGAGATTCATTATAGCACTTCCGACTTTTGATGATCACTTGTCTAAATGCTACTATAAAGAAGAATCTGCGAGTCGATCAATCCTCTAAGTTGTCACGGTCTTCGAAATGGCGTCTCTTGAGATCTGTTGTGCTTCTAATTAGCTCAACTCAAAAGTTTCAGCCGAAGGAAAATCAGCGAAGAATCGGCAACGTCAAGTAATCGGCTGCGGCGTGGAAGCAAGGGTATCTGGCAACGACGATTTTGGGAGCACCTAATCCGCGATGAACAGGATCTGGAAGCCCATTTTGACTATATCCACTACAATCCGGTGAAACATGGACTCGCCGCTAGGCCGTGGGACTGGGAGCATTCCACATTCCGTAAATTTGTTCGGTTAGGGCATTATTTCAAAGAATGGGGACGTACCGAACCAGTCCACGTCAATGGCATGCATCTGGAGTAGGGTGCATGGAGTCTTCGGAATACACCAGCATTTGCATTTCACCCTGAGCTGGTGCATTGGCATGCACCCTACTTTAAGAGACAATACTTCACCCGCAACGAGTTTGTCCAAACTACCGTGTATTCACCGTCACATCGACCGGAAACGCCGGGTGAGGTTCGAGTTGTTCGCGGGTGGCTGGAGATGACAGCCAATCGTTGAGTTTCTCAGCGATATGTTTTGGTGACTGGGCGAGTTCCACATCCGGCAGCGTAATGTGTATGCCGCCAATGATCTCGTATCCTGCGGTATCTTCTGGAACTCCACGCAGGACATGCATCTTGATGACAAGCGTGCTCTGCAGGAGATTCTTATCAACCTTGATCTCTCGGATGAGATCCCACGGAACCCAGATGACCTCGGCATCCCCATCGCGATCAAATAAATCGAAATTAGGTGAAGGCTGCGAACCGAGAGTGGATTGCAATTCTTCCAGGTAACTGCTCGAAAAAGTCCTCACGCGCAGACCTTCGCAGCAAACGAGAATCCTCGGTTCTCGCATGGCCCGTGCCAGCGTGAAATGATGTTTAGCCGCCAGGTGATACAGGCCCCAGGTGATCAGCCAGAAGAAAAGCGTGATCCCGGACAGGACGGCGACCCCAGGACCAAATGGCTTGTTCGAAGTCAGCAGAATCCATACGAGCAATCCACCACACAGCGCAAACAATCCGCCAGGGACAACCAGGACCATATAGCCTTGCATCTGGTGCATCCAGGCGCGACCACGAAATTCCGGGTATGGCATTTGATGAAAATCTCGACAAAGCGAATGGCCAGATGTCACCCACGGCAGGTGAAATGGCAAGTAGAATGCCGCAGCCGCCTCCATGAGTCAATGATCAGTAAGTCAATCACCAGTTGGGTGATCGATCGTATGATGACGCATGGTCCTGCCGGGAATGACTGATCGCGTCGCAAAGCGGCATGACATGGCTTTAATCGGGGAGCTCTGTCAGATCGTGATAGCCGACCATATCGATTTCGTCGGCATGATCGCGGGCCAGGCGGCGGAGCTGTTCAAGACTTGCCCGGCGTAGACGATCGTCATCGGCGCGTTGAGTGGCCATGGCATCCACGGGGTGATTCTCGACGGTGAGTTCGGCCTTAAGGTAGTAGGCATCGCCGACATGGAGCATCCAGCGGTTTCCCTGGGAAATAGCAACGCCGCAATGGCCACGGGTATGGCCAAAGAGTGGAATCAGCAGGACCTGCGCTTCAAAGCCCAGAGCGACTTCGCGGGCTTCGAGGCCGAACCACATTTGCGGGGATGAGCTGTAGGTCTCCCACTGAGGGCCATGGGCAAATTGAATGCGGAGATATCGCCAGTGGCCGGTTTCCAAGGCGGCCCGCTCTTCAGCTGCCAGATGGACTTTCGCTTCAGGGAAATCGGCCAGGCCCCCCGCATGATCGGGATCAGCATGAGTGAGCACAATATGTCGGACATCCTGCGGCTTAAGCCCGAGCGCTTCGATCCGGCGGATGGCGGTATCGTGCTCATGGAACTGAAAGCCTGCCAGATCAATGAGCGGCTGCCCCACACGTTCCAGCGGGTTCTGAACATCGAGGAGGCCGATACCACTATCGACAAGTGCCAGCCCTTTCGCGTCTTCCAGCAACAGGCAATGGCAGACGACCGTGGGATACCCCGGGACGAGAAGAGTGCCGCAGTTGATGTGATGGATACGGGTCATAGTTACTTTGACAATGATCGGCAAAAGTTAGCTAGACGTTTTCCAGGGTTTTGAGCATCCTGATACAGTGTGTTTTATCAACATCACTGTCAACGGAGTCAGCGAGTGTTTCCACCAACCATTGAACAGCCACCGATTCCACGCATTGAAATCGCTGTTTCGCACGTAGAGGAAACCAGGACAGTGCTTCCTGTGAGAGAATCTTCTTCCGTGCGACGATTTGTTGAAGGAAGACGACAAATTCTGGAAAGCTCTCCCTTGGGCCAAGCTTACGAGGAGGCAAAGATGTCGGAAAGATTTCGAATAAGGATGGAGAAACGGTTACAGGTATTGGCAGAAAATCGCATGGAGGAGATGCCGAACTCCAATCAACTCGAAGGCGAGGAGGAGACCGGAACTACTTGGCTTTGCAATGTTACTAAACGCAATTTCGAAGGAGTTGATGATTCAACAATCGAATACCCAAAGAATTGGGAAGAGCTGACAAATCGCCGCAAAAAAGGTAGTGCACCAAAAGAAAACAACGCCAAGTAGGGTGCATGAAGTCTTCGGAATGCACCAGCACAGACGTCCTATGTGCATGTCGTTCCCGATTGGTGCATTGACATGCACCCTACAAAATGCAGCGTATTAAAGTCCACGCCCTTCGGAAGACCTCAGGGCGTGTCACTCGATTGAAAAACGGGTGCTGTTATATAGAGATAATGGATCATTTAGCGGCTTTGAGTTCGGTGATCAGCGAATCGGTGATCGAGGTGAAGGAAGGGTCGGGTTCGCCGGGGGATGTGACGACGCACTTCACACCCAGTGGATCGAGTTTTTCCTTAAGGAGTTTACCCAACAGAATCGAGTGAGTCGGATCCTTTTGCGTATCTCCCTTCTGGGCGGGCTCTTTCTGGCCATAGAACAGGACGATCGTGGGATCGTCTTTCGAGGAATGGGAGGCGGGTGAATACTCCTTCAGCCAGGGTAGCACCTTTTCGCGACCTGCGAGGAACTTCTTGAACTCGGCTGGCCGGGCCTGACCCGCTTCACGGAACCCATACGCATGGCCGCCATATTCCATGTTGGGAATCCAGGCACTGGTTTCCGCAGGATCGAGCGAAGTCTGTGCCCCGCTCACAACAGCACACCACAGGCGGGTCGATTCGCGTTCGATGGGATCATTGCTATCAGGGACCACCATATCGTCATGCATCGCCAGCCAGAGCGACGAGCAGGCACCGGCAGAACCACCACAGGCTCCAATCCTCGCCTTATCGAGATTCCACTCGCTGGCTTTGGACCGCACAAATTGAAGGGCTCGTGCGGCATCCGAAAGTGGCCATTTTACAGGTGGTTCGATGCCGGCTTCATACGCCTGAGGAACCAGCCTGTAATTGATCGTCACCACGGAGATCCCGCTGTCGAGCAGTTTGGGAAGGTCGAGAGTGCGGACTGCCGACGATTTATCGCCATTGTTCCAGCCACCGCCATGAATGAAGAATACGACAGGAGTGGGAGTGGTCGACTTGGCCTGCCAGAAATCGAGGACTTGTCGAGGATGAGTGCCGTAAGGCAGGTCTTTGGCGGTCGGCGCGATTTTATAGGGGACAATGGGATTGTTCGCCGCCTGTGCCGCACGCTTGGCCTGAGCAGTCTTCGCTGCTGGTTTCGCTGTGGCTGGTTGCTCAGGTTTTCCAGCGGCTGTTGGCTCCTGGGCGAGAGCCAGAGGCCCGGCTGCCAGAGCAAGGGAGAGCAGGGCGGCCAACGTCGCGCGACGCTGAAGTGCTGCTGGTGAAAAGTTCATCGCAAGGTTCCTGCCAGTGGGTTCTCAAAGAGGATCATCACTGCTGCGCAGACTAACCCTCAGACAGGATAGGGTTCAAGCAGGAAATTGCTTTTCAGGTTTTCCCTTTAACCCGATGGCCATGAACAGCAGCAGTGAATGAGGAAGCCAACTCTTCAACGATCCTCGTCGATGGATGCCGTCAGTTCGACACTCTGGATCCCTTCGATACGGCTCAACTGCGTATGCAACTCGCGCGGCGAGATCGCGCGGTTCAATTGCAGCGAGTAGGTCGTTTCCATCGCACTCCCCTGACGAACGGTACTGAGACTTTCGAGGTCATAGCTCCGGGCAACCTGCTGAAGCAGGGCATGCACCTGTGATTCCACTTCTTGTGCCAGCCCCATCCGCAGGATTAACCGGTAACGGATCAGTGAAGTCGAAGGGTTATAGGGACGGTCTCGATAAATGGCCGCGACCAGACCAACGAGGATGGTCCCTCCGATCGCCAGCCAGCCGCGTTCCGCACCGGCACACATACCAATCACGACGGCGAAGATGACGAACGCTGTATCTTTTGTATCGCGGACGACAGTGCGAAAGCGAACGATCGACAGCGCTCCCACGAGACTGAAGGCCCGTGCGACGTTATCGCCGATGACTTGAGTGACCAGCGTAATCAGAATCGTCATCAAGACCAAAGTCGCGTGGAATGAGGCACTCCCGGGGTGAAGGGGACGTGTCCAGCGGTGGATCTGGCCAATCGTCATCCCTAAGAGAACCGATAGCACCATCGAGGCTACGATAGTCTTCCAGTCCTGAGGAGGTGCCGACGGTAGCGAAAAAGCGGTCAACCAGTCGGGCATGCAGAATCCCCCATGGATTGATCCATCAAAGTGGAAATCGCCCGGCGATACTTAGAATACGAGCCGGGAACTTGAGGAATTAATTCCACGAGCGATCTGAAGAAGAGTGGGAAGTCGCCCTGATACTTTAATTCCAGTATGGCGTTCTCCGCATTCAGAATCCGACAGTTTCCAGCTTCGACAGGAGCCTTCCAGCCATCATGCGGCTGTGAAAATGCCTCGCGATCAAGCGTGAGTCGATAGACCCCGTGCGATGTCCGGCATAGATAAGCCTGTCGCCGATAAGTGATCTGGCAGGCGGGTTGTAACTGGTAGCGATCAATCCGACTCGAAAACCAATCATACTCCTGAGATGAATTGGCCATGATCAACGGCAGCTGATCCTGATGAATCACGGTACGACGCTTGCGGACTTTTTCTTTCCGCTTCCACTTCATTTCCAACCAGAGTTCAGGAGAGCTCCCATATCCTCGAATACGGAATTTGCGGCTGCGACCAACCCCTCGGCGGTGATAAATGTCAGCCCCCGGCGTATCGAGATATAAAGTACGCACCCAGTAGCCATCTCCTAATGCAGGATCAGCATGCTGGTCGGGCTGCATATAAACTTGTGCCCATCCAGAAACAAGATCAGCGACCGATCTTGAAATGAGATACTTCGTTTCTGAGACGGGAGAGGTTAACAGCTTTTGAGTCAATTCACGAAACGAAAACGGGAGCTTCGGCTGCCGATCAGACGATGGCAGCGATCTCTCTCCAATTGACGATACAGGGAACGAGACTGCATCGCAGTCCGTATCATGACCTGAGTTTGTCGCAAGATACATAAGGCATCCTTTGCTATCAATCGGTTGAAATACGGATTTCAACTATAAACTGCGCTCCTTGGTATGGGGTGGCTGGGGTTGAGCGTCTTCGCGAACCCCCAGTTCATGCCGAAAATCGCTGGGGGTTCGAAGACTCAACCCCAGCCACCCGCCGAATAGTTGTTTATTGAAATCCGTGCAAGGTGCGACATAAGCAAACGGTTCAAGAAGTGATCGCGGAAACCAATCACACTCCATACCCAAAGATTGCCACGAGCTTTTAACGGGCTGACGACAAGGGAGCCGGTTGTCGGTTGGAGGATCGCTGATTCTTGATCGCCGATGTTCGTCCATCGGTGTTCTGCTTGCCAAGGGCGGCTCGGACTTCCGCGTGTTTCATCAGAAACTCCCGTCGTTTCTGAATCTGATCCCACAGCGTCGAGCGAGCATTTTCTGAGGAGTTCTGAATCTCAATAAACTTCGACTCGCGCACAAAGTCGGCTGTGGTGAAGAGCTTCTTCTGATCCTGAGCCACCAGTGGTGAAATCAGTTCAAACTCCTGCTGCATCCGAGGTTTGAGGAATTCGGCTGCCAGGTACTGATCGGCAATCTGTCCGACATACTTCAGATAGCGAGCCTTGAGTTCTGGAACAGCAAGGAGTTTACTGCGCAGTGGCTTTGTCGAATCGTTGAGCCCAACCAGAGGATCGAGTGTCGGCCCACCATGACCTGGCCCACCGCCACCGGGACCACCGCCACCAGGCCCACCACCACCGGGGCCTCGTCTTGGGCCACCCCGCGGATTTTGCCCGCCACCCGGCCCTTGAGGAGGGCCATTGGGATTACCGGCAACTCGTCCCTGAGGAGGAGTGCTATTCCCATTGGGAGGTGGCCCGAATCCATTGGGTGCACCACCCGGCGGTCCGAATGGGGGTTGGCCTTCGGGTGGTGGACCAAATGGAGGAAAACCAAATGATGGGGGCCCAAATCCACCCGGCGGTCCGCCACCTGGTGGGCCGCCAGGGCCACCCGATTGAAAGATCTCATTGAAGTCGTGCGGAACCAGTGTAAATTTCCCTTCGGGTGTGCAGTAGAGACTGTAATCACTCGCGCGAGTCCAGTAGCCATCACTATTGCAGAGCGCGACATCCAGCGCCAGAAACGTCAGGGTCTCATCAATATCGAGGACTGGCTCCAGCTTTTCGACCAGTTGCTCCGCAGGTGTCTCATTCAGAATGCGGCATAAAGAAATCAATCGCTCCCAGGCCTCAGGAGTATCTTTACTTTTGATCTCGTAAATTCGCTTGTAGGCGTTGGTATCATCCCCTAAATACTCCAGCCCACCGCGACCCATAGGACTTCCTGGAACCTTCCACCGATAGCCATTGCTGTTCTCAAAGTGTCTTTTGATAAAATCTTTGTTGAATTGTTCGACGTTTGCAAAGACACCCCAGTCTTCGTGATTTACAACGACACGAACAAAGTTCACGCGAGGGACGGGGATCATTTCCGTGGCGATCTGAGAGTAGACAAAACCTCTTAAAAATGAAGTGTCGCCATTGCAGTTAAGTAAATTCAGCGTTTTGTAGCCGCCGAGCTTTTGCTGGTCGTTAAAGGCATCGATGGAAACATTGAATGACCGCTTAAAGCCGGCTGGCACCATACCGTAGGATGACATGCCGCGGAAGCTGACGCCGACGTCGGGGTAGTCTTTACCATCAACCTGCATCATGGCGGGAACTTCGACATCCGTGTTGTGAAAGTCCGAGAGTTCTGTTTCCCAGTCTTTGCCTTCAAAGTTCAGAAATATTGTCCGGACGATCGACGGATCGTACAGATCAGTATCACCGGCTGACGTCACATTCTCGGGCAGGATTTTCTTCCCTGCTTGTGGCGTACGATTGGCTCCCATGCCAGGCATACCGCCGCGAGGCCCTCTGGGACCGCCGAAGCCAGCACTTCCCTGAGCGGATTCTTTTCGAGCCAGTTGTCGCTCTGCGAGATTCAGCTTGCCGTCTTTGTCAGCATCGAATTTCGAGAGCAGCTTGCGTTCCTGTCCACCTCCGGGCGGGCCGCCGAAGCCGGGTGGTCCGCCAAAGCCAGGGAATCCGCCCGGAGGGCCGAAGGGTGGAAAGCCGCCCCCTGGGCCATTTTCTCGGGGGCCATTTTGGGGTGGGCCATTTTCCGGAGCGCGATCACCCGTCTGTGGCCAGACCGATTCAATCGCGATGGCAATCACCAATAATAGAACGCTCCCGACAACCATCGTCCGCATCTCACACCCCGCTATTCATCTTCCCCGAGGATTGGCTCTCGATTCATGCTGAAACCGGCGACTGATCAAGACCTGAGCATTGTTTCTGTGGATGCTCAAGCTCGGCAGGTAACAGGTCTCTTGGGAAGGTGTATCAGAAGAACCTGAATGGAAGATGAAGCGATCGCCGTTACGGATGTTTTGAGTGTGAGGAGAGCGTCGCCAGAGTTTCCCGTGTCAGCGCAGTGGGATCGGGCGAAAAGTCGCAAATGCACCTCAGTCAGTGCTGGACTTCAAGAACGGATCTAGTTTTGAGGCTTGGCAGCTGGAGAGTTGCTCGGTTCATAAACCAGAATCTTGCGATAGCGGAAGGCGCCACCCACTCCGTCGATTGCCAGATAACCACGAGGTTCGCTTTTGGAAACAGGCACATCGGTTTCGAGCACGACTTCATCGTTGATCTGGACAGTCGTCTTAGGGCCGACGACTGTCAAACGGAAGCGGTTCCAAGCATTCTTTTTGGCGACCTTCTTTTTGGGTGCATCCGATCCAAAGAGGGCACCCGTTGAATATTGATCCATTCCCTGCTGATCCATGTCGCCAGCAAGATGGATTTTATAGCCAAATTCAAAGGGGTTTCCTTCACCGGCATAATGAAAGTAAAGCCCACCCTGTGCACCGGGTTGATCGGCTTTCCATTCAAACTCGCATACGAAGTTTTCGTAATCACTTTCGGAAACGAGATAAGCCCCGTCGATCCGCCGGGCATCAGCACTCCATTCACCGTCAGGGCCGCGAGCCCAGTCACGCTTGCCGACAATCTTCCAGCGAGTGCGATCATAGAGCTGGGCTTTTTCCTTTTCGGCTGCCTGTGCGGCGGGTCTTTCCGGCCCGGCGGCAATCGTCTTGCCAAAATGCTCGATCGCACTGCTTAACCGATTTTCGGCCAGAGCCAGGCGGCCTTCTTCAAGTTCGCGAGTGCTGAACGCTTCGAGAAAATCCTGTCCGCCGGGGCCCGCACGGCCCAGCCACAATTCGATGACTCGTGCTGGAAGAACAGGATCTGCCTTTACGAAAGCGAGCGTCTTCAGCGCGGATGCCTGATTCGTCCCACCCGGCAGAGATTCGGCCAGTGCCAGCAGATCGCCCGTCGACATTTCCCACAAAGGTTTTTCAATGGTCTTCAGTCGCGACTTCAAACTCAGAACACCCTCTTTGAGACCAATCAACTCCAGCTTGGCAGAACCGACGCGTACTGTGGTGCCGGGCTCCAGCTGGCGAACACCATCGTTCACCATGACCTGAAACTCATTGAGTGTTTTCAGCCAGGCCAGGTCGAGTTCTGTCAGTGGATTCAATGCGGTCGCAAACGAAGTTTCTCGCCGCTGCTGGAGGATTTGTGCCGCCTGTTCATAATTTCGAGCTTCCAGAGCCTTGCGAAACTCAGCCAGAGATTTCTCATAGGTCGAATAGGCCGTTTGAACTTCCACTGGTTGCACAGGCTGGTTCGCGACGGTCGCTGCGGGATCGGCGTTCGTCTTCACGGAGGGATCCATCTCCTCACGAACGGGAGTTGATGGATTCGTCGTGGCTGGTGATGAACGGTCTTCTGCATTCATGACTTTCGAGGCTGACTGATCAGCGACTAATGTCGGCGGTGTGGTCTCGGTGGAGGGGATTGGCTTCAGACTGCGCCCCTGGAATTTCCAACCCCATTGCGGGCCATCAGAGAGACGAAGCAGCATGAGATCGCCCGGCTGTTGTTGTAGTGTGGCTTCGCTGGCTGCGGATGTGACGGCAGCGACAGCCCACTGCTCATCATCGGTAATAAACAGCGATCGTTCGTTGGCGAGTGGAGGAGGAAATCCAGCGGGAAATTCTCCAATGGGCGATGGATTTCCATAGAGTGCCGAGGCGACCGGCCCAAGAGATTGTTCACGAATCCACCTCTGCAGAACATGACCATCGAGACTGAATTGACGATCCGTCGAAGCGGTAAACCAGGGCCGGTCTCCGGGTAAAATGATCGCTTTGCCCTGGGCTTTGGACAAACTCCCCAGACTCGGCCCTTCGGCGACAAAAACCTGCTGTTGACCTGCGGCGTTACGTTCGATCCAAGCTAACTGGAAGTTTGCCGAAGCTTTGAATTGCGGTGTCTGTGAAATGGCCTCTGGGAACATCAGTTGAGCCCCGATCCATTCGAACCCCGGTTGATCGATGCTCCTAAGAGCTGTCCGTTTGACAAAGGGATCATCGACGGAATTGCGTTCCAGCAGCCAGATCCGCGTGCGGGCGGGGTGCACATAGATCAAACTCAACCCATCCGGTGAGAGGACGGGCGTGGCCACGAATTCGCCCGACCGTGTAATTTCAATTAACTCGGCAGGCGAGAAGGCATGGTATCTTGTGGGACGTGTCGCCAGGTAAACGCCTCGGCCTTCCGCTCGATCACCGGCAAAGACCAGCGTGAGTCCATCAGCAGAAAGCCAGGGGTCGTACTCTTTCCCGGCAGTGTTGAGTTCATCGAGTGGAAGGAACTCGCCTCTTGCCAGGTCAAAGAGTGGCCCCGAAAGCGAAGAGGCTCCACGCACCGGCTTCTCGGGTCGTTCGAAACTGACTTTGCGATCCTGCCGGATCTCCACTTTTTTCGATAGATCAACCATTCCCGGCTGAGCCAAAGTCACTTCATGAGGACCAGGAGGGACACGGACTTCACAAGGGATCGACAACAGGATCCCGGTCTCGTCTCGCACGGGCTCACCGTCAATCAGCACATACCAATCGGCCTGAGACGATTGGCTCACGCTGGCATCGTCAGGTTTCTCTTCGTTGGCAGCACCAAAAGCGTTGTCTTTACCTGTGGTGACCTGTGACGAGCCCGCTGGCAAATTCTCGGCCATCAGGGGATCGTTCGCGTCTGCTGGATCAATTGGGGACGTCACATCGCGATCTGCCATCGAGTCGTCGTCGTCATCGCCCTCCATGGGATCGCGAGTGGCGTCTTTCCAGACGATCTGCAATCGACGCCCATACCGCCCGGACAAGTCGATGGCCTGAGGATTTTCGAGCCAGTTGGCAACTGCCTGAGGCTGTGCGGCTGTGGTGGCATTCGCAGTGGGTTCAGTGGAAGCAGAGCTTGCATTCGATGTCACCTGCTCGGGAGTCTGGCTGCTGGATGGGCTTTGCCCACATCCCGAAATGATCGAGAGTGTCAAAGAGCACAGGATCATCCAGTGAATGCCCATGCCGGGCTTGTGGCGGACAGGGCCTGGATGGTGCGAACCGCGAGGTCTGATCCAGAAACTCATGAAACACCTTTTGCGGTACAAATCGAGAAAGGTTGATATGACATTTGACCCAAAGCGGAGGCAGGCCGGAACTTGATTGTCCGAATAGACCTGACTCTGCCCACCTGTCTCAACCACTGATTTCACATGGAAGATCATTTCGAGGGAAAAGTTCCCAGAATTACTCGCGCTGGGCGTATGGTCATCAATTTCTTAACAAAATCTCAAAAACCAACACAAATGTCCATCGATTCACAGATACTCAGACGTCTTCATGATGACTTTCCATGGCACCGCAGAACTTCTCCCATTGATTTGGTATCAATTTTCAGAGAATTCTCGTAACCCATGATGTTCGATCGGTACTCTGTCCTTAAGCAAACTTAGTTATGGCATTGCTTGCCATTGAGAGCTTTCTGACAGAGAACGCCGCGAATCAAACCGTCCTAAAATCACCCGGATATTAAAACAGATTCTGCTGCAGGAACATACGCGTGGTGGCTTCCCGGACAGATTGTGTCATCGTTGATCATGTCGCCAAATCGTTTCGTCGCGGAAGTGAAGAAGTTCATGTGCTGGATGAACTCTCTTTGCGCGTCCCGGAAGGCGAGTTTCTGGCCTTAATGGGCCCCTCAGGCTCAGGCAAAACCACACTTCTCAACTTGATTGCCGGTCTGGATCGACCGACATCGGGCGAAGTGACAGTGCGTGGTGAGCCGATCTCCCGCCTCTCCGAAGGCAAACTCGCCCTGTGGCGCACACGGAACATCGGCTTCGTGTTCCAGTTCTATCACCTGCTCCCTGTCCTCTCCGCATATCGCAATGTGGAGTTGCCACTTTTACTGCTCCCGATGACAGCCGCCCAGCGCCGGCAGCAGGTCGAAATGGCGCTGAACATTGTGAATCTCTCGGATCGTATGCATCATCGCCCCGGTCAACTTTCCGGCGGTCAACAGCAGCGCGTGGGAATTGCCCGGGCGCTCGTTACCGATCCCGCCCTGATTGTGGCGGACGAACCGACGGGCGATCTCGACAGTAAAGCGGCCGACGAAATTCTTGCCTTACTCGTCGCTTTAAAAAGCTCGCTGAACAAAACCATTGTCATGGTGACCCACGACCCGAAAGCCGCTGCCCGGGCCGATCGCACTTTACATCTCGAGAAGGGGAAACTCGTCGATGAAGTTTATGGAGCCCACACCTTTTCCGGTGTTCATTAAGCCCTGTGGATTATTTCAGACTTCAGACTTCAGACTTCAGACTTCAGGCATCAGGCATCAGGCATCAGAATAAGATATTTTGGCAACTGCTCGGTAGATAACTAGAAAAACAACGATCGTGTTTTCATCGCCGGGGTTTGAAACTTGCTCCCGATGATGCGGATGAAAATGACCGGATCAAGCGAATAACAATATGGGTTTAACATTACGGCTGGCATGGCTGGTGCTGGACAATACGTTCCGGAATCCCTTGCGCACTTTATTAACCGCACTGGGGACCGTCGCCCTCGTACTGGTCGTCACGCTCGTCTACACCGTCCTCGATAACCTTGATCGAATCACGACGGAAAAAAGTGCGAATCTCAAGCTGATTGCGACCGAGAAGTGGCAGATTCCCAGCCAGTTGCCATACCGATATGTCGCTGGTCTGGCCCAGGGTGCTGCCAAAAATGAGACAGATACTCGACCGACCGATTATATGTCCTGGGCCTTTTTTCTCGGTTCACTCGAAGCGGATCAATCGAGTCGCGATTTCAACTCTTTCATCTTTGCCTTCGTGATGGAACCTGAAAAAGTTCTCACCATGATGGATGAACTCGATGAGCTTTCGCCCGATTCCAGTGACTATAAAAATCTCGCGGCGGCCGTCGAGAAACTCAAGCAGAATAAGCAGGGGATCATTCTCGGCCAGAGCCGGATGAAGAAGCTGAATAAAAAGGTCGGCGACCGCTTTAAACTCTATAGCCGTAATTATAAAGATATTTCTCTCGAATTTGAAATCGTAGGAACTTTCCCTCAAGGCCGATATGATGAATCGACCACTTTTCGTCGTGACTACCTGAATTCGGCACTCGATCAGTATCAGCGTGATAAAGGTAAGCCTCATCCTCTGGCAGACAAATCGTTGAACCTTGTCTGGCTGCGTGTCCCGACTCGCGATGCCTTCAATGAGGTCGCTAATCAAATTGCCGAGGCTCCTGAATTTTCTGCACCAGCAGTCAAAGTCGAGACCGCCTCTTCCGGCATCGGCAACTTTCTCGAAGGTTATCGCGATCTGTTATGGGGGGCCCGCTATCTCCTGGCACCGGCATGTATGGCCACTTTGGCGTTAGTCATCGCGAACTCGATCAGCATCAGCGTGCGCGAGCGGCAACAGGAGTTCGCTGTCATGAAAGTGCTCGGTTTTCAACCTTATCAGATTCTCCTGCTGGTGCTGGGTGAGGCTTTATTAGTAGGTGTCGTGGCCGGCTTCTTCAGTGCCACCGCAACCTACGCCTTTGTGAATTACGGGCTGGGTGGTTTGCCCTTCAAAATTGGATTTCTACCCACTTTTGATGTCCCTGTCAGTGCCATATTTGTTGGTACATTAATGGGTGCTGGCACCGCCCTCCTGGGGAGTCTGATTCCTGCCTGGTCAGCCTGCAGTGTCAAAGTTTCGGAAATCTTCAGTCGCGTCACTTAATAAATTCTATTAATTGACATAGTGGCTATTGAAGAGACTGTTCAATAAAGAAGTGATTGCCTGCGGATCATCATGATTAATACTGGACTGACATTCGCAATCGTCGATTCCTGGAGGCTGCCAGCCTGGCTGGCCTTTACTGTCTGGGGTATGGGTTCATTCCTGGCAATTCTGCTGGTGATCAATCGCGTCCCGGTCATGTACAACGTGTTGAATATGGTCGTGCGCTGGAGGAATACGCTCCTCTCGGCCATGGCCTTTACTATGGTCATTGGCCTGTTGACAGTCATGCAGGCTTTTGTGAATGGCATGTACCGCCTGACGGAAACCAGTGGTCAGCCCGGCAACGTGCTGATTCTGGCTGAAGGTGCCTTGGATGAAGCCTTCAGCAGTCTCGCCATGGCCGATTCCAACGATATTGCCAATCAACCGGGGATCTTGAAGGATGGCGAACAGCCTCTGGTCAGTTGCGAAACGTATCTCCTCGCCGCCCAGAGTGTTCCGCAACCTGAAGGGAAAACGAAACGCCGCTTTCTACAGATCCGTGGCCTCGTCGATCCTGTCATGGCTGGTCGAGTGCATGGCATGACTCTCGATTCTGGTGAATGGTTTTCGGAAGCCGGGATTCGCCCTGACCCGGATGATGTGAATGCGGCTCCACTCGTCGAGGTGGTGATGGGAGCTGGCATGGCCACGGAAATGGGGCGAGATCGAGGCACGATTGACGGCCGTTCCCGCAAAGAATTCGTTGTCGGCGACCGTTTTGAACTGAATAACCGCGTGTGGTATGTCACCGGGATTCTTAAGCGGACTGGTTCATCATTCGATTCAGAGATCTGGAGTAAACAGAGTGTCGTCGGCCCGATGTTCGGTAAAGAACGCTACACGACCATGGTCGCGCGGACGGCTGACAACGCCAGTGCTCAAAAACTCAAGGAATTCTTTAATACCGAATATACCAAAGCACAATTAAGTGCCGAAGTTGAATCGGAGTATTACAAGAAGCTGTCGCAGACAAATGAGCAGTTTCTATATGCCATTATTATTGTGGCATGCATCATGGCGATTGGTGGCAGCTTTGGCGTGATGAACACCATGTATGCGGCTGTCTCTCAGCGAATCAAAGATATCGGTGTCCTGCAACTTATGGGCTTCAAGCGCAGGCACATCCTTGTCTCGTTTGTGCTGGAATCGCTGCTCCTGGCACTGTTCGGAGGGCTGCTGGGTTGTTTGATTGGCTTGTTCGCCGATGGCTGGACAGCCAACAGTGTCGTCTCAGGGAGCGGTGGCGGTGGAAAATCGGTCGTTCTGGAACTGACTGTCGATGGTGCTACGCTGATTTCAGGACTGATGCTGGCCATGGTGATGGGCCTCATTGGCGGGTTTCTTCCTGCGATTTCAGCACTGAGGCTTCGGGCACTCGATGCTCTCCGCTAAAGTTTACTGTAGAGTTCATTTCTCAAAGCGGCATGCATGAGGCTGCCTGACTGAGAAACTCTTGAGCCTGCCCTCGACGCGAGATCACTTTATGGCCGATGGACCATCCCCCGAAGATCGACTCATGGCTGTCGAAATGGCACTGGCCCATCTGCAGCATGATGTCGAACAGATGCATGAGGTCCTCATTGCCATGCAACGCGAACTGAAAGCGGCCCATCGGCAGGTTACTCTGCTCGAAGGCAAAGTCCGTGCTCTGGAATTCCCCGATGCAGACGCGCCCATCGACGAAAAGCCGCCTCACTATTAAACACATCTAATACGGATTCCAAGAAACGACTGCGCGGAGGGTGGCTGGGGTTGAGTCTTCGAACCCCCAGTGATTTTCGGCAAGAACTGGGGGGTTCGCGAAGACGTGTGGCCCCAGCCACCCCATACCAAGGAGCGTGATTAAATCCTGAAATCTATATACATAGATGCAGAAATACTATACATGGCACATCGAATGATTTGTCGCTGTCAGATCGAAACGAGCCAGTCCTAAAACTACTCTTTGGCGGCCGGGAGCAGCTTGGTTTTCACTTCACTCTCGATCGTAATGTCATTCGTCTGACCACCGGCGGCGACAGTCACTTCCAGGACTTGTTTGATCTGATTCGATTCAACCCGCCCCGCCACTTTGTCGAACAGCACCACTCCCGAAAGCTTCTTCGAGTTCAATGTCACTGCCAAAGGTGACTTTTCTGCCGGTGTCATCTCGATATCACCACCGACGGCAATTCGCTCCAAAGTCTCGTTCTCAGGCCCTTCGTAAGTGAATGTGAGATGACTGACAATCTCGCCAATCGGAAGTTTTACATTTGTTTTTCGGTTCCATGTGGCCCCCTTGTTAATGGGCCCCTGGGGAAGTGAAACACTCGTATCTTCAAACATCCGGCGTAGACTCGCTTCCGACAGGCTGTCTCCCATCAACCCCTGCGGTTGAGCCTTGGCGATTTGAGCTAACTCTGGCGGGATGACAAAATCACTGAATTCTCCCCGAGGTGAGACCGTGAACTGGAACTTGGCGCCATCCAGTAATCCCAGTGTCTTATGTAAGGCAGTCAGCAGTGGATCAGAAAACTCTTTCTGGTTCGAATCGTAAGCGACCGATTTTCCATTCGGAAGGTCGATATCCAAGGTGATCTGGTCAATCACCTGACTCAGCTTGCCAGCTCCGCTTTCTGTAACTGCCTCTACTTTTGTCGTGATCAGCATTTCCTGTTGAAGCGTCGTCTTCACCGGCTTTTCGGCTACCACTCCACCAGTGATTGTGCTCGTCGTCACCTTCTGCTGATACACATCACCCGCTTTGAACTTCAGGATCAATTCTGTTTGAGCCACAGCCGCATTGCTGGTCATGAAACTGAGACAGCACGCCAGTAAAGAAGTCAGGCACCCTATCACAAGTCGGGAGTGACTCAGATCTGTTGAGGTGCAGGCCATACCGAAGCAGAGAGTTCTCAAGAGCTGGAGCATGATCATGGTCTTTCTGGTGGGTCAAGGCCTGAGACCGAAGTGGCCCATCCACATCAGTTGAATTCTGATGGTACAGGAATTGTCTGCGTCTCGTGACGGGACGATTCTCGAAAAAGCTAATACACGCAGGGGAAACCGACAATCGGGAAATGGGAAATTGAAGCTTGATGGATGAACCTCAACAGCGGTGATCATTCAGGGAATTGAACTTGAACGAAAGCGAGGCTGGCCAGCCAGTCGAGCCAAGTTTCAGACTCTGCTGGTCAGATCGTCAGTGGATGTTTAAACTGCGATTGGCACGAGCCCGGGCTTCTCCTGTGTTCAAACTGTGCTCATGTTCCGCTGTTCTGCTGGCAGGGAAGAGATGACCGAATCGAAAACGAATGCCGCCTCTCCAGAAATGGCCATGGAGCCGCATCGCGCGCTCTGGTTAGAGGCCAACCCGTGGATTGCCGGCGTGCTGGCCTTTCTCATCCCCGGCGCTGGTCATTTTTATCAGGGGCGGTGGTTCAAGGGGACGATTTACTTTTTCTGTATTCTGGGCACATTTCTGGGTGGTATGAAACTTGGCGATGGCATGGTCGTGTACCATAAAGCCGACACCCGCCTGCCCACAGTCTGGTATGCCACGCAACTGTTGACAGGTGCTGTGGCTCTTCCCGCTTACTTTCAGGGGCTGCGTGCCGCACAGCCCGCCAATCGACCACTCGAACTTTCATCGATTTCCGGCACACTCACACTTCCTTTCGAAGGTGAGTTGAAAGCTATTGGCCCAGGCAGAGAAGGTGTGGGTGGCCCTGCCAAAGGAACTTTAACCATTACGTCCGAGCGAACGGCCTTCAGCTATGAACTGGGCGGCCGCTTTGTAGGAACGGTGGGAGATCGTCAGGTCGATCTGCCTCTGGGTGGCAGCCGGTTTCTATTGGCTCCCCAGATTGGAGGAGGTTCTGGCAGAACGCTTGAAGTCAGCATTGGTCGCAATCCGAACGATCATCCCGACCTGCAGAGGCTACTGATTGGCAGCACTCCCAGATCATTCATGGATTCGTTTGAAGCACCACCTGATCAGCCAAGTCTGAACGATGTCTATCGGCGTCTAGGCGCGAAATATGATATGGCAGTTGTTTTCACATTGATCGCCGGTTTACTCAATCTTTTCGCGATCTGGGATTGTGTCGAAGGGCCGGCTTATGGCTTTGGTGATGAACAGCCACGACCTGCTCCATCGGCAGAGAGTTCTTCAGCGACAATTGCGACGGAAGCGACCAGTGGAAACTCAGCCACGAGTTCTGAAAGTCGAACTGCCAAACCACCTCAAGCCGTTCTCAAAACCTGACTGGCCTGTCGCCAGTTCTCAGGACGACCAAGCGAGATGCCGTCTCGACATGAAGCTCTGGGATGTTTCGGTTGTTCGTCGGGTAGGAAATCTTTGACTGTTTTGTCATGCTGACGGTTGAACGAGGTAGACTCATGCTGCTCGCCGAAATTGTTCCCACCTGGTATCTCCTCCCACTGGCGATGGTCATCAGCCTCGTTTATAGCGCGAGCCGTTATGAGCTCCCTGATGTCATTCTCCGTCGGGCTTTTCGTTTGTGCGTCACCATTCTGACCGCCATGCTCCTGGCCTTTGCCGTCCTGTGGATCCTGTCATACAAGCTGTAGTTTTCGGGCCGAATGACGAAACGCTGACTCTGCGAAATTTTGATGTAGCCGGGTCTGTTCCAGCCCTTTCACTTGCGGCCTGCCAGACTCCTTGTCACTCTCAGTAGCACCTAAAGATTTGTCGCAAACGATCAAATCCATCAATGGTTTGCCCAGAGATAAAAGCCAGTATGTTTGATCCTGCCGGTTGCCGCTTGGCGGCAGGTAACGGGGAGTGGCGACGAAGGCCAGTTGCGACCATTCGCACTGTGATTTTTTGGAAGCACAGAGATTCTCTCGAAGCACAGAGATTCTCTCGAAGCACAGCAATTTCTGGAAGAAGTTGGAATAGCCTCATGACCAGACCGAATTCGATCCATAATCTTTCCAAGCTGTGCCTGTTGATGCTGCTGATGACGGGAACCATTCTTTGGGCAGCCGGTGAAGAACCAGCCCGAAATGATCATATTCGCGAACTGCAGACCATGGCGATTGGCCGCAATCAGGCCGATTTTGGTCATTGGGGCTACAAGCCTGAAGAATACACACAGTGGGGCAGTCACTCGAATCGGTTGATCCCGATCTACACGTTCGGCACGCGTCCACTTCAAACTCAGGCTGGGCAGAAGCCGGCCCCGACAGAACTCGCCGCCTACATGGGAGAAAACAGCCCTTATCGATCCGCCGACGCTCTGCGGAAGATCTATGGTTTTCTTCCTGAAGCGACAGTGAATCCCCAGGCCAGCTATTGCGATCAGACCAATCTGTACGACCTCCAGAAGGCCGCCGCACAAGCCGGGAAAAAGTATATCTTTCTCGTGGTCTTCGATGGCATGGATTGGCAATCGACGTGGAATGCGTCCATCGATCGCAATCAAAAGGTGGCCTACAAAGAGGGCCGCGGAACAGGCTTTCATTTCCAGGATTACACAGCCGGCGGAACAACCGGATTCGGCTACATGGTCACCAGCCCTCATAACGAGGGGACTCAGGTCGATGTCGATCTGCAAACGGTCAAAAACCCCGGCGGAAAAATGCTGGGAGGCTACGACGTCACCCGTGGCGGCGAATTTCCCTGGTCGATTGCTGCAGACCCGAAGTATCCCATTGCCAGTGCTTCTGATAAACGAGTCAAGCACGCTTACACTGATTCTTCCAGCTCAGCATCGAGCATGACTGCCGGTAAAAAAACCTATAATAACGCCGTCAACGTCTATCCTGATGGCAGCCAGTTTGAAACGATCGTCCATCAGCAACAGAGGCTCGGCTGGAGTGTCGGTGTCGTCACCAGCGTTCCCGTCCCACATGCCACACCCGCCTGTGCTTACGCACATAATGTTGACCGCGACGACTATCAGGATCTCACGCGTGATCTGGTCGGTTTACCTTCGATTGCACATCCTCAGGCACCATTACCTGGGATGGATGTCGTTATTGGCGGTGGAGCCGGGACAGATGCCAAACAAGCCTCTGCCCAGGGGAAAAATTTTGTTCCGGGAAACCTCTATCTGACTGATGCCGACAAACAAACCATCGATGTCACTCATGGTGGAAAGTACCGAGTGGCCGAACGTCTGCCAGGCATCGATGGCGCCAGTCACCTGATGGAAATGGCTCGACTGGCGGCAGAAAAGAACGAACGCCTGTTCGGTATCTATGGTGTCGGTGCTTACAAAGGGCATCTCCCCTTTGCCACAGCCAATGGAGATTTCAAACCGGCCCCGGGACGTTCCGGCTCGGCCGAAAAGTACACACGGGCCGATCTCTCCGAGAACCCCACGCTCGCACAGATGACGGAAGCCGCTCTCGTGGTGCTCGAAGCAAAGAAGAAACCTTTCTGGTTAATGGTCGAAGCGGGAGATGTCGATTGGGCCAATCACGACAACAATCTCGACAACTCGATTGGAGCCATCGAAAGTGGCGATAACGCAGTTCGCGTCATTACCGACTGGGTGGAAAAACACAGTAACTGGGAAGAGTCGCTGGTCATCGTCACAGCCGACCATGGGCATTACTTCCATCTGCTTCAGCCGGAGGCGCTGATTGCACCCAATAAAGTCGCCAAGCCTTGATTTTCAAGGCCATCTGTCGATACCCGACCATCACCGGCTCAACTGCCCTTTCAGACATTTCTGGCGTCAATCCCATGACGTTCGCTGCAAAATTGCGCATGCTATCTAATCGGCAGGATGAACTGTGATGGATCACTGCTGGACACTCAGCGATGAATGGCCAGCTTGCGGGAAAGGTGTGTTGTGGCGACTCCTTTGAATCAGATTTTTCCTGGTGCTCCTCAGGAGTGGCAGGAACGTTTGCGCACGATCGTCGACATGATGCGCGAGATGAGTCTGCAACACGATCCTCAGGCCATGGTTCGCGCCTACGGTCGCCGGATGGTTGAACTCATGCCCAGCATGCGGCGTATTTCTCTTTCGAGACGAGATCTGCCGCCAGGCCAGGTACGTGTCACTCGCTTCAGTGGCTGGCAGCATGAAGTCAATCCGTGGAAGGAGCCCGAAAAGCTGCCACATTTGAAAGGCGGTCTCCTCGCAGAACTCATCTGGGCCGATGAGCCACAAATTCTCAATGATTGTCATATCTCGCAAGATGA
The DNA here is from genome assembly GCF_000092105.1 of Planctopirus limnophila DSM 3776. Taxonomy (NCBI): domain Bacteria; kingdom Pseudomonadati; phylum Planctomycetota; class Planctomycetia; order Planctomycetales; family Planctomycetaceae; genus Planctopirus; species Planctopirus limnophila. Next base: position 4,087,175 of record NC_014148.1, on the reverse strand, counting down.
CCCCTCTTATGAATTCCTGAGTGGCCAGCGCAGCATCATGGCGATTCCCCTGTTCGATAAAGGAACGGCTCAGAATATGGTGGTGCTCTCGAATGGCGAGCCCCATGGCTTCTCGCCCGATGAACTTCCCGAACGTGTCTGGATGGCCAATCTCTTCGGGCAGGCGACACAAAATCTGGTCTTGGCCGAGCAACTTGAGGCGGCCTATCAGCAGGTCGAACGCGAACTTCAGGTGGTCGCCGACATTCAAAGATCCATGCTCCCCAAGGAACTTCCACGCAGGGCTGGCCTCGAAGTCTCGGCTCACTACCAGACATCCCGCCAGGCCGGTGGCGACTATTACGATTTCTTCAATTATCCCGATGACTCAATGGGCATCCTTGTGGCCGATGTCAGTGGTCACGGCACACCTTCGGCTGTGATGATGGCTTTAACTCATTGCATTGCCCACATGCTTGCCGGCCCACCGACAGAGCCCAGTGAACTCCTGGCTCATCTCAATGACCACCTGACGAGCCGGTACACACTCGAATCCAATCACTTTATCACAGCTTTTTTCGGCATCTATCATCCGCGCACCAGGTGCATTGAGTATTCATCGGCAGGGCACAATCCGCCCCGGCTCTGGCGCGCGCGAACTGGCGAAATCATCTCTCTCGAAAATGCCACCTCGCTACCCTTGGGAATTGCTCCCGATTTAACATGGCCGAACGCCAGTTTAGAACTGCAGGAAGGAGATCGACTCGTCATCTATACCGACGGTATTGTCGAAGCCGCTGATCCGCAATTTGAACTCTTTGGCATGGAGCGACTGGACGACCTCATTCGTCAGGTGCAGGGGACACCCGAAGAACTTCGCAATGCCATCCTGACTGCGGTCGATGTGTTCACGCATCACGCTCCGGCTTCTGATGACCGCACGCTACTCGTTATTGATCAATTGACGTAGCCTCGATTGGAATCAACGACCCAACCCACTGGCAATAAGTATGGCTATGATCAACCCTAAAGGGAATATCAGCAGCAACAGAAGTATCGTTTGCGCGAATGGATAGTCGTACCAGCGCAGAGCGGATTCTGAAACAGGAAGCTGCTGTAAATAGTTCTGAAGCTCACTAAAGCCGCGTGCTCGAGCAGGCATATGGATTCGGCCTTGTTGCGTGACAATGACCAGAAACGGTTCCTTGTACCATGTTTGACCCCAATACCCCGCATCCCAGTATGTTCCACGGATATCCTGCACCGGGAGACTGCAGGTGGGTTGGCGTCTCCACATGAGATATGTTCTTAAATAGCAGCATTCGTGGCATGTCATCTGCCCGCTGATCTCATCGATCACAATCTGGCACCAGAATCGACTTCCTGATTCTCCAAATTCTGCTGAAATCAAAAGTGATCCTTTACGGTATTGGTTCACTCATCGTGAGGGGTGGTCGCCGTCTGGGGAATGGCGATTTCAATATTTCCTTCGTGTATCCGCACGGGAAAGCATTCAAGCCGGGTTTTGGACTTGGGATTATCGAGCCAGCAGCCATCGCTCAGGCGGAACTTCCAGGCATGCCAGGGGCAAACCACGCCGCCATCGACATCCACATAGCCGTCCGCAATCGGTGCTCCCATGTGGGGGCAAAAGTCACTGGTGGCGAAGTATTCGCCAGCCCGGCAAAAAATCGCAATCTGTCGGCCAGCCACCACAAACGAACGCCCCTGGCCTTCCGGAATCGTTCCCACTTTGGCAACGGCCACAAAGCCACCCATCGCTTCCGAATCAGTGGAAGATGGTGGAGTCTCTTCAAAAGGCAAACCACTGGCTTCCGTCATTTCCCATCCATCATGCTGGAGAATCGCGTTTCTCTTCTCGATGATAGCTCGCCCAGCGGCTTTGATCATCCCTGTCGGCAATGTATCCTGCAGGCTTACGAATCTCACTGTGACGATCATCATTGATCCCCTGTAACGAAGGTAACCCGATGTGGAAGAACCCTGTCAAACGTGCTTTGGCCAATGGCGAGCCACAAATTGGCACATGGCTTTCTTTAGGGAACGTCTTCGCCGCTCGTTTAATGGCCCGCAGTGGCTTTCACTGGTTGACGGTCGATCTGGAACATTCGCCCATCGGGTGGGATAGTGCCGGGCTTTTGTTTGGGGCGATTGCCGATGCCGGTGGCGTTTGCCTGGCCCGAGTTCCCCGTGGCGATCACGATTACATCAAACGGGTGCTCGATGCGGGGGCACATGGCATTGTCGTCCCCATGATCAACACTGTGGAAGAAGCCAAAATTGCGATTGCTGCCGCCAAGTATCCGCCTGCCGGAAATCGTTCGGTGGGTGGTTCGATGCATGCGCTGAACTTCGGCACCAGTGCTGGCGATTACTACCAGCATGCCAATGATGAGATTCTCGTCGTCCTGCAGACAGAATCCCCCGAAGGAGTGGCTAATGCTGACGCGATCTATTCGCTGCCGGGAGTTGATGCGATTTTCGTCGGCCCCAATGATCTCGCAGCGCAGATGCGTGCTCCCGATGGTACCGAAGCGACTCAAGAAGAGTTTGAGGTCATGCTCGGCCGGATACTGGCGGCTGGTCAAAAACATGGCGTGCCTGTGGGCATTCACACTCAATCAGTCGAGCAGGCTCAGAAGCGGATTGATGCCGGCTGGCAATTCATTGCTGTGGGCAGCGAGCTGAAATTCATGGTAACTGGCGCGCAGGAAGTCGTCGCCAACCTCGGCCTCCAAGCCGCCGGCGACCTCGCCCGGTATTAATACTTTTATGACGGCCAGTGTGGTTGTTTGTCTGCAGACACGGAAAAAGGAGATCACGTTCCTAAGCAGATCGTCCGCTAAGTTTCATGCCCTAAAACCGCACGGTGCGAAACAATTGTTGACGGGAAACAAAACCTCTTGAGGCTTAACCACACCGGTAGAAATCAGAATTTCAACCGGGGCCACCCTGCGATAGACCAAGAGGTAGATTGTTTTGGCTCTAAAGTCAGGAGCGCCCATGTTGAGACGTGTTCTTCACGTGAGTTGAGATCGAATGCCATAATCCATCAGACTTGCCCAACGCCATCGCGCTTTCAACCCGCTGCAATCGCAACAGACCTGCTAAAAGACAGGCCATGTGCAATGGATACGTTGCAGAGTATTTGTCATGTCTTTTTGGGAATCGGCGTCAGTATCTTTCCAGGGTACTGTAGATAGTGGCACGGAATGTCTCTGATAATACTATCGAGTGTTTCTTTGTCTTCACTTGTCGCAACGATCACTTGCTGCTTTGACTCTGCACATTTCGACGCACGCTTTAGCAAGGCATCGAAACTGAGTTTCTTCGTGCCTTGCTGGCGAGGCTCGTCAAACACCAGCATTCCAAGGTGGTTTGTCTGAAACTTCCGGTCCGCTTCGAGCATTCCGATGAGATAGGCCCAGATAATTCGGATTGTGTCGCTCGCGGAAGTGAGACCCACATCAAAATCGTTGCGCGCAGGTCGATAGCTCTCTCTGCTGATGCTCATTTGATCAATCGGAAAACTGCTGAACTGATACTCTTCGAGCTGTTGGACAAACATCGTTTGAAGGTATGCGATTTTCATTTCATCCATGTCCGTGAGGCCGATTTTCGCCAATGACTTCAATCGAGATTGAATCTCTGCCCACTCGTTGGCGAGATTCTCGAAGACGGTGTCAAATTCCGCGAAGTTGTCGGACACGTTTTGAAGCGAGATTGCCGACTGTTCGAGAAGCAGACGCTCCTGAATCGCAGCGGCAGATGGAACTTCACCACCGGAATGAAGCGTGTGCTTCAGTGATCGCATTGTCGAATTCGTGTCGTAGATTTTCTGCCTAATTGCATCGAGTTGCCGTTCCTTGGCCTCGACGACCCCCTTCGTATCTTCGTACATGTCCCGGAATGTCGCAATTTGATCTCTGATGAAGAGGATATTCTCTTCGAGGGTCATTGGCGGACTGGCATGCTCTTGTTCCAGAAGAACATCTTTGATTGGTTGATGACAGGTCGGACAGTTTCCGGAGGCAAGTTCAATCGGGATGTTTCCACCGCGATCCTCCACCTTCTTCGCGTCTTGATACTTCCGGTAATCCTCCGCGAGTGCTTGGAGTCTTTTGAACACCGAATCCCGGTGAGCGCGTTCAGCCATCAAGTCCCGCGTCAGCGCTTCTAGGCGGCTGGTGAGACGAGACAGTTCTTCTTCGGTTCTTTGAAGGTCTTCGATCGCCGACTGAGCCACCTGTTCCGCACGGGGAATTTCCTTCTCGTCGATCTCCTTCAATCGCGTTTGCAGTGACTTGATGCTATCCCGAACAGACTTCCAATTAGTTCCATCGGTGATGAGCAATTCAAGCGGAGGCGTCGGAGGCCATGTGGCTGTAGGATCTTCGGGAATTCCACGAACTATAACATGACTGGCTGCGGTAACGGCTTTAGCTTTGCTGGCAGTCGTTGTCCATTTTTCCTTCAACTGTGCCTGCTTTCGCTCATTCTCTTGCTTGTCGATTGCCCGCCGCAAGATGTCCAAACTGAGCACGTATTCCGCACTCCGCTTCCCCATCTCCATGATGCGGAGATACGTCGGCATTCTCGCCTTGATGTCCCGCCAGCCAGTCATTTGATCGACGAAGAAAAAGGGAAAGAGACATTCGAGGTACAGCGGGACAGTTTCATTGTCCGCAGCAGGAATTTGCGGAAGTATGTATCCGATGAACTCAGCCAGGAATCTGTGAAATCCCGATGGGTCCGTAGCAGCACGTCCGGTCCGAACGTAAAAGTCGCGACGCTCATACTGACCGTCTGGCTTGGTCATGTAGGGGCCAAGCAGCACACGAACAAGCTGTCGGGAATCTTTGGGGTTGCTCGACTCGACCTGACGCTGAACCGTAATGCGTTCGCCTTTGCTGTTCTCTATCTCCATGCGGACAAACGACTCCACGACCGGAATTTCGCTGGTACCGGTCATGACATGCGTTCGCATCGCGTCAGGCAGTGGGGGCTGATGGCTGGGGCCAAGCATGCCCTCAAGACCGAGAGCGTAAAGGATCGACATCATCGCTGTTGATTTGCCGCTTGTATTGGGAGCCCAAAGAACATTCAGGCCATCTTCAAAGGGAATAGTCGCGCCGAACCTGCCCTTTGCAGTCGTCACAGCCATTAGGAGTCGTCTGATTCGCAGGCCCATATCAACTCCAGGTGAAAAGCGATTTGACTTGCTTCTGGCTTATCTTTGCTCCGATTTCCTGCAAAAACTGCTTTTCAGTGGTAAAGCAGTCATCCATCTTCTTGATTTCAGCGACGAGCTTGTGGCCTTTTTCTGTCAAGATGACGCGGTATGCAGGAGCGCGTTTTTCATCTTCGTCTTCGATTAGGCTCGGCTCCGTCTCGTGATGGACAACAAGACCTTCAGCGAATGCGAAACGCACTGCTCGATTGAGGCTCGGATCGTATCGAACAATGATATCGTTCGGTGCCCGCTTGCCTTGGATGAATTGCAGGAAGGCCCTTCGCGTTTCTGGTGATCGGATCGCCCAATTGAGTACGTGAATTTGCTCAAAACCAGCCTTCGCGCCACGGCATTGATTCAGGAGCAGAACGAGGACGTGCATCCGCCACACGGGTCGCACATCGCACGGCATGGGCGTCGGCCGACGGAAAAACGTGAAGGGTACATCAAGTGCGTTTTCCAGAGTAAGTTCAGTCATTTCCGTTCTCCGGAAAATCCAAGGGGCAAATCCCTAACCAGAGTGCGATGGTTCCCCAAGAGACAATGTCACGATCTGCTTGAAAGATAAATGGCATTTCTTGTTCAAGCGTTTTTGCGAATTCCTTACGAGTCTCATTCAATCTCGTTCCCGGCATTCGGGAGTCCAAAGGTCCTTCCGACTCAATTGATTCCCCTGTCGTTGATATCAGCTCCTGCAAGTCTTCCCACTGCGGAGGATACAGGCGTTCGAGGCCCTTCTGGTAATTATCAGAGCGAAGGTGCCAGTTGAGAAGCTTTTCCCGATAAGCCTCCCGCTCTGTATCGGTTGCGTGAGGCATCGCTTTCTTCAGTTTTTTATCAATCATCTGTACAAAGTGGGGTTCCTGCATTTTGAATTCGATGACCTTGTTGGCAGAGACCGGCTTTCCGTCGCCCCTTGGCAAACGAGGATCACGGACAATCAATGTCGCAGCAGGAAAATCCTCGATCGACTTCACATACACGTCGAAATTGTCGTCGATAAATGGCAGGTTGAGCTTCCGGGTTTCCTTCGCTCGCTTCTTCGCGTATTTCAAAACGTCCTTGTCTTCAAACTTGGGAACTAGCAACGTCCAGCGTGTGAGCTTCCGATCCTCGAAGTAAGCGGTCCAAAAGTCTTTGTAGGTCTCCAGCTTCTTGAGATCTATGTAGATCTTGTTCTTCTGTTTTTGAATTCTCTCGTCGGCATCTGCGGTGCCTTGATCCGCGTATGACTGGTATCCGTCGCCGCTATCCGCGACGCCTTCCAATCCGCAGTCACCATTTCGGTCCGGAATTCTCTGGTACGATCCTCCACGCAAACCGTGATCTATCGAGACAAGCTCGTTTGCATACCGCTCCCACTCTTTTTCTTTCCAGGCATGGGAATCACCAACCATCGCCGCACCGTGCTTCAAACAAGAATTAGGTTAAGAGGAGAATAAACTTAAGCCTTAATTTTTAATCGATTTGTATACTTCTCCCCACCACGTCCTCGTCGCAGATTAAACACTCGTCTTCTGCTGGATTGGTGAAAAGAATGATGTGTGCCAATAAATATAGCGAGGCCTCTTGAGACTTCACCACTCTCAAGAGGCGGTTTTTCCGTCCCAGCACCGACCTCATCTTGAGCAATCATCTTCAACAGGCATGTCGTGTCGCCTTGGATGCGAACGCAGGCATCGGCCTGTCGCTGGACACGACTCCTGCCAAATCACTCGTCGAAATTGTTCCACAGGCCAAGCTGTTGCAGATTTCCCCGATTTCTGGCGTAACCCATCCTGTTGTTGCGTACAATTACAGTTTGTACTGCAAGTCAGTTCGTCAAACTGCGGCATGATCGATTGAATCCCGGCCCCTGTGGGCTTCGTTGAATTGGCAGCCAGAATCGACTTTCCCCACTTATTAAAAAGTCATCAGCATGCAAATCAGACTTAATGTCCTCGTGCTCACGGTCTTATTTGCAGTGGCTGGCTCGTGCGTGGCTGCCGACCAAAAGCATGACTGGAATCTCGGTGCCACGGGCCTCCGCGGCTGGATCCGTTGTGACAAACTGGTCACTTCCGATGCCCGCGAGATCAGGATCACCAAAGTGGAGAAAGGGTCTCCCGCTGAAGGTGTTCTCCAAGTTGGCGACGTGATTCTCGGCGTCGGCAGCAAGCCGTTTTCCCATGACCCACGCACCGAAATGGGCCAAGCACTCACTCTGGCAGAATCTGAAGCCGGCCAGGGCCACCTGACTCTCACCCGTTCACGCAATGGTCGCACAGACGAGGTTGTGGTCCAGCTCCCCATCCTCGGAACCTACAGCGCGACCGCTCCCTACAATTGCCCGAAATCGAAGCTCATTCTTGAACAAGGTTGCAGCGAACTCGCCCGGCGGATGGCCACTCCCGATTATGCTCAGCATCTCGATCCCATTCCCCGATCACTCAATGCCCTCGCTCTGTTGGCCAGCGGAGACCCAAGCTTCCTGCCACTCATTCAGAAAGAAGCCCAGTGGGCCGCCAGCTACCGCAACGAAGGCATGGCGACCTGGTATTACGGCTACGTCACGATGTTCCTTGCAGAATACAAGATCGCCACGGGCGATGATTCCGTGATGCCTGACTTAAAGCGACTCGCACTCGAAGCCGCCCAGGGGCAAAGTGCGGTCGGCTCATGGGGTCATGGTTTCGCTAAGCCCGATGGTCGTCTCGGCGGCTATGGCATGATGAACTCTCCCGGTCTGCCGCTGACAATCTCACTGGTGTTGGCTCGCGAGGCAGGCGTCAAAGATCCTGCTCTCGATCTCGCGATTGAGCGCAGTATGAAACTGCTCCGCTTTTATGTCGGCAAAGGTGCCATTCCCTATGGCGACCATCATCCCTGGATTGAGACTCACGAGGATAACGGCAAATGCGGTATGGCCGCCGTCTTATTTAACATACTGGGGGAATCCAAAGGGGCCGAGTTCTTCTCGCACATGAGCCTTGCCTCCCACGGACCGGAGCGTGATTGCGGACATACGGGCAACTTCTTCAACATCCTCTGGGCCATGCCCGGCGTTGCTCAAGCCGGACCAAACGCGACTGGTGCCTGGATGAAGGAATATGGAAACTGGTACTTCGACCTCGCACGCCGCTGGGATCACAGCTACCTGCATCAAGGCCCGCCCGAACCGGGAAGCGATAGCTACGCAGATTGGGATAGCACGGGCAGCTATCTGCTGGCCTACGCCATGCCGCTAAAGAAGATTTACCTCACTGGAAAAAAGCCGGGTACAGTGACCGAACTCGACGCCACCGCCGCCCAATCGCTGATTGTTGATGGGCGTGGCTGGGATAACAAAGATCGCAAAAGTTTCTACGATTCACTCAGCGATGAACAACTGATTGAGCGTCTGGAAAGTTGGTCGCCCGTCGTGCGCGAGCGCGCTGCCATGGCTATGGGACGCCGCAAGAACCCTCCCGTCACGCGCTTGATCGAGATGCTCGACTCTCCAAGTCTCGATACTCGCTATGGTGCCTGCCAGGCGTTGATCTTCCTCCGCAAACGCGGAGCACCTGCCGTCGATACCCTCCAGAAGACCTTGCAGCATCCAGACCTCTGGCTCCGCATCAAAGCGGCTGAAGCACTGGCTGCCATCGGTGCCCCTGCCACAAAAGCTGTCCCTCAACTCCTCGAACTGCTCGCTCAGGTCGATCGAATCAACGACCCTCGCGGCATGCAGCAGCGATATCTCTCCTTCGCTCTGTTTGATGATGACGGCATGCTCGGCCGCTCGCTGGATGGTGTTGATCGCCCGGCACTCTACAAAGCCGTGCGTGCAGGCCTCAAGAACGAAGATGGTCGTGCTCGCGGCAGCATTGGTTCCGTCTATCGACACCTCTCACTTGAAGAAATCAAGCCTCTCCTCCCTGCCATCTACGAGGCCATCATCCAGCCCGCCCCCAGCGGTGAAATGTTCGCCGATGGAATTCGCGTCGAAGGTCTGCGCCTCCTCTCGCAGCACCACATCGAAGAAGGCATGCACGCTCTCGTCACCTATACTCGCGATCAAAATCCCTGGGCCAGTGAACAACGCACTCCCGAACTTATGGAGATCCTCCTCACCTATGGTTCCCATGCCAAAGCCGTCATTCCGGAACTGACTCAAATCGCGAACTACTTCGAGAAGGACGAAAAAGACTTTCCCAGGCATCTCATGCGCATGAAGGCCAAGTGCGTCCGAGAAACGATCACTGCGATTAAAGCCTCCCAGGCATCCCCGCAACTTGTCCGCATTGCCGCCAACTCCGAAGCGAAGCCTCTCAAGGTCTTCATCCTCGCCGGTCAATCCAACATGGAAGGGCACGGCGTGGTCTCGATGGATGGAAAGAGAGACTACAACGGCGGCAAAGGAAACCTCGTCTGGTCGATGAAACACTCCCAGAGCGCCGAAAAACTCAAACGCCTGAAAAACGAAAAGGGCGAATGGGTCATCCGCGATGATGTGCAGATCTCCTTCAAGGTCGACGATAAGGTCCGCAAAGGGGGGCTGACAATAGGCTATACCGGCTATGGCGGCAGCAGCCACATCGGGCCCGAGTTGGGGTTTGGTTTTGTGATGGGTGACTACCTTGACGAACCCGTCCTGCTGATCAAAACCGCCTGGGGCGGCAAAAGCCTCTTCGTCGATTTCAGGCCTCCCAGTTCCGGCGGCCAGGTCGGGCCTTATTACACAAAGATGGTCGAAGAAGTCCGTGCCGCTCTCGCTGAGCTGGGCGATCAGAAGTACGAAATCGCCGGATTTGTCTGGCAACAGGGCTGGAACGATATGTGCGAAAAGCCAGCGATTGCCGAGTACGCACAGAATCTCGTCAACCTCGTCAAAGATCTCCGTAAAGAATTCGATTCGCCAAACCTGCCGGTCGTCGTGGGCGAGCTCGGCAACGGGGGCCCTGTCACCAGCGGCGATATGTTCGAGTTCCGAAAAGCGCAGGAGCAGGGGACCGGGCAAATCAACAATGCCCTCTTCATCAAAACCACCGACTTCGCACGCCCAGCCGAACTCTCCCCCAACACCACCCACGGACACCACTGGTTCGGCAATGCCGAAAGCTACTTCCTCATTGGTGAAGCACTCGGCGAAGGAATGAAACAACTACTGAAAGAATCCGCTCCGAACCGGTAACTCTGTGCGCCCTGCCCGAGTCCCACGATCGTTGCCTTCGAATAACAACGAACCGACAACGACGGGACGAGGCGGAAGCGTCAGCGACGGTCATTTTCAGAAGGGAATTCGCATCAATGATCTCGTGATCGGGAGCGAGTTCGAATCAAGAAAAAAGATCCGGTTTGCAAAGGGTTGAAGCGGAACCTGTGGTGATCAAGCGATGAATTGAATAGGCCCGTCGCTGACGCTTCCGGCTCGTGTACGAACTTCAGGTACTGACGAAAACTCATCGAGTGCTGGCAGGAATCCGCCATCTTCATTACATCGAGCAGGGAAAAGTCAAATCAGCTTTCCCTTCACTCAGGCCATGACTTCCACTCGCAGAGAACAAATCCCAATCGTTGCTCGTTGTTACGCAAAATGTAGCAGCTCGCAACCAGACTTTTACCACGAACAACCTCACTCACTCACCCTCTCCGCAGCAAACAACCCCAGCCCATAGTGGCGGCCACCTCCGATGCAGAGAACTCCGGGGAGTTTGAGAGGTTCCTGCCCCAAGGCGGGCCATTTCAGCCGAACGTGGTATCGAGGATAAGCTTCGAGATGCTTGGGAACTCGAAAATGGGAGGCGAGGTCACTACCTGGCCAGAACGAAACATTGCGCAATTCTAACTCGGCATTCTGAGCAAGAAATTCAGTAAAACCTGCCTGCAACAGTGCTTTTCGAATGAGCTTTTCTGCCTTGCGTGGATTGCGATCATCACGCCCGGGGAGGATGACCGGCGTGACCGTTGCCCAGGTATTGGCTGCATTTGTGTAGCGTTGAACCATTTTCTCAGAGTTTGGGATCGAAGCCATCATTCCCGTGGCATGCCCATTGTGTTCACTGATCAGATCGCGACCATTCAAGGCTCTTCGAGTCCAGGCGACTTCTTCAAAACAACCTTGACCAAACGTCGTGATCAGGACTCGACGAACACTGCCGACAGATAAACCCTGGCCACGAAACTCGATTGAGGGAAGAGGCAGGTAGGCGAGTCGATCCGGGCCAACAATATCCTGGCTTTCCTGCCGTTGCGGGTTGTGCTGATGAACATGCCGCTCTTGATTTCCATTGGAATTGCGGAGAGTGGCGTGACCAAAAATCACGCTGCTAATCTTGGCATCAGACCAGCGGGATTCTTGAGCGGCCTGCCCAGCAAGATGGCGGAGCATACCCGCGACAACCAGAGATTTTTGAGTGGTATCGAACAGTCGCATCCGCGAACCGTCGATCGTGAGAATTTGAAAGGCCGCAAATGGTTGGGCCTGTCTCAGAGAATCCGGGCGATATCCCTTGAGTTGAAAAGCAGTGAGTGGGGGAACAGGGTGAAAAAGATCCTGTTTCAATCGATTCAAAAAGGCCCCGTGCTTGGCCGAAAGTGCGAGCAACGAGCCTTTGATAGGGACTCGGAGTTGAGTGGCTGTCGGGTCAATGACTGGTAACCACAGTTCTTCGCCCGCTTGAGACGCAGGCATGGTCGCGTGAAGCGTGGCATTTCCAAAGGCCTGATCGATCCCCCACCCGAGGTGTGTAATCGAACGTGCCAGCCTCCCAAGAATCTCCAGGTAGGGAAAAGGAGCCTCACCGATATCATAAAGATAGTGAAGAACCGGTTCTGTGAGATCAGCTGGCCGAATGAGATGAAGCGGCCGGATATCCTTTTCAACCCTGGCGGTGATGGTATCGGTGGCTCCGCGTGACCAGGAGGAAGCCGCCAGATCAGCCGTATTGTTGGGGACATACATCCGATACGGAGTCACGGAAAGCCGACTCTTGGCAGCGATAATCGCCGGTGCAGGCTGCCGTTCCAGCCATTGTAAGGCGTCTCCGGCCACTGCCATCGGGTCACCATCCGGTGTTTGTGCTGCCGCTGCAGCGACAAGGCTCTGATAAAGACGCAGAGGTGAAGGAGGCCACTCTGGCTCACCACCATCCCGCTGGCCATGGAAGAGCGGTTGATGAAGTCGGACAGTCAAACAGAGATACGACACGATCAATGCTCCAGCTACAGGCAAGGAACGAGAGGCTGTTTATCGAAGATGCAACTCAGGCGGTCGCTGCCAATCAAGACTTGGCGGCTTTCGGCTTAGACTTTTTCTCTTCCTTGTCCTTGGGGCTGACATCCTTGAGTGCCCGCTGCTTGTCGAAGGGGACAACCCGGCTTTCGCCGACGCCGAAATCGTGGGCGGCCTGCTGGGCGAACGCCAGTGCGTCTTCATGGGTGAATGTGACGGGTTTTCGTTCTCCCGTCGGCAGGACTTCAACAAATTCTCGTGGTTTGGAAGGATCCAGCACCAGATTGCAGCCCTGTCGCAAGTCACCCGCAGGATTCTTAGTAAAGGCGACGAGGGAGAGGCCAAGAATGTAGCGGCGGAGTTTGAGCGTCTTTGCGTCATCCTTGCCTGCGAAGAGGCGGCGAATAGCTGTGAGTGCTAATGTTGCATCGCGACGAATACCGCCGTGGGCAATGATGCCGCCATGGGAGCCTGTGGCTGGAACATGGATAAATCCTCGTTCAGCAAAAGCATCTTTGGCCGTTTTATCCGCTGGCTCAGGGAGTAAGCCTTCGTTGACATACTCTGTTGCAGGATTGAACTGGGCGGAGCGCTTGAGTCTGCTCACATCATAAGCGCGGATGGTCGAGCCAATGATACGTGGAAGTTTGGCCTGGGTGTCGCGTGAATCCCAGACGCCGAAGACTAAGGAAGTGGGTGCGATCTTGGCGAGTGGCTCGGCATCACCTTTGAGAACAGACTTAAAGGCATCCTGTAAAGTCTGCTGAAGTTCCGAACAGCGAACGAGTGCGTCACCCGCCCGATGACCAGCTTCAAAAATACTGACTTCCTTTTCACCCGCCTTGACGACAATTTGTGGAACGAGGGACGAGTAAGGTTCTTCTTCGAACATCGGTTCGATGCGATTAGCCTGAGCACCGACACTGTCGATGAGACAAATCGACTGCCCTTGTGCATCTGTGTCGATGTTGTATCCGCCGGGTTCGCCAGACTTTTGGGCGGCATAAGTTGGAGGAAATAGCACACCATCTTCGCCCTCGACGGGCGTCAGGTGCTCGCGAATCACCAATGCGGCAGGGCCATTCAATGACAGAAACTCATCAATTTTCTTAGACAAGGACATTTGTCGCTCCAGAATAGGGTGTGGCGTTTAGAAAACTCTTCAGATACTTAGTTCGATACAAGAGTCGAAACTCGAATGTCAGGTGCGCAATCGCGTCAATGGTGCAAGAGGTAACTCCAGCCGCCAGAAGTGGGTTGAGTGGAGTTGTCCAAGCTTGATACAAGAACCGGTTCTCGTTGGAGACTTCTAATGGTCGAAACCGCTGAAGGCCGACGAATGTAAGAAATTCCTGGTATGGTCTGGCACCTACGGTAATTCTGGTCGTCGAGTTTGTAGACAGTGAATCAAGGCTGAAACCAACATCAAGAGCAGATCCTTGGCTACTTACATGGGAATCAAAGTTGAAGCCCAATCCATTTTCGTGAGAGATTTCGTCCAGCAGTGTCTTCGGAGGGTGTGGCCACCAAGTAAAAGTGCTCAGTGCGTGTTTCATGGATGTTGAAATTGATTCCACTGATTGCTGGCCAGCCCATGTCTTGAATCGACCACCCCCAGAGAATTCATCTTCAAACCAGTCAAGTCGGATTGAAAATGGAGCCAGCAACACTAGAGGCGATTCTCTACGCAGTTTTTCAAGTTCCTTTTTCTCGTTTTCCAGTGATGGCTGTTCCTTCAACTCTTTTGCTTTGAGGGAAGATAGCTCTTCGAGTCGACGACGCTGCGGTGCCGTCATGGTGCTTACCAACTTTGCTTCGTGCAGTGATATCACGAGAGTCTGGAGCGTCCCGACGCAGTTAATGTTAAATGTGCGACTTCCCGGTTCAAACCAGCCTTCGGCACCGGGCCAGAGGCGGTCGGCGAGTTCCAGTAAGCCGCAGCAGGCGAAGAATTGGCCGGGGTTGGTTACGTCCACATCAACGCGAATTCCGGGTTGATCGTTACTCATGAACAGGCTCCTCGCGTGAAGAAGGGTGAGCACTGGCGGCGTAATCGGCTGCCCTTAAGATCGATTCCAGATAAGCCAGACCCCAGCGGCCGTAGTGGCGTTGTAACCTTGCAAAGCGACGGGGGATTTCTGTAGCGAAAGCGATGGATTCACTCTCCAGCGCAAAAGGATCAAAGGCTTCATCAGCCGAAAAATGAGGCCTGGCCCGGCCATGGTGGGCAGCAATCAAATGAAGCACGATATCTTGATCATGGGGCTCCAATGCGTTGAATTCCGCATCATGTGTGATATCTCTGAGTGAACCGAATTCGTGACGATAAGTTTCTGTAATTCGCCCAGTGCCGGTCTGAGACTTGGCCAACAGAACATCGGGAAAATTTCGATTTCCCAGCATCATCTGAAAGAAAGGTCTTCGTTTGCCTTCATCGTGATACTTCGCAGCCAAGCGGACAGCAGCCTTCAACTTCTCAGGGAGCTTCAATTCTTTGAGAATCTGTTCTGTTTCACGCACGACATCGTCCACATGGTGTTGCAACCCGATGGGTGCCTTTGAACCCAGCGTTCCTAAGCCTGTTCGAGCAGGGGTTGCCAGCCAGAGCCAGATTTTTCCGTTCGCGGGTGAAGTGGTTGACTCGGTTTCCAGATCATCAAGCGTCGATGATTCCTGGGTATTAACTTGTGATACGGGCGTGGTCGTATCCGATTCATCCACTTCCAGCACGATCTGTCGAACGACTCGCATCTCCCTAGTTTGTTTGAGGAAAGATGGGAGTTCATCTTCTGTAACCCGCAGTCGTGAGCGTTGCTTGTTTTCTGAGGTCGGTGATTTGCAGGAGACATCAAGTGCAGGTGCTTCAGAGTCGCCATCGAGGAGGCCACTGTTCAGGCCGCCAATCGAAGGTGGCAGGAGGATGGTGCAGTGTTCAATGCGTTCCTTGCGATCCTTGTTGGCTACTTCCTTCAGTGGGACGAGCGTGAGTTTCTCTTTGCGGTCGATCATCCACACGATGGTTTCGGGATGTCGTTCGGCCAGCTTTGCCAGATGCTTGAACGCGCGCTCGCTGGTATTGACGACGAGTTCATGAGGCAATAAGGGAAACTCTTCGAGCAATTGTTCGGGAGGGTGCTCTTTGAGAACTTCTGCATTCAGGAGATCGACTTCCTCGCGCCACGCGATGGTGGTTTGTGGTGGCTCCCAGGTTTCAATTCCATGGAGGTAAGGTTCGACGGGTGGTCTCCCCGGGAGTTCTCCCTTGATGGATGTCAGTGCCCAGGTATCAAAGAGAATATCGGTTGCGGGAAGTATGGTCGGAAGCGGGGTGAATGCTTGATGAACCTCTTCTGATCGTGCATTGTAAAGCTTCGATAGAGCCGCCGGGCTGGCATCGCCTTCAAGTTGCCGAAGGAGCAGAAGTGTCTTTTCCCGTGGTGGGCTAAATACATCTTCGCCGGTGAATGTCGAGGGATAGATCACGTGAATCGAACTGTCGTCACGATCGCCGAACCGATTTACGCGGCCGAAGCGCTGGGCCATACTTTCATAGGTGGAAAGATCACAAATGAGATGGTCGGCAGAGAGATTGACACCCACCTCACCGGCACTGGTACAGATGAGGTAAACAGTCCCTGCTGCAGGCGTTACCTTCCACGATGGACTTTGCGAGTCATTGGCTTTGGGGGGGGGCAGAAAGCGGGCGAAGATCGGGCAGCCGGTGGGTGATGTCGGATCGGCCATCTGCTGACGTTCGTAACCTCGCTGTGTCCCTGTCAGAAATTGTACCGAAAGTTTCTTCTTTTCGAGTTCTCCTTGAACACTTTCAACATGGTCAAGTTTGCGAAGGAAGATAATCACTGTGCGATTTGAATCCCGAAGTTCGAGAGCGCGAGCGACAACGGCCTCCACGAGAGGTTTTTTCTCATCAGCGACTTCCTGCAAGGTCATGGTCTTAGTGGCTTGAAGACGCTGTTTCACAACCGGATGTTTTTCATCCGACGGGCTGAGCCCGAAGGGGGGCGATTTCTGGCTGCTTTTGTCATCATCCGAACGGATGGTGGCTGAAAGTTGCATGACTTGCAGCGGTCGCCAGGGAACATCCGAGGTCGATCGTTCTCGCTGCTGCTCACTCATGATCGATTCAAGCAGTTTCTGGAAAGCTGGTTCCAGGTGCGCTTCATCGTGAACTAACAGTGTGTCCTGTCCGAGAAAACCGGCATGGAGTGGCCGCGCCTTAAAGCCAACACCGTAGCCGGAGAAGAGGAGCCGACTGCCGATCATATCCACAGTGCCAGAGATGACAGCGGGTAAGGCGGGATTCTTCGACCACTCCCGATTATCGGCAAACTGCCCTCTTAATGTGCTGATCATCAGATCGCGGATGCCGAGGTTCGCCGCAGAGAGATTTTTCTTAATGCGTTCCACTTCGGTCGTTGTCTGATCGACGACTGTGCGGCGGTTGACGACATAAGCCAGGCGTGTGGGAAGGTCATTCGGTCGTCTGGCAAGAGCCAGCAACCAGATGGCAATGATCGAGGTTTTGCCTAATCCCGTGGGAATGTGGCAAACGGAAGGGATATCGACCTCCTTGCCGGTGGTCATTCTTTCGAAAAGAGCTGCTTGCCACGGGAAAGGTGGGCTGCCAGTCAGTTGTTCGAATTTGGCGCTGAAATCAAACATCGGGGTAGAGCCTTGGTACATCGCAGATCGAGTGGATAGGCATTATCTATAAAATAAACAGTCAGCTATTTCGCTTTCCGCTTGGCTGATAATGAAAATTTAGGTGCTAGTGCCGAAGTTGGCGGTAAGCCTGGTTTTTCGTAGTGATGGATTGTCTGCCTGAGGGAGTCGATGACTCGTGTTCTCAGGTGTTCAGGCTCCAATACTTCGACCTGGGGGCCGAAGCTGAGGAGCCAGGAGGTGAATTCTTCCAGGGGGCCGAGTTGGTATTCGGCCAGAATGCTCCCATCTCGCTGAGTGCTGAGTTTCTGGCTGGGGTGGAATTGTTTTTCCTCTAAAATGCGGCTGACACCAGGAGCAAAGCGGACTTTCACAGTTTCTGGTGCTTTATCGCTCGAGAAGATGCCGAACGAATGTTCTAGGTGGGCTGCCGGGTCGAAATCCTCGGGGCGATTGAATTGCCAGCCGTGGAGTTCGACGTGGCTGATACGATCCACCTTAAAGGTGCGGATAGCCTCGTGATCCCGTGACCAGGCGATGATATATAAAGCATGCTTGTGATGAACCAGGGCATAGGGGTAGATGTCTAAAAGTGTGACCGGTTCCGTCGCCCGAAGTGATTGATAGGTAATTACTGTGAGTCGGCGTTCTTCGATCGCGACCATTAAATTGTCGATCAGTTCGGCCCGCGATTCATAATCCACGACTCTGGCGTTTGTGAGATGAATGGCTGTGGCCAGTTTCTGGAGGTGTTTGAGTGCCGGTGCTCCTAAAGCTGTGCGGATTTTCTTGAGAGCCGTACGTGAGCCTTGCCAGAAGTAAGTGCCAGCCAGCCCTTCGAGGAACTGACTTCCCCAGTAAAGAGCGGCCGCTTCTTCGAGAGTGAATGTGAGGGCTGGTATGCCGGTGGTATCAGTCATTTTCCAGAGTTTGCGTCCGTGCGAAGAGACCTCCTGGTCAATGGGGAAAGCCAGTTGCTGGAGCAGTGCGAGATCGCGTTGTATGGTTTTGGTCGACGCCTTGAGTTCTTCGGCCAACGCCTTGAGAGTGACGCCTTGCCGACGGGCAGAGAGAATCCGCAGCAACATCCATTGGCGCAGGATTTGAGTCGTGTCCGACATGCGTATGTGGCCCTTGACGCACCGGTAAGTGGGTGAAAACAACTGTGTGGAAGATCATGCCTGAGTGAACGCCCGCGCACAAGTGGTTTATTATGCGAACGTTTGTCTGAGTGAAGAGTTATTCATCCGCCAGAATTCGCATCGCGTCGGTGAATTCGATTTCACTGAGGAGTGGGTCAGCCTCGTCGTCATCGGCCATTTTCGCAGCGCGAACCTTCTGCATTTGTGCGTTCATAATGTCAAAAGTGGCGGCTACTTTTTCGGGATCGCTGGCAAAACGGAGTGCCTGGCCGGCACCGATCCCCAGGTTCGCTGCCGTGGCAATCGCATCCTGATTGGCTGCGAGGAAAACAAACTGCCACTGATAGACCGACCGCTGATGGCTGATCTGCTGATTGATGGTCGCCATGTCGAACTGCAGACTCGAATTCTCTTCACCATCGGTCAGCGTCACGAAGATCACCGTTCCCGGGCGATCTGCTTCGGGCAGCTTTGAAAGTGCTTCCCCAGTTTCAGCAATCGCCCGGCCCATGGCATCAAGTAATGCGGTCGAACCGCGGGGGATGAATGTCTCAATGTCGAGTTCAGGTATCGCGTCGAGTGGCTGCATATTGGCCAGGAGTTCGTAGGCGTAGTCGAACTGCACCAGAGTCATCGTGGCGCAGCCGGGCAATGATTTTTGGGAATTGAGAAAGGCATTAAAACTTTCGATGGTGGCGGCTTTGATCGATGTCATGGAACCCGATCGATCGAGCACGAACGTAATGTGTGTGAGATCGCGACGCGTCATCTTGATATCTCCATAAACTCCACGATTTCTACAAAACATCACCTCTCGGCATGCCTGCAGATGTGATCGTGATGATGGCTGAGGAGACCAGTTCCCGAATCTCGAAAGTCCTTCGAGGTGCCCGGCTCACTATGGCTGGGACAGAACTGGCGTGTTGGAGATGACATTAACCAGCCAGGTGGTCAACCCATGTCTGTCGTGACGAATGTACAGATGGATTGGGCAGCATGTGCCAGATCAGTTCGCTGGTGCGGGGGAATCTTCACGAGGTGGATATGGCTGGCTGACGAGCCAGGTGAGTGCCGCCATGGCAATCAATGCACAGAGGAGGAGCAGCAGCGGGCGGAAGACAAGTTCGCCTTCAGAGACCGTGATGAAAGTCTGATGGAACCCGGGTTTCGTCAGTTGAGTTTGTATTTGACTCAGGCCCACTTGCATCCCGTTATGCAGGAAGTGATAGAGCATTCCCGGATAAATGCTCCGGCTTTGAACGGCCAGAAGACCAATGATCAGCCCTAGAAGTGCGGCATTGAAAACCTGCTGTGAAACCATGTGAATGATGCCAAAGCTGATGGCCGAGATGACGATGGCGAGGCCATGTCGGCCGCCCTGCCTGAGGCCACTCAGGATAAATCCTCGGAAAGCCAGTTCTTCGCAGATCGCAGGTGCGATCGCAAAGGCGACCAGGAGTAACCACAGAGGTTGCTCATTTTTCGAGAGGAGTTCGCCGACCAGCTTCATACTTTCTGGTAACGGTGGGAAGAACCAGGCCAGTCGATGGGAGAGTTCCAGCGACAGGGGGAAGACACTCAATGCCAGTATGATTGAGGCTGCCAGATAGCGCAGCTTCGGAAAGCGGAATTGAAAGGTCTGCCGTACGCTCGTTGTGAGGATGATTCCCATCATCAGGGCGGGAGTGGCAATGATGGCGACCTGTTGAACAATCATCAGTTTGAGCATGATCCCGCCCAGTTCATCGGGCTTGGCCTGACTGAGTGGTTGCTGGAACATTTTGAGAGCTGCAAACTGCAGCAGCATGATCACGACAAAGCAAACGCCGGCTTCGGCAAAGGAAGGTGTCGGCGTTTTGTCACGGAGGAGTTGCCTGAGCCAGAGTTTGAGTTCGAAGCGTTCGGATTCGCGGAAGAGGACTTCCTCTCGACTGAACTGATCAATCGCCCACCAGAGAGCCAGCAGGCTGTAGCCGGCCGACGTGATCAGTACCGGTATGGAATAGAGCCACAGAAGATATGAATCGGCAGTCCCGAGGAGTCGCTCTTTTAACAGCAAGGCTGGGCCAACGACTGGCAGAATACTATAGAACGGCTGCATTTCGACAGCGGGTGAGAGGCAGAAGACCGTGAGTCCTAACGTCACCATCAAAAGTGGGGTGAGGTAGTATTGACCTTCTTTAGAACTTCGCGCGAATGTCGCCAGTGCGAGGCAAAGTGCGCTAAAGAGAGCAGCAATGGGGATGAGAAGAACGGCAACCCACACAAGCGATGAGAATGCCGGGAGTGTCAGATCGACATTGCGAGAGAGATTGGATGCTGCTAGCGATGAGACATACTTGCCGGTGAAGCTGAGGCTTAAGAGATTCAGCACGGCCGTGGCCATACTGAAGCCCATGACAGTGAAGAATTTGCCAATCACGATTTCGGTGCGGCTGGCCGGACAGATAAGAAGGGTTTCCATAGTGCCGCGTTCTTTCTCACCCGCAGCCAGATCGATGGCGGGGTAAAACGCGCCGGTAACAGCCATAATGATCAGCATGGCCGGGAAGAGCTTGCTCCAGACGTTATTCGCGACCTGTTGAGAATCGGCCAGTTCGACGACGTGGGCGCGAATGGGTGTGGGCAATTGTTCGGGAAGACCACCGGCTTTCAGTTGATCGCGAAGGATCTGCCTTTCCCACGATTCCATCACTTCAACAACGCGTGTGTAGGCAATCACCGATTTGTCATCCGCACGATTGCGAATAATGAGTGGTCGGGGGTAGTCGAAGTTGTTCGCAGGTGTCAGTGGTGTGGTGGGGGCCAGTGGTGCAATGGCATCCTTTGCGCTGTCTTCGCCTGGCTGGCTACGTTGACTGGCAAGTTGCTGCTTGACGGCTTCGATACTCTGGTCAAAATCGGGCGGGATGATAATGAGAACCTGAATGCCGCTTTGCTTAAAGAGCTCACTCATCGTTTTGCGAAGTTGAACCTGAGTGGCTTCCAGTTCGGGGGAAAGTAAAGTTGCAGGGCGACCTCTTTCGACCGCAGCGGGATTGAGCAGTTTAAGTTGTTCAATAAGAACCTGAAGTTCTTTAGCCTGGTTGAGGATTCTTTGTCGGCGAGCCAGATCGGCAGGTGAAGCGGCTGACTTTTTTGTGGTATTCGTCGGCTGCTCAGCATCGGCAGATGAAGCTTTGGAGTTTTCTGTGTCTGCGTTTTCTGGTGGCAGATCGGTAATGACTTCGAGCTTGTTCCGGCTCTCGGTATTGGTCTCGAACCAGGCTTGAGCAAAGCGATGACCATCGAGCAGTTGAGGCGGAGGAAGATCAGCAGCTCCCAGAATCACGACCGTGCGAGGCTGCTCGCTGAAGAGTACAGTCAACTGCATCATGCCGATTCCCAGTGCGGGATACAGCAGTAATGGTAAAACAGCCACCATAAATAATGTGCGGCGATCGCGCAATTGATCGAGAACTTCGCGGCGGAAAATCAGCCAGACATTGCGCCAGTTCATGGTCTCACCTCGACGTTCGTGCTGGTGTCGTCGAGGCCGGGATTGATGGAGTCTTCATTGGCACGAAGGTGCTCAGCTTCTTCGGCATCGCAGGCGGAAATCAGTTCAAAAAAGAGTTCTTCGATATCCCGCTGATGATGTGTATCGCGCAGTTCTTCAATGGAACCCTGAGCCAGGATGCGTCCGCGATAAATGATCGCAATGCGGTCACACAGTTTCTCGACTTCACGCATGATGTGTGTCGAGAAGATGATGCACTTGCCCTGATCTCGCAGTGATTCGACAGCGTGAATCACTCTGCGGGCGACAAGCACATCGAGTCCACTGGTCGGTTCGTCGAAGATCATGACGGGTGGATCGTGCACAATGGCTCGGGCGATGGAAACCTTCTGTTTCATACCGGTCGACATTTTGGAGCCGAGCACTTCGCGAATTTCATTCATCTGCAATGTGCTGAAAATCGTTTCGAGTCGCTGAGTGAGTTGTGCCTGCGGAATGCCATAGAGCCGACCATAGTATTCGACAAGTTCCCAGGCGGTCATGCGGTCGTAGATGCCGGTGTTATTCGACATGAAGCCGATGCGGGCGCGAACTTGAGCAGGATGAGTGGCGACGTCGTAGCCGGCGATGATGGCGGAACCGGAACTTGGTTTAAGGACAGTACTGAGAATTCTCAGGCAGGTGGTTTTACCTGCGCCATTGGGGCCCAGTAGTCCAAAGATTTCGCCGGGTTTGACATCGAAGCTGACGTGATCAAGTGCCAGACGTTCACCCGTCTTGAAGTCTGAGAACTTTTTCGTCAGTCGATCCAGTTGAATCATAAGTTGCCAATGGTCTTCGCGGCAGAAGCCCCTCTCGAGAGAAAAGCCCGGCCCCGCTCGGATAATCATTAACTTCGTGTTGATTGTTAATCGCGATACAACGTGACCAGATCATCTGGTCAAGATCAGGGTTAACAATGGCGTCTGCTGAGAGAATTCCACAATCCATCGTCCTCGTGTGGATAGTCTACCTCGTGAAATTCGACTGATGTGGCTGGTTTTCAACCAATGTCTCAGTTTCGCGGCAAATCCGATCCGTTATTCGTGGCAAATCCACCTTGTTGAACGGACGTTTCTTCCGCAGCTTGAATCTTGTGCCGGCTTCATTTGCTGGCAGAGGTGAGAACATCGATCCTGAACAACCGGTAAGCCAGATGATTCTTTCGTCATATTCCGATGCGAGACTCTGACGGCTGGGGCATGTGTCCCGAGGAGTCTGGTCGATCAGTCAGAGACAAACGGGGTGCGGAAGTTCTGCAAGGTTCGCCGATTCTCTTTGTGGTGGGCTCTTTCCTGGCAATTCTTTCTCGCTGATCGGCAGTTCATCTGGCAAATCCTGCGGATGTCATCGACTCGTGCCTCATAACCAGCTTGCTTATTTGCCGATGATGAACTCGGTGAGATCTGGGCAAGGCTTGGCTTGGGCCAACCTGGTCGCATCCTGGTTTGGGTCGAAACTGTGAGTGCGCATCCTGTCTTGTGGAATCTGCCCCCGACGCAAATTGCCTTTCGTTTCTCCGTGATCGACTGTGGCTCCCCAACCAGGAAACCCCATGTATGCGTCGAATGATTCGTCTTTACTGGAGTCTGCCGACTGTTCATCGTGCTAATGGAACAGCCGTGGCTCTGGCTCTTGTGACCTTGATCGGGCTTCGTCTCGAATTTGATCCCTCGATTGCCGGTGCTGACTACCGCCAGATCGTGGTCAAAAAATCTCAGCCACTCAAGATGTCGTTTGCTAGATCGACACCTGAGAGTAAAACGGATTTAACTGCAGAGAGTTCGGCCACTTCTGACATGAATCCTGCGATTGAAGTGGCCATGGCGACAGCGACCACTGCCGATTCGATGGGGCGGAGCGTCATCGAGAAGGTTGAGCCAGTGACCGCGGAGACTCCTGAAGCTGCGAATCTGCGGCGAAAAGTGAGCATGCTGCGTGAAGGATTGGCTTTTCTGCAGCAGACACCGGATTACACCGCCCAGTTCACGAAGCAGGAGCTGGTGGCTGGTGAGTTGACGGAAGAGCAGTCGATTTACGTCAAGATTCGTCATCAGCCATTCAGTATTTATCTGAAATGGCTGACTGGTGATGCAGGTCGAGAAGTGCTGTATGTCGCCGGTGAAAATGCAGACAAGATGATTGTGCATGCCGGTGGTTGGAAGGCCCGCTTACCAGCGATTTCGATTGAACCTGAAAGTTCGCTGGCGATGGCCGAATCGCGGTATCCTGTGACAAAAGCGGGGTTACTCGAGCTGACGAAACTGATGCTTCATTATCACACTATGGATTTGCAAGCGGCTAATTTTGCCAGTTGTGATGTGCTGGAAGGCGAGACGTTTGGGGATCGTCCTTGTACGGCATTCCAGGTGGAATACCGTTCGAAAGACGTTTCGCCGGATTATCGCAAGACAATCACGATCATTGATAACGAGTGGAAAGTTCCCGTTTGCATTCGAAACTTTTCCTGGCCATCGAGTGGTACTGCCGACGCGGAGACTGTCGATGAGGAAACCTTACTGGAGGCCTACAGCTACACAGAAATTTCTTTTGGCCAGCAGTTAGCAGCAGCGGATTTCGATTCGAAAAATGAAGAGTATCGATTCCGTCGGCAATAGTTGGATGACTTCTGAAATGGGCTCATTCGTGGGTCAGTAATCGCTGCATCAGTTGGATGCCGATATCGTCCAGCGAATGCGGGACATTGGCCAGCAGAATCACACCGACACGATGTTCGGCATCGAGAGCGACAAAACTTCTTGAGGCGGTTGTCGCCCCAGCGTGAAAAGCGATCCTTTTCCTGCTGGGGCGATGTTCATTTTTGTGGTTGTCGGGCATCGTGTTTTTCGGCAGAGGAATGGTTATCAAGTGCCATCCCAGTCCCATTTGAAGCTTTTTCGACAACGGGTCGGGATGTTGGGGAAAATGAGTCTTTAAACTGTTGGCGAACGCAGCGGAAATCTCTGGGGAAGAGTGTCGCTGTGGAAGCAGGCTTTCGTCGGTGTTGGGATTCTCAGTATCTTTCGGGGGTGGAAAATGGGCTTTGACCCACCTTGTCAGATCATGGATGGAGGAGTGGAGCCCGCCACAGGCTTCTAAAGTCGCAAACGACCAGGTGGGTGCAGCGATCCCTTGTTGATTGAAAGTCGGAACTCGTCGCGTCTGCATTTCTGGTGTTAAATGGACCCTCGTCTCGTGAAGCTCGAGTGGTTCCAGCAGATGAGTCTGTAAAGCGGATTCAAAGGTCGCGGTGTTGGTCGCATTGGCCAGTGCATGCCCTAACAGGCCCATCCCCAGATTCGAGTAGAGGTACTTTTCGCCCATCGGATGGCTGAGCTTGACTCCGGGAAGAGACTGTTCGAGAGCCTTGCGGTCATACAGAGAATAGGGATTGTTTTCGGTCTGGTGTTGCCTGGCAAAACTCACAATATCTGGCGGTTGGACAGGAAGGCCGGATGAGTGTGTGGCCAGTTCCAATAGTGAGATTTTTCGCTCGATACCCGCCTGATGTTCGCTCGGGAGCTTCCAGGCTTGCGGCAGATAATCGACGGCAGGATCCCCGAGGGAGAGAACCTGCTTTTCGGCAAGAAGTGCCAGAAGGACCCCAGTGAAGGTTTTGGTCACCGAGGCCAGGGCAAAGAGGGAATGTTCATCAGCGGAACGTGCTGGTTTGTCATTGGGTTTTTGAGTGTCAGATCTTTCAGTGCTGGACTTGTCAGTTCGGAGGACTTCCTCAGGAATGAACTCTCCGGAAGTCACATAGAGGTCACCTGCGGGCCGGATGATTTTAGCTGCGACAACGGCAGCGGGATGCTTGCGGGTGTAGGCATCAATCAACCGCTGCACTTCGTCGACTTTCAGTTCGTCTGCCAGAGCTGTGATCGATGTGAAAGCAGAGCACATCAAGAGAGTGAAAGTCAGGAATCCGTGTCGGAGTTGACAAAAAATCCATCTGCTGCAGTTAAGAATTGTGGTGGAAGGCATGCGGAACTCTCCCAATGGTCTGACAGGCATTCGCTGATGACCATTGAATATATCCCGCCACTTCGCCTGATCCATCTTTGTTATTCGAGATTGCGCGGTCTCTGCGAGATGGCTGGCGCGAAATCGAAAACAGGTCAAGCCTAAGTGAATGGCAGACTTTGCCGATTCAGGAAAGGCATGTTTCGCCGTTAGATTCGCTATAGACGGTATTGCCGGAGTTTTTTAACAGCCCGGGACGGGAAAGCGGCAAGTCGATTGGCTCTTACAACCGATACATACGACACATTCGGAATTGTCGTGTGCTTTGGGACCAGGGTATCTCTGGTGAGACCAGTCGAGCACACATAGTCTTGTCGCCAGCAGGATGCCCCTACTGTGGACACTCGACCTGGGAAGGTGAACATGCCGGTGCGGTACCTTTTCACCACATTATGCCTGCTACCACTCGCGATGAGCTCGAATGCTTTCGCGCAGGATGGATCGTTTCCTCAGGCTGACAGCGTTTACGGCTCTGGGGGGTATGCCCAGCCATCGTTTGGTCCCGGCCCGCAAGGGCAGGGTCAATACGGGCAGGGGATGATGCCTCAGGGCCCGCATGGCGGGTATCCCAATGGATATGGCCCGCAGGGATACTCGGCGCCATTTCCACCAGCTTATGGTTATCCAGGGAATGGCTTCATTGATGGGAACATGCCGAATACGACTTACACGCAGTATCCGGATGACGGTGGCTGGATGTATGCCGATTCGCCGATCGAGAAGGCCTTGAAGAACACCTTCCGCCACGGTTTCTTCCGTCTCGAATATTTGCTCTGGGATGTGGAAGACCCTGGAAATACGGTCGTGGGTACTGATCTTTCGGGCTTTCGGAATAATCCCGGGGCATTAATCCCTGCGACTGATCTGGTGACTGGTGCACTCATTGGTCAGGGTGTGGTGCAAAATCTGGATACCATCTCGCTGAAGGATAACAACGGTATTCGTGGGACGTGGGGCTTACCGATTTTTGAAGGGACATTGGAAACCAGTGTCTTTAGTTTGCAGACAAACACTTCAAGCATTGTTGGTGGCGTGCAGATCCCATCCGGCACGGGGACATTGGACGGGATTTTCCCACTGATTCCACTGGATGTCGATGGCAGTAACGCACTTCTCAGCTTTGATCGTTCCTACCAGGCGACATTACGAACTGGCATCTGGGGGACTGAAGCGAATTATGTGGTCGATGCACCTGATCCAAATGCCTTCTTTCAAGTGCGACCCATGATTGGTTTTCGCTACATGAATTTCCGAGAAACATTTTCACAGGTCGGTGTAAATACATCGGCGGGTGAAGATCCTTCCGATCCTGCAGCGACGACCTATACGACGACGATTGATTCCAGCGTCAATAACAACTACTACGGGCCACAGGTTGGTTTGCGGGCCGAGTTAGTCGGCAAGAGGTTCTCATTGGCTGCGGAACCTAAAGCCTTGATTGGTTTGAACTCCTACAAAGCCACCTTGTCGGATCAGAATGTGCTTGAGGGCGAAGGACTTGTGAGTCAAACTGTCACAGACACAACCTTCGGTCCCATTCTGGATCTGCAAGTCTCGGGTAAGGTTCATGTCACGCAGAACTTCTCGATTTTTGTGAGCTGGGAAGGGATGTGGACAGGTATGGTCAGTCGGCCTTACATGAATGTGGATTACAACGCGACCACACAGACTAACCCTCCTGAGACAAATTTGAGATTGAATCCTCGATTTACAGATGCCTTCCTGCAGGGACTGACGGTCGGTGGTGAAGTTCGCTATTAAAGAATGATCGATAGCTTCCTACGAAGCTCAATATCACTCTCGCAAAAAATTGACAGGCCATGAGGTGTATTCCTCATGGCCTGTCTGTATTCAACGGGCTGAAAGCGACTCTCGCTAGTCAATAGAGGGTTGAATAAGTGTTATTAAAACTGTGGTAATGCCTGTGGTGATGGGCCAAAGGGGATGAACGGCTTGCCATCGGGCCCATACTGAGGAAATTGCGGAGCTACCGGGCCGTGGACGTTTCCTTCGGGAGGACAATTGTCGCAAGGAGTTGTCACAGCGGGTGGCGGGCAATCTTCGGGCTGAGGTGTCAAGGGCGAGGGTGTTACTGTCTTACTATCGCCAGGAGCAGTGTTGATCACAGGTGGTGCGGCTGGAACAAAATCGCTCGTTCCCCAGCCACCCTGGATCTCGGTCGCTAGAGGATACGATGCGAAATAGCGACCATCGCTATAGAATGAACCCGCTGTGAAACTGGTGCGTCCCCACCACTTGCGGCAACCAAAAAATGCCGGCGTGTAATAGGTCTGGTTCATGCCACGGAATGCGGCTCCCAGCGAAGCGAGTTCATCGACCACAGCTGAACGAAGACAGACAAGACCTGTGATCATTCCCAGAACAACCAACGTGCCAATCAGTACCAGTTCGGCACTGACAATAAAACCGCTTTCATCTCGAAAAAATGACCTCAACATAACCATTCCTCTCGTGGCAAATAGGGGAAAACACAATCCTTCAGTTCGTTCATGGGCAGAGCACGACTCTCAGGTCGTGAGTGATGTATGGTGCAATCCAGACAGGCCTGACTTTCAAAGAGTCGTTATGGGCTGACTGGTCGTCATTGATCGAAGTCGTGGCGTTTATTGGTCTTGGTGTGATGACTCGATGTCAGGCTGGCGGTTGGTTCCAGCACGCCGCAGGGTCTGGGGCACGTGCTCTCTTCACTACAGTTCACGAAAGTGATGAAAGCCCGTTGTGCCGCCCCAGACTCCTGGCGGCCGGAAGCCTTCCACGCTTGCCACAGACGCGGAAGGCATGCATCTCAAGGCGTGATTCCGGAGGTCTCAGGTCTCCATCACACGCTCGTCACACAGACAGGGCGTTATCAGCCCCGATGGCACTACAATCAGCACAGGCCGTGCCACTGCTATAATCGCTGCAATCGCTACAAACGGGCCTCGTGCTGTAACACTCAGCCCTCATTGTGGTTACGAGGAATTTGCGAGAGTGATGCAGGTTTGATTGTAGTGGTTGTAGCGATAAAAGTGATTCTGTTGCTTATCGCGATTCTTTACACTTTGTATCAATCGCTGAACAACTGGCTGTGCCGGGTGGCTTTCCAGCCCTTTTGAAATCAATGATTGATTCACGAGCGGATCTGATGACCACGCTTCACCAGCATGTGGCGAAATGGCCACATGCTGGTACAACCGCGCCAGGTGGCCAAAGAACCACGACGAGCCTCTGGAGATCGGCAATGAGATGGCCTCCTGCGGCGATCATGCGACGTAAGCTCGATACGAAAACACAGGCTCTGCCAGAGAGCTTTGGCCCATTCGTACGGGATTCGAATGGCTGACATTCCCTTGTTTCAGCAGGTGCCTTGATCAGAAATCAAGGCCAGGTGCCGATGCCATGAGCGCGACAATTCTCGAGAAGCCACTGTCCACCATTGCGACTCCTCAAGATCAGATCTCGACCACTCTGCCAAATCCGTCGGCCAGAGAACGGGATGATCATGCAGGAAGCGATTTTGCGGATTTGTATGATCAGTACGTGGCTGATGATTCGACAATTCCTCCCCAATGGTTGACACAACTGAAGCTGGAAAAAACCCGTCGAAGTACGAGGTGTCTCAGCGAAGGGACGCGCCTGGCCAAGCGGATAATGGACATTGTGGGAGCACTGGTATTAATCGCTGCGACCGCTCCGCTGATGGTGCTGGCAGCCATCCTTGTTCGAGTTTCTTCTCCTGGGCCGATTATCTTCTGCCAGACGCGCGTGGGATTGAATCAGCGGAAGTCGGGGCGTCGTGATCGCCGCAATCAAAGGCAAGCGGCTCTTCCGCCGGGTGTTGAACGACGTCATCCTGAGAACAACCGTCGGAAAGAAGATGGGTACGGAAAGCCGTTTACGCTTTATAAGTTTCGCACAATGCGCACAGACGCTGAGAAAAATGGTGCCCAGTTTGCAGTTCAGGGTGATCCTCGAGTGACACCGGCGGGACGGTTCATGCGGAAAACCCGCCTTGATGAACTGCCTCAGTTATGGAATGTGCTCAAGGGCGAAATGTCACTTGTTGGGCCACGTCCTGAGCGGCCGGAATTCATCGAAAAGCTCTCAGCTGAGATTCCCAACTACATCAATCGACTGGGGCTTAAGCCCGGACTGACCGGCCTGGCACAGGTGATCAACGGTTACGACAATGATATTGAAAGCTTTCGCCGCAAGGTGAATCTCGATCTGCTGTATCTGCAGAACTGCTCGATCTGGAATGATTTCAAGATTCTCCTGCGAACTGTTCGCGTGGTGCTGACAGGGAGCGGCGCGCTGTAAAACTCATGTAGATTTCTATCTCTCTGTTCTCGATCTGTGGTGCTGCTAGAATTGAGCAACCACGCTGATCTGGTGAAGGACAGGGGATGCGCCGCTTTTCTCAACTTTTCAAAGAACTGGATGCGACGACACGCACCAGCGAGAAGTTAGCCGCACTGGAGAGATATTTTGCCCAGGCAGAGCCAGTCGATGCCGCTTGGGCCGTTTGGTTTTTGAGTGGCCATCGCCCGGCGCAGCCTGTTCCGGTGAAGCGTCTGAGGCTCTGGGCAGCCGAACTGGCTGAACTTCCTGAGTGGTTGTTCGCTGAATGCTATGAAGCGGTGGGTGATCTGGCCGAGACGATTGCGCTGCTGCTTCCGCCACCTCAGGAGAGTGAGGATCGACCCTTTTCATGGTGGATTACTCAAGTACTTCTCAAACTGCGCAATGCCGGCGAATCTGAACAGAAATTGATGCTCAAGCACGCCTGGAGATCGCTGGGCACGACTGAACGGTTTGTCTGGAACAAGCTGATAACGGGCGGTTTTCGTGTCGGGGTTTCGCAGCAACTGATTGTGCGGGCGATCTCTCAAGTGACAGGGATAGCAGTACCCATTTTATCTCATCGCCTGATGGGAAACTGGCAGCCGACAGCAGAAAACTATCGCGCCTTGATCGAGCCGGAAGGGCAGGAGCTGAATATCAGTCAGCCCTATCCGTTCTGTCTGGCTTACCCTTTGGAGGACGAAATTCAAACGCTGGGTGCGACCTCCGATTGGCAGGTTGAGTGGAAGTGGGATGGGATTCGAGCGCAGGTGATCCATCGACAGGTCATGGGTTTCGACGGTGGTGAGGTCTTCATCTGGTCGCGCGGTGAGGAGTTGATTACCGAGGCTTTCCCGGAGTTGATTCCTGAGATTGAGCAGTTGCCTTTGGGAACGGTGCTGGATGGAGAGATTCTGATCATCAAGGAAGGACAGCTTCAACCATTCTCACAACTGCAGAGGCGGATTGGCAGGAAGACCGTCGGGAAGAAACTGCAGCAGGATGTTCCTGCGGGAATGATGATTTTCGACTTGTTAGAGCACAAAGGGCAAGACCTGAGAAATGAGCCTTTAGTGCGCCGCAGGGAGTTACTGGAGAAACTGTTTGAGGGGTTGCCGCTTACTCGATTGCAGTTGGCACCACTCATTCACGAATCGAGCTGGGAAGAGATGGCGAATGTGCGGGCTACGAGCCGGGAGCGAGGTGTCGAAGGCTTAATGCTCAAGCGAAAGAGTTCGACTTATCAGGCTGGTCGAGTGCGTGGTGACTGGTGGAAGTGGAAGATCGAACCGATGACGATTGATGCCGTGCTCGTCTATGCCCAGCGGGGTCATGGGCGAAGGGCCAGTCTTTACAGCGATTATACATTTGCTGTCTGGGAAGGGAATGTGCTGGTACCGTTCGCCAAGGCGTATTCGGGTTTGACCGATGATGAAATGCGGGAAGTGGACAAGTTTGTTCGCGAACATGCCATTGAGAAATTTGGCCCGGTTTGCAGTGTGAAGGCTGAGCTGGTGTTTGAAATTGGCTTTGAAAGTCTTCAGGAGTCGCCCCGGCATAAATCCGGGATTGCCGTGCGATTTCCTCGCATGCTCCGCTGGCGAAAAGATAAGACACCACTGCAGGCAGATCGGATGGAAGAGATCCGGCAGATGTTGAGATCGATGAATCTCCGTGCCGATCCTCAGAGAGAAGATTCATCAACTCTGGTGGCCCGGCGAAAACTCAAAGCCCCCCAATCGATCAGGGCCGAGTCTCAACTGCTGTTGTTTGGTGATGATTTCGACTTGATGGATGATGATCCGCCGGAAGCATGACGAAATGCCTGGCAAGAAATTCGTTTCGGCTTACTGTCGCTCTTTCGATAGACAGCGAGCGACAGATTATCTCTCAGCGGATGGAGGTTTGGGCCTTGACGGCTGAGCGAAGAGATCAATTCCACCGGAAGTTTGAGCGGTCGAATCGGACACATTGAACCACGCCTGATCGTTCGAGGCCGAGGGCGTTTTCTCTGCGTCTGGCAATGGTGTCAGCGTATTGTTCAATTCCGTGGATGAGCTTCTTTCTTGAGGTATTTGTGTGAGCTGATTCTCGAACGTTGGTGGAGTTGAAACTGTTGGAGCTTCGGTCTGCTCCACAAGACTGGGCCGAATTGTCTCGCTGTTGTTGGAAGTGGTGATCACTGGCAGTGACGGATGACTCTGGCGGAACTGGCGTATCCCGAATGCGATGGCAAGACCGATAGCCGCAAATATGCCAACTGCCCATAGAATCATTTCTCGTGGCTTGGGCCATGTAGGAGAATTAGTTGCTGTGGGTTGGAGCAGGCGAAGTTGCCCAATCAGTAAAGGGGCCCCGCGGCGAGTTTCATAAGCATCGTAGGCCATGACCTTCAGGAAGTAGCCAGCGAACTCGACCTCGGCGTTGACATCAGCACCTAAAGGGAGGCCGGCCGGCAATTCGGGGAAGACCACGACGTAAGGAAACGATTTCGAGTCTGTCGTCCAACCCCAAGCCTCATAGAGTTGAGTAATCCCCAGGTTGTTCTCACCCGCCTGATAGGAAAGGACGCGGCGGACATTGAGCCGGAGCCGGACAGGCTGGCCCCGGTGAACCTGCGGTTCTTCCCAGAGATTCACGAAGAGGACCTGCGGATTGGCACGCTGGAGCAGATCGAGAAATGATTCACTTTTGGTCCAGCTCATTAATCTCCAATAGGCGGGCATATCGACTTGTTGCAGAGCCTGCCGATCTTCGATGGGTTGAGCCTCGTTTGAGAAGCTCGACCATTCGTCGGGTAGGGTGTTGTTGATCACCTGAGAAGCTGGACCGGTTTCAGCGGATGCTTTGTGGGCTTTGACCGTTGTGTGAAACTGGTTTTGTGGAAGATCGTGGTCAGTGAGAACTAACTGGCGGGAATCATCGATGGCGAGCCATGTCCAGAACCCGGGCTGCCTGGCGCGTAGTACGCAGAGACCGACAATGAACAAGAGGAGCACCAGCGAAAGGGTTCGCCCCGCTGGTATGCCGGCCCCAAAGGGTCTGACTCTTGTTCGACGTGCCATGTTCCATCCACTCAAGCGCTGAATCGATCCGCTGGTCCATTGAGAAACCAATTCATTATCTGGTGTTTCGTTCGCTAAATCCAATTTCCCGCAGATATTTGCCATTGGCCAGTTTCTGTCGGGAAACGACTTCCACGACTTTCATCATGTCTCCGTAGTGCAGAGTTTTGTCCGAGATGATCTGAATCTGGTGAAAGGGAGAATCTGGTGTTTGAAAGATCTCTTTCAGCTGATTGTTCAGGAGTGTCGCTTGCTGGGGTGTCCAGTCGCCCTGGAACAGCGGTTGATCTTCCAGCAGAACTGCGTTCAATCGGCCTTCGGGATTGGCCAGTAACGTGAGATGGATCGCCTGCAGATCGAGCATCGCTTCGGCATCATTGCTGGCGGGAGTCAAAGTCTCAGGTTGCGTTTGCGCTACAGGGGGTGGCAGTTTGAGTGCGAACTGTCCTTCGATGGGCGACGGTGTGAAGGTGAGAATAAAGAATGCCAGAAGTTGAAACGCCATGTCGAGCATGGCGGCCATGTTGAGTTCCACATTTCCGTGAGAGAATCGATTCCGATGCCTCATGGTGAACCTCCTGGCTCTCTGGTTGCGGGTACCTTTGGAACAGACTTGGAACGATTTCCAGGGCCAGTCTGAGCGGAAGGTACCATGGCACTGAGTGCGAAATTCTCAAATCCATGTTCACGGCTGAGAGTCATCAGTTCGTTGATCCGCGAGAAAGGAACCCGCTCATCCGCACGGAGAATGACAGGTCGGCTTTCGGCCTCTGCATCGGGATTTTTAGCATTGGAGACTTGTCGAGCCATGGCTGCGAAAAACTCGGCAGGATCGATGGGTTCGCCGTAAACCTGGGCAGTCCCATCGCTGCGAAGATTGATCACGATGGGCTCTGTTCCTTTTTTCCATTCAATGGGCCTGGCTGAGCCCAGAACAGGGAGTTTCAGGCTTAAATCGAGAGATGCTCCTTTGAAATTGATCACGAGCATGAAGAACGTGATGAGTTGAAACACGAGATCAAGCAGTGGTGTCAGATTGGGCTCTAGATTCATCTCCGAGCCGTGAGCATGGCGCTGAATGGGCATGGTGGATCTGTTCCTGAAGAATCTGGGTGCGAAGGATGCTCAGGGACTGAATCAGTTGTTTTTGGCAGCGAGATAAACTCGTTTGACGATTTCATCGGCAGTGTTCTGGACAGCGACTGTCAGGTTGGCGACTCGATTGCGAAAAAACGCAAAGAAGTAAATCGCGGGGACTGAAAGGGCGACTCCTTCGAAGGTGAGAATCAGTGCTTCCGAGATTCCGCCGGCGACGGCACTGGCTTTCATCTGTTGATCGGAAAGCGCAATGACCGAAAAGCTGGAGATCATCCCCTTGAGCGTGCCCAGCAGACCAATCATCGGGCCTAAAGAACCGATCACGGCCAGCATGCTGATTTTGGTTTCCAGGTTAACGGCCAGTGTGTCGGCACCACGATCCACCGCTTCACGCGCTTCGGCGATGCCAATGGATAAACCAGAGAAGGCAGTGGTCAGTACGCGGCCAATCTCAGAATTTTCTGCCTTGGCAGTCGCCAGCAGCGTGGTGAATTCCCGCTCCGCAATCAGTTGATGGCATCTGGCCACAAACTTGGGCGGCATGAGGACGGACTCTCGCAACTCGAGGAAGCACTGTGTGACTTTGGCGACGAAATAGAGGGAAATAATCAAGAGTGCCAGACCAATCCAGCCGGAAGTTTCGATCAACCACCAGAACGTCGAGCGTCCTTCTGCAAGCCCATTTTCCTGCGGGTCGAGGGCACTCGGAGAGTTGGCAGATTCATTCTCGCTGGCAACAGTTCCGCCGGATTGTGCGAGAGTGGCTGGTAAGAGTTGGCACCAGCCGCCACCTGTCAGGATGACACCTATCAGAACGATGTGAACAAGTAACAGCCGCAGATAAGACGTGATCGACGAAGACATACCGGTCTGCCTCTTGAAGTTCGATGGCTGCGATTCGATGGGTGAATAGAGCATGATTGCCGGGCCAGTGGGAATTGCCAATTCTGCCTGCGAGAAATGAATGCCGTTGTCCTGAGACTATGAATCCAAAGGGATTTCGACACAACCCGAGTTCTGTTACTGTTCTGGCGAATTGATTCTCGGTGGTTGGACAGCATGTTTTCCACTTGAGATTGATGGCCAGCCTAGTTTATTTGCCAGAATCGACGAAGAAAGACGTGAGCGTGGACAATACCGGTCTTCCCTCGACCACTCCTAACGATGTGGTCAATCATGAGCCAGCAGCCTCTGTAGCAGCGGGGGCGAACGAACCGGCGGCTGTTTCTGCGCCATGCCAACAAGTTGCTGAACCACAACCTGTTCCACCTCCCGGGTTGCCGCTTGGAGTTCAGCGGCATCGGGTCTGGTTTTATTGCCAGATGGTCTTCCGAATGGTGTTCTACCCCTGGATGGGTTACCGGGTGAGTGGATCGGAGCAGTTCAATAACTTAGAGGGTGGGCTGATCTTGAGCAATCATCAGAGCATGCTCGATCCTTTGCTGTTACCACTGGCGTTTAGTCGGCCCGTCACCTATCTGGCGCGCAGCACCTTGTTTGAAAAGCGGTTTCTGGGAGCCTTCTTAAGGAAGGTTTATGTGGTGCCGATTGATCGAGATGCGGCTCGTGCGGGAAGCCTGAGGGAAATGCAGCACCGTCTCGAACAGGGGTTTCTAGTGGGAATTTTTCCTGAGGGGACACGATCGGTCGATGGAGAAATGGGGCCACTGAAACCAGGTTTTCTGGCCCTGATGCGACGCGGGAAAGTCCCTGTTTATCCTGCAGGGATTGCGGGAGCCAATCTCGCTCTGCCACGAGGCAAACTGATGTTGCGTCCCCGGCGGGTGCGTGTCGTCTTTGGGAAGCCCATTCTGCCCGAGGAGATTGCCGCTTACAGCAAGCAACAGGATGCCGAACTGATTGAACTCGTCCGGCAAAGAATCGCAGCGTGTGCTCAAGCCGCAGAAGCCTGGCGGCGCGGTGGGCCTGCTCCTGAAGGGCCCCTCTGAGTTTTTTATCAGGGTGAATTTGTTGCAGAGAGTGCGCGATGGTTTTTTCTCAGATCGAGATCACAGTCTGGAAAAGACTGGGTAAACGGAATCAGGTTCTTTCGAAAGAAGTCCGGGCGGAAAGATGATCTCGTTGGCTTTGAACATCACGGAACAAGTCGAGCTCTTCTGGCCAGTGGTCGTCGGGCTGGCGTGGGGAGCTGCCAGTTGGTCACGTCGGCTGGTGGTGAGTTCTCTGGGATGTGTGGTCGTCGTCATGGGACTTATGGCCATACTTTGGGAGCTGACTAAAGGTCAAAGCTCCACATTCGAGATTTCCCGCCCGGCTGATCTGTGCTGGTTCGCCACTGTGGCACTGGTGGGTGCGTGGGCGACGTATCGCTGTGCCTCCCCTCGATCGAGAATCGTCAGTTTGTTGTTTCTGGCGGGGGGAATGATCTGTGCCGCCTTAGGGACACTTCTGGAAGGAAAAGTTTGGGAAAGTGGAGTGATGGCTTTGGCAGGTACGATGGTGCTGTACATCGTCTCTGCTAACACTCCGCAGTTTTTTCCGGTTGCATCGCACGCTCCATCGGCAGTTGCCCAGGGCTCAATGAACCTAGTGAAATCTCCTGCGATTCTGGTGCGATTTCGTATGACGATCAGTGCTCTGGCGGCAGCGATCCTGTTGTTTTCGGCCCTCATGATTTCGGCAGATGGTCGTATGCATGAAAATTCGCCCGCTATCGAACAGAGCGGGTTTCGCATGGATGAAGAATGGCCAGCCGGGCTGTTACTCCTGATGATTGGAGTGGGCATTGTCTGGAAGTCCGGGCGATCTTCGGCAGGGATGGCCGAGGCGGAGGAGTTGCCATGCTGATGGGAAGTGCCGGTCTGGTCATGATTTGTGTGGGACTTTCCCGTGGGTTGGCTGGAAGATTTTCAGAGCAGGTCAGCAGTCTCGCGGTGGCATTTCTGGGAATGACAATCCTGATGCTCAGCCGGCCTGCGGCCCATCCGGATGGGAGGGGGCTCCTGTCGGGCGTTTTGCTGTGTCTGGGTTGGCTGATGATCCTGCGGGCTTGGAGTGTTTCGAAAGTATCCCCTGGGGATCAGCTCGCAGGAACCTCCGCAGAACCCGAAGAAACTGATCGCGGCCTATACCAGCAGCAGGCTTTACAGTACGAAGAGTCAGTGGCTCAGGAAGGAGCCGCTCGGCTGGCTGATCGAGCTGCGTTCCAGTAGGCCCGGTTTCCGGACAGGAGGGGATTGTCAGTGGTCGTGCCGTCGATTTCAGGGATGATCTGTCTCACTCTGCTGGCGATTCCCCTCTGTTGGGTAGTCATGCTGGCGTTGTTGCCTGCGAAGCCGACGATTTCTGCCAATCGCCGTCTGCAGCGGCGTGAGGAAATGACTCTGCGCGTGGAAAACGGTGGGGACGTGCTGGCTCCAGGCTTCCAGCAGGTGACACAGCACGCGACTTCTGAGGGGGACGTGTCTTACAGCCTGAGTTGGGTCTGGAGGGGAAGTCTGCTGGTCTGGTTCATCACCGGTGTGCTGGCTCTGGCGAGTGCCGTGTGGGAGGGTGGATGGGACCGAAATCCAGCTCAATTCATTGCTGCCAATGAGACTTCTCTAGAGATTTCGAACGAAGTCTGGAGGGTGGTTTCTCGCGTCTTGCCGATGGTCGAATCTGGAGAAGTGAGGATTGAAGACGGCAACTCCAGTCACGCAGTCAGATTTCTGGAAATCAGCCCTCTTCGAATGGCGATTCTGGCCATACTTTGTGGAGTAGGCCTGGCATTGATGATCGGAGAGCATGGGGCTCGATACCGGGGCCTGACCCGTTCTGAGAATGCAGCCAGTGCCGACATGGCACAGGTTCCGACAGCCGTCGCCGGAGAGATTCCTGGCAAGATGGCTGCCCTGGGTGTTTCCGTCGGTTTGCTGGGGCTGGTGCTGCTGGCGATGGCCAGCCCGCTGGTGTTGCTGATTGTGGGAGCCCATCTGATCACCTTGGCTGTGTTGCTCTATCAGTTCGCATGGGGAGATCGAACCACATCGATTCCACGAGTGCTGATCTCGCTGCAGAGATGGCTATTGCATCAGTTGCCGGGAGATTTGCTGCTGCTGGTCGCTGCCATGCTGCTGGTGCAGGGATTTCGCATTCATGGGTTTGAAGATCTGGAGAGGGTGAAGGTCGCGCTGCCGGGGAGTTATGAGTTTGGGCTGCTGGAGATGGGAATTCTCTGCTGGTTTTTGGGGTGTTTACCGAAGCTGTTTTTGTTTCCGGCGATGTTGTCTGCCGGGGCGATCGCGGAATTGCCTGCAGGGGAACGTGGGACCAAGGTGGCGGAACGAGCCCCTTCCCGACTGGCATTGGCAGTGGCTGTGTTGAGTGCTGGTGCGGGTGTGTTGCTGCTGGAGCGCAGCTGGCCTTTGATGGCTCAGGCTTCGCTGGCGGGAGGTTCAGCGGGGCGGGAGTTGGCATCACAACTTAGTTCGATATCGGTGGTTTTGTGCGGCTGGATGTTTCTTTCTGGAAGAGTGCTGGCTGTACCTGCGGATGAAGCCAGAATTGATCGTGTGCCGGGTCGGGCCGGAGTGCTTGAACAGAATCTCAGTGGAATTCAGGGGCCTCAGAATAGCGCTGGTTGGAAAAACGCTGGCTGGAACGAGCAGTGGTCCGATTCTGGTCGATGCACTTTGTTGCTTGCCACTTTGTTGAGCCTGGCAGTTTTTCAGTTTTTTCAACTGGCTGGTCAGGCGGGTGAGGGAGGTGTCGCCGATTTATCATTCACGGAGATCGACTGGAGTGAAGTGTGGTCTCGATATTCGTGGCTGTCAGGCTGGGTGCTGGGAGCATGGTGGCTGATCAGTCCCGTTGGACAGAATCGATGGTGGATGGGCGTGGGGTGGTTGAGTCTGGCCTGGCTGCCCATCGATCTGGAAGGAGTCAAGCTCTGGCAGCAAATGGCAATCCTGCTGGGCATGCTGTGGCTGACAATGGGTCTCCTGTGGCCTGCCACCCGAGAGGTTGAGCGTGGGTCAAGTTCTGGAGGATGGGCCCTTTTCGTGGCGAGCTGTTTCCTGATGGGGGTTTACATTTTGCTCGCAGTCCCTGGGGAATTCTTCCTCTCCTTCATCGAACACGGTCAAGTTCCGTGGCGTGTGGGACATCTGCTGATTGCGAGCACGGTACTGACAGGGGGTCTACTGGCCATCCTTTTAGGAAGCGGAACCGTCCCTAAGCTCGCATGGCGAACCTGCGGAGAGATCATGAAGCCATTTCTGGAACTGGGGCGAGACCATCTGCTGGTGGAGAAGTTGTTCTTCTGGGGAATCCATCTCCCGGTGCGAGGGATCGCCCAACTGGTGCGACTGGGTGATTGGTTGGTCATTGATGGTTGCTGGCAACGGGTCGGCTCGCTGGGAGTACAGGCTGGAATGTGGCTCAGAGGGTTGCACACTGGCCAACTGTCGCTTTACATGACCATGCTGGTGCTGACTGCCAGTTTATGGCTGCTATTGTTTGTGAGACGTTGAGTTTGAGGACTGCTGGCTGCCACCTGCTGTGACAAAGGAATGATCGTGCCAGAATGGCTATTGCTGATGGCACTTTTAGCCAGCCTGCTGCCACTTGTGGGGATACTTATCCTGCTGGTAACAAAGGTCTGGCCAGCCTCAGCAGGGGGTGTGCGGTGTATATTGCCTCTGCTCCCGTGGTTCAACGTGAGTCTGTGGTTTGTGGCATTGCTGTGGGCTCCGTGGTGGCATGGTTCTGGGTTCAGTGGCTCTGGCGAGTTGAGCCGTTTGATATCGAGCGATGATTTCTCCTGGCTGATGGTCTTTGTGCTGTCGTTGCTGGTGGCTTTGATCAG
The DNA here is from genome assembly GCF_000092105.1 of Planctopirus limnophila DSM 3776. Classification (NCBI taxonomy): domain Bacteria; kingdom Pseudomonadati; phylum Planctomycetota; class Planctomycetia; order Planctomycetales; family Planctomycetaceae; genus Planctopirus; species Planctopirus limnophila. The sequence goes on along the minus strand of NC_014148.1, from coordinate 4,047,048 downwards.
CTCGACGGAGAAGATTTTTTCGAAGCAGCGTTCTCTACCGAAGTGGGAGAGGGGCGATGATTTTTATGAAGACCGCTGGCTGGTGATTTTTTTTGTGCAGACATGCTGGACCGGGAGCTGGCTGGCCACGGACTGGAGATGGAGTCTGTTCTCTTTCGATGTGGGCTGGCTGGTGGGGCTGTGGGGGTTGATGATCGAGCATAAGGTGGCTCGTAACGATTCAGCCGGTCGGGCTGTGGCTGTTTCCGGAAGAGAGTCGAAGAGTGAACTGACAGCGACGTTGATCTGGCAGGGGGTGGCGAGTGTATGCCTGATGCTCGCGATGCTGCTGCTGTCGGCGATTTCTTCTCCGCTGAAGGCTGATCTTGTGCCAGTGGCACCACCGGCGGAGTATCGCTGGAGTGAACTGATCAGCCAGATCGCGCTGTGGAGTCAGCAGAATGAAATGTCATCGCGAGTGTGGTCGACAACTTCGGGCATGGTTCTGTTTCTATTAGGGCTGGGCCTCTGGATTCGTGCCGGATTATTCCCGATGCATGGCTGGTGGGGATCGCTGGTTACAGGTCAATCTTTGCCACTCACCATCTTACTGACCAGCGGGTTGGCGATGAGCAGCCTCTGGTATGTATCGACTGTGCTGGTCCCTTTATTTGCCGGTCATGGGCAGGGATTGCCGGGTTGGTGGGGTGGTGTGGCTTTGTGTGGTGCTCTCTGGATGGCGTGTCTGGCGATTTCTCAGAGTGATCTGCGGAAGATTGTGGGCTATACAGTGCTGGCAGTGCAGCAATTGGGAATGGTTGCCCGATGTATTGGGGCGGGTGGTGATACTGTCGGTGATGTGGCAGCTCTCCTGGTGCTGGGTTCGCTGTTGAGCGGGGCTGTCATGCTGTTGCTCCTGCACCATCTGGAGAGGCAGTATGTGGGCCGGGAACTGGATGCCTGGGGTGGGTTATCGCAAAAAATTCCGCGCTGGTCGCAGATGCTGGGGGTCGCCGGTTGGTTGCTGGCTGGGGGAGTTCCGGGAGCAATCGGTGTGGGGATGTGGCAACTGTCTGGTTTACTGATGAATGAGTCCACATGGTGGGTAGCTGGTGTGTTGGTGAGCTGGATGATTCTGATTTCGACGCTGCTGAATCTGGTGTTGAAGCTGCTCTGGGGAAGGGCAAGAATCCCGGCTTTACCAGAACTGGAAGCGAAGGGGATCAACCTGGGTCAACCACAAGCAATCCGTGTCGATCGAGTCAATGATTTGTCGCTGGGGACCTTCTTAGCGATGACGATGGCGGCATTAACCAGCGTGGGATTGATCTGGCTGATCGAGTGTTGATGGATGAACCTGCTTTAAGTGATTGTGGGTTTTGTTGAGAGAAGAGGGCGAATGACATTTCCTGTCACGATGAACTGGAATCTGGCGGGAGGAGTGTGGATTGTCCTGGCGATGGTCGGAATTCTGGTTTTTCCAGAGGCCAGGCGCTGGCCTTTCTCTTTGCTGGCGTGGCTGGCAGGAGTAGTGAGTCAGGGAGCTCAAGGCTGGCCCGGAGTGTGGAGCCAGGCAGCAATGCCCCACCCGCTCACGAAGGGGATCTTGATCTGCCTTACAGCCGGTAGTGGCTTGGTATTGGGTGCCAGTGCTCTTTCGTATTGGTTCAAAGCCACAGATACTGACGAGATAGATGCCTGGGATTGGTGGCTCCTGCTGACGATGGGGCTGGGAGTCGTGATGCTGAGCGCGCCGCATCTGGCCGGGGCTTTGCTGGCGTGGGAGTTGATTCAGCTCACTTCGTTGAAATTCATTCGCTGCGAGGCTGCTGAAGATCAATCCCGTCGTGTGGCGATTCAAAGTCGGCTCAAAGGCATGTTGATGTTATGGCAGGGCACGACGGCGGTCTTTGTCTGGACGGGTTGGTTGCTGCTCATGAATCAGCAGGAGAGCCGATTGACGTCGATGTCAAACCCCGTCGCAGGCTGGCAGGGAGAGTCTTGGGGGCAGGTAGGCTGGGTACTGATGGTGGCCGGTTGTGCTGGAAGGCTCTGCCTGATCCCTGGTCATTTTCTGTGGCTGGATCTGGCAGCGATGTTGAGCCCATGCAGACTCTCACCGAATGTTGGCGAGACCGCCAGGAGATCCCTCCACGGAGTGCTCAGCGGCCATCAACTCGTTCGCTGGCTGTGCGGACTCTGGGTGCTGAGCTGGTTGGCGCCGAGAAATACGCCCGGAATCGCAGCCGATGCTCTGCCAGTCTCGATGGAGGCGCTGGCCTGGTCGCTGATCGGAGGTTGGACAGCCTTGGCAGCGGGTTTGATGATTTTGAAGCAGGAGGAGTGGAGTCGATGGGTGGCCACGATTTTGATGGCCGGGACGGGTTGGTGGGTCTGGTCGTTATGTTTGCTGGAGCAGGTCCCGGTCGAGGCTCAAGTGGAACGTTGGGAGGGTATGTCCCGGCAACTGACAGTGCTGGTGCTGGGCTATGGACTGATGGTATGGGGGGTGGGTGAGGCATTCCGCACTGGTCGTCGGTTGCAGTATGTTGAAGAGTGGGAAGGCCTGTTTTCCGTTTGCCCCAGTGGGGTGCTGGCAGTCACCGGCGGCGTATGTCTGTTCCTGTTGAGTAGCCCCTGGCCCGGCTGGCTGATTGACACACAGCCATTGTTGTCGCTCTGGCAGGTGAGCATAGGGCCCGATGATCGTGTGGAACTGGGTTCACTGTCGCTTTTGCCTGGAGCTATTTTGGTGCTGACTTCGAGTTTATTGGTCTGGGTGGGCTTTTTTCGGTGGCTAGTACTGGTCTTTACCGGGTTGCCGATTGGAGCCAGATCCGTTCCGTGGAGCAGTTTGGGTGTGGTGATTCTGGTGAGTGCTGCACTGATGTGGTTGGCGATGGGGTCACGGTTTATGGCTTGAAAGCGAGGACTTTTGTCCCGGGTCACGCGGCTTACGGGCCGTTTGGTGATCATCTGTCAGGTCATGGCAACCCAGAGTCGCATCCTCGGGCGTCGAAGGTCGAGAGTTCGCAGATCTTGCAGGTGCGTGAACATGTGTTCATATTTTGTGGCGAGAAGGGTTGAGGCAGAGTTGCTCAGACCCTATCATGCTGGTTTTGCTGGCTTTACAACTCGGGTGATCTCCAGGAAATCTGTGGGGATACTGAGCTCGAATCTGCAAGCAAGTGGTGCAGCATCGAGTGGCCGGAGAAGTCGTTCTGTTATCAACCATCCCCGGATAATGAAACACTATGCGTTTTCAGTTGATTGATCGCATTACGAGTCTCGTGCCCAACGAGTCGATTACGGCGGTCAAGAACGTGAGTATTGCCGAGGAATACCTGGCGGATCATTTTCCGGGTTTTCCGGTGCTGCCTGGGGTTTTCATGCTGGAGGCATTGACTCAGACCGGCGCGTGGCTGATGCGTGCCAGTACCGACTTTTCTTGCAGCACGATTCTGCTGAAGGAAACCAGGGCTCTGAAATACAATGCGTTTGTGGCACCGGGCGATCAACTGCAGCTTTCGATGAAGGTGAAAAAGATCGGTCCACAGCATTGGGAGTTTGCCGGGTCTGGCGTGCTGGCCAGCACGCAGGAATCGGCAGTCAGTGCCCGAATTGTGCTGACACAGTTTAATGTGGCAGATCGTGATCCTTCGGCGCGAGCCAGTGATGAGGCTCGAATCGTGTGGTTAAGACAATTGTTTCCCACGTTGTGGTCTGCAGCTCCTGCCGGGCAGGAGTTGGCGTCGTGAGTTGAATTCGCAGGATTGAATTGCCGTGCAGTTGTGACTGGAAAAAGCGACTCAGTGAATCTGAGGCATCCAATAGGCTTGAGCACTCTGAAAATCAATTGATCGATCTGCATCGCATTGTACGGCTGCAGATTGAAGAACTTAAGACGAGGAATGAAGCATGGATTTGACTGGACGCGTCGCACTGGTGACAGGTGGCAGCCGAGGGATTGGTAAGGCGATTGTGCTGAAGCTGGCCCGCGCCGGAGCCAAGGTGGCCTTTGTGTATCAGTCGAGTGAGGCTCCAGCTTTGGCGATTGTCGAGGAGTTAGAGGCTTCAGGTCATGAAAGCTGGGCTTTGAAGTGTGATGTGGCCAACAAAGCGGCTTGTGATCAGGTGGTTGAACAGGTGATCGAGAAGTGGGGTAAGGTTGACATCCTCGTCAACAATGCCGGCATTATTCGAGATGGACTGCTGGCCACAATGACAATTGAACAGTGGCAGGCGGTGATTGATACGAATCTGACCAGCGTGTTCAATTTCTGCCAGGCAGTGACGCGACCGATGATGTCGGCCCGGTATGGTCGGATTGTGAACATGTCGAGCGTTTCCGCAGATTTTTCGAATCCAGGTCAGGCCAATTATGCTGCCAGCAAGGCCGGCATTGAGGGGTTCAGCCGGTGTATGGCTGTTGAGCTGGCGAAGCGGAATGTGACTGTGAACTGCGTGGCGCCTGGGTTCATTGAGACTGATATGACGGTGGCTGTGGTGAACGCAGCCGGTGAAACGATTAAAAAAGCGATTCCCTGCAAGAGGTTGGGTCAACCAGACGATATTGCCTTCGCCGTTCATTTTCTGGTTTCGAATGAAGCCAGTTATATTACAGGTCAAACTTTGAAGGTTGATGGCGGCTTGACTCTGGGTGGTATGGGTTGATTGCGGGGTTGGTGTTGCTCCTTGACGATAGTTTCGAGGGGTGTTGAAGATAAGTTTTCAGCAGCGCTGACGTGGGTTCGATCTGGCAGAAGTCCGTCCGAAATGCCAAGATCTGTGAGCGACTGCAAGATACGGACGCGACAAGCGGTATTGTTCGAGAGAAGTCAACTCGTAACGTGCTGCTCAAGGAGTGAGTGGATGCCATCGCGCGATGAGATTTTCGAAAAGGTCCGGGAAACGCTGTGCGACGCCCTGGGAGTTGATGACGACGAAGTGAAAGAATCTTCGACGCTGTTTGGCGATCTGGGTGCCGAGTCGATTGATATTCTCGACATTCTGTTCCGGCTGGAGAAGGCTTTCGGGATCAAGATTCCCCGATCGGAACTTTTGCCCGAGAACGTGACAGCCGCTGATCCGAACTTCGTGGCCAATGGTGTCTTGACTCCCGCCGGTGTGGCTGAGTTGAAAGCCAAAATGCCACACGCAGATATTGACTCATTTGCCAAGGATCCTAAGGTTGAGAAGCTGACCGATCTTCTGACAGTGAAGATGATCGTGAATTTTCTTGAGAGTAAATTGTCCTGATTTTCGGAGTTGATCTCTCGTAGTCGATCGGATGTCGTCTGATCGATTCCGGTGAGAGTTCCGAGGGTCATGGGAACGAACAGCAACACCTTCCGCATGCATGGCTGGGGAGCTTCTCGCATGCGGAAGGGGCTTTGCCTTGTCGTAGCTTCCCCTATTCGTTTCTCGAGATTGCCATGCGTTGGATGTGGGTTGATCGCTTTGTCGAGTTTGAAAGCGGCAAGCAAGCTGTTTCGATCAAGAATGTGAGTCTGGCGGAGGAGCATCTCCACGATCACTTTCCGGGTTTCCCGGTCATGCCTCACTCGTTGATCCTCGAGGGTCTGGCGCAGACGGGTGGCATTCTGCTGGGAGAATCTCATCAGTTTTCGAAGGTGGTTGTTCTGGCCAAAGTGCCGCGAATGACCTTCCACAGCTACGTCACGCCTGGTGAGACGCTGACTTACCGGACGACTCTTGAAGAAGCGAATGCCGAAGGTGGCATGGTTTCCGCGACTGCCAAAGTCGGTGATCGACTGGTGGCCGAAGGCGAGATTCTGTTTGCACATGTGAATTCCGAGCAGAGCGGCAGTGTGCGTGTGGATCAGAAAAGTTTTGTTTTTGAACTCTTGCGCGGAATACTGGACGTGGGGAAGACGGGTGACCCCACTTTGCCTGTAGCGTGAGGTTCCGGGCCTGTGGCGTAAGTTTCTGGTGAACCCAGCGTTGTGAATCGAACTTTTCATTTCACCAGTGACCAGATATTGCCAGTCACCCGAGATGACAAGCTGGCATCAACAGCAGACTCGACGATTGCGTATGACACTTAAGAGTCTCCATAAAATTTGAATGGATCGTTTTGTCAGCTTGCTGGCAGATAAGTTCACCTGAGGTTTTCGATATGCGACGTCGAGTAGTCATTACAGGTATTGGTGCCATTACTCCCATTGGTAACTCGATTGAGGAGATGTGGAAGGCCCAGCAGGAAGCCAAGTGCGGCATCAGCACGATTACGCATTTCGATGCCAGTCGATTCCCGACGACTTTTGCTGGTGAAGTGAAGGGCTTCAAGCTCGAAAATTATGTTGCTGACACGACGCCGTTCCAGTTCAGCGGCAAGAACATTCATTACGCACTGGGTGCAGCCCGACAGGCTTACGATGATTCGGGTTTATCGGACAGTGATCTCGATCCGGGTCGTCTGGGAGTTTACCTGGGTGCCGGCGAAGGGCAGCAGGATTTTCTGATGATCATGAGCATTATTGCTCAGGCCCAGAACACCGCGACGGGAGAAGTCGATCTGGAAGTCTTTACGCGGGAAGGATTGGCCCGCATGCATCCCCAGAAAGAAATGGAGCAGGAGCCGAACATGACAGCCGGACATCTGGCTGCGGTGTTTAATGCTCAGGGGCCGAATCTGAATTGCCTGACGGCATGTGCTGCTTCGAGCCAGGCGATTGGTGAAGCGACAGAAATTATCCGCCGGGGTGATGCCGATGCGATGATTTCGGGTGGTGCTCACAGCATGATCCATCCCTTTGGAGTGACCGGCTTTAACCTGCTGACAGCTCTTTCGACTCGCAACAGCAGCCCACAGACAGCTTCGCGGCCGTTTGATAAGGATCGTGATGGATTCGTGCTGGGCGAAGGTGCCGGCATTCTGATTCTGGAAGAACTGGAACATGCCAAGAAGCGTGGGGCCCACATCTACGGTGAAGTCGTGGGTTATGGTTCAACGGCCGATGCCTACCGGATTACAGATATTCATCCAGAAGGGCGGGGAGCCATTGCCTGCATGAAGATGGCATTGCAGGATGCCGGGCTGAATACCGATGAGATTGACTACATTAATGCTCACGGCACCAGCACTGAAGTGAATGACAAGGTCGAGACGCTGGCCATTAAGCAGACCTTTGGTGAGCAGTCCTACAAGATCCCGGTTTCGAGCATTAAGAGCATGATGGGTCATTTGATTGCTGCCGCCGGGAGTGTGGAGGCAATTACCTGCCTGCTGTCGATTCGCGATGGTGTGGTACCACCGACGATTAACTACACCACTCCTGATCCCGATTGTGATCTGGATTACATTCCGAATGCTGCTCGTGAGCGGAAAGTTCGCCGGGCGTTGTCGAACAGCTTTGGATTTGGTGGTCAGAACGTTTCGCTGATTTTCTCGGAGTATAAGGCGTAAAAACTGATTTGTACGCCGTTGATACTTGATAGATGTTGTTGCAGCGTGAGTGACGATTCATGGACGGCAGATCGCCAGGGAGTGGTGATTTCCTTAGATCAAGAGATGTATCGCCATGCTTCGAATGACTCGCAATCACCCGGTTTTGATGCGTCAAACCGTTTGGACAATTCTCAGTTTTGTACTGCTGGGTTCTGGACTGGCCTGTGATTCTTCACCAGTGATGAAGGATGCGAAGGCTCCCGTCGCACCGGCTCTCGAAGGTGCGAATGCTGAGCCGTTAACACCGGATGATGAGCGGGCACCGGATCTGTTTGAAGTGCTCCTAACGACAACCAATGGCGATGTCGTCGTGGAAGTGCATCGCGACTGGGCTCCGCGCGGGGCTGATCGGTTTTACACACTCGTGAAGAGTGGTTTCTACGACAACGCGAAATTCTTCCGAGTGGTCCCTGGATTCGTGGCTCAGTTCGGGATTGCGGCTGATCCTCAGGTGCATGCCAAATGGAATGCTGCTCCACTGCGGGATGACCCCGTTAAGCAAACAAATGGCCGAGGAACGGTCACGTTTGCGACATCGGGGCCCAATACTCGCACGTCGCAGTTGTTTATCAATTTTGCTGATAACAGCCGGCTGGACTCGATGGGCTTCAGTCCCTTTGGCATTGTGACCAAAGGGATGGAATACGTTGATCAGATCAACCCGGAGTATGGCGAATTTCCACAGCAGCCACTGATTGAGAAGCTGGGCGATACTTATCTGTCGAAGGAGTTTCCGAAGCTCGATGGGATCATTTCTGCCAAGGTTCTGACGCCGGAATCGGCAAAACCTTCAGCGGATCCACAGCCGGCAACCACAGAGACCACAGAGTCGTCTAAGCCATAACCCTCTATCTGGATAATAGATACGAGGATTGTTGACGCCAGAAAGTCCGTTGCTGGTTGCGAAAAATGTGGTTTTCCGTACACCCATAGCTTGTGGTCAATGCGGTCGTTATACTGTTGTCGTTCATTGGAACCAACGACGCTTTTGCCCACTCCAGCTGTGGCTGCACGCATGAAATTGAAGTGCCTCCCCGAAGATTTCCAGGTTGAAGAACTGAGTGAGTTTGAGATTCAGGGCGGTAATTATGCCGTCTATAAACTTACGAAGACATCGCTGGGAACTCCCGAAGCCATCGAAGCGATTTTGCGCCGATGGAAAATCAAGCGAGAGCACATCAGTTATGGTGGTCTCAAAGATCGTCATGCGATTACCCAGCAATATGTGACGATCAGTCGTGGTCCTAGGCGGGATTTGAATCAGCAGAACTTTACGCTGGTTTATCAGGGGCAGACGAAGCAGCACTTTGGCCCGACCGATATTTCCGGCAATCGCTTTCACATTGTCATTCGCGATCTGCCTCGGAATGTGGCTCAAAAGTATGTGAATCTGCGGGAATCGCTGCTGGTCGATCGGCTGCCGAATTATTTTGATGATCAGCGATTTGGCTCGCTCGGTGCGTCGCGGGAGTTTATTGCTCAGCCTTGGTGCGCAGGGAATTACGAGCGAGCGTTATGGCTGGCACTGGCCGAACCGAATCCGCATGATCGGCCTGATGATCGCGAAGAAAAGCGTATTCTTCGCGACAACTGGGGCAACTGGGTCGATTGCAAAGCCAAGCTGGCCCAGTCGTCGCGTCGCAGTATTGTGACTTACCTGTGTGATCATCCCACTAACTTCAAGAATGCTTTCGCACTCATTCGTGTCGATTTGCGAGGGTTGTTTCTGTCGGCTTACCAGAGCTATTTGTGGAATCATATTCTGGCAGAATTGATTCGCAGTAAGGTCTGGCATGAGCGGGTTTACGAAGTGGGTCTTTCGGCTCAGCAGGTCGCCTTCTGCACGTCGTTGACGATGGAAGAGCAGGACGAACTGTCACGAGTCAAACTCCCTTTGCCTTCCGCACGGATTGATCTGGAAGGATCGGCTCTCGAAGCGCATTATGAGAATGTTCTGCGGGAACTGGGGATTGAGTTACGCGAACTGCGGGTGAAGTATCCGCGGGACAGTTTCTTCTCCAAGGGAGAAAGGCCGGCGCTCATTGTGCCACATAATCTGCAGATGGCGATGGCCAGTGATGAGCAGTATGCAGGTCGATACAAAGTGACGTGTGACTTTGAGTTGCCGCGTGGTTCGTATGCGACGATTGTGCTCAAGCGATTGACCCTCGACCCGACGGCTGTGAGTGAGCGCACACACGAGGCAGCCGGGAGTTCGGTCGCTGTGGCTGAAGAGGACTAACGGGACCTTTGCGTTGCGTTAGGCATCGATCAAAAGCACTAAATCTTTGGCGATGGTTTGTTGAGGTGCTCTGCCTGGTACCACGCGAGAATCGTGCGAAATGGCTGGGAATAGACTGATGGCCGGGCAGCGACGTCGGCCATGATTTCGGGGAGAGTGCGATAGCAGCCCTGTGCAATTTCGCCGGGATCGAAGACAGGTGGCTGGTCGGTGACCGTGCGATAAACTCGTGTGTGTTCGTAAGCGAGTTTGGGCGAGGCTGGGAGCTGTCCGATCGTTTCGATGGGTGTGTCGAGCCCTAGCTCTTCCTGAAGTTCACGTCTGGCGGCCAGGTCGTAATCTTCTCCTGCCGAGACATGGCCTGAGCAGGAGGAGTTCCAGGTGAGTGGCTCCTCATCTTTTTGTGCTGACCGCTGATGAATCAGCAGTTCGCCCGCTGAGTTAAAGACCAGGACATGAACCGCGCGATGCCAGAGCTTACGGGCATGGACGACTGATCTGGGCAAGACGTCGATCACTTCGTCAGCCTCGTTGACCACATCAAAGAGTTCTTCTGTGGAGTGAGCGTGTTCCATGAACGGCTTTCTGTAGATCGAGCTCTGTGGATGTTTGAGTTGCTGCAGCGGATTGTAGCGGTTCTGTCGCGATGGGAAGTGCTGGCCTCGTTCACAGCACAAAAGTTATTTTGGTTTCGTAAGTGTTTATTATAAATGGAGTTGCGTAATTTTATGACAAGTCTGGCTAACATGGCAATCAGTCATGAAAAAGTTTCCTCTTGCCGATCGGGGGAGTTGCCGACAAAATACTTGTTGAAACAATTGTTAATTGTCGGCGACTTTGGCTGACAAGGTCTGTGAATAAGTTTTGATCTTCTGTTGGATGGTGGTCTGCGATGATCCAGAGCCTTGATCCTGAAGTGATTGTGATTGGTGGTGGCCCGGCGGGTGCAACAGCGGCGACACTTCTGGCGCAGGCTGGTCATCGCGTGCAGTTGTTCGAGCGGGAAGTTTTTCCGCGATTCCATATCGGGGAATCGCTGATTCCCTGCACCTATGGAGTTTTTGCACGCACGGGGCTGCTCGAGCGACTGAAAGACAGCCACTTCGTTAAGAAATACAGCGTGCAGTTTGTGAGTGATACGGGCAAAGTCTCGGCTCCATTTTTCTTTACACAGTACAAGCCCGTCGAATCTTCGCAGACATGGCAGGTGCGCAGAGCCGATTTTGATCTGATGCTGCTGGATCACGCTCGCGAGGCGGGCGTGCAGGTTCATGAGAATCATCGTGTGCTGGAAGCGATCTTTGAAGACGATCGATGCGTGGGAGTACGCGTCAAAAATGAGGCGACCGGTGAAGAGCGTCAGGTGCGAGCCCAGGTGGTGATTGATGGGAGTGGCCAAAGCTCAGTGCTGCTCGATCGCCTGCAATTGAGGACATGGGATAGCGAACTGAAAAAAGCCGCCGTCTGGACCTACTACAAAAATGCCTGGCGAGATGAGGGTGAGAATGGCGGTGCAACCTCTGTCATTCAGACAGAAGGTAAGAAAGGCTGGTTCTGGTACATCCCGCTGCACGACAACATTACCAGTGTGGGTGTTGTCGCAGATTTCTCGCATCTTTTTAACAAGCAGCGCACAAAAGACCTGGGAGAACTCTTCCAGGAAGAGGTGGATCACTGCCCGGGTGTGAAAGTTCGATTGGAGGGTGCCGAGCGATGTGATCAGTATCGGGCTGCCAAGGAATATTCCTATCGGGCAAAGCAGGCAGCAGGGCAGGGGTGGGTGCTGATTGGTGATGCCTATGGTTTTCTCGATCCGCTCTATTCTTCCGGTGTGTTGCTGGCCGTGAAATCGGGTGAACTGGCGGCTGATGCCGTCCATCAGGGCTTGGTCACCAATGATTTAACCCGTACGACACTCGGTGCCTGGGAGCCCGAGTATGTGCTAGGCATGGAGCGGATGAGAAAGCTGGTGCTGGCCTATTATAAGGGTATGAACTTTGGCAAGCTGATCATGAAGTATCCGGAAACCAAGGACGATATTACGGATCTGCTGATGGGCGATCTCTTCCGCGCTGAACTGGATCTAACACTCGATAAAGTCGATTCAATGCTCGAGGAAATGGCTGCCCAACCCGTGGTCGCCTGATTCGCAAGGAATCGTTTTTCCCAAACATTGATTTTTGAACTCAGGGCAGACGGCACCAGTCGTTCTGCCCTGAGTTTTTATTTTTGGAAGATTTTCTTAGACAATTTTTTCGTCGTCACTCATCCTGTATGGAGAGAAGTAAGTAGCGGCAACCAAAGTCCGCTCTGTTCGCTCCTGTCTGTCTGAAGTCTTCACTTCCTATCAATGCTTTCGCATCCCTCGTGACCATCTGATAAGGGCTTGGTATGGCACAGCAACTCGCACGTCGTAAGGCTCGTCGTTCGCAGGGACAGGTGGTATCCAACCGGCCAGAGTGGGTCACAGCCGATTGGCTGGATGATGTTTCCTCTTTTGGTTTGCAGGCATTTTTGCGGCAGCCACTCACCATATTGAAGGCGGATGCCATTCAGACACTGGCCGTCGCATTGGCGCTACGCGGCAATCGAAAGCAGATTCGTGATCCTCAATTTGTAAACCATGTCCTCTCTCGAAACCCCCAGTTGGTCGAAGAGTATCGGATTGTGCACCTGATCGAAAAATCGCTATGGATCCAGGGGCATTCGGATCTGGTGATGACAATGGTACGCAATCCTTCGCAGATTCCTGATAATCCTCCGGCTCTGGTGATGGATGCTGTCACACGGGCTTACCAGCAGCATCCGGATTCCACCGTCTGGTTTGGCGTGCCACTCTTCAGCGATCGAGTCAATCAGGACGGGCTTCCCATCCCTGTCACGGCTGAAGAAGTTCAACTCGAAGCGCAGAAGCGGATCCAGTCGGCTCAGAAGCAGGCTCTAAGGTACGGCTGGCTGTTCAAGCTGGTGGCGGGTGTGCTGGCAATTCCCCTCATGTCGTGGGCCGCTGTCCAGGCTGTTGCCACCATTGTGGAGAACATGCTGAATGGGATCAAAAAGTCGTGGCAGATCGCTCGTCGAGATGCGCGGCAACGTTTGCGGGCGATGGCCAAAGCCGAAATCGAGCAGTGCCGGTATGGCTGTTCGTTCACGAAGATTCCTGAGCATACCACCCGACTGGGGCAATCGATGGAAACCGGGGCCGAAGCACTTCTGACACTCGAAAATTTTGCGAAAGCTTATACGCCGACATTTCTGGCAGGATTAGCACCAGGTGGACTGGTCATGCCTGTCATGCTTCTCGCGAAGCTTCTGCCATTGCTCACAACTCCAGCGGTGATCATCACGGCTGATCCATTTCTGTTCATTGAATTGCCGGAAGAACCGGGCAAGTTGCGACATCTGGCTCACTGGTACTGGCAGGGAGAAACCTATGGTCAGCAGAGGTTGCACCTGCATGTTTAGACCTCGCTTATTCAACAGCCTCTTCGAGCAGCACCCAGGTTCTGCTGCGTGGGGGAATTGCCAGTTCAAATGCAAGCTGATGTTCAGTGCTGATGGGCATGACCTGTGACGAGCCTTTTTCCATCGTGACACGGGCCTTCGCTGTGAGACCGGTGTAGTAGACGGGGAGCTGTATGGTCTGGCGAACTTCTGTTTCGAGCGGGTTATAGAAAAAGGCCAGGCCTCGTTCACGACCTGCCGGATTCACCGTCATCCAGCCATCCCAGTCGCGGCCATTGGCTCGCCGGAGATGAATGAGATCGCCGCCGAGGACTTCACGATGATCTTTAAAGAAGCGTGTCCATTTGCAGACAACCTCACGCGTGGCCTGCGTGTCGTAAAGTCTGGGACCGCGATAGCAGGCTTGAGTTCCTGAGCCGATCAGATTGGCGAGTCTGGCTTCGTAATGGTCGAGATGTTCAGCCAGTGGTTCAATGGTGGCCGCTGCACCACCGCCGTGATACTGGCTGAGTGGTACGAACATCCAGCCCATCGACTGCGTTTTCGTCCACGTGCCATCATAAATGTTTTGACGTTCAATGATTTCCTGCTCGGCTCGTGGAAGCGACCAGTTGGTTTCGCGGTAACCCATGCCCGTTTTGTTGCCACCATTCAGGAAGTACCAGTCGGGCTGATTGACATAGATGCCTTGTCTTCTGCACCAGCGGTACAGATCTGACTGTGCTTCCCACTGCACCCATTGCGAATCGGCCAAACCATGATGATGCGGGTGTGAGGTGGCATGACAAAGATCGCCCGGGTAAGGCCCGTCGTTTTCGAGGACACTCAGGCCGGCATCAAAGAGAAAATCTTTGACCCGCTGGAGATAATCGCGTCCCCAGGCCGAGCCCAGGCAAGGCATGACTCCGAAAGCTGCCGGAGCCCCTTGAGTGTTGTCTGCGGGTGTTCCGGCACTGCGCGAACCGGTGAGTGTATAGCCACCTAAAGCAATGCCTTTCTGGCGGGCGTCATCGGCGAGTTGGCGATACTTCTGGCGGTAGGCGGCATTCGAGTTTTCGAGGTTCACCCCGGAGCCAAACGACATGATGATCATCTCGAAGCCTGTATCGGCACATTGGGTGATGGCTTCGCGGATTGATGTCGGATCGCTTTGAACTTTGTGGAACATGAGTGGGTTTTCGGTAACCCAAGGTGCGAGGGTGCGATACATCCGGCGTTGAGCCAGGCCGCGTCGCTCGCGATCGGTTGAATCGAGCAGCAATTCATAAACGCGGTAAGTGTTGAAGCGTTGGCCGGGAGGTAAGTGAATCCCTGGGCCTAGAAGAGGAGAGGCTTCAAGCAGGCAGCGCGTCTGTTTGCGATAGTTTACCTGAGTGGGATAATCGGGATCGGTTTGAATGCGGACACCCGCTTCGCAGGCATGGGCGGCATCCATGGCGTGGAAGGCATACTCACTTTCAACATGCAGATTGTAGCGCTCGGTGAGTGTGGCATCTTCGACACTCGATTCGACTTCGACCAGACGCAACTCTTCGGAAACAAATTGATCGATCACCACCGGGCGTGAGGTCGTGTTGTTGACCACCATCCACTTGGAAAAAAGAGGCAGTCCGTCGTAGATCTCGTAATGCATCTCCACCTGGGGAAGATCGGCAAGAGCTGGTTTCGCTAACGAAGTGGGTTTTGCGCGGAGAATCACTTCGTGCAAGTGGCTGCGATATGGTTCGCCGCGGGCCGTCGGATAGTCTTTACCGTCGCCATGTTTGCCGATCTTTCCGATTCGCAATGTCTGTGGATGAGAAGTGACGGGGATACGAGCCAGTGATTGAAACGAGGCCCCCTTTTGAGCTGCTTCGCACACAACCTCGTTTTGCTGGAGAGAGAGTCGTAAGGTGATCGCCTGAGTGCGATCGAACTGACCCAGCAACTGCTCGCCCCCCTGGAGACCATAGAATTCAAACTGCTGGCTGTGTGGTCTGGCGACGAGGCTGATGGTTCCTTCTGGGAACTTCCAGGCGAGGCCGGGGCCCCAGGAGTTGGCTTGGCTGTCGTCGCCACAGTCGATGGTCAGTTCAACGCTGGCAGCTTCTGTGGGCCATGCGCGTTCGAGATAGACGCAGGTATCGGGCAGAGCCATCAGCTCGCCGGCTTTGCCTTCATTGTGGTACGACGTGCGCGGATGTTTGGTACTGACCGTCGGTTTCCAACCGGCATCGATTTTGGAAGCGGGGGAGTTCTCGCCAAAACGTTCTTGAAAGAGGACTTTGCCAGTTTCTATCTGTAGTGGCATGGCTGGTGGTGCGAATTGCAGTGTGAGGTGTTGACCCGGAGGAGGCCATGGGAGGTCGCGGGGCATCCATTCGGGCCGCTTCTTCCAGGCAAATCGCTCCTCGATCGGGCCTGTCTGATAAGCGACGAAGGTGTAGCTGGCTGGTAGTGGTTTCAGTTGAGAAAGCCATTCTCGTTTGAGGTAATTCTTGACGGGCTGGCCCGTTAATCCGCCGATGGGATAACTCTGGCCATCGATGGTGAGGCGAGCTTCCGGCCCCACAGCCCGCACATACTCTTCGCCCGTGGAGAGGAGCTTCAGGCTGGTGGTGGCCACTTGAGGTGAGACCAGCCAGACACGTTCGGCCAGTCCGTTGGAAAGGCGAATTTCGGTGGGTGGATGGGCCTCGGTTTGAAGGGGATCGACAGGCGGAACTGTCTGGATCTGGCTGCGATAGGGAGCCGGATTCAACAGCCAGTCGGCATTTGCTGTGGCCGTGGAAGGTCGCGGAGGATCGCTGGCCTCAAGCTCAGGGCTCAAGTCCAGGATCGGGAGGCAAAGGCCCAGCATATGAAGTGCGGATATGCAGATAGCCAGCGTGGGAGTTCTCATCAGTATTTCCGGGTGGGCAAGTATTGAGCGTAAATGCGGAGGGATGACTGCGTGGCAAGGAATTGCAAACACGAAAACAGGTGAGTGCGTGGCGGCCTCTGGATGAAGATACTGCGTGGACAATACTGCATGGACAATTCCACATGGACAATACTGTGAAAAAGGTCAGTTCGCCAGATGATAAGTTCACAGTTTTGTTGGCAAGGGGCGACGATGAGTGGCTGTTGATCAACGATGGGAGTGAGTAGAATCAGTCGGCAAAGTGAACAATGTCCCGCAGATGATGTCGGGCGACGCGTGTGCTGGCGAAGGTGCGTAATCATGCAGGTCGATATCCAAAGGCAACTCAGTATTGCCATTGAAAATCAGCCCGGAAGACTGGGACAGGTGGGCCGGTTACTGGCTGGCAGGAACATTCACATACGAGCCTTCAGTGTGATTGATAACGTCGAGCAGGGGATGGTGCGGCTGGTGACCGACAACCCGACCGCGACGAGAGAAGCGCTGACGGGTGCCGGTTTGCCCGTTGTGGAAGCGGAAGTCGTCGTTCTCGAAATGACTGACGGCGTCGGCAATCTGGCGACGGTGGGTGAAGCCCTCGCGGCGGCCGATATCAACATCGAATACGCCTATGCTTCGACAGCCGAACGCGGCCGACCAGCGATGCTGATTCTCAAGACGGCCTATCCTGCTGCCACACGCGATGCCCTCGCTCAAATGCAGGAGCTGTCATGACGGGCTCAAGCCGGGCGAACATTGGCATTCTCCCTGTGGGTGCTCTGGGAGCGGCTTACTTTTATCATCTCACACGCGGGCTTTGCCGGCTGGATGGAAGCGTGCAGTTCATCCAGAGAAAGGGAGCGACGCGAAGTGCATCGTGGGGAGCCGGAGGGATTCTCGCATTCGCTGCGGATGGTACGACCTATCCGTTGACGGTCGATGAGGTCTGTCGGCCCGAACTGCAAAAGTGTGTGGAGCAGCAGTGGATTCCTGAGATTCTGCTGGTCTGCACGCAGACCGATCAACTGCTGGTGGTGATGCAGGAGTATGTCCAACTTCTCGAGCGACTGGCGGAAACATCACGATTGGATGTGGCCGTGAGCCGCTTGCCCATTCTGGTGCTGTGCAGTAACGGGATTTACCACGAGCGCGTGCGGCGGTTTCTGGTGGAACTGCTGGAAGAGTCGATGCTCTACGGTCGTTTGCCCGATCTGTGGAGTGGTGCCATGGGCCAGATTGTGGGCAAGCTGCTGCGTGGTGTGACGATGCAGACGGGCCATCGGGAAGGGACAGGTGCCGAGGCGATCTATCATTGCGGCCCGGCTGGTCGCACAATTCTAGCCGGTGGAGATCTGGCACATCGCCGCTGGTGTGCCGAAGTACTGACGAATCTGGGAGGCTGGTTCGAAGTTGCCGAATCGGCACCGGCTGTCCGGGCAGAGTTCGATAAGGCTCTGGTGAATCTGTGGGGGAATCTGCTGGGGCAGATCAAAGCCATTGATGCGGATGGGACGTTCCATTTGCTGAAGATTCGAGAGATCTATCCCGAAGAGGAGTGGGTGGAAGTTCGTGAACTGGCCCGGCATGTGGTGGCTGTGGGGAGAGCACTCAGGGCCTACAGGCCAGACGAATCTTTCGAAGAGATCTACGAAGAGGCTTTAAAGATTGCTCAAGGGCCCCGCGAGCATGTCCCTTCGAGTTTGAAATGGATCCAGTCGCAACTAGAGGCTGGGACATTGAAACCAGAGCTTTCTCCCACCGAGTTATGGCTGCTCGATCCACTGATTCGGTTTGCCAGCACAGCAGGCCTCACAGAAGATGCCCACTACTTTGTGGCACTGAAGGAGCGGGTCGAACAGAAATTGAAGCTGGCGATCCAGAAGTGGATGGACCGTTGAGAGTCATTCCAGCATGCTTGCTCGGAGCAGCACTATGCATGTCACAGGGATCGCTGCTTGACTCTTGAATCCGAAAAGAAACTCCGGGTGTGAGAACTTTCTGAAGGCAAGAAAATTTCGATG
This sequence comes from Planctopirus limnophila DSM 3776, assembly GCF_000092105.1. Lineage (NCBI taxonomy): Bacteria > Pseudomonadati > Planctomycetota > Planctomycetia > Planctomycetales > Planctomycetaceae > Planctopirus > Planctopirus limnophila. Next base: position 4,028,989 of record NC_014148.1, on the reverse strand, counting down.
TTGTGAAACTTCTGGCAGGACCAAAGCGATCACGAGTTCTCGCGGAACTGCTGGGGAGTAATGCCTACATGCTCAAAAAATGAGCGAGTCAGATGCGTGCCATCCCAGAATCCGCAGGCTAAAGCCACCTGGTCGAGAGTCATATTGCGGCCATACTGAATCAGGAGCTGTTTGGCTCGCTCGATACGAAGTTCAATCAGGCGGGCGTGCACACTTTTACCTGTCGCTTGAGCGAAGACGCGAATGAGGTACGAGCGGCTGACCCCGGCAGCCTTGGCAATCTCTTCCAGCGTCAGTTTTTCGCTGAGACGATCCTGCATGTAGTTCAGAGCTTTGCTGGTGATGAGCGAAGCACTGCTTTCATATTTGGGAATGGCCAGTCGTTTCTGCTGTCCGGAGAGTAACAGGCGACCCACAAGAGAAATAAATGTCCCCTCGATCAACACAGATTCGGCCGGTGCCGAACTGCAGGAAGACTCCCACAGTTGCCTCATCAACGTTGAGATCGATGTATCGTGGAGTTCTTTCGATGGTGGTTGCCATAGGTGTTTACCCTCAGCGTCAAGAAGCTCCCCGGCGACTTGCCGGAGTTCTGTTTCGGGGAAGACCAGAATGAGGCTGGTGAAATGGTTCTGGAGGTTCCCGCGAACACGGGAATCGACGTTTGGTGGTGCGAGAACATAGGAATCGGGCATGCGTTTCAGCCAGCCACCGCCGTAGTTGACCTCATGCTGTGCGGGGAACTTATTGAGATGCAGCCTGAGCATGAAATCGGGCTTGGGAGTCGAAGGTGTGGCGAAATCCCGAGAGCAGCGATAGAGGGCCACAGATCTGCGGTTATGGAGGCGGTATTCGACATTTCTGAAGTCACGATCAGAGACCGCCGGCTGAACGTATTTCGACATGAAATGCGAGGAAAACGGCTGCTGATTCGGACCGCTGCTGGCAGGTGTTGGCGAGGGAGACTGATTCATCTTCGAACTCTGGAGTGCATTGGGAGGGCATGCCGAGGGCTGGAGTGCACGGAGAGAAGTCGATTTTATGACTCGCCCCATAAGGCAAGAGCTGATTTCACCTTGATGAAGCAATGCTGCGGTTCAGGCAGTGGTTATTCTCAAAAGATAAATATATAACCCATCAAGTCGTGATTTCAATTCCCGATTCGGTGGAAATTCGACGGATGACGGTTTTTGGCGTGTTTTGAAGGGGTCATCAGCAGATTTCTCAAGCGGGACATCGAGTTGTCTTTCTGAGAGTTGGTTTGGCGAGCAATAAGTTGGAATTCCATAACAGGTTTCGGGAGAGCCTCTCGTAACCCGATTGAGCGGACTCTTTTTCAAGCAAGAAAAGGCTGCATTGCACGGCAAAGATTGTGAGAAACGGCCTTGTGGGGAGTCCTGGAGTTTTTTTTACCGGGCGAACCATAACGGAGACTACAGTTCTTGAAATTCTGACAGCAAATAGCAGACCACCCGATTGTTGGAATCTTCAAGTGGCTGTATCACACCTTTGCGCTCCCCGTCGAATTCATCTGGTTATTCGTTTGTCAAATTCGCAAAGGCTCTGCCGGGTCGTTTCGTGCCACCAGGAGAGCAGAGTTTGCAAGGGCTTCAAAATCTCAAGGGGATCAAGATGCATCGAGTTTGCCATCAGGCTCGCGTTATTCGCCGAGGGTTTACGCTTGTCGAATTGCTCGTGGTGGTCGCCATCATTGCCATGCTGATTTCTTTGCTGTTACCCGCTGTGCAGCAGGCCCGCGAAGCAGCCCGCAGGGCACAGTGCCAGAACAAACTCAAACAGATTGCCCTGGCGGCATTCAACTTCGAAGAAACTTTTGGCTATCTGCCCCCCGGGTACAACGCCGCTGGTACGGAACCTTCAGGGAATATTATCTCAGCCACGGGGATTACCGGTTCACGGACAGGGCCGTTTCCTCACATGCTCCCCTTCTTTGATCAGGGCGCAGTTTATAACACGATTAACCGCAATCAGATCGATCCCGATGTCAGCACGACCACGCAGACATTCTGGACTAACGAGGCCACGACCCGCACAGCGGCGTTCACCCGCTTGCCAATTCTCATCTGCCCCTCGAGCACTCCTAATCCTTACGATTCGACGTTACAGGTGAATACCGCCCTCATTACCTTTCGCAGCACCAGCGGAACTGCCGCGACCTTTGTGGCCAATGGCACGCCCGTGGCATCGACGCTGGGCGGGCAACCTGCTCGAAATCTGGGTCGTACCAGTTATGCGGGAGTCGCTGGCTGGGCAGGCTTTATCGAAGCCCCCACGCTCGATAAGTACAAAGGTGTCTTTTTTCGACGTAGCAAGACCAAGCTGCGTGACATCACCGATGGCACCACCAACACGCTACTATTTGGAGAGGTGCGCGGAGATTGGCGGAACGAAATCCTGTACCAGTCCTCTGCCTGGATGGGCACCAACTCGATGCCAATGTGCTTCGGCACTGTTGCCAATAATTATTACGCAGGATCGGGCCAGACTTTGCTCTACCGCTTCGCCAGCGCACATCCCGGAATGGCGATGTTCGCTCTGGCTGATGGCTCGGTCAGGCCGTTCAGTATCAATATGGATCAGGTAATACTCAGGCAGTCGTTGTCCGGGATTGGTGATGCTGATGTCGTGGGTGAATACTAGGTTCAACTCATAAGTCGTTATCTCGATGGCCTGAGGAATTGGTGCGGAGCCACAGTGGACTATGCGGATTTCTATTAAGCCTCTCTACATTGTGTTCGGACTGATCTTCGTCCTTTGGCTGAGCAGTTTCTGGTTCCTGGCGCCACCTGAGGATGGCCCGCATCCCCAGGATCAGCAGGCCAGGACATCAGAAGATGGCCAGCCTCTTTCGGATGAATTGATGCCGGTCAATTAGCTTGTGATGAAAAATAGATATCTGTGAGATTCGTCATTTATAGTTTATTCGGATGTTGTATAAACGATAGTCATTGCTGTATTAGTAAGCAATCTGGCCTTTAGAGGCCGTTGTGGTTTTTCCTTGAAATCGATTCCCGGTGACATTGTGTCTGCTCTATCAAATGAAATGGACTAAGTAGTTATGTTATCAAAAATGTGGCGGCTCTTGAGTGTTATGGCATTACTTTCTTATGCTGTTTGTCCCGTGATGTATGGACAGGATACGGCTCCTGATCAACAGAGCACAGATCAGAAGACCGTGCCTGAATCGATTGCCGACATGCAGAAGCAGTTGCAATCACTGGGGAGTCGGGCGAAGGTGGCGACGCTGAAGCCCAGTGAGCGTGTTGAGCAACTGGCAGGTTTACTGGTTCAGGCTGAAGAACTTTCTGGGAAGGCTGTGACTGAAGTGGATCAACGAGCCCTGGTATTGGCCAGAGTTCAGATTCTATTGGGCCTGATCAGCCTTAAAAGTGCGAGATCGGAGGAGAAGCTGGAGGAGTTGATCAGCGGCCTGCAGGCTCAGGAAGACAAATCACTTTACCGCATCGCCAGACTGAAGTGTTTAGAGGTGGAGTTGTCGAAACCCGGGACGCCGCTGGACCGCACGATTGCGAAGTTAAAGGATCATCAGAAATTGCTGGATGAGGCCTCGTTCAGTGAGAAGATGGGCGTGATGGCTACGATTGTGCAACTGGCAAATTCAGCCTTGCCTGCTCAACAGAAGGCCGCTGCTGAGCTACTGGAAGGTTATGTCGCCGATTTGAAAACGGTGACCGATCCTAAAGCCGAAAGACTCCTGGCGTCGGCTGAAGGGGTGTTGCGTCGTTTGCAGTTGCCAGGCCAGGAAATGGTGCTGACTGCCGAAAAAACGATCACGGGCGAGTCCTTCGACTGGGCGGCTTACAAAGGGAAAGTCGTGCTGGTCGACTTCTGGGCGACATGGTGCGGCCCTTGTGTGGCTGAGTTTCCCCGCATGACGAAATTCTATGAGACTTATCATCCCCATGGGTTTGAAATTGTTGGGATCAGTGTGGATTCCAACCGCAAAGCCCTCGATCAATTTCTGGAGAAAAAGCCGCTCCCTTGGACGATTGTCCATGATCATCAGGAGGGGGAAGGTTCACCCAATGCCCGTTACTATTCGATCAACTCGATTCCCCGCATGATTCTGATCGGGCGGAATTTCGAAGTGATCTCGATTAACGCACGGGGTCAGGCACTCGAAGAGCAGTTGAAGAAGGATTTTCCTGGAGTTGAACTGCCGGTCGAGAAGGAACCTGAGTCTGAAGCGGTTACAGATAAATCATCCGATAAACCATAAGGAGTCGTGGCTCGGTATCTGACATGTGGGTCGATCTCTCTCCCGTTCCTTGATGAGATGGACGAGCACTTTCTGAAATGTGCGCGCTCGAGATGCTTTTTTCTGTACTGACCCGTTGGTCTTGATCACAATTTGAAAATGAGTTCATCAGGTCTTCATGATTCGGGGGCTCGCCGAGTCATCGGACAGATCTTGTCGGGATGGGATTGTCATGCTTCGAACATCTTTGACTGCGGCTGTTATGATCTCCTTGTCAATGCTGGCAGGGGGGACACTCTGGGCGAGCGATCATCTGCTGACCATTGGCGGCGGCCCCCGGCCTGAGAGCAATCAGATTTCTCTCGAAAACAACGTTCGCTATCTTCAGCGTGTGCTTGAGCGGCTGAAAATCTCAGAGATCCACCAGAAGATTCTCTTCTCGGATGGTGGTGATGCGCAGACCGATCTGCAGTTCGATGCTCAGCGAGACCCTGAAGATCTCCGAATGCTGCTGGCGGATCTCATTGGCCCCGCCACCGGGGTGAACTTCGATTATCGCACCAGCCTGCTCCCTGTCGTGGATGGAGCGGCTGATCCGACGACAATCGAGAACACTTTGAAGGACTTTCGTGCACAACTGGCCGGTGGCGACCGCCTGATTGTGTATTTCACTGGCCATGGCGGGAAAGCTCGCGGGGAATCGACATCTTCACGAGGCCCATTCCCACGCTCTGGCAATGAACCAGGCACGGGCTCTCCAGCGGCGGCACGACCAACCCGGATGGAGCCATCTGACAGTTCCGAATCCAAATCGGATGAGTCCAGCAAACCCGAAGATTCAGCCAAACCAGAGACTGTTAGCGAGGCAGAGACCAGCAATAAGGAATCTGTTTCAGACAGTTCCAAAACTGTGGCCGATTCAGAGCGTGAACCACGTCCGGCGGATCGGCAGCGTCCCGACGGAGGAAATCGCAAGCCAGCTTTTGCTAATAACATTATGCATCTGTGGAAAAGTACGGATATGTCAGTCACGGAGTGGACTGAGAAACTGGATGAGCTTTCGCCCGATGTGCCGGTGGTGGCCGTCATGGTGCAATGCTACAGCGGTGGCTTTGGGAACTTTATTTTCAAGAAGGGGAACCCTGCCCATGGTCTGGCAGAGCATCCCCGGTGCGGGTTCTTCTCGACAGTTCCTGATCGTGTGGCGGCTGGCTGTACGCCGAACATCAACGAGGCCGATTATCGAGAGTATTCGTCTTACTTCTTTGAAGCTCTCTGTGGGGAATCGAGAACGGGTCAATCGGTAACGAGCCCTGATTATGATCAGGACGGCCGTACCTCGTTTCTGGAAGCGCATGCCTATACGGTGCTGACAGCACGCACCATCGACATTCCTGTGCGCACCACTGACATTTTTCTGCGACACGCTTCCAAAACTAAAGGTCAGGATGGCTTACTGACACCAAACTCACCGGTTGATGAGTTGCTGAAGCATGCGACAGTCGTTGAGAAGTCGGTGATTGAAGGGCTGAGCCGGGAGTTCTTGCTCACAGGGACTGATCGTGCGGACGATGTCGAAAAAGCGATTCGTCACAAGCGTGACGAGAAGGCACGGACAGACTCGGAAGTCCGCCGCCGACGGACGACGGTATCGAGCATCAAGCGGGAGATTGGTGCGGCTGTGAAGAAACGTTGGCCAGTGATGGCAAGCCCCTGGCATCCCGAGACGGCTCGTTTGATTTCCGAAGAGGCCGATGCTGTGCGGCAAGTGATTATCGAGCATCCGCGCTACGCCGAAATGAAAAAGGAACTCGCGACAATCAAGCAGCTTTCGAAAGAGAGCGAGCAGAAAGAGCTGGATGTCGTCAAACTCGAACGACTGAAATACTGGCTCGAAACTGTCGCACTCTCGGCCAATTTGAAGTTGATGGAGGACACTGCGAATCTGGCCTCACTCAGCCGCATTGTGGAGCTGGAATCGACCTTCCTGACGAAAACCGAGCCTTTGGCCAAGCCCGCCACTTGAAGATCGGGCTCAGGCAATGCTGGAAGAAGGTTTGTCAGAGTGTGGATCATGGCTGAGGTGGAATGAAAGCCAGTAAGCGGCAAAACTTCCCACCCAGTGGGTTGTCATGTAGCTGTCACTGGTCAGGGAATTCAGTCCGCGTCTTCCCTGCTGATGACTGGCCTCGATGAATGCCGGTTTGAGGTGGTGGTCGTGGGGAAGTCGCTGAGCAATCCGCAGCAACATCCAGGCCCGGCTGAATGCCAGACCATCCCAATGGGCGTTTTTCCCATCGATGCGATCCAGGGATTCAACCGTGGGCCATGCGAGCAATGTGGCTGAATTGTCATACCACTGAGGAAAGGCGTTTCGCAGCCACTGGCTGAACTCCTCGGGATCATCGATCGTGCGGCTCAGGAGATCCGCAACGGCCAGTGAAGGCGAGAGAAAATCGTGAGCCGACGGTTCTAATGCCCAGGGGAGATGGGTATCGCGAGCATGCCAGGATAATGATTTCCGTTTGATGAGCATGCGCAGAGCATCATCCCCCATGCCCTTTGAGTAGTCGTAAATCATTCCGAGGCTGAAGGCAGTCTGATTGTGTTCCCCAGTACGTATCGGGCGATCAAGAGATTCCAGCCAATCCCGAAAGCGACCTCTCAAGATCTGTTCGAGTGGTTGTAAATACTGGTAGAGGTTTTGCAAGGCTGGCTCGGGATGAGAGGCCAGTTCGCTGCAAAGTGTCAGATACCAGGCCCAGCCATAGGGCCTTTCGAAACTGGGCCAGTTGGATCGAGTAAAGAAGGCGAATTCACCTGCCATCCCGGATGGTGTGATCTGATGTTGCAGCGTTTCGATCCAGGATGTCGCTTGCGGGTGAGAGGGAAGCCAGCGCACGTAGCGCGCGAGTGCCCAGTGGCTGTGGACTGCCGAGTGCCAGTCATAGCAGCCGTAGAAGACAGGCCAGAGTTCACGCGGGGAACTGATCTTCGAGGGTTGCTGCAGAACCTGTGGCAAAAACGAGGGAAACTCGCGGACAATTCCAGCTTGCGCCCACCGACTGATGATCGTGATGATCTCTTCGATATCCATACCGGATGGAGAAGTCGTGAGCATGCAGAATTCGCCGTGGAGTGCGGGATCATCGTGAGCGAAACGTGAGGCAGTGTGCACTCATGGTGCAAGAGCAGGATCACTAATGCCAGCTTTCGTTTCGTCAAGTGGCTCGATCATCGAACTGACCTGAGCGAAGAGCAACAAAGCGGTAAGAGCTGCACCAATCACAAATACAGGAATTCCCACGACATTCACCTGGCGTTGAAAACCGAGTTGAACTGGAGGCGACGACATGGGAGCTGCGGGAGGATTCCATTCTTCTCCCGTGGTGTTCACATACCGGGTTCGGTTTTTATGGAGCAGCCACAGAGCGATCGAAGTTCCCAGCAGTGCAATGCCAGACTGTACTACCAATTGCATGGTCTCGGCGTTTTCGAGCACCTCTTCGAGACTTCCCTGCCAGCGCATCACCAGGATCGAGCAGAGGTTGTTGAGCAGATGCAGCCACATGGGCAACCAGAAGTTGCGCGTGGTGTAGTAGATCCAGAAGAGTGCCATGCCAATTGGAAAGACAGCCATGACATGCAGTGGATGAAAATGGATCAAGGCGAACAGGAACGACGAGATCAGCATTGTCCACAAGACACCCCAGCGGGCCAGTAAACCACGGACTAACAGGCCTCGGAAAACCAGCTCTTCACTGATGGCAGGTGATACCGAAATTGCCAGAATCAACAGTGGCAAAGGGATCGAAGCTGTCATTTTCTGCATTTGCTCGACCATATTCACTTGGTCGAGTTGGGCAAATAAGTCGCTTTGATTCTTGAGAAAATCCCACGGGATCGAAGCGAGTCGATAACTGAGATCGGCGATGCCACCCAGAGGGAGCACCAGGCAGGTGACGATCAACAGCTGGTAGGGGTGCGGCAGATCGAGGTTGAGTTGCCGGGTGGTTTGTTTCCCCATGCGCAGCCAGACAGCCACGATGGTCAGACCGACCATCAACCACTGCTCACCACAGACGAGAATGGTATTTCCCATCGAGCCCATGGCGAGCCGTTGTTCCAGTTGCTTAGGGTCTTTAATACCCTCTGTGCTGACGAGATAAATTGCAGAGACGATGGAGATGACTAAGACCAGCCCAATGCTCAAGAGAAGGTGACTGCCGAAGACACCAGCCGTCCAGCCAACGGCTTCGCCAAGACCAGGGCCAAGTGACTGTCGTGAACGGACAAATGCCGGCAGACTTTCGTCATTGCTGACTAAGGAAGTATCGACCACCGGCGGAGCAGATTCCTCATCGAGAAAATCCGTCAAGGAAAGAGGCGGCCCTACCGGTTGAATAGCAGGAGTTGCCATATCACCTGGAACTGGCTGGGCGAACTGAGAACTGGCTGGTTCAAGGTCATCGGACATGGAGATTCCATGATGAATTGTCGAGTTGGAAGACGGCTCTCTGAGGCAGGGGCACTACGAAGACACAATGCGATTGGATCAAAGAGCAGTGATTCTATGCTGCCTCATCTCCTGAAAAGTACCGTTTGAACATAAACAAGATGGTCGGTCTTCGCGATGAAATGCGAGCCAAATTCAAAGGATTATGGTCTTTTCCTGCTGGCTTTGATTACCATAACTTTCATGTCGTGTTGAAGCAGGTTTGATCGCACAACGCAAATTCGACAGAAAGACCCTGGAGTTAACCAAAGGGCTTCCAAAGTTTCTTACATAGCCATTTGCTGATGCGTGGTGGGAATAAGCTGCATGGATTCAACGCCTCAACCCTCTGTCGGAATTACGCCTTCGGAAAATGCGAGGCTCCTGGCTGCGGTCTTTTGTCCGGATTGTCAGTTTTCTTTCCACCTGGATCTCGAAGAGGCTGAACCTACTCGTGTGGATCGAACCAAGGCGACCACGGGTGAGAAGCAGCACGTGGTTTGCCCCCGTTGTGGAGCAATGGTGGATCAACATCACTCACCCGAGTGCAGTACACACCTACATATCGATCCTCTCGCACTTGTTGATCCTCTTGCACATGCGGAATCTCGGCACAAGACTCCGCCTGAGGGAGGCCAACCCGAAGGAGAACCCAAGCCGGCAGCTTTTCGTTCCAGAAACTTTGTAAAAGCTTCGACCGAAGCCGGGCTTGATCAAAAATTGATCGGGCAATGTTTTGGGCCTTATGAATGCGAAGCTTTGCTCGGTGCAGGTGCCATGGGGCGGGTCTATCTCGCCCGGCATCGAGTACTCAAACGCTTCTGTGCCCTCAAGATTCTGCCACCCGCACTTGTCGAACAGGATCGTGAGTTTGTCGATCGCTTTCATAACGAAGGGCAGGCGGCAGCAGCCCTGAATCATCCGAATATAGTCTCGATCTATGCCTTGGGAGAAATCGACGGTCTGCATTATCTCGAAATGGAATTTGTCCCCGGCATGTCGATTCGTCAGCGAGTGGAGGATGAGGGGATCCTGGCGGCCACTCGCGCGACCTCGATGGCCTTACGCATTGCTGAAGGCTTGGGAGTGGCCCATCGACATGAGATTCTACATCGCGATCTCAAACCCGATAATGTGTTGTTGACGCATCAGGGGGTTCCCAAGATCGGCGATTTTGGATTGGCCCGCCGGACATCCGTCGAGGGAGCACTTCATGGTCGCCGGGAAATTGTTGGCACACCTCAGTATATGGCTCCGGAGTTATTTCGAGGCGACCCAGCCACACCTGCCAGTGATGTCTATTCCCTGGGAGTGATGTACTACCAGTTATTGACCAGTCAGTTGCCATTTCCGGCTCACGAAGTTCCTGAACTGATTCAACAGGTTTCGCGCGGAGAGTATCGACCGGCCCGGGAAATCAATCCGCGCGTCACGCTCGAAATGGCAGAAGCCATGCATCAGTTAATGGATTCTGCTCCGGGGAACAGGCCTCAATCAGGAATTGAAGCAGCGCGACTGCTGGAGGCCATTCTGGGACATGAGGTCGATCTGGAAGCGCTGGTAGAGGAAGCGTTCCGCCATCACGCGAATGTGCGGTGGTCAAGGCATGGCGAAGAAGGTTTTCGTATCGATATCGATTTACCGGGTGGTCGTAAACAGGCGGCCTTTATCGAACCGAGCCAGCATGCGGCTGTCGATCGACTGGTGACGATCTCGAGCATCTGTTGCGAAGCCACGCCCTCATACTTTGAAACAGCACTCCGACTGAATGCTGTCATTCTGCATGGAGGACTGGCTATTCGTGAGATCGACGGAGTCAGCGTGTTTGTGATGCTCGATACTTACCCTCGCTCGACCATCGATCCTGAAGAAATTCGCCGGAGTGTTCTCGAAGTTGGCCATCAGGCCGATGCGATTGAAAAACTGCTGACGGGTATTGATAAGAATTGATACAGATGTCGCTTGTGGTGGTGCCATCTGCAGAAACTTCTTGCATCCCCCAGCGGAACGTATGCAAGTCCCCTTTTTGGCCGAACAAGCCTGTGCATGGCCCCAGTTCCCGCGATCAAGCCCCAGTCATCACAGCAAACGTTTGCTCAATCATGAATTGAGACTGTCCCGCAAAGTTGCGAAACCACCAACAATCTGCCAGAATCACCTCTGGTTCAATATTCTCCTCGATTCATTGAACGTGACACAAAGGTCGATTAACTCAGTGGCTAGAGTGCCATCTTCACACGGTGGAAGTCACAGGTTCGAATCCTGTATCGACCAATCCTGTAAGTCCTTGCTGAGTCAATACTTGCGACTACCCGCTATGCTTGGCGGTGCAGCAGAAAAGTGGGTGACTACCACTTTTCTACCACTTTTTTTGTGGTGGCTGCTGCCATGTCGCTCAGTAAACGAAAACCGGCTTACCTTCTGCACCGTCCCACGGGACAAGCTCGAGTCCGTATCGCGGGAAAAGACACGTACCTCGGCAAGTTCGGCACGCCCGAGAGCCGCGAAAAGTACGAGGAACTGGTCACAGCCTGGCTTTCGGATCAGGATCCACGGCACGTCGCCCTGACGGTCGATGATCGAGGACTTTGAGATCATCCCAGACGCGACGAGTGCTCTGAATCACTGGGTTTGTTTTGTTCTGCACCTGGAGCAGTTCACGGGGCATTATGGCAGGCTGGGGCGGGGGATCCGTCTCTGCGCCTGACAGTGTTCCACCCGGAGTGGGGAGGTCTGTCAATGAGGATTTTGCCCAAACGATCAGGACTCGTTGGTGACGTCAGTGACGTTTGTGAGCGGGACTTCTTTGTCACCGACCACCAGAAACGATGCTTTGTCTTTCACATAGACTCGGTCAACGACTCCGCTCACTTCCGTTCCATTAGCCGTCGTGCCTTTGATCTCTTTACCCAGGAACGCTGTCGAACTGTTGAGCTGCTGACTCAAAGTCAGGCCTTCCAGCGCATCGGTCAATTCGATGTCAGATGTCAGATTCCGCATTTGCGAAATCTGGGAGAGTAACTCCTCGTTGGACATCGGATTGGAAGGATCCTGATTCTGAAGCTGGGTAATGAGCAGCTTCATGAAGGCTTCCGTATCCAGAGCATTGAACCCCTGCTTGTCTTTGGGAATGACGGGGACTTCTTTGGGTTTGCCAGTGACTGGATCGATGCTCGACATGAAATCCCTCTCTATGATTTGAGCCGTGGGCTGTTCATGCCCGAGCAGACGCCACCATACCAGTACAATACTAGCGAGAATCAGGCCCGGATCGATTTCAAATCTGGATATTCACGTGATCCCAGCGGACAGGTCTCGCAGTCCCTTCATTAGCAAATCCGGAAGATTGTGTCGATCTGGCTTCCTGATTGTTCCGGGCCAGATGGTCGGTGCGAGGTTCTTCCTGTGGATCGAGTCGGTTCCAATTTTCGCGAGGAGTGCCAGAATCTGGTTGACGATCGCTGCCCGAACTCGAAGAACCTTCCTGGCCTGTCAGGAGATTCTGGCCCGTAGAATCAGGTTGTTCACGATTCGATGATCGATCGTTCGCTGGATCGCTGGTCGCGATGACTTCTCGGGGAGTTTCGACGCGTTCAAGCGAGATCTGATCAACATCCAATCCACGCTGGTCGAGTATTTCGCGCAGCTCGGAAAGATGCTCGCTCAATAACTCATGCCCCGCCGATGTGGCCGCTTCCAGCCGCACCATCACTCCCTCTTCATTCTGGCGGACATCGATCGACAATTCGCCGTAACTTTCAGGGGTGAGGACAATCGAAAACGTTTGCTCGGTTCGTGCCGAGTTCAGAATATGGCTGGCCGTCATGTTCAAGATGCCATCAACGACAACTCTCTGCGCAAAGGGTGGTTGTGTGCTGTTTGATGTGATTGTGCTTGCCTGGCGGGTCTGAGAATCATTGTTGGCTATCAGATTCGCTGCCGGCCCACCGGCTCCCGGATGTTTGGCGACTGTTTGTATTGTGGTTTCCGCATCAGCAACCGTTGCGGGAGATGCTTCTGCGATCTGGCCCATGGCGGGATTTTGGGAACCTGCCAGAGCTGCCGCGAATGTGCCTGGGGATGCCCCGGCGCGGGATGAAAGATTCAGACTCGCACTGAACGAAGAGCCCGTAGAAGCATCGCCAAGTCCGGGCAAAGAACTCCACGGTGGCAATCCGCCCACGGCACTCCACGAAGTTTGCCGCTGACTGAAAGACTGGTTGCCATTGCGAGCCCCGGAAATCTGGGAACGGGAAGTTTCTCCCGAAACCGACCGCTGGTTGATGATCGATTCGGACTGAGCCTGCAAACTGGGTGTGGCTGAGATCTGTGGATCAGTGTTGGCGCTCACTGGAATCGAGCTTGAAGTGGCCAGCGAGGTTTCGTCAGTCTGCGAAGAATTCAGGATCAATGCTCCAGCTTCTCCCTGACGATTCCCTGGCACCTGTCCTGCTGCCAGTTCGTCACCTGCACCTTGAGAATTTGATCGCTGTTCGTGAGTGGTCATTGCCGGTGGCAATACTCCGGCAGAGAGACCGGCTAACGAAATCGAGGTGGTATCGCTCGACGTGAGATCTGTTGACGAAGAATCGATCGTCACATCGTCAGGGTTCGCTGTCGATTGAGACGATTGATCATTAACCGCTGGTTGCAGTTCCCCAGCCGTCGCGGAATTCGTCTCATCGCTTGTGACAGCAGACGAGGTGTTGCCAGAAATTGACTGCGATGAGGGATCTTGCGCCAGGAGTTGCTGGAAAGATTGCAGTGAGCGAATCGAGGCTGCATCAGTCGATTTTGTGCTCACCAGCCGGGAGGCGATGTGGTGATATTGATTGGCAGCAGCAGGATGGGCGACGTTTGCGGGCACAGAATCCGGTTCCTGTGTGACGAGGTTAAGCTCGTCATCGACTGGAACGATTCCGCTCGATGGAACCTGAATTTCGGATCCCGCGAAGCTGTTAGAGACGTTTAGAGCGGCATTTTCCGCAGCAAAGTCAGAACTGTTGGAATTGGCGTGCGTCAGGTTCTCGTGGTCGATCACAGAGATCGATTCTGCCGCCTCAACTGTCAGTTTTTCAGCAAGGCTGTGTTCTTCAGTGAAATTTGCCTCAACTCCGGCATTAGAGACATCAACAAGGTTTTGTCGAAATGGCTCTATTCGATCAACCTGCGTTTCAGAGTTCTCCTGCAAAGAGGCAGGTGCTGTTCGATCCGTATCAGACGAATCCTGTTCGCGATCTACCGGTAAAGCCTGGCGTTCATCCCTGCTCAAATGTTCCTGGAGTGTGGAAGAACGGACTGTCGATTCGTCGTTACGCTGTGTTGCCTCCGTGCGACGATCGATAAGTCGATCCATGAACGATGGCTCGGCATCGTCCGAATGGCGTGAGCGTGCCTTCTGAGAGAGGCGATGATCATCAGCAAGGCTGCGCAAGCTCGACTGTGAATTTCCAGTCACTGAGGATCTTCCGTCGAATTGCTTGCTGGCCTCGCTTTTGTCGCTGGTTAGACCTTTCGCGCCGGTCAGACTTTTCTGGCTTGTGAGAGTCTCAGCAAGGGTTCCCTGATTCAGCAGGTATTGCCGGAGCAGACTAGCACTGAATTCGGAAGAAGACGAAGTTTGTGAACCCTCGGCCTTGAGCGAGTCGCTTTCGGCAGAATTGGCGGGTGTCGCGAGGAATCCTGCCAATCCTGGAGCAGTCCATCGTCGAGGATCACGGATTTCCATTTCTCATCCCTCAATAACGACTTGCCAGCAATCTGAAGCATCTTGAGCTTAAGGAAATTGCTGCAAAAGTGTCGTATGAGGATTATCGGCCACAAACCTAAAGGCCGCTAGAACTGTCAGGGTTCGGCGTTAGAGCTTGTCTGGCCTGATCGATCAGTTCACGCTCAGGTCGTCCCTCCGCCAACGCTTCGAAAATTTCTCGCCCTCGTTTTTCTCTCTCGGGAGTCCCGGTGAATTGCTGCAGAATTTTGGCAATCTGCTTCTCGGGCATGCCGCGGGTGAGCACAATTGATTCATCCAGCGAGAGTTCCATCAGACGGGAGGCTGCGACTTCTGGAGGCGAAGCCAACAGAACCGCTCTGGCCTGTTCGGTCGCATCACTTTGCCGCTGCTTGCCTTGTGCCAGGAGTTCATTCGTAAATCTGGATTTCAATTGCTGAAATGCATCTCGTTCTTGCGAGAGTTGATTCATCGAAGCGGCAATGGCTTCTTTGACCACATCGAGTTCTTTCTCCCGGGCTTCCAGATTGAGAACTCGCATGACACGGGCCGTTTGCACTTCATCGGTAGAAACTGCGGGTGGTCCTTCCGGTGTTTCCACGGCAGGAGTATCGATCAGCGGTTGCCCGGAGACAGCCAGTCGAATCTCTGCCAGTGTGCGCGCTGAGAGATTTCCTTGTCGCCAGAGAACGGCCAGCATAGCCAACTCTCCCAGCACAATGATCAGCGACAAAGCGCCACCAAGAAACAACAGTGTTTTGATCAGACGCATCATGGTGAGAACTGTCCCGCCTGCCAGGCTTCCTGCTGTTCAAAGGTCTCTTTTTTGATCGCCTCCTCAAGAGCTTCCTGCTCTCGTCGATCACGAATCTGCTCGATGGCTTTGACCTTTTGATCGGCAAGAACCAGCAGTTTTCGACACTTTTCCAGAATTTCACGCCCTGCAGCGAGACGCGATTTAATGACCTGAATTTCGATTTCCGTACGCGTGAGGTGATAACGACGGAGATTGACCGCTTCAATAGAGATCGGGTTGTGCCTTAATAAATCATTCAACTCTTGTGAGTATAGCGAGTGGATATCAATAGAAGTCTGTAATTCCTGCTCGATTTGCTCGATCACCTGAATTGCCTGAGCCATCTGCTGCCTGGCCTGGTCTCGCTCGCGCTCCCGCAGCAGCAACACACTTTGCAGTGAAAATCGGGAAGCGGCCATTTTGTCTTGCCAGAAAGGTTATGAGCAGGCCTTACGGAGGATGCATGAATTCGGCAGGGTGCATGAAGTTCTTACGGAATGTACCAGTCTTAAATCTGCAAAATTCTTTAGAGGAATATCGATCAAAAAATGAGTCAACAATTGGTGCATTAGCATGCACCCTACGTGATTAAGTCGGTGCCGGTTTGCGGGCCAGGAGATCTTTTAATCGCGCCAGTCGTTCGAGCATCGATAGGCTTTCGAGGAAAGTGGTCTGTTCCTGAGGTTTCTGCCCCAGATATCCAAGAATTTGCGGCCTTGCTTGAATCGCCGAATCAATGAGAGCGTTCGAGCCATTCTGATAGGCGCCAATTGAGATGAGATCTTCGTTCTGCTGGTAGGATGACAGCAGCTGACGAACAGTCAGGGCCCACTGGCGATGTTCGGTCGTCGTAATGTCGTTCATCGATCGCGAAATACTCTGCAGGACATCAATCGCCGGGAACTGCCCCTGTTGAGCCAGCTTTCGCGAGAGCACAATATGCCCGTCAAGAATCCCGCGGACAGTATCCGAAATGGGCTCATTCGTGTCGTCACCATCGACCAGCACTGTGTACAATCCGGTAATACTTCCTGCTGGCGAGCAGCCACTGCGTTCGAGTAAGCGAGGCAACAAAGCGAACACACTGGGTGGATAGCCACGCGTTGCGGGAGGTTCGCCCGCCGCTAAGCCAATTTCTCGCTGAGCCAGCGCAAAACGGGTGACGCTATCCATCATCAGCACGACATGCTGGCCCAGATCGCGGAAATGTTCGGCAATCGCGGTCGCCATCCATGCGGCCCGTAGTCGCAAAATGGCCGGTTCATCACCTGTGGCGACAATCACCACACTTCGTTTCAGTCCTTCCGGTCCCAGGTCGCGATCGAGAAACTCACGCACTTCACGGCCTCGTTCACCAATCAGTGCGACGACGTTGATATCCGCTGAACTATGCCTGGCAATCTGCCCCAATAGCGTACTTTTGCCGACACCACTGCCAGCAAAGATCCCCATCCGCTGGCCCTCGCCCAATGTCAGCAGACTATCAATCGCTCTGACTCCCGTCTGCCAGATCTTGGCAATGCGTGGTCTTTCCAGTGGCCCCGGTGGTTTGCCATGCAGATCAGCTCGATGCGCCAGAAGTGGCTTCGATCCTTCATCGAGGAACTCTCCGCGGCTGCCAATAATGCGCCCCAGCAGCCCAGCACCCACATTCACACAGGGCACAGATTCCACGAGCCGCACTCGTGCACCCCGGCGAACGCCAGTGAGTTCGCCTAATGGCATGAGTAATGTTTCATCGCCACGAAAGCCCACAACATCGGCTTCAATGGGAAAGCCATGATCGCGATCAATCGCACAGCGTGATCCTAATGGAGCTGGAAAACCGACGACGGCAGCTGTGAGCCCCACCACCCGGTCAATGCGACCAGTCAGGCCCAAAGGCAGAACTTGTCGGGCATGTTCGACAAGTGTGGTCATGGCGAGGTTCCCGAATTCGATGTGCTGCTGGCGGCCTGCTGGTGTGGGAGCAGTCGATGGGCTGTACCTAAAAGTTCGCTCGTCATGCGGTCGAGCATCGTTTCCAGACGGGCATCGATTTCGCCATGGCGAGTTGTAACGACGCAGCTTCCGCGTGAAAGCGACGCATCGTGTTGAATCGAAACTTCGCCGCAACCCGCCATTGAAGCCAGTAGACGCAGCCCCTCATCATGCCCCAGGACTTCCCAATCGGTGGGATGAATTGCCAGGACAATCTCTTCTCGCGAGGCCAGTTCGAGCGCACTCTGAATCATGGGCTTCACTGCTTCCGGGTCGGCCGCAATTTTCTGCCCCATCAGCCGCTCAGCAATCGCGAGCGAAAGCTCAACTGCCAAAGTCTCCCAGCGGGCGATCCAGTCGGCTTTCAATTGTTCGATCTGTCGAGAAACCTGCTCCAGGGCAGGGAGCAATTGACCAATTCGCTGGTTGACCTGATGGTTGACGTTCGACTGCAGGCGCTGATCCATCTCGCGCATCGCCATTGCCTGGCCAGCCTGATACCCGGCTTGTTCTGCCTTCGAGTGAGCGTTTTTCACCAGCTCATCGGCCTGCTTCCGAGCGTCATCAATCATCTTGGCCGCTTGTTCCCGCACACGGGCCAGATAGCTCTCACCTTGAGCCTGAAGGTCGTCGTAATTGAAGACGACGGGGCCCTGGCTGCCAGGAGCCATGCCGGCTTTCAGAACTCGGGAACTGGTGGACATGTAAGGGCCTTAGGTATTCGGTGTTTGGTGTTGGGTGTTAGACATTCAAATACCAAACACCCAATACCAAACGTCACTAACTCACAAACTGTTCTCCGCCGCCGGCTGCGACTACGATTTCACCCGCGTCTTCCAATCGCCGCACAGCATCGACAATCTGCTGCTGCATCTGTTCCACATCAGAAAGTCGCACAGCACCCAGATACTCAATTTCTTCCTTGAGCATTTCTGCCGCCCGTTGAGAGAGGTTACCGAAGATCTTCTGTTTGATTTCTTCGGAAGCTCCCTTGAGTGCCAGAGCCCACTGACTGTTATCCACTTCTTTGAGCAGTGCCTGAATCGACTTGTTGTCAAGCTTGAGCAGGTCATCGAAGACGAACATCAGTCGGCGGATTTCGTCGGCCAGTTCACTGTCTTCCTGATCGAGGCTTTCCAGAATCCCTTTGTTCGTCATCCGGTCAGTCACGTTCAAGATCTGGGCCACCATTGGCACACCCCCGGCATTTTCCAATTGCTGGTTGAACATGCTCGTCATGCGGCTCTGCAACGACTTCTCGATCGTGGCAATCACTTCCGGACTGGTTTGCTCCATCCCCGCAATGCGACGGATCACTTCCAGTTGCCGGAGTGATGGCAAACCACTGAGAACTTCTGCCGCCAGGGCCGCCGGCAGGTGAGACATGATCAGTGCAATCGTCTGTGGATGCTCTTCCGAGATAAACGTCAGCAAGTTCTCCGCACCCACTTTATGCAGAAAAGAGAACGGAACTGAGTTCATCGATTGCCGGACGTTTTCGAGAATCTGCCCGGCATGTTCTTTCCCCAGCGATTGTTCGAGCAGTTCGTTGGCAGCGCCTAAGCCACCCCGTTCAATTGGTGTGAGCTCATTGACACCCTGAAAGAACTCATCAAAAACACTTTCCTGCTGTTCGCGAGTGACATCATCAACCTTCGCAATTTCCAGAGTCACACGCTCGACTTGTTCACGGGTCATGCTGGCGAGTACCTCGGCAGCCAATGGCTTTTCCATGCTGAGCAGCAGAATGGCAGCTTTGCGTATGGCGTCCATTATGTGGTGACCTTGTGAACTGGATGACGAGAGCTGAATCGAACAGAAACACGAAATAGCTATTTAGCAGCCTGAATCCATTTTCCTAAAAGGGCTGCCGTTGCTTCCGGATTATCGCGAACAATCGCCTGTAACTGATCACGCCGCGTGGCAGGTTTGGGGGGTAAAGCGGCACTGGCACCCTGAAGTGCATTCATCGCCATGGCAGCTTCCGGGCCACCTGAGGGATTCAAAGGATTCATGCCATTTGCATTATCGGTACGGCTATCACCGGGCGAGGCATTGGCCTGAGCCAGGCTTCCCATCGATTTCCGCAGCATCATGGCCACATAGATCGCAAAAGCTCCCAGAGCCATCGTGCTGCCATATTCACGGAAGAATTGCCACGCGGTTTCAGTCCACGGGATGGTGACTGTCGGAAGTTCCTTTGCGAGTGTATCAACGGTACTGACAACAATGGCATCATCGGGAGAATCCGCCGGGATCAGGCGGTTGACGCTTTTTGAGACTGAGGCGAGCACTTCTTTTTCAATGGCCGGGATCTCCGTCAGTGCCGGATCCTTCTCACCGGCGGCAGTACGCTGGGCAGCAATCCCGCGGTAGTAATCTCGCGGCACACTGATGCTCACCTGCACGGCTTTGGGCATGGCCGCCAGAAGCTGCTTTTCGCTGATCTCAAAACTCACACCATTCACAACCCGGTTATCGGATTCTGTCATCTGGCGATTGCGGTCACTGCCGGCACTGCCACCCACACTGGCAGGACGATTGGCCACCTGCCCGGGTTCACCACGCGGTGCCCTCTGGGTTTGTGTATCGTTGACAGTGAACTCATTGGAAATCACAGGAGCCGATTTCTTGGGATCGATCTGCTGAGTCCGAATGACCGATGATTTCAGGTTCTCGATATCAACATGCACAGTCACATTCACACCTGGAATGTAAGACAGGCTTTTCGAGATCTGCGATTCGTACTGTTTCGTCAGTTCGCGAATTCTCTGAACCAGTTGGCTGCTGAGAGGATCGTCCGCTGCATCACCGGCATATGTCACTTCATTCACGGGATCGAACACCGTCACATCGGAGGTCTTCAGATCTGGAACCATGCTGGCGACCGCTGCCCGGATTGAAGCCACCAGCCGGGTCGAAAGCTCGCGTCCTTTTTTGGGAGTGATCGTCACGTTGGCGGTGACAGTTCCCTTCTGGCTCCATGAGTTTCTTCGATTGGGATTGGCAATCACGACGCGGGCATCTTCTACATTGGGAATCGCCTTGAGCGTCTGAGCGACTTCTTTCAGCAGCATCGCTTCGCGCATTTCATGACGCTGCTTTTCCGTGATGAACGGGCTCAGCGATTCATAATGCTTGAGTAGCTGAGACCCGAGATCTTCGGGCATGGCATCGAATTCGAGCAACGCCGCGTTGTAGCGGTCTTTTTCAGCCGCTGGAACCAGCAGCATGCGGCCCTGTCTCTGAAAATCTGTGAGGCCAGCTTCCATCAGAGCATGTTCGGCGGCAATCAGTTCTTCGGTGGTAAAGACTTTGCCCCACGAGAGTGCGACCATCCCAGACGTGTTGTTCGACCAGTAAAGAAAACCAAAACCGGCCAGCAGAATCAGGGGCGCAACGATGAGCGAAATTCGCTGTGCCGAGTTCATCGAACTCCACAGTGAACTGAACTGCTGCTGCAGTGATTGAAGGAAATTCATAGGAAAAATCGTGCTGTAGGAAGGAAGGGCACGTTGGAAATAGAGAGGAGCAGGCGATTGCCAGGAGGCGGGAATTGCAGGCGGTCATCGCGTGGTGTACCGAATCGAGCCCAGTTCTGTCGAGATCGGATTTCAGCGATTCACTCAGCCGAGTGAGAAAGACTTGAGAGAAACCGCGCGGGTTCGAATTTTTCAGGAAATTGTGGTTGACGAAAAAACCATCTTGCAGCAGATTCCGTGCTCTTGAGTGAATTCTGTCCGTGTTGTTTCGGCACAGTCTGCTCCAAGGGCATTCTGTGAGAGTCACTACTCGATAGTTCTGCCCCAAGCGATTTGTCCCAGAGTGCACGGCAAGATTCCCAAGATACCTCGATTCAATACCCTTCCAATAGTTCTCCCTGTTTCACTGTGAATCCGTGTGCTTCTGAGTGAGTCTGACTCATTCGGTATGAACGCTGCGATGTCCCTGATCTCACATTTTGTTACCCCCCCTGGCGATTTCAAACCAAGGATTCTGGCCTGCGAAAGCTACCCGTTCAGGGTGGTCTGTCCATTCCGTGGTGCTGAAGTTTCGACTCTGAAATTTCTCTGAGATCGCTCTTTTTGCCCGTTTTGTTCTCAAAGGATCGATGTCATGCGAACCACGAAATTTTACCGAGCTGCTCTGGTGGCATTGGTTGCTGGCGGAATTCTCTGCCCACACAGCCTGGCACTGGCTGGCAATCAGGCACCCAGTGCAGGTTTCTCAGCACCCGCAGCACCGGCTCTGGAAAATTCCCTCCCCGCAGCGGCACCTGCACCTGCTGCTCAGGCTCGTGCTATTCAGGCTCCTGCCAAGGAAGTTGCTCCCGTTGTGGATGTAACGCTCGTCGGCAGTGAACTCCAAGGTCGTCTGGTGGATACCCAGGGACAACCTCTTGCTGGGGCCGTCGTGGATATTCAGGCTGGAAACAATTCGATTGCTCAGACCAACACTGATGCCCAGGGACAGTTTGCCGTCAAAGGGTTGAAAGGTGGTACTTACCGGATTGCTGCCGGGAATGAAACTCGGACCGTGCGTGCCTGGACTGAGCGAACGGCACCCCCCGCAGCGAAAACCGGCTTCACCATGGTGGCCCAGTCGCCAGCAGTGCGTGGACAGTTTGGTGGCGTCACTCCCGGCATGGTACTGCTCACCTCGGGTGTGATTGCCGGTGTGGTGCTGGGAGCTGTGGCCGTCAGCCAGAATGACGATATCAAGAACCAGAACAACCAGATTCTGAATCAGCTGAATCAGATTCCCAAGACACCATAATCCAAGTGGTTCTCAGAGAATGAATATTCCGGGAGCGATGGGTGGATAGCCTGTCGCTCCCGTTTTTTTAAGTGATTTCTCATTGATGCCAGCATGAACACCAGCGCAAAAATCCTCACAAGGATTGGGGTTGCGGCAAAAACTTGATCGCTCCCTGCAGTCGAGGATTGATGGCTTGCCGCTCTCGCCAGAGGGCACTACACTCATTTCAGAGGTGATTCCTCACTTCAGGTACCCCGTAGTGTAACGGTAGCACAGCAGGTTTTGGTCCTGCACGTTCAGGTTCGAATCCTGGCGGGGTAATCATTTGACTCTTCACCAACTGTCACTAGTCCGCAAAACCCCTGTTTTTCAGGGGTTTCTTCGTTTCTGGTCCAAGCTGTCGAGGACCCCAGATTGCCTATGATGGCCAGTGATTGCCCGGATTGTGCCCGGATGTTTTCCATCGCTTTTGAGGTCGTCTCCGCCGCCAAGCGAAAATGCTCCTCCGTCACCTGCCGATAATGTTCCACCGCAACTTCGTTTGAATGCCCTAACCATCGGGAGACCACATGGCCGGGGAATCGTTCGGCAAGTTCTGTCGAACACGATGATCGAAGATTCACCCAGAGCCGTGGCCACGGTGTCAACCCAGCCCGTTTGATGATGCGAGTGAATTGCGTCCGCAGGTTCACCGCCTTCCAGCCAGTGTCTGATTTGGCCGCATCTCGCCGCAACCGGTCGAATATGAATTCACTCCCATCTTCCGCCAGTTCCTGCCGCTCCATCAAGGGCGTCAGCAATTCAGGGAACAAAGGAATCTCTCGGGACTCGTGGCCGACATGGTGTTCTGTTTTCGGCGAAGCGATTCGGACCCGGTTTCTAGCCCAGTCGATATCGCTCCATCGCATGTCGACGGCTTCAGACGGGACACGAACACCACCGAATCGCGCCAGTGCGACCAGCAGTCGCCATTCGGCATCCGGGCAGGCTTCCATGATCCGTCCGATTGTCTGTCGGTCGATGAACCGCTGGCGGGATGAATTGGCTTGTGAACCACCCTTGATGTCCGCGAACGGATTCTCTGAGATGCACTTCCGCTTGACCGCATCGGCAAAAAGACTCCGGCACGTCACCAGCCGCCGGGAAATTGTGGCCGTGGCGAGTTGCTCTTTGGACTTCAAGTAGCGAGCGAAATCATCCGCACAGCCAGGGGTAATCGAATCGAAACTCCGGTCATCGCCGAAGTACGTCCGTAGGTCCTTCAGCGCGTATTCGATCTGCTGCCGCGACCCGCCCTTGATGTCTCCTCGCTTGGCCAGGAAGGCATCGCAGGCCGCCCCCAGATGGACCGTGGCCGTTTTCGCCCGTGGCTGGAGTAATCCTGTTTCCACGATCTGAGCGTGGAGATCGTCGCTGATTTCAGCCGTCCATCGAGCCAATTCAACCGGTAAAGCCACAGCCCCCGCCCGATGGCTTTCAAGTTCGTTGATATGAGTTCGGATGGTTCGAGCAAACTTGAGTGCAACCCTGCCAAGCGGGATCCGTCTTCGCTTGCCATCGGCACAGAGAACCCGAATTGTTTTATTGCCAGACTTATCCGTTTCGAGAGATGCCATTGAATGAACCCCTAAACTTCGAGTGAGCTTGATGAATCAAACGACATTACGAATCACAGACAGTGAGAAAAGTTCGTCAGTCGATTGAATGCTTTACGAGTCAGCCGCGGCGGCCAGTTTACGTTCCTGAATTCTCAGCGATTCCTCCATCACGTAAACGGTTCGACGCCATACGCCCCTGTCGAGAAGTCTGGAATCTCATAGCGAAAGACATCTTCCAGGAAGATGGCCCTGCTTGTTTTGTGAGCTGGCAAATTCACTTCTTCCCACTGCCAACCATCAGTTCCTGATCGACAGGGCCGTGTTTAGAACGTGGATGCCGGGACTTCTCGGCTCGATAAACCCTTCAAGACGTATTCTGGCTCCCCACCAGAATACAGCTGAGCTGTTGAGTATCCTGCGAGGTCGACTCGAACCTCTCTGTAAGACTCAAAACAGATCAGCTGTCTTCTGTGGGAGATCCGGACAACTTCAATCACCTCGTGGACTGACCCGCGGAACGCAACAATTCAAGGAGTGTTGCCTGATCGAATATGACACGTCGCCCCAGCTTCCAGGAGGGAATTTTTCCAGACCGTACATGGCGGTCGAGTGTGGCGAGTGAAATTCCCAGGATTTTTGCTGCGGTCTGGCGATCCACAGCGACAGATTCAAAGCCTGGCTTGTGTTCATGAAAAATGTCATACATGGTGATATTTCTCCATATGGGCTGAATCCATTCCGAGAATGCTGCTGCACAAGCTGGCATTCACTCCCTGTTTAGAAGGGACATTCCTGGCTGTTCATCAGGGAACGAGCACAGAAGTCGGGAATGGCTGTCTCAATCGAACCTCCTCTCGGCATGGCGTGATATGGCACAAAGCTTCAAGACTCATCGTAGCGCAGAAGGTTGATCCGCGCTAGTGAGGTTTTTGATGTGTCGTGAGAATTCCCGGCATGACTTTCACGGCGGCTGTGGAAGGCAATCCGGCCATTCATTTCTCGAACGGGACGCGACAGCTCTTCGCCCGGGCGGAATCTTTTCCTCTTGCGCTCACGCCCGAGATATGCGGGAATAGCGAAAGCTCGCTGTGTGCAGATGTAGTACATCGCGCTGTTCCAGACCCTCATTTTTGAGCGAAAAAGTGATGCCGCGCTCTCCATTTGGCGACTATTTCTTCTTCGAAAAACAGATTCCGGGTCCCACTTCCCCAATTCGGGAGCCAAATTGGCGGGAATTGTGGTGCCTTCTGGCCAGGAAGCACCCTGAGAAACGCCTTAAAGACCCCTGGTGTCTCAGTCTCCTGAAGTGCTGGGAGGTGCGGGAGCGCGCGCCAACAGTGAACGATCACATCGATGAAGCCGTGCTGATGGCCGTTTCCTTACGAGAAACGGATCCGTTCGTATCGGCTGAAATCGAGGCGCGTCTGCTGGCTCATCAGACAGTGAGTGAGGTGGCTTCTGTGGTGCAATGGCCAGAAAATGCCATTGTGGCTTATGAAGCCCTGTTCTTTGAGGTGTTGCCTCTTTTGAAGACATCGATCTCCTGGATTCAGCATAACGCTGTCAAATTTCGGCCTGTGGAAATCACAAAAAGCCATGAATACAGCTATTTCTGGAAGCTTGTGGCCTATCAATCGGGTCTCACAGAACTGGAGCGATATCTGACTCCTGAGTTGCGCACACTGGTGCGAAGGTATGGGCTGTTGGGATATCTGCGAGAAGAGAGCCAGCTGACACGGGAAGAGAAGCTGAGAGTTCTACGGATCCTGTCTCCCCGCGATACGCCCCGGCATCCCCGGCCACAAACATGCAAACTGGTTTATGCCGCTGAAAAACTGCGGGAATTGAGAGCTCAGTGTCAGTGGCTTCAAACCGTCTGTAATTCCCAGCCCTAAGGGTTCGGTAAGGGTCTGATGACTCCTGCGCAGGACTTGGCTGGGGGGGGCATCTCCCCCCAGATCATCGTTTTAGCACAACTCCTCAAACAAAAACTTGGAGAGCAAGTGATCACATGGCATGGGAAAGGCGTCGAAACGGAAACAGTTACTATTACCGCTCAGTTCGTCGCTACGGACGTATTGAGAAAGAGTATTACGGCAGTGGTTATGATGGGATCGCAGCAGCGCAGATGTTCGCAGCCATCAACCAGGCTCGGCGGAAGCTGACGTGTTTTGAAAATCAGGTGCGGAATCAGGCCAAAATCAGCGCCAGAAAGCTTCAGCAGCTGCTGGAGTTTCCACTCCCTGTGCTGGCCGGGTTGTTAGCACCAACAGACTATAAGCTGCCAGAACTCACGGATCGCCAGAAGCGACTGATAGGAAAGGCGAAGGCACGGGAGCTGAAACAGTGGGGCAAAACCGCCTTGTATCTGCAGCTCGTCACGATGTCCGGGCATTCTTCAACGCAACTGGATCAAATGAAGCAACTGGTGGAAAGCAAAGTCGCGCTTCCCGAGGGGATGCATGCTCATCCCATCCTGGAGTTGTATTACGAGCAGCTGGTATTGATGAATCTCAAAGATGCCTCCAGGACGCTGAAAAAATCAGGGCACCGGGCACGTCAGACGGCTCGCTATCACTATGAATATCCGGGACTCTATTCTCGATCCTATAAGGCGCGGGCAGCCATCGACCGTGTCGCGATGGCTGTCCGAAAATTTCCCGTGAGTCATGTGTCTCCGCCAGAAACATATTCGCTCGATCTGAAAATCCAGATCAAACTCAATTTTCCCGAAAAAGAGATCGAGACAGAGAATCTGTACTGGCCTCTGTATCAACATGAACATGCACGTCGACTGTCAGAAACTGCCTTAGTATCGTCCCCAACGTCATCTCCCACAGAGGTTAACGTCGAGGAGTCGGTAGTTCCGCAGGCTGTTGACAATGGCCAGGTTCTGGAGGACACAGCGGCTATCGACCCTCTCTCAGAGAAACTGTCGATACTCCGTATTCCCCGCATTGATGTCGACGGCTTGATCAACCAGCTGCCACCATTTCTCCACCTGACAAAGGCCAGTTAACACTACGACCTGCAAGTTCGAAACAGGATCCACACTACACACGCGACCTATAGTTCAAGACGGAGTGTCTTGAAAGCGCGCAAATTTTTGATTCTCGTTGATTTTCATGGGTTGCGTGAGTTGACGGAATGCAAGACATCGACAATCTTTATTGTCAGGGTTCTGGCGTTAGCAAAATGCTCTTCAGATCATTTGTAATTGAAGACAGCGACTCGCATCTCTCCCTCCCGAGCATTGGAATGCGGTATCCCAATGCAGCAGACCGAAGAATTATCCATGACAGAAAAAGGAGCTCATATCGACTTTTGATTTTACATGCAATCCGACTCTAGTGGCCGATTCGACCAATTGAAACTTATTGGAGAATGCGTTGCCGCTCGCCGAAAGTGGCGAATTCTGCTTGCCGAACTCTGTCGGTAAGACTAAGCGAGTTTTAACTCACCTGGGTATAGGAATTTTAGTAGAGGCCATTCAACCATCTTATCGTGTTGAGAGCCTTTCCTAACTACTGCACATTGTATCTCTGCTTACAACAGCGGCCCGTGTCTGCTGTTCTAAAGTTAATTGATACCAGTACTTGTGATCCTTGGCCGCTTGATATGACCGGTAGCTGCGCAACTATCATTGCGCCCTTACTGGGACCCCCGTGAGATTTCTTCAACTCGTACTGCGTGTGCTCACGCCGATTGTCCACACTTTCCCATGTTTCCACGGTGCTATTCCGACTCCAAAGTCATTGCGCC
Organism: Planctopirus limnophila DSM 3776; assembly: GCF_000092105.1. Taxonomy (NCBI): domain Bacteria; kingdom Pseudomonadati; phylum Planctomycetota; class Planctomycetia; order Planctomycetales; family Planctomycetaceae; genus Planctopirus; species Planctopirus limnophila. The sequence goes on along the minus strand of NC_014148.1, from coordinate 4,001,632 downwards.
TAGAAAAGACGATGATGATTGCATCAAATTCGAACAACGATTCCCGTCTTTCTGCTCAAGTTCCACCGGAATCTGAAGCCTCATTATGGGGAACTCTCTTGCCGGGAATGAGCCCGTCGAATCCGGGGCCTGATACCAATCCACCCAGTTCCGAAGCCAATCAGCACGCTTCGAGTTTCAATCGCCCAGAGTCTGACCCTGAGCAAAGCGGCCCAAGACGCATTCGTGAAATCTTGCGGCAGCTGGATATTCACGACAATCGCATCTCCCTTGCCGAAGATATGGAGCTTCCGCAAAACTGGTCAATCAACTTTGATTCAAGTATGCCCGTTCTTGAAATGAGATCCGCGACCAGACGAAACGCCGAAGTTGAGAGCTTACCACAGTTGGCTTGGCTGTCCGAAATTCGCATCGATTCGATAAATAGAGAACAGGCTGTCGTTGTCCAGTGGTTAGACGACGGTCGATTAGATCAACGTGAGATTTCTCGTCGAAGTCTGGCTGATTCGAGAGGAATCTTGGAACTTTCCCGTTTCGGGATGAACGTGAACTCTTTGAATGCTCGTCGATGGGTCGGGTACTTTGGTGATTTCCTTGGTGACAACAGCATGGTCCTTCCTCATCGTCAGGTACTGAGACAGCTGGGGTGGGAAAGAGATCTCAATCAGTTTGCGTGGGGACGAACTCTTATCGCGGCCACACCTGAGGAACCAGACGGTATTGACGTCGTCATGCCCGATGACGGTTTCGACAGCGCTCTCGATGCCTTTGTGGCTGGAGGAAGTTTTGAAGAGAGCCTCGCACTTTTCCGTGAGGTAGCTGAGTCTCCGATCGCTCGTTTCATGCTCTACTCGTCGCTGGCAAGCGTCCTGCTCCCAATACTCCAGCGCCCCGGATTTGTGGTCGATTTATCAGGAACCACGAGCCTAGGCAAAACCACGACACTTGAAGTCTCGGCAAGTGTTTGGGGGCGGCCTGATGCCCAGGCGACTGGTGCAGCCCTGATCCATTCCTGGAACCAGACACGTGTCTTCGTAGAGCGCAGGGCCGCTTTCCATAACCATTTGCCGTTATTCCTGGATGACACCCGACAGGCCAGAAATGACCAGATCAGCCAAATCGTTTTTGACCTGGCGAATGGAATCGCTCGCGGAAGAGGAACTGTTGCCGGAGTCCAGCAGACAGCGAGATGGAGACTGATTGCTCTTTCAACGGGCGAGCAAGCGCTCACCAGCTTTGAAGAGCAGGGGGGGACCTGGGCACGAGTCGTTCCACTCAACCGTCCGCCCTTCGCCAATCTGATCAGCAATGCTCGAGAAACGGTCGATGGCTATAGATCACGGGCTAATCGCCATTTCGGCCATCTGGGACCACGGTTTGTGCGACAGGTTCTTCAGCAGCAAGCGAGTTGGGAACAGTGGCGGGAACGCTATCGTGAGATTCACGAGACGCTGGCACATTCCGTCCAGAACAATCCGGTTGCGGGACGAATGGCGGGCCATCTCGCGGTCGTCGAACTCGCCGCCGAGCTGGCAGGAGAACTCTTCGATCTTCCAGAGAGACTCCGGCATCCGGGCCGGGATCTTATGGCCCTGCTGGCTGGTGAATTGATCGAAACAGATCGCCCCCTTGAGGCACTGCATCACGTCCTTGATGAGGTTGGCCGACGGTGGTTCTTTCCAGTTAACAATATGGCTTCACTGCAGGAGGGTCTGTTCCGATCATCCGAAGGTCAGGGAGACATTGTTGGACGTTGGATCGTAACGCGTGACGACGCTAATCGACGTCCATCTCTGGCCCTTACTCTCACCGAACTGGAAAGAATTCTTCAGTTAAGAGGCTTCAATTTCCAGGAGACAATCGCAGCATGGAGAAATCTTGGCTGGCTTCATGTCAGCGGGGGTCGTGGGAACCTTCAAATGGTGCGATTGTCGAGAAATGGCCCTACAGTACGAATGGTCTGCCTGAAAGGCAGCATTCTGGCGCCTCTGTTGGAAGAGCGAGCCGCAGGCACGGAGGAAGTACCGGAGTGATCGTGGGCAGTCTCATCATGGCTGATTCCACCTGTTGAGGTGGCTTAACGTCTTTCGACGAGCGGCCATACAGCTTGTAAAAAAGAGCTTGTCAATGAGTTAAGAGCTTCCGATGCGGTTTGTTACTGAGGTGACTTAGCTTTCTGCAGATAGCTCTCAAGGTTTCCATCTGACAGCTCTTCCGTTCGGGTCGTTAGGGAGGAGGGACTATGCCCTCCTCCCTCTGTCTGAAAATACGTAAGAGCGCGACAGCAGCAAAAGGCGGCATCGCTACAACCCGAAAACCAGATCACCATTCATCGCAATGAAAGTCCATCATGCATTCAGTGCTTTCGATTGTCTCACCACCATCTCCTCCACCATCTTCAATCAGACCCCGCAACGTCGGTCTCGCTCGGGCTCTTCAAATAGCTTATCCCGAGCAGACTGCGCACATGCGCATCGCGAATCCGGGTCAGAGAAGAACTGTACGTTTCGATCCGCAGCAAGGGCGTGAGGTTATCACAGGCTTTGGCGAAGAATTCGTGCTGAATTGCCCGTTCTGTCGTGACCAAAGAAGTCGCATGCGTGTATCGGAGACTTACTACCCGACTGACCAGTCGAGATCCCACCGCTGGCACTGTTTTAACGAAAGCTGCCATACAAATGGAGTACTCGCAACTCGATTCAATTTGAGAATCAGTTCTGTTTGGCGAGAGGCTCAACGATCTTGCGCCGGGGATCTCTGGCTGCCCACCACGACGGTATTAACCCCGGGCGACGCAGTGGTACCGATAGTACTGCCGCCCGAGTTCCTGTCTCTGACTGACTCGACCTCGAATCATGATGCGCGAAACTATCTTACCTCACGAAACTTCGACCCCGAACAGCTCGCACGCGACTGGAATGTGGGGTACGTAGATGAGTCCGATTCCTCACAGCCCAGAATTGTCCGTCGGCTGATTATTCCCTTCTACCAGATCGAAACCTTAAATCTTGTCGGGTGGCAGGCGCGCGCAATTGAGCAGAGTGATCAGCCGAAGTATCTCACGGCGACGGGATTCCGGAAGTCGTTACACTTGTATGGCATGCCGGGAGTTACTGATCGCTCGGAGATCGTTGTCGTGGAGGGTGTGACCGATGCCTGGCGGATTGGTCGGAATGCAGTTGCCCTTCTGGGAAAGTCGGCCAGCCAGACCCAGCTCGACCTCCTGGTGGATCTGGCCTCAAAAGCGTCCGCCGTCCTGGTGGCGTTGGATAGAGATGCTGAAACCGACGCCATGGAATTGATTGGGCGATTGCAGAGACAACTCAGCTTACGAGCAGTTTCGAAACGGGTCTTGCGCTGCCTGCCACCAGATGGCCGTAAAGATTTCGGGGAATGCCGACCTGAGGAAGTTGAACACGCCTTGAGGCAGGCGAGAGCGGATGCCGGGCTTCTTTCACAGTCTGCTGGGACGATCATCATCCCCCCCGCGAGGGACGTATCACGTCTTCCGATCGCCAGTGCGATTTCGCGTCCCCCGGGCATGAACCCCCTCCAGGTCATCCAGCATACGGGACGAGAGCTTACGGCGTCCGCACGACTCGATGCAGCGATGAACCCGATCCTTCGAAAGATTGAGCAGCATGGACTGCTGCTCGATGAAAGGTGGAATCCTTCATCTACCAATGATTTGCCTGAACTGAAGAGAATGCGGCTTAGCGCCGCCCCGACTGGAGGACGCCTCCGTACGCGCCTTTCGCAAAACAGATCCCGGACAGGTCGAATTACGGCTTCACAGTATTCGTGCCAGTCGATTCCCCTACGTCTACGTCCAGCCGTCGTTGTAGGCGAAGGCCGGACTCTTATCTCCGCAGATTACCGGGCGTTCGAATGGCGTGTGGCAGCAGCGCTGAGCCAGGATTCGCAGTTGCTCACTGATTTTGGAAGTCCTGATTTTGATCTCTATGCATTCCTTGTCAGCCAATTCGATGACTTGAAGCATGATGTCAGTTCCGCTCGGCCTATAATTAAAGGGGACTCGATCCAAGCACTCTACGATTTCATTGATGATGGCACAGCATCTGACGGCAAGACCTCTGTCGCGGAAGCCATCCAGCGGCTGTTCCCCCGGCTGATGACCTGGCGACAATCCGTGGCAGCGGAGGCTCTCAGTAGCGGGTTTGTCACGACTCCGTTGGGGCGAGTCATAGACCTCACGGAAGGCCAGGACGACTTGAATCGCCAACGCCAAGCAGTGAACAACCTCATTCAGGCCCACGCTGCTGAACTCTTCAAGCAAGCGCTGATTGCGATGGATCAGAGGCTTCCTCCCGGTGCCCGCATCCTACTGCCGATGCACGACGGCGTGCTGGTAGACTGTCTGACGCACCAATTGGACGCGGTCGCCCGCGGCATAAGAGCCGCCATGACCGGATTCTCAAATCCTATGCCCGTTCCGCTTCAAGTGGTGATTGAAACCGGACAGAACTGGGGGGCTTTGCAGCAGTGGATTGAAACACCTTCCCAATAGTCAGCCAGGGAGCAAAGGTTGTTGGCGTTATGCTCCGGTGTCTCTCAATGAGACGCCGGAGTGCTTTCGCCAGAGACCCATTCCCGCTCGAAGAGTCGAAGGTGGTTTTGAGGTTGAGGGAAGTATGGCCGTTGAGTTTTTCGCAGGGCTCTGATTTCGGAAAAATCGAAATCGTCGATCAAGTGAGAACGAAATCGAGCCTGCTCTTGAACTGCTGTCAGGTGCTCACCCGATGGAAACAACCGTTGCACAGTCGTTCAAGAACGAGCGTGGAGAGAGCTGTCCATCGCATTGATCATGGAGCGTAGACAGGCCCGGATCATTTACGAGCTGATTAGCCCGTCTCCTCTGCATTCGATAACGACGGCTGTTGCATTCGATAACGACGGCTGTATCTCGAATGTTGTGAACAGGGTTACGGAAGCTGATGAACAGCTTGAGCACTGACAGGTCATCAAATCGAGGGATACGAGCACAAAATCTGGTTTTTAACGATCGTTTGTTGCAACCGTTGACAATCAGTTACCAATGTGGGGCAGAACACAGGTAACACTGTAAGTGCTGTCTATTGCACTGCTTAGAACTTCTTTGGAGATGCTTGTTACGGTTGTTACACATAATTAAACACTATATCAGGAAAATAGAATTGTTAGTCGCTGTCTGATGGATGAGCCTCCAAGAGCCAGTACATACCTCTTTCTGAAACACTGAAACAAGCGTAACAACAGCAACTGACGACTTCGCCTGGCATCTGGACAATCAATTGAACAGATCACCGACTGTCTTCGCCTGCATGAACTTCGCCGGGTTTGATTCCACTGCGATCGCCTCGAAATGGGCTTTGCCGCAATCGATTTTGGCTCCCTCTTTATCGCGGAGTTCGTCGACATACAGAGTACCTTTGGTTTCAACAACCAGGTGCAGCCGTCTCCAGCAACTCCATTATGAGATTGACACGCAGATTCGACAGACTCCTGCCTGACAGGAAAAAGTCGAGCTGCTCAAAAGTGTTCCCGGGATTGGCCCGCAGACAGCCCGCGTTCTGGTGCTTGATTGACCGGAACTGGGCGAGTGCTCGCGGGAAGAAATCGCAGCTCTTGTGGAAGTGGCTCCCATGAACTGCGACAGTGGTGAATGTCGTGGCCAGCGGATGATCCGTGGCGGACGAAAAAATGTCCGCACAGCTCTGTACATGGCCACATTGGCCGCCACCCGGCATAACGCCGTGATTCGCGGCTATTACCAGAAATTAAGAAACGCGGGGAAGGCCTTCAAAGTGGCCCTGGTGGCCTGCATGCACAAGCTGATCACCACCCTCAATGCCATCCTCCGCGACCGGAAACCCTGGCAACCACAACCCGTCATTGTTTGAAATTCATCATGGTCGCTTGTATCGCCACTCAATGAACAATTATCGTCTCTACACGGGAAACGATTTGGAAGCGTTGCTTGAGTTGACCGAGTGGTCGATTGAGAAATCTCCGAACCGTTTATGAACAGGACTCAGGCAAAGGAGCCGCCACGATTGACACATCAGCTCGGACACAGATTCCGTTGTCCGTTCTCGACTATTTGCTCACTGCCCAGTTCGCCATCGCTTGGGCAGGAGAAGGCGGGGAAGAATCCCGGCTTGACTGGTGGCGTACTGACCTCCAGAGTGAGTTTGGTGGGGAAGATCTTTTTCGTCGCTTGCTACCACATACTTGGGAGTGGGCCATCTTTCAAAGTGTGCGCGAAGCAGCACGGAGGAGAGACGCCGATCTGCGTGGGCACGCTCACGACGCCGAAGAAATTATCTCACTTTTTTATTTGGGATTTGATGTAGATGAGCGTGTCGATGATCGACTTGCCGACCTCAAACGCCGTCAGGTCACTCCGACGATCGCTCTCCCTGGATTGAAGGAAATCGTTTCCGAAAGTTGGAATCCAGAGCAATTTGTGGAGTGGCTTGAAGGACACCATCCTGCTGAATTCACGAATGTTCCGGCGGGCCGCCGTTTGAAAGGGAAACAGCCGGATTCGCTTGAACTGACGGTTTCCAACTTGATTTCCGCATTCAACCCGCTGTCGGATTCCTATCCATTGCCACACTATCGGAGGTCGAGTTGATGCCTCGGCCTTCGGAGACCACGGCATTTCACACGCGACTCCTCAAGTGCTCGCTTGAGGTTGAGCATTGTCGCGCTTACTGGCATCGTGTTGCCGAAGCCGCCGATGACACTATCACCCAAATCGCATTTAAAGAGTACTGGTTTGGGGCGAGGAGTTTGCCACGTGTCACTCGGCTTATCAATGATTTCCGACATCGATTTGACCAGTTCCCGCCTGCCATGTCGATCCTGCATCGATGGGGGACAATGGACTCAAGCACTCGCCGCTTGATCTGTCATTGGCACCTGCAGTTGGCTGATCGGCTCTACCGCGAATTCACCGGCGGCTTCCTAGTCGATCGCTATTCTGCCGGGCGAACCGAAATGACCAGAGATGTTGTTGTTCGCTGGATCGATCATTCCGCTCCCCAGCGCTGGACTACCGCCACACGGATACAGTTTGCGAGAAAACTGCTCTTTTCGGCAGGCGAAGCTGGCATCCTGAAGGGAACCCGAGATCCACGTGAATGGCAGGCGCCGCGAGTGACCGACGAAGCACTAAGCTACATTTTGTATCTGCTGCGTGAAATTCAGTTTCAAGGCACGCTGATTGACAACCCGTATCTGGCTTCGGTTGGCGTGACCGGTCCGGAACTTGAGCGACGATCGAGAACGTTCCCCGACTGCCCTCTCCGAAGACAGGGAGAACTCTTTGAGTTCTCATGGCGATACAAGGATCTCGCGGAGTGGGCTGAGGCGAGGATCCTCCATGGGGAATCTCAACTGCGGGAGACAGCATGACAGCCGATCTTTTCTCTCAAACTCCGCTTCAGGAAGCGATTCATGCGCTGCGGTCGGACCTCATCCAGGAAGATGGCCCCCGCATCAGCACGATGCGGAACTATCGATTCGCGATTGTTCAATACGATCCCAAAGACGAATTCCGTCTTCGGCGTGAAGTTCGCCGGCTCAACACCGAACTCGTATCCGAAGGTTGGATGGTGCTGACGATCAATCTGCAGAAGCTCCTCCTGGATCGCGTTCGGTCGCAGGGTGAGGATTTCATTCAACGGTTAGTCGAACGCGAAAAACGAACTTCCCAAAAATCGATCGAGCGTGGCATCCAGGACCTTCAGACACGGCTTGCCCCGCTGATAGAGGGGCCGGAAGGCATCGCAGCCGACTGCAGTCGAATCATTTGTGATTATGCCGATCAGAACGCAGAGACCATTGATCGAACGGTCGCCATCGTTGGTCGGGCCGGCGCACTGTATCCGTTCTTTCGATCATCAGCCCTACTGCGCCATCTGGATGGCAGAACACGGAACGTCCCTGTCGTTTTGCTATACCCCGGAGAACGGCGTGGAGAAAAAGGACTCTCTTTCATGGGAGTTGTTGACCCAGACAGCGACTACAGACCACGGATTTACTAACAGCAGATGGGCCGTCCATGAGCAGTCCCGCTTTAATCAGACACTTGTTTCGCCAGGATGTCACTCGCGACATTCCTCCGGTGGTGTATTTTCACGAGCAGAGTCCTGGAAAGGTTCAGGACGAAGTCTCGGAGTACATTATCACTGGTGGTTGGAACAAAGATCATCCCAACTTCAAACGAGTGCCTGATGGAATTCACGAGCAATACGTCAGGCTGCTGAACGCCATTTCCCGCGAGATGGAAAAGAATGGCGGCCCCTCGCTGCCTGCAGCATGGATCTCCGGATTCTATGGCTCTGGTAAATCCAGTTTTGCCAAACTGCTGGGGCTGTCGCTGGATGGGCTTGAACTGCCCAATGGCCAGTCGCTGGCCGAAGCGCTACTGGCGCGTGACCTGTCTGATCGAGCACAGGAGTTTCGCGACGCCTGGAAGAAGCTGCGGCAACTGATCGCCGAACCGTTCGCCGTGGTGTTCGATATCGGTGGATTTGCCAGGGACAACGAACACATTCACACGGCCTGTGTGCGTCAGGTACAAAAGCGACTCGGATACTGTGCGAATCTGCCGTTGGTGGCCAACTTCGAACTGCGTTTGGAAAAGGCTGGCGAATGGACGCGGTTCCTGGAGGTGTCTGACCAGATCGGTCACCCCTGGGAACAGGAAAAGGACCAGCCGTTTGCCGACGAAGTCTTCTCCGAAATCCTGCATCACTTCGACAAAGACCGCTACACCAATCCGATGAGCTGGATCGACAGTCGGGCCGGGACGACGGTGACCGACTCCCCCACCGAAGCAGTCTGTGCCATCAGTGACATGATGCGGCTTCGCAAACCCGACGGCACTTTGTTTATCGTCGTGGACGAAGTCTCGCAGTACGTGCTGTCTCACGAGCAGCGGGTCGACAAGTTGAGGGCATTTGCATCTGAGCTCGGTAGCCAGTTGAAGGGCAAAGTCTGGCTGCTTGCGTTGGGTCAGCAAAAGATCGATGAGGACGCGGGCGACGCTTTCCTCGTCTGGGCCAAGGATCGTTTTCCACAGCAGCTCCGCGTCCATCTTGCCGCCACGAACATCCGGGACGTCGTCCATCGCCGGTTGCTGCAGAAGACCGAAGCGGGCGCGAAGGACCTTCGCAAGCGATTCGAGAAACATCGGCCGGATCTCAAGCTCTTTGCGTTCGGCTGTGAAGACGTCTCTGCTGACGAGTTCGTTGAAGTCTACCCGTTGCTCCCAGGCCAAATTGATTTGCTGCTGCAAATCACCAGTGCCATGCGCATCCGGTCGGCTCGCGCCCAGGGAGACGATCAGGCAATCCGTGGTCTGTTGCAGCTGTTGGGTGAGCTGTTTCGTGACCAGAATCTGGCCGATCTGCCCGTTGGCAACCTGATCACACTCGACACGATTTACGAGATTCAAAAAACCGCGCTCGATTCCGATACGCAGGCCAGCATGGCCCGCATCCTGAACGAAACCGCCAACCGTGCTCCTATGCTGCAGCGCGTTGCAAAGGCGGTCGCTCTGCTCGAACTGATTCAGGATACCCGACCGACCGACGCCAAGCTGGTTGCCCAGTGCCTGTACGATCGCATGGATCGCGGCAATCAGGTCAACGAAGTCACAGAAGCGCTCGAAGAACTCCGTCGTGATAACCTTCTTGCCTTCTCCGAAAAGCTGGGCTACCGCATCCAATCGACGGCTGGTGAGGAGTGGGAACGCGAGAAACGTGAGATTCGCGCTTCCCGTGAAGTCATCAGTGAAATCATTCGCGATGCCTTGCAGATGGTGATGGAGAAACCGGAAAAGCCCGCCTTCAAAAAACGGCCATTTCCCTGGGCCGCTCTCTTCTCTGATGGCAAGGGCATGGATGACGACAAGCTGGTGCGTGCCAAGGACGAAGCCGTCGTCTGTGTCGACTTCCGTTTCGCCCAGCCCGATGAACGATCAGAATCGGTTTGGATTGAACGCAGCAACGAAGTGAATCTTCACGACCGCCTGATCTGGGTGTGCGGCGACACTAACGACCTGACCGATCGGGCGCGTGCGTTGGCCCGCGCCCGAGGAATGGCCAAGCGATATGCTCCCCGCCGCGATTCCCTCAGTGAGCAGCGAAAACTGCTCCTGCAGCAGGAAGAGGTCAAATCCGAAACGCTGGAATCGGACATCCAGGACATTGTGGAGTCCGCCTGGCTGGCCGGTACCATCTACTTCCGGGGCAAGACTTACAAGCCGGACGACTTCGGCAGCAAGTTTGCCGGCGCACTGCTGAAGGTCGCTGAACGAGTCATGCCGATCCTGTACAAGGAATTTGATCCGATCACCCTCCAGCCATCGGAACTGGATCAGTTGCTGATTCAGGAACTCAGCGGTCCGTCGACACGGTTTCTCAAGGATGAACTCGGCATTCTGGAACTCGATGCCGGCAAATACGTCCCCACCTGCAGCGGCCTGATCCCCACGCGCATTCGCGAACTGATCGAATCCGAAGACGGTGCCACCGGTGCTCATCTCCTCTCGAAGTTCGCTGGCCCGCCTTATGCCTACCAGGCCGAAGTCATTAAAGCCTGCGTCATAGGGCTGCTGCGTGGCAGCAAAATTAAAATCGAAGATGGCGAAGGGAACGAAATCACCGCGGTTCGCGATGCCGGCGTGCGAGACGTCTTCGAGAAGCCTACCGCCTTTCGCAAGGCTCAGTTCATCCCGGTGGGAGACGACGACATCGGTGTGCGGGCACGGGCTCGGATCTGCAAGTTCTTTGATGAGCAACTCGGCACGCCGCTCGATCGTGAAGACAACGCGATCGCCGATGCCGTGGAGAAGAAGTTTCATCCGCTCGCGTCCGATCTGCGCGACGTCCTGGTGCGGTTTGACCGCGTGCCCGGCAATCGGGAGACCCCGACGGAACTCACCCGACTCAATTCTGCTCTGGAACAGTGCCTTTCCAAAATCCGTAACACAAAGGAAACCCTCAAGCGGGTGAAGAAGCATCTCGACGATCTGGTCGACGGTGTCAAGCTGCTTAAACGCTTTGGGGCCGAACTGACCGAAGACTCGCTGCGCCTGCTTCGCGATGCCCACAACGTCGCCACGAATCAGGCCGCCCAGTTGCGCGAACTCGGTACGCTGACCGGCCCCGCCCAGGAATGCGCCGAGCGGATTGCCGAACAACTCGCTTCGTCGCGTCCGTGGGTGGATGCCCTGGCGATTCAACCGGATCTCGATGTGGTCTGTCAGGCCTACCGCGAGGAACGGACTCGTCTATTGGAATGGCAGGAGCAACAGGCTGAACAGGCGCGGGCCCGTATCCGGATGCGGGATGGCTACAGTACGCTCCCCTCAGAGAAAGGACACAACGTCCTTCGGCCCATCAACAACTCATGTAGCGACACCACCGCGGCGGCCATCGCCCCGGCGCTGCGGGATCTCAAGGATCCGTTCACCGTCCGGCTGCAGGCCGCCGAGGAGCAGGCGAACAGGCTGCTGGATGAGTATCTCAGCGGAGGATCGAAGCCGATGATCGTCCCGGTCGATCTTTCGTTGCACAACCGGGAAATCAAATCGGAAGCCGACGTCGACGCCCTGGTCGAAGAGATTCGCGAACGCCTGCTGCAGCAACTGCGGAGCGGTCAGCGAATCCGGTTGTTGTAGGAGCACGGGCCATGACGATGACTCCCGACGCCAAGACGAAACTCTCCAAAACCATTCGCGCCCTGCGCGAACGCCTGCTCACCGAGCTGAATGAAGCGGTTGACCGCGAGTACAAATTTACGCTCAAAAATCCTAAGCTCGACACCAAAACGAAGATCAAACGGCAACGGCTGGAGGACTGGCTCGCCGAGCAGGTCCGCACGCAAACAGGCAAAGTCAAACGGACGAAAGAGGTCTTTCGTTCCGACGCGGAAAAGCAGGCCGCCTATACGCTGCTCAACCGGCTCGTCCTCCTGCGGATCCTGGAAGCCGTCGGGTTGCGGAAGCCCAAAGTTGTTACCGGGGGCTGGAACAGCCAGGGGTACAAGGACTTTCGCGAACTCGCCCAGGCACTGGTCCAGTCCGATGATGGCGAAGGCTACCCCTTCCTGCTGCAGCTCATCTTTGAAGACCTCGCCATCGACCTCCCCGGATTATACGGCTCCGCCGGTGTCGCCGATCTCATTCCGGTTCCGTCGCCCACGATTCGGGCTGTCGTTGAAGCCCTCGATGATGAGGCACTGGAGACTTGCTGGACTGACGACATGACGCTCGGCTGGGTCTACCAGTACTGGAACGACCCCGAGCGGGAAGCGCTGGATGCCAAAATCAACGGCGGCGGCAAAATTGAGCCACACGAGATTGCCTCAAAAACGCAGATGTTCACCGAACGCTACATGGTCGACTGGCTGCTGCAGAACAGCCTGGGGCCGATGTGGCTCGCCATGTGTCAGAAGCATGGCTGGACTCCCGGGGTTGTCGCCGATGGGACGCTCGACCGGCTCGAACAACGCCGCTCGGAGTGGCGCGCGAAACGCGACGCCGGCGAAGTCGCGCTCACCGACCTCATGCCACTCGAAACCGACGCCGAGCGGCGCTGGGCGTATTATGTTCCCCAGCCGATTCCGGAAGATGCGGTCGATCATGCTCCCCCGTCCCTCCGTGACGTGAAGATTCTCGACCCGGCCGTCGGGTCCGGGCACTTTCTCGTCGTTGCGTTTGACCTGCTGTTTGCCCTCTACAAAGAAGAAGCGAAGCATCGCGGACAACAGGCGGGGGAGCAGTGGACCGATCAGGCGATTGTCGAACGCATTCTCGAACACAACCTGCATGGGATCGATCTCGATCCGCGGGCGGTGCAGATTGCGGCGGCGGCGCTGTGGTTGAAGGCGCAGCTCGTCGCTCCGTCGGCCCAGATCAAGCAGCTCAATCTGGTGGCTTCCAACCTGGGGATCTCGCGGCTGGCGGACAACGATCCCTCGCTGGTGGAACTGCGGCGGGCGATCGAGGCGGAGACTGGCATTCCGGGCAAGCTGACGATGCAGATTGTTGACGCACTCAAGGGGGCCGATCATCTGGGGAGTCTGCTTAAGATTGATCAGGCGATTACTGAAGCCATGCATTCCTTTGAGAAATCACTCGGGATGAAGGACAAAGTCGATCGGGTCCTGTTTGGTCCGGAACTCGGTTCTGAGATCGTCATTCAATCGGGCGGCGTCGACCGCGCGGCCACGGAAGCCGGCATCCTCTCCGCCCTCGAAAACTTCCTCAGCCGGCATACCAGCAGCGAGGAACTGGGGCTGCGGCTGGCGGGGGAGCAACTGGCGGCGGGAGTGCGGTTTGTGCGGCTGGTGAAGGAGGGAGCGTACGATCTGGTCGTCGCAAATCCGCCGTATCAGGGAACGTCCAAGATGGCGGACGTGAAGTACGTCGCCACGCACTACAAGCTGGCCAAGGCGGACCTGTTCGCGGCGTTCCTGCTGCGGGGCCTGCAACTGGTCCGCGAGCACGGCGTTTCGGCGATGCTGACAATGCGGAACTGGATGTTCATCAAGCAGTATTCCGACCTGCGGCAGCACTTGCTTCAGACGTATGACTTGCGGGCACTGGGAGACTTCGACCGGGGCGCGTTTGAAGAAATCCTCGATGAAGTCGTGGCAGTCGCGGCGGCCTGCTTCGCGCGGGCACCGCACCGTAGTGAGAGCGTGGCTCAGTGCCCGACGCCGCGTGAGGATCGGTCGCGGGATAACGAACGGACAAAACGAAAGCGGGCGGCGACGCTCTGCCAAGTCGGCCGCCACACGTTCGACCCCGCCGCCCTGAAAGTCGTCCCCGAATGGCCCCTCGTCTACTGGTGGGATAGGGCATTCTTAAAAGCATACAGCGAAGTTGGCACGGTGGGAGCCAATAGCCCCGCACGGAAGGGCGTTTGCACTTCGAATAATGGATGGTTTATCCGCCGGCCATGGGAAATCTCGGTAAACAGAATCCGCCATCCTCGAAGTGTGGACCCGACTTGCCATTGGGCACCCTATGTAATGGGGGCTGCTGGTAAAGCTTGGATCGAACCAGTCTCGTTTGCTCTCGAATGGTCACGCCATGGACTCATGGTCAAAGTGTTGAACGACTATATCTATTCAAGCTATTCGAGGACCATACAGAATCAGCATTTGTACTTTCGGAAAGGCGTCGCGTTTACAACTATTGGCTCAGCATTCACAGGACGCTCTTTTCGAGTTCCGTCAATCTTTGACACGACAGGATGCAGTGTCTTCGGGGCAGACATCGCGAATACGACGGCCTTGTTCAATTCATCGAAGGCGCGATCAGTATTGACCAGCTTAAACCCCACGATTCACTTTACAAATGGAGATGTCAATCGCTTACCGCTATTTCCGATCGAGAATGCTGACGACGTCTTCAGTCTTGTCGAGACAGCATTCACGAACCACGAATCTCACCGCGAGCCGTCCGTCGAGTTCAAACGGCCGGGGCCGTCGCCGTGGCGGCAGGCTCAGGAGTGGGCGCAGCTGGCGGTGGATCGGCCCGAGGGAGCGCCGCTGCCGGAGTATATTGAGGAACTCGATCCCGAGCCGCCGACCGATCATCTCAGCTTCGCCCTCGGCGTCGCCCTCGGCCGCTTCGGTGCAGGCGGCGAAGGAATTCTTGATCCGACCAAAGACGACCTCTCCAAAGCACTGCCAGCGGGCATCCTGTTCCTCGACGGGGCTTTGGGCGATGACGACCGCCGCGACTCTCTCGGTCATCACGCCGCCCAGATCATTCACGACAACTGGAGCGAATACGGACCGCAGATCGACAAGCGGCGTTCGCTGCGGGACTGGCTCCGCGAAAAGTTCTTCCCCGATGTTCACAAGGGGATGTACGAGAACCGCCCGATTCACTGGCCGCTTTCGTCTGGCAAGAAAACATTCGTCGCCTGGGTGACAATCCACCGCTGGAACGACCAGACGCTACGGGTGCTGCTGGCCGATCATCTGGAACCGGCCCTGAAACGGCTCGACGGCGAAATCACCGACCTCACCGCCGCCCGTAACAGTGCCGACAGGAAACAGGCCCGCGGGGCCGAAGACCGCTACGCCGACGTGAAAGCCTGGCGCGACGAACTGGCGGAGTTCATTCACCACGTCCAGGAATGCGCCGAACGGGGCCCCGAGCCTCCCGATGCGAAGAAGCCGGAACGGGAAGTCGACGCCCGTTACATTCCCGACCTCGACGACGGCGTGATGATCAACAGCGCGGCCCTGTGGCCGCTGCTCGATCCGCAGTGGAAAGACCCTAAGAAGTGGTGGAAGGAACTGGTCGCTGCCCAAGGGAAAAAGGACTACGACTGGTCGCATCTCGCCATGCGGTACTGGCCGACCCGTGTGGATGAAAAGTGTCAAAAAGACCCGAGTCTCGGCGTCGCCCACGGCTGTTTCTGGAAGTATCACCCCGCGCGAGCCTGGGCCTGGGAACTGCGTCTGCAGGACGAAATCGGCCCGGAGTTTGAGATCAAGGAAGCCTCCTATCGAGGTGACGGCGGCGACTCTGAACACCGTATCAATTACCTGCACAAGGAGCCGACCGAAGCTCTGGCAGCGATTGAAAAGGAAGTCCTGCGTCGCAAACGGAAGCAGAAGCAACCGCAGTCGGAACTGACAATTCTGGAACCCATATTGTGGTCCATCGTTCCGGACGAGTGCTGGGAACTGGAGTTGAGGCTGACCGAAAAACAGCAGGTCGAGTTTCGCTTGCTCGCTCCCGATGAACCTGAGTGCCGTGCCAGGTTTGAGCAGGCTCATCCGGATCGAGTGAAGTCCCGCTGCGCCCTGGTGAGCAAGTTGAGTCCGCCAGATCTGTACGTGGATCTGGAAGACGAGGATGAAGCGGCGAGTGCCGACGCCGAAGATCTCGATACGGAGGATGCCGACGCGATTGATGCCAACACAGGGGAGGTGGAGGCATGAGCGATCTCTTTGGGCCAGTTTCTCGTTTGCTGGAAGCCGAAGTCCGTGACTGGGTGACGAAACACAACCTCGTCTTCTGGCTGGACACGGGCAGCCACTACGTCGATCTCGTGAACCAGCTCCGCGCGCTGCGGAAACAGGGAGAATTGAAGTACGATATCTACACCTTCAACGGCAGCTTTCTTGAAATGCTCTTTGAGCTGGAAGAGGTGATGGGGGGCGTCGATGCGACGCGGGCCGTGATCCATTTGCCGGGCTTCAACGAAGAACTGGTCAAAGCGACCCCGCTGCTGGAGCTGTACAAGGCGGGTGCGCGGTATCGCAAGGCCCTGGAGACGCTGGTCCGCGATGCGGCCGCGGGCAAGGTGCGTCCCGATCAGATTGATGAGTTCCTGCAGCGCGGCAATTTGTCGCTGGCAGGGGCGGACATGTGGCTACACGATCTGCAGTCAACAGGCGCGGAAGGTCTGGCCAGCCAGTTACGCAACGTCTCGCTAAACGAACTGGTCGACGACCTGCTTCTGAACCGGTCGCTAGCCCAGCGGATCGCGACGATCGATCTTCGCGCCGGGACAATCTCTGATGGGGACCCAAGGGCGATCCGGGACCGGATCGTGTCGCTGACCGGGATGCCAGAGTCGTGGTTCGACGTGAGCCTGCAAAACTCTTTCTCCAGCGGCGCGGAACCGACCTCCGTGGAAGCCGTCGCGTATGCCATCTGCAGTTGGGCCGCCTGCGTCAGTTATGTTCACGACCTACTGGTGCCCCCTCTTTCCCCACTGCTGGAACCGGTCCCCCGTCTGCCGCAACTCGTGCGGGACACCTGCCACGAACTGGTGGTCCATCTGCAGAACGGGAACGAACGCCAGCGATCGTTCTACCGTCAGATGGCCCTGGAAACAGAACTCCGGTTGACCGACGACGTGGGTCAAATTGCAGCTACCGACCTGGGACGATTCGACACATTCTATTTTGAAGAGGAGACCATCCTTAAGGCGTCCTTGCAGGCTCTGCAGGACCGGCGCTGGGACGCAGCCCAGGATTGGGCCAGCCGACGCAGTGATCCCAATTCATTCTGGTTGGTTGACGACGCGCTGCGGAGAAACGTCTGGCAACTGGTCGCGGGTGCGGCACGGCTGGGAGTCGCCATTCAGACGGCTGGTCCCGCGCTCAAGGCGACCGACAGTGTCGCGAACGCCGCTCAGGAATACGTGCAGCTTGGAGCGAAAGTCGACCAGGCCCAGCGTCACCTGGAACAGGATCGTCAGAAACTGCTGCGATCCCAAATGCCGGAATTCGAGCAGGTCCGCTCCGTGCTGGACCAGATGCAGATCGTCTGGCGTGACTGGGCCAACAGCTGGGGCCAGGGGTTCAATGCCGTCTGCAAGACGCATGGATTTCTGCCTGACTCGTCCCTGCAACAACGCACTCTGTTCGACGAGACCGTGAAGCCGCTGACAGCCGGCGATGGAATCACCGCGTACTTTGTCGTCGATGCCTTGCGGTACGAAATGGGTCAGGAGTTGCTGGAGTCGATCGGAGACACCGCCAAGACGGACGTAAAGCTGGACTGGCGGCTTGCAGAATTGCCGACAGTTACGGAAGTCGGCATGAATGTCCTTGCCCCGGTCGCCAAAGGAAGCAAACTTCAACCAGAGATCTCCAATGGCCGCATTGCTGGATTCTCGACGGGTGAGTTCCGTGTCCATGATCCGGACACACGGCGCAGAGCCGTGCATGACCGGGCTGGCGGACGGACGTGTCCGCGCATCGAACTTGAGGAAGTTCTTCGCCTGGAAGCTATCACGTTGCGGAGAAAAATTGCTGGCGCCAGGTTGGTCATGGTTCACAGCCGAGAGATCGACAATTCGGGCGAGGCGGGTTTCGGACCATCGGTGTTTGAAACGGTGCTCAAGGATCTTCGCTCGGCCTGGCATCTGCTGCGCGAGGCCGGCGTTCGGCACTTTGTCTTCACTGCCGATCATGGTTTCCTGTTGGTGGACGAAAACTCGCACACGGCGCAATCATATGGTCGTAAAATCGACCCCCATCGTCGGTACGTGATTGCGGACCGGGCTGCCAATCATTCTGGCGAAGTGCGGGTTGCCCTGCGCGACCTCGGCTATGACTGCGATGATCTACACCTGATGTTCCCTGAAAGCGTGGCGGTATTTGATACTGGTAAGCAGCGCAAGGGTTTTGCCCACGGTGGAAACAGTTTTCAGGAAAGGGTGATACCAGTGCTGAAGATCTCGCACCGAGTGGCAGTGGGTGGTAACAGTACTGTGTACAATTTGAGTGCAGCACGCAAACCAGCCGTCGCCGGAATGCATTGCCTCGCCGTCCGTGTGGCCCACGCTTCAGGTAGTCTTGATTTTGCCAGCATCTTTGAACTCGACCTGGCACTCCGTGTCCTTGATTCGCCTGATGTACGCGTCGAACTGTGTGAGATCCGTGGAGGAGCCCGACTTTCCTCCGGGACCGTCATCGCGACCGTGGGAGAAGAGTTTGAACTGTTCTTCCGGTTGGCGGGAGGTACGGATTCTCGCGTCTCAGTCGAACTATACCACCCCAGCCGGGAAGCCAGTGTCGAACCCTGCGCACTGAAGGAGCGATTTGATGTGGTTAGACGAATCGCCATCGCGACGTCCACTCGCACCGATGAAACACCTTCACAGTCTGAGGTCTGGCTCGCCGATTTGCCTGGTGCAGAAATTCAACGAGTCTTCCGGCACCTGGCCCAACATGGCACAGTGACGGAAACCGAAGTCGCCGAGATGCTCGGCAGCACCCGGGAGTTCCGAAAATTCTCCCGCCAGTTTGAACAACACGCGGCAAGAGCGCCATTCACAATCCGGATTGACAGTGTTTCAGGAGTGAAACGATATGTCCGGGAAGGAGCGACCTTATGACATCCATCACTGGCCGCGACGTTGAACATATTTTTGAGTCATTGCGCAAAGGGCTTGTTCCCGAGCGTGGAATCGATACGTTCGCCGTCGGGATTGAGAAACAGCGAAACGAACTGCATCGCCAACTGGAACTGGTTGGCAGCCACGAAGGGTCGATCAAGTTCCTGCGTGGTGGCTATGGCTGCGGCAAGACCTTCATGGCTCGCCTGGCATTGCTCGATGCTCAAGCACGTGGATTCGCAACCAGTTTCGTCGTCGTCTCCGACAACGATTTGCACTTTCATCGATTTGACGATGTGTATCGAAAAGTAATGACCGAGCTGGGCACAGCGTCCTGTCCGCGGGGTGCATTGGGGGACATTCTGGATCGCTGGATTGGTGCGGTCGAAGAAACATTGGTCAATGCCGGCGTCGATGACACTGCTGACGATTTCGATGAGCGTGTCCGGAAGCGACTAAACGAAGACTTGGTTTCGTTGACGGGCGGGAACGCCCCGGAAGACTTCATTCGCGTAATTCAGACAATCTTCGATCTTAAACAGGACGGAAACGTCGTTGACGCTGGAGCACTGATCTCATGGCTGTGCGGCAGTGGAAACGTAGCGGCCTCCGCGAAGAAGGTAGCTCAAGTCAAAGGTGATATCGGTAGCCGCGACGCCTTGCACTACCTAAGGGGTGTTCTGGAAATCGTGAAAGCGGCCGGCTACAAGGGGCTCGTCATCGTCATTGACGAGGCGGAAACGATTCTTCGCATGAGAAAGGACTCACGTCACAAGTCATTGAATGGGATTCGGCAGATTGCCGATGCGGCAAGCTCTTATCCAGGACTGCTGTGGCTGTTCACTGGAACTGCGGAGTTCTTTGACACCCGGCATGGAGTAGCAGGACTGACGCCTCTGCATGATCGAATTCGATTTATTTCCAGTGGGGGATTCGCCAGTCTCAGGCAGGCGCAACTTGAATTAAAACCGTTCGATACAGAGCGACTGAAGGCGGTCGCGTTACGCTTGCGAGAAATCTATCCGGGACAGGATCGTTCGCGGCTCGAGTCTGCGGTCAGCCAAGAATTTATTGAGCGTCTTGTGGCAAATGTGACAGCCGGTTTCAAGGGAGATGTCGGAATCGTCCCTCGACAGTTTCTCCGTGAGTTCGTCACACAGATGGATCTCGTCGAAGAAAACAAAGATTACAGCCCAGCGGAACAGTACGGTTTCAAACCAACTGAATTGAGTACGGAGGAACAGACTGTGTTATCCGGTACCAACGGCAATAGAGAGTCTAAGGACGATGAGCTGGTACCCACGGAGGACGCATGGTAAGCGTTTTTTCAAGACTGGCTCCGCGACTCCAGCAGGCCATCGTTGCCCGACTTGGCTGGTCCAGCCTACGGCCTGTCCAGGAACTGGCAGGTGAAGCGCTACTAAGCGGCAGAAACGCAGTGATTCTGGCCCCGACTGCGGGGGGGAAGACCGAGGCGTCGATGTTTCCGACGCTGTCGAATCTGGTCGATCAACAGCCGGTCGGAGTCGGAGCAATCTACGTCGCTCCGATCAAAGCGTTACTGAACAACCAGGAAGACCGTCTCGGGCTTTATACCGAGATGGTCGGACTTCGACGTTTTGTGTGGCATGGGGATACCACGACCAGTGCCCGCAAACAGTTCCTGGACGATCCGGCAGAACTTCTGATGACGACTCCGGAATCATTGGAGGTGATGCTGGTTTCTCAGCGCGTGGATGAGCGGGCTCTCTTCGGTGACCTGCGGATGATCGTGATCGACGAAGTGCACGCGATCGCGGGCACTGACCGTGGCGCGCACCTAATGAGCGTGATTGAACGCATTCGGCGAGTTTCCCGCCACGACATTCAGAGAGCCGGACTCAGTGCGACGGTTGGCAACCCAGCAGCGATTCTTGAATGGCTCAAGGGAACATCGGAACGTGAGGGAGTCGTCGTTGATCCGCCCAAGAGGCCCTCTCGAAGGCAGCTGCTGATCGTCCATGAGGCCGACCAGACGCAGATTGCTGTTGCGGCGGCGCAGGTTGCCCGAGGTTGCAAGAGCCTGTTCTTCTGCCAGTCCCGGGCCACGACCGAGGCTGTGGCGGAAACGATGCGACGATCCGGAACGACCGTCTTCGTCCATCACAGCGCTGTCTCCAAAGAGGAACGGCTCCTGGCAGAACAGGAGTTTCATCACGGATCCGGTGCATGCATTGTCTGCACGTCAACGCTGGAACTCGGCATTGACGTTGGTGACCTCGATAAGGTCTTGCAGGCCAACGCACCTGAGACCGTCGGGTCGTTCCTTCAACGAATGGGGAGAACTGGCCGTAGGGAGGGACAGGCGGCCAACACCACCTTCTTTTGCGAGAGCACGGACTCAATATTGCAGGCCATCGCCCTGATCGAACTGGCGAAGGCTGGTTGGGTTGAAGATGTTCCGGTGAACCAGCGTTGCTGGCCGGTCCTCATTCATCAGTTGCTGGCGATGTCGCTGGCTGAAAACGGTATTCCTACCGACGTGGCTTGGAAACACCTTTGTGGCGTGCCTGACTTTCAGCGGATCAGCCGAAAGGAGTTCGATCGGCTGATTGAGTGGATGATACAGGATGGCTCATTGCTTCTGATGAGTGGCCGACTGATCCTGGGACCCCAGGCGGAGCGACGATTTGGCCGCCGCAACTTCATGGAGCTATACGCAGTCTTTTCGAGTCCCCAATCGTACAACGTAGAAACGGTCAACCGGCAGGTCATCGGAACCTTGACTCAGGATTTCGTTGATGGGCTGGTTGATGGCGTGAGTTGTTTCCTTCTGGGCGGGCGTGCGTGGGCGGTATTTCAGGTTGTCCATAAAGATCGACTGGTCGTTGTCGAGCCAGCCCCGCGAGGACGACAGCCGACATGGGGTGGGTACCTACCCCAATTTCTGGGGTTCCACCTTTGTCAGAAGATCCTGGAGATAGTCACCGCCGACGACGAATACCAATATCTTATGCCACCAGCCGCTGATCTGGTTACTCAAGAACGAAACCGAATGGAGTGCCTGGTTGAGCCGATTGTTGGTGGAATCAACTTCAATAAGGATGGGAATGAGGTCATTTGGCACACATTTGCCGGAGGCAGGGTCAATTCGACGATTCGGTATGCGATTGGTGCGCTTCAGCCGACATGGACCATCACACCTGACAACTTCTCCGTGAGATTTAGAGACTCGGATATAACTGAAACAGCCTTCAAATCAGTGATCCGAGAACTGGCATCCACCGACTTCTGGAACGATGATTCTGTCTGGCAAGAAGTCCGGGCTGCACTGCCGGGTTATCGCCTCAGCAAGTTCCAACCGTTAATGCCGGCGTGTATCGAGCAAGAGGTTCTGTTCGATTATTTGTTGGATCGACATCAAACGGCTGATTGGGTCAGGAGGATTTTATGACCGCAATTTTTGACTCAACTGAGTTCCGTGATCCCGGTAATTGACTTGTTCGGATTGAAACGCATCGCCCACCAACTGCAAATACTCACTGTGTACTATATTCACGTTTGCTATGCGTATTTGATCGAAAATTATCCCACACAGCCAATTCACATTGAAATAGATTTTCAGACCATATGTACTTCGGTCTTGCGCGGATTGTGCCGCTTTATAGAGTGGCCGTTCACTCAAGGAAGAGGGATTATGCTCAAGCGACATGCACTTTCGGATGAGCTTTGGAAACGCTTCGAACCGCTCTGTTCCGGCAAAGCCGGTGATCCCGGTCGTACTGCAGCCGACAATCGACTCTTTGTCGAAGGTGTGATTTTTGTACTCAAAACCGGGATTTCGTGGACAGATCTCCCCGAATGATTTGGTTGAAATCACTCGGTTTGGAGGCGGTACAACCGCTGGTGCCTGACAGGAACATGGCAGAAAATTGCCGAGGCTCTGCAAGATCCAGAACTGGAAGATGTTCAGATCGATTCGACGACGGTCAAAGCTCGTCCCATCGCTACGACAGGGCGCCGTCAGGCCGGGGAAAATCCGGAACAGGTGGGTGACGCCCATCTGCCCTATTCTTTGGGGGAGAGAAACAGCTGGAAGGTCTTTGTGCGCATCATGTCTTGGCAGACGCGGCCTACGACAGCGACGCGATCCGGCTGCGTGTAAAGCGGATGTGGGCGCAGGCGTGTATCAAACCGAAGGGGAACCGGAAGGTGAAGAAACGTTGTGTCGAGGAGCGCTACCGGCATCGAAACGTGATCGAGAGGTTCTTCGGGGCCCTGAAACGCCTCCGCCGCATCGCCACCCGTTAAGATAAGAAAGCCGAGAACTTCGCGGGCTTCCCCTGGCTCGTTTCCCTCTTAACTGATCCATTCTGAGTGTCCATACGGCTTCGTTGTGATGTCTTACCATAATGAGCACATCCACAATTGCTTACTCAGTAAACACTTAAAATCTGCTGTGTTACTTCTGTTTTGACAACGAAATGAAGAGTCAAGGTACGACACGGGGATACTGACCGTCTTCAATGTTGCTGCTCTGATTATTATTTCCCAACGTTGTTTCTCTGAAATTCTGAACAGATTTTCGTTGGCAGGATGATTGACAGTTGGATAGATTTTCTTTGAAGAACTGCCATGTGTGGCGGTGCGAGTCTGTTTCTACGGAGTGAATTGTCTGTTCCCGAGGTTGCGTGAATGCGGCCTCGTTACATCGTGAAGACGCGCGAGCGTCAAGAACTGCTTCTCTCAAAACCGCCAACCTGGGCTGTAAAGCCCTTGAGTACAAGAGCAGTGCTTGGACCGCGCCCCCGCACGGGGGCGTCGGCCATGTACTGTTTTGTACGCCCCTTGGCGGGGGTTGAGAGAGCGGTCGTGGTTCGGCGCTCTCTTTTTTCTGCCAGGGGTATTTACGATGCAAACATGGCTCGTCCATCTGGACAATGCCGTTCTGGGGCCCATGACGCTTCAGGAGCTAAAACAGCTGTCTCAACAAGGTGCGTTGAGGCCGGAAACCCGTATTTCGGCGGACGGTCAGAAATGGCAACCAGCCAGCAGTCTGCCTGAACTTTCATTTTCCGCGTCAGCATCGTCGCCCCAGCCTCCTCGCCTACCACAGTTACATTCATCCGCGCCAAAAACCATTGAATGGAATTCAATGCTTGTTGGAGGCTGCGCGGCCATTGGAGTCTTGGGGCTTCTGTTAATTGGGATGTGCGGTCTTCTGGCTCTCATTATGCCAGTGTCAGGAGTTACATCAGGATCTAACACAAATCTTAGTGAGACGACGTCATCATCTGGCTTCTACACGGATGCTTCTCAGCAACAAGCCGTTAACGATCCCGTGCCTCAAGCGACTTATGACTACTGGGAAAAGTTAGCCAGCTGGATTCATGACGCTCCACCGACAAAGAATGTGAGTGATCAGGAGGAGTACCTGAGAGGGCTTATTGATGTCCTTGAAAGGGAGGCGGTGGTCAATGTCGACCCTGCTGCAATTCAGTGTGCATTGAACCTCAGTCAAGCACTTAGAAAGTACCTGGCTGTCCTTCTGGAATCTAACGATCCGTCAATTGTTCTGGAAGCTTTCATTCGAGGAGCTACTGGAGATCCTTTTGGCAAAGCCCAGGAAATGGCCGCCAAAACGAAGGACGCTCAGCGGGAGCTGAGTGATGCACTCCATCGCTCAGTTCTTGTTCGAGCAGAACTCTCTCAGCGTTACGGCGTCGAATTCACTCCCTGGAATCGATAAAGAGACATCATGCCACAGAGTACTCCTGAAGAGACTGATCGATGGTGGGTTGCTGTCGATCAGACTGTGACTGGTCCATATAGCACTGGATATGTTGCCGCCGCTTTACGGTCGGGAATGCTGCAGGCCTGCCAGCATTTCTGCCCGGTGGGAGGCAAAGAATGGAGGCTTGCAGGTCAATGGCCACAGCTGGCCCCACATTGCATCGAAACACCTCGTTCATTCAACGTGCCACCTGAGAATCAGAGCGCTCTTGGGCATCTGTTGCCACCCATACAGATCGTTCGCATTCTGGCATTTTATGCTTTGGTAATAAACCCTGTTCTTTGGCTTGTGAATGTTGTGATAACAATCATGGTCGATCCCAAATCACCTCCGGATTCAGTCGTTTACCAATGGGATAATTTGATGGCATTTGTAGGGATATTCTTCAATTCGATCATTGCAGCGGGCTGGCTGATCACGGGCTACCTTCTAAATTCTTATGATCGTCGCTCCGTATGGATGGCCTTGGCTACATATGTCGGCTCCTGGAGCCTCTACATGTTTTTCATAATTCTTGTAATCGTGATATATCAAAACCTGGAAGTTGTGGAAGTTAAGCCAACCCCGACTTATGAAGTTCTTATTGACATGTCAACACTACTGATTGGATCTATTGAACTGGTCTTCCTGACTTTGATGACTGTTCTGTTGGTCTCCAAAAGACAGGAAATTCCCTGGAGAGCAGTTGCCAATCAATCCAGATGATGAGTCATACATCTTTCCTATATCGATAGAGTTGAAAACATGTCAACAATTGGACCATGGTATTGCAGTCGGGGGCAAAAACGGGCGGGACCTTTCGAAACAGAACAGCTTCATGCGTTGATTCGTGCAGGGAAAATCAAATCGACGGATCTGATTTGTCCAAAGAACGGCGATGATTGGAAACCGGTATCCGATTGGCCAGATTTTTGTGCAGATAACTCCGTCGCTAAGGGAAGTGCCACGGCCCGTCCGCGTTCTCAGAAATCGCCAATTCAAAGCATGAACTGTCCTCAATGTTCGCATGCAATCTCTTCAAACGATATTCGAACTGGATTGCCGCCCGAATGTCCTCAATGTGGGTTGAAACTGATGATTTCAGGAACTATTCGGGCGAGTGGACGTCAGCTCGAGTTGCCAGAAAAGTCTCGACAACAGTTCAATTCAACAACACGTCCCGTTGAGGTGACGCGCCAAATGGCGTCAGCACAGAAACAATCGATCAATTTAAGAGACGTTGTCATCGCTCAGAAGCTATTGATTCTCTCTCTGCTGCCCCTCCCGATTGCGATGTTTTTTTGGCCACAATTACTCATTCTCTGGCCACTTCGAATCTTGGTCTTGCTATTACAGATGGCCGCCATCATCCGACTGTGCCTGGTAATCAGGCTTCCGGCGTGGAAGACCATCGCTTCACT
The DNA here is from genome assembly GCF_000092105.1 of Planctopirus limnophila DSM 3776. Lineage (NCBI taxonomy): Bacteria > Pseudomonadati > Planctomycetota > Planctomycetia > Planctomycetales > Planctomycetaceae > Planctopirus > Planctopirus limnophila. The sequence continues at coordinate 3,975,563 of NC_014148.1, read as the reverse complement.
AGTTGCCGCACTTGCTCCATTTCTGGCGTTGGTTCCGCTTTTGAGCGTCTTCTCGTTCTTTTGGCTCAATATGCAGGCGAACCGTGTGCTACGTAACAGTGGACTGCGAAGTGGATTTCTGGGTGTCTCACTCTCTCAAATGAAAGACTTTCCCGGGTAGATGTCCCTTAGAGAACTGGTCTAACTCCACGAAGTGGGTTGATGAACACGGCATCATTCCCTGGAGAATGACGCCATGTGATTTTGTGACGCGGACCGGATGATACTGCGAGGTCGGATTCTGAAGTTGTGAAAGGGTATTCAGATGAATAAATGGGGAATTTGGTTTTGGTTACGGTCTCTCCTGATAGAATGGAAACAGAAGAAACTTTTTAGTCCCGAGGTAACTGAATGGCTCATTCTAATTGCGATTTCAGGCATGGTGATATCAGCCATTTTCTTCTCCAGACAATCCAGCGAAAAAGAGACAGAAGCCGATGAAGAGCAAAAGTAGAATGCCTATAGGCTGTTATGGGCTTACGTGAGAGCTGCATTTTTCTTTAGCGACCATGGACACATCCCGGAAGGCTTATCCACAGAAGTCATGGATGACGAATGGGAATTGTTGGTGGGTTATCTGGCTCTCGTGTGCGAGGATGCTCCGCAAAGCAAGCATTCTTTGCGAGAGGTGTTCAATGCGATAAGTTATCTCGTTCGCACGGGTGTCCGGTGGCGTTTTCTGCCTCATGACTTTCCTCCATGGGATGCGGTCGATCAGCAGGCCCGGCGTTGGCTGGATGCGGGAGTCTTCGAGGCCGATTTAAGGGCCATTTTTCGACTGGTCGCCGATCGCGGGACTGAGCCCACAGCCGTCATTCTGGATGGACGGACGTTACATCCGCCTCTGAGAGCGGCGGCAGAGCGGGCAGGATGAAAGCCCCTGCCGGAGAGTGATCCCGGGCAGGGGTGTGGGAGAAACGCTTTGCAGAGTTGTCAATGAGCAGAGAGGTCATGGTCGAGGGAGGCAACAAAATCTTGTTGTACTTTGCGGTTACCCTGAAATAGTGACATGGACATTGCCATAGATAGACGAGTTTCCGCAGCAGTCAAACAGTGCGGCAGCGCTGAATTCAAGTGATATTGGGGAGCAACCTCCGGATGTTGAACACTCAAGTTCTCCCTCACAGGGACTCATCTGCAATTCCCATCCACTACTGCATTCTTCGCTACAAGCGAGGGAAATGTACCATGTTTTTGAGTTGCTCTCCTCCAATACTTCCGGGCAGGGGTAGACGTCCGCAGTTCCTTCCCATTTCTGGGACGCTGGATTGTAGTCCAGCGCTACAGAGATTGGTTCGTCGCATGGACACAGAGAATCAAAATCCAACCGAGCGTTTAGAGATGCAGGGATTTGTTCCGTACAACAGGGGACAGAGACAAAGGTTTGTACGCAGGCTTCGAGTTTAAGTTCACAGCCTGTGAGTTGCGTGGCTGGGACGTTGAGTGAGATCGTTTCTTGAACGTCGGGTGCGGCGACAGTGGTCGAGGCGATGGTGGCGCCTTGACGACGGATCTGAACGGTATAGGGGCCGGTGTAGGAGGTGTCACGATCGACGGTAACTTCGACCGTTGCATCGCCTGCGAAGGGCTTGAGGAGCGGCGTCATTGGAAGACAGGAAACATTGGTAGCGGGATTGGGTGTGAGAACATGGCGTTCATTGGACATGGCGGTGTGCCTCGAAGAGGAGATTTGAAAGGGAAAAGAGAGAATGGGTCAGTGGTGTGGTGGGAAAGGTCAAAAAAGGCCCGACGAGAAAGAAACCGGCCGCCAAGGATGAAGGCCGGGGTTGAGGGTGTGGGGATGGAAATGGGGCAGCAGGACGTTTAGGGGTGTTTTGAACTGGGTTCTGGTGGTGTCTATGGGTTGGAGCAGTTCAAAAGATGAACAAACAGTGGGAAGTAGACTTATATCCATGCCCTTGAACCATGAATACCTCGATTCAATGTACGCTGTGACCTCCTTCGAGAATAAGCTTCGTTACTCCGTGATAGTTCCGGTCACTACCATGTTTTCCTCTGGGCTATAGATGCCTGTCGCGGTGAATGTAAACTCGATCAATAGCGGAGAGCACGAGACAACTGTTACCTCATTGTCAAAATAAGTGCCCCTGTCGCATGTTCCCTGAACAACGAGCCGTAGTTCATCGGAAGCCCAGGAAGGACTACATAGCAGTACAACATCTTGGCAATCTCCTCCCGCGGAGGGTTCAGACCACCATTCAGCCGGTGCGTAAAAGGTACTTTCTGGCCTATACTTAATCTTATAAGTACCTCCGACGTTGCTAGTGTCACCAGTGATTTCAGTCGTCACCGTCAACGTTCTCGGAATTGGTTGTTCACAACACGAGGTTAAGACTGGCGGCTCTGGCGTGCATTCGATCGTGGGTTTGACTTGGCAGGTTTGTATTGCTGTTGCGGGGATGCTGATGTTCGCGGTCAGGTTTCCTGGCGGTGTGGTCAGGGTTGTTGATCCCAGCGTAGCGCCGGTTTGATTTTTCACCGTGACGAGAGTGGGGGTGTCGTCGCCGGAATCACGGTAAACGGTGGCGGTGAGGGTGAGGTTGCCGGAGGCGGGTTTCAGGAGGGGGACCAGGGGGAAACTGGCGGAGGGTGTGGCGGGGTTGGGGGTTTCGACAGTTCGTGTGGTCATGGGAGAGGCTTTCGGGAATGGGGTGGGGGATGGATTGGGAGAGAAGGGGTTGGGGATGGGTTTGGTTCGAGGTGGATGGGGAGGGAATTGTGAAGAGAGGAAGGGAAATGGGAGAGGAAAAGAAACCGGCCGCCAGGGATGACGGCCGGGGTTGAAGGGATGGGGGCGGAAATGGGTCAGGAGAAAGTTTGGGGTTGGTTTGAACTGGGTTCGGGTGGAATCAATGGGTTTCGGCCGGGCACAAGCGAAACGATCGCAGGCGAGCCAAAACCGCCTGTGCCGCTGGCACACAGGTAGCTCGAAGACGAGCAACCTATGTCACCCGGCGGGACTGCCGTACCTTGCTTGTGCTCGCATCATTCATCGCCTACAGCTGTAACAGAAACATCATGCAACACCCCTTTAATGGGAGATTTTGGGATCGACTGACCTGGAAGCATTTGCGAATTGGCCTCTAAAACGAGTTGCTCTGCATGTCTAGGCGTGGGAACCATGCTCACTCCAATCACATCGCATTCTGTGTTGAGCACCTGATTGGCAGGAACCCATTTGTCAAGTGCATAAAACTCACCGGTGTCGCTAACTAAATAATACTTATGCATCTTGGCAAGATCATGCCTTTCTACGATTTTTCCGCGTAGTCTCGTGATCTTTGGCTCATAAAGGCTAAGAGAAGGGATTGCTGAACGGAAATCGCTCTTATTCTTCGTATCATGCTCTTCCAGTGTGGCCCCATCTGGATTCGATTCAACTGCCTTGGGATTGTAATAGGGTGGCTGCGAGGCCGTGGTTTTCACCGCCTTAGATTCGTCGATGCCACATCCAAAGATGCATGCTGCAAGGGAGAGGTGCATTACAAACTGACTTCTCATTTTATTGCCTCGTTAGTTTCACATGCGACACACCACACCTCGTAATTAAAGTCCGTATTATTTACCATCCAGTCTTCGACGGAGCTCGTTAGCACTGTCATCGGCCCGACCCCTGGGAGATCAGGTCGGTGTTCGTGATCAGCGTGTACCATCATGCCGTCATCGTTAAGATATCCATAGTCAAAATTGACCCAGTTAGAATCTCCAGGTAGTTGAGGCCTTCTCACTCGATCCCAGTTAGAAAGATCAATCTTACCAGTCGAAGAGTTCTTACTGGCGTCAGGCTTCGTTCTGTTCTTTCCCCGATTGTTCCAGAAATGGATCGAGTAAATTCTAGGCCTTGCTTTCTCGTGATTGCAGTTTTTTCCTTTGCAGATATTTTGTTCCTCCATTACGTTCTTTCTATCCTTCGCTTCGGATAGAGTGGCGTAGCAATTTCTCATATCTGGCCATGTTTTGTCCCCTTTGCCTTCTTTAATTCCAAGTTCTACACAAGTAAGTCCGACACAGCCTCGCCTTACGGTGGAAGTCAAGTATTGGTTAACTAATTCTTTCTTGCGAGGGCTTAGGCCTTTATCCCATTTGGGATTGCGTAGCACCCACTCGGCCATCCAATCCTCATGTGAACTTTCCTCTTGAAGTCCAAAAGGGTCGGAAAAACTAGTCGGCATTGATAATGCGTACTGGTACAAATGCGAACCCGCAAGGCTACCCAGTGGATCACGAGAAGTCCATTGCCCGAGTCCGTGAAAGTAAAATCGGTGTCGTATGGCACTCAGTCCAGTGCGTAGATCGTGCCAATATCCGCAGCACGTTGTTTCCCAATTGAAGTCGCTGGCTGAAAGGCTGTCGAAATATGGTGAATTAACGGTTGCCACTCCATAAGCGTCATACTCAATGCGTTCCTGAGGGTCGCCGCCTTCGCCTGCGACCGCCGTCACGTTCCAGTTGGCGTCTTGGAGGGCGTAGAGGCGTTCGTCCAATGTGGAAGCGGTGGTGCGGTCGCGGAGGATGAGGTCGTCGATGTATCTCAGGCCCCAGATGTGGTGTTGGGAGGGTGTCGAATTGGAGTCGATCCGTTCCTCGATGTTTCGCCAACCATCTGTGAAGTAGGCGTGGGTGGTTTCGTCCAGCACTCCGGAGTTGTAGGTTTTGACAGCCACTCGGAAGTTCCGCGCGTCGTAATGGTACTCGGCGACGGTTTCCAAAGTGCTGGAGACTTCTTCTTCCAGTTTGACGAGCCGGTTCCAGGCGTCGTAGGTGGCCGTGTAGGCTTCGTCCATCTGCTTGGGTTTGGGGATGGTGGTCATGTTGCCGACAGCGTTGTAGGCCGGGTCGGCCCAGGCACTTCCCACCGTGTTGGTGATGTCGGTGATTTCATTGACCGGGTTGGCGGTGCGTTCCTGTTCCATGCTCCAGGTGGAACCGTTGTCACTCTGCTTGAATCCTTCCCAGTTGCCGGTGGGGTCGAGATTCCAGTCCTGCTTGAACGCGGTGGAGGTGAGGGCGGTTTGGGTGCCGTTGAGTGTGCCGCGGTTGGCGGTTTTCAGGCGTTGGAGGCCGTCGTAGGTGTAGAGCCAGTCGTATTCGGCACTGTTGGCCGTGGCGATGGGGTTCTTCCGCCAGATGCGGTTCGAGGCTCTGTCGTAGCCGTACTGGATGCGGGAGAGGTCGTCGTTGGTGGAGGTGCTGTACCAGCGGGAGTCCTTCACCCGGCCCAAACGATCCAGGCCGGTGTAGATGTCTCCAGTGTCAGGATCGTTGGAACCTCCCGCCAGCGTGTACCGTAGATTGGGTTGGGGGCTGGTCTGCTGGATGACGCCTGCCAGGCCGAGGAACTCGTAATCGGCCAGGTGGGTCGTGTCATCATCCACAATCGAGCCAATGCGGCTGAGGGCATCGTTGATTTCGTGGGTGGTGCCGTAGTCGTAGGTGAGTTCCCGGCCGTTGGGGTAGGTGAGGCTCAGTGGGCGCACTGTATTTGTGCTGCCGTTGGCGTAACCTCGCTGCACGCTGGGTGAAGTGCCGGTATTCACGGTGCCGCCATGCTCCTGGAACGTCTGGATCGACTGCCCGAAGTCATTGTACTTGAACTGCACCTGATTAACAGCATTTCCTGAGGTGGCGGCATCGAAACTGGTCAATTGATGCACCAGCCCGCGTTCGTCATAGGTCGTCGCCAGACGACGTATCGCACCATCGACACCTGTGCCCAGGGTGGCGACTTGATCTTCCGTCAAACGTCCCAGTCCATCGTATTCGTAGTGGTGGACAGTGCCGATCTGATCGGTGAGTGACAGCCGCTGGCCCTGACGGTTATATGTCAGAAAGACCTCATCGCTGCTGCCGGTGGAATCGGGATAAGCGACCGAGCGCAGCAGGCTGCTGGCGGCGATTTCGGAATCTGCCAGCGTAGTGCCGTAGGTGTAGGTGGTGGTTTGATTCCCTGTGGAAGCATTCACCGCAACCAGTGTGGCGAGTTGACCATCGGCACTGTAAGTCATATTCGTGGTGCGGTTTTCATCACTCCCCACAGGTGAAGCGACATAGTTTTCGATGGCCTGCGTGCGGCGACCGGCATCATCGTAGATGAAGCGTGTGGTCATATCAGCGGGATCGGTGGTTTCGAACAGGTTGCCCGCTTCGTCGTAAGTTTGGCTACTGACAAGGATAGTATCAGAACGAGCAGGAATGAGTGCAGGCCGAGTAAATGCTGAGCCGCCGTTGGTGCCGTAGTTGGCGGTGGCGAGAGTGCGGCCGATGCCATCGTGCCAGAGGGCTTGATGGGTGACGCGTGCCTGGGGCTGGGTGGTGCTGGTGGGGTGGCCGAGTTCGCCGGGTTCGGTGTCGTCGGCGGTGTGGTAACGCTGCTTCGAGGTGCTGGAGAGGGCGTGGCCCGCCAGGTCGAAGGTGGTGTGGGAGGATTCGATGACGATGTCGTCGGAGAGGTCGAAGGCGTCGGCATAGGCCGATTCATCGAGATCGTAGGCAGCGAAGGTGGCGACAGTGCGGCCCAGGCCATCGAACTGGCTCTTGGTGAAGAGTTTCGAGCCGGAGGGGAGGGATTTGACGACCTGGCCGGAGGCGTCGTACCAGGTGCGGTCGATGAGGGCGTTCCCCACGCTACCAGTGGAGGGGTTGACGGCGTAGCGGCGGGATTGGTAGGGGCGGCCGAGGGCGTCGTAATCGGTCTCGCTGCGGCTTAAGAGTGTGCCGGTGGGAGAGCCGTCGTAGCGTTCGCTGCGGATGAGCTGGCCGCGGAAGTCGTAGGTTTCTTTCTGGCAGAAGTTTTCTTCGCCGTGGGTGACGAGGCGGCGGCCACGGTAATCGTAGCTATAGCTGGTTTCCCGTGTGGTGCTGCTATCGACGTGTTGTGTCGAGAGAATCGGGCGGCCCGCGATGTCGTACTCGGCTGCGGAGACGAGAACCATGTTGTTCGAGGGATGGCTGCCGCCGGGAGCCGTGGCGCCGGTGGGATCCTGTTCGGTGGCGCCGGTATCGTTGGTGCCGATGTAGGTTGATAAGGTGAGACCGCGGGGATCGAGAACGACTGCGGAGATGGTGCCGCCGGGAGAGACCGTGCGGACACGGCGTTTGAGGGCGTCGTAGCCGAAGGAGGTCTGGTCGTAGTGGGTGCCGGGGCTGCCTTCGCCGGTGGTGGGGATGGTGTGATAGGCCCGCTGAGAGGCAGCGAGGCAGCACTCGGTGTACTGGAAGGTGCTGAGGCGGGTGTAATCGGCCTGGGTCACGGCACCGTGGGTGCTCAGGCAGGTGGCGAGATCGCCTGCAGTGCTGGAGAGGGTGGCGTGAGCCGAGACGAGAGTCTTTCCGGCACTATCGGCAATGGTGATCGAGATGGGGTTGACGAGTGTCGCGGAGGAATCGCTGGTCTTGATGTAGCCCTGGGCGCTGTAGGAGGTGTGGTTGGCGTCGTCGTAGAGCATCCAGGAGGCGGTGCGGACCGCTGTTGCCGTTCCGGCGAGGTCGATGTTGTGGACGGGGCCGAGAGATTGGATTGTGCGGCCCTGGGGATCGACCGTGAAATCGGTGATCGCGTGGAGGCCGAACTGCGGGAGAGTTTCCCAGAGAGACGATAGAGCTGTGGGGACGCCGGTGAGGAGCGCGGTGTCGGCGTCGGCGATCCGCTGGATGAGGGAGCCGGTGAGTTCATCGTAGACGAAGTGGGTGATGACGCCGCGTTCGTCGCGACTCCAGGTGAGGCGTCCGTAGAGGTCGTAGACTTCGCGGCGGGTGTTGTTAACGCCAGAGCCGTGTTCGACGAGAGAGACGAGCGGGAGGGTGGTGACGCGTTCGTGGATGGCGCAGGTTCCCTCGTAGAACGTGTAGTCGTAAGTGGTGATGGCGGCGGTGGTGGCGTTTTCGTCGCGATAGAGAGTTTCCTGGGAGAGGAAGTAGCGGCAGGGTTCGCTACTTGAGCTACTACCTCCACCACTGCTGCTGGAACCGGAGGAACTGCTGCTGGAAGTGCTGCCGTGGCAGCAGGGAATGTATTCCATTTCGCGAACGACACGCGGCGTACCTGCGAGACCTTCCTGCACCGATTCGCTGGTGAGCCAGGCGGTGGGAGCGTGGTAGGTGTAGCGTTCGATGAGGCCGGTGTTGTTGTAGAGATAGGTGGCAGTGTTGGTGGAGGGAGAGTATTCGACGAGATCAGGCAGCTCTTCGTCGTAGCCGATGACGGCATCGGGATGGGCGTGGAATTCGACGTAGCCATTCGAGTTGTAGCGATAGTAATCGATCCACTCTTCGAGGGCGGGGCTGACACCGGTTTCGAGCGATTTCAGCAGGACGCGACCATCGGCATTCGTGAAGACGACGTGGCGTGAGCCATCGGGCCGGGTTTCGACGGTTTTCGTGTGCCAGTGGTTGTGGGCGGCTGAGAAGCTGCTGGTGGTGTATTCGTAATCAAAGATCTGCGAGCCACTGGAGCGGACTTCACGGGTCGCGCGGCGGGCTTCATCGAACTCGAAGTAGTAATCGGCATAGAGGGCGACGAGACTGTTGGCAGCGGTGAGCGGATCGCTGACTGCGGGATCGGCAGCGAGGCGGTCGAACGAAGAAGGTTTGACGACATAGCGGAGGAGATGGCCACGCTGGGCGGGAATGGCACCGCTACTTCCCGAAGAAGCTGCTTGCGGCAGGTAATAGCGATAAAGAGTCGTGCCGGTGTCTTGCCAGGCGTTGTTCTGCCAGGAACGAGTGGTGACTGTCTGCAGGTCGTCGGTATCGCCAAAGGGATTGCCACTGGCGTAATAGGTGTAAATAGCAGAGGCGACATTTTGCCAACTGCCGGAACCGACTTTGCGGCGAAGGACGACTTCGGTGAGAAGTGAACCTGCGGGGCCGCCCGAGGTGTAGCTGTAGGCGTATTGCTCGGTGACATCGCCGGTGACACGTTTGATCGAGGCGGGGAGTTGAGTGCCTGTGAGCAGAGCTTCGACAACGAGTTGATTCCCTGCGGGATCAACCTGGCGGAGGAAGAGACCTTCATTGTCGAAGATCTGGAGATCGCCATCGACAGAACGGAGCGTGTAGTTTTGAGTGGTGGCGTTGTAGGTGAGTTGCTGCTTGATGCCGAAACGAGGCGCAAAGGTGTTTTCATCGCGGTCGAACCAGAGTTCGGCGAGGCCGCGGCCCATGACGATGACTTCAGTGTCGCGGAGAATCAGGTAAGGGACATGGGCGACGTGCCAGTTCCAGCCCTGGCCAACGTTCTGATCGAATTCGAGCTGCGGCGTGAAGCTGCGGCTGTGTCCCCAGGGAATACCACCGGCTGTCAGCGAAGGAAGATCGTTCACGCGGTAGGAGATTTCGCCCGTGGAGTAGCGGATGGACTGGTCGGTGGTGGATTTGGGCTCGGTTTTCGCCGGGCAAGTGGGCGGACATTCGCAGCTACAGCCGGGAGCTTGAGCCGTATCGGGCGCGGAGCAGTGCTCGGAGTTGCCTGTAGTAATGGAAACGTCACTGACGAAGGGTTCTGTGGACATGGAAGAGTCTTTCTGGGAGAGGACACAGTGCGGGAGGGTGAGAAAACAGGCGAAAGGGCGAGAAGGAGCAGTGGCAGAAGATTCGATCAACCGATGGGAGAATCTCAGGTGGTGGCGGGCGGGGTTTCTTCGGTAAGGGCGGGCCATTTGGCGAGAGGGCAGGCTTCGGATCGCCAGGCGAGTTTGTTGAGAAAGGTGTTATTGCCCGAGCACGAGCAGCCGCATTCCCGGCAATGAGTTCCGGTGAACGAAGGGCATTGCTGGCAGATCGAAAGCCGCTCTTGCAGTTGTTCTTCCGAGACTTTTTCGAAGCCATCGGCAGCATGTTGTGTAAGGGCCGAAAAGAAATGCTTCAGACGAGTGACGAACGACGGGAGCGGTGGGGTGTCGGTGGACAAGGGATGGGCTTTCTAACGAGGGGAAGGGGAAGAAGGCGGGAAGTGCGAGACAGGCAGAAAATCACAGCCTTCACCTAATGCGAAAATGTTGCGCTGGCATCGGTGATGACATCGCGAGCCTGGCGTTGTCCCGTGGCGGTGGCGTGTGGCCACAACGTGCTGGTTTCGCCCAGATGGCGCACCAGACTGGGCTGATGCACGAAGTAAGGGACACCGGCCCGGCGACACCACCAGCCCACGACCGAATCGATGTTCTTCAGCCCGGCAGCTGCCCCATGGGGTCGATGGTCAAGAATTGTGCGGTCGGTGAGAAGACGCCGGGCGGTGAGAGGTGAGACGAGATACGCGAGGGCTCCCCAGGCTTGCCAGCCAGGATCAATTGCGACAAAGCCGCGAGTTTGAGGCCGGGCTTCATGAGCTGGGCAATAGAGGGAGTAAATCCCCTGCGGCAATGGGCATTCGGGGAAGTTCTGCTCCAGATAGGGCACCAGAGAAGCCGCGAGTTCCGCATCATCCTGCAGGAGTAGATAGCCCTTCGCTCTTGGCTGCGACAACACCAGTTCCGTAAGCGAGACATACCAGTTGGGGAATGCTCCGAGCGTGGTGCCGCGTTGAGAGATGGTGACGTTCTGTCGATGAGAACTCTTGCGGGATAGCAGCGGTGTGTCTGGTTCTGCGAAGAGTTGTACCTCTGTGAAACCGGCACGAGATACAGAATCCAGCGTGGCATCTAATGTGGGAATCTCTCGTGGAGCCGTGGTGATCCCTACGCCCCAGTGGGATGTTTCGTTCGATTCATGGGCTTGAGCTGCAGAGAGCATCTATTTCCTCGCAGAAAGAGGCTGGGAAAGCGAAAAGCGGATAACGGCTTCGCGGAGGCGAAGAAGGCTCAGTGAGCCTGGATCTGGGGGAGATAGGCTTGAGGAAAGTCATCGCGGCTGAATTCGTCGGCAATTCCCAGGGCGTCGAAATGTTCCCGCCACCAGCGTCCCAGAAGGGCGTCGGCTGCTGGCTGGAGATTTTGTGCTAGGCCGGAAGCGAGGCAGAATTCACCAAAGACCACACTCTCAGAAGTGATGTAGGCATCGACACGCACAGGAAAATCAAAGAGCCTCGAAAGTTGGCGGGCCATTGCCAGAAGTTCGGGTAAGCGTTCAGGCCGTGCGTGATCCTCCCAGGGGCGGCCGCAGACATCGTGGAGCGCTTCCCAATGAAGTGGATCATAGTAAGCGAATGTTTTTGTCAGGCGATTGATGACCTGAATCAGTTTGACTTCGTACCCAAAGCAATAGCATTTGAAATCCCGAGGTGGTACCTGCCCATTCTCATCGACAACCAGCTCTTCCAACACATTGCCATACTGCTGTCCAAAGCGGATTTGTCCGTTTTGCACGACCACGACGTTTTTGGCACAGCTTTCGGAGTTGGGTTTCAGGACAAATGATAGATCATCTCCTGCTAATGAACGTGGGACACGGTAACCTTGATTAGCCACCACATTCTTGGCGAACAACTTATCGATACTCAGCCTGTTATCGCGAAGTTGTGAGCGAATGCCGTTTACCCGCTCACGCTGCCAGCGGTAACTCCACCGATCTGGTATCTCGTTTGATTTTGCTTCGCCCACTGCACCTGAGGATGCTGAGGGGGTGCAGACAGGGGGGTGTGCGGGATTCTCGATGTCTTTCGAAATTGAAACTCTGATCGCATCGTGTGGTGGAACCGGGCCATCATCCTGCCGGATCTGAAAATAGCGGCGAATGGCCGAATGCATGGCGGGTTTGTGAGAACTCCAGGTCCACAACCCCTGGTCATCGAGCCTCAGGTCTGTCGCAGGGTCGTAATCGTGCTCTGTGAGCCAGCGCATCCGATCAACGTAATGACGATTTTTGCGGTCACCGTGCCACAGATGTTGAATGGTGCCACACAAAGCTCCCAATTCACCGTTGACTGCGGGATAAGCGTGGTCTTCCCAATGAGAAATCGCCCTCCGCCATCCGGCAGATCGCAATTCATCGAGGAATGGAGAAGGTGTTTTTAACCAGCCATGGAGCATGGTGGTGTCGCCTCCACCGACGACATCCTGATCGAAGAGACCAGCGGTGAGCGCGTTTCTTCGGGCCGCCCAGGCGAAACCGGGGTGGGCCAATTGAACAGAGGAGTTCCGCGTTTCGAGATACTTGGCCACGACTCCCGGGCGACGTTCAAGCAGTTGCCTGCTGGCATCGAGTAACTCGACGTTGTCAAAAAGCTGGACAATCGGAAATCGTTCGAGAGCTTGTTCGGTTTGTTCCAGCCAATCAGGATCCGTGAAGAGCACGTCGGCATCGATCCAGGCAACGGCATCAAAGGATTCTGGGACAGCCTGAATCGCCAGGTTCAGCAATCGCTCTTTCTGCCAGAGCGTGTGCTTTGCAGGATCGCCTTGCAGTTGAATGGCATCTGGCACATGAAACGTTCCGTCGAATGAGAGCTCGACGGTGGTCAATGGAGCCTTCAACTGTTCACGGAACCGGTCATAATTGTTCCAGATCCGCTGATACCGACAAGGATTAAACAGACAAGTGACAACATGCAGCACGACACACCTCCAAAACAGGGCTCTCACCCTAACGGAGGTTGTTGCGCTATTCGGTCAGTGGGTTAAATCTGCGGAGAATTGTCAGTCCTCGAAGACACACCAAAAAATTTCGTTAACGACGCCACAATTTGGTGGGCCGCGTGAGTTCCACACGATGCTCCGGATTATTGAGGTGCTCAAATCCGTATCGAGAGAGAACGTGTTTCTGAACTCGTCAGCAGATCAGATTGGCCCGGGTGACTCGGTCTTCATGGAACGGGCCAGATGATTTCCATGAGCGACTCACCTTCACATAGGGTGCAAAACATTCCAGTGATTCAGCCCGATGCAATTGCAGCCACAATTCTGCGTTGTTCGTTGAAACAAAATCAAACCGATCAATCCGGCCACGTCGCCCGTTGGCTCAAGCCATTGGTTTAGAAATCAGAATTCGATTCTCTGAACATCATCTCAAGGGAAACATGCCGAGAGTTTCAGTGGATTGCATCCGTCTGGAAGTGTTCGGCAACTTTGCATCCAGTTGAGTCTCAAATAGGAATCGAAACCCGAATTGGAGTGCTTATGGGTTCCTGGGCTTTCAGGAAGCATTCACTTTCGAGCTCATCTGCCCCCGGTCGCTCCAGCGATTCTCAACTCAAAAAAGCCCGTTTTGCACGGGGCCCAGAATCCAACACGGTATCCAGAATCCAAGACTCTGCATGGCGAATCCCAGATGATCAAACTACAGTTGTGCGAGTAAAGTTCGGGATGGGATGGGCCAAATTTTGATATGACACAGAACAGCGGAACCAAAGAACGTCTTCAAAGACTGATCAAGCTGGTCGTTTTGTTGCAGACGGGACGTCGAAGATGCGTTGCCGATCTTTCTGTAGACCTTGAGGTCAGCAGAAGGACAATTTTTCGAGATATCGCACTGCTCCGTGATGCTGGATTGCCAATCGTGCATCAAACGGAAAATGGCGGTATCTGGTTGATGAAATCTCGGTTCAAATTGCCAAGAATTCGGCCTGAAGATACCGCCATGCTGTTAATGGCCGTTTTGTCATCAAATTTGCAATCTCTACCAGCCGTCAAACAACTGACGGATGCATTTGTAGCAGAAGTTCTTGAAGGACTCTCAACGAACCATAAGGAGTTCATGCTCCGTGTAATGCAGGCAATTCAGTTTGAACCACCTGCCAAAGATGTTTCCATACATGGCTGTCTGGCCTCTCTGGTAAAATCTATCGAAACACGAAAGAAAGCACGGCTTTGGGTCTGCTCACAAAATCAGAGTGGCAGTTGGTCAACACTTTCCGCACCACTTTGGCTTGAGCTGAGTACTCAAAACTGGAAGGTTTTCGCACACTCATCTTTGCATCAGAAAGTTTGCGGTTTTCACATCGAGAATCTTGAACGCGTTCAACTATTAGACGAAGATTTCGATCCCCAGACCATCCGGCGACCTCGTGATCAGGAAGCTATTCCCATCTACTAATGTTCTTTTCGAATGTCTGTGATGCTCTCAGCTGTACTAGAGGATGTTTTCTTGCGAAGAATCGATGAAAACGCCATCAGGATTCTTTACCTTGATGGAATCTACAGTTGCTGATTCTGATTCAACTTGATCATTCCGAAAATCACCACAACAAGGAATCATGATGGCGAAGATCGGAAAGCTGGCTGCCGACAATGTCGTCAGTTTTAAAAACTGCCAGGGAACGGCAGCAATCGGAACAATTTTGCGGCTCAGTCGAGCAGCGATTGTGTTTGAGGTCTACAACCCTTATTCGATTGTCCAGGTCAGTGAAGTTTTGCAGCAGGTTGTCATTCGCCGAGGCGATCGCCCCATCTATCAGGGTCGCGCTGTTGTAACAACCCTTGTGAATACAGGGCTGCTGGCGGTTGTCTCCGCATCATTGGTGGAACCCTGGGCCGATTTGACCGATCTGCACCCTGGGCCTGCACTTCGCAAAGAGGTCGAGAATTTTCTGGGTGATTGGTCTGCTGCTCAGGAGCGCCTTGAACCCACTTACCAACAACTCGTGACGACAATTCGAAATTTTCTGGGGGATCTGAGCCGCTGGCTATCGCATAGCGAGGTGGTTTCTGGTCTGAGTGAGCTTCCACAATCCAATCATCTTGTCACAGAATTCACTGAGGATGTCGCTAGCCAGGTTCTTCCTAAGTTTTATGAACTCTTCGATCAATTCGAGCATGTGGCAAAACTCGTTGATCGTAAGGTCGTGAATACCCATAAGTCGTTTGTCCAGCGGGAACTCCACCCGCTGCTCATGTGCTCGCCCTATATTCACCGCACATTTTCAAAGCCATTGGGATATGCAGGTGATTATCAGATGGTGAATATGATTGTCAGAGATCAGTGGGAAGGTGCCAACACCTATGCGCGGATTGTCAATTCGTTTCCACTCAAGATTTCGACAGCCCAGGCCCACCGCAATCGGATTGATATTTTACTCAATAAACTTAAAGAGAATTCCCAAAAGCATGCCTCCTCGGGCCGTCGCTTTCGAGTGTTAAATGTGGGCTGCGGGCCTGCCGTCGAAGTTCAACGTTTCGTACAATCGGGTGAAGGCGCGAATTGGACGGAGTTGGAACTCCTTGATTTTGATGCACAGGCTCTCGAACACGCAAAGTCGACCATTTCGCAGATTCTGGCCTCCTCGAAGTCATCCCTCGATGTGAAATTCACAAGACGGTCAATTCACGAATTGCTGGAAACTATGGAGGAAGAGCCTCCATTCCCCAAGGAACACTTTGATTTAATCTACTGTGCAGGACTGTTTGATTACCTCAGTGATCCGATATGCCAACGCCTGGTTGAACTCTTTTATGACTCGGTTGTTCAAGGAG
Source organism: Planctopirus limnophila DSM 3776 (assembly GCF_000092105.1). Taxonomy (NCBI): domain Bacteria; kingdom Pseudomonadati; phylum Planctomycetota; class Planctomycetia; order Planctomycetales; family Planctomycetaceae; genus Planctopirus; species Planctopirus limnophila. The sequence continues at coordinate 3,960,162 of NC_014148.1, read as the reverse complement.
GGACAGTTTTGGTCACCAATGTCCATACCAAACATCCCAGCCGAGGATTTATGGAGCACATTCTTGAATGGACTTTGGTTCTTCGTGATGAATGTGGGATGCGTGCCATGGCACCAGAAAACTCCACATGTGTCGTTTACGATGACACAACAGGTGAAAATCTGTTTTTGGAAGTCAGAAAGCCGATGGAAGGGGAAGTTTAAAAATGTCCACTTCCTCAGAACTTGATCTCGATTTCGAACGACTTCAGCGTGACCTTTGGCTACGCCGTACGCGCATTGGTTGCGTTCTCACATTGACGTTGATCCCTGCGGGGATTCTCCTTGACTTGGCAGGCTATCCTGAAGCCTTTTATTCGATTCTATGGGCGAGAATCGTATGCGAAATTGTTGTTGGTGTCGTTTTAGCAACGCTATTTATCATTCCCGATAAGGTACACGTCGGCCTCATGAGTACCATCTGGGCCTATTCTCCAACTGCCGCGATCGCCTGGATGCTTTATGTCACTGAAGGTTCTGTATCACCATTTTATGCGGGCCTAAATCTGACGATCCTGGGCACCTGTGTATTGCTCCCCTACAACGCATGGCAGGCTCTCGCATTCTGCTCTGGTGTTCTGGGGATGTATCTCATTGCCTGTATTGCACATAGTCGAATTCCCTTGCGAATCGATGCACTCGTCATGAACTCGACGTTCATTGCCATGACATCCATTATTTGTGCAACGGCCTGCCATATTTTCTCTCAAGCAAGACGACGAGAATTTGATCTTCGACACGACCTGGAAGTACGCAATTCAGAATTGACAGCTGCTGACGAGATGAAGGGGCGATTTTTTGCAAACATCAGCCATGAACTTCGAACTCCACTCACTCTCATTATGGCACCCGTCGAGGAAATGCTCGCATGGCCAGCAGAACGCCTGGCGCCGACAGTCAGAGACGCTCTCAGACTCATACAGCAGGGTGGCCTGAGACTGCTTGGGTTGATTAATGATCTTTTGGAGCTTGTTCGTTTCGATCAATCGACACATGCAGTCATCAAGAACCGCTATTGTCTTTCCCATCAATTGAAAACTCTGGTCGAATCAGCACAGCCGCTGGCCCGTGGTAAGGGCGTCTTATTGAGTCTGGATCTTCCTGAAGACGATGTAGAAATTGATGCAAACGAATACCTCCTTGAGCGAGTGATTTTGAATCTTCTTTCGAATGGCATCAAATTCACACCGGAGGGTGGCTCTGTTTCGGTATCTGCTGCCGCTGATTCCCAATGGACGACTCTTCGTGTCTGCGATTCCGGGATTGGGATGGAAGCCTCCGACCTTCCATCACTCGGACAGAGATTCGTCCAGGTAGATAACTCAGAATCTCGAAAATATCAGGGCTTAGGTTTAGGGCTTTCGCTCGTGCGTGAGATTACAACAGCTCACAATGGAGAACTCCTTTTAGAAAGCCAGCCGGGAAAAGGCACGACTGTCACAGTTCAGTTTCCGGTCGTACACGCACCCCCCAAAATTGCTGGAGAGCCAGAATTTGACAGTTGGGCAGACTTACGACGTGCTGCTGCACTCGCCTCAGTTCGCCAGCAAAGTTCTCAGAATGATCGTCAGCCCAGCAAGGAAGTATCAACCGCCACCATTGTACTCGCAGATGACGATGCTGATATGCGGCTTTGCCTGTCTCGCATTCTCGACGTTCTTGGGAACGTGATTGTTTGCCGGGATGGGATTGAGGCCGTGTCAGCGGTCGAAACGAAGAAGCCAGATTTACTCATTCTCGATGCGATGATGCCTGGCAAAACGGGTCTTGAAGTTGCGGAATCAATACGGACGTCAGAAGCGGCTAAAGACACAAAAGTTCTCGTTCTAACGGCTCGTGTCGACGACTCGTTCAAAATCAAGATGCTCGAAGCCGGGGTCGATGACTTCCTCACTAAACCATTCAGCCCTACCGAGTTAACGACTCGATGCCGAAATCTGATTGCAGCGGCAACTCTGCAAAGCAGTCTGCGCCAGCGATCGATCGAACTCGAACAGGCAATTATAGAGCGGCAAAAAGTCGAAGCTCGACTCATTCAATCGGAGAAAATGAACGCGATAGGTAGTTTAGCTGCCGGGTTATTACATGAATTTAACAACCCTGTCAATCATGCCCAGATGGCGATTGCCTATGCCAAGAATGTTATGAAAACTCGCAGTCCAACGACTTCAAGCATCGCATTGGTTGATGAATCACTTGATGATGCTACCAGCAGCCTGAATCGGATTGGAGATATTACTCGCGATTTGCGAACATTTGCTCACCCGGATGCTGCTCCACCTCGTCGTCCGGTCGCACTTTCAAGAGTGGTGGAAATGGCGAGGCGTTTTGTCTCGCACGAGTTGAATCAGTGCGAAGTCATGATCGATGTTCCAGATGAAATCGAGGCCATGATTGTTGAAAGCCATGTCGTACAGGTTTTTGTAAATCTTTTGACAAACGCAGCCCATGCGGTTGTCGAACGTCATGGAGATAAAGGTGGCGTCATTAAAATCGTGGCTGCAGAACAAGAATCACGAATTCTCATCAAAGTTCGCGATAACGGCGTCGGCATATCAAGCCAGGTTCGCTCACGATTGTTCGAACCGTTTTTTACGACAAAAGATGTCGGTAAAGGGACCGGCCTGGGGCTCTCCGTTTGTCACACGATCTTGAATCAATACGAATCGAGCATCGAGGTTGATAGTCAACCTGGAGTGTTCACCGAATTCACGTTCTCCCTTCCTTCCGTAAAGATGGAAACAGCCAATGTCGCTTAATACTCCCGCCAGTTCACCGCGTGTGCTTTATGTCGACGACGAGGCTCCTGCGCTCAAGTATTTCGACCGCGTTTTCAACGATGAATTCTCGATTGTCACAGCTCAGAATGCTGCGGATGCGAGACAGATACTGGATAACTCGGAGGCTCCCATCGGAGTCCTGTTATCAGACCAGAGGATGCCGGGTGAACAGGGAGTTGACCTTCTGGACTACTCTCGTAAACAGCACCCTTTGACCGTGCGGATCTTGACAACTGCGTACTCAGACTTACCCAGTGCGATTGCTGCGGTGAATACCGGAGGTGCCTATCAATATGTGACAAAACCTTGGGATTTCGACTCACTCAGAATATTGCTCAGGCAGGCTCTCGATCTTTACCAACTGCGCGTCAGCCACGATGAATTGCTGGCTCAGAAGGCTTTCATCTGGCAACAGTTATCTCACAGTGACTCCATGCGAGGACTGCTGGGGTTTTGTGCGGCAGCAGAGCGTTGGAATCCTCAGGCTTTGCATGGGCTTTGGGATTATTCGCAAGCTGCAAAGAAGCTGCGGGAGAATCAGGCCTCTCGTAATCATTCGCTCGTCACAAATGACAAAGGGGCGGCGGAATACGAATTCCTGACTCGATTAGCACGTATGATCCATCGAGTCACCCCCACAGATCCTGTGTCGATCCAGGAATTGGATCTGAATGCTGTCTTCTATGAGTCGATTCATCGATTTGAGCAAATGGAGTCTCCGGAAGGTGTTAGCGTTTTGTCGAGTGATATCACACCCGGAGTCAAAGTGGTCAGTGATTTGACAAGGCTGGTAGCAATAATTTCGCTCCTGTTGGGGCGAATCTCCAATCTCGATGGAGACGATATTGCCATTCAGTTGAGTGTGAAAAATCACGACACTGCCTATTTAATACTGACCATGATTGCTCGTGAAAAGATATGGACTGTCGACCAATCACTACCTTTGTTTGCCGCTGTGGATGCCTTCATTTCCGACTCCAGCGATCACTCCATGGATCTCCTCCCCATCTACCTGATGGCTGCTGAGCTTGGAGTCAAACTTGACACGGTGCATCCAGCACCAGGCGTTTTCGCAGGATTCCAGGTCATGATCCCCAAACAGTTGTTGATGGGGGCACCTCAACTGACACCTTTTGATGTTGCAGCGATGCTGACAAATGAGCCTTACAGCTCAGAATTGTTGATTCCCTCGGCAGATTGAGAATCGCTCAACAGGTCGATCGATTCAGGATTACTCTGCTACTCAAAAACAACGCTTGAGCCATCCGGAGAAAAGCAGTGACTCGAAGGGTCGATTGTGTCGATGGACACGATTGCCATAGATCACAATATGGTTGACCGATGAAATGTTCCGGGTGGAATAGAGATTGTGTGATCGATGAGGGGTTGAATTCACCCTTCCTTCCATGACATTCTCGCAATGTCATTGGTATGCACCGTCGCTTGGTAGCTGACAACGCCTGCCGCCGATGCCAGCATACTGACTTCCGTTCGTGCTCTTATAATGGCAGTAACGGGTAGACGATTCTTTTTGAGAACTTTGTACCATCGAGGGATTCGTGGGCTCGGCGTCCACCCTTCTTCCGAAAGATACTGGCGAAATTTTTCTTGGCTGGCAGTGGGATGCACGACTCTCAGATCAAGATCTAAAACAATGTACATCGCTGATTCCTTCCATAAGATCAGGAAGTGATCCCTAACCACACTCATGGACCAAACAGCCATTAGAGCATTTTCTGTATGAACGTTCCATCAGTTCTCAGGTTCTGAGACTGTTTTGGCCCGCGTGTGTTCACTTTGGAAGCTGGTAAGAATTCCTTTGTCAGGCGTGCTACCCGCCTCCCCAGTACGTCAAAACAGTGGGCTGCGTGGGTCAGGTGGGATGATCTGCTGATGGCGGTCGTAGCGAACATGGAAGCGGCCACGGCCTGCCAGCCAACTGATGGTGCGTTCCACCACCTCTGTATTGTTACTTTCCGGAGTTTTTCCCAGTGCACTTCCATGAGCGGTGTTTCTGCGGCGAATGTGGGGGATGATGCCACGAGCCAGGGGTATCTGACGAGCGGCTTCACTGTCATTGCCTACGTCGGAGAACAGCATTTTTGGGCACCTACGCGATCCGGCTGCGTGTGAAGCGGATGTGGGCGAAAGCCTGCATCAAACCGAAGGCCAACCGCAAGGCAAGAAAGCGGTGCGTCAAGGAGAGCTACCGGCATCGGAATGTGATCGAGAGGTTCTTCGGAGCCCTGAAACGCTTTCGCCGCATCGCCACCCGTTATGATAAGAAAGCCGCGAACTTCGCAGGCTTCCTCTGGCTCGCATCCCTCTTAACCGATCAATTCTGAGTGTGCAAAGGTTCTAGTAGACGTCACGACAGTATCGTTGACACTGGATCATGTTGGCCACAAAATCTCCTGTCTCTTCCTCACTAAGCATACCATACTGACCAATAATCTGGCGAAGTGTCTGATCAACATCTACAGCCATCCGCTTAGCGTCTCCACACACGTAGATGTGAGCCCCATCTTGGAGCCACTTCCAGAGTTCGTCTCCCTGCTCGAGCATTCGGTGTTGGACGTAGATCTTCTCCTCCTGGTCGCGGCTGAAGGCGCAGTCAAGCCGTGTTAACAGGTTACACTTCTGTAGTTCTTCAAGTTCTTCACGATACAGAAAATCGGTCGTTGCCCGTTGATCACCAAAGAAGAGCCAGTTTTTCCCCGGAGCACATGTCACCCGGCGTTCCTGCAGAAATGCACGAAAGGGGGCGATTCCTGTCCCTGGCCCAATCATGATCACAGGCGTCTCTGGATTTTCTGGAAGCGTAAATCCATGCGATGGTTGTATGAACACCCGCACGCGACTGCCGGGTTTCAGACGATCGGCGAACATTGTCGAAGCGACCCCCTTGCGCTCACGACCTTGAAACTCCCATGCGACACGTCCCACGGTCAAGTGAACCTGGTCGGGGCAGGCCTTCAGTGAGCTGCTGATGGAATAGAGTCTTGGCTTCAAGGGCGAGAGGACCGCGAGCAACTCCGCCGGTCGTAATTGCGACGGAGAGATCCGCGTGAGTAGTTCGAGAACATCCCAGCCATCGATCAGGTCGCTCTCGGCGATCACTTGCCGGAGCCATTCCTGATGCTCGGGTTCCCATGTGACAGCCAGCAATCGCTCGATCAATTCATCGGTGATTTCTGAAAGACAGAATTTTTCCGCCAGCGCAGTCGAGAGCGGCAGCGTCTGTTCGTCGACGACCGCCATTTCGTCTCCTTTTGCACCAACAGCCTGAACCACTTTAGAAACCAGCTCCGGGCAATTGGACGGATAGACTCCTAACGAATCGCCGACACGATAGGTCAAGCCGCTCCCTGTAAGGTCAATTTCGACATGGGAGGTTCGCTTGTCGGAACCTTCGCCATTAAGTTCCCGTACAAGACGTAATGGGGCTTGGTACGGGTTCTGCCGATTCCAGACCGATTGTCCTTTGGCCGAATGACCTGTTAGAGCGTCGAGGATTTCGTGGGCCACCTTCCCGCCGGACGTGTTCCCATTGGCATGACCGTTCGTATGACTGTTGGTCCCTGATTCGGTAGGCCTGGTGAACAACTCCTTGAGGACTTTCGCGGTCTCTTTCCCTCCGGGGGTGCAAAGTTTGAGACTCTTCTCCTCTCCGCTGATGATGGCCTCGGCATAACGCTGACAGTTGTAACCGCAAGTGCCACAATCGAGCTGTGCCATCGCTGCCATCATCAGCCGTTGTAATGGTTTTCCTTCGGCCAGCCGCAACCGCTCGTCGAGTGGAAGCGCCGGGTCGTGCCAGGGAAAATCCTCTTCCACTTTCTGTGTGGTAGAGAGTTCACTTTCCGGTGAATCGGCCAATGGCAAAACTGCTTCAGGCGAGCAACCCGGCGTTGTGCCTGTTGATTGCAGTCCGATCCATCCTGCCAGGAAACCATTCAGCCAGGCGCGCTGCTCTTCCGTGAAGGGCGCGCTTTCGGGAAGAATCGAGAAGGTTTGAGTCATATCTTGTACTCCCAAAGATGTGGGGAAACTGGTCGGAGATTATCGGCTTATGGAACCAGCACGGGATGGAAGTGAGTCACTTCCCGCAGTCGCTCAATGGAATGCCGATTGATGAACTTCGAGAACGGCTCGCACTCGTCGCGGGCATCGACATAAAAGCCGAGAAGCCGCTCAACAAGGCGGGGAACTTCGGTAAAGGGAACCTGGGGAAAAAGCTGGCGGCCGATGGCCTGCTGGTCTGCATAGCCGCCACCAACGACGATCTCGTATCCGTCGACCAGATCGTCGTCGACTTCGACCTTCGTCCCGCGTAAGCCGATGTCGCCAATGTAATGCTGAGCACAACTATGATGGCAACCGGTGAAGTGGATGTTGATCGGTGCGTCGAGTTCGATCCGCTCATCAAGATGATCTGCCAGCAGCAGCGCGTGGCGTTTGGTGTCGGCAGCGGCGAATTTGCACCCCGCGCTTCCCGTACAGGCAATCAGTCCACTACGTACAGACGTAGCGCGCCACTCCAACCCCAGATTTTCAATTCCCCGCTGGACGGCAGGGATGTCAGCAGTCGCGATATCTGGGATGAGCAGGTTCTGCCAGACGGTTAATCGGATGCGGCCGGAACCATGTTTTTCCGCAAGCCTGGCCAATCCCCGGGCCTGGTCGCAGGTGAGGCGACCTACAGGCAACACGACGCCGCAGTAATGGCGATCCTCTTGCAGCTGGGCATGGAACCCGATATGAGCCCAGCGATCAACGGGACGGGCTGGTTCGCAACCTTCGCTACTCATCCGGAGGAGAGGCCTTCCCAGTTCCCGCTCGACATGTTCGATGAATTTCGCGAAGCCCCAATCATCGAGCAGATACTTCAGCCGGGCCTTCTTGCGGTCGGTGCGGTCGCCGTGATCGACGAACACCTTCACGATGGCCGAAGTGACGGCAATACTTTCACTGGGCTTGATGAGGATGCCCGTATCGCGGGCGAAATCGTGGTGCCCGGTGATGCCACCGAGCGTCAAGCGAAAATAGATGCCAGCTGGGCAGGCGTTCGTCGCGTTCACTTCGGCGACTCGCACTGCCTGGAAGCCGACGTCGTTTGTATCTTCCAGGGTCGCGATGCGTCCTCCGCCGTCGAAGCTGATGTTGAACTTTCTTGGCAGGCCGTAACACTCCCGGTCATTGAGAATATGGTGGTGCATTGCCTTGGCATAAGGGAGTGTATCGATCAGCTCGTCTGCATCGAAGCCAGAAGTCGCCGACGAAGTCACATTGCGGATGTTGTCGGCTCCTGAGCCTTTATTGACGAGTCCCAACTCGATAAGGCTTGTATGGACTGCGCAGCCGTTTTCCGCCGAAATCTCGCGAAGTTGCAGGTTCGCCCGCGTCGTGACATCCAGATAATGGCCCGCATGCTCCTGGGCCAGATCGGCAATGCCGCGAAGTTGCCAGCTCCTGAGTTCGCCCCCCGCGATCCGCAGTCGGCACATGAATGAATCCTGAGCGGGGGCCACCTGGAACAACCCGTGAAACTTCCATAGAAAGACATCTGTTCCCTTGGGAAACACGCCTTCCGCCGCCGCCGCCTGCATTTGCGGCCAGATCGACAATGGATCCTTGTCTCGCTTCGCCTGCTCTTCATTTGAGAGTTTTTTGCCTTGTGCCAGAAACCTTTCCTGAGCGGCGAGTTCTCGATTCCTTCCCGTGGCAGGCAATGCGGCTTGTGTTGCCCGCGGCCCGATTTGAATCGTTGTCGCCAGACTGTTAACAGCTTCCACACAGCCACCCCCGCTATCTGCAATGACAGGCAAGCCTTTCACCTTGCGGGCCACGTCGGCACCCAAAGCAAACCCCTGGAGATAACTCTTCTGACTATCAGTGAAACCGTTGTTTTGGGTCATGGAAAAGCACCACTTGAAAAGGGATCAATTCACGTGATTGGAATCGGCGGCCAGGGTCGACGGGTGGTTGTCAGTGAGTCTTCGAACCCTCAGCGCTGGTTGGCAGGAGTTAGGGGTTCGCGAAGATGCTCAACCCAGGCCACCAATTGCCCAAGACCACACCCTTCGAGGATTCAGGAACGTACTACGCGACGAGGAACGAAACGCGTCAATATTCACTCCGCACCTCCCTTGACGTTGACGGCGCAAGCCTTGTACGAGGGCTGCTTTGAGTACGGGTCGAACACCGCGTCGGTTAACTGGTTCGTCCCCTCGTAATGCATCGCAATGAAGACCTGTCCTTGTCTCACAGCAGGAGTCACGAGCGCCATCGCCCGCATGCGGCCTCGTCGCGACTCGACGGTGACCCAGGCGTTATGGGCGATCTTGAGTGCTCGTGCATCAGCCGGATTGATTTCGATAAACGGTCGCTCGGGATACAACTTCCTGAGGACCGGCGACTTCGCAGTGCGGGTCTGCGTATGCCATTGCGAAGCGCTTCCCCTTCCAGTCAACAAAATGAACGGATACGCCTCGTTGGGCAATTCCGTCAAAGGGCGGGAGGCCTCAAAGAGGAATTTTGCACGACCGTCGGCATGATAAAAACAACCATCCTCGAAGAGACGCCGCTCTTGTACGGGGGCGGTCATCCCTTCAGGGCAGGGCCATTGCACCCCCCCTTGTTCTTCGATCCAGCGGTAGTTCTGAACGCCCGTGAAGTCGCAGGGCATACCGCGCGAACACTCCTTCAGAACTTCAAAGACGGCTTCGGGCGAAGACCAGCGCCGGAATTGCTCTCCGCAGCCCCAATACTCAGCAACCAATTGAAAGATGTGGAAGTCGGCCAGCGCTTTCCCCGGCGCACGCCTGACCTTCTTGATACGACCAATGCGCCGCTCGGAATTAATAAACGTCCCCTCTTTCTCGCCCCAGCCAGCGGCTGGAAGGACGAGGTCAGCCATCTGGGCCGTTTCCGTATTGTGGTACATGTCCTGCACAACCAGGAAATCGAGCCGCGAAAGCATTTCACGGGCCAGGTTCTGGTTGATCCACGAGTGGGCCGTGTTGGTACAGATGATCCACAGTCCTTTGATTTTCTCTTTGAGAATTCCCTCCATGATTTCGTGGTACGACCAACTGTTCTCGGTGGGGATGACACTCTCATCCATGCTCAGAATGCCCGCGATCTTCGCGCGGTGATCGGCGTTCTTGAAATCGTGTCCGCCCAGAAGGTTGGTCGTGTTGCTGAAGAGCCGCGAACCCATGGCGTTGCACTGGCCCGTGATCGAATTCGCTCCGGTTCCGGGTTTGCCAATGTTCCCCGTCATCAGTGCCAGATTGATGATCGACTGCGCGGTACGCACCCCCTGGTGGCTCTGATTGACCCCCATCGTCCACCAGAACGAGACTCGCTCTTTCTCGTGGATCGTGCAGGCGAATCGCTCAATCTGGTTCGGCTCAAGACCCGTTTCGGATGCAGTGCGGGCCAGGCTATAGTCGTTCACGAAGCGGGCGAATTCCTCGAATCCCGTCGTCGATAGCTCGACGAACTTTTCGTCAATCCGGCCTTGTTCGATGAGGAGGCGGGCCACGCCGTAAAAGAGTGTCTGATCGGTTTTGGGCTGGATGGCCAGATGCTGGGTGGCGTACATCGTCGTTTCATTGCCGCGTGGATCAACGACGATGATCTCCGGCGAACGGCGGTTCCGCATGACGCGCTCCCACATAATGGGATGGGCAATGCAGGGGTTACTACCCACGAACACCATGGCGTCCGATTCTTCGAAGTCGGCGTAGGTGTAGGGAGGCGCATCGAAACCGAACGCCTCTTTGTAGGCGACCACTGCCGTCGCCATGCACTGCCGCGTATTGCCGTCGCCGTGCCTGAGGCCCATGCCGAACTTGGCCACCGCGCCGAGCAATGCCATCTCTTCGGTGGGCATCTGGCCTGTGCTGATGAACGCCACTGAGTGGGGCCCGTGCTTTTCCTGAATCTGTCGAAAGCGGCCCGTGAAAAGTCTCAGCGCTGCATCCCAGTCGACAGGTTCCAGCCTTCCGTTCTTATCAGCTCGGTACAGAGGTGTCGTCGCGCGGTCGGGAGCGTCGAGGACACGCAAGGCTTCCCACCCCTTCGGACAAGCCATGCCGAGGTTCACCGGATACGAAGTAGTTGGCGACAACCCGATCGCTTCACCTTCCTTCAAATGGACTTTGAGGCCACAACCCGTCGAGCAGAAGCCACAGACCATGTCCGTCGTTGCGTCGGGCAACTGGCTTTGGGGCAGTTGGCCCAGTCCAAAGCCTGCGGGTTGTTGCAGTAACGCGCGCGTCAGGGAACCCTCTCGCTGATGGAGAAGTGTCTGTAATGGCTGCATAATGGGGTTATCCTGATACCAGCTCATGAACGCACTCCTCCGGGCATACGCGGGTTCGACACAGCGGAGAAGAACAGATAACGCTCGAGCAATTCTCCCCCCAGGCAGGCAACCCACATCTGCCCCACGAAAACGGCCGATGTCGTTGTGAACTGGATCGGGTCATGAATCGGAACGGCCGCAAAGGCTGCGGGGATGACCACGCCTCCAACGACTCCCAACACGAGCCGTCCGATGGAAAAACCTCTCAGCGGGCCGACAACCAGGAGTGCCGATCGCTTGAGCGGCGAATTGCGGAATGTCGCCAGATGCCGCAGCAGCGAGATGTCGTAAAGCAGCTTGAGTGTGGTCAGGATGATTACCGAGCGGGCCAAAGGGCGAGTCAAGTTTTGAGCAAGCTGATGCCACTCGTCATCGCTCAAAAAACCAACGGCCAGCCACATCATCAGCCAGATTGTCGCCACGCCCAGAAGTATCGTCGTGAGGCTAAAGCGGATCAAAGTTCGCTCCAGCGACCAGAGTTCCCTTCTGGTGAAGACGTAGATCATCACCGAACAGAAGACACCGATAACTCCCACGCACGCGACACTCGGTGACAATGTCGGGAGGAGTTCACCAGCCAGTTTCCCCCAGGGACTGCCCGAGACCTCCAGCAGTGGCAATCCCCAGCAAAGCCCGGCAAACGGTACAGCGAGACCTGCAAATAATCCAAAGGCCACGATTTCCCGGCTGAGCCAGGAATGCCGAAATCCCAGAATCCCTCGGAAAGCGTAGAGTGGCCGTCCCAGATGAAGCGTGCTGGCTCCCAGTGCCAGCAAACCCAGCACGAGTGCGCCTGTTGCATGAATGGGACGAAAAGCGGTGGCGAGTTCTGTATCAAGTGCCTCTTCCAGGAAACTGCCCGCTGCGAATGCTCCAACCGAAAGCTGTGTCAGCACCAGCATCACGATTAATGGCCAATGGGGATGTTGCGGGCTGACCGAATAGTAATCCGCCGGGAGCATATTGCGGGGAAAGACCCGCGTCGTCCTGTACGTGGTTGTCGGTAGAGTGATGTAAGGTTCGGGAGCAGCGGGGAGGAAGTGGTCTGCCTCCGCATTTTCGGTGACCCGCGACACATCGACGATTCGGATAGAGATGGCCTCATGAGGGCATGCCTGTACACAGGCCGGTGCTTCGCCATTTTTCAGGCGGTTGGAACACATGTCGCACTTGCGGACGATCCCCTTGGCAGCGTGGTACTTGGGGACGTTGTAGGGACAGGCCAGCGTGCAGTATTGGCAGCCGAAGCATTGATCATCGAGATGCCGGACGATACCCGTGAAGGCGTCTTTTTCGTAGGCGTTTACCGGGCAGGCGGTCATGCAGGCCGGTTCAAGGCAATGATGGCAGGCGGCTGTCACATGCTGCATCACGGGAAGCGTCTCGGTTCCGCCGATGAGTAATCCTACATCGCGCCAAGTCTCCGAATCATCCAACCCGTTCAGAGAGTGGCAAGCTGTCACACAGGCCTTACAACCCGAACAGCGATCGAGATCGACTTCGAAGCCGTACTGCTGCCCCGGGCCCACGGGCGTCGCAGGCAGCAGACTGGCATAGAAACGGGCCTGATCGGGTAATTTGCTGCCGTTGATCGTCCCACCGGCGTGCTCCTTTGCGAAGAGTTCGACGGCCGAGAGCTCCCGCTGTTTTTGCAACAGTCGGTGAACCATCTGCTCGCCTTTCGAAGGCGGCGCGGAGACCGATCCGAAGCCTTCCAGCAGATCTTGCAGACTCAGAGGCCTCGTGATTGGCAACGCGTCGCTCATACGACCGGACTCTCAAACGGAGGTCTTTTCGAACAAAATGGTTGCCCAGGGGTGGCACGTCTCTGAGGTCTTCCGAAGGGCATGTGATTCGCGAACGCACGATTCAAAGTTCACATCCTTCCTCAAAGCTTCGATGAGTGTCCTTCTCATGAGGGATTTCGAGTGCAGGATCCGCGAACGGCGCGAGCGACTGCTCCGATCACGGGATCCTGCATCAGGAGACAGGAGTGATTTCATTGAAGCTCACACAGCTTGGACACCGGCTGGTAAAACGGGGGCCGCCTCGTCTCCTGTCAGGATCGGAAGCGTGGCCTCTTCGCTTTCGATTTGAGGCGCGAAGCGGATGGCTAGTATGCTGACTGATACCAGCGTCACGATCACCCCGAGAATGAACAGAGCCGTCGGCCAGGACACCACCGAACTTTTGAAAAGAAATCCAGCCGCGACAGCCGCCGCATTTCCACCGGCTCCAACGATCCCGGAGACCGAACCGAGTGCCCGCTTGTTGATGAATGGCACGACCGCATAAGTCGCCCCATTCGACATTTTGACAAAGAGACCTAATAGCAGCATCGCGGGAATGGCAAACTGCAAGGTTCGGGCCTGCGAGAAGAGCATAAGAGCCATCCCTTCCAGCAGGACGACAATGAACAGACAGCGGACCCGGCCCGACAGGGCCCACTTCGCCGCACACCGATCTGAAGCGATGCCGCCCAGCGCGCGGGCGAAGAGGTTCATTGAACCAAAGAGTCCTGCAACGAACCCTGCGATGCCCAGCGCGTAGACTGGATCAGCCGTTTTCAGCTCTTCGAAATAGTCGATGAAATAGAGTGCCGCGATGTTGTCGAGCGTCAGTTCCATCCCGAAACAGGCCCCATAGACGAGAAACAGAATCCAGACGCGGTAGTCGCGACAAGCTTCTTGAAACGTTCCCTTGACTGCCGACTTTTGAGACATTTTCCCAGTAGCGCGAAGCTCTGCAAAGTTTCCCTCTGGAGTATCCTGCGTGAGGAAAAAGTAAGCGATCCCCGTGATAGCGCAGACCACTCCGGCCAGCAGCATACAGAATCGCCAAGAACTGGCCGTTGACAACCCGAACGCGACCATGAGAAGTGCAAAGAGCGTGGGCATGACCATTTGCGTCACCCCGCCCCCAAGATTCCCCCAACCGGCAGTAGTGGCGTTTGCTGTGCCAACACAGTTCTTTGCAAACATGATCGAAGTGTGATACTGCGTGATCACAAACGACGCACCGATGGCACCGATCGCGATGCGGAACATTAAAAACGTCGTGAAATCGTGGGCCAGTCCGATTCCCATCACAGGGATTGAAGCGAGCACCAACAGCCCGCTATATGCCAGACGGGGGCCGATCCGGTCGCAAAGCCAGCCGACATAGAGCCGCGCAAGAACTGTGATCGCGACCGATCCAATAATGCACCAGCCCACCTGATCCTTGCTGAGGTGCATTTCATCGCGAACGACTGGCATCAGTGGTGCGATGCCGAACCATGCGAAAAAACACAGAAAAAACGCGAACCAGGACATGTGGAACGCACGCATGGGTGGGGTCTTGAAATCCCACAGCCGGATCGATGTCGCTTTGGCGGAGGTGGTCATTGAATGAGCCTTGTCGTGCGTGAACAACTTCCTATCCACCCTGACGACGAGCGACTGTCGTGCTTCCCTCGGAGCAACACCCCAGATGGAAGACCGGTGGATGACTCACTGATCATTGATTTCGGCTCACTCTCTCTGGAGGGGCCTCAAGGGAGAAATGGTCTAGATCTGATGCAGCGGCAACTCAGATTCAGGCAGCTTTGATTCCAAAGAACGAAGAAGGCTCCATTTGTTCGGTTAACCGAACTCAAACTCTTCAATGAACCATGTGAAAGCCATTCGTGGTGCAATCCATTGAGGCACGATTGCATGGTTTTGGAGCGGAGTTTTTCTGCTGTTTGAAAACTTCAAATGCCAGTTATTCCCGTGAATCCACGGGAAAATGTAATTCACACTCGATCGAGGCATGTGTTCATAACGGCTTCGGCACGCAGTTTTCATCGATAATTATTCAGCAATGACTGGTGGAAAGTTGGATTCACGAAACTGGTATGTCTCCAACGGTCAGTTCGTTTTTCAATCTCTCGTAAGAACGCACGCTGGACTGTCCTCAGAGAAACGGGTTGATGACGCAGGAATCGGAAAAACTGATTCAAGGCCTGGGGCGGCGATATTTCGTTGTCTTGGTGGTAGTCGCTTCGTTGCTTCTCGTCGATCAAGCCCTGCTGCAACCATTGCTTTTTCGGCTCAACGGCTTTGGGCCGGTGATCAATCTCGCGGGCCGACAGCGCATGCTCAGCCAGCGGATGACCAAAGCGGCCCTTGCCATCGATCTTGATCCTTCGAAGGCGGAATATTGGCGAAGGGAATTGCGGGACTCGTTAGATCGCTGGAAGACTGTTCACACAGGACTTTTGCTTGGCGACGCTCAATTGGGGTTACCTCCAGTCAGGGATGCCAGAATTCTCCACGCATTTGCCGAGCTTCAGCCTCACTTCCAGAAGCTGTCGCAAGCGGGGGAACAAGCCATCCAATCCGCCAGCATCCCGGGCGAGAAGCGATCTACCATTGATAGTGATGTTTCCGGCACTCCTCAGATACCCGTTTTGACAACTGATGACCAGAGGGTCGCGATCCAGTTGTTGGCAGCCGAGCCCGGGTATCTTGAGCAGATGGAGCGGGTTGTTGATCTGTTCCAGATCGTGGCAATCGAGCAGGTGAGTTGGCTCAGGGGTTTGAGCCTTGCGTTAATGCTGGGTGCGCTTTCTGCCATGGTGGCGTTGTCGTGGCTAGTGCTCAAACCGGCCAATGAACTGATTCGTTCGCAATGGCAGCGAATGAGAATCAGCGAAACACAATTTCGTTCGCTTATCGAGCGAATGCATGACGGACTGGTCGTGCTCGACAATGATCATCGCATCCACTATGTGAATGACCGATTCGCTCAGATTTTGTTTCGAACTGTTGATGAACTCAAAGGAAGCGACATCGTCAGTTTGGCGGCTCTTCCATCTCAAGCAGAACTGAAGATGCTTTTGCTCAGTGCCAATGTCTGTTCCTCATCTCCCTGTGAAATTGAGTGGCAACTCCCCGCGTCGCTGAAATGCATCACTTTGACAGCCGTTGGATATCAGGAACTCGACGATCATGGTGCCAAGGCGTTGTTCCTGATAGTGACAGATATTTCAGATCGAAAACTGGCGGAAGACCGGCTCAAGGATGCACACCGCGAATTGGAAGAACGCGTGGCACTGCGAACAGGTGAACTCCGCGACGCCAACGACGAACTGATGCACCAGATTAAAGAACGGAATCTCGCCGAGGAAAATTCCCGGCGATTAATGATTCAACTCGCCCATGCCAACCGCGTCACCAGCCTGGGCCAATTGGCCACGGGTATAGCACATGAAATCAATCAGCCGTTGGGCGCGATTGCGGCCTATTCTGAAGCACTCCCTCTCGTACTGCAAAACCCGGATCAGCAATCTGATGAAGCCGCACGGATCGCCAGTCGTATTCGCGATGCCGCATTGAGAGCGGGATCGATCGTGAACCGCATGCGGTCATTTTTGCGCACATCCAAAAGTGAAATGAGATTGTTGTCGATCAACCCGCTAATCGAAGAGGTTCTCGCACTTTGCTCGAACGAATTGTCTGAACAACGAATCGAAGTGGCGAAAAACACCAGTGATTCCGAAGATCTTTGTTTCCAGGGCGATGCCGTCCAGATTCAGCAGGTTCTCATGAATCTGATCCGCAATTCGATTCAGGCCATGAGTGGAGTTTCTGATCTTCCCCGGCGATTGACGATCACCTCTTTCCAGGAAGATAAAAAACTCGTCCTGGTGGTTGAAGATACAGGCCCGGGTTTCCAGGACAATTGGCTCACGACTGGACCCTTTCCTTTTCACACCACGAAATCGGATGGCCTCGGCATGGGGTTGTCGATCAGTCAAACTCTCATTCATTCACATTCCGGTGAGTTGACCCTGGAAAACAATTCCTCAGGTGGTGCACGCGTCAGTTTCAAATTGGCAGTTATTCATGACAATTCCCCCAGTAATGTCGCCCACAGTTTTTGTCGTTGACGACGACGAGGATCTGCGCGATTCCGTTGTGACGTTGCTCCGCGCTTCGGGGTATGTAGTGCGTAGTTTCGTCAGCGGAGATGATTTCGCTTCGAAGTATCAACAGACACAACCCGGCTGTTTGCTGTTAGATATCCGCATGCCGGGAATTGGGGGCCTGGAACTCTATCAACAGCTCCTGCTACAAGGCCGACGTCTGCCGGTGATTTTCATGACAGCACATGCGAGCGTCGAAATCGCGGTCACGGCCATGAAATCAGGAGCTATAGAATTTCTGGAGAAGCCATTTGAGTCGCAGCGACTATTAAAGCTCGTCGCTCAAGCCCTCGAACTGGATGCAGCATGGCGGCAAAGTGAGTCGCGATTCGAGCGGCTCGAAACCGCCGTTCAAGAATTGAGTGCGACAGATATCGAGACGCTGGATCTCATCCTGCAGGGAGAAAGCAATAAAGGTATGGCTACCAGACTGTTTATCTCTGAACGAGCCATTGAACTGCGTCGTCAGCGCCTGATGAGAAAACTCAAAGTTCAAAGCCTGGCAGAACTGCTGCAACTTACGATTACACATCGAGTGCTCGCAGAAGTCCGCCAACTTCAGAGAAATGAGCAAGGAAGAGTACCTACGCTAAATCGTATTCAATGAGGGCTTAGGTATTTCGACTTTTGGGGGTATTGTGCTGTTTTGTCGAATAGCAGCAGTTCACTCTTAGAGCCTGACAAAAACCGCTTTGTTGATTAAAAGTTTGGGTTGGTGTCCTGATCAGCACGCAATAACAGAGGGCAGCGAGTGCCAGGTGGTTCCAGGCGTGGATGATTTGCTGATGCCGGTCGTAGCGAATGCGGAAAATGCCCAGCCCGCCGTGCCAACTAATGGTACGTTCCACCACCTCTGTCTTGTGACTTCACAGGAATTTTTCCCAGTCTACCTCCGTGGGCGGTGTTTCTGCAGCGTATGTGGGGGATGATGCCGCGACCTTGGAGTGCCTGGCGAGCAGCTTCACTGTTGTAGCCTGCGTCAGCATACAACGTTCGTGGACGCTTCCGAGGTCTTCCTGAGGCCTCGTTCAAAATCAGTAACGCTGGTTGGCGAAGATTGCCAGTTTGCGTGCAACCTGTCTCCTTAAGGCAAACGACAATTCGTCATGGAGAACTCGCGCGCGAAACCCTGAGAATCTCGATCTTAACTCATTGAAGTGGGACGAGATGAACCCTTTTATGATTTCATCTTCTGCAGAAGCCCAATCTTCAACGGGACCATGCACAGGAGATTCATCATCGACCATTTAGCCTGATTCCAAATTTTTGTGCCTTGATGACATTCAACACGTGGATTTTGGTAAGACCCTGATTTGTATTGGCACCTCAAGCCGATTCCAGCGGTTGTAAGAGCCTTCCAGAGCAACTCACTGACAGCTAAAAAGAAACCAGCCCGGGCCGCAGAGGGATCCCTCTGCGACCTGAGCAGGTGTGACTGTGTAGTGGACGATCTGCAGCAGCGATTGATTTAAGCGATTGCCAGTTCTGTACGGCGGAGGGGTGATTCCTGTTTCTGATCGAACACAGGGGCTCGATCCACCTCCTCCGCTTCCGGACCGGTGGTGATCACATGATCGTCACCCGGTGGGATCAAGCTGTCGGGGTCGAGTGGCATGAGGATGTAGATCCGCTGGTGCTGGTCCAGCCGCACAGGCGAGTCACTTTTGTGGAATGCCAGTTGTTGGAATCCCATTTCGAGGGCCGATACCAGGAACCGGGTTTCCAGACAGACCTTTCCGGGCAGGCCATGGCGTGAGGAACGGCTCAGGCGGATTTCCGTGGCCCGGGGAGAGTGATTCGTGCGGCAACGGACGATCGGGACATCGCCCGTAAGATCGACTGTCAGCGGCTGATGCATGGTGGGCAATCGGCTGGAACAGGTTTCGAGCATCCGGTGCAGCAGTTCCTCCAGCCGGGTGGCATCGAGCGGATGGAGTTCCAGCCGTGTCGCGTCGTCAGAGAGCCACGGCACCACACGATCCACCGGCGGATAGTGGGACTCCGTGTTGAGCTTGAGCCCGACTGTCCAGTGCCCCAATTGCAGCACGAGATCGTGTTCTGTCCGGCCCATTCGCACCGTTTTGACTCGCTGCAACTCAAGAGCTTCGAGCAGATCTGTACCCTGCACAAGGAGATCCTCAGGCCACGGGAGCTGAATTCCCCGGTGAATCAAGAGTTTTTGGCTATCGGTCCCCGCCAGCTGCTGACGGGAGCCACTTAGCTGAACGCAGTTGAGGGCATACCGCGTGCTGGCACTGTCTCGGACTGCCATCACCTGCCGCAAGGCACTCAGGAACTCTGGCGGACACGAGAAGTATTCCCGGGGATGCTGGAAGAGATGCTCGTCGGGGGCATCGAACACCGGAAACTCCCGCTCGACCGCAAATCCCGAAACAGACCAACTTGCCTTCACGATGTCCTGATCGATTTCCAGTGTGACGACCTCGGCATCAGACCCCTGACATTCCCGCAGGAGTTCCGCCGAGACAGTGACGCGGGTGACAGGTTCTGAGGGTGTGCTGGAGCGGGTTTCGTGAGAGCCAGGTTCGCGTTCCCAAAGGCCCCAGCAGTCTTTCGTGGCACAGAGGATTCGCAACTGCGATCCGGCTTGCACCAGTGTGATTGGGGGTTGAATGCGGCGGGAGAAGTTGACCAGTCCCGCTTTACGAAGCACTGCCAATACCCGGCGGGCTTCGCCGCGTGTGAAGAGCAGCATGGAACACCTTTCGAGGGAAGAGATTAAGCAGGATGAGAAACACAAACACCCGCCCCCACTGTGTCAGAGTGAGAGCAGGTCGGTTCAGGTGATCGACAGGTTGTTCGAGTTCAGCCGTTACGACAGCCAGCGACTGACAGGTGAAGGGCATCCCAGTCGAGGTAGAGATCCAGCAGTTCGTCGTCGGCCAGAGGTGGCGAAAGATCAATCAGTTCGAACCCTCGCTGATGGATCACCGCGAGGTCATCGCCCGTCGTTTCAGAAATAGCTCGTTCGAGTTCATGTCGAGTCATGAGGGAGAGGCTCCTTTCGAGAAGCAGTGTTGTTTCAGCCAACAAAAAAACTCCCCGTCTCTCACGCTGCCGAAACAGCCGCGAGAACCGGGGAGTGAAGAACCGTCTTTGAGAAGGAAGAATTCAGTGCTTCAGGAGGCGATGCTCCAGCAGCCAGTCGACTTCGGCCTGCAGGGCCTGGTTCCGCCGATCAAACGGCCCCAGCTTCGGCCCTTCCCGCAACTGGGCCCACCAGTGGCCCGTGCTGTCAGGTTCGACATCACTGGCCCGTTCGATCTGCAAGAGGCCCAGAGCCGCCAGATCGATCACTTCCGTGTAGAGGGTCGTCACTGAACCATCGGGTTGAACCAGCAGGTCCGTGGTGCGCAGATCCATATCAGGCCTCCTCGGAAGATCGAGGACGAACGATGGAGCGGCGGGGTCGATCAACAAGGAGTTGATCGAGCTGCGACTGAACCGCTCCCATCTGCCGGGAGAGCTGTTGCCGCAGGCTGGGTTGATCCCGCAGCGCCTGCGGAGACACCCCTTTCAGCAGCCCTTGAGCCTGCTCAACGAGCGTTTCGAGCTGGTCGTGAGAACCAATCTGGAGTTCTTTGAACCGCTGGAAGAACTCATGCAGCCGGGAGACAGCCGAATCCCGGAACACTTTTGGGGCTTGATCCCCACTGCCAGAGATCCGTTCGCACAGATGCGACACCAGGCTATTAAATTCATCCAGAAAGGCCGTCTCTGCCAATTGGATCGCTTCCTCGAACCGGGCCGAGACCCGGGCGCATTCCCGCTCATAAAGCTCGGGGGCGATCGATTGGAGGTGTTCGGGCGGGGCAACACTGGGATAATCCCATTCCACCCCAAACTCGTGTCTCAAAGCGGTGGGATAATCACTGGGATCAAACAGCGAACCCAGCCGCTGCCGGGCCTGCCGCTTGAGATCGTCGAACTCGGCATCCAGTTCCCGCACTGCCCGATCGAGTTCTTCACGGAATGCTTCCAGTTGAGCATCGAAAGTATTGATCCGTTCCTTGCGGATCAGCCGCAAGCCGGGTTCAGGGAACGGGAGTGAAGTGCTTTTCCAGTACTGGATGATCTTGCTGCGGACGGCGGTCACATTCCGGTAAGCAGGAGCACTCGTGTCAAAGAGCTTCTTACCCGCTGACAGGAATTTCTCAGCCGCTCCAAAGGGTTCAGCGGCCTGAGCCTTCTGGCTGTGAGTCAGTGTCCGGCTGGTGCCCAGCCAGTGAAAGCTGACGCGTACCGCCGTCGTCAGTTCGCGGAGTTCCCGCGCCAGAGGGCGGGAAGCGGGAGTCGAAGTGTCTGTCTCAGATTCGGTGGCCAATAGTGTCATCAGGAATATCTCCTTTCAGGAGGGGAAGGTTGGTATCTGAATCCAGGGGAACAAGTTCGTAGTGCGTCATGAGCTGGCCCAGTTCTTCACAGACGTCGGCTCCCTCCCAGGTACGCTCTGGGTTCCAGAACGGCATGCCTTGCTCATCCTCGTCGCGATAGAGAATCTCCTGAATCGCTGTGACGAGTTGCTGGAGTTCGGGGAGCGAGAGTTCGCGGGCACGACGCATGGGAAGATCTCCAAGGGAAAAAACATTCAGCGGAAAAAAGTTCAGTTGGTGGAAGGCGTCACCTTCCGCCGGGAGGTGGCAGCCGGGGTGTGGGTATAAATCCCGGCCTGATCGGCCGAGAGGCAACGCCCATGGGCCCATTGTCGCAGCTGTTCGATCACCTCAGCAGACGTCTTCGAAACCGGGACGACCTGCTGGGCCGCTTCTGTGAGGGAAATCCCCAGCAAAGCCGAGAGTCGGCAGCAGGACTTAATCTCGGCACCCGTCCAGCCATCGTCAGCAGGAATCGGCTCACTGGCACTGATGTCGTACTGCCTTCGGTAGAGCGTCCAGATCTCATGCCGCTGGGCTTTGGTGGGGAGATCGACGAAGAAGATCCCATCGAGTCGCTCCGCACGAGTGAACTCGGGCGGGAGGTGCTGGATGTGGTTGGCAGTCCCCACGAAGAACACATCGCTCGTGTGGTCGGAGAGCCAGGTGAGGAGTGTCCCAAACAGCCGGGTGGCGACCCCGGCATCGCCAGTTCCACCGACTCCTGCGAGTCCTTTCTCGAGTTCATCGACAAACAGCACACAGGGAGCCATGGCATCGACGACCTGCAGGGCCTGACGGATGTTGCGTTCTGTCTCCCCCACAATCCCGCCCAGCACGGCTCCCAGATCGAGCGTGAGGACTGGTCGCCCGGTCTCATTCCCCAGCGCCCGGCAGAAAGCCGACTTTCCACAACCAGGCGGCGAGAGGAGCAACACGCCACGGGCTTTCACTGTCGAGGCTGATCGCCCAGGCCGCAGGGCCTGGCGGCAAAAGGTTTTTAACGACGCCAGTCCCCCGAGATTCGCGAATGACTCGTTTCCCCGGTGAAGCCGCAGGAGGTTCTGCTGGCGAAGGAGCTGGGCCTTGAGTTCCCAGATCACTTCGGGCTGGAAGTTCCCATGCCGGGTGAGTGAGAGAGCGAACGCCCCTTCGGCTTCAATGCGGGTTAATCCCGCTGCCGCATCAAGAAGCTGATTCCAGGCGGGGCCTGTGGGAAGGAGATCGGGAGTATCCGAAACCAGTTCCCGGGCAATCTCACCCAGTTCAACAGCCGCAGGAAGGGGAAACTCCAGTACCACAAACTGCCGGGTCAGCTCCACGGGGAGTTGAAGGACCGGGGAAACGATCACCACAAACATCCGCTCCCGCTTCCCCAGCTTGAGGAGTGATACCAGTTGCTGGATGATCTCGGGGCTTTGGAGGAAGCGGTGAAAGTTTGGCAGGACCAGCAGAGTCGCTGAAGCCGTCTCGTGATCTCGCAGGGTGGCAAACGCCTTGAGAGCTGAGAGAGGATCGGCGACCTCAGGGCTGGCAGTACCCCCCATGCGCCAGAACCCTTGCGCCAGATCCCAGACGGCCAGGTTCCAGGACTGGGAGGGTGCGAGGCGGATGAGTGTCCGCTCGACTTCTTCCACTTCAGGGGACTGAATCCAGATTCCGCTGAAGGCGGCCCGGATATGTTCGATCAGCTGTTCCGAAAAACTCATGGAGTGCTCCATAGGAAAAAAGGCGATGAAAACAACACGACCCCACGAGGCTTACAGGCCTGGCAGGGTCGACAACTCAGTAATGCGATGAGAAGCCGAAGACTCAGGCTCCCTGCGAAAGCTCCTGCGAGGCGTGGGTGGTGGGCGTCGCGTAGAACTCGGGCTGAAGTTGCTCCTGAGTCGGGAGCCCTAAGGCCGCAATGAGTGCCTGAGTGGCTGTGCGACAGCTGGCCCCTTGAAAGCCCTGGGCTTTCACCTGGACTGAGCCATCGGGAGCGACCAGCACTTCAAGAGTGGGAGGCATGGCAAATCCTTCAAAAAGGGAATGAGCTGCGAAGTAACGACGGTCGATGACGAACAGGTGCTGTCAGGCAGGCAGACCGATTGTCAGGCGGATGGCCCCATTCTGTTCCAGCCGCTCCTGAACGGTATGGCCCTGACGATGAGCTTCCAGCGTGGCTTTCGCGACGGCGTAATGCTGCAGGAAGGCGTCGAGTCTCTGGGGATCGCCCCAGTGACCCTGGAAGTTATCGTATTGAAGGTCGCCAGTTTCGGTCTGACAGACCACGGGAAACCGCCATCCCGGCAGTTCCACCAGCCAACCGGAACACTCCTGGTTGTAGATGCGGGCAGTCCCTGCCTGCGGAGCCGGTAGTTGAAGCCGCACACACGCCTGGCGAATGGCCGCAATGTCTTTGACTTGGGTTTTTATGGTTACGAGATGACTCATCCAGTGGTTCCTTTCGAGGGAGTGGTGCCGGGTGCGGCACTGGGAAGAGAAGGGGCAGGACGCTGAGGATCGCGAGGCAGTGCCAGCGGGGCAGCAGCACGTCGTGAGGTTTCTTCTCGAAGCAGCAACACTTCTGCCAGCTGATCCGTACTGGTCAGAGGGGTCGACATCTTGAGAAACATCCCGGCCAGCAGCAGGGGGCTGAGGCACAGGATCAGCTCTCCAATCGTCAGGATGGCGGCTGCCACAACCGGTTCCTGATTGCGAAGCCGTGCCAGTTCCACTCGTTCGGCTTCGAGTTGATCCCGCTGTTCGAAGAGTGTCTTCCGCTCTTGCTGCCAGCTTGCCTGCAGTTCTGCGAGTCGCTGGTTCTGCTGGGCCTGGGCCTCGAGAAATCGCCCCACATCGGGTGGAATCTGAGCAGGCGGTGGAGCCTGACAGCTACTGGCCAAAACCAGCATCGTGCCGATCAGTAGTGACATCAGAAGACGCATCGGGAGTATTCCTTCGCGAGAGGATCTGGGCAGCGAGATGTTGCCAGGCCTGCCGGAGCACACGCTCCCGCCGAATCACCAGACAACTCACCAACACCAGGAAACTGAGCAAAGCCAGCAGCATGAACATGAACGTTTCTCCTGAAATCAAAAGGAATGAGCCGTCTGCTCCCAAATCGGGGGCAAACGGCTCAAAAAATGGAAGGTCGGCGACCCTGGGACACCTAACCTTTTTCCGTCAAAGATTCATGACGCAAAATTGGCGGAAATTCAGCTCACGATCACTCACGAGCAGTGGCTTACCGCCGCCAAGGTTTCAGCATGACTGGCCAGGGCTCGCCGGTCATCGGGAGAGAGTCGTCCCCAAACCGCCGCCAGTCGTCGGAGATCGGCGTCCGTGGCAACAGAATGCATCAACCCAGCCACGAGAGCATCCGCCCCGCTGGCCGCTGCCCCGTTTTCCAGTCGTGCCTCGATTTGCCCGGTTTGTGCCCGGAATTCCGCTGGAAATGCGTTTTCTACTTGGAAAAACTCATTCGTTCGAATCCTGGCGGGGTAATTTCTTGACTCTTCAAAAACCGTCATCAGTTCACACAACCCCTGCCTGGCAGGGGTTTTTGTGTTTCGGGCCTCTTGAACGCAGGTCGCCATCCACGAGGCGGAAGCGTCAGCGACGGGCACTCTCATTTTCACCGCAAGAACAATGACAAGTCGATTTGATAGGCAAACTTGATTGTCAAGAGGAATAGGAAAAGGTCCGTCGCTGACGCTTCCGGCTCGTGACCCTCGTGATGCTCGTGAAACTTATGGTGAGGTGGATGATTCGATAAACCTCCCCTTGTGTCCTGGACCCGCCAATGCTTAATTGTTGGCGATGCCAAACTACAGTCGATCCGTTGCTGTTCTGATCGAAACCGGCGACAGCTGGGGGCGGAATGTCGTTGAGGCGGTCGCGCGGTATGCTCAGAAATCCCGCTGGGCACTGGTCATCTCCCCTCGCGACGAAGACGGCCGTCTGCGGCTGCCCCACCGTTGGCAAGGCGACGGCGCGGTCGCCATGCTCCGCGATGTCCCCATGGCCCGCAGCCTGCAAACCGCCGCGATTCCCGTGGTCGATGTCGATGTTCTCATGCGGCAGGAGACGTGGGTGGGCCGCGTCGTTACCGACGACCGCGTCCGCATTGCAATGGCCTTTGAACACTTCCGCTCGAAGAACTTCACCCACTTCGCCTGCTTCGCCCCACATGTGAACCGCTACCCCGATCAGCGTTCACAACTCTTCCAGCAGGTCGCCAGGAAGGCCGGCTTCTATTGCTGCGGCTTCGACAAGCTCGAGCGGAACGAACTGGGGTGGTACGCAGACCCCCAACTTGTCGCCCAGTGGATTCGCTCCCAACCCAGCCCGCTGGCGGTCTTCGCTCCCGATCCCGTCCCAGCCCGTCAACTGGCAGAGATCTGCCAGTGGGAAGGGATTCACATTCCAGACGAAGTCGCGATCCTGTCTGGTGACACCGACGATCTGCTTTGCAGCATCGCCTCGCCGCCCATCTCCAGCGTCGAGCTCGATTGTGCCCGCATCGGACATGAGGCCTGTGCTTTGCTCCACCGCATGATGAACGGCCGCCCCGCCCCCAAGCATCCCAAGCTGATCCCGCCGCTGCGCGTCATCGCCCGGCACTCGACCGAGATCCTCGCCGTCGCGGACCAGGAGATCGGCGACGTTCTCCGCTTCATCCGCTCACACGCCTGCGAAGGGATTCGCGTCCCTGACATTCTCAAGGTGTACCCTATTTCCCGCCGTACGCTGGAGCAGAAGTTCCAGACGATTCTCGGCCGAACTCCCTCCGAGGAGATCCGCCGCACCCGGCTCGAACAGGCCCGCAATCTCCTTGTCGATAGCGATCTGCCGATCTCGTCGGTCGCCACAAAATGCGGCTTCTCCAGCAGCGTCGAATTCTCGCACGCTTTCCGCAAATACCTGGGTATTAAACCGTCCGATCTCCGGCCGCAGCGTTGATAAGCGGGAAGATCTCGCCAAATGTTCCGCGCAAACACCCAACTGTTCTGCGCAAGATCCCATTGAATGCTGTCGCTTGCGAGAGAAGAATCTGCTTTTGTTCGGGTAGTGCTCATCGTTCCCTGCTCAAGAACGAACACGACCTGCCGTTCAACTGGCGCTCCAGGTTGACGGCCCCCATCGCGTTTCGGTTCGCCCTGCGGCGAACCCGTAATCCCTTTTCGCCGGGAGGTCAGCGTCGTGTCCTATTCTTTTCCTACAGACTTTTCGACAACCGCACTCCCTCCCAACTCTCGCAGGGGGTTCACGTTGATCGAACTACTGGTTGTCATCGCGATCATCGCCGTCTTAATCGCTCTGCTTCTCCCCGCCGTCCAGCAGGCCCGTGAAGCCGCCCGCCGCAGCCAATGCCGGAACAATCTTAAACAGATCGGCCTGGCACTCCATAATTATCATGATGTCTATCAAAGGCTGCCCGCTGGTTACGCCTACGACGCCAACAACCTGATCCCGATCTATGGGTGGGCCGTCTCCATCCTTCCCTATCTGGATCAGGCTCCTCTTTACAATGCCCTGAACCCGGGCAACATTCCCTTAAGTGCCCGCTATGTGGCGACATTCACTGCGCAGGATCAGCAACTCCTTCAGACGCCGATCTCCGTCTTCCGGTGCCCATCGGATATCGCCCCGCAGGTCCATGATTTTCCCTTCGGCGCGACGAATTTCTTTTATCCGGGCACCTCCAACTATGTTGCCTATGGTGGATCGGGACTGACCACCGAGACGCTGACCAACAACTACGACGCCCACGGCACTTTCTTCGGCAATTCTTATCTTCCGTTCGCCAGGATCTCTGACGGGCTCTCGAACACATTCTTCGTGAGCGAACGGGATGCCTCTCCCGTCGGCCCCGCCACCAACGGCTTCACCACGAATTTCGGCGCGGCCGTCTGGGCCGGGATCGCCAGTCGCAACAACGCCATTCGCCCCTATCGAACTTTGACTCATGCCGTTTATCGCATCAACTATGACTACGTTCAGGCGCTGAATGATACGACCAGTGCCTACAACGGGCGCGGAGTGAGCAGCTATCACACAGGGGGCGTCCACGTCCTGATGGGTGACGGCGGCGTTCGATTTGTGAACGAGAACATCGAGCACACCACCACCTACCGCTACCTGGTCTGGCGGGACGACGGTCTGGTCAATGCCGAGTTCTAATCCGCTCCGATGTGTTTTCCTTGATTGATGACTTTCTCTTTCACGTGTCCAAGTATTTCTCAGGAAGACGCCACGATGCGATTCCATCCGTACGGTCTCAAGACCTATCGACTCCTGCCCCACGCATTACCGCTGTGGCTCTTCCTTTGGTTCGCCAGCGGTTGTTCTCAGCCAGTGGGAACGATTGAAGGTTCTGTCACGATCAACGGCGAACCCGCCAAAGGTATGGCCGTCACCTTCAAGTCGACCGACGACAATTTCGAAGGGTTCGGCATGACCGATGAACAAGGCCGTTTCCGTATCTTCCGGGGTCGCGGCAAACAGGATTTCCTCCCCGGCAACTACAAGGTCGCCATTGGAGTCATGGAAACCGAGGGGGACAGCAATCGCGGCAAGAAAATCCCAGAAGAGGTCTCTGATATCAACCAGACGACGCTGGTCAAAACCGTTCAAGCCGGGCGGAACGACATCAAGATCGATTTGAATCCCGTACTGCGGACACCTTAGTCGTTTTTCGTCGAGACGACTCATTATCAACAGCCTGGTTCTCGATGGACTCTCACAGATTCTTCTACAAGGTTTAGTACGATCATGTCAGCCACGATCGAAGCCCCCGCGCCAAGTCAGCAGATGACGATTAACCGCAATCCCGCTAAAGCCACCACGCCTGTCTATGTCGTGGGTGCCGGCGTCGTTGGGGCCGCCTGTGCCCACTATCTCGCCGAGGCGGGTTGCCAGGTCGTGTTGATCGATCAGGGCGAATTCGGACGGGGTTGCTCGCATGGCAATTGCGGCTACGTCTCCCCCAGCCACGTCCTTCCGCTCTGCCGCCCGGGGGCGATCAGTTCCTCGCTCTGGACACTCTTCCAAAAGAACTCCCCGTTCAAGATTCGTCCCCGCCTCGACCTGCAAATGTGGATGTGGTTTTTAAGGTTTGCGTTGCGTTGCAACTTCAAGGATATGCTTAATGCTGGGCAGGCCCGCCATGCGATGCTGGCTTCCTCCCGGCGGCTCTATCAGGAATTGATGGAGATCGGCAAGCTGGGGGATTGCGACTGGGAAATGAAGGGGCTGATGTTCGTCCATCACAACGAACGCCATTTCGAACACTTCGAGAAGACCAACCGCCTGCTGACCGAACGATTTGGAGTTTCCGCGGATCGCCTGGATCGCGACGAACTACTAAAGCGTGAACCTGCCCTCAAACCTGTGGTGGCCGGTGCCTGGTACTACGATTGCGATGCCCACATCCGCCCCGACCTGCTGATGAAATCGTGGCGGAAGCTGCTCCAGCAGCAGGGTGTCGAAATTCGCGAACATTGCCAGTTCCTCGACCTGGAGGTGCAATCGAAAAAGATCACCCGCCTGTTCACCAGCCGCGGCGACTTTCCTGTCGATCATGTCGTCTTCGCTACGGGGGCCTGGTCGCGGCAGTTGCAAAAGAAGCTGGGTGTGGCAATTCCCATCGAGCCGGGCAAAGGCTACTCGATCACCATGCCCCGCCCCGCGATCTGCCCCAGTCATTCGATGATCTTCGAGGATCATCGCGTCGCCGTCACACCCACCAAGAACGAATATCGCATTGGCTCAACGATGGAGTTCGCGGGTTATGACAACACGCTGCGGCCTGATCGCTTGAGCCTCCTCACTGAAGGAGCCAAGTTCTATCTCCGCGATCCGCAGACGGAACCGATTGTCGAACGCTGGTACGGTTGGCGGCCCATGAGCTGCGATGGCGTCCCCATTGTCGGAAAACTGCCCCGCATGGACAACGCCTGGCTCGCCGCCGGTCATAGCATGCTCGGCTTGTCGATGGCGACGGCCACCGGAAAGCTGGTGGCGGAAATGCTGGCCGGCTCTACGCCCCATATCGATCCCCACCCCTATCGCGTCCATCGCTTCTAATTCTGAATCACAGCCATCTCATGACCATGAATTGTGGTGAAAGAGTCTCCATGCGGCATACGGCCCTCACCTTATTGATCTGTTCGCTTTTGCAAGGGAGTGATCTCCTCGCGAAAGATGCTCTCGTCTTCCGCAATGCCACCATCTACGACGGCGGCGGTGCTCCTCCGGTTATTGGTCATGTGTCGATCGACAAGGGGAAGATCACCTCTCTCGGCCAAGGCGACGGCCCAGAAGCCACTTGGGTGATCGACGCCAAAGGCCTGGTTATCGCGCCGGGATTCATCGACCTCCATACGCATAGCGATCCCAGCGTTACCTCTGTGAACAGCCGTGCCTGCACCAATTACATCATGCAGGGCTGCACGACTTCGGTTACCGGCAACTGTGGCAGCGGCCCGGTCGATGTGGCCGACTACTACAAGAAGATCAACACGCCCGGTGCAGGGACGAATGTGGCCCATTTGTTGCCGCAAGGCTCGCTGCGTTCCCAGGTGGTTGGCTCGGAGAACCGCAAGCCGACGCCCGAAGAACTGGCCAAAATGCGGGCTCTGGCGAAGAAGGCGATGGATGACGGGGCCTGGGGCATGTCCACCGGCCTCATCTACCTCCCGGGCAGCTATTCCAGTACCGAAGAGTTGATCGAGATCGCCAGCGAGATCGCTGCCGGTGGCGGATTCTACGCCAGTCATATCCGGGGCGAAGCTTCTACGCTCCTCCCCTCCGTCCTGGAGGCGATCGAGATCGGCGAGAAGGCGGGCTGCCCCACGCATATCTCGCACATCAAGGCCGCGGACACCCCGAATTGGGGCAGCATCGGCCAGGCCATCGCCCTTATCGAGACAGCCCAAAGGAAGGGACTCAAAGTCACAGCGGATCAGTATCCTTACACCGCTTTCAGCACGACTCTCGAACCCACGATTTTCCCCAATTGGGCTCGCTCTGGGGGACGAAAAGAATTGATCGCCCGACTCAACGATCCCGAAGCCGGACCGAAGATCCGCGAGGAGGTGGCTCGGGAGATCAAGACTTCCGACGACGGCCGACAGATAGTGATTTCAAGCTGCAGTCGCTATCCGCAATACGTCGGCAAAAACCTCTATGAGATCGGCCAGATGGATAAGATCACCGCGACGGAAGCGGTCGAGAAGATCACCCGTGCTGGCGGTGCCCGGATCGTCAAGTTCGCCATGAGTGAAGACGATGTCCGCACGGCGATGACCTATCCCTGGGTGGCGACAGCATCGGATGCCTCGGCGGGGCTCCCCACCGCCGACCGTCCCCACCCCCGCGGCTACGGCACCTTCCCCCGCAAGATCGGGCATTACGCGATTCGCGAACAGGTGATCAGCCTCGAACACGCCATCCGCAGTGCGACGGGCCTCCCAGCCGACATTCTTGGCTTCAAGGACCGGGGCTATTTGAAAACTGGCTACGCCGCCGACATTGTCGTCTTCGATCCGCAATCGTTCATCGACAAGGCAACCTTCGAGGAACCCTATCAATACGCTGAAGGAATGCAATACGTGTTGGTTAATGGCACTATGGCTGTCTACAAGGGAACTCCGACGGGTGCCTTGGCTGGCCGAGCCTTGCAAAAGAACGCCGATCAAAAAACGGCAAAATAAGTTAAAAGTTGTCAAAACCACCAGGTAGAGACAGGATGTGACGGTAGCTGGGGAACGGGATGAATGAGCTTCGACCTTCCCTTTGGGTGCATGCCAATGCACCAATTCAGTGTCTATGTGATCAACGATCAAAATGGTGCATTTTTTCGGAACTTCAGTCCACACAACCCCTGCTTTGCAGGGGTTTTTGTGTTTTGGGCCTCTTGAACGCAGGTCGCCATCCACGAGCCGGAAGCGTCAGCGACGGGTGCTCTCGTTTTCCAAACATGATCGTCAAGAGGAATGGTAAATTCTCGTCGCTAACGCTTCCGGCTCGTTGAACTCATACGATGCGTAATTGTCTAACTCAAACGTTAAAGTTCTGGCTTCAAGTGGCGGATGAGAAACTCTTTGCGGGCTCGGCTGCCTGCGGGTGTTTCTGCGGCTCCGTGGTTGGCGTTGATGATGGGTTGGAAGTCGAATGATTTTCCCGCTTTCTGCAAAGCCGCGACAACCTGCATCGTACTGGCAGGATCGACGTTGGAATCGAGTTCGCCAACAATCAACAGCAATTTGCCTTTGAGTTTGTGGGCATCGACTGCGTTCGAGCTGGCTGCATAACTTTCGTCGACAGGCCAGCCCATCCAGAGTTCATTCCACCAGATTTTGTCCATGCGGTTGTCGTGGCAGCCGCAATCCGCCACCGCGACATGATAAAAATCTGAGTAATCCAGAAGCGCTCTCATGGCCGACTGCCCGCCGGCACTCCCGCCGTAAATTCCCACGCGGGTTAAATCCATCCAGGGACGGGTCGCAGCGGCAGCTTTGATCCAACGGATACGATCCGGGAAGCCGGAGTCTTTGAGATTCTTCCAGGCGACGTCATGAAATGTCTTGCCCCGATAGTTGGTGCCCATGCCATCGGCCTGCACCACAATAAAGCCCAGATCGGCAAACGATTGCATTTGCCGGGCTGCTCCAAACCGTTTGGGTGCAAAAGCTCCATGAGGGCCAGCGTAGATGTTTTCCAGGACAGGATATTTCTTGGCTGGGTCGAATTTTGTCGGCTTAAAGATCACGCCATAGATGTTGGTCTTCTCGTCTCGTCCGGTAGCGACAAATCTTTCCGGAAAGGTGTGGCCTGCGGCTAAATACGCCGTTGCGTCGGCACGCTCCATTTCACAGATCAACTGGCCGTCAGCACTCTTCCGAAGTTCAACCACAGGAGGATGATCGATCCGCGACCAGGTATCGACAAAGTAGGTCGATTGAGGAGAGAACTGAATTTCGTGAGTCCCATCGCCTTGTGTGAGCTGTTGAAAACCGGTGCCATCGAACGAGACTTTACAGAGATAGAGATGGTAAGGATCTTCTTCAGGACGCAACCCATTGGCTGTGAACCAGATCGTGTTTGATGCTTCGTCGACGCGCTGAATCTCTCGAACGACCCATGGGCCAGAGGTCAGTTGTTGAGGTGACTTCTGCCCGGAAACATCAAACTTCCAAAGGTGACTCCATCCATCTCGCTCGCTCTTGCAGAGGAGTTCTTTCGTCTTCGGCAACCAATGTCGCCAGGAGAGATTGCGGTAGTCGACAAACGTCGGGCTGACCTCTTCGACGACAGGACGAACCTGCCCGGTCTTCACATCAACGGCGAGAATTCGATAGCACTGATGTCCCCGCTGATTAAAATCGAAGTAAAACTCGCGACCATCTTCCGACCAGTGAAAATTCATCGAGGGCGAACTGGTAAACTGATTGGTAAAGAGCGTCGAATCCAGCACGACTGGCTTAAAGGAGCCGTTCTCGAGACGGAAGAGCACAGGGACTGGCTGGTCCAGTTCATCGCCTGGTTTGGCATAGTTCAACTGACGTACCTTGGGTTGCAGTTGATCTTTGGGTGAGGTCTCGACAATCGAGATTTGCCGCACCTTGACAGGTATGGCTGACGAAAACACAAAGGCCTCAGAATTTGGCGACCACGAGGCTGTCCCAAAGATTTTGGCATCTGCCGGGATTGGCGGCGAAATGCGAACTTCATCCTGCATCTCGCCGTTTGTGAGAATAACCTGATTCCCTGATCCGCGAGCAAACCATTTTCCGTCGGGAGAGAACCCTTGAGCAGAAGATCTGGGCCTTCTTGAGGGAGAATTCCTCGGTGCCTTTCCGGAGATGCCATCGATCAAGATGCGTGGGGTGGCAGGGTCCGCAAATATTGTGGCCAATGGCTCGCCATTCTGCCTGGTGATGATCCACTGGTGCGTTTGGAAAGTGTGCTGGGTGTGGCTGGCGTTTGGCTCGATCACCGCATACGGAATCGACTCCCCTTCAGCTTTTACCCAGTCCAGTTTGACTGGTTCATCCATCTGATTTTTAAACTCCAGATGGCAGGAAATCTCTGATTCGGCAGGACCTTTGCGTCTGCTGGTCGTGAGTGTCGAGGTGCGAATCTCCGCAGGGCCTGGCAGATTCATTGATTTGAAATCTTTGTGAACACTCCGGAGGCCTGTTGCCGCATCGATGCGAATGTACTCTTCCTTCTTCGGAGCCACCTCCACGCGATACCACAGAGCCGATTCGTCGGGCAGCCAGGTGGGCGAAATCCGATCACGGTAGATTTTCGCCTCAGGCGCGGTTTGTGGAGGTTGATCCTCACTGATCAATAACGAGCCCCCAGGGCAGGGCAGAGACCACACCATCATCATCAACCAGACATAAGCTTTCATACACCACTCCCGAAGACATCTGGCAGATTTGTTTTCAGCGATTGAACGCTCGAACCGCAGGAAGGATCTTCACAAAATCACTTGTTTTGTTAGCCAAGCCCGTCCCATACTACGATAATGTACGCAATATCAAACCAAATCGGGTTTGTAAATTACACTCTCCAATCTGGAATTCTCAAGAATTTCAGCCTTTTTGTTGAGAGTGGGCTTTTTGCAGAAGTTCAGAAGTGATCTGCACTATCAGGATTTGGAAATGTGAGCGTTGTTTTCCCGACTGCGCAGATAAAGCACTGACCCGATTACGCAGATCGCGAATACGCAGGCCGTTTTCCAGACGAGCAGCCACCAGGGCCGCCACCACGCTCCCGACCAGATTTCCACGGCGTCTGATAAGCCAAACAGCACCAGCGCAAACGCCATCCACCGGCGAAGTCGGGCCTCGCTTGGCAATTGTGCGGGTTGAACAGGCGGGAACAGCGGTCTCAAGGTGACGACGACAGCCAGGCCCATCCAGATCAGCACTTCGCACGCATTGATCAGTACTGCCAAATCCCAATCTTCAAATCGCATGATGAGTGGCTAGTCTGTGATTTTTAGGAAATTTTTTGTCTCTTTAATCGATTTTTCATCGTCCCCGAGCATGATCGCTGTCATAACATTGGTTGATTGGCACTCTCAAACATCACCTGGTAACTGCTCGCACAAGATCGGGATTCAGTAATGACGAATGCAACAATTTCAGCCGGGTGGAATCGCCGAGAGTTTATGACCGCTGCGGGCACTTTGGTTGTGGCCACAGGCGTCAATCCTTTGCTGGCTGCCGATCAGCCCATTCGCGAAGTCATCGGGCCTGTGTTGGGGCATATTGATCATCGTCAAGCCTACTTATTCTGCCGCGCTCCTGGTGCGACATCCGTTCGCCTGAGCCTCGAGAATGCACAAGGGCAGAGAATACAGCAATTGGAATCGGCTCCCGAGAAAGTTCACGATGATTGTGTGACCTTCTCTCTGCAGAACCTCCAGCCCGGTACGACCTATCGCGGCCAGTTGGTGACCACGGGTTCAACCTCACTGTTCGGTCCTGATAACTTTGATGGAAAGTTCACCTTCACGACACCCGTAGCACCCGAAACGCCTGCCACAATCACGCTGGGGCTGGGTTCCTGTGTGTCGAGCACCGAGTTCGATGATTTATGGAGCCAGATCGCCGCTCATCAAGTTGATGGCTTCTGCCTGTTGGGCGATACCCCTTACATCGATACCAACGACCTCAGCAGGAACCGACTCGCCCGGCGAAAGTTCTGGGGGACACTCCCCACCCTCAGAATGCTCGCTACGAAAATCCCCTTCTGGAACACCTGGGATGACCACGACTTCGGCAAGAATGATTCCGATGGACTGATGCCGAAAAAGGAAGATATCCGCCAGGCGTTCCTCGAATACAACGCTCTGGCAAATTACGGAGAAAACGACGAGGGGATCTATACCTCGTTTCGCCGAGGGCCTGTCGAAGTCTGGCTGATTGATGATCGCTGGTTCTCACAGACAGCCAGTTCCTGGGCCGACCCGGCACAAAAGACCTGCCTGGGCCAAGCGCAGTGGAATTGGCTTCAGCGAACATTGAAGGCTTCGACGGCCCCATTCAAAATTCTTTGTACCGGCATGGTCTGGTATCCCAAGGGGAACAAAGAGAAAGATCACTGGGAGACCTACAGTGCCGAGCGCGAAGCACTCTTTGCCTGGATTAAGCAGCAGCAGATCAGCGGCGTCATGCTAATCTCGGGAGATATCCATGTCAGCCGGCATCATATTTATGGGCCGGAGCGAGTCGGTTATCCACTCCACGAATGTGTTGTTTCGCCGATGCACGCTTCGGTCATCCCTTCGCTCGATGTGCAGCATCCAGCCCGTGTCTGGAGCAAACCCGCTCCGAATGTGTTCCTCAAGCTCGTTGCCAGCAATCTGGAAAGCCAACCCAAACTGACTGCCACCTGGATCAACAGGCAGGGCGAAGAACTCCACTCTTTTGAATGGATTGCCTGATTTCAACCGCATCCCGCCTACCGCTGGAGTTCAACTTCCAGGCCAGAGGAATCAAAAGCATCTTGCGATGACCGTTCTCTGAAGATTAGCCTCAAGTAACAAGTGGGCGCAGGGTCAGTCGCCAGTCGACTTTGGGACACGGTTTCTTCTGGAACCTGTTGCCTGCCGGTGTGTCCTTTGCCGCAGAATCTCGTGAGATTCAAGGCTGTGGTGAGTACTGACAGGATCAGATAGAGACGATATGAGTCGCATTGTTGGCATTGATCTGGGAACGACCAATTCACTCATTGCCATTATGGAGGCGGATGGCCCGAAGCTCATCCCGAATTCACTTGGCCAGAAACTGACTCCTTCTGTTGTGGGGGTTGAAGGCGAGCATCTGCTGGTCGGAATGACGGCCAAAGAGTATCAGGTCTCACATCCGGATCTTTGCGCGAGCGTTTTCAAACGCTACATGGGAAGTGACTGGAGCGTGACTCTGGCTGGCCGCAAGATGTCGGCGATCGATCTGTCCAGTTGTGTGCTTCGATCGCTGGTCGCTGATGCCGAGCATTATCTGGGCGAAGCCGTAACGTCGGCTGTGATTACCGTCCCTGCCTACTTTAATGAAGAGCAGAGGCGAGCGACGATTGCTGCCGGTCAGATGGCAGGTCTCAAGGTTGAACGGATTGTCAACGAGCCCACGGCTGCAGCCATAGCGTACGGTCTCCATGAAGCCGATTCTCAAAAGACAGCCGTGATTATCGACTTAGGTGGCGGCACGTTTGACGTTTCAATTGTCGAAATGTTTGAAGGTGTGCTTGAAATTCGTGCTTCAGCCGGCGAGATCTTTTTGGGTGGAGAAGATTTCACCGACGCCTGTGTCTCCCAGATTCTCAATCAGGCCGGGATGAAGTTCGAACACACCGAAATGCAGGAGCCACTGCGAGTTTCTCGCTTACGTCGGGAATGCGAACAGGCCAAACGCCGGTTGACAAATGAAGCGTCAACAGAAGTTCGCCTGCCGAACAGTCAGGGAGAAATCGAGCCCGATGCACCGCGTTATGCGATCACACGGGAAATGTTCGACCTCTGGACGAAACCGACGCTGGATCGCATTTTAAGCCCGATCCGCAGGGCGCTAGGCGATGCCGGGCTGAAACGGCAGGAGATCGACGAAGTCATTCTGGCAGGCGGTGCGTCTCGCATGCCGAGTCTTATTAAACGTATTGAAGAGCTGTTCGAAAGACCCACACGCTGCACCATCAATCCCGATGAAGTGGTCGCTTTAGGTGCCGCCGTCAATGCCGGGATTCTGGATCGGCATGAGAGCCTTTCCGAAATTGTCGTGACCGATGTCGCTCCCTTTACCATGGGCGTGGAGATCTGTCGTGAAATTGGTGGCGAAGATCGGGATGGTTATTACCTGCCGATCATCAATCGCAATACAACCATTCCTGTCAGCCGGGTCGAACGCGTGGCCACCCGTGTGGCCAATCAATCCAAAGTGAATGTTTCGGTCTATCAGGGTGAATCCCGATTGGTCAAAGACAACCAGCTATTGGGTTCTTTCGAAGTCACTGGTATTCCCCCCGGCCCACCTGGACAGGAAATTGATATTCGATTCACTTATGACCTCAATGGCATTCTCGAAGCCGAAGCGGTGATTGTGAAGACACAAAAGCGGGCCACTCAGGTCTTTACCCGCCATATGAAAAATCTGAGCGAAAGTCAGATGAAAACGGCTCTCGATAAGATGCAGGCTTTAAAGGCTCATCCTCGCGATGAAGAAGAGAACCGGCTACTGCTTAAATGGGCCGAGCGACTCTATATGGAACTTCCCCATCGTGAGCGAAACCGCCTGGATCAACTGATCACGGGGTTTGAAGAGGTACTGGAATCTCAGGATCAGGCACAGATCAAACTCTTTGCTGAAGAACTGGGAGCATTTCTCAAGGCATTCGATTCCTTTGAAGGCGAACAAGGTGACTACGGAACCTCTCCATCCGACGAGTAAGAGCCTGCAGGTGGAAGAGCATCATCGAGCCTGGGCAAGAAATTACCTCGATCTGGAACCCTCCCTCGATGCCACCGTCTGCGCGACCCGGGCCTTAAAAACTCTGGAAACCGCCGATTTTGAAGGGCATGCCGATTTTGACCGAGCCGTGAAATATCTGGCGGGCGGGCCGGAGACATTATGGACAGCCGCAGACCACGCACATTCCCAGCAGCTCACGGAAAAAGAAACCGAGCAGGTCCTTCGTAAATTTTACAGCCGCTACTACAGCCTTCCGCCGCAATTGAGAAAGCATGAGTACGAGAGGCTCAAGCCCTTGTGCGAACCTCATCCGCGACTGAAACGTCTGCTGAACCATCTTGAGCGTGGGCTGAATCTCAGCCTCAATGTCGATCATGTGGGAACAGAGTATCAGCGGTATCTGGGCGATTGTATTCTCCGATCCTATACCACCTGGCCTACCGAAAAGGGACATTTCTATCGAGAGAAAATCGTAGTTCTCTTTGATCGAGCGAACGAATGGCATGCTGCTGCGCAGATGTTGAAAAGACAAGACCCCAGGCTGGCTTCTCTGGGAGGCAACTGGTTTCAGGAGTTACTCAACATCCAGGATCCTCACTACTGGTACCGCATGCACTTTCCAGATCTGGCAGAGAAAGATACCGGGCTACAGTGGGTCACACCCCAAAAAGCTTCGTTTTTTGATCAATGGGGCTGCCTGATCACCGCGATCCTGTTTGTTATCAGTCTGATTTCCGTATTGATCAATCGCTAGCTGACGCATCAAGGAGTGCTGTCGAATGATAACAATTCGATAAACAATGATCTGCGAAGATTGATCGGCGATCTATATAGTTATGGCAGATCGTGTAAAGACGATTCACAACAATTCAACTGAAATCACTGATGAATATGGACTCTTTACCGGACGATGTTTCCCAATGGCCTCAAGATCCCTGGCGGATTCTGGGGATGGAAAGATCATTTACCAAAAAAGAGTTAAAGCTGGCGTACTCGCGGTTAATTAAACGATATCGCCCCGAATCGGCACCGGAAGCATTTCAAAAAGTCAGGCAGGCGTATGAAACCTTGCAGCATTACGCCGATGCCGATGCGGACACTGCCGCCGTGGCCCATCTGATATGGAATCATCTTCAAACAACGGATGAGAAATCCGTCGAGGATGATGGCACTTCGGCAGAAGATCATTCGGCCGAGACTCCTGAACATGACGACGCGGGACATGAATCATCATCCCAGAGATCCCACCATCGGCGGCAGGCTCACCGAGATGTCGATCCGTGGCAACTGGCGAAGGCGGGTGAATATGAGAAGGCGTATGCCGAACTTGCCAGAAGACGTTTTACGAGACCTCATTTTGAGCGGGAAATGCTGCAGCGCTACTGGTTGCTGACACTTCATCCCGAGCTGGATCGTTCGACAACGGCCTATGATCAACTTCTGAATTTCGCCATCACTTATCGATTGAGTGATGAGGTGGAGCGATTGCTCTTGGCTGAAGTGTCGAACCGGCCGGAACTGGCGATGAAAAACCAGATCTGGAAGCTGATCTCAGGCCGCTACAACCAGAGTTTCCGTCTCTCGTTGTTACGTCTGAGGTGGAAAGGGCTTCTCAAAGACGACGGCGATGAAGTTGTGCTGCAGGAGTTTGAAGAACTGGAATCGCAGTATTTCGACGATCCTGCTCAATGGTTAACGATTGTGATCCAACTGCTGGAACTGGTGGTGGTCTATCATCCCCGTTTGCGTCAGCCGATGTTTGACCGCTGCCAGACCCTTCTGAAAGAATTGGAATCACAAGGGGTTCATCAACAGGAATTGTTTGATCGGGCAGACTATCTGATATCGAATTACCATGACTTCTTTCGCTCGCCTTCATCACTCGTCAGAACCTCTAAATCGATCCGTTTTCTTTATCGTCGCTGTCTGGAGGTCGCTACTGAGTTGGAACATATCGAAAGCCCGCGCAGGCGGGAGATTTTGTTGCCACTGATCGATCAGATTGTGAATCACCCGCAGAGTTCACTGATGTGCCTGGATGAGCTGTTG
Source organism: Planctopirus limnophila DSM 3776 (assembly GCF_000092105.1). Lineage (NCBI taxonomy): Bacteria > Pseudomonadati > Planctomycetota > Planctomycetia > Planctomycetales > Planctomycetaceae > Planctopirus > Planctopirus limnophila. The sequence continues at coordinate 3,920,108 of NC_014148.1, read as the reverse complement.
AAAAAAGGTGCACCCTGGCTGCAGATACTCAGTCAAGCGATCTATCAACTCTGGTATGAAGAATATTCACAGTACGAAGCCCTTGAATTTGAGGGACTGAAAAGCGAGGCCCAGCGCGATACGGTTCTTATGGGTCTGATGTCCGCATCGCAATTCAGCTACAACTCATTGCGAGGACGCGTCCTGCGATTCTGTCTCGTGCACTGTATTGACATGACAAAACTGGTCCCTGTACTGCAGATGATCGAAATCTCCAATAAAGCGACAACACCCCGGGCCGACATGTTGCTCAAAGATAAACCCCTGCGCAGCCTGGTTCAGGCATGTCAGATCGGTATTTAGAAAGAGCCCTGTCGATGATCGTCTTCTCAAGCTTATATGATGGGGAATATGCCGCTATTTATCGGATTGTAATGTAGCTTGAATGCAGGGTACACTACGGGGAGTGAAGTAGAAAAGTGTTAAAGAGTCCCAACGATCAGTAAGTTTTATAAAAAATGCAATCTAGAACCTTGTTGAGTGGACAACAAACTTACCAGCGCGATGAGGGAAGTTGAGGTAATAGTATAAGGAATCATGTCGGAGTGTTCTTTGCTGAAAGCAATCTCAATTATCGATTCATGAAAGTTCATCAGAATGGATAACGATCCTCTACCTGAAACCAGAGACAATTTTGTGATCGATGAGCACCATCTCGCCTGGGGGAGGTCTGTTCTGGGCCTGGAAACAGGAGCGGAAGTGGATGATATACAAGCCGTTGCTTTAAGCGCGTTGGAGAAATCTGGATTTACAAGTAATGAGGCATTAGATCATGCCGTTAAGTATCTGGCGGGAAAGCCGGAGACATTATGGACGCCGACTGATCGATCGCACTGGGAGCAGCTCAATGAAGCCCAGGTTGAGGTGGAACTTCGCAGTTTCTTTTCTCGCTATTTAGGTTACCCTCCGAAGGATCGTAAACGGGAGTATGAGCGGTTGAGGCCTTTGTGTCAGCCACACCTACGCTTGAAGCGACTGCTGGAACATCTTGAACGCGGGCTCGATATCAACTCTGAAATCAATCATCTCGGATCAGTGCACCTCAAGTATTTGGGCAAATGTATCCTGAATTCGTATGTCACGTGGCCCACCGAGAAGGGGGACTTCTATCGCAAGAAAATCGATGTATTCTTTGATAAGCCGATGGAGTGGCAGGCTGAGTCGCAAAAGTTGAGAAGGATTGATCCGAAGCTCGCATCGCTTGGTGGAGACTGGTTTGGCGAGTTATTACATTCGGACAATCCAAGCCATTGGCATCGCAAATATTTTCCTGATGTCATTGATCCGGAATGGGGGGGCACCTGGACTCATCGCAAAAAGGAGTTTGTAGTAAGTAAGACTTGTGTTGTTTTTGTTGCGATCATTTTGTTGGCAGGTTCGGTACTGTTTATCTGGCTTTGTTGATCCTTTCCCAGATTGATAGTGGTTCAAGTCTTAGTGTCAGTATGGTGCAGTTAGTTTGTGTTTTCGTAATGTGATGGTGCCTCTGGCGTGCAGGTAATAATGGGTACCGATGCTCACTCGCTCCCTGATGATTTCTCGAAGTGGCCAGAAAATCCCTGGGAGTTAATGGGGATGGGACGATCATTTTCAAGTGGTGATCTAAAGCGGGTCTATTCAAAGCTGATTAAGCGGTTTCGGCCTGAAATCGACGCTGAGGCCTTTCAGAAGATTCGGAAGGCGTATGAGGTACTTCTTCCCTATGCTGATGCGAAAAAACGATCAGACGATTTTGCTCTTCTTCTCGGCGAGCAAATGCAGACTCCTGATATGATTCGTCCATTTAAAGATGAAGTTATCCTTGAGTGTGATTCAAAAGATGCTTTTAGAGGTATGGAAGCTTCTGTCAAGGACGCAGATCATTCATATCTGTCATGTCTTGATAGTGATCCGTGGCAATTGGCGAAATCCGGGAAAGTCGATCTTGCTTACGAAGTTCTTTCGCGAAGAAGTCTGACTCATCCTCATATTGAGCGGGAGATGCTGCAAAGATACTGGTTGCTGACGCTTCAGCCGCATTTAGATTCATCGACGACATCTCTGAATCTGCTGTTGAGTTATGCATTGAAGTATGGCTTGAGCTTACAGTCTCAACGGCTGTTGACGAGGGAGTGTTCGAATCACCCCGAATTAACCACAGGAAGAGATTTTTGGAAGCTGATATTGGATCCTGCGTTTCGTACACTTCAAACACAGCTTCTGCGAGTGCGATGGCAGTTGTATTTTAAGAGGGATCAAGACGAAATAGTTATTCAAGAGTTTCATCGACTTGATGAAATGCTTGTGGATGACTGTTCTTATTGGTTAGCTATCATTGTCTGTTTATTGGAGATGTTGATTGTTTATGAACCAGTTCAGAAAGACGAGCTTATTCAACACTGTAAAAGTGCTCTGAGTGAGTTTACTGTTAGTGGGTTTTATGGTGATCATCTTTTGGATCGTGCAGATTGTCTTCTTATAAGCTCTGAGCAACTGAGTTTCACGAACCCATCTATCGTGAAGGCATCACAATCCGTTCGATCTCTATGCCGAATGTGCCTTAAAGTCGCTTTTGAAATGGAATACGAGAATGAGACGCTCCAGAATGAAATGGTTGACGAACTTCTATTACAGTTATTGATTAATCCGCAGGATACGCTTCTATGTCTGGAAATATTGCGGGATAAGGGGACTATTTGGTTTCAGGCGATAAAAGTCAAAATTGAACAACTGTGGTTAAGTAAGTGTGGTCATTACATTGCTCTGGATGGTGATGAGATCCGTCGCCATCTCATTCGTGACCCAGTGCTTCGTTCTGGACTGAAATCGTGGCATTTTTATTATCAGTCACTTCGTTTTCGATTACTGAGATTCTGCCTGTACCAACAGTTAGAGTATTTCCAGGTTCTTAATGTTCTCAAGGATTGTGTTCCAATTGATTCAGAGGTTATAGAACGGATAGATAAACTTTCAGCGGACGACCCTCTGTTGTGTCTGCTTAGGATCTGCCAGATCTATCGATAAGTAATAATTCGTGAAATAGTGTTTGTCTCAAGAAGTCTCAACGCGTTCTTCCTGATTAATCTCGATTGGCACCGCTGTGGTCGGTACGAAGATGTGGTTCAATGGATTGGTATGACATTCTCGAAATCTTACGACGAATGAGTGATGCTCGGGTATTGAAAGGTGTATCAGAAGTATACGGGAAAGAAAATAATGAGCGATTGTGATGTCTTGCTTAGAAACGTTGAACGAAGATCGCCTGAGATATTCGCTTCAAGCGACAAAAGTAGCACATCAGGCCGACCTGCGCTTCAACGAAGGGCCTGACTTCTCTGGGACATAATAGCGACTGGGGTAAGTTCAGCCTTTGCGGATAAAATGAGCGGCGTAGCTGCGAACGCTGGTTCCATTAAGTACATGGAAGACGCGGAGCTTTTCGATTGTCTCCTGGCTGAATCTCGAAAGGGGCAGGTGGATCAGTTTTTTGCCGTAGCGCTGGGCAATCTTCTTCCATGCCAACCCGGGGGGAAGGGGGCTGAGCATGGCGATATGCTTTTCCCGCGAGTAATGACAAGCCGCCATAATCAACCGCTCTTCAAGAGTGTCGGCATGATCGAAATGCCTCGACCGCCAGATATCGGGAATCGGCCGGGGCGGAAATAAAAACATGGCACCGCCATAAGTCGCCATGCCAATCCCCGGGCCTTGCATACTGGCGCGGTAATCGGTCGCAAAGAGTGAAAGCGTCGATTCATCGTGATGCTCGGCATGCCACGTCACCCGCCAGGGATAAGTGCGCGGGTCGGCGGGGGAATCAAACAGCATAATCACGCAATCGAGATTCCCGCGGGCGGGCGGATTAATACGAACATACAACTCTCCCGAATGCCAGTTGCGAAGCGTCTCGCGCATATCGAGACCATCCTTCAAACTGGTTGTGAACTTTTCACTGCGGGCCAGATCAGCACCCATTAACGCGATTGCAGAATCCTTGATATGCGTGCGGAATTTCTCGATCGCCAGATCTTCTGGTGGCCAGCTGCACTGGCGAAATGGATTCCATCGCGACTGCCAATCCTGCTGCTGGAGTTGAGGTGGCTTGGGTGTGAGCTTTAGGGTACACCAGACCCGGGTCTGACCAGGCAGACGCGTTTTCATGCCATAGAAAGTTCCATCCGGCAGGGCGGCTTTATTGATGCCCATGCGCAAAGGGGGAACACCGTCCAGAGGTGGATAGCCGTACTGCTGAGCCACATCGGCCAGTTGCACGGCAAACAGATCTCCAGCAATCTGCTGAGCCGCTGAGATCAGCGTATAGAGCGAAGGAGTGAGATGTTTCTGAATCAGTGTGAGATTACGGACATACTGAAAGTACGTCTTGAGAAGCTTAGGGGTAATCTTGCGTGCGCGGGAACCCAGGTCTTCGCGATATTCATCGCGTGTCGCGAGCAGCATGGTTTTGACGCCGTCGATGCTCAGGTTCTCATCGGATTCCAACTCGGCTCGTGCCCGCTCATAAAGACCGGTGATATAGGGCAGCTCACCCATCATGAAATGTAGTGTTTCCGGAGTGACTGCAAACGTTTCGACCGATTCCACCTGGTCGTCTGTCACTTGGGGGAGGCGATCCTGGTACGCTTTGCGAATCCATGGCCAATCTGTCAGCGAGCAGATACAGAGAATCGAGTTGTACCGCTGTTCGAGTTCGTGCAGGCGATGAGCCATGGTATGAATGCGGGCGTAGGCTTGTTCTCCCGGTGGTGGAGGAATCGCAGGGAGAATGGCTGCAGCAAACGCTTCAGGAGTCGTATGCTTGAGTGAGTAAGGATCGGGATAGACGGCGGTATGACATTCAAAGTGATCGGTTTCGAGGTCGATGAATGCCCGGGGAATCCGTTCTTCCATGGCTGCACGAAGAGCGGCAATGACTGGTTGGCAAGGTTCAACCGGCACATAGCTGGCGGCACGGGTAAAAAATTCCGGCTGTTCATCGTCATCCCGCGTCTCAGCAGGTGGTGTCCACGATCTCACAGTCGGAATGGCGGTTTCCCGCTGCAGGACAATCGAAACCGAAGGCAATTGCAGAATGGCCTGCTCGACAGCTTCGGCAAAGGAAGGTGGCAGCGGCACAGCGAGGCAATCGAAGCTGTGGTGTAGTAAAAACCGGCGAATAGCGACGGAGAAATCACCGCTCTCGTGAATGACCGGGAAGAGCGTGGTCTTGTCACTCAGTCGAAAGACCGGCGAGATTTCTTCGGGAGTAGGCGATTCAGCAGGACGACTCATGGTCAACCATTGGCAGATGGACAGCGTAAAACATGAGAAACTTCTCTGCTTTACGTTGACGATTTTTCAGCCAAATGACCAGTGACGCCTCAAGTGGGAGGAATTCTTCACCCACGGTCAGCGCAAGAATTCGTCTTAACGCCAATCCACAGCAATCGTGAATCCTTCTGATTCAATTCGTGGGAAGCAAGCCGCCAATTTCTGGCGAGGGCTCGGAAGGGACTTCATCTGCCGGAGCCGATGGCCTCGTCTTCGGGAAGACTTTGTCGCCTGTGGATTCTCCCCGGCCGTTCACACCAATCAAGGTGAGCACCAGAAAGAACATGACACCCATCCCCACGAGCAGATACATGAGGCTGGGCTCGATGGTATTCGACGCGTAGAGGTTGCCGTCATTCCGGTTGGCCACTGGTTCCATGGCAAACACCTTCTCGATCAGAGAAAACCAATCACAGAAAACAAAAGACTCCCTTCGCCTTTTGAAACATTCAGACCTGCTCCGGTCACTGCTACCAAATCAGTGCATTTCGCATACCTAACCGGCCAGTTGAGGGGAAACACTCGATTTAACGAGGATTTACGGAGGAGAATGAACGCAGTGACGAGCGAGCATGTTTCAAAAATGAAACATGCTGTTGCCAATTGTTAATAGGAAGAACTGACAGGGCTTGCATGCCTTGCGATCAAGAACTCGCTCAACCACGGAAAACTGCGCCCCAATCAGCACAGCAGCCACTGGTCAACTCCCCTGCTCATGGGAAGCGGCGCAGTATCTCGCTGAAGCTTCGCAGACTGTACTCAGCCCTGCATCGAGACTGGAAGTTTCGTCTTGTTCATCGAGCCCGCGCTAATACCACTGAAACGAAAACGAGCGAAACCGGTCTTCCGCGCCGGGCTTGATCGGCTTTCGCAAGCTATCGTTTTCAGGGAGTGCCACGGCTCGCAGGAACTGTTCGTCCGCCAGTTGCCGGGCCGTCCAGTCGATGGGCGTTACGTCTTTGAGGCGGCGTTCGTGATTGGTCAACATTTCGACCACCCCTTCGCGAATGACTTGGTTCTCGGCCTGTTGCAGGGGGAGCAGTGCCAGCCAGCCTTCGGTCGTGGTGGGATGGTGGGCAATCTGCACGCTGGGTGGAAGGTTGCCCACCAGCACCTGCCGCACGTTGTAGGTCATTACCCAGCCATCCACTGGCAGCACGGCATATAGGTAGGCAGCGACAGCCACCACGAAGATCTGATTCTTGAGCAGCCAGCCGAAGCTGTGCCCCCGCGAAATCTTGATCATCACCAGCACCACTCCCGCCAGAACACTGGTGACACCCAATATCCCCACGACCCGCATTCGCGTCATGCCGTTGAAGCCGACATAGATTAAGAGCCGGTTGTAGACCGCCAGCGCCAGCAGGATGTTCTCTGCCGCCCAGATCATGGCCAGGTTCCGCAGTGCGGGCATGCGCGGGTCGGTCATCATCGAGGCATTGAAGATGATCGACAGCATGATCGTCGCCAGCGCCAAGGCCACTGTCAGCCAGGCGGCCCCTTCATGCGCATACCCCGAATAGTGGAAGCCCGGCGGGAAGGTCCGCGTCCACATCGTCACGAATTCAAAAACGAGATACATCGCGAAGAGGACAATCAGCACGAGGATCGTATTGCGATAGGCGGGGTAGAGATCGGTCCGCGATGTGTTATCAACCTTCAAGTCTTCCAATGGTTCTGTCTGAAAGACCTCATAGAGGGTCATCAGGTGCGGCCGCATGAGTCCGATCGCCACGGAGCCGCAGATCAGCCAGAAGCCCATCCGATAGGGAGAACCAATGATTGACCAGACCTGCGACCAGAGTTCCTGAAAGGAGAGCAGGCGTTGCTGAACCCAGAGCGAGACATCGGGGTTGGCCTGGATGAACAGCCCGAGAAAGATCACGGCGCAAATCGGCGGGAGGAGGTAGGCCCACAGGATCGCCTGGGCCGGCAATCCCCAGCGGAGGCTCACCCGCTGACGGAAGGTCGCTTCGTAATCGGCCAGGCCGCGAAAGAGACTGGGAATGAACGAAGCCAGCCACCTGAGGACATCTCCCAAATACATCCCGGCACCGGCAAGACTGGTGGAAAGGCAGATGAGGAGTACGCCACCGAGTGCGAAGGCGAGCCAGTTGCCGCACCACGCCAGCCGGAGGGCGGCTCCCCAGATCATGACCGTGGCGGCGAGGACCTGCCAGGGGCGTTGATGCCGGGCGGCACCCAGGAGCAGTGCCAGCGGAGCCGCCGCGAGCAGCAGGGCATACCCGCCAAACCCGTGGCCCCGGTAGAGGGTGAGATCGCCCAGAACGACCAGCAGCAGAACCGCCAGCAACTCCCGCCAGGCCACCCCAAGCCGGGCGGGGGATTGTTCCTGAGCAAGTCGCTCTGTGGCCTGTCTTTCGGCGGCAAGCTGCTCCGCCGCGATGGAGTTCGGCAGCACGCGGGAATCGGTCAAAAACGACGGCATGCTGATCGGCAGCCTCGAACGCTCCTCCATGCTCCCCTCCCGTGACCATCCCGCCACTGCGAACACGACCAACAGACGCTCAGCCCATCATGACAATCCGTTCAGAAAGACCAAGTATATCGTACTCGGCAAGCGGAATGCCACGGGTTGGCTGGATGGGATGTTGCGTCAAGACGGTGGAGTTCAAGGGAGTGTGGGAAGCGAGCGGTGGGCCTGACGCGGAAGGTGAGTGCCTAGCTAGATTTCGTGGGCTTAAGAAATCTCGCCAGGTTCATCATGATTTTTTCTTTATCTTCAGCGTTAAATGGTGGCTCGCTGACTTGCAGGTAGACAACGTTCATCAGGTCTGAGGGTACAGGAGCATCACCAATGCGGATTGGAAACACCTTTTTGTGCGCTCCAAAGGCCCTGCCGATTTCAAAGTGAACCCAAGAAGACTCCCCTGACTCTTTTGACAGAATAACAATGAAACAGTCCGCCTCGTCGATACACTTGGCGATCACATCAACCAAACGATCGCCCACAGCGATCTCTGTCTCGGAGTACCACACATCAAAGCCTACCTGCCTTGCTATCTCGGCCACTTCGCGAAGCATGCCTATTTGTCGAGAACTCCCAGATATGAACGCGCGTTGTTTGTTCTCGTCTTTAGCAAACGGCGTGTTAACGACTGCCTTTGAAGTTAACCGCTGTGACAGCGCCCAAAGAAATTCGACGACTTGTGAATGTGAGGCATCCCGTCGATACGTAATGCAGTCTAGGCGCTTGTCTTCAAGTAGACGCCTACGTTCGAGCGCAGTAAATTCATCCTCAGAAATCAATATGAAGTGCTGTCCGATACTATGTTCGTAGATTGTGGATAGTCTATCCACTATTCCATCAAGATCTGGATCATTCCCGCCAAATCCTACAAATAGAACGGTATAGTTTGAAAAGATAGATTCAAGAAAAGATCGGTAGCCGGGGCTCAAATATAGAAGTCTTGAATAGTCTCGGTTGCTTAACACTATTGAGCCGGGGAGATTGACATCGCCATGCACTTTCAAGACGAAGAAGCGGTTACTTCGAAGGCAATCGAGAGCCTGACCAATTCCGGCAGGAGAGAAAACTGGTGGGACGATGCCACCAGTTTCAAGTGCATAGGCCCCTTCAATCAGTCCATCATAGTTAGACGAAAGCGCAGCAACCCAATCAATTCTCGATACCAAACGATGTGCTTCACTTGGTGTTGTCTTGCCGGTATGGAGAATTGCTGACAAGCAAGTGTTTAGCTGGCTACCGAGACTCTGCTGAAGTTCTTGAGCAACAACGAGCAACCTCCCACGCTTCAGTACCTCTTTGAACTCTGCTGGATCAGCCCGAAGTGGAACTCGATGATCGATACACCAGTTCAGCATTCGCTCGAGCAGAGCACTCCAAGTCGGGAGGCGTGTGCCGTCTTGAGTTTGAGCTTGGGCTGACATCCCGGCGCCAGCGAAAAGCACGCACCGATGATCGCGGATACTCTGTATGAGCATTTCTGGCACCAAGCCTTCAAAACGATGTCTGCGCTCCGCCATATGTTCAAATACCTTTGCATTTCTTAGAAGAGAATTCTCATTTGGATGGATCGCAAAAAACTTAGATGCCGTCCGCTATTTAATTCCAGTGACCAGCGATACGCCGCCAATTGAAACTATCGTATTCCACTCAACGTGATTCGCTTCGCTGTCAAAACGGAATGTCATCGTCGTCAGGCAGGTTGACTTCGACTTCTGCTGCTTTGAATGCTCCAATGCGAGCGATCAGATTCTTCGCCGCTTGCTTCTCAGCCCCTGACATCGCGGCTTGCTCGACCACAGTTTTCAACTGAATGTCGGTAAGAATCGACCATTCGTCTAGCGTGTTAATATTTTCGATCTTTTTCTCGGAAGCCAGTGTTGAAAAGGCTATTGATATGCTTTGGATGAGCCTCTCTCTATATTGAGGTTTCTTGAGAAGAACTTGTGTAATATCGCATGCCACCTGCTCGGGAAGTCGCCCTTTGATCTGAATTCCTTGAAACTTTCCAAAGAAACCAAAAGGGTCTAATCCTGCTCGTAGTGGAATTACATCGATTTTGCGGCCTAGGGCGTAACCGACCTCTTGTACGCACCAATCTGATTCCTTGAATCCTGGTTCTACGACGGCCGCAAGCACATCCATCGTTTCCAAGCCGGCTTCGACTTCATCCCTCCATTCACGAGATGCCTCGATATCTTCGTGTGCGATGAAGGCTGAAATTCCCCAAGTCGCCAGCCCAGCTTTGAGTGCAGACATTCGAGTCTTATTGGATGAAAGATGGCTAACGAATAACTTAAGAAAACCACTTTTCCAAAAGTCCGCAGAGGACGAGGCCGCGGCGGAGAACAGTCTGTTGTACTTTTCAGGACTTTTCTGCTGGTACCAAAGGTCGATGTCGAAGTGGTCGATCACCTCATCAATGGCCGATTCATTTGCGGAGAAGATTCTGTCAAGAACTTCCGCTGCGCAACCAGAATAGTCGTCGTCTCCAAAATTCAACGCTCGCAAGAGCCTCGAGTGACCTGAGATTGTGTTGAGTTGACCTGTAAGCTGCCCAATCGCGTACCAATCACTTTCGGAAAATGATTGCTGAACATATGAAGTGATTACTGCGACCTTCTTTCGATTGGCTGAATTCATTGCCTTTCCCAAACGTTAAAATCTTATCTAAGTGAACAGCGTTTAGGTTATCTTGTGGGTTTTCGCTGTCAATTCCATTCAGGCAGCTAAATGCATGCTGAACTGCAGCATGAAATGACCGGGCATGTTTTCGCTGGAGGCACCCACACGTTGTCGCCATTCCTTCGAGATCTTCGCGCCTTCGCGTAAGAATAGACAGGTAGCGACTGTCTTGAGAATCAAGCTGTTGGTGCGGGATTTTTCCATGGGGTTTGATTTTTAATCATGGCGTTGAGGATGGTCAGGAGCTTTCTCATAGCGGCAATCAGGGTGGGGTAAGGCTTTGCGCAACCCACCAACTCGGACTGAGCGACAGGTTCACGTATTGGAATCTCTATTCACAAGCTATTGCCAGAGTCGAATGAGGCGTTTTCAGCTCTTGAAAGGAGGTGTGCGAAGGCGCTGGAGGGAGTGGATCTCGTATTGGTCGGGTTCCAGCGTCTGTTCGACCAGTTCCTTGAGGTGTTCATGATGCGTGAAGCACAGGATTTGAGTGCGGCGAGAGAGTTCTCCCAGCACCTCCAGGGCATAACGCGTGCGCTCATCATCGAACTGCACCAGCACATCATCCAGCACCAGCGGGAAGGGGGGGTGCTGATGCAGGTACTCTTCAATCCACGCCAGCCGGATGGCCAGAAAGAGCTGGTCGGCGGTGCCTGTCGAAAGTTCAGTCACTCGCAGCGTGCGCCCATCGTGACAACGCACCAGCAGTTCTTGAGAACCATCCTCGGAATCAATCTGCAAACCTTCAAACACACCGCCCGTCATGCGTGTAAAGATCGACGCAGCCAGGGCAAAGACCGGCCCCTGATGCTGCTCTCGATAGGTTTTGATCGCGGATCGCAAGAGCTCGGCGGCAGTCACTAATCGCAGATACTCCCGGCTATCCTGTATAATCAGCCGGCGAAGATCACTGGCTTCTTCATTCAATTCCGCCGCTTTCGATTCTCCACTCATGCCTGCCAATGCCAGGCGGGCGGCTTCCAGGCGCGCCGTCGCTTGTCCCAATTGCTCTCTTAAGGAACTGATTTCCTGTCCGAGTGATTCAATTTCCGGAGGGAGTGTCGCTGGGTCGACTTCGAGTGCCTGCTGAATCAGCTCTTCGACCGAATTGGTACCGCATTGCCGGGCCAGTTCGAGTTCGTGGTGAACGGCATCATCGATCAGTTTTCTACGAAGGCGGCATTTCTCTCGCAGTGCCGTCAATTCGGAGGGTTCTTTGAGCCTGGCCTGCCTGAGAGCCTGGTTCAGTTGTTCCTGGGCAAGTTCCAGTGCATCACCCAGTTGTTCCACAGCGGCAGTCAGACGCTCGATAGTGGCCTGCTGCTGTTGATATTGAGCCTGCTGCACGCGGGCGGAATTTTGTCGAGTCTCGATGGCTTGCGAAAGTTCAACGGGCGGGAAGCTGGCAATCAGGTTCTCGGCTTCAAGGGGAATCGACGTGCGGACAAAATCGAAGATCTGTTCCTGAAAGGTCGATTCATCTTCGGCCATACCCGAGAGTCTCTCCTCGAGCTTTTGAATTGAGTTCTGTGTCTGCTCAAGAAGTTGAAACTGTTCTAACAACTCCGCGAGTTCATCGGGTGTGGTCGACTCTTCCCAGCCAGTGGCCAGGATGGCGGCTTTCCACCGGAGTTCCCACTCCTGGCTGGTCGATTGCCAGGCTTCGAGATCGTGTTGATAGGCTGTCTGATCATCATTCAGACGTTGCCTGTCGAGTTCGAGCAGGTCCGCAGCACGAATTCTTTCCAGCAGGTTCTGGTCGTCGATCTTGAGCCGTGCATGAATTGTGGGCAAAGGTTGAGGTTCGGGAGCATCGGACTCGATGCTCTGTGAAGTGTCGAACTGGTGGCAGAAGATTTCGCACTGTTGATCGTGAGCGGTGAGTTCGTCGTTGATTGCCGCGAGCTTTTCGCCGAGTTCGATCAACTCGTGTGCCATGCGAGACCAGACCAGCATTTCGCGAGGGGATCGGGGCGAGATGCCTGTTGAACTCCACAAGTTTTCCCAGCGATGAACTGCCTGGCTTTCGAGATCTTTCTGGGTGGTGAGTCGCTCTTGCAGTTGCTGGATGGAAGTTGAGAGTTGCTCCGTTCGCAGGGCCAGCTCTTGATCGCGATAGACATTGGTGGCCTGCTTGAAGAGTGCATCAGCCAGTTGATCGGCCTGCTGTATGGATTGCTGCACGATCTGAGCCTGTTCGATCAGCTGCTGATGGTCTGGTCGCGGTTCACTTTCCAGTTGTTGCTGGAACTTTGCCCAGAGCTGGTCACGTTCACTTCGAGCGGCGGCCAGATCTTCGGGCGTGGCTTGCAGAATCAATGTGCGCAGTCGTTGCCGCTCTTCGATGGCGTGTGACTGTTCGAGCCGTGCTTTTTCGAGAGCGGCCACCGCTGAGAGGACCTGTTGGTGCCAGGTGTCGATTTCTTCGCGGAACTGTTCGATCACGTCGTGAGGGGGAATGTTCGTTGACGAGAGCAGTGCGATCTGTTCCGAAAGTGTGTGTGCTTCCGCCCACTGGCTCATGAGCGTTTGTGGTTCAAGCTTCTGCCAGGCCTGGGCGACGTTTCGTTCGAGTGTCGTCTGGCTGATGCGGAGAGTTCTGATCTTCTGATCGGCTTCGAGCAGTGAAGCGGCTGTTTGCAGCGTCGCTTGAGTTTTCGCCAGCTCTTGCCGCAACGTCTCTCGACGATCGACTGGTTCGCTGGCAATTCTGGCTGTGGTTTTGGCCAGGGCCTGTGCACGATCTGTCAGTGCTTTTTTGCGTTCGGAGAGTACCAGCCACTCGGCCTGAAGTGCTTCGAGCTCTCTACGGAGTCTCCTGGGGATCGAAGCGGATTGATCCGCAGGAGCCCATTTCCACTGATCGAGGATGGTCTGTTGTCTGGCTTTTGCCAGAAGCAGCTCTTTTTGAACTTTGGGAGTGTCTTTGCGGGCCTTTTGAATTGATCCGCGTGTTTCGACGAGTTCGCGAATGGTGCTTTCGTGTTCCAGCCAGATCGATTCGACAGGAGGCAATTGATCGAGGGTGGATTTCAATTGCTGCAATTCGTCGAGCTTGACTCGTTGCTCGTGAGCAGCACTGAAGATCTTCTGGCGAACAGTTTCCACCTTTTCAAAAAATTCTTCATCGAGCATGGGCAAGTCGGCATAGCTTTTCAGTTGCTGCCTGATCTGCCGAAGTTGCCGGGCCGGAGTACAGGCGGCATTGAGCCTCGCCAGATGGCTGACTCGTTTTTCCAGCTCTTTGAGTTGTGACTGCAGCTTGTCTTTGGTGGTACTTGCCTGATCAAACTCGGTTTGAACGTCGCGCCAGGCCTGTGGCTTGACCATCAACTGATTGACTTTGGCAATCAGGTCGGCATGTTGGCGGATCTGGCTGTTGATGGGGGGATTCTGTGCTCGAGGGGCGAACAGGCTGGCTGCCTCCTGGGACAGCGCTTCAAGAATCTGCGGTGCTCCTTGTAGCTGAGAACCTGCGAAGAGGATGGTCCCGATATCTCCTTTCGAGTTGAGCAGTTCGTTACCACCTTGAACCAGCCGGGCATGGTCAAGCCCGAAGAACTGTTCAAAGCGGGTACGATCCACCTGTTGCAGCCACCGGCTCAATTCGGCTTCGTCGACCACCGTTTTGTCATCCAGGCCACGCAAGGCCTGTTTGGTTGCTTTGCGGCGGAGAAAACGGAGCTGCTGGCCATCATCGCTGATCAAAGAGAGACCAACACGACGATCCCGATAAGGTTGAAAGGACTCACCATCCGGCAAGGTATGAGGAAAGCCGTACAGAGCATCAGCCAGGGCCCTGAGTGCGGTACTTTTGCCCGCCTCATTGGGCCCGATAAACAATTGAAAACCTCGGGATGGATCGAGGTTCCAGGTCGTCTTGCGGAATGGGCCGACATTTTCCAGATGGAGTGAAGCAATCCTCATGACCGCCCCTTTCGACCTGTGGAGACTTGTGTCTGGGGCTGCTCCAACCGAGCCGAAAGAAGTGCTAAAGATTCTTCCAGGAGTGGACTCCACTCGATTCCAGCATTAGTTGATGCCTGGTTTGTCGTAGAGCCTGCAGCGTGCGAAGAGGTGGGGCCAAGGACATCACTCCACGAGATTTCCGCAGGGAGCTTCTTCCGCAAATCCTCAGTCAGGTTTTGCATCAGACGATGCAGTTCGGGAGAGGAATGGGCTGCCTGCAGTTCCGACCGGGCCAATGCCAGCAATTCCTGAGAGGCAGCACTGGTCAAAGCGGCATCGATGGATGCCTCTGGAAAAGTTGTGCGGAGCGAAAGGTCTTCGAGCCACCAGTTGCCACTTCCTGACTGTACCACCAGGCTCTGAATTTCGGCACGAAGTTCCCGCTGGCGGTCGATGAGCTGACCATGACAAGTTGTGGCCCCCATCAGTTCGATGCGCAGGGCATGTGGTTGGGGATCTGCGGAAGTGCGAAAAGCGCGCAGGTGATCTTCAATCAGTGCGAGAATTTCGTCTCGGGAAGATAATCCGTCCACTGAAATCGAAAGCAGTTCCCAACGAAAGACATCGAGGACAATTGACTCTCGCTGGAGAATTCCATTCGGTTGATACTCGATGATTTCGCAGCCTTTGGGCCCGCATTCACGAATATGGCGCCCCTGCAGATTTCCTGGAAAAACCGCCATCCCGCCACTGGCCAGAGGAAATTCCTGCCGCTTATGAATATGGCCTAAGGCCCAGTATTCGTAGCCGGTCCGGGCCAGATCGCTCAAGCTGCAGGGGGCATAAACTTCGTGCCCTTCGAAGCCTGTCAGCGACGTATGCAGGAGCCCTATGTTCAAGAGGCTGTTGATTTTAGCGGGATAGTTCGCCGACAGATTCTGCGGCACGGCCCGGTTCTTGAAACCTTGCCCATGCAGTGCCAGACCGCAATCCTCGAGCAGGAATGTCTCGGGTGCATCGACACTTAAAACTTTCACGTTGGGGGGTAAAGGAAGCTGCTGGGTGATGACTGACTGGGCATCGTGATTGCCGGTGATCATCACCACCGGGATCCTGGCGTCGGCCAGCTTCTGGGCCTGCCTCACGAAGAAGAGACCCGTCTGGTGGTCTTTCCAGTCGCCATCGTAAAGATCGCCAGCAATCACGACTGCGGAAACCTTTCGCCTTAAGGCTTCGTCAATCAATCGCTCGAGTGCTCTGCGAGGAGCCTGCTGAATTTCAGAAACCGGGGCACTGGCATCGCGGGAAAGTCCACTTCTCGGACTGTCGAGATGCAGGTCGGCTACGTGCAGAAAAGAGGGCATGGGTTGAAAACGTCACTGCAGGGAGGGAATCAGTATTGAACCCGGACAAGAACTGGGCACTCGTGCAGTATAGCCGAAAGAAGATCGAAGTACCTGGTTCGAACAGTTCTGGGAGGAATCACAATTGGAAATGGCGGGCGAAAAGTTGTTGAACATGCTTGCGCAGAGCCGCAAGCATGGCACACAGCACACAAAGCATGGCACACGGAGAGATTAAAGTTTGCTGCCCAGGGCCTGCAGACGCGAAGCGATGACGGCATGGAAGACCAGGCTGATCAGCGCCATGGCCATGATGTTGATCAGAATCCCTGCCGCAGCACCCAGCGGGTCGTTGGCGGCACCGGCAAAGGCCATGAGAATATATGTCAGAGGACAGCAACTGCTGCCAAAGAAGACGATGACAAAACTCAACGGGAGAGCCCCCCATTTGAGGAAGAGCGAAATCGTGGTGACAAGATTCAGGAAGATCACCACCAACGTGACTCCACACCAGACTATCGGCTGACCAAGGACTTCAAATGTCGATTCGAGTGTGCGATCGACGTACGCCGAGGATGCGAGAATTCCCACCCAGGCGAAGAAAATCGAGATGAACGTGGGAACCAGTCCCAGCAGGCAACCCACTGCTTTCGAATAACCCAGGTAGGCGACGGAGCAGGGGAGCATCAGCAATGCCGAAAGTGTCTGGTTCTGCAATTCGGTTTGGAAGATGCGAGAGCTGTAAATCGAGGCTTCGATAATCAGGACAAGAATGAAAATCGTCAGCGCGATCGCGAACAACTGGTCGAGTTCGAAGTAACTGCCACTCCCGAAAGCACCGGCAAATGACATCCAGAAATAAAGGACAATCACCACAATCCAGATGAGCAACTGTCGAAAAAAGAGCCATCGTGGCCCGCCCGCCACAAAGTAAAAGTCTTTCCAGATGAGCGGGTTCTGCCAGGCCTGCCCCAGAGGAGACCGCTGAGCACGACCGATTTTTATCGGCATGAACAAATTGCGTTCGGCGACAAAGCCGGGACGTTCGTAACGTGTCAGCCGGTCAAAGAGAATCCACGAAATCGCAAAGAAGAGTAAACCACCAATAATGTTCGAAATGACCTGTGTTGTGGCCAGCATTTTGAAGCGAATCTGCCAGACGGCCCATGACCAGGAGGAAATCGGTTGCCCATCCTCATCCACAGGGAGAACATCACTCAGATCGCCATAGCCCGAAGAGACAATCTGGCTGAGTTCACTCGCCACGGAAGTCTGTTGCAGCAGATCGCTGGTGGCGACTACCCAGTTCGAGATGGTTGTTGTCGGGCCACCGGCAGTTCGAATCTCTGACGAAATGTAAAAAGCGAACCAGGGCATGATGAAGTAGAGACCAACCCAGAAGCAGGTCAGAGCAGCGGCTGTTCCACCACGAGCACAGATGACCGAAGAAAACAGGCCCGCATTGGCGAGAAAGATAATAAAGGCACCTAGAGCCACATACGCCGCCAGAATCTGGTCGAGAGTTGCCCCACCCAGCGTGATTGCCAAGAGTGTAAAGGGAACTTGAATCGTCAACAGAATCAGAGCGCTGATCAGTCGGCTGGTCGATTTGCCCAGCAGAATTCCAATCGGACTGATCCCGGCCATGCGCAAGAGGCCCAGAGTGGCCTCTTCTTTCTCTTCAGTAATGGCTGTCGAGAAGTAAGTCACTCCCGAGAAGAGAATCACCAGAAAATTCAACCAGGCGATATTCTGAAAGAACCTCAGCCCGGGAGCACCGAAGCTCCCTGCTTCGAGCTGTGCAATCAGTAATGCACCGTACAGAGCCAGTACAAATCCCAGTCGAAAAAGATTTGGTGGCAGTTGCCGGGCGTCGAGTTTCATCGAACGACCCAGGAGTGCAGCAATCCCGTGATACATCTGTGATTCGACTCCCCAGGTCTATCGAACAAGGCGAAATGATTTCAATCACTTCCAACAGATATCGTTAACGAACACCAGCCGTTGTCAGATCCATGAAGGCTTCGTTGAGTTGTCGCCGATCTTCACTGAAGCTGACCAGCGGGACACCCAGAGAAGCGACGCGCACGACGAGTTGATTGGCATCGAGCCGGGCAGGATCAAACTCGACGCGATAGCCGGCCCCTTCGCCCGATTTTTCCGCCGAAACAACCCCTTCGATCTGAGCCAGAGCTTCTCGCATTTCGGGTGAACCAGGAGCAAACTCGAATCGCAACGTGTGGCGATTCTGGGGATTGGTCAGCAGATCACCAATGCGGCCTGAGAAGCGAATTTCTCCCCGGTCGATGATCGTGACGGCATCACACAGTTCGGCCAGTTCCGAAAGAATATGCGAGCTGATGAAGATTGTTTTGCCCATGCTCCGCAGGGCTCTCAAAATATCCATCAACTCAATACGTGCTCGCGGATCCAGCCCTGAAGCTGGTTCATCGAGCAGTAAAAGTTCCGGATCATTGACCAGCACTCGCGCCAACCCCACGCGTTGCTGCATGCCTCGCGAAAGCCCGCTGATCAGATCGTTCTGGCGATGGTTCATATCCACCAGCGACAGCACCTGCTCGATCACTTCGATGCGGCGGGCTGGTGGCAACCCATAGGCCGCTGCAAAGAAATCGAGATATTCGTTGACAGTCATCTGCCGGTAGGTACTGAAGTGATCGGGCATGAAGCCGATCATCGTGCGGACTTTACGAATGTTATCGACGACATCTTCGCCAAAGACGCGCACGCGCCCGGCTTGTGGCTGCAATAACGTGCAGACCAGTTTCAGCGAAGTGGTCTTACCCGCTCCATTGGGCCCGACGAACCCATGCAGCGCTCCTTTTTCAACGACAAATGAGACGCGATCCAGAGCCTTCTTTCCCTGATAACGATGCGTGACGTTATGCAGCGAGATCGCATGGTTGGGATCGGCCCAGGCAATCTGATCTGACGCCTCTTCAGCAGCACCAGCGGGAGAAGACGCCGCTTTTTCAAAGTCTTCATTGTCCAGTGGAGTCGGCTGCTGGACTTGATCAGGAGGGACCGCCTGAGTTTCATCATCCGACATGTGATTCATAAATTTCCTCGGTGACGTATGGATTCAAAACGTCATGGATGGGGCTAAAAGTGTTGTCGTATTCTGTGCGGGTCCGTCGCTTGGAAAATCTATCGCTCCAGCGGAACTGGCAGCACGTAAGCCGCCCAGCCTCGCTGGAGGATTCCATCGCTGGATTTCAGTTCCAGTTCGGGTGGCGGGTCAGCGAAGAAGATCGCGTAAGCTTTACCTGCGGGGAGAGCCATCATCCCGTCCGATGATTTTTCAGAGATGTTGGCCGCTCGGACGGTCAGCAATGGCTTGAGTTTCTCGAGGATCTGTTCCCGATCCATTTTTCGGGATGATTGACTCGCAAAGGGAAAGGGCGTGCCATAGTCGCCGCCGAGAAACGCGGAGAGTTCTCCCCGTTTTTCACGGACATTCCACACCTGGGAACCTGCGGAGGTGTTCGCATCAGCTTTTTCATTGGTGGGAGCATTCACTGGAAAGAGTGACCTCACCTCTTTGCCACACACGAGAAAGGCACTGCCGGGTGTCGTGGGAAATTTCCCACTGACAAGCAAGTCACCCGAAACCAATTCGGGTGGCGACACGTCCTGATTCACATTGAGCTGGAGCCATTGCACTTGAGGAACTGGCTGAAGAATTCTCTGCCGGTAAGAAAACTCACGGTGAGAATAAGGCGGAAAGTTTACATTCATCGAACCATCGGTACCGCTGCGAACAACTCCCTGGACAGCTTCCTGAGACTGGCAGGTGGCATACGATAAACCGGTTCCCTGATGGCGAATTGATCTTTGACCGCTGGAGGTCACGAACATACTGCCCCAGCCTTCGACAGCCCAGGCGTTATCAGCGACGGGTCTTAAGATCGCCACGCTGTTGATCTGGGTTTTTTCGCCATAACCGCGCTGCCCCAGAAATTGAAAGAGCCCGCCAAAAATCACCACAGCCCCCAGCGTGACGGCAAAGGTGATCTGGTAACTCTTCCACTTCAGCCCGAGCAGCCAGGCGCCGGGAAAGACGAGAGCAATGTATGCCAACGACAGCAGATGAATCAGAGGCCATAAATGCTTGGGCTCGCTGATCTCTTTGAGCGTACTGAAGAAACCGCGGTTGTAGTATTCACCGCCTTCGTAGTCGATGGTGTTGTAATAGTTATTGGGGTTATCGGGAGTCGGGTTCTTGCGGCCAATCTGCGCGAAAATCTGTTCGGTATTGAGTTTCGTAAAACTGTTCTGATGCTTCACCACCTTGCCAGCCTGAATCCGCTGGCTGTCAAGCGGCGCATTGAGGACAGCTAGAGGGCCAGTCAATGTGGGTAACGAACCCGAACTGCCGGGAATGAGATGCAGTTCTCCACCTAATGCAATCCAGTCGAGCAGTGTCCGGGCTCGTGCTTCTTCCCAGTTGGGTTGATGATCCAGCAGGATATGGGAGACATCGTTCAGACCGGCGGTCGAGACCGGAAAATAGGTGTCGGCCACCTTAGGAATTCCATTCAGTGTCTGGCTTAAGGCCGGGTTGCCAACCAGATGCACCACACCGGGAGGAGCAGGGGCTGGTGATGGAAGTGTGATCGAACCTGGCTGATCGGCAATTGTCAGTTGCCAGGTCTCGTTCCATTCACCTGCATAGACATACAACTGCACGATTCTCTCGGAATACGGGCTGAGAAACACCGGCTCGACATAAGAGACATCGACAGGAGAGGGGCCGATGTACTTTCTCACGCGTACATAGCCATCGTACGCCTCAGGACTGTTATTACGCAGCACCAGCGAAAGCAGGTTGAATTGCCGCTTGGCGACATTTCCGCTGAGCCCCCATTTGGAAGATTCGAGGTCAATAGCGTACGCCGATTGCGCAGCCAGCACACAGGTGGCAATGACCAGAGCTTTATTGAGGAGCTGCTGGCTGTTGGCGAAAGATGGCCCGATCCATGCCCAGCAGCGACGAATCATCGAAGCTGCCCGCAAAGGAAACAAACGAACTGGTCGAAGGATCGGCTGGTTCATGAAGCCTTTCGTATCTCGCTTGATCGTCAACAGATCTTCAAATCACGACTTGGTAGCAAGTTCGACGGGCAGGTGTTCGACACGGGAACTCTCGAAGAAGTTCGAGCGATCACCATGCTGAACACGCTACTCGATGAGACACTCTATCGAAAGGTTTTGTCGAGAATTCCGATTGAATTTGTTGATGAATGCCGGAAGGAAGCTGTCCCTTAAAGATTTCAGTAAATGTTTATTGAGCGTCGAGCCAGTTGGTACCAATGGCCACATCCACTTCCAGTGGGACATCCAAAGGTAAGGCCTTTGTCATTTCTTCACTGACGAGGGCACCCAACTCTTCTGCCAGATGAGCAGGAGCTTCGAGAACGAGTTCATCATGAATCTGTAACAGAAGTTGCCCCGGATGATTCTCGCGTTCGAGCCGATGATGAACTCGAATCATCGCCATTTTGATCAGATCAGCAGCTGACCCTTGAATTACCGTGTTGATCCCCGTGCGTTCGGCCATGTTTCGATTTCGATTGCGTTCACGGGGGCCGCGTACTCCCTCAATGGGCCGGCGGCGACCAAGGATTGTCCGTGCATAGCCAGTTGCGAGGCATTCATCGAGCACGTTTTCCATAAAGGTCGTGACACCTGCATACCTCGTAAAATACTCATCGATAAAAGTCGTGGCGGCTTCTCGGCTAATCCCGAGTGCGGCACTGAGACCATAAGGGCTCTGGCCGTACATCACGCCGAAATTCACCGCTTTCGCAATGCGGCGCATGTCACTGGTGACATCTTCCAGGGCCACCTGATGCACTTGAGCCGCCACGAGGCGATGGATGTCCTCACCGTGTTCAAAAGCGGAAACCAGTGCCGGATCCTGGCTGAAATGGGCCAGCATGCGTAGTTCGATCTGCGAGTAATCGGCACAGACAAGTCGCCACTCCGGGTCGCACGAAACAAAGGCCCTGCGAATGCGGCTCCCTTCTGGAGTCCGAATAGGGATATTCTGCAGATTCGGATCGCTGGAACTTAACCGGCCGGTCGCAGCCACCACCTGATTGAACGAGGTATGAATACGCCCCGACTGCGGATGAACCAGGAGTGGCAGTGCATCGAGGTATGTCCCTTTGAGCTTGGTCAGATGCCTGTGCTCGGTAATTTTCGCAGGCAAAGGATGCAAGGGTGCCAGAAGTTCGAGCACTTCCTGATCGGTACTGGGGCCAGTCTTGGTTTTCTTTTGAACTGGCAGCTTTAGTTCTTCAAAGAGGATTTTTCGCAATTGCATAGGGGAATCGATATTGAACTCCCGGCCCGCCAGTTCATGAATTTCGGACATCAACCGGGCCAGCGTGATCGATAGCTCCTGGCTCTGCCGTTCGAGTTCAGGGACATCGACCTTGATCCCTTTGAACTCCATATCGGCCAGTACCGGAATCAGCGGCTTTTCAACTTCATCGTACAGCTTCCAAAGTCCAGCCTCCTGGAGTTGTGATTCAATGATGGGTGCCATGCGCACGACCAGTTCAGCATCTTCGGTGGCATACTCGGCGACGCGCTCGATCTCGATCTGATTCATGGTCTTCTGGTTTTTGCCACTTCCCAGCAGATCCGAGATCGGAATCGTGGCGGCAGAGAGATACTTTTGCCCCAGAACTTCCAAGTTATGCGAACGCGCTCCCGCATCGAGCAGGTAGTCACCCACCATGGTGTCCAGCCCGATGGTGGCGGGTCGAATCCCCACCTTGCGCATGGCCAGCAGGTCAAACTTCACATTCTGATTGATCAGTTGGCATTGGGGATTTTCGAGAATGGGCTTGAGCGTCTGAACGACTGCAGTTCCGTCAAGCAGCACGCTTCCTGGAGGCCCGAGGACAGGCAGATAAACCGCCCTGCCTGGCTGGCCATGCTGGGCTGCCCAGGCAATGGCCCAGCCCACGATTTCATCTCGCAAAGGGTCGAGCCCGGTTGTTTCCAGATCGATGCAGATTTGCGTGAGCAATGGCAATTGCCGGGAGAGCGCTGCGAGTCCTTCCGGAGTGTTCACCATTTCCCAGGTTCGCTCCAGCCTTTGTAAAGGCTTGGATGGTACCACAGTGTTGTTTTCAGGCGCTGAGAAGAGTGAATTCTCAGCAGGATTCCCATCATTCAACGATGGTGTAGTGGTCGCCGAATTTTGAGTTGTGCTCGCTGCGGAGGATGGAACCTGTCCCAGGACTCTGGCGGCTTCATCGACCAGTTTACGGAAGCCTAAGCGCCGGAACAGTGCCTGCAGCTTTTCTACATCGGGACGGAAGTGTCGGCCCGCTTCCGGGTCAAAATCGAGTTGAAGTTCTGTGTTGAGCCGGACGAGTTTCTGGCTGAGCCGGGCTTGTTCCGCAAAGTTCTTCAGGTTTTCTTTCAGCTTGGCACCCGGGGCCTGATCGGCATGGGCCAGAACCCCTTCCAAAGTCTCAAACTGCTGCAAGAGAGCCGCTGCCTTTTTGGGCCCGACCAGCGGCACACCGGGTACGTTATCGACGGCATCCCCGACCAGTCCTTGAAAGTCCACTACCTGATCAGGCCTGATGCCCCACTCTTCGAGCAAGGAGGCTTCGTTGAACCAGGTCATTTTCCTGAGGTTATAGATCTGAATTTGCGGCGTCAGGAGTTGGCGGGCATCTTTATCATTCGTGACAATGGCGACATCTGTTCCATGCCTGGCAAATTGTGCAGCCAGCGAAGCGAGTACGTCGTCAGCTTCCCAGCCATCCTGCTGAATGATGGGGAGTCCAAAGGCTTCGAAAACCTCTTTCAGGAGAGGGATTTGTGGTCTGAGATCTTCGGGCATCTCGGTACGATTTGCCTTGTATTCTGGATACCACGATTCGCGAATCCCGGGGCCCGGGCTATCCATGGCGCAGATGAGCCAGGTGGGCTTCTGCTTTTCGATGAGCCACAGGAGATCGCGGCAAAAGCCAAAGACCGCATTGGTTGGCTGACCAGCAGGGCTGGTCATCGGCGGGATGGCATGGAACACCTGGAACATGACGCCGAACACATCGATCAGCCAGGCGCGTTCCCTGGGTATTGTGGGAACAGCGGTGTCTTTAGTGCTCTCTGTGCCTGGAGAATTCATCGCCGCTGGAGATTGCTCGGTTGTTTGAGAGTCTTCGGGCGAAGGAGTGATTGCAGGTGGGAGCTGAGATTGTGGCTCGGGTTCAAGATCGGAAAACAGATCGCGCGGATTCACTTCATCGGCCGTACGGTTTTTGGAAGTTGGATCTCGACGCATGAAGAGGTTCTTTGGCAGGAGGATCATTCGAGGATCAAAAGTTGGCTTGTGGCAGACTCGCGACATGAGCGATCGCCAGGAAAACTCATCATGCCAACACAGGGAGCCTGACATTTCAGACACAGGGCCACGAGCACGGGAAACAGGATCAGGTCAGATACACTGATCTTTTGTCTTCGCGGTGACAACCATGCCCAGCCCACAGCAGGTTCGTGGATGAGAGCCCCAATGATTTGAGCAAAGTTGCGGTTCGATGCCTTGCCGACGATACAACCGACAGCCTCTGCAAGAGTTTATCAAAAGCTGGTCGTCCCAAAGAAATCAGACCAAATCAGGGATTGTTTGTGGTCGATAGTCGCAGGGGAGAGTCTGCACAATTCAGTGCGGCCTGTTCGTCATTTGGCAGCAGCCAGTCACGAGTAGGAAATACAGGATTGTGCTCATCGTTTAACCAGGCTGCAGAATCGTTATAACCGTTTTTGCAGTAACGCCTTGACTCGACTCGGTGGCCTATTAGACTGGTGTAAACAGGTAAAACATTCCGGCAATCGTCACGATGGGTGCGTAACTCTTGTTCGAGTGATCGCTCAAGGTGGTTGATTCCGGTCTGCCTGCTGTTTGCGGGAGCAACAGTCGCGTATTCGCCACGGAATGGCGTCGATTTCGAGGTGGAGAACAGCATGGCTGAAAAGCAATCCCCTGCAGTGGTTGGTTCGCTCATTTTCTTTGTGATGCTCAGCATCATTCTGGGAGTGACGACCTACATGTTTCACAGCAACTGGTCGACAGATCAGGCGAAAACTGCTGCTGCAGAAACGAAAGCCAGGCAGTCTGATACGGCTTTCAAAAAGGTCGAAAACGATCTGATTGAGCTGAAGAAACTGGTGGGGCTCGATCTGGCCGAGGTGGTGGATCCGGCTAACCCGAACAATCCGCAGACTGTCGCCGGCAAAATGCGCGAGGAAATGCGGAATCTGGGTGGATCACTCGCTCAGCCCACTTTCCTGGCCACTCTGCAAAAATTGCGGCAGGAACTCGATACGACGGCCGCTGATCGTGATCAGATTACAGCGAACCTGAATAAACTTCAGGCTGATCTGCTGGCGTTGCAGAAGGCTTATCAGGATCGATCCGATCAGAACGATCAGAAGCGGCTCGTGGCTGAGACTCAACTGCGCAACAAAATTGACGAAGTCGCCGAGACCGTCAACGCCAAGAACAACGAGATCAACCGTCTGCGCAACGATTACAACCAGATTCAGGTTGAGATGGATACCGTCAAGGATCAGGCGGCCCGCGATCTCACCAAGCGCGATAATCAGATTCGTAACCTGAACATCATCAATCGCAATCTGGCTGATGAAGTCGACAAGGTGACGCAGATCAGTTTCGAAGTTCCCGATGGGAAAATCACCCGCGTGGATAACAACACCCGACTCGTCTGGATCAACCTGGGTGAGACTGATCTGCTCAAGGTTCGCACCACATTCAGTGTCTACAACAAAGACAATTATGGCGTCGGTCGCGGCAAGGAAGATGTGAAGGGCAAGATTGAAGTGACCCGTATTGTCGGGCCACATCTTGCCGAAGCTCGTATCATCGATGAAGACCTCTACCGCCCGATTGCGCCTGGCGATCTGATTTATACACCTCTCTGGAGTCCTGGTCGGCCTGAAGCATTTGCCTTTATCGGCGGGATCGATATCGATAACGACAAGCGTAATGATCGCGATCTGCTGCGAGAAGTGCTGACTTCTGTGGGAGCATCCATCGCTGCGGAAGTCGATGACAACGGCGAACGGACAGGCGGCCCCATCACTGAGAAAATCAAGTTCCTGGTGATTGGCGACATCCCGGATGTGGCCAGTGCCAGTGCTGACGATGAACGGGCTCGCTTCGAAAAGATTGCCGAGCATCTCAAGGATATGCGTAATGAAGCTCGTACTTACGGTGTGCGAATTGTGTCGTTGAGTGACTTCATTGCCTATGTGGGCTACAAGCCAAAACGACGTCTCTTCACTCCGGGCGACGACCGTCCTTACACGCTGAAAGCTGGAGCAGCCAGTGCTTCGACGGCAGATCCTTTGGGTGAGCGATCATCTACGGGTAACACATCAAGTGCCTTCCAGGGTGAACGTCGTCTGCCACCTCGAACGTCCACGGGCCAGACCAGCGGGGCTTTCGGCAGCAAGCCATAAGGTCTGCCGATGGTTCGTAACGAATGATCGACCCCAAGCACTCCGCATTCACATCGAATGGCGGAGTGCTTTTTTTCAGGTCTGCTCAAAGTTCGATCAATGGCATGCTCCGGGCAAAAGGATCGAGTTCTGATTCCAAGCATTAACTATGCGTCGTGTGCCATGCTTGCGGATCGGAACTGTCACTTATGCACAACTTTTGCGTTGCGCTGATCTCGCGTGTCGCTGGAAATTGGGTGGCTGGGGTCAAACGTCCTCGTTTGCCCCCAGGTTATTGGAAGATGATGACATCCGATGCCTGCCATCCCTGCGTGTCATTAAATGTGAATTGGATGGACTTAAAGACCACGCCCTTCCGCAAAGCCTTCAGGGTCGTGCCACCCAAAAGGGTGCCTACTCAACCCAAGTTAAGTGTGATGGCAGGCATGCGCATGGCCCGGCTTCTTGTTGTCGTGAAAAGTCACGACAACCCATAGATAAAGAGTTGGGCACGAGTTGGCCGGGCCACCCGTCATCACTTTTGTCGGGCTGAGCTTTGGCGCAAGGCTGTGTATAGAACACAGCGGCCACGATTCTCATCCAGATGTAATCTCTGACAATTGACTACTTGGCCGCAGGTTCGACAAAGAAGCGATGAATGGTCGTCTGCTTGTAGGTTTCACCTGGCTTGAGTGTCGTTGTGGGGAACTCTGGACGATTCGGTGAATCGGGAAAGTGCTGCGCTTCGAGGCAGAAGGCACCATGTTGGACGGCGTTCCCGTTTTCGGCCGTGCCATTGAGGAAATTCCCTGTGTAGAACTGAATCCCTGGTTCGGTTGTCAGAATTTCCATCCCTCGGCCTGAAGAAGGGTCAATCACTTTAGCGGCAGGACGCAACTCGCCGGGAGTCCCATTGACCACATAGCAGTGGTCGTATCCACCGTGGCCATTGACCGTCTGGGCGATCGCATCGCCGATGGCGTGGGGCTTGGAGAAATCCATCGCTGTCCCGTTGACGGCAACCAGTTCTCCCGTGGGAATCCCACCTTCATCGACGGGGAGGTATTTTTCGCACTTCAATTCGAGGATCTCGCCCAGAACTGTGCCATTCCCGGCACCAGCCAGATTCCAGTAACAGTGATTGGTCAGATTCAGAACGGTGGCTTTATCCGTGGTTGCTTCATAGCTGATGGCAAGTTCGTTCTTGGTGTTGAGTGCATATGAGACTCGAACCGCCAGTTGACCGGGATATCCTTCATCTCCATCGGGGCTTACCAGCTCAAAGGTGACACCGGCAGAGCCTGGGGTCTCAAACGGAGCAGCTTTCCAGACCAGTTTGTTGAAGCCTGTTTTGCCGCCGTGAAGTGTGTGTTCGCCATTGTTCTTGAAGAGGTTGTATTCGTTTCCTTCAAGAGTAAAGCGGGCATTGGCGATTCGATTGGCGAACCGGCCGCAGATTCCTCCAAAGTAAGGGCCATTTTTGAGGTAGCCATCCAGGTCGGGGAAATTCAGCGTCACATTGGCCAGTTTGCCTTCACGATCCGGCACTTCGACAGAGGTGACTGTGGCCCCCAGATTGATCAGCGAGACTTTCATTCCGGATTCGTTTTGGAGCGTGTACTGTGTAATCGCAGCTCCTTCTGGTGTTGTTCCGTAAGGCTCGGATTGCACAGTCAGCATCGGTTGGCCTTTCATGGCGGCGGCTTCAGCCGGGTCAGCAGTGGTGGATGATGTGGCCGACTTTGTGGGGTCGGTAGGAGTTGTTTTCAGAGGTTGTCCGGGACAACCCAGCAGTGTGGTCAATGTGAGGCAGCCCAGGCCAAAACCAGTGATCCATAATCTATCTGGAAACGATATGCGACGACTCTCCTCTGATGAGGCAGAACTGTGGCTATCTTGAGAATGAAGAAACGCGTGTTGTCGATCCATGAGTTGATCTCCAGAGAGGTCTGCGAGGGTGCGTACCGTGCTTCAGATGTGGGATTGAAAAGCTGAGTGTAAATGAACTTGAGGTTGATCCAACAACCCTTTCCAGATGGCTTAAACGTCGCTTATCGTGTGGTGGCGATTGGTGTTCCGTCAAGCACCAGTCTTTCTACACCTCGCAAGAATTTTCGTAGAACTGACGCTTTGGCCTGATGACCCGGCCGCCAGAAATCGATTCAAACGGCTGACATCACCCTTTCTTCATGGCAGCATTTGCCAGATTTTGCGTGAACTTTCGCGCGACAAATGCGATCATACTGGAACTGGGCTTGGCTTAGGTAACAGGTGCAGGCCGCTTTGAAGTTTTGAGCCGGATATTCAGCTTAAGTGATTTTCCAGCAGCGAGTTATGTCCGTGCTACTGGATTAACTAAGGCTTTTTTCTGGTTTAACGATCGATAAAGTTGCCATGACAGAAAATTCTTGAGCAGTTCTTTCCCACATTCTGGCAAACCTTTTCGTAATTTGCTGTACGAGAGGAATGCCCATGAGCCCAACCATGCCGCGGATTGACGTTCCGCAAGACACGAGTGACGACTTCGATTCCAGCGGCTGTGAAGCTCGACTGGTGGAGTCTGCACGCAGTGGCAACGAGGACGCTTTCGCCGAACTGGTGCATCGCTACCAGCGGCGGGTACAGCGGGTCATTGGCCGCTTTGTTTCGGACGACGAAACTGTCGCCGATCTGACGCAGGAAACCTTCCTGCGCGCCTTTGTGCGGCTCTCTCAGTTTGACCCCTCGCGGCGGTTTGGGCCATGGCTCTTCCAGATTGGAGTGAACCTGACGCTCGACCATTTGCGGCAGAAAAAACGCCGCATCTGGTGGTCGCTCTTCAGCCAGACTGGTCAGGAGAAATCTCCTGACCCGGAGATGGCCGATCCTCGGGTGAAGCTCGATTTGCAGCAGGAAGTGCAGACTGTGCTGGAGCAGATTCCAGAAAAGTACCGCACGGTTCTGGTTCTGCGAGATCTGGAAAACTTTTCGACATCCGAAATTGCCGCTGTCCTCGGAAGAACCGAAGCGACGATTCGCTGGAGGCTGTCTGAGGCCCGGCAGCGATTCAGTATCTTGTGGGCCAAACGCAGCACTTTGGCAGGTACAACTTTGCCCGGCTTTGCCGATGATGGTACGGCGGCTTCCTCGGAAGCAGAAGTGGAGTGACATTCGCTGCCCGCGTCTGTGCAGCATGAAAGCTTGATGGCAGCCAGGCTCAACGATTGATTCAGGTGGAATGATGGACTGTAAACAATTTCGACATGAGCTGGCACTCGCTGCAGATGCCAGTGATGACGTCGCGACAGAATCGGAGGCGGCTCTAGCTTCGCGTGTTTCTCCAGCAGCTCGATTGCATTTGCTGAGTTGCACGGTGTGCCAGAAGTTTGAGGCCGAGTTGACCACCGCGATGCAGGCCTTGCATGCCGTGGCCTTAGAGTGCCGGTTGAGTGATCTCTCGAGTTCTCAGCGGGAACGATTTCTCAGTGATGATTCCAGGCCGCCATTACCGGTGGCTGGCCATGGGATTCCTGTCACCCTCCAGCTATTGGCGGAACATCTGCCGGATCGAACGGAAGAGACGATTCCGCTTAAGTCATGGGCCGAGATGAAGCAGGCCGCCGGGCTGACATCGGGTGTTGATGCCATGATGCCAGCAGTGATGCCCGCAGCTCAGGGGACTGGTCATGAGCACCTGTCGCGTCGCAAAATGTCTTCGGCTGGCTGGTATCCGACAATTGCCGTCATGGCAGCTTCGGTGCTCATTGCGGCCAGTCTGACGAATCCACTCATCGTTCCGGATGGCGATGCTTCGGGGCATCGTGTGGCAACGAGAAATCTGTTTAACGATCCACGCTTTCTGAATCAGTCAAGCGATTTTCAAAGCCGAAATCTCGTGCCTGTGAGTCTGGAGCAGCAATGGACGACACCACCTGTCATGCCCGAGTTCCCTCAGGAAGCTGACGTGGAAACTACACCGAAACCTAAGAGAAGAAACCAATAGTCTGTTTGTTGGGATTATTGATAACGGCTTCTGGCCCCAGGTCAGCTATAAATTTGATTTGATGAAATGTCGGTGCGTGACCGACCAACGGAGAGGCGGGCGAACTTCGGTTCGCCCGCTTTTTTTCGTCTCAGGCCATGTCGCGAGAATCCCATTCGGCGAGGAAGCGATTGTAAAACTCTTCGGTGAATTGATGCCGTTGTTCGGCCCAAACTCGTCCGCTGGGAGTCTGCATGCGCTCTTTGAGGAGCAGCAGCTTCTCGGTGAAATGATTGAGCGTGGCACCGCTTTTCCGTTTGTAGTCTTCAAACGACTGGTGCAGTTCTGGTTTGACTTCGGGATCGTGCATGGGTCGGCCGCGCGATCCGCCGAAGGCAAAAGCTCGACCAATGCCAATCGCTCCAATCGCATCAAGTCGATCAGCGTCCTGCACGCACTTTCCTTCCAGTGTTGGCATTTCTGTAGCGACACCGGCTCCTTTGAATGAGATCCCTTCAATGATGTCGGCGACATGTTGAACGGTCTCTGGCGAGAGTCCGAATTCTTCCAGCCATACGCGCGAAAGTTCTGCCCCCCGATCCTGTCCATCGGTCTGATTCTTCCAGTCTCCGATGTCGTGCAGCAGGGCAGCGAGTTCGACGACAAACGCATCGGCACCTTCTTTTTGTGCCAACTGTAAGGCAACGTGGCGCACCCGTTCGATATGCCACCAGTCATGACCACTCGCGTCATGTTCGAGCAGTTGTCGAACTTTGTGTGCCACCTGTTCGATGACATGCTGTGGGTCGGGAAGGGTTTCGCTTTTCATCGCTTCTCAACAATCCAGTGGCTGTTATTTTCAATGGTTGATGCTCAGTTCTCACTCGCCCGGCAGAAGATCTCGCAGATTATCGTCCTGATCAAACTCCATCTCTTCCCAATCCGTCATCTGTTGAATTTGATCATGCTTGATCAGCTCCGGGGCAAAGGCTTCGCTCACTAATAACTCACCCAGATGCAGCGTATCACGGATCTGAATGACTTTCGCCAGATGAGGTGGCACCCAGCCAATCGTTTTCAGTGCTTCCTGAATGGCCTGTCGGTCGGTTTGATACGAGGCAGGGATCATGGCCCCGGTGGGGTGGCTGGCTGTTACACAATTGATCTGAGTGATTTCCCGATCGATGCTCGCGACGGTGCGATGATTGGTGAATTCGGCAATGCCAATTCCCGTTGCGTTGCCATGCGTCGCGGCGGTTAATCCACGCACAAAAATCCTGCGGATCGACACATCATCTTGAGGAGTAGCCGCATGATCGTTGTACTTGCGGCCCACAATATTCGTATCCATGCCTGTTCCACTGATGTTTTTTCCGATCTGGTCGACAATGAGCAGGTCGATCTCTCGAAAAGGCAATCGGGGAAGGTAGGCTTTGGCCAGCTTCAAGAGTTCTGCTTCTTTTTCGGCAAACTCTTCGACAGGGACACCAGCGATGAGGGCCGTTTCATCGAAGGCATTCTCGACAATCCCTAAGCCTGCTAAGACTTTGGCTTTGGAAATGACTATGGGGGCCACTTCCTGCCAGATCTTGCGGAAGCTCGAACGGACAATCGCCTGGTGATAGACCGTCGCCCCCAGATGTTTGCCCAGGCCGATCAGCAGCATCTTGTGCAGGCCCGATTCAATTTCTCCCACAAACCCGGTGTGAGGCTTGATGCGATTCACAACCAGGACATGATCAGCGGCCAGTGCGTGTTGATCGACATGAATGGGAATCCCGTCCATCGTCTCTCCGACAACGCTCGTGGCCATGGAGGAGCGAATCTCACAACCCATGGTCGCAGGGGTGATCCCATAGCCCGCGAGAACTGCGAGTTGTCCTTCAGCAGTGGCACCGCCATGGCTCCCCATGGCCGGTATGATGAAGGGGAGTCCGTCCAGGCTTTGAATGAATTCGACGACTCCTTTGATGATGACATCAATGCCCGAGATCCCTCGGCTGCCTGCCGTTATGGCCACTGTCTGGCCCGGAGCGATCTTTTTTTCGAGGTGCAGAGCCGCAAGTTCGCGAAAGACCGCCTGGCGAAGATCGGGCTCTTGCGGCCTTTGAAACTGCTGTTTCAGCCTGGCCATGCGGGGAAGTTGATACTCCCCACCAGCAGATGATTGGCTGCGAGAATTCTGGTGATTGGGCAAAGGATGAAGATCCATTCCAGAAGGTATGTCGATGTGTGAGCTCTTGAGGCCGGATATCAGCAATCACATTTTCCGATGTGACAAGGAGACTTGCAACAAGTGATTGAATTCGCTGGTGAGCCTTTCCTGGTGGATGGTGTTGAGCTGCCAATCAGACGGAACAGGTGGTTGTCGTGTGGATGGTTCGCATGGAATCGAACTCGATTTCGGCAGTCTTTGCCAGTGTCGCAATGAGCGAACTACTCTTGGCCACAGGCTTTGCATGCGACATGTGCAGAGAGTGGAATTCAGTCATTGAGAAGAGGTGGAGAATTGGTTATTATTCTTGATGTGGATAACGTCGTGAGAGGGTTCTCTCTTTCGATGTGATTGAGGCGACCTTGAAAATCGCAAGTGCTCAAGGTCACTGTTGCCAGGAAGGCCATTTCCTCGCCGGTTTTCTATTGTTTGTTGGAGATTGAACATGGCCTCGACCCGTGCCGATGCACTCGCGGAAGTGATCTTTTCTTTGAAGCGTGCCGATAAGCTCGCCACTCATAATGATGCGGCAGCCAAGTGTGGCTTCAAACCCGGTGCTGGCAGCAAGGCTTTGCTGACTGCTTTGAATGCCGTCCGTCGTGACTGGCCACACCTGCAGTGGTATCGCATTGTTGGTAATGAAGGAAATGTTCCTGCCGAATCTGAGCAGGCCGGTCTCCTCGAAGGCGCCGGTGTCGAACTGGCACCTTCGCCATCGAACCCTGCGGAGCTGATCATTGTGGATCAGGAGCGCTGGTTGAGCACGACCGTCACTGCGACAGTTTCTTAGGTCACATCACCCAGTTCCATTGATGGCCCTTAAGATCCATAGATCTTTAGTCGTTCAAAGGTTGAACTGGGCCAACTATTTTAGAGTTTTCAGCCAGTTGGTGGCGTCTTTCCCGTGTCGGGTCGAGGCGAACCGCTGGCTGATTTCTTCGCCCATGGTTCTGGCAGCGGCGAGCTGTCCTGCTTCCTGGAAAGCGATGGCACCGCGCAGACCTGCATAAGCTGCCAAGGCATCGACATCTGGAAAAGCCACCGGCAGTCGGATCCAGGCGGCTGCTGCCTGTGGCCACTGACCAAAATGTTCGTGCCCTCGGGCAATGACAGTCCAGGCTCCGGGTTGCAATCGATCAGGCCATGACCGGATCGTTTCTTCCCAGCGAGCGACCTCGGTGCTGGTCAATTCCAGTGCATTCAAGCGGTGCTTCCAAAGTTGCCCTTGAGCCAAAGTGCGAGCCGCGATTTCGTCGGATCTCAGGATGATCTGCAGTTCAGCCACAGCCTGCGGGCCGAGACTGTTATCTCGTATCAGATGACTGGCTCCCAGCAGTCGCGTCAATCGATGCGAACTTTTCAACCACTGCTGGGCTTGTAACAACAACGGTTCATCGGGAATCTGATCTGTCCAGTCGAGCGGTGCGACGTGAGCATGAATGGTCTGTGGATCGCTTTGCACCAGAGCTGCAAAATATCGTCCCGCAGCCAAAGGCTCATCGAGGGCAGCGGCACAACGGACCAGTTGCGAGAGGATGATCCGGCGAACCCACAGACGGTCTTCCTTTTCAACCGTGGCGGTCAACTGGGCCCGAGCAGCTTTCCAATCGCCGCGGGACATCAGATCAATGGCGAGTTGATGCTCTGGCAGATACTCCGTGGTCACTTCGATGACATCGCTGGAGACATGCCTGGCAATCGTCCCGCCTTGTCGGGGCCGAATGGTGATCGATTCGCCGGTGTAGTCGAGAATTGTGCCGGTAATCGCAATCTGTCCGCCACCTGCAGGCTGCTGCAGGACGACCCGATCGATGGCCTCAGCTTGACTATTTCCCAGAAGGACTGTTCCTGCCGCTATCAGCCAGATGATCAGAAAGGATCTGATTATCCAAGAGGAGACGTCGAAGTTTACGCCTCGAGCTTCTTGCCAGTCAGCGATGCGATTATCGGGAAGTGAAGCGGGTGACATCTTCATATCGATAGCTTCCTCCGTTCTCGCGAGCGACTTTCTTGAGGAAGTTCTCCGTCTTCAACTCCGGCCCTTGACCGAACTCAATCGTATGAATGCGGCTGCGACCTTGATTCAACCGAATCAGTTCTTTCCGCTCAATCGATGTTAACTCGGGTTCATCCGCATCTGTGAGGAAATAGATCACCTCAGGAGAAAACTTGAGAGCGAGCTTCAGTGCCGGCAGATGTTGTGTTCCCCGGTCGGGCTGAACCGCACTGATTTGCTGTGTTGCCAGAGTTTTGTTGATCTCGGTTGCAAACCACAAGCTGGCCTTTCCGTCGCGGCTGGTCCCTTTCAAAAACGTCGGGCTGTCGTTGTAAAAAATGATCTGGAACTGCTGCCCGGTATCAAGTGCCTGCAAGCTGCTGACCAGTGCCGTCTTCGCGACTCGCATCGCGTTGTAGTTGGTCATGCTTCCCGAGCAATCGATCACAAACACGACCCGGCTTCCCTGATCTTTGATCCCCATGAAGCTGGTGCCAGGTGTGGCAGCACCGAGGCCAGTTCCCGGTTTTCGTGTTCCTGTCCCTTCGATCAGATCCCGCAGATCACCACTGGTTCCTGTCCCTGTCAGGCCGGTTCCACTATTGCCAGTTCCCGCCGTGGGAGAGAACTCTGAGGCGAGGTTGCCGCGGGCAGAACCCAGTCCTGCTGCACCAGCTTTCGGCAAGGAGAGTGGAACTGGTGGTACATCAGCCGGGAGTTCTGTCGATTGAACTTCGCGACCAGTCCCGCTGCTCCCTGCTGCCGTTCGTAATGGCCGATTCCCATTTCCAATTTCTGATGGTGCGGCTTCTTGCGTCAACCCACCATCACTGGCATCCACCATTACGAGACCGGGTGGACCTTCAGCACCATTGCCGAAACCAACGCGTTCAACACTTTGTCCTTGAATGACAAAGAGGAGCAGGACGATAGCGATCAGATGGAGACAGCCGGAAAGGAGCCAGCCTACCAGCGCACTTTGTCTGGCTGCTCCCTGTGAGACCTGAATTACTGGTTCGGTCACAGCTCTTTGAGGGGTCGTCATGTTTCAATCTCCCTCAATGCAAACCGCTGGCTTTACCATCCGTGGGTCGGGAAAAAGACATCTACTTCGAAAAACGATGCACTTGAAATGATACGGTGACAGACTGCGAATTGTGGGCTCAAGTTGTCTGTTTTCAACAAGTTATGTCCACGACTTTCATAAGGTTGATCGATGTTTCAAAATCCCGCAAGGTGATTTGTGGTCTCAGCGTCAGAAACTCAACGCCTTGTCGAACTTGTCTCCCTTTCCAACAGGATGCATGTGACTACGATCTCTTATCGATTGCTCGCCACGGAGCAATCGATGATTTCGTGCCAGGCAGCCTTGTGAACCTTGTTTCTGATTCAAATGACTCGCCCTGTTGAGACTTCTGAAAGGTCGTTGCCCATGAAGCCGCCGCGGCCCGGAATCTCGCGAAAGTCAGCTTCAACGGCGGAGCATCTGGCCAGCAGTTTCGATTCAAAATCTGCCCACGGAGCCGATCTTCTGCAGCCGATGAGAGACTGGTTCACTTCCCGGGGCTGGCAGCCATTTCCTTTTCAAGAAGAAGTCTGGCAAAACTATCTGGCGGGTGAGAGTGGTTTAGTTCATGCCACCACAGGGACTGGAAAAACCTATGCCGCGTGGGGAGGCCCACTTTTACGTGCGCTTCACGAAGAGCAAAAACTCGTCGATGCGGGCAAAAAACCTTCACAGAAAGCACCGGGCCTTAAGGTTTTATGGATTACGCCACTGCGTGCTCTGGCAGCCGATACCGAAAATGCATTGCAGGCAGCTGTTCAGGATCTGAACCTCCCGTGGCTGGTGGAACGCCGGACCGGTGATACATCAGCCACAACGAGACGTCATCAGCGCGAACGATTACCCACAGCTCTGATTACCACGCCCGAAAGCCTCTCACTTCTGCTCGCTCGTGCAGATGCTCAGGAGCAATTGGCGAACCTGGAATGTGTGGTCTTCGACGAATGGCACGAGCTGCTGGGCGGAAAACGAGGCACGCAGGCTGAACTCTGCCTGGCTCGACTGAGAAGCTGGCAACCTCAGTTGCAGGTGTGGGGATTATCGGCCACGCTCGGGAATCTTGAGCATGCCTGTGATGTCTTGCTGGGGAGGCCGACTGGTCAGCGAATGGCTGCGTTTCAGACCACCGCTTCGCAGGCTTATGTGGGAAAGATTGTGCATGGCGCCACGAGTAAATCGTACGCCATTGATTCCATGATCCCACCTGTGATGGAACGATTCCCCTGGGCTGGCCATCTGGGGGTTCGTCTGTTGCCACAGGTCATCGAAAGGATCGAAGCGGCTCGTTCGACGCTGGTCTTCACCAATACTCGAGCCCAGACAGAACTTTGGTATCAGGCGATTCTGAAGGCTCGGCCCGACTGGGCGGGCGAACTGGCACTGCATCACGGTTCACTCGATCAGGATGTTCGCCGCTGGGTCGAGCAGGGGTTGCGTGAGGGAAAGTTAAAGGCTGTGGTCTGCACTTCATCGCTCGATCTGGGAGTCGATTTTTCACCTGTTGATCAGGTGCTGCAGGTGGGGAGCCCCAAAGGTGTGGCCCGTCTGCTGCAACGAGCTGGGCGGGCAGGGCATCAACCGGGGGCATTGAGCCGGGTGGTGTGTGTCCCCACTCATGCTCTGGAGCTCGTGGAGTTTGCCGCTGCTCGCGAATCGCTCGAAAAGGGCCATCTGGAGGCGAGGATCCATCGTTCAAAGCCACTCGACGTGCTTGTTCAACATGCTGTGACGGTTGCTCTGGGAACGGGCTTTCGTGCTGAGAATCTATTGCAGGAAGTCAGACAGTCGTCGGCCTACCATGATCTGCAAGCAGACGAATGGGAATGGGTTCTCGACTTTATCCATCGTGGTGGTGAGGCACTCAGGGCTTATCCTGACTATCAACGGGTCAATGTCGTCGATGGCGAGTATCGCGTGACCAGCCAGAAAGTGGCCCGTCAGCACCGCATGGCGATTGGCACAATTGTGGGAGATGCCAGTCTTTCCGTGGTGTATCGCAGTGGTGCACGATTAGGCACGATCGAGGAATCTTTTGTTTCCAAAATGAAGCCCGGAGATCGCTTTATCTTCTCGGGTAAGCTGCTCGAATTAATTCGTGTCTACGATATGAAGGCTTATGTCAAACCCGCGACTGGCAAACTCGGGCCAGTACCCCGCTGGATGGGTGGCCGCATGCCCCTTTCGACAGAACTTTCCAAAGCTGTGCGTAACAAACTGGACGAAGCACGTCGAGGTCTGTTTCTTGGCCCTGAAATGGAAGCTGTGCGGCCAATTCTTGAAGTGCAGGCTGACTGGTCACTCATACCGGCTATGGGCGAACTGCTGATCGAGACACTCAAGTCGCGTGAAGGCTACCACTATTACTTCTATCCGTTCGAAGGGCGGTTGGTGCACGAAGGTCTGGCCAGTCTGTTCGCCTATCGACTGGCTCAACGACTGCCCGTCACATTCACGATGGCGATAAATGATTATGGCTTTGAACTCCTGGCGACAGAGGCCATTGATGTTGGTAGGGCGATCCAGGAGGGATTGTTCTCGGAAGATCAACTCGAGGGAGATATTGAACAGAGTCTGAATGCCGTCGAAATGGCCAGGCGGCAATTTCGAGAAGTCGCCAGAATTAGTGGGTTGATTTCTCAGGGCTTTCCCGGTGCGACCAAATCGACCAGGCAGCTGCAGGCATCGGCTGGTTTACTGCACGATGTCTTTACCGAATATGATCCCGACAATCTGCTGCTCAGGCAGGCTCGGCAAGAAGTCCTCGAACAGCAACTGGAATCGAATCGACTGCGGGAAACATTAGTTCGATTGCAGGGAGCCACCATTCAGCTTGTGGAACTTCCGCGATTTACTCCACTGGCATTTCCACTGATGGTGGACCGTTTGCGCGAGCGATTAACCAGTGAAAAGCTCGAAGATCGCATTCGCAAAATGCAGATTCCGCTGGAGAAAGCCGCTACCTCCCGCCGGAAGTGAGCTAGGAAAGCCGATCAGCCGCCGTTGGGGCACACTGACCATTGAAGACGGTCATGCCGGGAGACTTGTACCACAGCCACATCAGTCGGCAGGCTGGCAAAAGAAGGATCGCGTAAACCAGCGCGCCGATGAACATCGGTGAAGCAAGAGTGACGACAAATGCCCAAAAATTCGCGAGGACTCCCAGCCACGCAATCTGTCGAAAACCAAACTTCATAGCCATACCACAGACAAAGAGGATCAGTCCAGTGACGATGAGACTCAGCATCATGCTGGCTGTGTGCAGACTCATCCACGATTGCTGAATGAGTGGCGTAACAGTGATGCGGAAATTCCGGATGATGACCGGGCTGATGGAAAGCATCACGATAAATTGAAAACTTCCGAGCATTATCCAGTAGATCGAAAGCTGGTCTTCCAGCCGCAGAATTTTTTCGCGGTGAGCATCTCTTTGCAGGCGAAGGATTGATTGGCCGTCTGACCCTTTGGCAACGACCAGTGGTTCTTCGCAACTGGTACAAACGGCTGATACCAGGAGTGCCTTTTGGCCGCAGGCTGGGCAATGGCCGGCAATCCCCGCGACGTCGAGAATCGAATCCGCTGCTGGCCGCTGGTGATCTCGAAGAGGCTTCGGCTCACCCGGCTGTTCAGAGGGAAGAGGCAGAGGATTGGACAATGTCTCTGGCATCCCAGAATCCTCCCGCCAGGTTTGATTTCATCGTCAGGTCAATCAGCAAGCGTTACGTTTGCCAAGAATGCACTTTTACCGAAAGCGGCTTACGAAAAAACCCGAGACGGCTGTGGCCAATTCTCGGGTGAAGGTTATGCAAAAATCATCGGCAAGGCTTGGCATCGACCCAAAGATCACTCGCTAGAAAACACGCGGGTTGCTGAGTGATCAGAACCAGTCAAAAGGATATCGCTTCATCAGCAGATGTGTGCTGACGAAAAGTGACCACATCAGCACAGAGATGGATATCACGGGCATTAAGCGTGATGGACATCAATTGTGTGTGTAGTGGTCGGAGCGGAGTCTTCACCTGTGCAGAGTTCTTCTCGCACAATGTTCATATCCCGCGGTGCCTCAATCCCCAGGCGGACTGTGTTTGGCCCAATGCGGACGATTGTCACAGTGACATTCTCGCCGATCAGGATTTTCTCGCCTGGCTTTCGTGACAACACCAACATAACCCACCCCCTTCATGGACCGAATTCGCATCCCTGTGAATCAATACCAGCGATCTGGCAATCGATGCCGCCCCAATTGCGGCTGAGGCTTTCCCCCGAAACCTGCAATCATTCCGATGGCGTCGTCAAGAAGATATCAACACTGGGCACTCAGAATCCAGTGCAAAATCGGCCAAATTCGCCACTCTTAGTGATCGGGGGCAATGTGGCAGGACTATGCACAAAAAATGGGCTGCCTGTTTTTTGTGCAAAAGGCAGAGAAATGCCATTTTGGCAGTTTTCGTGGGCTGGGTGTGACGTGTTTCGTTCAGCCGC
The DNA here is from genome assembly GCF_000092105.1 of Planctopirus limnophila DSM 3776. Classification (NCBI taxonomy): domain Bacteria; kingdom Pseudomonadati; phylum Planctomycetota; class Planctomycetia; order Planctomycetales; family Planctomycetaceae; genus Planctopirus; species Planctopirus limnophila. Next base: position 3,880,108 of record NC_014148.1, on the reverse strand, counting down.
TTGATTTACGGCTCCGCATTGGGAAAGCTGCCGGGACAAACCTGGAGCGCCGACTGAAAACGGGTGCATCAGAATTTCGTGACGGCGTGCCACCTCAGGAGATGAGCGAATGATTCGGATCGGTATTCTTGGTATTGGCTTTATGGGTTGGACTCACTTTGCCGGTGCGACAAAGATTCGCGAGGATGGCACGCTGGCTGGATCCAGGCTCAAAGGTGGGAGCGTGACAGCGATCTGCACACGCAGTGCAGAAAAGCTGGCCGGAGACTGGACGAGTATTCAGGGAAACTTTGGCCCGCGTGGCCCGAAGCTGGACCTCAGCAAAATTGGTGCGTACGACCAGCCCCACGAAATGTTTGCCGATCCCGAAATTGACCTGATTGATATCTGCCTTCCGAACGATCAGCACGAAGAGATGGTGATTGCCGCCCTGAAAGCGGGTAAACACGTACTGGTTGAAAAACCGATCTCGGTTGATCTGAAATCAGCAGATCGTATGGTTGCTGCTGCAAAGAAAGCCGGGAAACTGCTGATGGTGGCGCATGTGCTGCCATTCTTCCCTGAGTTTCAGTTCGCTGCGGAAGCGGTCGCCTCCAAGAAATATGGCAAGCTTCTCGCTGCCAGTTTCAAACGTATTATTTCGAGCCCCAAGTGGTCAGGAGGAATGTCTGACTTCACCAAGCTCGGCGGCTGGGGGATCGATCTGCATATCCATGACAATCATTTCATTTCCCTGATCTGCGGAATTCCACGCCAGGTCTTCTCGCGCGGGTTTTTGCAGGAAGGTTTCGTGAACCATGTGCACTCCAACTATGTCTTTGACGATGCTGGTCTGGCGGTTTCGGCAGTCAGTGGCGGGATGGCAGCTTCTGGTCTCGATTTTGCGCATGGGTTCGAGTTGTTCTTTGAGGAAGCCACACTCATTTATTCTGCCGGGACATTGGCGGGCCAGTGGTGTGCCGACAGACCTCTGACTGTCCTCTCGAAAGGAAAGGCGACACAACCCAAGCTGAAGGGAGGCAGTGAATGGTACGCCGCCTTCACAGCGGAGTTGCAACAGGCAGTCGTGGCAGTGCAAACCGGGGAAGTTCCTCGTGGCCTGTCTGCCGATCTGGCTCGAAGTGCCCTGGCGCTGTGCCATGCTGAACTGGCGAGTGTCGAGCTTGGAAAACCAGTCAAGGTTTCCTGAAATCTGGCGAGATCACTGGTTGCGCATTTGACTGGTTTTACAAGGCGAACGGACTGACATGCTTGAAAATCTTCCCGTTCATTCGATGCCTTACAAAGACATCACTATTGAAGGCTGGTCGCGGGCGGCTGTTCAAAGCTACTGGCGAATTCCCGAGTTAAAAATTGGGTTTGATCTGGGAGGCTCGCCCTGGGATTTCATCGGCATTCCCACCTTCTTTATTACCCACGCGCATCTGGATCACATGGCGGCTCTGCCGGCTTATGTGGCCCGTCGCCGCATGATGAAGCTGGAGCCACCGACGGTTTATGTGCCTGAGGCCGTGGTGGAAGATGTCGAGCGCATGCTCCGTGCGTGGCAGAAGCTGGACCGTGGGCGGATGCTGGTCAATTTGATTGGAGTGGGCGAGAACTCGGAATTCGAGTTAGGTCGCGAGTGGGTGGTCACATCGTTTCCGACGAAGCATACCGTCCCTTCCGTGGGATATGTTGTCTGGAATCGCCGGATGAAGCTCAAGCCGGAATACCATGGCCTTTCCGGTGATGAGATTCGAGATTTGCGATTAGCTGGGAATGAAGTCACAGCCGAAGTTCGCACGCCATGGATTGCCTATACAGGAGATACAGCTCCCGCCGGGCTGGATGCCTGTGAAGCGATCTATCAGGCCAAGGTATTGATTACCGAGATGACCTTCTTCCGGCCTGAGCATCGGCGTGAAAAAGTGCATAAGTTCGGCCACTTGCATCTGGACGATTTCGTGGAACGAAAAGACCGCTTCCAGAATGAGGTGATCATCGCGATGCACTTCAGCACACGCTATCCCACGCCGACCATTGAAAAGGCGGTGATGAAACGTCTGCCCGCTGAGCTGAAATCAAAAATCAAGCTTTGGTTGTAGTACCGCACCAGAGTGCTCAGTCAAGTAGGGTGAGGTTAAGGCTTTGCGCAACCCACCTTTGCCTTTCCTTTTCCACGGAGGCGGTGGTTCCCATTCCAGATATCGTCAATCATGATCAAGAATTATGTGGGTGTTGGATTAAATCCTGCTGTGTCAATGAATTTCAAGTTGATGGGTTTCGCAAAGCCTTAACCCATCTTTCCCGACTATTCTGGTGGGCGGGTCGAGCTGTTTATTCTGCCGCCGGACTATCAGCGGTTCCGGGTTCAACAGAATTCGAATTCGCTTGACTATTGTTCGGCCCATCAGGCTGCGGAAACTTTTCGATGACTTCACTCACAGGCATCGTCACCGATCGGCGAACAACGACATGCTTGGGGGGGAAGTAGAAGACATGCAGCTCAATATCCTGAAATGGCTTGAGATTCTGATGTTTCACACAGGTGGCCAGCACCTTATCGCGAAAGGTTTCAAAGGCGGCATTATCTTCCTCGGGATGAAAGGGGACTCGAATGGCGATTCTCAGGACCGCGGGCCCTTTCTTCGGCAGGCCCCCTTCCACCTTTGGTAGTGAAGCCGGGAATTCCCTCCCCAGTGCCAAAGTTAAGATCCGGAAGGGCTTCGTCTGATAATTCCAGAAGAGAGCGACCGCAACGGCCACGGTTAATCCAAAAACGATCATAGCGACCACCACGTAGCGGCCATCGACCGCTTTGCCACTGATCCCCTCACCACTCACGTTGGAAGAAATGTCTGTGAGTTTAGGCGCAGAGTGTTCCCGGTCGGAGTGGGAGGCATCGTGAGATGGGGAATGTGTCATGGTGAGTCCTGCCATTCGGGCCGTTCGGTGGGTGCTGATTGTTCAATGGCTGCTGAGTTGTCTGGATGATCTTCTCTATTATAGAGCAGCAGCTCGTGGCGGGCCTGGCTGGCTCGATTGATATGAAACAGCGTGGGGAAATTGCTGACATTCCACAATCGTCGAATTTCGCCGGTCGCGTCGCTGAGAATCGTACCACCAAACTTTCCCGTTTTTTCCAGCTCCGCTCGAACAATTGGCGGCAGCGATGTTGTGACGACCACGAGTTGAGTCTCTTCCCAAGCTGTATTTGACCGGACTTTCGCAGGCGAAGAGGTCACACGAGCCATTCGTTTCAAAGCTTCGAGAGCCGCCCGGGAGCCGGGGGCATCGAACTCTTGAACGAACAGCAGGTAGATCTCGTGGCGTCCCAGGATCGAATCGAGACGAAACATGCGGTTCTGCTGATCGATCCCTTCGAATCGTGGTGTATTCCTGAGTCGAAGTGACGTTTCATGCGAATGATTCGAGGGGAGAACCGGCGTCAGCGACCCGCTTTTTGAATGGGACGTAACCTGCTGAATGCGAAACAGGCAGATCAGTGCGATCGTCCCTGCGATGATGCCGAGAATGACCAAATCTCGAATCCAGCGTTGTTGCAAACCAATGGCCACTGACCTGCTCTCGAAAAAACGGACTTCGACTGCTCATCACAGTAAATGGTTGCGTTAATCCATTTTCCGTTGATTATTCAGCTGTTGAGGGATGCGACTCAGTCTAGCATATGTGCGGTCTGAGACCCATCCTTTCCCGGTTAGGTCACGCACAGGCGCTAATGCCTTTACCAGAATTCGCTTCAGAGCCACCAGAGAATTTCAGCACGCACCTAACTTTGAGAAGCAATTTTGGTCTGATGAGAATGCCCGTCATAAGAGATGACTGTGGGCTTGTCGTCGACGACTGTTTCAATGTGCACAGGGCGTGCCCAGAGTTTCTGGAGATTGACCAGAGTATCCTGGGTATGCCCCTGTTTGAGTTCAACACCCTGATATTGATGCTGCAGATAAAGCTCACCACGATTGCGATAGTTCCCATCGACCACATAAATGAATGGCCGGCCATGATTTGTCAGACTGGTCAAGAGCTGCTGTTTGATCTGATCGAACTCTCGCGAGGCAATTTCGTACTGATCTGCTGAAGGGTTATAGGCAAACGAGAAGAACTTGTGCTGGGCACAAAACTCCGGCGTCAGGAATTCATCGATAAATGTGATATCGTTATGAATCCGGCGAACTTCAAAAATCTTCTGGCGGCCTAACCCGACATCTTTCTTCCAGCCGGCTTTTTCTTTCATGTCAGTGCAGTTGTCGTACTCAGCGCCGAATTGGCCATTGTTCCAGCGCTCTTCGATATTGCGGAAGAGTTCAATCCCGACTTTGTAGGGGTTCAGTCGTTGAGGTGTCATTGCGACTGTCCCACTGTGATGGTCGGCATAATCGATGACTTCGGAATCATTCATGCCGTGACGGGTCATGAGAAAGGTGTGCCAGTAACTGGCCCAACCTTCATTCATGATTTTGGTCTGACCCTGGGGCGCAAAGTAGTAAGCCTCATCGCGAATGATCGATAGCACATCGTGCTGCCAGTCACGCAGTGGTGCGTGCTGTAATAAAAACTGCAGCACATCGCGCTGGGGTTGCTCAGGGAAGGATCTTTTCTTGACGCGTTCGACTTCGCGGTCTTTGCGCTCTTTGGCCTCGCGTTCGAGCACTTCGGGTGGATTGATGAATTGATCCATATACCCTTTAGAAGGGAAACGTCCTTCCGTGGCGAGGTATTCAAAATCCTCATCTCGCAACAGGGCTGCATGCGGCATAGCCGAGATATCCGGAGCCCTCTTAATCTGGACCGAATGGGGGTCAATCAGATCTTCCAGAGAGAGGCAGGCATCAATGAACTGCTCCACCTGCTCATAACCAATGCGATCGATGTAACGACTGATTCTGGCGGCATGATTCGCCATCTGGTTGAGCATTTTGCGATTGGTATGCGAGAAGAAGGCGTTGTTCTTGAAGAAGTCGCAATGCCCGTAGACATGGGCGATGACCAGTTTCTGATCGATCATCATGTTCGTATTAAGCAGATAGGCGTAGCAGGGGTCGTTGTTGATGACCATCTCATAGATCCGCTGCAGCCCGTACATATGAGTCTTCACTAACTCATCGTACTCAGCTCCAAATCGCCAATGCGGGTATCGGGTCGGAAAGCCACCATAAGCAGCGAACATGCAGAGCTCTTCGTGATCGAGCACCTCGAAAATCGTTTCGTAGAAATCGAGCCCATAGCTGCGTGCATAGTCTTCCGTTCTCAACTGGATTTCACGCAGTTCGGCGGGCAGTTGCCGGTGTGTGGAGATCGACGTAGCCATGGGAATCCTTCACTCCTGGCGGTCTTCCGACGTAATCTACTTGCTGGCCGATCGAAAATCGTGGCAGACAACCAACTGGCTTCGGAAATGAAATCCACGGTCCTGAACCGGGGGGCGATAGATGTCGCCTTGCGGACTGCCAATAAAATTGCCTGTTTCGTAGGCAGCGAGGTGGACTTGAGTGCCCACTGGCGGAAGTGGGGATTCTTCGAAGCGATTTGTCCTATCGCGAAAACTAATCTGGTCGGCGGCAAAGTAGCGAATACCAGTGACTGGCTCACCATTTATCGTTTCAATGACGAGGAAACTGGATTGTTCTATTCCCTTGGCAGCCTTGTTACCTATGGCGATTCGTCCTGTGAGTTCAAAGCACTGACCCAATTCGACACCACTTACCCCGACCAGAGTTACTCGTCGATTGGTAATGTCGCTGACATTGAGCGAAGCAGAGGTTGGTGACTGGCTTTGATCCGCTGAAGTCATTGCTAGTAGCCCGGTCAATAAGGCCGCAGGTATCACGAACAATGTTCTATATTTGAAATGACTCATCGAAAACCCTTGTTTGGCTGCCATACAGAATTCGGTGAACACCACAGGAGCCGTGCTGTGCTGAGCGTCTTGAAAATGATGATGGTATCCATGAAATCGTTTCGAATGAAAAGATCTCAGGCTATTTTCCCTTCCCGAGAAACGTTTTGATCGAATCGTAGATTCCCTCGCGGTTCTTGATCTCTGAGAGAATCAGATTTTCAAACCGGGAGACAATCTTCTTCAGTTCACGCAGGTAATCTCCCGTGCCATAGGGGCTTTCGACCTGACCATAGCAGAAGAGATTACAGACGGGGATCAGATCATTCTGCAGTTTCTGCATGCAGAGCGTGTTGTCCTCGCCCCAGTTGTCGCCATCGCTGAATTGGAAGCAGTAAATGTTCCAGTCGGCGGGAGGAAAATCGCGATCGATGATTTTCTGAGCCATCGTATAGGCTGAGGAAATTCTCGTGCCCCCACTTTCACGTGTGCGATAGAAGGTGTCTTCATCCACTTCATGGGCGACGGCATCGTGCACGATATACCGACGCTGAAGGCCGTCGTACTGACTGCGCAGCCAGGTATCAATCCAGAAGGACTCTGTACGGACTATCTGCTTCTGGTCGTCGGTCATTGAGCCGGAGACATCCATCATGTAAATGACGGCGGCGTTCGCATGCGGCAACACCACTTCTGAGGAGGAGCGGAAGCGTTCATCTTCATGTGTTGGGATAACGACGGGAGTTAGAGGATCGTAGCCTCCCGTCGCAATGAGCCGCCGCAGAGCCCGCTTATAGGTGCGCTTGAAATGACGCAGCGATTTGGGACCTGTCTGGCGGATACTGTTGTATCGCAGCTTTTTGGTCTTAAGTGTGCTGTCTCCTTTGGGGGTGATCAGTGGCAATTCCAGCTCACTTCCCAACATGTCAGCCAGTTCATCGAGAGTCAGTTCGGCTTCGCGGATGTGCTGGCCTTCCTGATCGCCGGGTTGGGCCAGGCCACCTTCCTGGTCTCCTCCCTGACCGACAGGCTGCCCGGCCTCTCCTTCGCCTTGGCCCACTCCTCCAGAACCTTTGCTGCCGTGACGAAAGCGGGGAATATCCAGATTTGGAATCGGAATACTCACCACCTCCCGGCCCTGGCGTCCCAGAATTTCTCCCTGAGTGATGTACTTCTTTAGTCCGTCGCGCACTTTCCCGCGGACGATTTCTTTGAACCGCTGGGTATCAAGATCGATCGGTCGAGTCATGGACTGGCCTCATGCCGGCATCAGGATGGAAGGCTTCCCATTATTCTGGAAGTGATCACTCAACTCATGGCAGTTCCCTAGAACTGCTGAATTTTTCATTCGCGAGTCGTTTAATCACGTTTGGCATCGCCGCGGGCGAAGATGCTTGCGACATATTGCAACACGTCATGGGCTGATTCATCGTTATAGCCAAAATCACGAATCAGTCGGCCCTTGACGATATCGATCTTTTCCTGAGTATCTTTATCGACCACATTGGAAACCAGGCTGGTGAGTTTGATGGTGTCCTTCTGGTCTTCAAAGAGCTTCATTTCCAGAGCTTTGTGCAAGCGTTCGTTGGTCTTATAGTCAAACTTTTTCCCATCGAGCGCTAGAGCTCCAATATAGTTCATGATTTCCCGGCGGAAGTCGTCCTTACGTGTTTCCGGGATATCAATGCGCTCTTCAATCGACCGCATCAGGCGTTCATCCGGTTGCTCATCCTGGCCGGTAAACTTATTGCGAACCCGTTCACGCTGAGTATAGGCCTTCACATTATCGATATAGTTGCCGCAGAGTCGTGTGAGAGCCTCGTCGTCAGCAGCAATGGCCCTTTGGACTTCATTCTTCACCACGTCGGTGTATTCTTCCTTGACAATAGAAATCAGCCGTCGGTAAGCATCGCGGGTATCTTCATTCGGAATGAGCGAGTGATGCTTGAGCCCACCCTCCAGTTCGTTAAGCATCATGAATGGGTTAATACTTGTCGCATCGGCATTATTCACCAGTGCATTCGAAATCTTATCCTGCACGTAGCGCGGTGAGATCCCTTGCATTCCTTCATGCTTTGCTTCTTTACGCAACTGATCCACGTTATCCATCGTGAAGCCCGGCAACGATTTTCCGTTATAGAGCTTCAGTTTCTGGAGCAGTGTCAACCCGTGATGCTTGGGTTCTTCCAGTCGGGTAAGAACGGCCCAGAGTGCTGCCACTTCGAGAGTATGAGGAGCAATGTGCTTCCCGCGGACGCGTCGGCTGTTGTAGTCCTTTTCGTAGATCGAAAGTTCCTGGCTCAACTTGGTGACGTAGGGAATATCAATCTTGACCGTACGATCACGGAGCGCTTCCATGAATTCGTTGGACTGCAGCTTGCGATATTCCGGTTCGTTTGTATGGCCAATAATCACCGTATCAATATCGGTCTGGGCAAACTTCTTGGGCTTAATTTTATGTTCTTGTGAGGCCCCCAGCAGATCGTAAAGGAAGGCGACATCGAGTTTGAGGACTTCGATAAATTCGATCATCCCGCGATTGGCGACGTTAAACTCACCATCAAAGTTGAACGCGCGCGGGTCAGATTCACTGCCATACTCGGCGATTTTGCGATAGTTAATGTCGCCAGTCAGCTCTGTTGAGTCCTGATTTTTCTCGTCTTTGGGCTGGAAAGTACCAATCCCGATCCGATCGGCTTCTGATAGAAAGAATCGCCTGACGACAATCGATTCCAGAACTTTCGTCCAGTCACCATTTTCTTCAGCGAGACGCTCACGGAAGTAGAATCGAGAAAGAGGGCAGACATCCCCTTTGATCTCGATGGGATAAGTCGCGTTCTGAACTTCCTCATTCAGTTGATCGCACAATTCCTGGCGATAAGCATGGGGGATCAATTGCAAGGGGTCGCCATTCATCGGATCCCAGGTAATGCTGCCATCCTTTTCCTTCCATCCAAAAGTGTAGAGTGCTCCTTCGGGTTGGAGGGAATAGCGCTCAATCCCTTTTTTCAGCAGTCGGGCAATGGTCGATTTCGAACTCCCCACTGGGCCGTGCAATAGCAAGACCCGGCGTTCGCTGCCGTATTTGAGAGCCGCACTGCGAAAGACAGAGACGAGTTGTGCCAGTTCTTCGGTGAGGCCGAAAATCGCATCGCGCCCCCCGTTGTCGGGATCATCAAAAAATGCATAGCGTTTCAGGCCACCCCGGCGGCCTTCATCGACAGAATAATCACCATAGGAAGTGATCATGTCGTACATCCGCTGATGAGCCGTCCGCACGACACCGGGATTTTCGCGAACGATATCCAGATATTCGGCGAATGTCCCCTGCCAGTGTTCCTGCCAGAAGGTATCGGCATTCTGGCGGGCAGAGAACTTTTCCAGCAGATCTTGTCCTGTCGTCATGTTTCACTCCTAATTCGAATCCGTTCGGCGAAACTGAAATTCTGCAATATCAGTCGTTAAGTCTGTGGTTCTTAGCGATGAAAAGTTTGTGATATGAGATCTCCGAGGTGCCTGCATGTTCGTGAGCTGCCGGTCTGTTCAACCAGCCAGCCACTGACATCATGAACATCAGGGAGGTTCATGAAATGGCAGTTCCATTCCTGTCGCGCAGGCTGTGACTAGCCTTGGTGAAGAGGGAGAACTGCACATGAACTTCACTTAGTCATAGCTATGGGCCAAAGCTATGGTGAGAGTTCGTCAATGGTTTCGATGTGGGAAAGAGCGATCGACGAAAGTTTGCAAGGCAGGCTGAGAAGTCCCATCTCGAGTCAATACTGGCGAGAGTCTGACACGCTGTAGCAAAAGGAGCTTTCAGAGCCCCCGAATCATCGATTGCAGTGAATTCACTGCCAATCACATCACCAATTGCGACAACAAATTTTGCATCAGCACTCTGGACTCATAGAACCCAGAATGGCGTTGATCATCGTTGGGGAATATTTACAGTCGACATGCGAGGAACGTCAGCCTCGCGGCATCTTCCAGTGATCGACAACATCACTTCACCTCATGCTAACATGAGATCGACAACACGCGTCAAAAGAAATTCTGAGAAATCGAATCACACTTTCCAGAACCATGAATTTGCCAGAACCAGGGGTACCAGAACAGACACGCAATCGATTCACGGAGGTATGTCGAGGAGGCATTCTAAGGCTGTCCACACAATTCAATTATCTCTGCATCCGGGTTGGCGACAAGCCCAACTTTGCAAACTCTTCACTTCCTGCACACAAATCCTTCATGGCCCGGCTCTCATCTACCAGGAAGTTTTCTGAGTTTTTGTGTCGGAAACTGTGATTGCTTTGATTCTCATGGCGTGTCGCCGACAAACTGGCTCAGGCTGAAAAACGTTGCCCGCAGAGTTCCTTTCGAGGTGGCCCGCACATCATGTTTTCCTGCTGTCTCTCTGATCAAACTCTGCGTCGTCACTGCATCCTGTGGTGTTGTCTGGTATTGAGCCTGATGTCCGGGTGTGAGACATCAGTGACTCCCATGGCGGGGCCGGCGTCAGCGACCGGTGCGAAGTCCCTCGCTAAACTTCAAAAAATTCCCCTCGATGTGCAGTCTGCCGTACAAAGTTTGCAAGACGATTCTGCGGCAGCACGTCCGGCCGATGCCTCACTCGATTCCCCTGTGTGGCTGCTGGTCGAGCTAGACCCCGAGATGCTTTCCGCCTGCCGGAGTGACCTGCGCGATCTGCGCGTGGAAGTCGAAGATCCCGCAAAAAAAGAGCCATTCATCGTCCCCTCGATCGCGGCTGAAGCTGGCTGGATTGTGCGGAATCTGCCACGATCCGCAGTGGCTGCATTAGTCAAAGAGAGCGGATCCTTCGAAGTTCAAAGGCGTTACGAGCCCCATCAGGTTTCTGACCAGTGGGATGAGGCTTGGCGGGTATGGATGGTCTTGATCGAGACGCGCAACCTTCCCGTGGGGGCCGTGGAGTGGAGTTTTCCTGCTGCCGAGTCAGCGACCGGTGTGGGGGTAGAAATTCCTGTCGAGGTCGAGCGAGCTGTGCCGGAAGCGGGAGTTTCACCCTGGGATTGCATTCTCCGCACGCGAGTGGCCCGGCCCGGCCAGCCCTCAACTGCCGGCCAGCCATCCACAGCGGGCAAGCCAGCGGCTGTGGATGTGTCGTTCGTGGTTTCCAACATCAATCAGCACCGCCTCTTGCTGGGAAGCATCCCGCCCGAGTTGGATGAGGCTGCCTTTCGGCCCGAGTCTATCTCGTTGCGCGGGCCGCGCCTGCTCCTCGCGTTTCCTGTCCAGCGACCTGATCTGGCCACCTGCACTTTCTCACTACGCTACGGCGACCGCCAGGCCCTTTCCCCCGGCTTTGAATTGGGCCTGAATGGGGAAAGCCAGTTTCTGGATCAGCTCGAACAGGCGTGTGAACCTCGAAAGGTTGACGACGTGCTGCAGCAATTAGGTCAAGGGCTCAAATCGCCGCTGGTTCCGAATGCTTCCAGAGTATTGAAGAGTTCTATCGATCAACTCTGATTAATGAATGATTGATCATATCAAGAGGATGTTAACCAGTTGTCGATTTGGAGATCGGCGATGCGGGCGAAATCATCGACGTTGTTCGTTGCGAGCACGAGATCATTTTCGATCGCAGTCGCTGCAATGAGAATATCGGCGTCTGGGATCAGTGCTCCGCGACGGTAAAGATCAGCATAGATTTCGGCAGCTCTCACAATCACGTTGTCATTGAGCGGAAGTACCACATTGTTATTACAGAACACTGCAAATGCGGCGAGTTGTGCTGATGCCTGTTTGACCTGCAAACCACGCATTAACTCAAATCGCGTCATCAGGGAAATCGTGAATGACTGATGAATGCTGAGATACTTTCTCGCCCGGTTTAATGCTGTCTGATTTCTCTTCATCAAGCCCGAAAGCACGTCCGTGTCGAGTAGTGTTCGTGGATGCATCAGGATGGGTTCCTTGAGCCGAAAAAGTGATCGCGTTTCAAAGCGATCTCTTCGATTTCCTTGATTTCTGATTCTGTGAAGTCTGCGAAGACGTTTAAAGCCAGTTCCAGGGCCTTGGGTTCGGGTTCATTCTCCACAGTAAGCCGCACCCGGCTCCCTTCAGAAATGGTGAGATTTCCACCAGGGAGTGGCCGGAACGTGCCATTCTCGTAAATCGCTTCAAACGCCTGCTGCATGGATGAAATCTCCTTGTAGAGATGAAACAGTTTGATACTCATAGCATATCATTATTCGTCCTCAATAAGTCAATTTTTCTTGATCCGACATGAGGCTGTGGCTCTCGCGAAGTCGCGAAGAGCGCGAAGGAATTTCGTAGGGTGCATGGAGTCTTCGGAATGCACCAACTTCAGGTGCCGACCCGCCCGCAATAGGAATCGCACATTGAAGATCGCAAAAACATGCTTGCCCAGAGCTGCAAGCATGGCACCAGAGCATCAGAGCACCAGAGTGTGAGCGCCTTTGATAAGGCGAGTTTCATGAACTGGGGGCAAACGAGGACGTTTGACCCCAGCCACCCACCCAGAGCGCATGCTCTTCTTGGAATCCTTCGCGCCTTCGCGCGAGACTTTCTGTTCTACACGGCTGTGAACTTGTCGTCGCCAACTTGCCTGGCTTTGCCGATGGCGACGAGGGTTTCCAGGAGTTCGTCGATCGTGTCGGCGTTCGCGCGGGTGAAGGCTTTGGCGAGTTCCTGGGCAGTCAGCGGGCTGTCGGCGGTTTGCAGTTTCTGAATGAGGGCCTGCACCTGCTCAGAAAGTTTGGTGGGCCAGGGCTGCTTTGCGGGGGCTTTGGTCTTGCCGCCTGGGGCTGTTTTGCCAGCTCCCTTTTTGGCTTTGCCGCCTTTCTTCGTGGTGGCTGCGGCGGTTTCTTCTTCGTCCTCGGCTTCGGTTTCGAGTTCGAGTTCGAGTTCGGGCTGGATCGCCTGGCCGCCGGAGGGGTTTTGGAACTCGGGGCGGAGCCAGCGGATGAGCCCGCGTTTTTCCTCTTCGGCCCGCTCGGCATTGAGGGCGACGAGCCGTTCGAGGATCTCTTCGTCGGTGAGTGTCACCGGCCAGCCATAGGCTTCGAAGACGGCGGCGTCGAGGTCGTCATGAATCTGCTTGAGAACCGACACCAGCCCCTGCTCATGAATCACCTTCTCCTTGGCCGTCAACAGTTCGCCGGAGCGGAGCTTTTCGAGGACGTTGTACATGCCGGTGAGCGTCAAGTCAGGATGAGCGGCTTGTTGTCGCTTGCGATGAGCGTCGAGTTGCTCGCCAAGTTCGCGGATGCGTGGCGTGCGTGGATTGGGCATTTCGGGAAATGGAAATGGCTCGAAACAACGCGATTTGTTGTATCGGGGTCGATCTTCTAATGTTCCACCAGCGGCCAAAGACCAAACAATATGAATACGGGAACTTAGTACACCTAAATGCAACGATTCGTTTAGAGCAATCACTACGAGCATGTTGTCGGGCAATATCGAAGCATCAAGAAACTGAAATACCCGATGCTTGGCAGTTTCTACCGTGGCAATATATCGTGCAAGGCCCTTCAGTGAAGGCCTGAATGCAGCTCGCGGCTCTCCAAACATCCACCAACTATCGCGGTAAACTGCACGATTGTTCTGATCGCGTTCAGGTTTCACATGGTCGTGGACGTGCTGATAAACAGCTGGAAACCGCTGCCGCAATTCGTCAACGCCCAAGCCGAACAAGTCAATTACCATGACCTCTCTTGGACTAGCAGTAAGGTCACGCCCATTACGATATTGTCGAATATGAAGCTCTAGACCCGGCACGCTACCTAAACCAAGATGCCTCGCCTCTTCAGGAGAAACGATGAATCCGGCACCATGCAATTTAACTCCGGGGCAACTTAGTCCCTGTGTTGCTTTGAGAGTGAGTGTACCAGCGACATTAGCGCCGATTGTCAAGTCAGTTTGGATACGACCAATCCGCTCTCGAAGATTTACTTCTGCGACGTCATCAACGCCGATCGACTCAGAAGCAACATTGTTTAGACGACCTACTTTAGTTCCAGGAGCGGCCACTGTCATCGCAATTCTGACCGCTGCGCCATCGGAGGAGTCCACCCAAGGGTGGTCGGGGATCGCGAAAATGAGAGAGAGTGCAGCGACAGGACCGTTGATGTATTGCTCCAGTATTCGCCTGCTGAACTTTTGGCGAATACTATTTGTCGTAATGAATCCAAAACGATTCACCTGATTGTCAGAAGTAAATTCTGCTGCGCGATCCCACCAATACATGACGAAGTCACAAGTCTCAGGTAGGCGATTGTACGTCTGGCGGATGCACTCAGCGTATCCATCTCCCAACGCGTGACGCATCCTCGAATTTCCGATAAATGGTGGATTCCCAACAATGTACTCCGCCTTTGGCCATTCGGCTTTTCTAGGGTTGATGTATTTCACCACCGGTACGCGGGCGGTGTCGTCGGGGACGTCTTCACCGGTGACCGGATGTTTCTTCATCGTGCGGCCATCCCAGCGGGTGACGGGTTGGCCGTGTTCATCGCGGACTTCCTCAATCGCATCCCAGGCCAGGACCGCGTCGCGGCATTCGATGTTATGAAAATTCTGGATGATCGGCTCGGAGATGTCGTCCAGGTTCCGCGTGCGAGTGTGCCACTGGAGATAGCCGATCCAGAGGACCAGGTCGGCGATGGCCGCGGCCCGGGGGTTGACTTCGATCCCTTTGAACTGGTGGGGATCAACCGTGATGATTTCCCGCTGTTTATAGCCCAGATCGTGCAGCGTGTTGAGGACTTCCCCCTCCAGCCGCTTCATATGTTCCAAGGCGACATAGAGGAAGTTGCCACTGCCGCAGGCCGGGTCGAGGACGCGGGTTTCGCACAATTGCCGGTGGAAATCGCGGAGAATCTGAATGGCCGCTTCCCGGTGGCCGCGACCCGCCTCGGTGAAGGCGGCGGCCCGGACGGTGTCCCATTCCTCGCGGAGCGGCTCCATGATCGTGGGCATGACGAGCCGTTCGACATAGGCGCGGGGCGTGTAGTGCGCACCGAGCTTGTGCCGCTCGCGCGGATCGAGTGCCCGTTCGAGGAGTGTGCCGAAGATCGCCGGTTCGACATCCCGCCACTGGGCCTGGCTGGCTTCGATGAGGAGTTCGAGCTGGTCGCGGGTGAGGGGAAGGGCTTCGCAGTCCTCGAAGAGACCCCCATTGAACCGGCGGAGCTTCTTCCGCAGCACGGGATCGAACTGCCCCTTGTCCATCGACACCCACAGTGAGCGGATCATCTCGGGGAAGTTGGCGACATCATCGCGCAGGCTTTTGAGGAGGTTGGTGAAGCTCTCGCGCGGGATGAGATCGACATCTTCAGCGAACATGGTGAAGAGGCACCGCATGAGAAACTGCGCCACGCGCCCGGGGTCAAACTTCGAGGCTTCGAGCGATTTGGCGAGCCGGGCGAGACGATCGGCGAGTTCGCGTGTGACTTTGGCAGCCCGGCGGGAGGGGTCGAGCGAGACGGGATCGGTCCAGACGGTTTTCAGCGTGTGGCGAATGTCGTCATGCGCCAGTTGATTGAGCAGGATGCGGTAGGACTTGGGATCGGGGAAGGGGAGGTAGGTCTTGCCGCTGCGGGTGAAGTCGGCGAAGAGTTCGATCGAATGGCCGACATCAACGACAATGAGGAACGGCGGCCAGCCTTCATCGGCGGGGAGGGCTTTGGCGTATTGCTCGGCCTGGCTGCGGGCGCGGAGCATGGTGTCGTCGTAGGCCTTGGTGCCGCGTGTGCCGTGACCCTTTCGGCGCTTTGCGGGAGTGGAGGAGAGGATTTCGACGGCATCGGCCTGCTCGACCCCTTGCTTGGCTTCGAGGATGAAGCAGCCGCGTTTGTAGAGATCGATGCGGCCGGTGCTGGTGGTGCCGTCGCTGTTGTGGAAGGTGACATCCCGCTCGAAGACATAGAAGCTGCGGGAGGTATCGGCCTGGGCCGGTTCGGGCCTCGGGACGCCCAGCAGGTCGCACAGTTCGGAGAGAAAGAGCGTGTAGTTCGACCGCTCGGAACCACCAGAAGGTGCCCAGCGGGCGATGAAGGCGGCGGGATCAATCGAAGCAACAGAAGCAGCTGTCATGGCAGGCCAGGTTTCAAACGGTGTGCAGTGATCACAATCGAGCTGTGGTGATCGGATTCAGTTATTCGACAAGCGGGGAACATGAAAACACTAAGTTTTGTGCCCGGCGACGTCAAATGGTGTGTCGATTCGAGGCGAATTTTCGAGTGATGATGGATCGATGCGGCGAGTAGACCGGCGGGTGTCTTGACTCATAAGATCGATGTCTGCGCCCAATTGATGGTGGCGTAGGTGATGTTTGGAGGGTGGGGCGAGTCGAGGAAGAGGGCGGCTTCGTACTGGGGGTGGGGGGAAGTTTCGAAGAGTTGCCAGCGCTGCACCTGTTGAACATCGGCGGCATGCGAGAGGAGTGCCCGGTGGCTGGTTCCCGGTGGCAGGGGATCAATCGGGACTTCAAACGCTTCCAGCGAGTAGGCCAGGCCCACGCCAATCGCCTTCACATAGGCTTCTTTACGTGTCCAGCAGCGGAAGAACGCCCGCTGGACCTCTTCTGCGGGAAGAGCTTCCAGAGCAGCGACTTCGCCGGGTGCGAAGAACCGGCGGGCCAGGCGCAGGCAATCAGTCGTGCGGGCCGCATGTTCGAGGTCAATTCCCAGTCGCAACGGTGCGGGGGAGTGATCTGTTGTGGAGGTTGAGCAGGGGAGCTGGAGGGCAATCAAGGCCATTTCGCCCGAATGGCTGACACTGAAATCGCTCTGGCTGCCGGCCCAGGTGGGTTTGCCGCTGGCTGTGGGGATCAGTTCGATCGACCGAATATCTTTGGGCTGATGGCAACCTTGCATGTGCATGGCCAGCAATGTTTTGAGAGCGGCTCTGCAGGCAATGAACCGGCGACCGACTTCCGGAAATCGATACCGATCGGCCCGTGCCAGTTCTGAGGTGGAAAGAAGTTCCCGCAACTGAGTCTGGCGGCCAGGAGAGATTTCGAGCGGGACGCGCACCACCAGGATGTGGCTGGGCGAGTTGGACAGGATCTCTGGCGACCAGTCGGGCCACAGAAGCGGGCTGCAAGAAGTGTTGGCTGCTGTGGAGAGCGTCACGAGGTTCTCGATGGTTCACAGACGATCATGGTTCGCGGTGGGATTTATTCTGTGTGAAATTTTCCACAAGGGTCGATCCCCGGATCAAGTCACTGGCGATGTTTTGCGCAGAACAGGTATTCTGTAGTGGCGCGCATTGTGCTGGCAAACGTCTTTCCTTCAGCGATGGTATGACCCGGTGAGCTCTGTCGTCGATTGTCGTCAGTCTATGTTCCACAGGTGGCAGGACGTGACCTCGATCGAGGGATGGATGCAGGGTCTTGTGATCTGGGGTGATGGAAGCCAGCGATTTGAAGTCAAGGAATCATGTTTCGCTCTGTATCATGTTTCGCTCTGTGGAAAGTGCCAGTTATTGAGTTGATGAGGGCCTTGCAGAGCTTACATTCACCAGCCGTAAAGGTTGTTCATGCGGATTCAGCAGTTTCTCGAACATCATGGGCTTTCTCAGAATCCATTCAGTCAGGAAGACGCACAAAGCGATCCGCTGTTCAAGCGATTTTGTGCGCAGGCCACGTTCCATCCTGCCTGGGATAAAATCTGCGGCAACCCGGGCGAACCATCGACAGCCGTCGTGTTTGGTGAAAAGGGAAGTGGGAAAACGGCACTGCGCCTGCAGGTGGTGGATCAGATTTCCGAGCATAACGTTGGGCATCCGAATGATCGGGTGTTTGTGGTCGAGTACGACGACTTCAATCCATTTCTTGATAACTTCCGCCAGCATGTGGCGCCCCATTCTTCCCGCCCTGAGCGGGCTTTGAGTCAGTGGAAGCTATGGGATCACATGGACGCCATTCTGTCGTTAGCGACGACTCGGCTCGTGGATGATGTGCTGGAAGAGAGCCATACGTCCAAGCCTGGCGCTTTTGAGATTCATGCGGATCGACTGGCGAGCCTTTCGCGTTCACAGAAGCGGGATCTGCTGCTCCTGGCCGCCTTTTTCGATAAAGCGCGCAGTACACATCCCGCCACACGCTGGAATGCTTTGCGTCGCAAATTGAGGTTTGCCAACTTTGTGAGCTGGTGGGAACTGGGACTGGGAGCACTGGCCACGCTGGTCCTCTTTGGGGTGCTGGCACAGAACGGCTCGCTGAATCAGTTGGGCAGGCCCTGGCCTTGGCTGGTGCTGCTGGTGGCGTGGGGGCCGTGGCTGATCAAGCAGACAAAATTGTTGTGGCTGGCCTGGCGCGTTTGCCGACAGGTGCGCGTGCTGAATCATCCTTTGATTGCACTCAAGCAGGTGCTGGCGGGTTTTGAATCGAAAGACCTCGTGGCACAGCCTGTCCCTGCCAAGGACCGCAGTGATGACCGCTATGAATTCCTCTCGAAATTACAAAGCGTGCTGAGAACGTTGGGCTTCACCGGGATGGTGGTGATTGTGGATCGTGTCGATGAGCCGCATCTGATCAACGGCAATGCCGAGCGCATGCGTGATCTCATGTGGCCGATGTTCGATAACAAGTTTCTCAAGCATTCGGGACTGGGCTTTAAGCTGCTTTTGCCTGTCGAGATCAGTCATTTTCTCAGCCGGGAAAACCCCGAGTTCTACGAGCGTTCGCGGCTCGACAAGCAGAATATGATCCGGTCATTGGAGTGGACGGGGGAATCGCTGTACGACCTGGCTAACGATCGGATTAAGGCCTGTACAAATGGCAGTACCAATCCGCCCAAGCTTCTCGACTGGTTCGACAGCAGCGTGACGGAAGCAGAACTTGTCAGCACATTGTCGCAAATGCGCGTGCCCCGGCACCTGTTCAAGTTTTTGCATCAACTGCTGGTCGAGCACTGTAATCGATTCACGGATGGCAATCCTCAGTGGAAGATCGACCGCTCGACGCTGCATGCGGCACTCGCTGTCTATCGCCAGAATCTGAAGGCCTACGACCTGGGCATGGGGCCGGGTTAGGAGGCTTCTTTCTCTGCGTCCTCGGGTGATATTCTCAAAAATTCGGATCCGGCAGTACTGTTCATTTTACTGTGCTACGTATAAGCTCAAGACCTACATAACAGGCGAGTGGCTTTAGCGGAGCACAGCATGGCGTCACTGCGGATTTCGTGCCCTGACTGCGATTCAACTTTCAAATTGGCTTCATCGGAAAAACTTGGCAAGAAAGTCAAATGTGCCAAGTGTGGTTCGATATTCGTAGCCAAGTTGTTTCCGGAGGAAGAGGGGGGCTTTGGTTCGGACTTTGATGAACCGATCGCTCCACCAGCGAAGTTACCGCATAAAAAATCAACCTCAAAAGTTCATGGGAATGGCTCGACAGCGAAGACTCGTCGCCAGCCCGTATCCCAAAAGCCGCCAGTGGTTGCTCTGATTGCAGGTGCGTGCCTACTCGTTCTCGTTGCGGGCACGATAGTGACCGCCATGTACTTCCGAGGCTCATCGAGCAGAGAAGTCACGCCGGTGGTTGCAGCGCCGGAACCTGCTTCGCCACAAGGAGACGCATCGACAGAGACTTCGATCAGTGCGCAGATGCTCCCCAGTAAGGAAACAGTGGCACAAACGGCTGACAATGAGAAAGCGACCGTTGAAAAATTTCTTCCTGGAATGGGGTGGTTTGATCGCGATATCGATCTGCTGATTCATGTGAATTCGGCGGAGATTAACAAGTCACCGATGGTTGTTTCTCTGGGCAGCAAGTTTGGAGTCAGCCCGGATCTACCTTTCGGAAAGAGCTCACTCACTCAGAAGGATATAAAGAGTATCACTATTGGATTGAAAATGATTTCGGCCGCTATAGAAAAGGCCGCACCACTGCCGGAGGATTCGATGGAAGTGCTTCTTCCAAGGATTGCTCAAGCGATTGGATCGTCAACTCAGGAGTGGACGAAGAGCACTCTGGGTGTCCTTCATCTCAATAGACCTGTCAGCTATGACGATCTCCGGTCCATCGATGGGAAGGGAGAGATTAGAAAACATGCTGATCGCGACTATCTCTACTATGATCCCAATGGCGATCGATCAGACGCACGCGCATTCTATTTGAGTCAGCCAGATGTTCTGTTAGCTGGTTCTGTCGAGACTATTCAGCGGGCCATTGCCGAGGGTGAGTCGATCAAACCCCATCCCATGTGGGCGACACTCGATCGGGATGCCCACCTCCTCGTAGCGGTGATTGATCCATCAAAAGCCTCTTCGATCCCTGGTCAGGTCGAGAGCACAAGCCCGATGACTCAAGGGAAGTGGCCTTATGATCTGAGTGCTGCGCAATTTTCGGTCAAGGTTGGGGAAGATCTTTCAATAGGTTTTCAACTTCTGTCGAAGAGCACTGATGAACTCCCAAAACTAAAAACCTTGATTGATAATCAGATCAAATACATTCAGACATTTCTCCGGCCCAATATTTCGAACTTTACCGAAGATCTGGACACGATCAGTAAGCATCTCATTGAGAATCTGAAAACTGAACAGAATCCGGGTTCGCTCAGACTTATGACCAGCATTCCGGCAACGGATGAAGAAAGGTTGATGCAGCTCCCTTCGAGTTTCATGCTGCTCATGGCTATGGGCGGGCCGAAGAATTTCGCTCCGGGAATGAAACTGCGTGAAACCAGAGAATCGAATTTCTTCACACAAGGTGCGCCATTTCAGCCAGCTGTCGAAGCTCAGGGATTGGAGCCTGGTATCACATTGAACGCTTCAGCCATGAGATGTATCTATCGAATTGATGACGGAGATACAGGGAAGCAGTACGTCCCCCATGGAGTTGTCTTTCGCGCCAAAGGAGAGAGGTTCAACCGGCTCAGCGGGATGGGGAAGATCAAAATTCATAGCATCAAGGTTGATCAAGGTCAGGTAGTGATCGATTCAACCGATAAAGTGAATGGAGAGTCGCTGAACATTTGCAAAATTCTGCGACATAGTGGCCAGGTGGAGCCCGACGAAAACAATCTGGCTCTTCTATTTACGAATCAACGCTTTCAGGCGTCACGGATCGTTTCTATGGAAGGAGAAATCACCTGCCTGATTGGTGGCAAACGAATGGTGCATGAAATCCCAGGCCTGTTTGATAGTAAATCATCGAATGATGCTTCCCCATTGATAAAAAAGCTAGGATTAAGGAAGGAGATTAAACCTGATATGAATGACTATGAAGACTACCCGGATTATTTATTTTCAGCAGACTCTATGCAGTATGTCAAAGAGATGAAAGTTCGTTATTTTGAGCTAGAGGGAAAAGTTCGTACTCCGCATGAAATAACCACGTCGAATCGATTCGAGAATGGACGTTGGTGGCATGTTTTCGCTGGATTGAAATCTCTTCCAATTCATGGTGATGAGGTCTTACTTGTGGAGGTGATCGATCAACCTGAGGAGCAGGTGGTATCGTTCAAGTTCGAGAATCTGCCTTTTCCCAAAGAATAAATCAGTTTCATCGTTCGGTTATGTTAGACGAAAGTTCTGCCTCGTGTTGAATGATCGCTGGGAATCGATCATCGTCAGATAGAGCGGATGAAGAAAAGATTCTGGTTGAGGCTAGTTAATCCATGCGAGTTCTGGTTTTGGGTGCGGGGGCTGTGGGTGGGTATTTTGGTGGGCGGCTGCTTGAAGCGGGGCAGGATGTGACCTTTCTGGTCCGGCCGGCGCGAGCACAGAAGCTGGCTCAAGCCGGTTTGGCGATCACCAGTTCCTTCGGGAATGCGTTTCTCCCGGCACCTGCATGTCTGACGGCGAGCGAGCTTCGTGTTATGGCAGAGCGGGGTGAGCCTGCCGCACGATTTGATCTCGTGATTTTGACCTGCAAAGCTTATGACCTGGAACAGTCGATTGCTGATATTCGACCAGCTGTTGGGGCTGAGACGCTCATTATTCCCATGCTCAATGGCATGCGGCATCTGCAGGCTTTAGATGCAGCGTTTGGGCCCCGGCATGTGCTGGGTGGTAAATGCCATATTTCGGCTCGGTTAAACGCTGCTGGTGAGATTGTGCATCTGAGCAATGTGCACGATTTTGTTTATGGAGAACGATTTGCCGGGCAGGCCGAGCGGGTGGATGTGATCGATCCGATTTTTTCTCAGGCGAAGTTCACTGCTGTTCATAGTCGCCAGATCTTGCTTGAGATGTGGGAGAAGTGGTTTTTTCTGGCAACGCTGGCGGGGATTAACTGCCTGATGCGGGGTACGGTGGGGGATATCGTGCAGGCTGGTGGTGGTGTTTATGCGTTACAACTTCTTGAGGAATGCCGGTCGATTGCTGAGGCGGCTGGGTATCCGCCCCGAGATGCTGTGTATCAGGATCTGAAGTTTCGCGTTCATAACCCCAAATCGACTTTGGCGGCTTCGCTGATGACAGATCTCGAAGCGGGGGGAGCGAATGAGGCGGCACAGATTCTCTATGATCTCAAAAATTATCCATCGCCAGTGCTCACGGATGGTTTCAGCTTGCTTGATCTGGCAATCACTCATCTGAAAGTGGCTGAAATCCGCAGAGAGCGCGAACGTGCTTCCTCCAAAGATTGATCTGTGGCTGGATCGCAGTGAACCCCCTGTAATCAACTGGTTATGTTGAACTGGTGTGGGAATGGTGGCAATCCCCGTAGCTATTTCGTAGTCGCGCTGGGCATTTCCTGAGGCAAGTGACGGCTGAGGTTGGTATGGTTGCCTGTCGCATCCGATGGGGACTGCCATGTCCCGCTGTATGATGGGCGACCATGATTTTTGAACAACCGGGAGAAAAGGCAATGACGTTCCAACAGATGACTGGAAAGAGGGCTTTACCAACGGCTGGTCAGTTTCTCTGGTGCATCGCAGTGATCTGCAGTCTGACGCTGGGCTCGACCACGACTTTTGGTGCTGACGGTGGAGTCGTTGCTCAGCAGGAGGGAGATCAGATTGCGATTACCATTGATGGGCAACCCTTTACCACTTTGCATTTGGGAAAGGATTTGAAAAAGCCCTATTTCTGGCCACTCCTGGCTGCCGATGGGGCCATACTCACCCGGCCCATTGAACCGGGCGAAAAAGAGCATCCGCATCATAAAGGATTGTGGATCAGCATCGATGAAGTGAATCACAGTAAGCACTGGATGGAGAGAGAGCCCATCGTGAATCGCGGGGCGACGATCGAGAAGGCGGCTGGCGAAAAGGTGGTGATTCGACTCGAAAATGAGTGGCTTAATGGAGAAGGGCAGGCCCAGCTGCGAGAGACCACACGGTGGACGATCACCAGGAACCGCCTGATTGCAGCAGAGATCCTGCTGGAACCATTGGTTGATGATGTGGTTATGGGAGATACCAAAGAAGGATTTTTCGCTGTTCGAATTGCTCAGACAATGCGGGAACTGCAGGGAGGAAAAATCCTGACTGCCAACGGGAAGACCAAAACCAAGGAGGCCTGGGGCAAGCCAGCGCCGTGGATTGATTACTCCGGAAAGGTGAACGAAAAAACTTACGGCGTGACAATTCTCGATGACTCGGCCAACTTTCGCCCCGGCAGATACCACGTTCGGGACTATGGTCTGTTCACCGTAAGTCCTTTTGGAGAAGGGTCTTATCAGAATGATATGACGCTGGCAAGACCCGTGGTACTGGCGGCAAGGGGAGCATCTCAAACCGTCAAGCTGCGGTACGGCTTATGGGTTCATACGGGGATTCCGTCGGCTGAAGAGATTCAGAAAGTCTACGAAGGATTTGTGACAGAAGGTCGCCCAGAGAATCTGAAAAAGGCTGGTTGATTGTCGCATTGCTCGATGGTGTATAATGTTGTGGAAGGTGGATTGTTCGGTGAAGCCACTTTCCATTCTGCATCAGGTCACGCAATGCCCCTTGTTGACTTGTGACGCCGGGTTGTATAATGCAATTGAATTTCGCTTTCACTTGTGAAACAGCGATGCCCTTATTTGAGGAATGAGAACATGCCAGTCACATTGACCGAAAGTGCCGCTAAGGAAATCCAGCGGATCATCAGTGAGCAGCAGATGAGTGAGAGCACGCTGGTTCGAGTCGGTATCGCCGGCGGCGGCTGCAGTGGCTTCAAGTATAACTTTGGTTTCGAAGAAGCCGCTGATCCAGTCAACGACCATCTGATCGAATATCATGGTGTGAAGGTTGCTATCGATAAGAAGAGTGCGTTGTATCTGGATGGTACCACCATCGACTTCTACAGTGGATTGGATCGTCGCGGATTCGTGTTTGAAAACCCGAATGCTGTGAAGAGCTGCGGATGTGGCAGCAGCTTCTCCGCTTAGTGGTTGAGAATCAGTTCTCACTGCCAAGACAAAAATTCATGCGACTTCGGGAGGTCTTCCTGGAGTCG
Source organism: Planctopirus limnophila DSM 3776 (assembly GCF_000092105.1). Classification (NCBI taxonomy): domain Bacteria; kingdom Pseudomonadati; phylum Planctomycetota; class Planctomycetia; order Planctomycetales; family Planctomycetaceae; genus Planctopirus; species Planctopirus limnophila. Next base: position 3,855,876 of record NC_014148.1, on the reverse strand, counting down.
CATTTTTTGTTTGGGTGTGAGACGCATCGTAGAAATCGACAGCGATATGAGAGATGCGAACTTGCATGCTTGCTCCGGGCCGCTGTCTATTGCACACAACTTTGGTGGAGTGCTCATTGAATGCGTGTCTGGGGTCAAACGTCCTCGTTTGCCCCCAGTTCGTTGGACGCTGATCGTCTTTGACGAACAGCGTTAAAAGTCATGAATGTATGTTTCGGATGGAATTGTGCTGGTGAACTCGTTTGACCAGGGGGTGGATGAAAACATCCGAGCCCTGCCATCCCGGCGTGACATTAAATGTGATTTGGAAGGACGCAAAGACCACGCCCTTCCGCAAAGCCTTCAGGGTCGTGCCACCCAAAACCAAATTAAGAGTGGTAGCGCGGCACGCGCATGGCGCGGCTTCTTGTTTGTCGTGCAATGGCACGATAACCCGGCCACCAGTCGGCCGGGCCACCCTTACGGTCAATGTCCCCAGGTTGCACATCAAAGACAGCGCCCGGCCGCAAGCATGGCACATCAGGTGATCGTCATCCTGAGATCGGTAAGCGTTGCCGAGTGGTGCGCTTTTGACCAACGAAACAGCCCTGTGGAGATCGGGGGGATTTCCACAGGGCTGCCAGGTGCGACAGGAACGTTATCAAGCTTGTTCAACAAGGATCGGAGGCCAGGTTGAGCAAAGCCAGGTGATATCCCGCCTTATGGGAAGATTTGAACTCCGTTGACACGGAGTGAGCCAGTCGATGTTCCCGAGAGGAACTGGAAGGCAGTGCCTGTACCTGTGGTTCCGGTGAAGTTGACCAGGTTATTGGTTGTGATATCGGCACCGCCGATGAAGTTGACAGTTCCGGTGACTGTTTCAAAGACGATCCCTTCTTCAAAGAATCCGAAGAAGTTATTGGTAAAGGTCAGATCGTTGCGGGCAATGAAGAAGGTGCTGCCACTGCCCACGGTTTCAAACACGAAGCCTTGTGATCCATCATCGGCATCGAGGGTCACGTTGTCTGTGAGATCGACGACCGAGTTGTTGCCGATGTTGAATCGCATCGCCCGGTTGAAGTCGACGAAGACATCCGGCGTATTAAAGTTCACGTTATTACGGGCAATAATCGCGTTGAGAATTCCGGCTTGAGAGAATTCAAAGCCAGTCGAGTTCTCGCGTGTCGAATTGATGGTGTTGTCGAGAACGTTGATTACATGTGGCTGAAGGGTATTGGTGGTGGCAAACCGCATCCCGATCCGCTCGGCACCGTTGTTGGCACCTGTGATCGTGATCAGGTTCCACTGAGCAGCAGCCGAGAGAGCATTGTTCCACTGAACGTTGACACCAGCTGCACCCGGGGTGATGGAATTGAGTACGATCGTATTGCCATCGCTCGTGGCTGCTCCAGGCAGGAAGTTCACCAGATCGCTATTGTTCGGGCCACCCACTGTCAGGAACAGAGTGCCGACGTTGGTGTTTTCCGACTGAAGGCGGACCGCGTCAACACCGTTCTCGGTGATCACGTTGCGTTGAATCAGCCATTGGTAACCAGTGCTGGTCTGTCCGGTGGGAGTCGTTTGCGAGAGTGCATTCGCCCGGAGCAGGATTTCCGGATTGTCCGTATTGACAGCGCCGTTGTTGGTGAAGGTCATGTCGGCAATCTGGACAACATCCACATTGAGAGTTTCGACGCCTGAGAAGCCGTTGGCAAAAATGTCACCTGCTGTGGTGCTGCCAAAGACATTGAGCTGTCGCAGATTGCTGGCGAACACACCACGGCCGAGATTGTCGTTGATGGTCATCCCGGTGAGGCTGACTCCACCGGAGTTCACCGCGAAGACACCATCTGCGTTACCATTCTGGATGGTACCCCCGTCGCGGGCGACATCGGTGCCGGTGATCACGAACTGAGCATTGCCAGTCCCGTTGATCCCCGTGTTGTCGACCAGCCGGATACCAGCCCCGGTGGGTGTGTCGGCCGAAGCTCCATCGAGCGTGATGACGTAGCCCGAGTCTTCAATATCGATGGCCGAGCGACCTGTCGTAGCGAATGTGGAGTCGATAAAGCCATCGGCAATCGTGAGGCTTTGTGAATCGCGAACGAAGAGGCCGATACCGTCGATGGTTGTGACGCTGAGTGAGTTAAAGGAGATATTCGAAGCATTGCCGATGATGTTGGCACCGGCACCCTGGCCAGCCGGCCCGGTCGCATCAGTAACAATCACGTTACCAAAAACAATATTCGCGTTGTCGTTATCCTGCAGATCAATGGCTGGGCTGGTGCTTCCGCCAGGGTTACCAATGCTGGTGGTTCCCAGAAAGTTAACATTGGCGTTGTTGTCAATGACGCTGATGCCTGCCAACCCGCGACCGTTGATCCCGGTGGTTGTGGCGGCATTCCCGAAAGTGACAACAGCACTGTCATCGGTAATGGCAATACCGTTTTGTGCGATGTTCCCGGTGATACTGGTGATCCCAGTGACAGTAAAGGTTCCTGTGTTATTACTTCCCAGTGCGGTTTCACCAATCCGGATACCATCGCCCGCACTGTCTTGAATCGTAATGTTCTGGAACAAGGCACTGCCGGAGTTATTCTGGAAGTCGATGGCGGCATCACCCACTCCACCCAGACCGGCAATGCTCAGCGGGCTGAAGAAGTTGACGTTGCCCGCATTATTGTTGATGTTCACCCCCTGTCCGCCGCGACCACTGATCGTGACGCCGGTCGTATTTGACAGATCAGAGAATGAAACTGTTGAGCCTGCCGCTGTATTCTGAATAAGAATGGAGTCGTCGCCCGCATTCGAAATAGTGAGCGGGCCACGGAAGGTCACATTCCGGGAGGTATTGTTGACGAGTACTGCATTGCCGGTGGCATTGGAAATTGTGGCAGTATCGACGGTCACAATGCTGGCGTTGTTCTGAATCTGGATCCCCAGGCCCGCATCATTCGAGATCTGCGAGCCAGTCAGGTTGACAGATCCACCCGTCATGCCTTGAACGAGCAGTGCGGCACCACCGGTACTGGTGATATCGGAGGCGGTTGAGCTGGAGTTCCCGGTAAAGGTAACGGTCGAGTTTCCACCAATGATTTCCAGAGCGTTGGCATTGCCATCAGGATCGGAGATGGTCGAGTTCTGAATACTCAATGCACCTTGAGTATTGTTGAGAGAAATTCCGGCTGAACCACTGCTGGAAACCGAGGTGTTGCGAATGAATGACAGGCCGAGATCGCCTGTCCCAAAGATGCCAAAGGCACTTGGGTTATCGACGACAAAGCCGCTGAATTCTGAATTCGCAGCCAGTACGACACCATTACCAACGGTGTTCTGGATCAGTGGGCGATTCACACCGGCGGTGGCCCGTGGCAAAAGGATGTTCCCCAGCCCCTGAACATTCACGAGGTGGTTAACACCATTTCCTTCGCCGAGAACTCGAACACCGGATTCGAGATTGATGGTGCCGGGATTATCAAACACGCTGTCGGCATGAACGAAGACGATATCTTCACCCACAATTCCTTGAGCTTCCTGGATGGTATTCCAGGGATTCTCGACGGTACCGTCTTCAAGGCCTGTGGCGAAGCTGGCCACGTGTTGTACGTTGTAGGGGTTGCCAGTGGCCGGGTTGATCGCGACAACATCTTCATCGACCACGCGATTCTGGGCCACCACCACGTTGTAGCTGCGGCGGACAGGTGTGGTCATGCGATTGATCTGAGTGATCCGTTCGCTTTCGCCCTGGCGGAAGCCACCAAATGTCCATTGGACATTGAACGCGACGTTTGTCTTGAAGACCTGGTCATGAGCAACTTCAAGGCCGACGTTAATGCTGGGGATGACATCGGCAGCGAGTCGTCCCTTCCAACCCCAGAGAGTGGGCAGATTTTCTGACTGATAATGGTAGAAACCGCCAAAAGCGCGGAGATCGTGCCGCTCGAAGAAGCTGTTGAAGAATAACGGCATGCCGAATTCGGCATCGAAACCTTTGGGGGCGAGACCGACAATTCGCTCGCGGTCAAAGAGAATCCGAGTATCCTGGAATCGCTGACTGCCAGTGACGACGCTTTGGCTGAGGAGCTGCTCTGTAGGGCCTACGGGGAAGTAGGCGTTGACTCGTGCATCCCAGTAGCGGCCTAACGTTTCAATACCGAAGCCGACATCACGGAAGGGAGCACCACTGGTTTCGTCGTAATCAAAATAAGCGTTCGCACCGATAATTCGGTCGTAGTTTTCCAGGTAGTAGCGGGCACCACCACCGACGTTGGCTCCATAGCGATCCGAATTCGAGCGGAAGCCGCGAAGATCACCGAAGAGCATGAAGTTTTCGATAAAGCCGTAGGGCATTAATTCGACAGGAGTGATGGAATCTTCGCGTCCAATCCACGGACCTGTGAAGTGCCCGACGCGGAAGGCAGTTCCTAAGGCCTGGCCTTGCTGCGTTGAAGTGCCACCTTCATACAGTGACGATCCGACATTGATGGTCGAATCGGCCAGCCAGTCCTGCGCCTGCACAGTGTTTTCGTATTCCACAGGCAGTGAGGAAGCAGCCGTCAGGCATAATCCAGCCGAAAGCCAGCGAGTACGATGCTGGATCGCATGGGCGAACAATCGGCGCGCAAAATGAGACATCGAGACACCTCAGATGGTGGCGAAGGGCAGGCGCGAACAGGTGAGATCGGAAAGACTCATCCAGTTGAAGAAGAGGAACTCGACTTTTGACTGGAAGGGTCGTGATCGGGACGGGAGTGAAAACTGAAAGATCGGAAAAGCATTCGAAAGGCAGGAACCTGAAGGCCGGGTTCCATGGATCGGAGATCCAGGCAGGCAAGAGATGGCAGAAGGCAAGTTGTTGAGAGTCACTGCCGCCGGTTCATCGCCTGGGGCGAATCACCATGGCAGGAACAATCAACGTTGGCGTTTTAGCGAGATCGAAAAGAAACGGGCAACGGCAATCAGGCCGGATCAAGCCCAAAATTCAGGATTCTTTCAATCCGAAATTTCAGGACTGAATCGTTTTCGGCGTTTTCAGCCGATGACCTGCCCATCGTAGTGCTTTAGGGCTGTTTACAGGCAGAAATGACCACTTTTGCAAAAACAGCAAACGGCGGTCAGCAAAACGATCGACGACTTAATGAAGAGCCCGGCACAAATGCTGGTCGTTGTGCCGGGCTCTGTGTGGAAATAACATAAAACTATGCTGTGAATCGGTTTGTATCTATTTCCAGTCGCTCTCCAGCACAATCCGGTAGCGGGCCTGTCCCGATTTCAGATGATCAAACGCTTGGTTGATCTCACTGAGAGGGAATGCTTCCGTGACCGGAGCGATCTGGTGCCGCTCGCAGAAACTCAACATTTTGGCCATGGAGACCGGGCTGCCGGTGGGGGAACCTGAGAAGGATTTCTGGCCCATAATCATCGGAAACGCAATCAGAGCAACAGGTTCCGCTATTGCACCGACGGTGTGCAACCGGCCGCGAGGGGCGAGCAGATTAATATAAAGTGGCCAATTCAAAGAGACGTTGACCGTCGAAATGATCAGATCAAATGTTCCGAAATGTGGAGCGAGAGCGGCGTCGTCACGAGAATTCAGCACGCGGTGAGCGCCCAGCTGCATGGCCTCATCACGCTTGGAATCGCTGGAGGTGAAAGCGACCACTTCGCAGCCCCAGGCCCGCGCGAATTTGAGTGCCATGTGCCCCAGGCCACCGATTCCGACCACTCCCACGCGGGCGGTTGGTTGAATGCCAAACTGAATTAAGGGATTGAATACTGTAATTCCACCGCAAAAGAGCGGCCCGGAGGTCAGTGGATCCAGTGCTTCTGGCAGTGGAAGAGCCCACTGGGCCTGGCAGCGCACTCGTTCGGCGAACCCGCCGTGCCGACCCACAATGGTCCCTTCGGCTGTGGCACACATATTGTGATCGCCACTCATGCAGGTGGAGCAGGTCATACAACTTTGAGATGTCCAGCCCACCCCGACACGCTGCCCGATTCTCGTTATATCGACACCTTCACCGACAGCGACGATTTTCCCAATCGCTTCATGACCGCCAACAAACGGAAACTGCGTCATCCCCCATTCATTGTGGAGCATCGAAAGATCCGAGTGGCAAATGCCGCAAGACTCGACCTGAACTTCGACTTGTCCAGGGGGCAACTCCCCCCATTGGAATTCCATCATTTCAAGCGGCGCATTCGGACTTTTGGCGGCATAGGCTCGTACAGATTTTGTCATGAGGATTCCCAGCAATCACAACCGTTCGACCGGGGCAACTTACCCTCGCTTATTGTTTCACACTTGAATAATCATTCAAGTGAAAATCTGGCGAGGATCTTCCTCAATGTCTTTCAATACGGCCTCATGACAAAGCCGTAGAAATCAAAAGGACCAATCCGCTGGGCGAGGTTTGAACTGGTGATCAGTGGTTTTTATGGCTTTGGGGCTGGCTGGTCTTTGGTGAGTTCGAAGGTGTCGAACAATCGTCCTTCGGTGTCGTAGGCTTTGAACTGAATGGTGTTCTCGAAGGCCGTGACATAGCAGTAATGGTAAGCTCGTTTGAAGTGGAGGCTGAACCAGGCACGCTGGGCAGCGGCTTGTTCGAGATGACCGCCACCGCCGCCACTGGTGATGTAGCGAACCCCTTTTTTCTGATTGATGGTCATCTGGTAGATGGGCCAGGTACGTTCGTATACGTGAATGTGCCCATTCCATGCGATGTCTACACCATACTTCTCATAGAGCGGAATGAGTTTCTGGGCATTGCGGTCGCCGTAGGTGGGTTGCCTTTCGCCAGCGCCAGTTGTCAGGTTTCCATAATCGTCCGAATCGCTGGTGAAGCAGGGATGATGGTGGCAGGTGAACTTCCAGGTGGCTTTCGACTTCGCCAGTTCTTTCTCGAGCCAGAGATACTGTTCCGACCCAGGATCGAGAGGCTTGTTGGAATCGATCATGAAAAACTGGGCATTGCCATAGGTGAAGGTGTAATAGTATTCGGGCTTGGGAAGGCTGAAGTAATCGTAGTACCAGTGGGCATTCTGTTCGTGATTGCCAATCGTGGGGAAGACGACCGTGTGTGCCATGAGATTGTGGGCGGGTTCGAACAGGTCTTTGATCCACTGGTTTTTGGCAAAGCCATTATCGACGACATCGCCGCAGTGAATGACGAAGTTGGGCCGGAGTGCATAGAGTCCGTCGGCACAGGCTGCTGTAATGACCGGGTTGCGCTGGGTATCACCCACAATCCCGAAGGCCCAGGGGCGGTCAGCTCCAAAGGCTGTCTGAAAGCTGTAAATTTCACTTTGGATCGATTGACCATCGGGAGATTCGCACTGCACCTGATAGTAGTAGATCGACCCGGGCGATAGATCCTTGAGAGGGACTTCCTGAATCAGCGATAACGTTTCGCTGGCGGCCTTCAAAGTGATTGGCTGGCGTAAGGCAAAGTTGACCTTTGTGATGGCCGGTCGCGATGTTTCGCACATGACCACAATCGATGTGGAAGTCACATGCTGCAGGTAAGGCTTCACGAGAAATTCGAGCTTGGTGTTATTGGGAGGGTTCCAGTTGATCAGGTTCTCGTTCTTTTTGGCGACCGCTGCAAAGTCGTTGGCAGGTAGCACCCGGCTGTAGACTTTCACTTCCTGAAAAGCGCCCTCCCAGCCGTGAAATTCGTTGGAATCCTTGTAAGCCCCGATCACATAAGCTGACTTGGGTTCATAGAGGATCTCACCAGATTGTGCTTTGGATTCACCAGCCAGCTTGCCATTGACGTAGAGCTTCATCGTCTGGCCATCGTAGGATCCGGCAATGTGGTACCAGCGGCCCAGTTCGATGGATTCTTTGGCTGTCAGATAGGTCATCAGGCCATTGCCGTCATCACTCCCTTTACTGGCGAGGGCGAAGGAGAATTTTCCATTTTCGTAGCCCAGGAGCCAGCCCTTCTCGTAATTGCCAGTATCTTCGAGGCAGCCGGCAATGGCTCCCCATTGGCCTATCGATTTGAGGTTCACCCAGGCCGAGACAGTCATTTCTTTTTTGGGGAGCAGCTTGCCAGCCGCTGCCACATTCTCGGCAATCAGCAGGTACTCGTCTTTTCCATTGAAGACTAACCCCTCGGCTGGGCCGATGGTGACCGGCTGGGGTTTACCGACAAGCGTGGCTTTGGCCGAATGGGTCTGGTCTTCGACACGGCCATTTTCAATACGATGACCACCAACCACAAAATGTGTCAGCAGGCCATCTTCTTCGAGATCCGGATGGGCCAGTAAAGAGTTGCCCATGATGACAACCGATAGACAAAGTGTGAAACAAAGCCGTGTGGCCAGATGCCGCCGGAACCAGGAGGATCGTGTGGAAGCCATAATCATTCTCTCGGGCATGAGTGCGTGCAAATAATCATTCTGCATGATCTTTAACGAAGATGTTCATTTCTGATGCTGCTGTCAATTGGTGGATTCAGCCATCGCGAAAATTTCACAGATCTGGCAAATGGCCGTTCTGCTCTGGCGATCAGGTTTCTGAATGGCTAAGACGGAAGGCGATGAAGTATGCCATGGGGCTGGGGATCGATCCGAAGAGGAGTCAGCAGACGAGATGACGATATTCAAAAAGATCATTGATAAAGAGATCCCGGCTGACATTGTGTATGAAGATGATCAATGCCTGGCCTTCCGGGATGTGAACCCGCAGGCTCCAGTGCATGTGCTCGTTATTCCCAAGCGGGAGATTCGTTCGCTGGCCGATGTGGTGGAAACGGATCGGGAACTTTTAGGGCATTTACTGGTGGTCGCCAGTCGGATTGCCGCGAAGCTGCATCTGCATGATGGATATCGCACGGTGATCAATTGTGGCGCCCATGGGGGACAGACCGTGCATCATCTGCACATCCATCTGCTGGGGGGCAGAAATCTCGACTGGCCGCCGGGTTAATAAGCACTCTGTTGGAACAGGCCACATGATTGCTTCAGGTTCAGAAGATCGTCTCGACGATCGCGACCCAGTCAAAACGGAAGTGATCTCACAGATATTTATCTATCGAAAGGCACTCCGGAATACACTCTGGATCTCTTCCATTGCAGGTGTCATTCACTTATTGCCATCGTTGTATATACTGACATTTGTCGCTTTGCATTTGATCAATAGGGGCGTGGCAAGTTTCTCGATGACTCTTCTCAGGAGACCAGAAGACGGTATTCTCCTCGGGTATGTGACTCTGATGTTTGCCTGTGGTGCTGCTCTTGTCGTTTGCCGATTCTGCTTTAAGAGCCAGCCATGGAACTCACTGCAGGTCAGTTATTGGAGCATGGCTGTTCTAATGAGCGTGATGGTTCTATCGCCCTGTTGTATCATGGCTCCATTCTTTCTGTTTATGTTTCTAGAAGTCCGTGAATGCTATCTGGCTGGGCGCTTTTTAGTTAACAAAGGTTTTGATTTGAGGAATCTACCTGATTACTAAAGGGCCTGATCAGCATCATAGAAAGACTACAGGAGTGGGTCAGGACGATGTCGAAAAATTTCTTGATTATCAAGACCCCGAGGATGCGCACATCGTTTCGGAGTTGTATGTCTACCGTAAAGCACTCTGGGGGAAACAGGCGATCTGTGTTTTCGTGGGGTTATCTCACATCGGATTGTTTTCGTTCCTTTTTCTGTGTGTGCTGAGTTTGAGTGGCCTCAGCATTTCCTCTCTGCTGATGAACGTCTGGTTTCATACCGAAACGGTGGGGATATTGGCCTGTCTATTCGGGCAGATTATGCTGGGGGTGGGGCTGCTGATCAGTCGAATGGGTTTTGAAGTCAACCCTTGGGCTTCCATACAAGGCGGGTATTGGATCATGCTGCTGGTGTTGATTTCTTTGATTCTCTCACCTTGCTGCCTCGTTGCACCGGTATATCTGTTTATGTTTCTGGAAGTGCGTGAATGCTACGTTGCCGCAGGATTCCTGAAGAATAAAGGCTTCGATCTGAAAAATCTGCCTGACTAATAACTGGCTTGATCATGTCGGATCCAAAGTTATTCCGCTTTGACGCCATCCAGATCGACGCGATACATCAGCTGGTTGTATTCGTAGAGTGGGACGCTTTCGGTCAAGCCGGAGAATGATTTGGTGAATGTCCCTTCGAAATAAATGATCCGGCCATTTTGCTCAGAAAACTCCGGGTGTTGCAAGGGGTTATAGAAGGAGTAGGGACCGTGAGTGGCCAGGAGGGTCGCTTTGCTCCAGGGGCCGGTGAGCGAAGGGGCTGTGGTCAACCAGACATTCCCCAGCGTCGAGGCGGGCCGATCTTCTGATTTCTTGCCATGAAGCTGTGAGAAAATGGTGATGTACTGTTTGCGATAAGGGTTCCAGCTCGTTGAACCATAATGAACTTCGATGGGCTCACCAGTGAAATGATCCGTGAGTGCGATGAGGCTTTCCTGTTCTTTGAGCAAACCCAGTGTGATCCATAGTTGAAGTCGAGCTGATGTGAGTGGTTTAAAACCGCGTTTCCACTCGTACTTCAAATGCCCGTTGGCATCGCGATCCAAAGCGGGCGATTCTTCTGTCGAGTGGGCCGCTTCGCAGGTATAGCTTTCGTAGCGATCAATGGCTTGAATGGCTTCCCAGCTTTTCAGGACTCGCACGAGGGGGAAGGGCTGGCAGAAGTAAAGATAGCGATCGTCTTCAGGTTCGATTGTCGTCTGCAGCACATGATGTTGCGAGATCGGGTAGAACGATTTTCCCGCGGGAAATTCGCAAAGTGGTTCAAACTGGTTCTGAGTATCGTTCCAGACGGCTAACCCCCTGCGGTACGATTCGAGACCACTTTTGATCTTGGAATAACCGGCCACCATACGCTCCTGGCCGCTTGTATCGCGAATGGTGAATAAGCCACCCATCCAGGTGGGGCCATCTCCGGGCATGGGCATCATGGGTTTGACGGCACCATCCGGTTTGACAAAGTAGTGATAAAATGGCGGCTGCTGATCGAGAGGCGGTACTTCCGATGGTAAAGGTGTGGTGGCACCCGTCATATGAAAGTTGCCGAGAGGATATTCGAGAACAGGGGTGTCTCCCCAGAACCAGTGAAGCTGATTTCGATATCTGGTGACAAGCACACTGTCGCAACCGGCAATGCGGGCTGCTGCGGCTGGTTCTGAGGGAAGATCAGGGATTTCCAGTCTGCGAGCGGCTCGAAAAATGCCATGGCCCGTGGTGCGATAGAGTCTTTCGGCCAGTTGCTGGCGCTCGAGTGATATCGTCACTTGTTTGCCAGATTCAACTTTGACCCTCTGGCCCGTGAAGCCAAATCCATCTTTGGGAGCGAGATAACCGGGTGACTCGATGGTGAGGTGAAGTTCCCGCCCCATGAGATCGGGTTGATCGATCACCACCCAGCCAGCACTGTCGGTGAACCACTTTTCGTGAGTGGTGGAAGTCAGTTCCACCAGAGGAATTCCGCGACCAGTCGCACGGTCGGTCATGCGAATGCCGAAGGGTTCGTGGGCCGCTTGGCAGGGCTGGACGAGGGACATGCCTGCCATCAGACAGAAGATCAGGCTCCAGGCGAAGTATGCCAATTGCCGCTCCATAATCAGAACCTTTGATGTGCCGTGAAACTCGTTCGATAGTGAGTGGCTCTCGGGCATGTTAAATTCAATGGACTGTTTCGAGGTTTCTCAGGGTCGTCAGTTTCCGTTTGAGTTGTTGGTTGGCATGTCAGTTTACACGAATATTTCGACTTATCGTTTTGCCCCGTTGGCGGATTTGAAGCCCCTGCGGGAAAAGCTGCTTTCGTTTTGCCATGCCCGGGAGCTGAAAGGGACAATTCTCCTCAGTACTGAGGGGATCAATATGTTCATCGCTGGCTTCCCGGAGAAAGTGGCAGAACTTCTCGAAGAGGTGCGGAAGATCCCGGGGTTGGAAGGTTTGCCCGCCAAGTACAGCCCGAGTGATCATCAACCCTTCACGCGGATGCTCGTGCGGATCAAGCGGGAGATTATTGCCTTTGGGCTCCCGGAGATTGACCCCAGTCGGCAACCCGCACCCAAGCTTTCACCCAAAGAGCTCAAGGCGTGGCTGGATGAAGGCCGCCCGGTGACGTTGCTCGACACACGCAACGATTACGAGGTGAAACTCGGGACATTCGAAAACGCGATTGATCTCAATCTGGCGACATTCCGTGATTTTCCCGAGGTGTCGCGCCAGAAGCTGCCGCCGGAACTCAAGAAGCAGCCCGTGGTCATGTTCTGCACGGGAGGGATTCGCTGCGAAAAGGCTGGCCCGTTCTTCGTAAAAGAAGGTTACGAGCAGGTCTATCAGCTCGATGGCGGCATTCTGAAATACTTTGAAGAGTGTGGCAGTGCCCACTATCAGGGGGAGTGTTTCGTTTTTGATCAGCGGGTGGGAGTTGATCCTAATCTGGAGGAATCATCGACGACGCAGTGTCTCAGGTGTCAGACACCACTGGTGCCGGAGGAACAGGCCGATCCACGTTATGTGATCGGTCAGTCGTGCCCTTACTGTTTCAAGACGACAGCCCAGGAAATGGAAGACCGGCTGCGGGAACGTGAACGAATGCTGCAGGGATTGATTGATCCCTTGCCCGGGTGTGTGCCTTATGTGAATGATCGACCTTTGCAGGTGTCGCAGAAGCATGCGGGGCTGACTGTGCGGGAATTCCTGCAGCAGGTGCTGCCTCATCTGGAAGCGAGCTTGTGGGAAAGTGCGGAGTCGGAAGGTCGGCTGCTCAGCGAGACCTTCGCGCCCATGCGGCTCGATGAGACGGTACAACCTGGCCAGCGGATCATTCATCGTTTGCCAGGCACGCTTGAGCCAGCGGTGAATGCCGATATTCGCTGGCTGTATGAAGACGAGTCGATCGTGGTGATCAACAAGCCGGCACCACTCCCGGTGCATGCCAGTGGCCGGTTTCATCGCAACACGCTGCAGTACCTGCTGGCACAGATTTACGATCCGCAAAGTCCACGGGCGGCCCATCGGCTCGATGCGATGACGACGGGAGTGCTGGTGTTGTCACGAACGCGGCACATGGCGGGGCGCTTGCAGCCACAGTTCTCCCGGCGGGAAGTCGAAAAAGTCTATCTGGCCCGTGTTCAAGGCGAGCCTGCCGAAGAGAGTTTTGAATGCCATGCACCGATGACGGATGTGGCCGGTGTGATGGGTTCACGCGACATTGATGAATCGGGGGGAGTCGAGGCGAGTACTCTCTTTCGACTGGTGCAGCGGCTGGAGGATGGAACGAGTCTGTTGGAAGTTCGGCCCATCACTGGCCGGACCAATCAGATCCGAGTGCACTTGTGGCATTTGGGACTACCGATTCTGGGAGATCCGCTTTATCTGCCTAGTGGTGAACTGGCGACAGAACCCAAGGATTCTGAGCAGGTCATGTGTCTGCATGCCTGGCGCATTTGTTTCCAGCATCCAGTGGATCGAACAACGATGGAGTTTATGGCTCCACCGCCGGCATGGGCCGGTGAGGCCGGAGCAGTATCGTGATGAGTCAGCCGACAGGAACGATTTTCGATCGCTGATCAATTGTTATCGGGCGGGCCATTCGTTGTCGCAGGCATCGCAGCGGAAGCCTATGAGAGTGGCTGTCCCGGGGATGGGCTGGCCATTGCGATTGACCATGGCGTCGTCGAGTTCCACGGGCTCGACAATCGGATGGGAGCAATCGGGGCAGCAGCGGTTCAGGTAGAGCGTGCGGGCACGGTCGAGCACAGAGCTGTTGACGGCATCGTGCGTTGGGTACGAATCACTCACAGCCAGAAAATGAGGGGCGCGGAGGGTCATCTGAGGAAACCGACTGGAACGGGATGGCAGCTGAGGACGCCGCGTGGTTCGCTCGGGAGCGACATCCATCTGCAGCGGAGTGAAGGGCACAATCAACTCTTCTGCATCGCTGACAGCATCAGGCCAGTAAACACGCAATCGGCTCATGGTCGGGCATCCTTGCCAAAAGTGACTTTGAAAGCACCGGGATCATCTTGACCTTGGTACACGCCGCTGATGCGACGAGTCTTTCTTCACTTATGAAGGAAATATCGCCCATCGAGCGTGCCCGCAAGAGCGTCAATGGCAGTTTTTTTGGTAAAAGTTGCAAAAACCGCCGAGTCGTGTTTATCTATTTGTGCCAAACCCCCTGTATTCGCAAAAATCTGGTTTTCTCAACCTCTGAAGGTGAGATTTTGCTGCCCAATGGCGAGACTCTCAGGGATCGTTAACGGATGACTTTGGGCGAGGCTCGCACGTGAGGTAGGGGCGAAAGCGTTCGATCATTTTTTCGCCCAGGCCACGGACGCGAACCAGATCGTCAACGCTCTGGAATGGGCCTCGTTCGTCACGGTCGGCCACAATCCGACGAGCCAGAGTTTCGCCAATTCCATCTAACTGCAAAAACTCGATCCAGTTCGCTGAGTTAATGTCGATCTTCAGCGGAATGGGTTCTCCCTGGAGCGTTTCGACATGCACCAGTGGATTCCCCCACACTCCATGCCACACAAATCGCCCACCCGCGAGGCCGAGCAGCAGAAGAGCCAATCCAAAAACCACCAAGGCATCGCCATGCGTCATGCCGCAATAGCGAGCGGTAGTTTCGCTATTGCCAGGTTGCGCATTCAGATTCGTGCTGTTTTGTTGACTGGGCGAGGTCTCAGAACCCATGACAGTTTTCCTGTTACAGGATTGCCAGTGGGTTGCGACGTTCTTCGAGCGTGCCACGAGTGACACCGACGCGATTCATCGCGCTCAGCGATTGCCAGACTTCGCGGCCTCTTCTTTGACCATCGAGCAGTGCCTGATATTCACAGATCGTTCGGCGGATGGTTTGACGATCCTGATTCAGAAACTCGAGGCGGAAGTTTCTCACCCCATGCTCGAGCAGATCCGGAACGACCTCGGCAGCACTTTGAGGCTGGGCATTGAACAGCGTGTTCCGGCAACCGACATCGGCTGTCAGGGGATGTTGCATACCCACACGATCACGCAGCTCGACAAAGTGGTTGTCACAAGGGCGGCCGCAGTTCGTTTTATTGGTTCCCGGCGAAAGGACAGCACAGAAGACACAATGCTCCATATGGAACATGGGCATCTGCTGGTGAATGACGACTTCGAGTCGTTGCGGCCGGGCGGCACGCACGAGATCGAGAAGTTGTTCACGGTTGAGATCGTAGGAAAGGGTCAGTCTTTCAGGGCCAAAGCCTTCCAGGTACTCGGCTGTCAGTTCGTTCGCGCAATTGAGCGAGAAATCGATTACGAAGGGAATGTTTTTACGAGTGCAGTAATCAATTCCCGCGAGATTTCGTACCAGAAAACCAGCGGGAGCATGTTTGGCCATCGCGGCAAAAATGGGGTATTCACCCGGCTTCTGAATGCGCGGCGTGGCCAGCCAGACCTTCACTCCATGAGCGCGTCCCCAGTCAGCAGCCTGGCGGTACTCGCGAATATCTGCGAAGTCGACATATACGCCACCAAGTTGTGCCTGGCCAGGGAGCTCCAGCTCAGTGGGAACGAGATGCTCCAGTTGCGCGGGCTGACGGACCATGACGAAAAGTTGCGGGAGTAGAGTTTGATTTGCTGTTGTCGAATTCTCTTCGGGAACGAGGCTTTCGATGCGCGATTGCTGCAGATGCTGGCGCCAGGTGGTGAGAATGGGCTGGGTGGCTGCTGTACGAGTTTCCGGAATGGCCAGAGCTTCGAGGAGTTGGCGGATGAGTTCCTGCCTGACTTTGGAAAGCAGGCTCATGGGAACCATCGGGCCGCCCACAATCTCGGCAGAGAGATCACGTATCGCGAAAGGGGTATGCCCAAGGCGTCCCAACTGTTCGAGCAGATAGGTTTCCGTGACGGCATGTTTTGTGGCCACGGGAAGTGGTTCGGTCGAGGTGACGACCACGGTCGGCAGACTTGTACCATCCTGACGATAGAGACAAGCAGAGACTTGCAGAGCTTCGCCCGCTCGAGCCACGACTTGCAGATCGAGTGGCATGCGGGCCAGAGCTTCCGGCCCGGTGAATGTACGGCGAAGCTTTTGAATCAGCTGAGGGTCATCGGTTTTCCACAGTTTCTGCTCGGGCGCGATCTTTGCAAAATCGATCGCACCGGTGGCGAACTCCACTTCGACCAGGCCAGCTTCCGCAGTCCCTTCAAATCGTAATGACTGGCCATTCTGCCGAGGTGTGAAGAGTTCATAGACGCGGCCACCTTGCTCTTCACCTGTGGTGCGGTCGCCATCGAAGACGACGCCATCGCCACGACTGAGCGGGCTTTCGAGCCTGAGCAGAATGCGCGGTGGAGCCACTCGCAACACTTTTCCCAGCAGTACACCTCGCTTACTTGAAGAGAGGCCCGGGACAAGTTCTTTGTGATCGCACCCTTTCAGCCAGCCTGTCGAAAAGCCTCGCGAGAAGCTCAACTCCATTTCGCGACGAACGTCAGGTGTCCATTGAGGAAGCTCCCCCATGGTGCTGCGATCAATCGCATCACGATAATGCTTGGTGATGTTCGCCACATATTCGGGAGTTTTTAAGCGGCCTTCAATTTTGAATGATATCACTCCAGCCTCGATGAGTTCGGGAGTGAGTTCATAAGCAGCCAGATCCTGCGGGCTGAGCAGATAGCGGACATTGCCGAGATCGACATCCTGCCCATCGCAGATCAGTTCGTAGGGTAAGCGGCAAGCCTGAGCGCATTGACCCCGATTGGCACTGCGGCCACCCAATGATTCACTCGTCAGGCACTGGCCCGAATAGGCAACGCACAGTGCTCCATGCACAAAGGCTTCCAGTGGCATACTGGTCGCGGAATGCAGTTTGCGGATCTCATCGATGGAGAGTTCACGGGGGAGTACAACCCGGCTGATTCCCAACTCCTTGGCAACTTCGATGCACTCCGCGCTGGTGAGTGTCATCTGGGTCGAAGCGTGAATGGGGAGAGCGGGGCAAATCGCCTGACAGAGACGGGCTGCACCTAAATCCTGTAGAAGAACAGCATCGACTCCTGATTCGGCACAAAGCCTGACGATGGACTCAAACTCTTCAAGCTCGTCGGAAAAGATGAGCGTGTTGAGTGTGACATAGCCGCGAACACCGCGACTGTGCAGTTCCTGCATGACTTCGGGGAGATCGGTGGTGGCGATATTGGTGGCTCTAGCCCTGGCGTTGAAGCCGCATTGCAGGCCGAAGTAGACAGCAGTGGCGCCATTTTCGATGGCGGCTCGAATGGCTTCGCGGCTGCCTGCCGGTGCGAGCAACTCGGGACGTGAGCCGAGACTTTTGCCAGTTTCATTTCCTGGAGCGGAGAGCAGAGTCACTATCGGAAAGCTTTCTTGTCACGGAACGTCGAATTCGCCCGGGAGAATCATTAGGCCTGGAAAATCGATGTTTCAGTCAATTCCACATGGAATTGCGAGGGGATTGTCAAAGTCTCCGGCATCTGGCGAAAAGAGAGCCCAGCCCGGAACCAGACTGCTCCGGAAGTATGCATTGTAACGAATTCCCGACCATGCGGGTGATGATTCTCGCGTTCTCCGGGAGTGTCAATTGTGGAATTCAATCGGTCGAGTCGTCAAACTCCCCACTTGTGGCCAAAGGGCCTGTCGTCGAATGGATCGTGGGAGAGTTGTATTATGCATAAGTATGTCATCATGGGTGTTCAGGGTTGCGGCAAAGGTACGCAGGCCAAACTCCTCAAGGATGATCTCGATCTTGTGCATATCAGCGTGGGAGATATTTTTCGCTGGCATATTCAGACCCACACCAAGCTGGGTGCGCGAATCAAGCGGCAGATTGCGGAAGGGCAGCTGGTTCCCGACGACACGGTCGAAGACATCATCCGGGCACGACTGGGCGAACACGACTGGAACTACGGCTTTATTCTCGATGGTTTCCCGAGAAATCTTGTGCAGGCGAGGTTCTTTCTCGAGAGCTACGACATTGATGCCGTCATTCATATCGATGTGCCCGATCAGGTGGTGTTTGAACGCGTGCTGGCGCGAAGGCTCTGCAGCAACTGCGGGCTGGATTACAATCTGATTTTCCATCGCCCTGCACAGGATGATGTGTGCGATGTCTGCAATGGCAAGCTCGTTCAGCGGGATGATGACAATCACGATGCCATTCGATCGAGGCTAAACGACTATCGCACGAAAACCGAACCGGCGCTGGAACTCTTCCGCAAAAAGGAACTTGTTATTGATGTCGATGGGCGCCTGACCCGCGATGAAATCCAGGCCAACATCCGCGCAGGGTTGGGGATAGCGCCTAAAAATGACTGAGTCGGACAAACAAGCGCGATTGGCAACTTATACGGTTCCAGGGAAACAACTGCACTTGGTTGGTTGTGAAAACATGCTTGCCCAGAGCTGCAAGCATGGCACACAGAGCGCTATTTCTTTACGGAAAGCGTATTAGTGTGAGGTGGCCTGCACGAGTTGCGAGAAGAGCAGACGCAATTCGGGTTGATGTCTGAGTGCGCCGATCAAGGTGTGCTGATCAATTCGCGATTGCCGGAGTTGGCGGGCCAGCGATTCATGATGAATCTTGCGGAAGAGCTTCCACTGGCGGTACTGAATCCACGAACTGATTGCGACACCAATCAGCAACCCGAAGCCCACATCCAAAAACCAACCCGAGACGCCGACATCCATCGCTTGATGGTGGGCTACACACAGCCAGAACCAACCCAGCACACCAATGACAATTGGCCGTACGGAAAGACGTTGCAAACGCTCGTTGATCTGCACGAGTCGACCGTAGAGAGCCGGGTCGTCCAGAGGATCGGATTTCTGCAGATTTTTGACAGCTTCGCAGACAAGTTCCCCATCGCGGCGGGAAACCACAATGGATTCTCCGTTTGAAGGGAGAAAATCCGCCAGATACTCAAGTTCTTCGAATGGTGATTGAGGCATGGCTGACATGTCCGGGGGAGGGACGAAGTCTCATGCAACTGGCTCTGCCATTTGCCTCTGCCAGTCCAACAGATGAAGTCGCATCCTCCGGCTGATCCTCACCAGAATCCTGGGTGCTGATTTCATCTGAAAGGCAGGTGACGAAAGTCTAATCGAGCCGGGCGAGGAGTTCCAGAATCTTCCCCAGATCATTCTCGACACCCTGCGGCATATTGCGGAAGGGTGTTTCGGTCACGCCACGGCGAGCCAGCTTCGATTCAAACATGTCACGATTCCCCGAGTGATACGCGACGGTGGCATCGGGATCTTTGAGTTGATGGCCAGTGAGAATGCACACCACTCGGTCGGAAGGCGCGATTACACCTTGTGCCCGCAGAAGACGGGCACCGGCCACACTGGCAGCACTGGCTGGCTCGCAGCCGAAACCGCCTGCTCCCACCTGCGCCTTGGCGTCGAGAATTTCCTGATCATGAACATCGCGAACGACGCCGTCACAGGTTTCGAGAGCTCGCAGGCACTTCATCAGATTGACGGGGCGGTTGATCTCAATGGCACTGGCAATGGTATCGGCACGGCGGGAATTGAGATCCATTTCGGCATAAAACCGGTTGATGGTCTCCAAAGGAACATTGCCATTATTCCAGCGGACATGATGCTCATTGTAAAGCTGCTGCAGAGTGTTGGCTCCGTGAGCGTTGATGACGGCCAGTCGCGGGATGCGATCAATCAGGCCCAGTTGCTTCAGTTCGGCCAAGGCCTTGCCGAACGAACTGCTGTTCCCGAGATTACCACCGGGAACCACAATCCAGTCAGGAACTTCCCAGCCGAGACCTTCGAGAACTCGATACATGATCGACTTCTGGCCTTCGAGGCGGAACGGGTTGACACTGTTGCACAAGTAGATGCCTCGCTCGGAAGAAACTTCGCGAACGCGAGCCAGGGCGTCGTCAAAGTCACCCATGATCTGGACTGTGCAGGCATCGTAATCAAGAGCCTGTGAGAGCTTCCCGAAGGCAATCTTGCCACTCCCGATGAACACCACAGTCCTGAAGGCTTTGGTCGAGCTGGCGTAGATGGCCAGTGATGCGCTCGTATTGCCTGTCGAGGCACATGCAGCCACATGAGCTCCCACCATGCGGGCATGTGTGGCGGCGGCAGTCATGCCGTTATCTTTGAAGCTGCCGGAGGGATTGAGCCCTTCGTACTGCAAAAACAGATTTCCGTGCTGCACACCGACGTAACTGGCTACAGCGGCTGAGTTCTGGAGAATCGTCTGACCTTCTCCAATGGTGACAATCGACTCTTCGGGAGCGAAGGGGAACAACTCGCGAAAACGCCAGACGCCGCTGAAATCGAGAGGCTGATTGCGGCGGCTCCAGCGCTGTTCGAACCAGCGCATCGAGCCCGGCACGCGGATTCGATTCCAGTCGTAGCCAATATCGAGCAGACTTCCGCAGGCTGTGCATGAAGTGAGTGTCTGATCGACGGCATAGGTCGCCCGGCAAGTCGGTTCAATACAGACCTGGAAAGCCGCATCGGTCGGTGAGGAGCGGAAAAGTTTGGCGACAGGGGGAGTGATGGCGGCAGTAGGTGGGGTCATACAATCAACCTTTGCAGAGCGGGGATGATCAATGGCCTGCGGGACAATGATCTGCTCCGAATGTGGGCTTTCTTCGTGGAGACTCTCGGAAGGAAATCGTGACGTAATGGTTGTGAAGGTTTGGGAGTTCGTTTTCGTATTCAATTGAGTGATGAAGGAACCATTCCATTACTCTTCAGGGGTATGAAATCGGGGAAAATCTTTTCTGAAAATTTGTGTTCCCATCATCGGACTCAACTGTTGTTATGCACTGCGGTCATCAACGGGTAAAAACTGCAAATCGGTTGGCCCGATGTAGGCTCCCAGCGGTCTCAGCTTCCAGGTGGTGCGGATCTGTTCCATGTAATGAGCCATCCAACCGGCGACGCGCCCTGTGGAAATCACGACGGGAGCAGCATCCACTGGTAATCCAAGATACTTCATCATTCTGACGACGGCCCAAAGAAGTGTGGGCCCTTGTTCGGCAACTTCCCAGGCGGCGGCTTCGATCCAGTCGGCATGCTCCTCCCAGACCTCAAAATCGGGCTGATCGGAGAGCTGATCGGCCCAATCGCTAAGAACACAGACACGGGCATCGCCTCCGCGGGGAATGCGGGGCCCGAAGCCGGGAAGAATGGCTCGTTCTTCCCAGAGCCTGTGAATCAGATCGCGGCTCATTTCCGGGCTATGAACTGCATCCAGCAGATCGGCAATCGCGCGGGCTTCATCGAGTGGGCATTCACCTGAGAAGATGCTCAAGGCGGCCACCATGGCTCCCAGAACATCGACGCGACTGCCAGCCGCCAGGCGTGCTGCCAGAGTACTGGGTTCGTATTCGAAATCGGCGGAAGTGATCAGCAGTGCATCCATCGCCATGGAATGTTCATCGCGTGGCTCAATGCCTGAGGCGAGGCGGAGGAAATTTCCACCATAGGAGAGTTCTGAGTGGTATTCGGCGTCGTCCGGTAACGTACCCCCAGCCACAGCGGCAGCCATAATCGGGTAGCGTGCGAGGAGCCGATAGGCTTTTTCGCGTTGAGCAGCCAGTGAGTTATCCTGAGCCTGGGGGTCGAGCGTAGCCGTGAGGCTGACGGCTGTTCTTAAGGCATCAAGACCGGGAACATGCATGGGAAGATTGACCAGCCAGGTGGTGACTTCGTCATCCAGGCGGCCGTCTTCAGAAAGTGCGGCTTCGAGATCGGCCAATTCTTCCGGGCTGGGCAAAGAACCTTCGATGAGCAGCCAGGCCACCTCAGGAAATTGAGCATCGCGCGACAGATCTTCAACACGGTAACCACGGTACTGCAATGACGGTTGTTTTACCGTGATCGAGGTATCGCCCACGACGAATTCGCCTGGAGAAAGCTGTGGTGGTCGCGATGCCATAAATTCCAATCCGAAACGGAAGAGCACAAATTTGAGCGGCTACCTGAATGGTCAGCCCTGACTTAACCGGCAGTATCTCCCAAACTCAGTTTCAGGCGTAGATAGAAATCGATGATTTCGCAGCAACCATTGATTTCTCGGAAAATCGATTTCTCTCGACAAAACAGTCTATAAGACAGAGACGCTCCGTCACGACTTTCCAAAATTGATCATATCCACACGAAAGGGGGCTGACCAGACTTCCTGATCCTGCACTTTTGCAAGTATCAAGAGGGTTGACTTTCTTTCCCCGACGACTGGAGAGATTTACTCATTGAGTGCAGTATCAAATTTTCAGGGGGTTGGTAAAGGCAGAAATGGAGATTTGGGCAATGGATTCCGGTCGATAAAGTCTTGAACGGCCTGGCGGGATTGGGGATCACCCCAGTTCTGGTCTTTGAGCATGGTCTGGGCGAACTGGATGATTTTCTGTTTTCCCGTCGTGTTCGAGAAAGCACCCTGTCCCCATTGAGCTTGAATCATCGGCCAGGCTCCCCAGTCTTTCCAGCGGGCCAGATCGACTAGCGCAACTTCACCTAATTCTCTTTTGGGTAATAGTTTGCGTAGCTGGTTGCGGAGGATCTCGGGTGGCAGATGGAGGGGATTCTCTTCCCAGAGGAAACGGAGTAGATTCACGGTGGCGTAGAGTTCGGCAGGTGAAGTCTGAGGGTTGTCGAGTTTGGCGTGGCAGATCTTTTCGAGGCCCGTCTGACCTTCGAGCAGGACGAAGCCTGCCATCATGCCGTCAATTCCGAGGCGGGTTTCCTGGGGCTGAACAGGACGCAGGATTTCTTCGAGCATCCAGGCGGCATCTTCACCGTTACCAACAAGCCCTAACATCATGGCATAAAGACCTTTCCGAATAGGGAGAACCTGTTCGGATCGCAGCCATTGCCGGAGTTTCTCGGGTTGATAAATGGCTTTGATGGAGGCGACATCGGCATAGGTGGCCCGACTGAATTCGGCAAAAGCATCGTTGCCGATTTCCGGATCGAGAGATTCAAGCCCCTGCCAATAAAACTCCAGCCGCTTGGCATTCTTCTCCTCAAGTGGGGGGGCTTTGCGAATGTATCCATAAAGCACTTCATTGACTTCTTGCACGAGAAGCCAATTCGTGTTTTTTTCTTTCGGACTGGCATCGGCCTGCCCCATGAGGAGGAGGAGATCGCCTGGCTGTCCATCTCGGGCATAAGGGACGGAGACTTTTCCCTCCTTTTTCCAATCCTTCGGGTCCCCCTTGAGGAGATCGACAATTTCAAAAGTTGTCGTGGCTTCCTGTTCAGAATGCACCTTCTGGCCTTTCCATTGCACCAGAATGGCGACATCACTGTTGGCCAGATGTTCGGCATAAGTCGGTTGCGATGGCGGGCAGAATGGGCAATGGGCAGTCCATGCACCATGAGAAGTCATGCCGAGGATCAAAAATGCGACCCAGGAAGCGATACCAGTCAGCCAGCTTCGGAACAACGTAAGTGGAATCACAGAATCTCTTTGCGGTCTGGAGAGTGGGTTGAAGTTCATGGCAGAGATGATCCTGTTTCCCGTGGATGACAGCCATTAGAGTTCGTTGCGTATTCATGATGCACAGGCTGAACATCTGTTAGATCAAATTTTTGTAGAGTAAGATATTTTACAGTAATGAGTTACGGTGTTTCTCGTGAGGGCCTGGCTGCCAGTTCAACGGAGGGGGTGGCTCCTGAAAGCGAAAAAGACTGCCCGGGCCGACATGCAACCTTTTTGATTCAGGGAAATCCTGGTTTGAGATTTTGCGCAACGTCAGATGAGATTATGTCTTCAGTCGAGTTCATAGTCGCCAGATTCGCCCGAATTGACGATATAAAACTTCTTGGCTTTGGGAAACATGGCAATTGGCAGCCACAATCAGTTGTCACTGATTTTTCGACAGGCCACAATCCAACAATTCGACCGACGTTGATCTATCGATAAGGGAGTGTTCTGCATGCTGCATGATGACCATTGGGCTGCCCGTCACTCCCGCTGGTTTCGAACTCAGGTGAACTTCTTCGTACTTATGGGCATGATGATCAGTTGCACCTCTGGTTGTGGAGGTGGTGCTACTCAAATCCCCACAGTGAGAAGAATTGCGGAAGATGTCATTCCACCACCCGCCGAGGTGGCTGCACCAGTGATCGCGACCTCACCCCAGCCTGCAAATGCGGCATCTGCCAATGAGCAATCGACTTCGACGAAAGCTGCTGACTCCTCAGAATAACTGACATGACTTGAGCATATTGAACTCAATCGATTGATCAAGAATATTCACCATTCATTCGCCTGAGATTGATTGCTGACAACGCCCACCTGCTCACCCCTTAAGTTTTACAGACTCCGCCATGCCTGACAGCCTGTTGAAATCGATGCCTTTCGCCTCCTTTGCGAAAACTGCTGACCAGCCAGTTGGCTGTGGCCAATTGCAGGATTCATGGCATCTGGCAGGTCTGCTACGTTCCTCATTGCACTCCCTGGTGTGGGGCGTGATGTTGCTGCTCGGAGCTTCAGGGTGTACCCCGAATCCTGCGGTCGAGTTTACTCCTCGCACATCGACCACTCTCCTGGCGCCCAATGCCCGGCAAGCTGTCGAGCACACTTTGCTGACTCACTTTGGAACTCCTGACAATCTTGTCGTGTGGGATCGCCTGAGTGTGATTGATTTCGGCGGGGCCAAAGCCACCGTCGAATCGCTGGATGCAAAAGCCAGTTCGTCTGCCAAGGCCGTGATGGTGGTGACTTTCGATAATCAGTCTGACCTGGCAAAAAATCTGCGAGTGGGTGCCCCTGTTCGCTGGGTCAGCGGTGCTCGTGAGGGTATTCAGGGGGATCGGGTCGCGGCCTTCGATGCAGCCACCCGGCAGGTTTCAATTGCTCTGGAAGGAAAAGCAGGATCAGCACCTGCTGAAGAATCACAGGAAGAAACGTCCTCTTCCAGCAAGCCTGTCGGTGAGATTGCCGCCGGTGATGCACTGGTTGTTGACGATGGTGGCCTGCTGGCTCAAGGCCGGGTTGTTTATCAAAGAAACTGTATGCACTGTCATGGATCGACAGGCGATGGAAAAGGGCCAACGGCTAAATATATGCAACCACCGCCGCGTGATTATCGCGACGGGATTTTCAAGTTCACTTCGACACAGGCTGCGGAACGTATCACGCGTGATGATCTGACGCGTATCCTCGACGATGGCATCCCCGGGACATACATGCCTTCGTTTCTATTGATGGATCCCACTGAGAAGAAGGCTGTGATTGAATATGTCCGCTGGCTTTCGATTCGAGGTGAGATGGAAAAGCGAATTACGGACGACCTGGGCGATTTTTCCACCAAGGATTTAAAGGCCGAATATACTCAAAGTGAAGCTGCCTATCAGGCAGCACTCAACAAGGGTGAAAAAGCTGAACCTCCAGCACCAATCACGCCTGCGGTGGATGCACTGCAAAAGGACTTTGCTGAGTTTTTCGAAACCGATTATCAGGGTGTCGTTGAGGATACGGCCGACTTTCTGGTGTCCGCCTGGGAACGAGCTGAAACGCCTGAGAGTGTGATTACCCCTGCCAAAGCACGCGTTCCCGATGATGCGGCATCTCGTGAGCGAGGGCGTTTGCTGTATCTCTCTGATAAGACCAAGTGCTACACCTGCCATGGTGCACAGGGCCGAGGTGACGGCCCGGCCAATTTTGAATATTGGAAAATGCCTTCCGGCGATGGAAATTATCCACGTCCAGGCCTGCATGATCTCTGGGGGAATCTCCTGCCGGCCCGTGATCTGACACGAGGAATTTATCGAGGAGGACGGCGTCCTGTCGATTTGTATCGCAGGCTGTATGCAGGGATTAAGGGCACACCCATGCCAGCCTTTGGTGGCGTGACTTTAACAGACGATGAAATCTGGGATCTGGTGAATTATGTCCTGAGTGTCGAGTTCACTGCCAATGGAACGAGTTTGTCTGATGCCGAATCTTCATTAAGGAAACTGCCGGCAACAGACAAAGCGCAAGTTCAAGAAACGAAGGCTGAAAAAATCACTGAGGCCGAGCCGGCACGTTCTGCCAGCTAGTTGAATTGAGAGTGGAAGTCAGTCGATGTGATTAGATATCGTTGAGTTTTAAATTTCAGTTGTAAAATAACAATTCGATTTTTTGCCAATAAAGGCTGATGTTCTGTGGCAAGATTCTGGTCAATTTACTTTATGAGCTGGGCAGCCTTGGCAGTGGCTTTGTGCCTGGCTGCGCCGTCACTAGGCTGGTGGTTTCCGGATACTGGCGAGGCGATGTCGAGCATTGGCCGCCGGATTGATGGGCTGTTTTATATCATTTTGTGGATCACCAGTATTGTCTTCGTAGGGACTCAGATTGCACTGGGTTATGTACTTTGGAAGGGGGCTGTTAAGCCTGCCCACGAGAAAGCGACGTACTCCCATGGTAATCATACCCTGGAAGTGATCTGGACGGTGATCCCCGGGATCGTGCTGTTGTTCATTGCGATCTATCAGATGGATGTCTGGGCGGCTTTCCGTATGCGGAATTATGCCCCGGGGGAAATTGAAGCGATTGCCGAAGTGACCGCTCGTCAATTCGAGTGGCGGATTCGTTATCCCGCTCCCGGCAAGCCACTGATGCCCATGCCTCAGCCCGATGATGTTTATACCGTGAACGACCTGAGGATCCCGGTGGGGAGGCCGGTCTCCATCAGTTTGAGATCAGGCGATGTCCAGCATTCGTTTTTTGTGCCTGTATTGCGTATCAAGCAGGATGCCTTGCCGGGAACTGTCATTCCCGTCTGGTTCGATGCACTTCAGCCGGGAAGCTATGACCTGGTCTGTGCTGAGTTGTGCGGTTGGGGCCACTACAAAATGAAAGCCCGAGTTTTAGCGACTTCAGAAGAGTTATTTCAAAAGTGGAAGCAGGAAGCGGTGCTGCTCCAGGCAGATGACGGACTCCGTTTGGCCAGCCCACCGCAAAATACGGCCGCTGATCAAGCCCAGACTTCGACTCCTTAAGTTTTGCTGGACGATTTATCTCTGATGTTGAGTGACTGATATTGTTTTCGACGTTCCCGTAATTGCTGGCAAAAGTCCGTTTGTTAGTTGACATAGAAAAAGGACGTACCATTGAGTGCGACCATTACACCACCTGCTGTCTCTATTCCTCCTGGAGATGAAATGCACGCTGTGCATCATCAGCCGGGCTGGATTCGTCGCTATATATTCTCAACCGATCATAAGGTGATCGGTATCCAGTTCTTATTCACGACTCTGTTGATGCTGATGGTTGGCGGAGCGTTGGCTCTGGGCGTGCGCTGGCAACTGGCGTGGCCGTGGGAGCGGATGCCAATTCTGGGGGACATGCTCTTTCGCACAGATGGCGGGCAGATCACTCCCGAAGCCTACACCATGCTGTTTACGATGCATGCGACCGTCATGATCTTCCTGGTGGTCATTCCCATTCTTGCGGGTGCTTTTGGCAACTTTCTGATCCCACTGCAGATCGGTGCCGAAGATATGGCCTTTCCGACACTCAACATGTTGAGCTACTGGTTCATGTGGCCTGCCATCGGCTGCTTCATGCTGTCGTTTGCTTATGATGGCGGCCCGGCGGCAGGCTGGACGATTTATCCAGTCCTGGCGGTCCTTCCCCAAGCTGCTCCAGGTTCAGGCTTTGCACAAACACTCTGGCTGTTTGGACTGACATTTGTCGGTTTCAGCTCAATGTTCGGGTCGATCAACTATATGACGACCATTATTAATATGCGTGCCCCGGGCATGACATTGTTCCGCATGCCGATGACGATCTGGGGAATGTTTATTACCGCAATTCTTCAGGCATTTGCTTTGCCTGTTCTAACCGCAGCCGGTTTTATGATGCTGGCTGACCGCATGCTCGGAACCACGTTCTTTATCCCGGGCGGGCTGGTTGTCAATAACGCTCCGGCAACCGTGGGTGGCGGACAACCGCTGATGTGGCAGCATTTGTTCTGGTTCTATTCGCATCCGGCTGTTTACATCATGTTACTACCAGCCATGGGGATGGTGAGTGATATGCTGGCCTGCATGAGCCGCAAGCCTCTGTTTGGCTATAAGCCGATGATTTTTTCCATGGCGACAATTGCGGGCCTGGGATTCATTGTCTGGGGGCACCACATGTTTACCAGTGGGATGAACCCGATTGTCGGCATGACGTTTATGGTTTCGACGATCCTGATTGCGCTTCCATCAGCCATCAAGACGTTCAACTGGATTGGCACGATGTGGGGTGGAAAGCTCCAGTTTAATACGGTGCTATTAAACTGCGCGGCTTTTGTGTCGATGTTTATTACCGGCGGACTTTCGGGCATTTTTATGGCCGCTGTCCCTGTCGATGTCTATATCCATGATACTTACTTTATTGTCGCTCACTTTCATTACATCCTCTTTGGATCGACTCTGTTCGGGATTTTTGCGGCGATCCATTTCTGGTTTCCAAAAATGTTCGGCCGCATGATGAGTGATCGCCTGGGGCAGATTCACTTTTTTATTACCTTTGCGGCTTTCAACTGCACATTCTTCCCCATGCATCTGTTAGGGATTGGTGGTATGCCCAGAAGGTATGCCGATCCTTATCACTTCCCTTATCTGGAACATCTGCTGCCGCTGAATCAGTTCATGACTTATGCGGCGATCGTGATGGGGTTTGCCCAGTTCATTCTGCTGTTTAATTTTGGCTGGAGCATTTTCTTCGGCAAGAAGTGTGGAAGAAACCCATGGAATTCGAATGGGTTGGAGTGGCAGGCACCTTCGCCACCGCCACATGGGAATTTTGATGTGCAGCCTGTGGTCTATCATGGGCCTTACGAATACAGTTCGCCCGTATCTGGCGAGAATGATTTTTTACCACAGACGGAATACATGCCACGTCGGCCCGATCAGTCTCAAGGGCATTGATACGACCGATTTTGTTATGTGAGAGATTCAAGAGACTTATTAATAGAGACATCGAGAGAAAGTCATTAGCCGGTTTTTAACTTACAATTCGAGTCGAGTGCCATTATGAAAAATCTACCCTCCATATTTGCGTGGTTGACGCTGATTTCGGCGTTACCTCTCATTTCGATGGGGGCTGTCGTGACGACTGTCGATGCGGGCATGGCCTTTCCAGATTGGCCAACTTCGGATGGCTACAGCATGTTGGCTTACCCTTGGCTGCAATCGATTGGGGAGCCAGACAAGTTTCTGGAGCACGGGCATCGTCTGGCGGGAATGCTGACAGGTTTTTTCGCACTTCTACTATGCGGTTCAGCTTTTCTGACACCACAACGACCGGCTGTTCGCATTCTGGCAACTTTGGTTTTAGTGCTGGTGATTGCCCAGGGATTGCTGGGCGGGATGCGCGTCAGTCAGGTAAGTAAAGTTCTGGCCATGATCCATGGGAACTTTGCCTGCTGGGTCTTTACGGTCATGGCGATCGCTGTGGCAGTCATGAGTCCTCGCTGGGCGAATGTTGAGCGATTGCCGACAGGCACGCGAACCCGGGCAGCTTTTTCGGCTACAGTCGTCCTATGTCTGGTCTTCTTTCTGCAGTCGGTTCTTGGAGGGATGCTCCGACATCTCGGTGCAGCTCATGCGTGGCGAGATCATCCCTACTTTGCATTTGTGGTTCTGGGAGTCGCTGCGATCACCTGGGTACTGATCCGCCGACTTCATCATCCCTGGCTCAGCAGTTGGGCCAATCTGATGCTGCTTCTTGTGAATGGGCAGTTCCTCATTGGATTGGGGACCTGGCTGTTTCGCTATGGCTGGCCAGATGCCGGGATTGTGGCCATTCAGCAGACGTCGGCTTTGAGTGCTTTGAGATCGCTCCACACGCTGGGAGCTGTGCTGGGTTTTATGGGATTGGGTGTGATGATCGCACGCTTGATTCGGACAGCCCCAGTCCACGCCCCGGTGTCAGAAACTACAGTGGAAACAAAAACTCGCAATAGCTCGCTGACAACCCCACTCGATGGTTCCAGCCGACTTGCTGGAGGTGCTGTTTAACGATGTCGCAGAACTCCCCGCTGTTACCAAATTCATCGCTTCCACAGCATTCATCACAGAGCATTGTGCTCGATGAAACCCGCATCGAGGCTTTGGGAAGCCGGCTGGCTGACTGGCTGGCAATTTCCAAGCCGCGAATTGCGGTGATGGTGCTGATTACGGTCACTGTCGGCTACACGCTGGCGCCCCGCGAGAACTGGGACTGGGCCGTGTTGCTCTGGACCTGGGCTGGCGTGGCTCTGGTTTCTACGGCCTCCTCGGCTTTGAACCAGTGGCTGGAGCAGGAGACTGATAGTCGAATGCGGCGGACGCGAAATCGTCCGTTGCCGGCAGGGCGAATGTCCCCCTGGGAAGCCCTGGGTGTCGGTCTGCTCATGGGATCTGCCGGCTGTACAATGCTCGTGGCGATGGTCAACATCCAGACGGCAATTCTGACAGCCGCCACCTGGGCACTTTATGTCGGTGTTTATACGCCACTGAAGAGAGTCTCGCCGATCTGCACAGCGGTCGGTGCCATTCCTGGAGCGTTACCCCCTGTCATTGGCTGGGCAGCGGCTGGTGCCAATCTGGATCTGGCTTCGTTCTCGCTGTTTGCCATTCTCTTCTTATGGCAGTTCCCGCACTTTATGGCCATTGCCTGGAAGTACCGCGATGAATATTTGCTGGCTGGTCTGAAGATGCTTCCGATGGGATTGCCAAAACCCCATGTGACAGGGTTGATTGCGACCGCGTATGCCACAATTCTGATTCCGATCAGCCTGTTACCCGTTGTGGCAGGTGTGGGTGGCATGACCTACTTTGTACTGGCGATTGTGCTGGGGCTGTGCTATCTCGCTGCTTCGATAGCGTTTGCCTGGCATGAACGACCAGCGACGGCCCGCCGGCTGATCCTGGTATCAATTGTGTATTTACCTCTGGTGCTATTGGCCTTGGTGGGAGATCACCTGGGCCTGCTTTCAATGTCGTCTTCTGCCATTAACTAATGACGAACTGATTTGAGTTCTTTTGTTTCCCGGCCACTGAAGAAAACTGCACTCTATGCACTCCTCAGCACCAGCAACTGCTTCCCAGGCCGGAACTCTTCCGCGTATGGGTCTCCCCATTCCGAATTCCAAACTGGGAATGTGGCTGTTTCTGGGGACCGAGATTATGTTTTTCTCGGCCTTTATCGGTAGCTATATCATCAGTCGAAATGGTTCTCCCGGCTGGCCGACCGATCCGCACGTTACACATATCAATGTCTGGCTGGGCGGGCTGAATACCTTCGTACTGATTGTCTCCAGCTACTTTGTCGTCGTCGCTCATGAAAAGATGCTGGTGTCGAACTTCAAGGAGGCCCGCAAATTTATCGCCTTCACTCTGCTGCTGGGACTGGTTTTTCTTGGGATTAAATCAGTCGAGTACGCGGGTAAGTTCGAGCACGAAATCATCCCGGGAAAAATTCCGGAAACGCCGACGGAAGCGATGTTCGCCACAGCCAGCCGGCTGCAACGTGTCGTGGATCGTGAACTGGCAGCGATCTTTCCTGGTTCACCTGCTGCTGACCGCCGAACTGAACTGGGCAATCGCATTGCCAGTGCCGGAAACGAAACCGCGACAACCGATCCCAAGGATGCTCCCCCAGCAGGAAAAGCTGCAACCGTGGCACAGCTCAAGGCACTTTCTCGCCTGAATGAAGCAGCGAGCAGTCTGGAAAATCATGTTCGATTCGGTTTGGCCATGTCGGTGACTCCCGAGCAGCTGATTGAGTATCGGAGTTCGCCGACTCCCGGCCAATTTCCTGCGATTACACTTGCCGACGTGAATTCGTTTGTGGAGTCACTGAAGAAGGATGTCGAGTTATCGCCCATACTGGGAAACTTTCATCCCGCGGTGCCGATACTCTATGGAAACCTGTTTGCTTCGAACTATTTCCTGATGACAGGTTTTCACGCACTGCATGTGATCATCGGACTGATCATGTTCCTGGTCCTTCTGGCGATGGGCAGTAAGCTGGCATTCCGGCATGCCGTGGTCGTTGAAAATGTCGGGTTGTACTGGCACTTTGTGGATCTGGTGTGGATCTTCCTGTTTCCATTAATCTACATTATCTAATGATTGATATTTGATCTTAATGTCTGTTTAGAGCAGGGTCATTCCAACTGGTGAAACATGGCTGATATGGCACATCTGCACGGAAATACTTACTTTCGTGTTTTTCTCGCTCTTTGCGGGCTGACGGTACTCTCAGTCGTCGCTGATCTGCTATCACTGGCAGACCGCCGCATCATCGTGGCGATTGTGCTGGCTGTCGCGACGGCCAAGGCGCTCTGTGTGATGCTCTACTTTATGCATCTGAAGTTTGAGAGCGGCTGGAAGTATGTTTTACTCGCACCGACGATTGTGCTGGCCCTTGCTTTGCCGCTGTCGCTATTACCGGATGTGGGCATGCACTATTACCCGCAGGATACCCGGCAAAGCCGGGAGTATGCCCGTCTGCAGGCAGATGGTGATTCAGGTCACCATTCCAGCGAGCCTACGAACGCCCATTAACGCTGCTCTCCTTTTCTTCCAGATGATGTGTGAGAATGGCTGAAGGATTGGTGCATACGACTGCGCTAAGTGATGCTCTACTTGATGGAAGATGCAATTCGACCACGAAGGTTACGAAGGTTGAGGAAGAGTCAGCAGTTGAAGGTGTTGACGCTGGGGGCGTATCAGCAAGTTAACCTTGGTCAGTCGTTGTTTTTGACAACATGATTGGTGATCAGAAAGAGTCCGAAGACCATAAAAAAACATTCCTCGATCGGGTGAACTCTGAAAGAGGACTTTCAGCCGATCGAGGAATGTTCGTTAATTCTCTTCAAGTGCAACAGGGCGTGTGGCAAATCGCTATGTTAACTCGCTGAGAATGTCGATGGTTCAAGAGAAATCAGGCATCGCGTGGGCTGATGCGGATTTCATTTTGAGGCAAAGCGGTGCCTTGACCCATTTCCGGGGTCATTTCTTCGGGAGGAGCAGGTTCTTCAGCAGGGACAGGTTCTCCGCGCTGGCTGCGAATCTGCTCTTCAAGGACATCGCGGTCAATTTCACCGTTGGCACAAATCGATGCCACCGATTCTTCGACATGCTTTTGGCGGTAGTAAGAGCCAGCTGTCCAGGCTCCACAGGACTGATGACCCCGCACCACGTAGCTTTGGTCAAGACTGCGGAAAGCCTCGGCCAATTCGACCATCTCGGCGTTAATGGCATTTGTGGCGGCGTTCAAGCCAACGACTGTGCCCAAAACTCCGACTGTGCCCAGCAGCACGAGTTCGGCAGAGAGAACTGCCCCCTGACAATCATCCCAAAGTGCTTTGAAAATCTGCATTTGCGTCTCCTCGATGGGTTGCCACCCGGTTGATCCGACCACATCGGCGACGAGCCGGTGCGATAATGCGGTTTACGCCGCTTGTGCGGATTGTAACGAATATGGACGCTTTGTAAAGAATGCGTAGTCTGGGTTGTTTAGAAAAATTGACAGTTTGTTTCAGGAATGAGTCGGCCTGAAGAGTTGTAACCGTGGCGAGGCAGGGGTGATCTGTTATGCCCGTTGATTTTCTGCGAAGAGTTGAGTCGGGGAAAACTATCAGGAATCGGAGTTGCCCACTTGCGAACAGCAGAGCTCGCGCGGATGATCTCGGGATCGTTGACGATGCGCATCGAGAGTTTTTAACGATTCAAATACAAACCCTGTTTGGAGTCGCCTGGCATGGCCAGTGATGCTTCTGTGATTTCGACTGCTCCGCCCTTAAGTGGTAACTTGAGATTTCGGTTATCACTGATGATGTTCCTCGAATTTTTTATTTGGGGAGCCTGGTTGCCAGTCAGTTTCGGGCTGTTTCCAGCGATGGGGTTTGATGAGACACAGCAATCGCTGTTACACATCTGTTTTCCGATCTCGGCGATTCTTGCCATGTTCTTCGGGAATCAATTTGTTGACCGGAACTTCGCTGCAGAGAAATTCCTGGCCTTAAGTCATTTATTAGGCGGGGGGGCACTGCTCGCCTTTGGAGCGTTGGCCTGGCAATCATTCCAGCCGGACGCAGCACCTGCAAACTTCTATATCTTCCTGGCTTTGATGGCTGTGCATTGCCTCTTTTATGTTCCGACCATCTCGGTCACCAATACTTTGGCATTTGCAAACGTGAATGACCCCCAACGGGATTTCGGAACGTTGCGACTGTTTGGAACCATCGGCTGGATTCTTGCGAGTTGGCCCTTTGTATTCATTCTGGTTGACTGGGCCAAAGTGCCAGATATGGCAGCCGCCGGTGGAGTGATTGGCTGGCTGGGCAAAGCACTGGGAACGCCGCTGGAAGGGCGCGCACTTTCGCAGGGAACCAGCTGGGCCTTTATGACAGGTGGTCTCGGTGCTCTGCTGTTAGGTGTTTTCAGCTTTTCTCTGCCGCATACACCGCCTAAGAAAATCCATGAGCCGGGTAAGAGCCTGGCCTGGGTGGAGGCATTTAGTTATCTGAAGAAGCCATTCCTTCTGGTGCTGTTCTTTACGACTTGGATTGATGCAACTGTCCATGATGGATTTTTCTATTATGCGAAC
This sequence comes from Planctopirus limnophila DSM 3776, assembly GCF_000092105.1. Lineage (NCBI taxonomy): Bacteria > Pseudomonadati > Planctomycetota > Planctomycetia > Planctomycetales > Planctomycetaceae > Planctopirus > Planctopirus limnophila. The sequence goes on along the minus strand of NC_014148.1, from coordinate 3,821,374 downwards.
AGTTATCTGCAGCATGTCGGTGTTCCCAGCAACTGGACACAGGTGGCCATGAGTGTGGGCCAGATTGCCGAGATTCTGACGATGTATTCGCTGGGATATGTCCTCAGTAAGCTCGGCTGGCGATACACCATGATTATCGGAATTCTGGGCCATACACTGCGATTTGGCTTATGGGCTCTGGCTCCGAATCCTTACGTTGCAGTGAGTATGAATCTGGCTCACGGAATCTGCTACGCGTTTTATTTTGCAACGCTATATATCCTTGTCGACGAGTACTTCCCGAAGGATGCGCGAACGAGTGCGCAGGGGCTCTTTAACTTCCTGATTCTGGGAATGGGCCCACTCACTTCGCGGCTGGTCTGGGGTCGGCTTCAGGCCCTGTTCACAACGGGAGATACAATTGAAAATAAAGTTGTGAACTGGAGCCAGTTACTGCTCGTTCCGGCCGGAGCGGCATTCTTTGCTGCCATTCTGCTATTACTCTTCTTCCATCCACCGAAGTCGAGTGGTTCGATCAAAGTCAGTCACTAATCAGGGTTGGTCGATGATGCCTGGTTTTTGAAGCCGGGCGATGAATTCGCAACCATATCCCATGAAATTCTGAGTGAATCATCAGTCTATGGATGGCTTGAAGTGCGTGCTTCAAGCCATCCATTGGCTTTTTGACAGGCATGGGCGGAGGTTTTGCCGAGGTGATTCACTGCTGGAAATTGCCTGGGGAAGATTGATCGCAGGTCGAGGCAGTTCCGCGAATTTTGTGGACAATTCCACCATCATATGTTGCAATATGGATTGATCCGCTGTTCGGATGATCTCAATGATCGATCATCTCCCGCCTGCTGAAACGTCAAGCTGACAGGTGCATTTACGGGATTTCATGACTTGAAGTCTGTTTCTCCCTGAGTGCCTCATCCCTGAAAGAGCATCCCCTATGATTTTTGACCTGCGCGGCAACAGACTTTCTGGCAAGTTATTGGCGGCTGTGTGCCTGGTAACAGCTCTGGAAATGACCATTCCGCAGCTTGCCAGTGCCAGTGAAAAGCTGCAGTTCAATCGGGATATTCGTCCGATCCTGTCGAACAGTTGTTTTCAATGTCATGGCCCGGACAGTGCGAAGCGGGAAGCCGGGCTGAGGCTGGATCAGCGGGCAGCGGCTGTCGCGCAAACTGCTTCCGGAGTGCAGCCGATTGTCCCGGGCGATCACGCTGCCAGCGAGATCATCTCGCGGATCCTCTCAGATGATCCCGATCTGAAAATGCCACCGCCTGAGAGTGGCAAAACAGTGACTCCCGAACAACTGGCGACACTCAAGCGCTGGGTGAGTGAAGGTGCGGAATATGAATCACACTGGTCGTTCCTGCCGATTCAAAGGCCTGCTGTTCCCGCTGTCAAAAATGACAGTCGAGTGCGTACTCCGATTGATCAGTTTCTACAGGCCCGTCTCGAAAAAGAGGGTTTGGGCTTAGCCGATGATGCTGATCGGGTGACGCTCATCAGGCGGGTCACGTTCGACCTGACGGGTTTGCCTCCCACACCGGCTGAGGTCGAGGCTTTTGTGACGGATCCTGCGCCAGATGCCTATAGCAAAGTGGTCGACCGGCTGCTGGCTTCGCCGCGTTATGGAGAGCACATGGCCCGCTACTGGCTGGATGCCGCCCGCTATGGGGATACGCATGGTCTGCATCTGGATAACGAACGTTCGCTCTGGCCTTATCGCGAGTGGGTCATCAATGCCTACAACAATAATCTGCCGTTTGATCAGTTTACGATTGATCAGCTGGCGGGAGATCTTTTGCCAGCACCGACGCTCGATCAGCGGGTAGCGACGGGGTTTAATCGCTGCAATGTGACGACGAGTGAAGGGGGGGCGATCGACGCCGAATGGTATGTCCGTTACGCCATTGATCGTACGGATGCCGTCGGGACTGTTTGGATGGGTCTGACACTGACATGTGCTTCGTGCCATGACCATAAATTCGACCCGATTTCCCAGAAGGAGTTTTACTCACTCTATGCCTTCTTCAACAGCTTGAGTGATCGGGCCATGGATGGAAATGCGTTGCTTCCACCACCTGTGCTCAAATTGCCGACGGCAGATCAAGAGGCTCGAATGGCGGAGCTCAACAAAGAAATCGCGACCTTAAAACAGCAACTGGCGCAGAAGCGCAAGGAGACTCCTTATGTCGAGCCCTCGCTCGATGCCCCGGCTGATGCATTAACTGTGACCCGCAGGGACTACATCTGGATCGATGATGTTCTCCCGCCAGGTGCCCAGCCCCAGTCGAACACGGGGTCGTGGAAGTTTATTTCGGCTGCTGAGGGCCCGGTTCTCGCTGGAAATCTGGCATCAACGCGTACCTCCGAGGGGCTGGATCAACATTTCTTTACCGGGGCGACTTCCCCACTTGCGATTGGTGAAGGAGACGAGCTCTTTGCGTATGTCTATCTCGATCCTGCCAATCCGCCAAAAACGATCATGCTCCAGTTCAATGACGGCACATGGGAGCATCGCGTTTACTTTGGCGAAGATGCGATCCCTTATGGCAAGGCAGGAACTGTGGGCCATCGACACGGTGGGCCCTTGCCACCCGTCGGACAATGGACACGAATTTCTGTCAATGCCCAGCATGTGGGCCTGGCTTCGGGTGCAAAGCTGAATGGCTGGGCCTTTACGCAGTTCGGTGGAACTGTTTATTGGGATAAAGCCGGCATTCGCACGTTGACACTTCAGAACGGTGAATCGTTTAATTCGCTATTGGCATGGGAAAACTATCAGAAACAACAGAAGAAGCCCGCACTTCCGGACAATATCGCCAAGCTGATCAAGATCGAATCTGACAAGCGGAATGCTAATCAGCAGAAACAGATTGTCGAGTACTTTGTCGAGTATGTGCATCCGGAGACTCGCCAGCTCTTTGAGCCGCTGAATGGGCAGATTGCCAAGCTCCAAAGCGAAATCGATGCTGTCGAAAAACAGATCCCAGCCACGCTCGTGAGTGAAGATATGGCACAGCCACGTGAGGCTTTTGTGCTGATTCGGGGGGCTTATGATAAACCGGGCGAGAAGGTCTCCCGGGCGACACCAGCAGCATTGCCATCCATGCCCGAAGACTTGCCACGCAATCGGCTGGGGCTGGCCAAGTGGCTGGTTTCGCGAGAACACCCACTCACTTCGCGAGTGACGGTGAACCGGATCTGGCAACAGATTTTCGGTATCGGGATTGTGAAATCGAGCAACGATTTCGGATCACAAGCTGAATGGCCGACGCATCCCGAACTGCTCGACTGGCTGGCCTCCGAGTTCATAGAGTCTGGCTGGGATCACAAGAAATTCTTGAAGCTGATCGTGATGTCCCAGGCTTATCGGCAGTCCTCCAAAGTCACTCCGGCGCTTTATGCGAAAGACCCTGAGAATCTGTTATTGGGCCGTGGTCCACGTTTCCGGCTGGATGCAGAAACCATCCGCGACAGCGTGCTGTTTACCTCGGGATTGCTCGTGGAACGAAAGGGCGGCAAAAGTGTGCGGCCTTATCAGCCCTCGGGAATCTGGGAGCCAGTCGCATTTCAAAGTAGTAACACGCGGACATATACCCGCGATCAGGGAGAGGCGCTCTTTCGTCGCAGCCTCTATACCTTCTGGAAGCGGACAGCTCCACCACCATCGATGACGACATTCGATGCTCCATCCCGCGAGACCTGCACAGTCCGCAGGGCGAGGACGAATACACCCCTCCAGGCGTTGGCGCTGATGAATGATGATCAGTATGTCGAAGCAGCTAGGCATCTGGCAGGGCAGATGATCAGTCAAGGGGGCGAGACTGCCGCCGAAAGGCTGAACTTTGCCTGCCTTCGCGTATTGAGTCGCAATGCGAAAGCCGATGAGTTGGCAGTCCTTGAGCGAGTTCTGGAAAAACAACTGGAAATTTATCGTGCGGATAGTAAGGCAGCTGAGGAACTGCTGAATGTCGGCACACTTCCAAAACCTGGTCAGATGGAAGCACCGGAGCTGGCGGCTTATACCATGGTGGCCAATCTGATGCTGAATCTCGATGCGGCGATTACGAAGGAGTAGTTGCTGAGAGTATTTAGTTCAAGCGTATTTTTCGAAATTGCCTGTCCTTATGGAGTCAAATAGATGTCAACGGTTCCTCTACAACCATTTGACTTGGGACGGATCGAGATGGCAATTAACAAGATTCAAGAACGTCTTCTTCGTGCCACAGCAGCCCTTGAATGTGCGCGTGTTCCTTACGCAGTTGTGGGAGGCAATGCTGTCGCGAACTGGGTTTCTCGCGTTGATGAAGCGGCGGTACGATTCACCGCTGATGTGGATCTATTGTTTAGGAGGAGCGATATACCGGCTGCCACAGAGGCGCTGAGAAAAGCCGGTTTTATTCACCGTCATGCAGCTGGTATTGATTTCTTTACAGATGGAGCTGATGGTAAGTTTCGAGATGCGATACATATCGTAAAGGCTAATGAAAAGGTGCGAGAGGAATACGTTACCGCTGCACCCGACGTTGATGAATCAGAAGCCGGGGCAAACTATCGTGTGATTTCGCTTGAAGCTCTTGTCCGAATGAAACTCACATCATTTCGTGATAAGGATCGGACGCACCTTCGGGACATGCTCGATGTCGGGCTCGTTGACGCGACCTGGCCGAATCGATTTCAACCAGAACTTGGCAATAGATTGCAATTACTGATTGATGATCCCCACGGTTGATTGAGTTCAATCTGTCCTGAATATCATCAAATGAATCTTTCGAATAAATCTTCCTTTGGATGGCCATTATGTCGCTTCAGAATATGGTTTATGAACAGCTTCGGCAGCAGATGGTTCGTCGGTACTTTTTCCAGCGATCTGCGGCCGGGCTCGGTGGGGCGGCTTTGGCTTCGCTGCTGAATCCGCAGTTGTTTTCCGGTATGCCGGCACTGGCTGCGAATCCTGAGGTCAGTAGTACAGTTCCGCCTGATCTTTCATCGCTGGGGGCATTACCAGGGCTGCATCATGCGCCAAAGGCCAAACGGGTGATCTGGCTCTTTATGGCCGATGGCCCTTCTCAACTCGATCTGTTCGACTACAAGCCCAAGATGGTGGACTGGTTTGATAAAGATCTTCCCGAGTCTATTCGTAACGGTCAGCGCATTACGACGATGACCTCGGGACAATCGCGGTTTCCGATTGCGCCTTCGGTATTCAAGTTCAATCAGTATGGGCAGAACGGAACCTATATCAGCGAGTTACTGCCACATCTGGCAGGCGTTGTTGACGATTTAACGATTGTCAAAACGATGTACACCGAAGCGATCAACCATGATCCCGCGATTACATTTATCCAGACCGGGAGCGAACTTCCCGGGCGACCGAGTCTGGGGGCATGGCTCTCTTATGGAATTGGGAGTCCGAATCAGGATTTACCGGCATTCGTCGTGCTGCACTCGAAGATTGCTGCCGGTGCTCAGACGCAGGCCCTCTTCTCGCGGCTATGGGGTTCCGGATTTTTGCCCACGAAACATCAGGGAGTCGCCTTGCGTTCGAGTGGTGACCCAGTGCTCTACTTATCCAATCCGAAAGGTGTCAGTTCGCAATCTCGACGCACGATGCTCGATGGATTGGCGGAACTCAATCAGCAGCATCTGCAGGAAATGGGAGATCCGGAAATTGCAGCCCGTATTGCCCAGTACGAAATGGCCTTCCGGATGCAGACCTCGGTTCCGGATCTTGTCGATTTGAAGGATGAATCGAAAGAAACGCTCGAGATGTATGGGCCCGAAGTGAATGAGCCCGGCACCTTTGCCTATAACTGCCTGCTCGCACGTCGATTGGCAGAACGTGGCGTGCGATTTACGCAGATCTTCCTGCGGGGCTGGGATCATCATGGGGGATTGCCGGGGCAGATCCGTCAGCTGGTGAAATCGGCGGATCAACCTTGTGCGGCCTTGATTAAAGATCTGAAGCAGCGAGGGATGCTGGATGATACGTTGGTGGTGTGGGGTGGCGAATTTGGCCGCACGATCTATAGCCAGGGGACATTGACTAAAGAAAACTACGGTCGCGATCATCATCCGCGCTGCTTTACGATGTGGTTCGCCGGTGGCGGTATGAAGCCCGGCACCGTCTACGGCGAGACCGACGACTTCAGCTATAACATCGTGAGTGAGAATCAGAAGATGCATATCCATGATCTCAACGCGACGATACTGCACTTGTTAGGCATTAATCACGAGCGGCTCACCTACCGCTCCCAAGGCCGCGACTTCCGGCTGACAGACGTGGAAGGGAATGTGATCCGCGAGATTCTGGCGTGATTTGCAGAGATATTCATCGATTCGTCGAAGATTTGTTTTGCCATTCTGAAATAGAAGTATTGTTCGATTGATTCTCACTTGTGGTGAAGGTGAAACTCTTTCGTATAACGTCCTAACCACTTTTAATTGGGAAAACTGCGTATGAATCAGGCGACAGATAGGAGGTTGACTACCAGAGTTGCATGTCGCTTGATCTTCTTGTTCACGATTGGTTACTGGATCGCGGAATCGCAAGCGGCCGAACTTCCAGTTCCAGCAAAATCAGACATACTGAGATATGACAGTGTCAGGCTGGTCTACAGTTCTGATAAACCTGAGTTCTTACCTTGGCACCCATCGGCAAAAGGGTCGCTTTATACAGTCGATTTTTTATGCGTGGATACCAACTGCGATTTGAAGGGGGAACTTCCTGATGACATGGTCGGCCAAATCGATACCTTGCGCGGTTCGTCAAGTATACTGCTTTATAGGCATTCCAGATTAGTAACCAGCAAAGGAGTTCATTGCCACGAGAGTAGTGGGCATTTTGCGAGGGTGGACAATGAGGGGACGATCCATCGACGTCGACTCGACGAGGAGGAAGATAGTCACATCTGGCAATTTGTAGGCGAGACTTACAGGGTCAAGTTGACGGCGATCGAGATGGGCAAAGTTAGAGCGGATCTTCTTGTCAGTACATCCCATCTTCAAGGTGAGCCGTTTCGTCTACACCCTGAGGATGACCATAACGAACCGCGATGGAGTCTGCTTCTGGGTACAGATAAAACCACGGCAGAGCTAGTGCTTCCAGACGATAAGTATATGCTGATTAGCCGCTCGATATCCAGCCAAAAGACAAACGATATCGAGACAGTCACATATCGGTATAAGTTTGTTAGAGTCTCGGCATTCGAGCAGGCAGCACCTTGAGTTGTTTCATAGCCGCCGTTTGAGAAGTGGGGTGGGAGATCAACATCGAGATACTGGCTAGTTTGCTTCAAATGAAACGAGACTGGAAATGCTCGGCGCGACCATACAACTGAATCGATTGTCCGTTCTACGATTGGTGATCTATTGATTTTCTTCGCAAACTTCGCGCCTCGCGTGAGTGCTGTATGAAGTTCCTGTTCGGGAGAGGTTTTTCTTTCGCGAAGGTGGGAAGGTTTTCAACAGGAAGTGGCGGCGACTTCGTGGGCTTCGTGGGCCGGTCGGCAGGAGCACTGCTGGCGAGCCAGCAGTGGCACACGATTTTACATTACAATTTTTAAAATGACTTATGCCTGGGTGGGGTCGAAGCCGTGGATGAGTTCTTCTTCCCACTCCTGGAGGAGTGGCCAGCCTGTGGCGCAGGTGCCGAAGTCGGCGAGGTTGAGGTAAGATTTCAGGCGGTCAATCGTCTTCTGAATGTGGGCTGGCTGCTTTCTGAAGACCGGGCCGTGGCTGGGGAGGAGCCATTCGATCTTCGAATCGCGAATACGTTCGAGCGATTTGATGAATTCCACGAGGTCGGAACCATGGTGGGCATCGATATTGCCGACACCACCGTCGCGGTAAATGTTGTCGCCTGAAAAGAGGTAGGGGCCCATTTCAAAAGCGAGCTGGCCATTGGCGTGGCCTGGGGTACTCCAGACTTTGAGTTTCAAGTTCCCCACAGTGAGGAGATCCCCTTCATCGATCGATTCATCCACAGGGATGGGGCTCAAATCGATGGAAATTCCCTGGGCGCTGATTTCGGCGTACGTTTCGATTCGATCCGCTTTTTCCATCAGTAGCCGGGCATGGGGATGAGCCACCAGCCGGGCTTGAGGCATGAGTTCTTTCGCTCGCTTCATTCCCTGGATGTGATCGACATCCGCATGGGTGCAGATCAAATAGCGGCACTGAGACAGGGCAAAATCCATCTGGCGGATGGCGTCGATGATTTCGTCAGTGCTGTCTTCAAAACCAATATCAATCAAAGCCCATTCGCCGGCATCGTGAACGACATAGACCGAGCAGCCCATACGCTGTCGGAACTGGTAGTTCATTTCGAGGATATTTGGAAAAAGTTCTCGTCGAGCCAGCATGCCACACCTGTCTTCAGAATCGGAAAGCCCGTTCACTTTCATAGCAACTGTCAGATTCTAGGCAGGCTGCTCACCAAGTCGAAGTGAGTGAAGGATGAAGTTTTGATTCCCCTCAAAAAATTTGCACATTTCTGAACGATTTTCAAAGAGGCTCCTGCGTACTGCACAGAAGTCGTCTGGAGAGTGACGGTCTGGAGCTTTCGTGATGGTTTCATGAGCTACAAAAAGATTTGAGAGTAAGACTGCAGGATCGCACCACCTATCCCGGAAATTCTCTGTAGTTTGCCTGAAGGTGTCAAAAGAGCCGTGGTTTGTGCCTGCCGAGTCTGCGCAGCCGGATAAACTTACCAACAGCAGGGATCGAGCGGCAAATTTTGCAGGTGCTCCCCACGATTTGTCTGAGACGGGCATGGAGTCTGGTGCGATGGCGAACCGATTTTCTGAATGGCTGAGGAGTTGTCACTTTACACTGGCCGATTGATCGACAGTGCCATCAGCCATTCCCGCCAACAGGACGTTGGAGTTATCTCGATGAATTCCATGCTCACCAGCCTGCTGGCTCAGCCCCAGGTTGAACCGATCCGGGTTTCTCGCATCATCCTGAATCTTGGCACTCGTGAAGTTGCCATTGAAGAGGATGAGTTTGTGATTGGCAGAGCCGAGTTCTGCGATCTGGTAATACCCGATCCAGCTGTGGCTGATTTTGCGGCCAGGATTCGCCTCGATGGTGGAGCTGCCTGGATTGAAGCGACCGAGTTCTCTTCCGTCGTGATGATTGATGGCCGCCCTTATCAGCGACGAGCCTTGAGAGACGGTGATCGATTGCAGTTCGGTGGCGAGGTCTGGTCCGTCAGGTTGCAGACCAATCGCGAACCAGCGACGCAAGTTGAAAACGCGGCTGTTTCTCGAGAATTGCTCGAACAGGAAATCCGTGAGCTGTTCGAACTGATGAACTGGAAAACCAGCGGCGAGACATCATCGACCCAGCGTCTGGAAGATTCCCCACGATCCTTGCCTCCGCAAGGTGTCCAGGCACTCTTGCGTGCGGCACTCTCTTCCCAGCGTGGGCCAGCGGCCGATGCACTCGAAATGGCAGACGAACTGCCAGTTGAGACTCATCTGGCAGCGGGGATCGATGAGGTCGGACATCCAGAATCTGACCTGCACGATCTTCGAGTGGATCTCGATGAGCGAACACGCGCTGCCCAGCGAGAACTGGAAGCAAGAATTGAAAGCTTGCTCAATCATCTGGGGGAAAGTGCTGCTGCACTCAGGGCTTCAGCGTAGCAACCAGCTTGTGATCGAAGGAAATTTGCAGCCGAGACCTGGCAAAAGTCTCGGCTGTTTTCGTTTCGTGTGGGTGCTGGCTGGCGAGTGCTCGCCGGACACACAGGGCCTGGGAGCCTGTCTCGATTCGGCGCTTGCCTGAGGGTCGGCTTTGCAGTATGGTCGATTAGTTGTGAAAACAAGTGTTTATGATTTGCTGCAGCCTCGGGACGCCGCATTTGTACGATGAATTGCCGTGAACCGGAGAGACTTGGCCGTTGACGATGATGCCGCAGATCGATTGTTTCGACATGTTTTCCCAATTGTTTGGAAGATTTCTTCGTAGACAGGGCAGTCAAGTCCTGGGCATGGCTGGGATTCGAGTTTGAGGCCCTGAGGTTTGGCTCTAGATCTTACAGGTAACAGAGCGGCATGCGGATGCTCAGCACGTTTGCCAAGTGGAAATCCAGATACCGTTTGTTGCGAATTGCAGTGACAAAAAGACACTGAAGACTCTCATGGTTGTGGGAGTGCTCTGGCCACATCATGATAGACAAACAAGTGTTAACCTGATGAGCAGCACTAGCATGTATCGTGAAAGGTTGAGGCGACTGGTGGAGTATGTCATGCACGACCAGTTGGGAAATCAACTCAATGAATCACCGTCAGAAGGGGCAACCGGATTGATCGCACGACACACCCACAAGCTTAATATAGCGGTTCATCGACCGCGATTCGCATGGTTGACCCGCTCGACATGGGCCTTGCTGTTTACGGTGGCGCCAGTTCTGGGCATGGCCCCGGCAATCTCTTTTGGACAAGCGGAGACACCGGCTGCGTCCGAAAAGGAAGCAGCCCCTGTTAGTGAGTCGAAGGTCAATCCAAATCGGCAGGTTGCCATCAGCCCCCTGGGAGTGATTCATGCGGGCGACTGGCCGCATTGGCGCGGGCCGGAGATGAATGGCATTTCCCGGGCGAAGAATCTGCCAGCCACGTGGTCTCCTGATGGGGAAAATGTGCTCTGGAAGAACGACGAACTGGCTGGCCGATCGACTCCGATTGTGATGAATGGCAAGCTCTTCACGCTTGTACGGCACAAGCCTGCCACCCCTGAGGAAGCGGAAAAAGTCATTTGTGTCGATGCAGCCACCGGTAAAAAAATCTGGGAAAACGTTTTCAACGTGTTTGAATCCGATGTTCCCGATACACGCGTGGGCTGGTCGAGTGTTGTGGGTGACCCTCACACCGGAAAAGTGTTTGCTCTGGGTGTTTGCGGGCTGCTACAGGCCATCGATGCAGAGACCGGAAAGACTCTCTGGCAGCGATCGATGAGTGAAGAGTATGGCATGCTGACCACTTACGGTGGCCGTACTAATTTTCCCATTGTGTTCGAGCACCTCGTCATTATCGGTGGTGTGCTGATCAACTGGGGTGAAAACGCTCAACCCGCCCATCGTCTGATGGCGTTTGATCAACGCAATGGTGAACTTGTCTGGCTGGTTTCGACCAAGCTTCGACCGGAAGATACCACCTACAGCACTCCCACATTTGCCGTGATTGATGGCGAAGTGCAACTGGTGCTGGGGGCTGGTGATGGAAGCATGTACGGCTTCCAGCCACGCACTGGCAAGCAGCTCTGGAACTACGATGTTTCGCCACGAGGTATTAACACGTCGCCCATCGTGATTGGCAGCACTGTGATCTGCGGGCATAGTGACGAAAATCTTGATGACACAAAGATGGGTGCCTTGTTTGCCATCGATGCGACCAAACGCGGCAATCTGACCAAAGCTGGAGAACTCTGGCGGAATAAAGAGCAATACATTGGCAAGTGTGCTCCTGTCGTCGTGGGTGATCGTATCTATGCGATTGACGATGGCGGGATCTTCTTCGTGGTCGATCTGAAAACGGGCAAACTGATCGGCAAGCAGAAAATTGGCACCATGGCCCGGGCCAGTGCTGTCTATGGTGATGGGAAGATTTATGCAGTGGATGCCACAGGCCGCTGGTTCACTTTTGAACCGGATGAAGCCAAGGGGCTGAAGAAAGTTCACTCAATGCGGCTGGATGCCGAAGTGAATGCGTCGCCCATTATTGCCGATGGCCGGTTGTATGTGACGACCGATACGACAATGTACTGTATTGGCAGTGCCAACCCTGAAGTGACTTACGACGCTATTCCGCCCGTTGCTCAGGAAGCACCTGCTGGTGCCGAAGATCAACCTGCTGCGGCGACAATTGTCCCAGCCGAAGCCGTGATGAAGCCCGGGCAGAAGCTCGCCTTTCAGGTTTTGCTTTACAACAGCAAAGGCCAGTATCTGCGCCCAGCGACTGAGAAAGAAATTGCCTACACGATCACCGGGACTGGCAAGATTGATCCTGATGGTGAATTCAGTCTCGCGACTGATACGGCTAACACAGCATCGATGGTGACAGCCAAAGTTGGTGAGATCTCGACCACGGCCCGGATCCGGGTGATTCCCGATCTTCCACTGGAATTTGCTTTCTCCGATGGTGTTGTGCCCATCACCGGGATTGGGATGCGGTATCGGCATATTGGCCTCGATTATGACCTGTGGAAAAGGCTCTATGCCGAGAATGTGCTGGCTGCCAAGTGCTACGTGTACCTCACAACGCAGTTCAGCAATCTGGGGCGAGATCAACTCAAGATCGATGACAGCACACCCGTTCAGCCACGGACGACTTTCTTCCGTTATCTGGGTCTGCTGGAAGAGTTAACGACACAAGAACTGGCTCAGGCCAAGCTGAATCCCGCTCTGGAATTGCTGCAGAAGGAAGGGGTTCTCGCCAGCTTCAAGTGGGTTGGGACTCCCGAGACCGGAGCGACTCTGGTGGTGGCTAAGGGCCCGCGGAAGGTCGAAGGGAATGGCGTGCTGTGCAAGATCACGACAATTCCTAAGGGGACACGCAGCCAGGGGTGGATTGGTCGGCCTGATATGGCCAACTACACGATTCAGGCCGATGTCGCTTCGGCTCCACTCGAAGTTTCAGCCAATGCTGACCCGAATGCCCGTATGCCGGATATCGGCATCATGAACCAGCGTTATCGGGTCGAACTGATGGGAGCGAGTCAGCAGGTGAAGGCCTATTCGTGGTATCCGCACGATCAGAAGGTGCATACTGTTCCTTACGCATGGAAACCGGACACCTGGTACACGATGAAAATGGTGGTCGATACCGTTGAGCACAATGGTCAGCCCGCATCGAAAGTCCGTGGAAAGGTCTGGTTGAAAGATCAGCCTGAGCCTGAAGCGTGGACGATTGAATGGATCGATCAGCCCGCCAATTTCCATGGCAGCCCCGGGCTGTTTGGAAATGCAAAAGACACGGAGATCTTCTTCGACAATGTGAAGGTGACTCCAAGAAGTTAAATGGATGGGCTTACCTGAAACCCATTTGATCAGTCGTCAGCACGACCCACGTCTGGCGACTTCCGACTGAAATCAATTCAAAGATTTTGCACATTCGCACAGAAATGCCTGCGGGCTCGATGATAGGAATCTCATATGACTCAACTTCGTTGGCTGACTGGTCTTCTCGGCGCCTCGTCTTGTCCTGCGGGATTGCTGGAATTGGGGAGGGCAGCCATTGCCGGCTCGTTAATGATCTCGGCAACTCTGGGTTCTGAACCATCGGGAACCAAGTTTGATCCGACGGCTGCTGCACTGAAGGAAATCGCCACTTTGAAGGTGCAGGCAAAGGACTGGCCTCAGTGGGGTGGCAGCACCTATCGCAATAACACACCCGAGGGGAAGAATATTCCCACTCAGTGGGATCTGGAATCGGGAGAAAACATTCTCTGGGCAGCCGCGCTGGGTTCACAGACCTACGGCAACCCGGTGGTCGCCAACGGAAAAGTTTACGTCGGCACGAATAACGGATATGGCTACATCAAGCGATATCCCAAGAATGTCGATCTGGGGGCACTCGTCTGTTTTGATGAGAAGACCGGGAAGTTTCTGTGGCAGCACAGTAATCCCAAACTGCCCACTGGTCGTGTGCACGACTGGCCTTTGCAGGGAGTGTGCGCTGCCGTTTACGCCGAAGGAGATAAGCTGTGGTATGTCTCCAATCGTGGAGAGGTTGTCTGCCTCGATGCCGAAGGCTTCCACGATGGTGAAAACGATGGGCCCTATGTCTCAGAGCCCAACTCGAACAAAGACGAAGCCGACATCATCTGGCGCGTCGATATGATGGGTCAGCTGGGTGTGTCTCAGCACAATATGTGCAACTGCTCGATTACAGCCGTCGATGGTGTGATCTTCGTGAACACCTCGAATGGTGTGGATGAATCGCACATCAACCTGCCGGCTCCCAATGCACCCAGCTTTATTGCTTTGGATCAGGCGACTGGCAAAGTCCTGTGGACGGATGACAGTCCTGGGGCCAACATTCTGCATGGTCAGTGGTCAAGCCCCTGTCACTTTGTGCTGGATGGTCAGGCTCAGGTGGTCTTTGGCGGTGGTGATGGCTGGGTCTATAGTTTTGATCCTAAAGGTGATGGAGCTGGCAAAGCCAAACTGCTCTGGAAGTTTGATGCCAATCCGAAAGAGTCGCTCTATCTGCTCGGTGGACGGGCCACACGCAATCATATCATTGCGACTCCGGTGTACTACGATGGCTACGTGTATGTGGGTGTTGGCGAAGACCCTGAACATGGGGAAGGGCAGGGGCATCTTTACTGCATTGACCCAAAGAAACGGGGGGATGTCAGCCCGACTCTGGCATTCGATAAAGACGGCAAGCCACTCGAAGCACGTCGACTCCAGAATCTCGAACCGAAAAAAGGTGAGGTGGAAAAGCCGAATCCCAACTCGGCAGTCGTTTGGCACTATGACCAGATCGACAAGAATGGCAACAAAAAATTCGACTTCGAAGAGACGATGCACCGCACCTGCGGCACAGTCGCCATCAAGGACGATCTGCTCTTCGTGGCTGACTTCAGTGGTCTGTTCCATTGCCTCGATGCCAAGAAGGTCGACGCCAATGGCAAGCCTGTGGTCTACTGGGTTCACGACATGTTTGCCGCTTCGTGGGGTTCTCCACTGATTGTGGAAGGCCGCGTCTATATTGGCGACGAAGATGGTGACATTTCGATTTTCGAACTTTCCAAAGAGATGAATCTCATTGGCGAGATCAATATGTCAAACGCGGTCTACTCGACGCCAGTGGTGGCAGGTGATGTGCTGTACATTGCTAACAAGTCGACATTGTTTGCCATCAAGGAAGGTGCCAAGCTTGAGGGTGGCTTCAAAGACACCCCTCGTAACGACGAAGTGGCTGATTAACTTCCGGATTCATCGCTGGCTGGAGCAAATCATGCCTGATTTGCGATTTCACTGCTTCAACCAGCGATGCTTTCGAGTAGGTTAGGTGTTGAACAAGACGTTTTGGTGTTGAAAAAGGCTTTCGTTACCACATGAAGAGCCTGCAAGAAACTCCGGGGCAACGAAACTGTTCTGCGCCTGGACTCCCGATATTACCTGCGAGTGCCCATATTGCTCTTACAGCCAGCTGATGGAACTGTTCCTGTATGACAACGCGCGCTCTCGGCAGCGAACTTCTTGAGCCCTTTGACTATAACCCACTGACTCGTGTGGTTTATGGGCCGGGCTCAATCCTGCAGCTCGGGAAGCTGGCCAGGGATTATGGTGCTTCGCGTGTGGTCCTTTTTACAGATTCTGGCATTCTGGCCACGGGTCATATCGACCGCTGTCTGCAAAGCCTGCAGGCAGCCGGTATTGCTACGACACTTTTCAGCAGTGTGCAGCCGAATCCTTCCTCGGAGGATGTCGATCTGGGAGTACAGGTTGCCCGTGAAGCTCAAGCCGATTTTCTGATCGCTGTGGGTGGTGGCAGCAGTATCGACTGTGCCAAAGGGGTCAACTTTGTACTGACTGGTGGTGGCACAATTCATGACTACTGGGGTGTGGGCAAAGCCAGAGGGCCTATGCTCCCGTTAATCGTAGCGCCTACAACTGCCGGGACAGGGAGTGAAGCTCAATCTTACGCGCTGATCTCGGATGCAAAAACCCACGTGAAAATGGCGTGCGGCGATCAACGGGCCTCATGCAAAGTGGCCATTCTCGATCCTGAGTTGGCTGTCAGCATGCCACGTAGTGTGACAGCTGCGACAGGGATTGATGCTCTCAGCCATGCGATTGAATCGCATGTGACGACACGCCGCAACAGTGTCTCGCAATCCTTCAGTCGTCGCGCCTTTCGACTATTGGCACAGGCGTTACCTGTTGTGCTGGATGAACCATCTCACCTTCCCGCACGCGGTGCAGCACTTTTGGGGGCTCACTGGGCGGGAGCCGCGATTGAGAATTCGATGCTGGGTGCGACCCATGCACTCGCCAATCCTTTGACAGCGACTTATGGCATTACGCATGGCGTGGCGATTGGCATCATGTTGCCTCATGTGATTCGATACAACGAGCCAGTCGTCGCCAACCTGTATGCGGAACTTGTCGCTTCTATGCTCTCTGATGCGAAGTTCGATCGAGCACAGGTTAGTAAAGAATTGACTGCTGGCGAAGTTCTGGCATGCTATGTCGAACAGGTTGTCCGGCAGGCTGGCCAACCGACGAACCTGCTGGAATTGGGAGTCGAAGCCAGTCGTCTGCATGAACTGGCTCAGGCGGCATCAGTCCAATGGACAGGAACATTCAACCCGCGGCCTGTCGATGCAGCCAGTCTTGAGGAGCTTTACCGATGTGCATTTTCCGCCTGATGACGACGTTGGTATTAAGTATCGCTGGCCTGTTGATCACAGGCTTGTCAACCTCGTCTGCCAGCGAAGTTGCACCGATCTCCTCAGTCACCAGCCCTGCCGCCGAGTGGCCCAGCTTTCGGCAGAATCTCCTTCAGACAGGAGTGGCCACGAGCACATTGCCTGAAAAACTCGAGTTAGTCTGGGAAGCTCAACTGGGTGATCAGATTGAGGCCAGTTGTGCGATTTCAGGCGGCAAGGTCTATGCACCCTGTTTATCGGGTCATATTGTCTGTCTCGACTTGAAGTCTGGTCAGAAAGACTGGTCGTATCAGTCGATTGATGAGATTCCTGCAAACAGCTTTGCCCCCGGTTTCAAAGCCCCCGTCACGATTTCCAATGGCATGGTCTATGCCGGCGATGAAGACGGGGTGATGCATGCGATTGATGCCGCGACTGGCAAAAGAAAATGGATCTACAAGACGGAAGGTGAGATCTATAGCGGGGCTGTTGTCGTCGAAGATCGCCTGCTGTTCGGTTCTTATGATAACGCCCTGCATTGCGTAAAAATCGCTGATGGTTCCGGACTCTGGAAATTCGGGACAGATGGCTATGTTCATTGCACGCCGGGTATTGTCGAAAACTCAGCCTTCATTGCCGGTTGCGACGAACACCTTCGCCGGATTGATCTGCAGACCGGTAAGGAACTGTCCGTTCTGCCGCTCTCGACCTATCTGATTGCTTCGCCCGCGATTCGTGGTGATCTGCTCTATGTGGGGACTTATGCGAATGAAGTCGTCGCGGTCAACTGGAGAGAGATGAAGATTGCCTGGCGTTACCGCCCCAGTGACAAAGAGTTTCCTTTCCATTCGTCGGCAGCGCTGGGTGATAAAGTGCTGGTGATTGGCAGCCGGGATAAGCAGATTCATGGAATAGAAATTGCAACAGGCAAAGGTTTATGGACAACTCCGACGCGGGCCCGGGTTGACAGCAGTCCGGCGATTGTGGACCAGCGAGTTTTTGTTGGTTCCGATGATGGGAATCTTTATCAACTGGCCATTGAGAGTGGTGAAGTGCAGTGGAAGTTCAATCTCGGCAAGTCGATTCATGCCGGGCCGGTGGTTGGCGAAGGATACCTCGTGGTGGGCTCGACATCGTCGGATGGGCGACTCTGCTGCTTTGGGAAGAAGTAGTTCTTCCATCGAAACCTGCCAAAAGAAGTGATCCTTCATTTCGCTGCTGGTGAGAGAGTGAGTTAGGGATTAGACTGCAATGCATCAATAAGTTCTGATCTGCTCAGCAGACAGAATAGCCGCCATTTTCTGATTTAGGAGCAGTTTCACACCATGATTCGCATGACCAAGGCTCTGGGCACTCTGGCCATACTCGCTGTGATGTCATTCGTCGGCACAGCGTTTTCTGTCGCAGCCGAGACCGAAGAAGGCTTTAAGCAGCTCTTTGATGGCAAGTCTTTTGAAGGCTGGAAGATCAATGAGAATCCCGATAGCTGGAAGATCGAAGATGGTGCGTTTGTCTGCAAAGGCAATCGCAGCCACCTGTTTTATGTGGGTGATGAGAAGCCCTTCAAGAACTTCGAATTGAAGGTCGATGTCTGGACAGAACCGAACAGCAATGGCGGGATCTATTTCCATACGAAGTATCAGGACACTGGCTGGCCCAAGCATGGCTTCGAGTGCCAGGTCAACAACAGCTATAAGAGTGATCCACGCAAGACTGGCAGTCTTTATGCAGTGAAAGACGTGCTTGAAGCCCCCGCGAAAGATGGCGAATGGTTTACTGAGCATGTCATCGTCAAAGACAAGCATGTCGTGATCAAGGTCAACGACAAAGTCGTCGTCGATTACACAGAACCTGCTGATGCCAAGCCGGGCAAAGATTTCACACGCGTTGTCGATGAAGGGACTTTCGCACTCCAGGCACATGATCCTGGCAGTGTGGTGCGATTTAAGAACATTCGCGTGAAGCGGCTCGACTGATCGACGACTTGTAAAGCCTCATGGCTTTTTACAGCGAGCAGATACTTCTCTTAAGAGAAATGTCTGCTCGCTGATTTTTTATGGCCATCAGGCCTGTCGCTTTTCGACTTCTGCGACGAGAGCTTTAAGCCCGGCTTCGTCACCGCGACGGGCAATCAGAGTGGCCTGAGGCGTATGGACAATCACGAGATCTTCCACGCCACAAGTGGCAATCAGGTGTTGATCGGTTGAGTGGATGATGCAGTTGGCAGTCTCTCGACCGACATGCTGACCACGGATGACGTTGGCATGCGTATCGTGAGGGAGATGCCGGGCGGTTGCTTCCCACGAGCCGAGATCGTCCCAGCCAAAACTGGCCCGGACAACACCCAGCCTTGGGGCATGCTCCAGGACGGCGTAATCGACAGAGATCGCACGGAATTTCAGGAAGACTTCGTTCCATGCGGCGGGTGATTGGAGTCTGTCAATCGCCATCAATTCATCGAGCACTGCCGAGAGATCTGGCGCACTTTTTGAAAGCACATCAAGAAAGGTTTTCGCCTTCCAGACAAAGATCCCGCAACTCCAGAGGAACGAACCGGTGCTCAAGTATTCCTTGGCTGTGGCCAGATCGGGCTTTTCGCGGAAGGAACGAACCTGATGGACACTGGGAGAAGCCGTGGAATCATCCGCTGCTTCGGAGTTCAGGTGAGGGCCCATTTCGACATAGCCGTAACCTGTGGCTGGCGAGGCTGGAACAGCTCCAATCAGGACCATGCAGTCGGGATGTTCATGGACTGTGTGTGAGGCCAGTTGCAACGCCTGCTGGAAGGCTGGCACATCTTCAATCATGTGATCGCTAGGGAGGATGACCAGCGTGGCTTCCGGATCGCGCTGGGCGATTAATGCCGCAGCGACGGCGAGGCACGGTGCTGTATCGCGTGGTGCAGGTTCCAGCAATAACTGGCCTGAGGAAAGTTCGGGAAGTTGCGACAGAACCAGCTGTTGAAATGCCTCGCGGGTGGAGATCAGCACACGTTCGGGAGGGACCAGTCCAGCCAGCCGTTCCATCGTTTGCTGGAGAAGTGTCTGTTCACCAGCGAGGGCCAGAAACTGCTTGGGGTGATTTCTCTGGCTGACGGGCCAGAATCTGACGCCGCTACCTCCCGCCAGAATGACAGCATGGAGCATGTTGCGAGGCCTTTTGCTTCCGATGTATGAAAAATCAGTCCGTGTTCTATTCGAGCGAGCTTTTCGACAAAGGCTCGATAATAACTTCCCATCGCCAATACGCGACACATCCCGCTCGTATGGATTAGTATGATGGTCTGTGGTGAGTACGAACCACGCGAAAATGCACGTCACCTGATCCTGGTGAGTCCGGCAGCCACAATTCTCAGGGTCGTAGGAATTGCAACGGCAGATGATGGCCGTGTCTGGTGTTCGTTCGCACCAGCCTGACAAGATCGACTCGGCGAGATCGGTCAGGCGAAGCGTGATCGAAAAGACAGCGAGGCTACGCTTCGGCTATGATCGAAAGTTGCAGGAAAAGGATTGGCGAAGAACTGTCTCGACAACTGTCGTCGAGTGTCGTTCAGCCGATCCTCGAGGAGAGCTGCCAAATGAGTCATGTTCTGATTGTCGACGATGAACCGGCAATCTGCTGGGGGCTGGCGCGGCTTTGCCGTCAACTGGGTTGTACGTCGACGATTGCTGCGACAGCCGAAGAGGCACTGGAATGCAGCCGGCGTGAGAGTTTTGACGTGGTCTTTCTGGATGTTCGGCTGCCGGGGAAATCGGGGCTGGAGATCCTCGAAACGATCCGGCAGCAGAGCGCTTTCCCGAGAATTATTGTGATGACCGCTTATGGCCAGCTTTCGACAGCCGTTGATGCTGTGAGAAAAGGGGCCTTTGAGTATCTGGTGAAGCCATTTTCGCTCAGCCATGTGGAACGACTGCTCGAACGGATCATTCCTGCCACCAATGCTGCATCGGCAGGAACTGATCAGGCGGCTGATTCCACGCCCTCGTTGAACAACGCACAAAAGCTCGACGAGAACCGTTTTGAGCTGAAACCCCATGAAGCCAAAGTGAATCAACTGGTGGGTTCTTCGCCCGTCATGCAGGAAGTTTTTCGACAGATTGCCCTGGTGTCGGCATCGGAAGCCTGCGTACATATTCATGGGGAAAGTGGGACAGGCAAGGAACTCGCGGCCCGGGCGATTCATCATTACAGCGGGCGAGAGAAAGGGCCTCTTGTGCCGGTCAATCTGGCGGCACTGAATCCCGCATTGGCTGAAAGCGAGCTGTTTGGCCATGTAAAAGGTGCCTACACCGGAGCCGATCTCTCGCGCCGGGGAGTCTTCGATCAGGCGGCTGGCGGTACGGTTTTCCTGGATGAAGTGGCCGATATTCCGCCAGCCTTGCAGGTGAAACTTTTGCGAGCACTCGAAGAGCGTGAGATCTGGCCTGTGGGGGCGGATCAGCCTCACCGCGTCGATTTTCGCTTGATCTCGGCGACCAATCAGAATCTGCTGGATGCTGTGCGGAGTGGTCAGTTCCGTCACGATCTGTATTACCGGCTGGTGACGTTCCAGCTGGAGCTTCCTCCATTGCGTGATCGCGTGGGCGACATTCCTGATCTCGCCCGGCATTTCCTCAGGCAGGTCGCGCCCAAAAGATCCCATCTGGAATTCACCACGGAGTTTCTGGCAGCTTTGCAAGAGCGGCCATGGCATGGGAATGTGCGAGAACTTCGCAATGCGATTGAACATGCCCTGATCATGTCGCCAGTGGCCTCACCCGCACCTTGGCACCTACCGGCAGCTATGGCACCACTTGAAGTGCCGCCCGGTGCTGCGTCGCAAGTGAATTCGGCGGCCTCGCCATTCCACCAGGCCATTCCCACAGCTGAAACAAAGGGAGAACAGGATCCGCTGACAGTCGCTGTTCGGCAATGGGCGAAGACGAGGCTGCAGGAAGCGAAACTGCAGGCCAACCTCGCGATTGAAGCTGCACCTCAACTCGAAGATGCTGGATTGCATGCCCGCTTTCTGGCTCAAGCAGAAGCGGAACTGTTTCAAACAATTCTGCATCAATGTCGGCAGAATATGTCCGAAGCCGCGAGACTTTTGGGAATTCACCGCACGACGCTCAAGCGAAAACTCGAAGAGTTTGGGCTGATGGCTGATGATTGAAATGTCACTGAATCTTGCGGGAGATGCTCAGGAAGCTGCTTTGCCAGTCACTTCTTCGGGCAATCGTTGAATGCGTCCTTCGCGATCGAGGCAAGCCAGCGTACTGGTGCCTGTGGCGATTTTCACGTCGCCGCGCAGGAGCTGATACTCGTGCTCGATCTTGCACATGGAAACCTGGGTCACGATCGTCCTTAAGGTGAGGACATCATCGTAAAACGCGGGCGAATGGTATTGGCACCCGATGCGGGCCACCACCAGAAAAATGCCAGCGGCTTCCATCTCTTTATAAGAGCCGCCCTGAGCGCGGAGCAGTTCGATGCGGCCCATTTCAAAGTACTTGAAAAAGTTGGCATGGTGCAGAAAGCCCATCGCATCGGTCTCTGAGTACCGCACGCGAATCTCAATGGTGTGTTCCTGAAGCATGCCCACAAGTTCTCCTTCCGCGATTTTCAGTTTGCCTGAGGCGATGGAAGCCACCTGGGCACCGATCGGCAGGCGATCATAGAAAGTTCGTCGCTGGCTGTCTCGGAACGTGGCAGACCGAGCCCTTTTTCAACCACACCGACCAGAGGTTTGATTCCCGGCAACACTGCTCAAATAAAATGCTTTTGCATACATAAAGATGCTGATTTTCTCCGCACGCGCTCACCTTTTGTCGGCCTGCCTAATGAATTTCATGAAAGTAGATGTTCTCGACAACTCATGAGAATCGTCCATGAAAAAGCCCGTAAATACATACAAATTATTGTGTTAAACAAATTTTATGTGAGCTGTTTCTTGAGCCTCAAATCAAGTTCACGAATTTGATTATGAATACAAAGTGCATGTCGGCATGTTCTTTGCAGCCAAAATCAATTTGTTGTTTTTCCCATTTTTCCCGAAACTGGAGTTTGAGGATGAAGTCTGAAGCTGGTCTTCGCCGTGGTTTTACGTTGATTGAATTGCTGGTGGTAATTGCCATTATCGCGATCCTGATTGCGCTCCTCCTGCCCGCTGTTCAGCAGGCTAGGGAAGCGGCCCGCAGGACACAGTGCCGCAATAACCTCAAGCAGCTGGGTTTGGCAATTCACAACTATGCCGACGTGTTTGGTTGTATGCCGTCGAACCTTCGTCGCGACTCGCAGTCGTGGACATCCCGCTCGTGGCTCTGTGCCATTCTTCCGCAGATCGATCAGGCAGCGGCGTTCAATTCGCTCACTTTTTCGGGGACCGATTTTGACAATCGATCCGCTGGTGGGCCGAATCTCAACTGGCGCATTGTTTCCTCATTGCGAGTCCCGGGCGTGAATTGCCCCAGCAGTCCCCTGCCGACGACTTACACCGCCACAGCCAGTACAGGATCGACCACAGCCGGTGCGCCGGCCACGTACCCATTTCAGATTGCCGATTACGTGGGCATTTCGGGTGCTTACTTTGTGCCCGGAACATCCACAATCACTTCGCCCAATTTCTTTGCGAATGGCTATAAGAATGATTCGGGGATGATCACCCAGGTGGTGGGAGCGACCGGGACGACCTGGAGTGGACGCGGCCCTGTCCGTTTTGCAGATGTGATTGATGGGACATCGAATACCGTAATGGCGGGTGAAGTTTCCGATTTTTTCCGGTCTTCGAATGGCAGCCAGTGGGATGTTCGCCCGGGTTTTGAAGCCGCCGGTTATGCTTACAACAGTTCGTGTGGCTATGGCGCAACGACAGGTGTTTTCTCGGGCGGAATGCTTTCATCAGGCCGCTTCGTCGGTGCCGGGAACTTTTCGAACGAAGTCACATTTAACGTCGCCATCCCGATGGCTCCCATCAACGATACGACGAACTCGGGCTGGCAGCGTTGCCTCTCCATTTCCAATAACGGTGCACTCCGTTCGGCCCATACGGGTGGGGCACATGTCCTGTTGGGTGATGGTGGCGTTCGCTTTCTGTCTCAGAACATCGACTTTAATGGCACCTTTATGGCTCTGATGGGCAAGAGCGATTCAGCCATTGTTGGTGAGTTCTAGGTTGCGATGGATCCCTTTCGATGCTCCCGGCGGTGCCCATCAGCGGGCACCTTGCCGGAGCTGCTTTCTCATCTTGGAAATACTCCCAGGCAATTTTTCATTTCGGAAACTGTCAATGTCCATTGCTTCCCTACGGTGCCAGTTTTTGGTCGTGATGATCGGTGCGATGTTCCTTGGGGGTTGTGGCGGTGCACCGACTCCCACACTGGCACCAGTTTCTGGTCGCGTTTCGAAAAATGGGGCTCCGATAGCGAATGCGAATGTGACGTTCGCTCCGCTGACCAAAGGCCGACCCTCTTCTGCAACAACGGCGAGTGATGGGTCATTTACTCTGCTCTATGTGGCCAATCAACCCGGTGCCACTTTGGGGAAGCATCGGGTCACGATTGAGTTTCCTACAATCGCATCGAGCAACAGTCCCGATGCAGCGCCACTTCCTCCACCACCGCCGTATCTGGTTCCTGAAGAGGTCGAAGTGGTCACGGGTGAGAACTCATTTCAGTTCACGATCCCTTGAACAATTTCTGAGAGTTGCCATCGCCACACGTGGGGTTCACATCGTTTACACAGAGGAGCGTCTGGAGAATTGCTGCCAGGGGGATTAGTCTAAAACTGAAATCTCGGTGGACACGATCTGGCAGGTCATGAAATCAATTCGTCGATCCGCATGGCCAGGTTCCCGCTGGCGGAAGCAAACTGATGTGGACGATGGAACCTCGTGCAAAGACATCTCCTTCACGAAGAACGTTGTGGCAACTCGTTCCACAAAACTTGCGCTATGCCCGTTTCAATCGGCATGAGATTGCGGGTTCGCTGGGGGACTTGGGGACATTTCTGCCGCTGCTGGTCGGGATGTCAGCGCAGAATGGTTTGAACTTCGCCTCGGCACTCTTCTTCGCCGGTCTGTTCAACATTGTAACCGGGCTAACCTTCTCGATACCCATGGCTGTTCAGCCCATGAAAGCCATTGCAGCAGTCGCTCTGACAGAAGGGCTTACCACACCTCAGATTCTTGCGGCGGGAGCGACGGTCAGTCTCATCATCCTCATCCTCGGATTATCCGGCGGGATCAACTGGCTCAATCGGATCGTGCCCCGCTCTGTGGTGCGTGGTTTGCAACTGGCACTGGGCCTGACACTTCTCATGAAGGGGATGCAGATGGTTTCGGCCACCAGACAATGGTGGGGACTGGATAGCTATCTCATGGGCCTCGTGTGTGCAGTGATTGTGCTGCTGCTGTTCTTCTCGCGTCGAATTCCTGCTGCGTTATTGCTGTTTGGAATCGGGATGATGATCACGGTCATCCATCAGCCGGCCATCTGGCAGAATCTTGGGTTGGGCCTGACATTTCCTGCCTGGTCGCCCATTGCCATCAATGATTTTGTCACGGCATTCCCGAAAGCGGCTCTCCCACAGATTCCATTGACGACGCTGAATTCGGTCATTGCGGTCTGTGCTCTTTCGGTCGATCTTTTTCCTACTCGCGCCGCCGATCCCCGCAAGGTATCCATCAGTGTCGGCATGATGAACCTGGTGGCCTGCTGGTTTGGTGGCATGCCGATGTGTCATGGAGCCGGAGGGTTGGCAGGGCAGTACCGCTTTGGCGCCCGGACGAATGGTTCCATCCTGTTTCTGGGGGCTGTCAAAATCGTGCTCGCGATCACCCTGGGGGCGTCGCTCATGGCGATTTGCCAGTCCTTTCCCCAGAGTGTCCTGGGAGTGATGCTGGCCTTCAGTGGCATGGAACTGGCGCTTGTCTGTCGTGATCAGACCAGCCGCAGCGATGCCTTTACGATGCTGCTAACGACGGGAGCCTGTCTGGGCCTCAACAACATTGCCATTGGCTTTGTGCTGGGCCTGGCGATGGCCTATTGCCTGAAGCTAGGCTGGTTTCGGCTGGAAGATCGTGGTGAAGATGTTCACTCTACGGCACCATCCCTTCCCGGTGACAATGCCAATCAAGCAACACCAGATTCCCTTGATTCTGCTACTGTGAACCATTCTGTGGAGATTCCACGATGAACCGCCTCAATTCGTTTCGCTATCGCTCTATGGCATTACTGACGTTGTGTTGGAGTGGATTTTTTGCAGCGGCAGCCAGCGGGCAAACGAACCCGGAGCCGACTTCCAATGCACCAGCAGCAGTTCCCTCGATTGAGCAGAAGCCGGTCTATTTCGAGCAGGATGTGACAGCTTCGAATCCACTGAGAAATGCCCAGGCAGCCGAGCTCGAACGCTACATCGCTTACCTGAAATCCGACACATCCCGGCTGCATCAGATTCTCCAGCCAGATTATACCTCAATCGAGAAGTATCAGGCTTCGGTCGAACCTTACCGCCGCGCCTTTGCTCAATCGATTGGATATCCCCCGCCGGGTGCAGTTCCTGCCGAGCCGGCTCAATTCGAGAAGATCGGTGAAGATGCGATCGGCATCTACTACCGCGCTACAATCCCCGTTCTGCCCGAGGTTCATGCGGAAGGAATCTATATCACGCCCAAGCATGTGACAAAGCCGGCACCACTGGTCATCGCCATGCACGGTGGAGGGGGCTCTCCAGAAGTGGCACTTTTCAAAGGAGGAGCCAACTATCACGATATGGTGCGTGGCGGTGTCAAACGCGGTTATGTGGTTTTTGCACCGCAGCATCTCTTTAAGGCGGATGCTTATCCTGCCGATATCCGCCGCCAGATCGACAATCGGCTCAGGCATCAGGGAACGAGCATTACGGCTGTCGAGATCGCGAAAATCACACGCAGCCTCGATGTTCTCTTGCAGCGTCCTGAAGTTGATCCGACGCGAGTGGCGATGGTCGGGCTGTCGTATGGAGGTTTCTATACACTCGTCACGACGGCACTTGAGCCACGGATTCATGTCGCAGCATCGAGTTGCTATTACGGCGTGCAGGAGAGCCGGTATCGAGAAAATGAGCTTTCCGTCCCGAGTGATTTCTGCTTCATGGATCGCTTTTCGCTCTTTCGAGATGACGATCTTGTGGCCTTGATTGCACCTCGCCCGTTGCATATTCAGGCTGGGAAAAAGGATGGAGTTCATCATCGGGAAGCTGGAATCGAGATGGCGCCACGCTCAGCGAGTTACTACGAAAAACTGGGCAAGAAGACAAACTTCGAGCATCTCGTGTTTGAAGGGGGCCACGAGTTTCACGATGCCAGCGCCTGGGGATTTGTGGATCAACATCTCCAGCAACTTTCGCGTTGACAGACGTGTCACAGTCTTCAGGATGTCTCTGTCGGTGATTCCGTTATATAGCCCGGGGTCTGCCAGATGGCATCCTTTGCTCACATCGCAGGCTTATGGCGAGATTTTCGGGGAGTGAGTTGAGGATGTATTTTCGTCTACTGGCCTTGATGGTTCTGCTGATTGGTCTCGTGGCTCCATCAGGAGCGGCAGAGATTGTCCCGACGTATGCGAATGTACGATATGGGCCGCACGAGCGGCAGGTTCTGGATTTTTACCAAGCCAAGTCACCAGTGACTGGTATTAAGGAAGCGGAACCGGCAGAGACCTTTCCCGTCTTGTTTTTTATACATAGTGGTGGCTGGAATGTCGGTGACAAGGCCCGGCCCGATTTTCTCGAACTGGCCTTGAAATCCGGTGTCTCTGTCGTCTCGATTAATTACCGGTATATACAGCATGGAGTTGCCGGTGGGATCAAGCCACCCGTTAAGGCTCCTTTGGAAGATGCGGCTCTAGCCCTGCAATTCACCCGGAGTCAGGCTCAGGCGTGGAAGATTGATAAGCAGCGTATCGCGTTATGCGGTGCCTCAGCCGGTGGCTTCAGTGCGTTGTGGCTGGCCTATCATGATGACATGGCTGATCCTAAAAGTGAGAACCCTGTTCAACGGGAATCGACGCGGGTCACCTGTGTCATGGCGTTTGTGCCCCAGACGACACTCGACCTGAGTCTGGCGCGCGAATGGATCCCGAACAATAACTATGGATATCACGCCTTTGGAATCTATAACCAGGAGCAGTTTCTCAAGCAAAGGGAGGAGCTTTTGCCCTTTATTCAGGAGAACTCACCTTACTCGCTGGCGACTCGCGATGACCCTCCCACTTATCTGTTTTATGGTGCTCCACCCGAGATGGGTAAACCTCAGAATGATCCGCCCCATTCTGCCAACTGGAGTGTCAAGCTGGCAGAGAAACTGCGTGCGGATGGAGTGGAGTGCGAGTTCAGCTATCCGGGGGCTCCGGATGTGGTGCGGCCCAATATCTTTGATTTCTTCAAACATCACTTGAAGGTTAAAACACCATAGTTGAGTTATTCTCGCCAAAATGATGGGCGCTATCGCGGCTATATGAAAAACCTCTGACAGAGAGAACTGCCAGTTTTCAAGCTGGAAATCAACGATTCCACTGCGATGGATGGCCCCGGTTCCCGTTGGCTGGGTGCAGGTGGTCAACCCGAGTGAAAGAAGTTTGTCCGGGGGTGGTTATCCATGCATGACGAATGACAGGTCATGATTCAGGTTCCCTTTGATCACCTGAGGCCAGTCGTTCCTGGAGAATGGATGAATCATGTCTTTCATGCTTGTCTTTCATGTCGGGATCAGTCTGATTGGAATTTTGGCCGGGTTTGTCGTTGCTCAAGGATTTCTGAGCAATCGTTCGCATAAGGGGTGGAATGCCCTCTTTCTGGCCACGATGATTGCGACCAGTGTGTCCGGCTTTCTGCTGCCTGCCGACCGATTTTTGCCGTCGCATGCGTTCGGCATCATTTCGCTCGTCGTGTTGGGTGTGGCGCTGGTGGCTCGCTACGTGAAGCATGAAGCCGGTCGCTGGCGTGCGACTTATCGAGTGAATGCACTCGTGGCTTTTTATCTCAATCTGTTCGTACTGATCGTGCAGATGTTCTTGAAGATCCCGTTCTTAAAGGCTCTTGCTCCGACACAAACAGAACTTCCCTTTGCCCTGGCTCAACTGGCATTACTGGTGGCTTTTCTGGTCGTCACTGTGCTGGCACTCAAAAGCTCACGCAATCAGATTGTGCCGAACGTTGTGACGCAAGTTGTCGCTTAGATACTTAATGCGATTCACGCTACGGTAATGATGCCCGCCTTTTCGAAGGCGGGTCTTAAGGCGGTCCAGGTGTTGGTGATGGCTTCTTTGCTGCTGAAGCCGGGTTTCGAGAAGACCTGGCTGGAGACTTCGACGCAGATTGGTCCGCGATAGCCGGCTTCTTTGAGTGAAGTGAATAACGTCGCGTAATCGGTTGTTCCCTGGCCGGGGAGGGCGAATTGCCAGCCGGTTCCTGCCGGGACGTTATCTTTCACATGCACAAAGACCGAATAACGGGCCAAGGTTCGGACGGCGACATCGATGGGGATGCGCTGTCGTTCGAGGTGACTATAGTCAAAGGCCAGCCGTAAATAGGGGCTGCGAATTTCGTCGAAGACTCCGGCAATATCGTCAGGCCTCTGAAGTGCGTTCGAGATATGAGGCTTGATCGCGATCACTGCGTCTTCCGACTTCGCGAGTTCTGCCCAGCGGCCCAACTGATCGATCGCGAAGTTTTTGAGTTGCGGCCAATCTCCCGGTTTACCGCCGAGAATCGTTTCCAGCAATGGCTGTGTCTCAGGAGAAACTTTGCGTGAGACATAGAAAGCTCGCTTCAGACGCTGCTCGTCATCTGCGGCTGAGAGGTTCTGGTTCAAGAGGGGCAGGTTCTCCATGACAGCCTGCAGGTCGAGAGATTCGGCTTCGATCTGTGAACGGATCACCTGGCAGTCGACAGCCGACAGCTTGAGAGGATCGAACAAACCGCCCGGAAGGAGAGGAAGTTCAATCCCTCCGTAACCAGTCTCGGCAATCTGCTGGAGAGCGGCGGTAAGTGGCTGGTCGGTAACTCCATACAGACTGAAGCCGGTTTGCAGCTTTGCGGGTAAGGCCAGTTCGTTCCCTGCGGCAGGCTTTGAGAAAAGGTGGCCGAATTCCGGGGTGGGTGGTGAGTTCAGATTCAGCAGGCAGGCCACTCCTCCCGTCAGCAGAGATTTCAGGCATTGGCGTCGGTGAAGCATGGAGCATCTCTTCAGGGGCAAAGGGTGTCTTGGGGAGTTTGTGAAAGCCTATTGTGCTGTCAAGTTTGGCAGAAGTCACCGCTTTTCTGACAGTCCGAAACTCGCTGGAAGCCTCGATTCTGCCAGTTTGGCAGATAATCTCAAAATTCCTGACTCCAGCAATATGGGTCGCAAAACTATTTGTGGAAACATGTTGCGTCGAAATATCCGCTATGGGCACGCGAAATGCTTTGCGAAGAGAGCGTACGACGGTGGGAGGTTTGCCTGCCTGCCGCAAGTTTGTTTGGGAGTTGCGCGATGGTGAGCTGGGAAGTGACAATCGCCAGGTGGGCGGCTCCCAGTGACCTGAATCGACATAAGACGCACTTGCTGATTGAGGAGTAACTGTGGCCAAGCTAATTAGTTTCGACGAGGAAGCGCGGCAAAGTCTCTTGGAGGGTGTCTCCAAGTTGGCTCGCGCGGTCAAGAGCACGCTCGGGCCTCGTGGCCGCAATGCGGTTCTGGATAAGGGGTGGGGTTCACCCAAGGTCACGAAGGACGGTGTGACCGTCGCTCAGGACATTGATCTCGAAGACAAGTTCGAGAACATGGGGGCGCAGCTTGTTAAGGAAGCTGCCTCGAAGACTGGCGACAGTGCGGGTGATGGCACAACGACAGCCACAGTGCTGGCCGAAGCTGTTTATCGCAATGGTCTGCGTTACCTGGCTTCTGGTGCTGATCCTGTGGCGATGAGCCGCGGGATTCAGAAGGCTGTGGAAGCTGTGGGTGCTGAACTCAAGCGGATTGCCAAGCCCGTCAAGGCTGATGACCGCAAGGGGATCGAAACTGTTGCAGCTATCGCAGGCAACAATGATAAAGAAGTCGGAAAGATTCTGGCTGATGCGCTGCTCAAGGTTGGTAAAGACGGTGTGATCACTGTCGAAGAAGGTCGCGGCGTTGAGACAGAAGTCGATCTGGTTGAAGGGATGCAATTCGATCGCGGCTACCTTTCGCCACACTTCGTGACCAACGCCGACGATCAGGTCGTTGAACTGGATAATTGCCGCATTCTGATTTTCGAAGAGAAGATCAGCAGTGCCAAGACGATGGTTCCGCTGCTCGAGAAGATCTCGAAGTCCAATCTGCCGCTGCTGATCATTGCGGAAGATGTCGAAGGTGAAGCACTGGCCACTCTCGTGGTGAACAAGCTTCGCGGCATTCTCCGTGTTTGTGCCGTCAAGGCTCCTGGTTATGGCGACCGCCGCAAGGCGATGCTGGAAGACATTGCGATCCTTACGGGTGGCAAGGCGATCTTCAAGGATCTGGGTCTGAAGCTCGAGAACATCGAGTTGAGCGATCTGGGTGTGGCTAAGAAGATTCGGATTGATAGCGAAAATACGACAATCGTGCAGGGTGCTGGCAGCAAGACGGCGATTGAAGGTCGTGCTGAACTGATCCGCCGTGAAATCGAAAAGACGGACAGCGATTACGACCGTGAAAAGCTGCAGGAGCGATTGGCAAAGATCGCCGGTGGCGTGGCTCAGATTCGCGTGGGTGCCCACACCGAAACCGAAATGAAAGAGCGTAAAGACCTCATCGACGATGCCCTGGCTGCTACCCGTGCAGCAATTGAAGAGGGGATTGTTCCTGGTGGTGGAGTTGCTCTTGTTCGCTGCAACGGCGTTCTCGAAAAGCTCGACGTCAAGGGTGACGAAAAGCTGGGTGTTGATCTGATTCGCAGCGTGCTCGAAATGCCTTTGCGAACGATTGCTGAAAATGCGGGCCTCGATGGCTCGGTTGTGGCCAATCACGTTCGCAAGTCGAAGGATAAGTCGCACGGTTACGACGCTCTCAACGAGCGTTACGGCGACATGTTCGAATTCGGCGTTGTCGATCCTGCCAAGGTTGTCCGCAGTGCACTGCAGAATGGTGCCAGCGTCGCCTCACTCCTGCTGACCACTGACTCGATTATCGTCGAAGAACCCAAGGCCCCTGAAAAGGGTGGCGGGCACGATCATGACCACGACATGGGTGGCATGGGCGGAATGGGCGGCATGGGGATGGGTGGAATGGGCGGCATGGGCATGGGCGGCTTCTAAGCGAAGTTTGGTCTCCCTACGGTGTTATCGCTGCCTGCTGCTGAATGTCTTTCAGGTTCTCGGAGATCCACTGACTGTTGGTGAGCCGGGACAATTTTCAAACAAACAAGCTGGATTCAAAGCTTTTCAATAAGAGGAGAATATCGATGGCCCTGAAGCCTCTGGATGATCGTGTTGTAGTGCAGCCTCTGAGTGCCGAAGAGAAGACTGCTGGCGGAATTGTTCTGCCCGATGCTGCTAAGGAAAAGCCACAGCGTGGCAAGGTTGTCGCTGTCGGCCCAGGCCGCCTGCTCGACAACGGTGAGCGTCATCCGATTTCGCTGGTGGTTGGCGACGAAGTTCTGTTCGCCAAGTACGGCGGAACTGAAATCGAAGTCGATGGTGAAGATGTCAAGATCCTGCGTGAAGCCGACATCCTCGCCAAGATTACTGCCTAGTTATCATCAGCAATTCGAAGTCTGGCAGGTTTTTCGGCTCGATTGACCTGCCAGACCTTCCACGGGATTGGCTGATTCTTACTGTGTTTTCACTTCAAATTGAATTGATAGTTCGCCGCCTGAATCACTGCTGCGGCTTCTCAATAAGGAATTTCTTCTGTGGCTAAACAACTGCTGTTTGAAGATCTCGCCCGGGTTAAGCTGCAGCGCGGCGTGGACACCCTTGCCCAGGCTGTTGCGGTTACCATGGGGCCGACAGGTCGCAATGTCATCATCGACAAGAGCTTTGGTAACCCTGTGGTGACCAAGGACGGTGTGACTGTCAGTAAGGAAGTCGAGCTGGAAGACCCCTTCGAGAACATGGGTGCCAAGCTGGTCAACGAAGTGGCTTCCAAGACCAGTGATATCGCTGGCGATGGAACGACCACGGCCACTGTGCTGGCCCGTGCGATTTACTCTCAAGGTCTGCGCAGCCTCTCGCTGGGTGCAAACCCAACGGTCGTGCGTAAGGGGATTGAAAAGGCTGTCGATGCTGCCATCAAGGCCATCGAAGAGCTGGCCAAGCCTGTCGCCACCAAGCAGGAAATCTCCCAGGTGGGAGCAATTTCTGCCAATAACGATAAGGCCATCGGTGATCTCATTGCCGACGCCATGGAGAAGGTGGGACGCGATGGTGTGATCACTGTCGAAGAAGGTAAAGGGAACAACATTACTCTCGATCTTGCCGAGGGGATGCAGTTCGACAAGGGTTACATTTCGCCTTACTTCGTCACCAGTGCCGAAGAGATGAAGGTGATTCTTGAGAACGCTTATGTTCTCTTCTACGAAAAGAAGATTTCCAGCCTGCGGGAATTCGTGCCTCTGCTGGAGAAGGTCGCCCAGACCGGACGGCCACTGCTGGTTGTGGCTGAAGATGTGGATGGCGAAGCGTTGACTGCCCTGGTGGTCAATAAGCTCCGCGGGATCCTGCAGATTGCGGCTGTCAAGGCTCCTGGCTTTGGCGATCGTCGTAAGGCCATGCTGGGTGATATGGCTGTTCTCACGGGTGGCACGCTCATTTCCGAAGACCTCGGGATCAAGCTCGAAACCGTTGAACTGGGTCATCTGGGTCAGGTCAAGCGGGTTGAAGTCGATAAAGACAAGACCACTCTCATCGACGGTGCCGGCGATGCCGAAGCGATCAAGACTCGTGTCGATCAGATCCGCAAGCAGATCGAACAGACCGATAGCGAATACGATCGCGAGAAGTTCCAGGAGCGATTGGCGAAGCTCACCGGTGGTGTAGCGATCATCTCCGTCGGTGCGACGACTGAAGCTGAGATGAAGCAGACCAAGGCTCGTCTCGAAGATGCCCTGCATGCGACTCGCGCTGCTGTCGAAGAAGGGATTCTCCCCGGCGGTGGTGTTGCACTTCTGCGAGCGATTGAAGCTGTCAGCGAAGTGAAGGCTAAAGGCGACGAAAAGATTGGTGTCGAGATTGTCACCAAGGCACTCGAAGCCCCGATTCGCCAGATTGTCACCAACTGCGGTCTCGATGGAGCTGTCGTGGCTGATGAAGTGCGCAGCTTGGGCAAGAACCACGGCTTCAATGCCCAGACTGGCGAATATGTCGATATGTACAAGGCCGGGATTGTTGATCCAGCCAAGGTGGTAAAGAGCGCATTGCGATTTGCTTCTTCGATTGCCGGTCTGATGCTCACCACTCAGGTTCTCGTGACCAAGGGGAACGAACCTGGTGAGAAGAAGAAAGCCATCGAAGGGGCTGTTCACTAATCGAGACTCAAGGCTCGACTGCGAATGAACCATTCCTGAAATGGATTGATCAATGATACTGAGGTAAGCCCGACTTCAATTGAGGTCGGGCTTACCGTATCAAATGGCGAATGACCTGAGGCTTGCCAGGATCCGATTTATTCAATCTTCGGTCATGCTCCAAAGCTTTTGTAGCGGACCGAAGCCTCGATTCATCTGACCGATAAGACATGATGACTTCGAAACGCGACTATTACGAAATTCTGGGCGTCGAAAAATCCGCGACAGCCGAAGAGCTGAAAAAGGCTTATCGGAAGCTGGCGGCGAAGCATCACCCGGATCGCAATCCTGGGAGTGAAGAGGCGATCTACGCCTTTAAGGAATGCTCCGAAGCTTTCGAGGTGCTGTACGATTCGGATAAGCGCGCCCGCTACGACCGCTATGGTCATGCTGGTGTTCAAGGCGGCAGTGGTGGCTTCCAGGATGTCGATGATATCTTCGGGGCCTTTGGCGACTTGTTTGGTGATATGTTCGGCGGCGGTGGCCGGCGCAGACCTGGTGGAAATCGTGGCCGCCGAGGTTCTGACCTGCGGTCGAAACTGGTCATCGATCTTGTCGAAGCGGCTGTCGGCTGCGCTCGCGAACTCGAGATTGAAAAGCACGAACGCTGCAAAACCTGCAGTGGTTCTGGCGCAGCACCTGGCAGTTCTCCCGAAAAGTGTGAGTATTGCGGCGGGCGTGGGCAGGTTGTGCAGTCACAGGGCTTCTTCCGCGTTCAGACCACTTGTCCTGTATGCCGTGGTGAAGGGACTGTCGTCCGGCAGAAGTGCGAGACTTGCCGGGGATCGCGATTCACACCCATCAAGGTAAGGCTGGAAGTCAAGGTTCCTGCCGGTGTCGATAACGATATGCAGCTATGCATTCGCGGCGAGGGCGAGCCGGGCGAAGGTGGCGGGCCACCTGGCGATCTTTATGTCGATATCGTTGTGCGTAAGCACAAGCTCTTTGAACGCATGGGCCGAGATCTGGGATTCCGCCTGCCTGTCACTTATGCACAAGCCTGCCTGGGGACAGAACTGGAAATCCCGATCCTCACGGGGAAACACAATCTGGTGGTTCCGGCAGGGACACAGCCTGGCGACGTGATTCGAATTCGAGGCCACGGTATGCCCGATCCGCATTCAGGTCAGCGAGGTGATCTGCTGGTCGAAGTGCAGGTGGAAGTCCCCAAAAAGCTCTCCAAGAAACATGAAGAGTTGCTGCGGCAAATGGCCGAACTCGATAGCAAGCAGGTCTCGCCTCATCGCAAAACATTCTTTGAAACCATCAAAGATCTCTTTGCAGGTGGCGACAGCAATTCGTAACGGCTTAGTGTTAATGACGTTCCTTCAGGTCGCCATGTGGCTCACCTGGAGATTGAGTTTGACTTGAAGAATTGATCATCGAGCGAACCGTCTGTGTTCGTCAGAACATCGGGTTTGCCAGAGAATAAGGTGCGGGAACCGTGAATACCGAGAACCCAGAAAACACCGAAAACACGACTGAAAGTTCGACTTCTGTGAACATGGTGCAGGCTTTGGCAGAAGAGCGCGATCAGTTCAAGGAGAAGTGGGCGCGTTCGGTCGCTGATCTCGAAAACTACCGTCGGCGTGTGCAGAAGGAAGCTGAAGAAGAGCGGAAGTATGGCGCTGCCACCTTCCTGCGAACCGTGCTGCCGGGATTTGATAACCTGCAGCGGGCTATTCTGGCAGCCAAATCTCCTGCGGCGAAGCTCGAAGATCTCGTCAAAGGGGTCGAGATGGTCAGCCAGCAGTTTGAAACTCTCTTTGCTGGCATGGGAGCTGTGGTCATTAAGACAGTGGGTGAACCCTTCGACCCCAACCGGCATGAAGCGATTACCCAGGTTCCCAGTGCAGACTATCCACCGATGACTGTCATTCAGGAAGTCGAGCGAGGCTTTACGCTGCACG
The DNA here is from genome assembly GCF_000092105.1 of Planctopirus limnophila DSM 3776. Taxonomy (NCBI): domain Bacteria; kingdom Pseudomonadati; phylum Planctomycetota; class Planctomycetia; order Planctomycetales; family Planctomycetaceae; genus Planctopirus; species Planctopirus limnophila. The sequence goes on along the minus strand of NC_014148.1, from coordinate 3,785,568 downwards.
ACCGCGTCATTCGACCCGCCAAGGTGATTGTCTCGGCGGCTTCAGCTGCTAGTTAAAGGCGAAAAATTGGAAAGGGTGGCTGGGGTCGGATGTCTTCATCCGCCCCCAGGCCTTACGACATCGTGAATGATTTGCACGGATGATATCTTAGTTAGCGACTGCAAGAAGCGATTGATATCCCGTGACCTGGGGGCAAACGAGGACGTTTGACCCCAGCCACCCGCCGGCTGCTCAGTAACAGAGTCATTTTTTAAACCAGTCCCGGAACTTGAGTCCCTTCCTGAGAACGATCATGCCCACCTACGAATACGCTTGTGATGCCTGCGATCATCGCTGGGAAGAGTTCCAGTCGATCAAGGCTGAACCGACGAAGAAGTGCCCTTCGTGCAATAAAAAGAAAGCCCGCCGGCTGATCAGTGCAGGTGGCGGCCTGCTGTTTAAGGGCTCGGGTTTTTACCTGACGGACTATCGCAGCGAAGGCTATAAAAAAGCCGCCTCAGCCGACAAACCGGCGTCGTCGGGTGATAAGGGAAGCTCCGGCAGTTCGTCTGGCGGCAGTTCCTCGGGCGGAAGTGGTTCCAGTGGTGGCTCTTCCGGCAGTGGATCAAAACCCAGCTAAGCAGACATTGACTGACAAAATAAAACGCACAGCAAGGAGCTTTCCTGCTGTGCGTTTTTGATTTTCCACCAGGAATACTCGACTGTTAATAAGAACCTATGCTGTTTGCCAGTTATTAAGTTGTTTCGAATGACAGCAGTCTCTACGGTGCGGTAGATATTTGCGAGCTATCTAGGCTACCATCAGATTTTATGTATGAGCTCAGAGTGGCCTTAATTCGATCAGCAAATGAGTAGATATCATCAACGGATTCAAGATTCATAAGCTCTTCTTCTTTATTGTCTTTGAAGAGGCCGATACGCAATTTCTGAGTGTTGTTGAATCTGAGTCTGCAGATAGGTTTCCGATTGTTGTCATCGAGTAGAATTGCGCAATAACTTTGGGCGTCTCGCATGACGACACGACGAGGTGAGATCAGGTCTCGCACGATTGATCTGACGATATGAAGGCCTTCAATTTCTTCGGAAGTGGTTACAATTGCTGGTTCGGTTTCGGTTGTAGCAATGTCGTTGGTGGCTGCTGATCGTGGGGATTCTGCGATTGTTACGCCTTCCGGTGCCATGGCCCCTTTAAGGCGTTCATTGATCTTTTCTCCGAGAAGTTGATCAAATGCCCTTTTGGTGATCAATGTAAACTGATCTTTAACTGCTGGGGTAAATCTTCGATTTCCGATGAGATCAGCGGAAAGCAGTCTCACAAAATCTTCCGAAGGGTTGGTCATCCATTCTGACAACAGCGTTTGAATTGATCGTGTGTATTTGAGATCGTTGGCTGTAGTCAGAATCGTGTCGATATCAAAAGCACTTTTGGTAAACTTCTTGAGTTCCTCAACATCTCGGTCTTTGAAATCAAGAATGTTAAACTCAAAGAAAGGCTTTTCATCCATCTTGTTTGGTTGTTCAAGATCAGTGAAGAATCGATAAACCAAACCATTCGTCAGTACGCCAAAACGTGCTTCAGTCACATGAAAGTAGCGAAACAACTGGCTGGCGTGGTTGATATGCAGATCGCCTCCGCATTTCTTGCATTCAAATAGAATGATGGGTTTCCCATCTCTTAAGATCGCATAATCGACCTTTTCACCTTTCTTCGTACCAACTTCTGCGACAAGTTCGGGTGTCACTTCAAGTGGATCGAAGACGTTGTAGCCCAAAATCTGAATGAAGGGCATGATCATTGCGTTCTTTGTTGCCTCTTCAGTCTGAACCAATGTTTTTGTCTGGCTGATGCGACTGGAAAGAATTCGCAACTGATCTATGAGATCCATCTGAGATTTGCCTTTCAGTTACTGAATAACGTGTTTTGATCGATCACATCGCGTTGGTACCGATGGCTTGTGAACAGGATTTAACTAAGTCTGTTCACCTGATTGTGCGAGATCGTATCAGTGGACAATACGTCACGCCATGCTTTTGTTGAAAATTGCGAGAAGGTAGTGTTACGAAGCTGATCAAATCACTTATCTAACGAAGAGTTTGATAATGCTGACCCAAGGTCGTGAGCGATGATTTTCAACTACCGAGGCAGATTCTCGGTATGTGAGAATTGCCGCCAGTTCTACCGGGAGCGGCCTTTGGGGGTTGTGGGATTACTGCGGCCTGGATTGGTGGGATTGTTGGCAGGCCCGCGGGTGGTGATGATGGGGCGGGGTTTGGGGAGTTTCCACTTCGGGTTTTCTTTCACCCGCTGGGTCGCCGCTATTAGTTGAGTCTTGTCACCGGCGGCGGGTTTTACTCGTACCGGGCGTGAAGGTTCACGCACGCTCAATCGCGGAGTATCGAAGCTCTCGCGGTATTCGAACTTGCCCTCGAAGCCTCCCGTTTTCGTTAATGAGAGCATGAAGCTGGTGGCGTCGGGGGAAAAGGGGTCTGCCTGTAGCCCATTGCGTGCTGCTGCTGTTGGTTCGGTCGCGTTATCAAGCGGCACCAGGTACAGAAACTCGCTGTTGTTTCGCGGGTCATGCGAAATAAATCCGCCCCAGGGACGTGTTTGCGAGGGCTTCTGCGGGTCGAAGAGTTCGACTCGAATGGCTTGCCCAGCAGCATCGCATTCGATGAAGAGCAGGCCCATTTCGATTTCGTGGTCCCGGTCGCTGTAGTTGCCCAGATATCGTTTGCCAGCACTGCAAGCTGCCAGCAGATCGGTTTTGCGTTTCTTGATGATCTCTTCGCGCACATCGCGAGGACTGGCGAGAATCTTGCGAATTCTCTGGGCCGATGGCGAACCCTCGGGAAGTTCGGTCAGCAGAGGTTCCAGGTAAAGCGACAGCATTTCGCGAGCCCGCTCTTCCATGGAAACGGGGGGCTTGGGAGTTCCCTTTTTGTCGGAGTCTTTTCCAGTCGTGGAAGATTTTGGCTTGGTGGTCGAGCTTTTGGATGTGGCGCTCGTGGCCTCAAAGGGATACATCGAACTGGCCAGCGTGATCTCAGCACCTTCAATGAGAGCGGGCACGATTTTCTGGAGCCGCTCGGGAATGCTGATGGAGGTCGCGTTCTGTTTCCCTTCGTTGGCCCAGACAGTGAGTGTGAGTTTGACGACGCCGCACATATCGGGAAGTTCGAGATTGGGGGCCGCGTTCATTCCCCGGCCGTCGGGAAACTTGGGGACGTAATAGCGTTTGCCAGTCCCCACCAGATCGGGGAAGAGGATGGTTGAGAGTTCGACTTCTTCGCCCTGCTTCCAGCGGGGGATGTAGTAAACGTGCCGGGTGGTGGGCTGGGGGAGTGTGGAGAAGTGATGAAAATCGACAGCGAATGTCACATGCTGCAGCTCTTTGCCAGAGACGTTGCGAGCGAGATACTTACCCTGAAAAAACTCGGAGAAGCCCGTGGGCCAGTAGTTATCAAGGAGCAGCCGATCAAACGGTTTTTCCTGAGGGACGAACCGCACGTTGACTAAGGGACGCGATGAAACCTGGCCACTGAAGCGGTCTGCCATCGCGGGGAGGAGTTCTTTCCAGCTGGCGGCTTTGGCCTTCTGGAGCATGATGAACTTCTGGCGTTCAATCCGCTGGCGGATCATTTCATTCGACGTTCCCTGAGCCATGAGCATCTGGCCCATCGACAGGTAGGCGACAGTCGGGTTGTCGTCAACTTGAACGTTCTTCTGCACCCACCGGCCGGCTCCTTCGTCGTAATACTCGTAGGTTTCTGTGTGGGTGTAATCGCCACGTTCGGCCCGGGCGAGTTGAGCTTTGGCACTGGCTAACGACTGGTCGCGGCCCTGAACGGCTTTATCGAAGAGGCTGCTCGTTTTCTGATCGTAGGTGACAAGATGGTGAGCGGCTTTCTGGAGGGCAGGCTCACTGCTGTTCTTTTCGATGGTGCTCATCATTTCGGGGATAACTTTGGCGACGACATCGTTGCCGGAAAGGGCGTAATCGTTCGAGAGAACTTTGGCCAGTTCGGCATAGGCGGATTGTGCTTTGTTTTTGGTGGCCGGGTCGGGCTGAGGAGGTTTCGGCATCAGTTTGGGATCGGGCGGTACATAAGCACCAGGGGGGACTCCGTCGCCTCCCACCATGTATGGGGCTGGCCCCTGCGCCACCACGATACCCGCAGCGCGCCGTTTGTTGTGTTCGGTACAGAGGTCTTCGAGGTATTTGCCGGCCTTGGCCTGGGGTAATGCTCCAAACCGGTTCAATTCGATATCCAGCACCGCAATCGGTGGTTTCTCGAGGAATTTGCCGCCGGGATTCTGGGAAGGGTTTTTGAGTGGTCGGACAATCTCGCGACCTTTCTGGTCTTTGCAGAGGTAATAGTAGAGCTCGGGGTGGTTGTGCATCGCGTTGGCGACCGTGAAGACCAACCGCTGGTCACCTTGGCTGAATTCCGTGGGGATAACATTTCCGGGAGGTTTGGATTGTGCCCAGGCATGGGGGCAGGGAGACCAGATTCCCGCCAGAGACAGGTTCCACAGCAGGCAGGCAGTGAAAAAGTGAACTCGGCCCCCCCCGACGAAACCCGTGAGTCGGGAAAGGAGTGGTTGGTGACTGGAGGTTGCCATTTGTGGCGAAGATGGGGAGATGATTATTGGCTGTCGATCAGTCATTTCAGATTTTCACCCTTCAAATGGCCGAACTGGGCGTATCACTTTGAGTGAATCAACTCTGGAGGGAGTCTCACTTCGTATAGTGCGAAAACCACTTGCGCATGATGCCAGAAATTTTCCGGATGTGTGTGTGAGAACTTTTTCGGGCAGGTGACGATCGAGCACTTTTCATCCATAATTCATGATTGGCCAGTACTTATGGCAAGTGGATCATGTGCGAAGAAGCGGGGTTCCGGTTATCATTCTGGCGTTCTCAATGACAAGCAACCATGACAGAGAGCCCGTGAGCTGCGGGTGATCTGGATTGAAATTTTCGCAGGACTTTCAGCATGTCGTTTCCGATTGATCGATCATCGTCGAGCTTCCAGTGGACATGGCTACTGCTTTTCGCGCTGGTTGTGACCAGTTTCGCCGGCTGTGGCAAGAAAGCCGAAGTGGCGGAAGCGGGTAAAGAGGCCACCAAGGCGGAGGAAGCTCCCAAGCCAGCGGTGCAGATGCGGGAAAAAGTCACGGTGCTGGATGGTCGCTGGATGGTCATCTTTACCGAGCAGCGCAAAGACTTCATCGTGGGGTTGTGGGATCTTGATCCCAAAGCCGATCCTCAGGTGAAGGTGTTCGAAGATCTCAAGATTCTGCAGAACGCATCGATTCTGTCGTCGAAAATCGATAGCGATCAGATGACGGTCGAACTCCAACTGGCGGGCGATCAGAAAGCGTTACTGGAAGGCAAACTGCAACAGGGTGTGTTTTTTGGCACGCTGACCACAGAACCTGCGGGGATCGCCTTTGTGCGTATGTTCCCCGTTAGTGCGGAGATGGAAACTGCCAAGGAGTTGCGGAATTCCCTCCCCACGATTGGAACTGAGCAGTTTAAGCAGGCTTCCGAAAGCAAAGCTCCCGTGACCAATATGTGGTCATTAGCGACTCAGGCCCCGCAACTTCCCGTCAGTTTTGAGGCGATGACGGCGATTCTGGCCCAGATGTCGCAGATGAGCGATATGAAGTGGACCGCCGAAAAGTTTGCCGATTTTGAGAAGGATTATCTGGCCATGGCCGCCATCTGGGGGCCGCGGATGGAATTGACAGCCCGCGTGAATCTGGCCATGCAGCTCACCATTCAGAGGCTCTTCCCAGATCGCGCGATTGAGCAGTTTGCTGCCGCTGAGAAGCTGAACCCGAGTGAACTGATGGCGGAGCAATTGAAGATCGGCCGCCGGGCACTGGATATGGTGATTGCGCTCGAGGCGATTAACAAAGAAGGCCCGGAAGCGGAAAAAGCCGCCCAGGAGCTGAAGACCTTCCTGGCGATTGAGCCTTACAACCCGGAACTGCTCGATGCACTGGCTGAGTACAGCCTGAAGACCAACCAGAACGAAGAGGCGATCAAGTATCTGTCGAGCATTGTGGCGTTGCCGCAATTGGAAGGGATGATTCTCAGTGCTCGGTCACGCCAGGGAGTTCCTGCTGGCCAGCCGGGCCCGCGTGAGAGTCTGATCAAGCTGTGGAAAAGCAGCCATAATGATACGGTCGATGGCCTCGATGAGATGCTGCAAAAGCTGTATGACTCGACGTTGGAGTCTCTCCGCAAAGAATCGATGAAGCTGATTCCGCCAGTGACACTCAATGCCGGTCATCATGTGCCGCTGATTGAATCGTTTACAGGCGTGGGTTGTCCACCCTGTTTAGGGGCGTCGTTGGCGCTGGAATCACTGGTCGAGACTTATCCCATCCCGGCGATTGCTGTGCTGCATTATCATCTGAATATCCCCACGCCCGATCCGTTAACGACTCAGGATGGGGAGGATCGATTTGCCTACTATAAGGGCGAGGCGGCTCCTTCACTGTTTGTGGATGGTCGATTTGTCCCGGGGGTGGGGGGGATTCTTCAGCATGCATCAATGTCCTACGCCCGGCTGCGTGGAGAAGTGGATGCCGCTCTTCAGGAGAAAGCCCAGGTTCTGGTTACCGCTCAGGCCAAGGTTGAAAATGGAGAATTGACGGTTTCTGCCAGTGCAGACTCCCAGACACTTCCTGAGGAACGTGATCCGCTGCGCTTGCGGGTGGCGCTGGTTGAAAATACCGTCACGCTGCGAGCTCCGAACGGTCTCGTGGAACATCACTTTGTTGTCCGCAGACTGCTGGGTGGTGCGAAAGGGACTGGCCTTAAGGGAGATGAACTCAAGTATTCCACCTCGATGACGATGGCAGACCTGAAGCAGGGGCTGGAAGACGGGATTGCCGAAATCGAACAGAACCGCAGTGTGAAGTTTGAAATCAAGCCTTTGCTGCTGGAAGGGCTTTCGCTGGTGGCATGGGTGCAGGATGATTCGAATAAGCGGGTGCTGGGTTCGGTAATTGTGCCTGTTGAAGGGAGTGGGGAATCAAAACGTCGAGCGGCTCCAGCAGCTGGTCAGAAAGTCGAAGCCGCTGCTCCGGCGGTGTCGCCAGCGACTCCAGCAGAACCAGCGGCTGTTGACCTACCCAAGAGCGAGACACCCAAGTCCGAGGCACCAAAGATCGAGACTCCTCAAACAGAGGCGCCCAAATCGGAAACACCCGAGGCATCGCCACCAGCCAACTCGAATCCTCCCGCGTCCAGTGAATCGGGTCGAGATTGATCGGGAGTCTGGGCTGGTTGGCAAAACATCCCTTTAGAAATGCGTTCGACAGAGTTCGAAGCAATTTAATTCTCTTTATGGCCCGAGAGTTGCTCATGTGATCTTTTGAGCCGGTTGTCGTGTCCTGAAACAAGAATTCATGCGGAACTCCCCTCGGCAGATGAGAGGGATCAGGAGTATGATTCTCAAAGAGGCGAGACCGTTTTGCTGGTGAATTTCGTCAGGAAGACCATTCACTTGAGGTTGGCGATGCTCGGACAAATTTCCCGCTCATCTCGACAGAATTTGCAGGGCGAAACCTGGATGTGCCGCTCTGGCTGGCGCTTTACGCATCGTTATGGTGCTGCGTCATTGGTAGTGAAAAACTCGATCAATACTGCATTTTGGGCAAGCTGGACAGCTTTCTGTGTACTGCTATTCGCTCTTTGCGGGCCGAATCTGAGAGATTTGCCTGCCGCCGAGATTCCGGAGACTGTGGGTTCGCTGATGATCATTGGCGGATCGGAGCGGTTCGATCAGCGGGAATATTGGGAAGAAATCGTGAGGCTTTCTGGAGGGCCGGGAAGTCGGATTGCGATCCTTCCCCTGGCGACTTTCGACCCGATAAGAAAGTCGAAATGGGTGGCTGAGGCGATTGAGGCCGCTGGAGGAGAGACGGTCACCTTGCCGGTGGCGTGGCGGCAGATGTCTCGTTCGCCGCGCGAAGCAGCAGCCGATCCTGATGTTTTGGCACTCGTGCGGGAAAGTAGTGGAATTTACATTCTGGGTGGCTCGCAGGATCGAATTATCCGCGGGCTCCATGGTGAAGACGGTGAACCATTGCCTCTGCTGGGTGCGATTCACGACCTGTACCGCCGGGGAGGTGTGGTCGCGGGAACGAGCGCTGGTGCGGCTGTGATGAGTAAAGTGATGTATCGCTCGGCCAATTCTGTGCTGGATACCTTGCTCACGGGAGTCACGATGGGCCGGGAACTGGGAAATGGCCTGGGGCTCTTGGATGAGCGGTGGTTTGTCGAGCAGCACTGCCTGGTTCGCGGACGCTTTGCCCGCTCGCTGGTGGCCATGCACTCCGAAGGGATTCGTTACGGGATTGGCGTGGATGAGAACTCGGCCATTGTCGTGCGAAATGGGAAGGATGTCCGTGTGCTGGGTTATAAGGGGGCCCTGGTGATGGATCTCTCCCAGGCCACGACGGAAAAGGCGTTAGGACGCTTCAATCTTTCCAATGTGAGGCTGACGTATCTTGATCGAGGTGACCGCTTTGACCTATTGACCATGGAAGTGACCCCTTCACAGCAGAAGCTCGACGATGAGTTTCTCGATCCGAACTCACCGGATTTTCGACCGGCTCACCGCAGACGACTCTTCTTCAACGACATTCTCGCCAATATGGCGGTCGCCGATCTGATGGGCGAACTCATTGACAGCACGCAGCAGGAGGCGATTGGCCTGGCCTTTGATGGTGGTCGAGCGAGGTTCGAAGCGGTCGATGGCTTTGAGTTCCGCTTTTCGCGGGATGAACGGAGTCGCGGCTGGTATACCGAGGCGTTTGGTGGTGATGACTACACGGTCGAGAATATCCGTCTCGATATCCAGCCGATCCGGCTGACAGGCCCGTTGTATCAAAATTTCCAGCAGGCACCGGTTGCTGAAGCCTCATTCACTGCCGACTGATGCGGTGAGAGTGGGAGCCGATTTCTCATCGAAGATGCAGATCTCGGGCAAGTGGCGATACTGGCCATTGAAGTCGAGTCCATAGCCGACGACGAATTTATCAGGAATCTGAAATCCGAAGTCATCTGGCTTGAGATCGACATCGCGGCGGGCCGTTTTCCAAAGCAAAACCAAGGTGCGCAGCGAGGCGGGCGAAAGCAATTGGACTTCTTTGGAGATTCGTTCCAGGGTGCGGCCAGTGTCGAAAATGTCATCTACAAGCAGCACGTGTCGATGGCTGAGATCGGGGAGCCCCATGAGATCTGTTACCAGTGCCTGAGCCGAAGTGGTCGCACCGCGATAACTGCTGGCGCGGACAAACGCCACTTCGTGAGGGATGGAAAGTTCCCGCATGAGATCCGCCACAAGAATGACACTCCCCGTCAGAATGGCGACGACTGTAAGTGGCTGGCCGGCATATCTGTGAGAAATCTCAGCGCCAAGTTCGCGGACTCGCTGTTGAATCTCGGCTTTGGAGAGAAGAACTTTCATGGACAAAGACTTTCTCGAAGGACGATTGTCGGCGATTTGGAAGCAACCCGGGTCTCTTATTAACTCTGCTGTGGGCCCACACATTCCGGTTGTTCAACTGATGTTATGCTGTGCCGGGTTTGTACTGTAGCGGCGGGTGCGATTTCACGGGAAAATCTCCCTTGCGAAAGTCGTTCGATCGTTCGAAGTCAAGACAGCATGCCGGAAATCAAGAGGCGATGAGAAATGTCCGACGGTGAAGATCCGCGTGTTTACTTTGCGGCTGAGCGTACACTCCTGGCGTGGATTCGCACGGGACTGGCGATTGTGGGGATGGGGTTCGTGCTGGCGAGGTTTGGAGTTTTTCTGCAGTTACTGCACCGGCAGGAGGCTGTCAGGCCCGGGGTCGGTTCGTGGTTAGGGTTGGGAATGGTGGCTTTGGGAGCCTGGACGTTTGCCATTGCGGGATGGCAGCATTTTCGCTTCGTGCAGAGTTTATCACCTCAGGAAAAGCCGAGAACCTGGGGCCTCCATTACGGTCTCGTTCTGGCCGGTGCGCTGTCGCTCATTTCGCTTTTACTGGCAGCTTATCTGCTCCTCTCACAAGGTGAGGCTTCGTCTGAGCAGGTCGAGCCACCAAAGAAAGCCCAGTCACCTGTGGTCTCAGCTTTATCATCGACAGAGATGAGCACACAGATCCTCGGGTGACGCATGTCGCTTTGAGGTTACAATACTTGGGCAGGGATGATCACTTTGTGATTGAGCTGAGTGACCTTTTTGTAGTTTCGAGCTATCTCTTCAGACACAATTTCGCTGGTGTGCTGATTTGAAGTGTGGCTGGGGTCAAACGTCCTCGGTTGCCCCCAGGTTATGTGACGCTAGTTGTTCATGGCAATGATCATGGGAAGGGTTGTTACAGATGCAATCGTGCTTGCGAACTCTGTTGACCTGGGGGCGGATGAAGACATCCGACCCCAGCCACCCATCGATGTGACCTGCTTGCAGCAGCACAGGGCCAGCCTGTCCAAAAGATGTTAAACCCAGGTTTCAAGTTGTGATTGATCGATTGAACGAATGGCTCCAACACCCCTGCTGACTGTGAATGATCGAGGTCTGTACTGCGAGGCGGGGGATTTCTATATCGATCCATGGCGGGCTGTCCCCAAGGCGATCATTACCCATACTCATGGAGATCATGCGCGGCGGGGAATGGGCTCTTATCTGACGGCGAACGAAGGGCTGCGTGTCCTGCGCACACGGATGGGAGAGGATGCTCTCATCGAAACGGTGGGATATGGAACCGAGTTCTCGATGGGACCAGTGAAAGTTTCATTGCATCCTGCCGGTCATATCCTCGGTTCGTCGCAGGTTCGAGTGGAGTACAAAGGAGAAGTGTGGGTGGTCTCGGGTGATTACAAGGTTTTCCCGGATCGAACCTGCACGCCGTTTGAACCTGTGCGTTGTCATACGTTCGTCACGGAATCGACCTTCGGCATGCCCATCTATCGCTGGCCCGATCCTGCCGTTGTCGCCAGTGAGATCAACACCTGGTGGCGCGAGAATCAGGCGGCAGGTCGTACCAGCGTGCTCCTGGGCTATGCTCTCGGGAAAGCTCAGCGGCTGATTTCATTATTGGATCCATCGATCGGGCCCATTTATACCCATGGAGCCGTTGAGAAGCTCACTGCCGATTATCGGCAAAGTGGAATTGAGTTACCGCCCACAGAGCAGGTGGTGGGTCATCCCAAAGGCGTTGAGTGGTCGCGTGGGATTGTCATCGCGCCACCCTCCGTGCAGGGAACTGTCTGGCTCAGAAAGTTTGGCGATGTGTCGATGGCTTTTGCTTCGGGCTGGATGACGATACGGGGGACACGCCGGCGGCAGGCCATGGATCGTGGTTTCGTCGTGTCGGATCATGTCGACTGGCCCGAATTGCTGTGGGCGATTCAAGAAACAGGTTGTGAGCGGGTGCTGGCGACACATGGATCAGTGGCCATTCTTGTCCGCTGGCTGCGAGAGCAAGGTCTTCAGGCAGATGCTCTGCAGACACAGTTTGCTGGTGAAGAAGACCCTGTTGCCGGTGAAGAAGACCCTGTTGTGCAGGAGCCTGTCCAGGACTCTGAGTCAAAAATTGATCAGCCGGATGAACAGGGGGCGGATTAAGTCGGCTCCCTGGAAGCGACAGTACGTTGTTGGTGGCGAAAACATGCTTGCCCAGAGCTGCAAGCATGGCACACAGCACACGGAACGCATGGCACGCAGAGCGTATGGTACACAGAGCGATATCATTTTATGGAAAGCATGATGAGACGCTGCTGGAAATCGACTGGGTTTCTGTACAGAAGGTACGACTGAAGCTGGTGCCACCACATTTCCCATGTGGAATTTACCAATTGTTCGGTCTCTGCCGGAGAGGTCAGCGTTCATGAGGAAGTGCGGGTCAGTGGATGGCACACTTCTCGACTTCATCAATAGAACAAACGTACCCATTTTGCCAAACTTCCTGGGCAGCCCCTCGTTTCGGTATACAATCCCGAGTAAGATCTGTGTTGAGCACGGGTACTCCTCGTGTGCTGAATCCTCTCAGTGTGAACACCTTATGAGGCGTTCCATTTGGGCTCTGCAAGCGGACTTCACCTGGTGAAACAGATACCTATGTCGATGACTTCTACGCCGGCATCACAAGTTATTGTTCCCGTTGAGGAGCATCCCGAAGCCGATAAGCCCAAACGCCGGAGCACGGCCCAATTCAAGTTCGTTCCGGAGACGCTCGCGCATCGCGAGAAGATCCGCTCTGATGCGGTGGCTTTTGGAAAGACACTGGATCGCTCGAAGCCATTCACCCGCAATCAACTGGAAGCGATGGCGCGGGAGATGCTGGCCACGCATGGTGAGCCCGAGAAGTTTCTCGGCTTTGCGATGGTGATGCTGGGGAATGTCTTCTGGCGCGAACAGTTTCTGGCCATTCCTTTTGAGCGGCGGATGCTGCTGTTGCCCCACTGCTTGAAGCATGCCGAAGGTTGTCCGGCCGACTATGACGAGTTTGGTCTGGATTGCGAGCGCTGCGGTGCCTGTTCGATTGCAGATTACAAGGTGAAAGCCGAACAGCTGGGCTACAAAGTCCTGGTGGCTGAAGGCTCGCCGATTGTGCTGAAGATTATCGTCTCCGGGCATATCGATGGCATTCTGGGAGTGGCCTGCCTGAATGTGCTGGAGAAGGCGATCGACAAGGTGCTGATTGCCGGCGTCCCTTCGTATGCGGTGCCGCTGCATTCGGGTGATTGTAAAAATACGACGCTCGATGAATCGTGGGTCTGGGAATGTCTCGATAAGTATGAGCCATTGCCCGATCATAAAACTCGCAGCTTTGTGCCTTTGATGCGGGCCTCGAACCGGGCCTTTGATGAGCATTTCGAAACGCTGACTCAACCCATTCGCACGGATGCACTCAAAGGTGATCGAGTGAAAGCAGCTGGCGGAGCTGACACTCAGGATCAATTGTCACCACTCAAGTTTACGGAGACGGTGGTGCTCGACTGGTTGCAGCATGGGGGCAAGCGGCTGCGGCCTTTTATCACCCTGGCTGCCTACGATGCCCTCACGGGTGCTGCCGGGCTGACGGCTGATCATCAGGATCAGGCCCTCGAATACCCACCGGCTGTCAATCGTGTGGCCATGGCCATCGAAGCTTTTCATAAAGCCTCGCTGATACACGATGATATTCAGGACAACGACCAGTTCCGTTATGGCAAGGAAACTTTGCACAGGCAGTATGGTGTCGGGCCGGCCATTAATCTGGGTGATCATTTGATTGGGGCAGGTTATCGACTGGTTTCTGCCTCACGAAAAGAGCTGGGTGCTGAAGTCGCTGCCGATATTCTCGATGCGTTTTCGGCAGCTCATATGAAGCTGTGCGAAGGGCAGGGAGCTGAGTTACAGTGGTCACGTTCTGGCCGACATGATCTGACTCCTGCTGAAGCGATGAAGATCTATGCGCTGAAGACCTCGCCGGCGTTCGAAGCGGCACTGTATGCCGGCATTCGCATGGCGGGGCCGGTGGATGACTACGCCGAAATGATCACACAATTTTCGCGTCATTTAGGTGTGGCCTTCCAGATTCTGAATGATCTGAGTGACTGGCTGGGTGATGATCACAACAAGCTGGTGGCTGGTCAGGATGCTCAGTCCATGCGACCGACGCTCTTGTGGGCCATGGCCTGGGAAGCGGCGGCGCCTGCTGATCGCGAAGAGTTGCTGCGCGTGGCCAGTTCGACTTACAGCCCGCATGCGAAATTCGAAGCCTTCAAGCGGGTTTTTGAAAAGCTGGGGATCTTTACCAAAGCTCAGACGTTGGTCGAAAAATCGCGAGCCCGGGTGGAAACTCTGGCCGACAGTGTCCATCCCGATCCGTTGCGGGAGCTGCTCTATTTCGTGATCGATACCGTCCTCTCGGAAGAGCATCTGCCTGCCGCACCGGCACCGGTGGTTGTTTCGATGGAGACTGTGCGTAAACCCGTCCTCCATCAATTGCAGGTCAATGCCTGAAAAATGTGGTTGCTTTGTTCATGACATCCGCGAACGAGACATCCGTCCGTTTCATCAGGATCGTTGATCGATTGCCACGCCTCCACCAATCGGCCATGCTGTGGCTTTGAGATTGTCACCACCTTGATCGGGAGTCTTCTGCCGATCATTGCCCGAGAGCCGAGCGTTCTGCATGAGATGGACACCTCCACTGGCACCTGGCGTTGCCGAAGCGATTCCTTCACCTGCGCTGATTATTGATCTCGATGCAGTTCGAGAAAATCTTGACCACATGCTGGCGGTCAGTGGTGGGCCGGAACGACTCCGACCGCACTGCAAAACTCACAAGATGCTGGAGCTTTCGAAGCTGGAAGTCGCGCGGGGAATTCGCCGGCACAAAGCCGCCACGTTTGCGGAAGCCGAAATGCTGGCGCGAGCTGGTGCTATTGATGTGCTGCTGGCTTATCCTCTGGTGGGGCCGAATTTGCGCCGGGCGGCGGAGTTTCGTCATCGCTTCCCGGGAACAAAGCTGACAGTGCTGGCTGATGATGCGAGGACGCTCGATGCCATGTCCGAGATGACCAGTACGGCCGGGATTACACTGGATGTGCTGCTCGATTTGAATGTCGGGATGAACCGCACGGGGGTTGATCCCCGCTTACCTGAATCGCTCAGTCTTTATCAGAAACTGATAGCACTACCTGGTCTGAATGCGGCTGGCCTGCATGTTTATGATGGCCATTTGCATCAGACGAACATTGAAGAACGTGCTGCTTCCGTAAGGCAGGTCTGGGAAATGGTGCAGCAGTTACGCGAGCGTCTGCGTGCTGCAGGTATCGAAGTCGGGCAGATTGTTTGTGGAGGGACAGGAACGTTCGATCTGTGGAGCCAGGTGGACGATCCCGCGATTGAACTGAGCCCCGGAACGTGTGTGCTCCACGATTGGGGGTATGCCCTCAAGTTTCCTGAGATGAATTATCGAGCCGCAGCCTTTGTTCTCAGTCGAGTTATCAGCCGGCCAACTGCTGATCGGTTGACGCTTGATTTGGGTCATAAAGCGGTGTCACCTGACCAGGCGATGGGACATCGTGTGTGGTTACCAGAACTGATCGATTCGAAGCAGGTTTTGCAAAGCGAAGAACATCTGGTGATTGAATCTCACGATCGTGATCGAATGAGCGTAGGAGATGTGGTCTGGGGAATCCCCAGACATGTTTGCACAACGGTACCTCTCTATCCTTATGCAATTGTTGCCCAGGGTGGGGAAGTCGTCGACCGATGGGAGATTTCCGCCAGAAATCGACAATGGACGATCTAGGTCTGGACGAACAGACTCACCTCACTTGAAGAGCCTTGAAAGTGTTGATTTTCCGATCAGGAAAACGGGCCAAGCACTTTCTTGCCATATCTGAAAGAGAAATCCAAGACGTTCTTTTCGCTTCAATTGTCTGTTGCCAGACGCTTCTATCAGGGATTGTCTCATTATTTAACAGATGGGAACTGTTCTGATCATTGGCCCGTTCGCGTTTGCGATGTGTGAAAGCTTGTGAACTATGCCTTGTTTTCGTGCGCGTCATTATTCGACAGGGGAGCCGCTGGAAATCACGATTCAGGGCGGGCGCATCGGCTCTGTGAATTCGTTGAGAACAGAGCTTTCGGAACTCGAATCGATGGTTCTGCCATTCGTTTCTCCCTCTTTTTTTGACCTGCAGGTGAATGGTTACGGAGGGCAATGGTTCAGTGACCTGAGTCTGACAACCGGGCATATCGGCCAGATTGCCAGTCAATTGGCCCGGTTTGGAATTGGTCAGTTCCTCCCCGCTGTGGTGACGAACACGACCTGTGCCATGCACCACAGTGTGCGGACAATCTCGCGGGCGATTGAGGAAATGCCCTGGCTGGGACAGCAAGTGGCAGGGATTCATCTGGAAGGGCCATGGATTTCATCGCGGGATGGTGCCCGCGGTGCTCATCCACTCCATGCGATTCGTTCGCCCGATCTGGATGAGTTTGATTCTTTGCAGGCCGCTTCGAATGGCATGATCAAGCTGGTGACCGTGGCCCCGGAACTTCCCGGGATGAACCGCTTTATCCGTGAGCTTGTCTCGCGTGGAATTGTGGTGGCGATGGGGCACACAGCCGCCAATGCCGATGAGATTCAGGCGGCTCTGGATGCGGGAGTCACGCTGGCGACTCATTTAGGGAATGGTCTGGAATCGAGAATCCATAGACATCACAACCCGCTGTGGCCACAACTGGCGGATGACCGGTTGTCGTGCAGTCTGATTGTGGATGGTCAACATCTCCCGGCGGCGTTTGTCAAAACGGTGATCCGCGCAAAAACTCTGGATCGGGTCTTGTTGACCTGCGACATCAGCGGCTGGGCTGGTCTTCCCCCAGGGGCGTATGTCTCAGACTGGGGAGGTTGTGATGTGCTCGATTCAGGGAAACTGGTGGTCGCAGGTCAGCCGGAGTTTCTGGCGGGGAGCCACCTGGGTTTAGGGGATTGTATTGCGACAGCGAAAGTTCTGGGGGAGATTCCGCTGGCCCATGCCGTTGATCTGGCGACTCGCCAGCCACGAAAGCTGTTGAGTCTGACGATTCCCGAACTTTCAGCAGGTGGCCTTGCCGATCTGACGATTTTCCAGGAACCGAGGACGCTCCCTCAAAAGTCTCATTCCGAGCTGCCCATTCTGGCCACGATGAGTCAGGGGAAGATGGTTTATCAGGCTGAAGGCTTTCATTTTCACAGTGCCTGAGAGCCCCGTTGGATGAGGATCATGGCTGAAGAATTGTTCTCATCGGTGGAGAATTCTTAAGTAATGAGTGCTGGCATTATCAATTGCCAAACTGGTATGAATGAATCTCGTGCTGCTTGCGCCACAAGTTGTGAAGAGCTGGTGTTGGTGAGCAGCTGAGGACGTTCATCTCACTCAACTTGTCAGGCACCACCGATGAAGCGAATTTTTCCACAGTTCTCAGGGGCATCACTGAAGACGGCATCACTGGCGACAGCACTTGTGCTCTCGTCGTTAGTCTCTCAAGGTTTTGCCCAGGCTCCTGCAGCCCCGGCAGCGGCTCCTGCGGCGGCTCCGAAAGCCAACCCGACAACCACACCTGCTCCCCGCAATGATCAGTGGTGGCAGAATCGCCATGCCTCTATGAACAAGCGTGTCGCTGAAGGCAAGGTTGATCTGCTGTTTATTGGCGATTCGATTACTCAAGGGTGGGAAGGGGCTGGTCGTAAGGTTTGGGAGCAGCGATTTGCGCCAAGAAATGCCGTCAATCTTGGCATTGGTGGCGACCGCACTCAACATGTTCTCTGGCGTCTCGAGAATGGCAACATTGCCGGTATTGAGCCGAAGCTGGCTGTGCTGATGATTGGAACCAACAACTCCGGTTCTGATTCGAGCGAAGCGATTGCCGAGGGTGTGAAGGCAATTGTCGAGAAATTGAAGACGAGCCTGCCGAAGACAAAGATCCTGATTCTGGCGATCTTTCCCCGTGGGGCCACTCCGGATACGCCAGGTCGCAAGGTGAATGAAGGGGCGAATGCCATCATTGCCAAGCTGGCCGATGGTGATCGGGTTGAGTTTCTCGATATTGGCCCGAAGTTTCTGGAAGCCGACGGGACGCTGAGCAAAGAGATCATGCCTGATCTGCTGCACCTGAATGAAAAGAGCTATGGCATCTGGGCGGATGCTATTGAGCCACAACTCACCAAGGTTTACGGCCCCTTGCCAGAAGCTGCTAAGCCATAAATTGAAAATTGAACGATGAAGAGATTGATGACCGTGAAGTGCCGATGGAGTTCCGTCGGCTCACTTCACGGTCATTTAATTATGCGAATCGCATTTTGAAATGGTGTGTTCAAAAGCTGAAAGTCAACTTGCTCATAACTGCTGTCTTTGACACACAACTTTGCATGCCTATTGACCTAAAGTGTGGCTGGAGACTGCGTGGCTGGGGCAAACGTCTTCGTTTGCCCCCAGTTCATGAGACGCTTTTGAATTCAGTCGAACGTGCTCGAAAGTCATGAAGGCATCGTTCCGGATGCAATTGCGCTGGTGAAGCCGGTTGACCAGGGGGCGAATGACGACATTCGACCCCTGCCACCCGACCGATGCCACACCATCGGTTCGCTTCACGGTGATTTGATGAACGTCAGCAGTTTCGGCGCAAAGATCAGCGCTCCAATCAGGACGGCGATCATTGAAGCCAGAAGGACGGCACCAGCCGCGAGATCCTTGGATCGGCCGGCCAGGGGATGAATTTCGGGTGAGGCCAGATCGACAGTACACTCGATGGCTGTGTTGATGACTTCACAGCAGAGGACAAGTCCGATGGTCAGTAGCAGCAGGCACCATTCCGTCAGGCTGCAACTCAGCCACAGGCCCAGGAGAAGCGGAACTGACGTGATGGCCAGATGCCGCTGCATGTTTTTCTGTGTGGTTGTCACATCGACGAGGCCTCTCCACGCATGACCAAGTGCTTGCAGAAATGCGGGCTGTCGCAACAGTATGCCTTTCGAAGATGAAGCCTGGCGGTTCGAAGTCAAACACGGGCCAGCGAGATTACGAACCATTTTCGTGCGAAGCTTCGGCTGCCTTAGGGCGAGTCAGTTCTGTTCTGGGGCTGCATTTGAGAACAAAGCGGGTGATTTCTGGCAGACAGCCAAATCGCAATCGATCCTTCCCGGAAATGCCTCGGGAAACGTGCAGATACATCGAGTTCTTTTTGTAGAGTCCACCCGCATATTTGACACCATCAACACTGGGAGCAAAGACCGGCCCCAGGATCGGCAGGCGGACTTGCCCCCCATGGGTATGCCCGGCAAGCATCAGGTGGACATGTTGATCGACAGCCCAGCGCCACAGGTCGGGCGTGTGCGATGCAAGAATTCGGAAGCGATCATCCGGCAAAGAGGCGAACGGCGGGAGATCGCCCATCCAGGGGAATTCTGTCCCCGCGATGACAATTTCACCACTGGGGTCTCTCAGTGGTAATACGCGGCCTGCCAGATCAATCCAGCCGGCATCTTCAAGAGCAATCCGGGCGTTGACATGATCGGCATGCCAGTCGTGATTGCCAAGTACAAAGTAGCATCCCAGCGGCGCGTGTAACGAGCCAAAGAGTTCTGGAACCCAGCGCAGACAGTCGGGGTCATCGTGGAGATCGCCAGTGAAAATGAAGAGATCCGGACGAAGCCGTCCCAGTTCTTCAAACACCGAACGGAAGTATTCCAGCGGCATGCCTTCGCGAAAATGAACATCCGAGAAGTGGGCAATCGACAGTCCACTTGCGACCTCGGGCAGTCCTTCGCAACGAATAATTCGCTGGGCCACTTCGAGCATCAGCACTTCGTTACCGGGCAAGCCCAAGAGTCGTGAAGCACCGGGATGATGCTGGAGTGCGGTCTTCCAGGAAAGGCACTGGAGATGACATTCTTCATCGACCGATCTCCGGCAAGCCCGCTGCCATTCGATCACATCTGCGATCCACCAACCCACAAGACCAACGCCACAGATCAGATAACCAGTTTCAAGGATCGATGGCGCGAGTGGCTCAATGCTGAGTAAGCGGATCGCGAAGACCGCTGCGCCAACAAGGCCCACAACTCCGGCACAGACAAACAGAAGACCATGAATCCATTGAAGTGTTCGCTTGGAATAAGGCTTGGCCGACAGATAGTTGATGGCTGCCACGATAGGTCTGAGCCACCCGAATGTGGCCATGATCCAGCCAGCGAGCAACAGAATCTGCATACTTCGCCCGATCAAGAATCGCCTGGGAACCCGTTCGCACGTGATGTCCGGGAATCAACAATGTTCACTTCAGCATTTGCCGATTCTCAACGACTTGCAAGCAAGAATTTCTTCTGTCGCCCAAATGGGTCATCGAAAAAGCGTAACGATCTAGACCAGAGGGTTAAGGAGATTGGAGAATGCAATGGCCCATCCCGACGGGATGGGCCACAATGATCTCTATCTCGGTTCATCGATGCCACTTTAGGTCAGAAGATTGCTGACGCCTGTCACGCCCAATTTGACATCAAGGGTCGGACTTACTTCTTAGCCAATTCGGCTTCAATCGCGGAGACCAGTTCCTTGGAATCTGGCTTGACGCCCGACTTGTAGCGGCCCACGACTTTGCCATCACGCGAGACGAGGAACTTTTCGAAGTTCCAGCCGATATCACCATTGCCATTGGGGCTCTGGGCCTTCAAATCGACATAAAGAGGAGAGGCCTTGGGGCCATTCACATCGGTTTTGGCCAGCAGGTCGAAAGTGACACCATACTTGTTTGAGCAGAAAGTCTGAATCTCATCGGCTGATCCGGGTTCCTGTCCGCCGAACTGATTGCAGGGAACGCCCACGACTTCCAGACCCTGATCTTTGTACTTTTCCGAGATGGCTTGCAGTGGCTTGTATTGGCCTGTGTAGCCGCAGGCACTGGCGACGTTGACGAAGAGGATCACTTTGCCTTTGTACTTGGAGAGTTCGACGGGTTCACCACTGAGAGTTGTGAGTTTGTGCCGATAGATTGAACCGGTTGCATCAGCCGCGACGGTTGTCATTTTGTCTCCTTTTGTCATCAGACCAGTTACAACTGCTGCACTTACGAGCGCTAGAATCATTAGACCTCGAACCAGACTTCTCATCATTGAACTCCAGGCAGAAAACAAACGGCGACGGGCCAGTGAGGAACAGTTTGTGTGATGTCGGGCTTTGAGTCAGTCAGATTTCACACTTCACCAATAACTTCCGGGGAAGTTCTTAACTCATTCAACCTACTCACCCGAGCTCTGAGTTAGCAATCCAGATTGTCAGTGATCGAGCGTTTGAAAGTCGAGTTGAACAAGTGCAGCCGATCCGTGGTGTGCTGTGATCAGTACACCCACACTAGACAGTTTAGACGCGACAATCGGACCGCACAGCAAGATTTTGCAGATCCTATACCATTGTGTTGGCTCTCAGCTGGCTGAAAACATGGTTTCTTAAGCTGAAACAAGGCTTCGGATTGATCCGGAGAATGCGGTGAACAGTCGTATTAGGATATCGAGATTGCTGCCCGGATGGGGATGATCAGGTGATCGAAATGACTGCCAGCCCTGCGAGTTTTTCTGTCGGAGATGATTTTTCTGGAGAAATCCCGCCCGCTGTGTGAGTGCACAGATTGTGAGGCCAGTTCATGTGCTGCATACTCGCCGCGATCGGTGAGGCATGGTCACGGGCCAGAAGGGCAGTGGCAGCATTCTGCGGGAATCAGAACTTCTTCGAGTAAGGTCAGCGATGACAGAGAGTCAGGAAACTCAGACACCGTCGGACATTGATCGACGACTTCAAGAGTTGGGGCTGGTCCTGCCGCCTCCACCACAGCCAGGCGGAGTTTATGCGCCCGTCGTGATTGTGGATCGCTGGCTGTATGTCTCGGGGCAGGGGCCCAGGCTGGCTGATGGTTCGCTGATTGTCGGGAAGGTGGGCGTCGACCTGTTCGAGACAGAAGCCTATTCTGCGGCTCGTGCTGTCGGTCTGACAATGCTCTCTACGTTGAGGCACGAACTGGGGTCTCTCAATCGGATTGAGCGACTGGTGAAAACTCTCGGGATGGTTAACTGCGTCTCGGAATTTACCAATCATCCCCAGGTGATCAATGGCTTCAGTAACCTGATGGTCGAGATTTTTGGCGAAGTGGCAGGCAAAGGGGCTCGCAGTGCTGTCGGTATGGGTTCACTTCCCAGCAATATCCCCGTGGAAGTCGAAGCGGTGTTTCTATTGAAGCCGTAGATCTCGTTTTGATCATTAGCGGGCTTTGCCGACCAGCGTCCAGTGGCGATCGCTGTTTTTTGTGACCGTTGTTTCGATTGGAAGTTCTCTGGCAATCGCCTCGACTTCTTTCAGGCTGAGTGAGGCTGCGAGAGATTGCCGGAACAACTGCTGCTGGCGCGGGGTATCCTGACCTGCATGAGTATTCACGAGTTCCTCAATGGCTGCTGAGGTCTCTGGCCTCAGGAGATCACGGACAAACAGCACGCCACCCGGGGCCACGAGCATGGCTAACTCCCGGAGCAATTGGGCTGCGTCTGCCACATGATGAACGAGGCTGTTGGACATCACAATCTGAAATCTGGCAGCCTCTGCCAGAAGTGGTGTGGTGGTGGTTTGCCTTAACGTGATGCGATCCCGATAGCTGGAAGCGTGGACATTTTCCTGAGCGATTTCGAGCATGGCGGGTGAAAGATCAACAGCCAGAATATGGCCCCAATCCACCTGCAGGCAGAACTCGAGAGGGATTCTGGCAGTACCGGTTCCGACGTCGAGGATTGTCGGTGGAAGGCTCGTTGACAAAGCGGGCGTGAACACAGGTGTCGTGGCGTCCCGGGGTAACGGAAGATCGGCAGGAGTCAATGCCGCCACCAGGTCAGCGACAAAAGCGGCGTTCACTGCGGTGAAATCCATCTCATCGTAGGCGCGGGCCTCTTCGGGCGTATCCATGACTTCGGGTTCAAGAACTCTGGTCAACATGGCGGTAAAATCCGTAACAGCCGAATTGGCAAGTGAAACTGCAGAGGAATAGATCTGGGCGAGCGATCAATGAACCCGAACTGTTCCATGATCAGTTTGACAGATCGCCATCGGAAAGCGCCAGTTTCCAGTGACCAGAACATGGTTGCTTAAGGCTGGTCAGCCTAACCCAACCCGCTCGACTCCGAATCGGAATGGATGTTGGAAGATCTAAGATCATGTTCCATATTCTACGTTTATTGGAATCTCTTCGATGGAATCTTCGCCAGAAATGTTTTGAAATTGAAATCTATAGAGTGTGACGAACCTGAAGAGAGCGACGGAAACTTTTGATGCGCACAATTGCCGAGCTCATGCAGATTCTTCCACAAACAGGGACGGTTCGCTGGATGGGACTTAGTTCCGCACGGCGGTCGAACATTGTGGCTGTTGAAGAAGTGCTGGCGATTGCGGGCTATGGTCTGGAAGGCGATCACCATGCCAAACGCCGACCCGACACCAAACGGCAAGTCACGCTGATTCAGGCCGAGCATCTGGTCGCTGTGGCAGGTTTGATGCAGATCGAAAGGCTGGATCCGGCACTCGTTCGCCGCAATTTTGTGGTCTCGGGGATCAATCTGCTGGCTCTGAAAGGACAAACCTTTCAAGTGGGAGAAGCCATTTTTGAAGGGACTGGCTCATGCGATCCTTGTTCACGTATGGAAGAAAACCTGGGCCCGGGAGGCTATAACGCCATGCGAGGACATGGCGGTTTGACGGCCAAAGTCCACACTGGTGGAAAAATTCGACTGGGTGACGAGGTTCGACTGCTGCAGACAGGGCACCTGATGCCGTAGGCTGTGAATCCTCCGTCTCATGACTTTTCGTGGAAGTACCTGCCGATGAAAAACAACCTTCTTTGCTCTGTACCTCGACGCTCTGTACCTCGACGCTCTGTGCCTCGACGAGTGGCCCGCTTTGGCATTTTGAGAATCACGACTGTGATTACGGGGAGTCTGCTGGCGCTGGTGAATCTGGGGAGTGCCTCTGCTGCTGAACCGAAAATTATAATCCCGCTGTGGCCCGAAGGTTCGGCTCAAGTAGCCCTTTTACCACAGCCTGAAGGGCTGGCTGCTCCTTTGACAGCCGGTCGGCAAGTCCCCAGGCTGCAAAATGTGGCTAACCCGACTCTTGCCGTTTATGAGCCACCAGCAGACATCAAAAATGGGACAGCGGTGATTGTCTGTCCTGGTGGTGGTTACAGCATTCTGGCGATTGAGCACGAAGGGACGGCCGTTTGTGAGTGGCTGAATACCTTGGGTGTGACTGCCATTCTTCTCAAGTATCGAGTCCCGGCCCTTAAGGATCAGCCGAACTGGAAAGCTCCCCTCGAAGATGGGCAGAGAGCGATTGAACTGGTGCGGGCGAATGCCAAAGAGTGGGGATTGAATCCGGAACGGATCGGGATCCTCGGTTTTTCCGCAGGGGGGCATCTGGCAGCACTGGCCAGCACTCGCTTTGAAACACCCGAGTTTTCCGACGACAAGGCCACGACAGAGAAGGCGAACATTCGGCCCGACTTTACGATTCTGGTCTATCCCGCTTATATGACCAAAGGAAAAGAACTTTCGGAACTGCTGCCGGTCACTTCGAAGACGCCACCGGCCTTTATGGCGCATGCTTTTAACGATCCCGTGACGTGTGAAAGTAGCCTGTTCTATGCGACAGCGCTTAAGAAGGCGAATGTGCCTTTTGACCTGCATATCTATTCTAAAGGTGGGCATGGATTCGGGATGTTCCCTGATGCCGGTGCTGCTGCTACCTGGCCGGCTCGCTGCGAAGACTGGTTACGAGCTTCGGGTTTGATTCCCGAGAAGCCCCTGGCACCTAACCCGAAGAAGTAACATCCTGCAGTTCAGGGTGCTGTGGTGATCATTGAGTTTTCTGTAATGTCAGGTTATTGAATGGCCTCGTTTGTCTCGCGTCTGCATCAGGCAATCCGCACGAAAAAAACTGCTGCACTGGTCGGGCTCGACCCGCGCTGGGAGCAGTTGCCAGTCCGAATCCGTCGGGCTGCCGAAGAAATGTATGATGACCCGGCAGCGGCAAAAGCGGCGGCTTTCGAAGAGTTCTGTGTGCGGCTGATTGACGTCGTGGCTCCACTGGTGCCAGCCATCAAGCCACAGGCGGCTTTCTTTGAAGAGTTGGGGCCCGATGGTTCAGTGGCGCTGGCCCGAGTGATTCGATATGGGCGAGCCCAGGGCTTGATTGTGATCTGCGATGCCAAGCGGGGGGATATTGGCTCGACAGCCGAGGCGTACGCCAAGGCTTATCTGGCTGGCGAAGACCCACAGGCAGCGCCCTATGCGGCTGATGCACTCACGGTGAATCCTTACCTGGGGGAAGACACACTTCAGCCCTTTGTCGAACTGTGCCAGAAGCGAGAGGCTGGGATCTATGTTCTGGTGAGAACCAGTAATCCCGGAGCAGCCACGTTTCAGAACCATCAAAATAAAGAAGGTCAAACGCTTTACGAACAAGTTGCTGAGACCGTCGAGAAACTGGCTCTACAGGCGGGGTTTGATGGCAATTATGGTTCGATTGGCGCTGTGGTGGGGGCGACTTATCCCCGTGAACTAAAGGATTTGCGAGAGAAAATGCCCCATGTCCCACTTTTGATTCCCGGGTACGGGGCACAGGGTGGGAATGCTGCGGATGTGGCAGCGGCCTTTGATTCCGCAGGGCTGGGGGCGATTGTGAACAGCTCGCGGGCGATTAACTTTGCCTTTCGCAGTCTCGCTTATGCAGAAAGTTTTGGCGAGAAACAATGGGAAGCCGCTGCCGAAGCGGCCACCCGGGCTATGATTGCTGATCTGGCAGCCAATACACCTGCTGGTCAGTTAATGGTCGATTCGAAAGAGGCTTAGGATGGATTTGTTATCGACTGGAGATGAATCAACAGCGGTACTGCTGATTGCGCATGGCAGTCGCCGGCCTGAAGCCAATGCCGATCTGCTACAGATTGCCGCAGGTCTGCGGGTGGCGGGTTATGCTGGTCCAGTTGCCTGTGGTTATCTGGAATTGGCCGAGCCTGATATTCCCACAGCGGCGAGAAGCTGCCTTCTGCCTGGCATTCGCAGGTTACTGATGCTGCCTTACTTTCTGTCGGCGGGAGTGCATGTGAGTGCTGATCTGGAAGAGTTTCGCCAGCAGTTGAGAGAAGAATTTCCCCAGGTCGAGTTTGTGCTGTGTCCGCATCTCGGATTGCATCCACTGATGATTCAGATTGTGCAGGATCGCCTTGCGGAGGGTCTGGCACGCGTCTGAAGGTCTTCTTGCGATTGTATTGGTGCTCGCGAGAAAGCCTACACAAAGAATTCATAATTGGCGGGGGATATTGTTGCCTCGCGACTTGTGCTAGTATCTAAAGCATGAATCTTGTTGAACTTGCACAGCGAATTAAGAATCACCGGATTGATCAGCGGCTGACGCTGGATCAGGTGGCGTCGCGTACCGGACTGACGCGCAGCTGGTGGTCGAAGGTTGAGAACTTTCGCATTACACCGTCTCTGCAGTCGCTGGGCCAGATTGCGGCTGCTCTGGGAGTGAGTGTCTCCGATCTGGTCGAAGGGCTGGATCGCAAGCCACAGATGGCGGTCATCCGGAAATCTGAGCGTAAAGTCGTGGAGCGAAATCCCGAGACGTCAGATATTGTTTATGAATCGTTGGCACATGTTCGCCCTGATCGAGCCATGGATCCTTTTCTGCTGACCGTGCCCGCCGGAGGTCAGAGAAAAGATGCCTTGGGCCATGAAGGCGAAGAGTTTCTGCTGGTGCTCTCCGGTAAAGTGCAGCTCGAATACAACAATGAGATGCTGGAGCTGGAAGAAGGGGACAGCCTTTACTTCGATGCCACCACTCCCCATCGGCTGGTCAATCCCTTTACGACCGATACCCGGGTGCTGTGCGTTTTTTACAGCGGGCGCCAGGCCTCCGAGTGAGTCGCCTTTCATGGCTGACCACTTTTTGAACCCGTTTCTCACGCAGGCAGCATCATTCCCGTCTCTTGTTCATCGATGATGTTCCGTCGTCTAGTGGACTGAGTCTCGCAGCTTGTGGCGTCTCACCAGGGTCAGCCTGCAGGCGCACTTGGATCGATTCCGAGTTGATCAAGTACGCATCGATTCATTTCGGCCTGATTTGTCGGCGTGCCGGGAATGGTCACGGTTACAACAGATGGCCTCGTCGGTCGGCTTCACAGCGATCGGTGCCAATTTCAGCAGCACCTCAGGTGAGGTCGTGGTTCGGGGGTGTGTTGACTTCTGGGAAACTATGATCAAGCTGTCATAAAAACTGGGATGCTCAGATGGCAGAACAGTCTGTTCACTAGTGACTTTTGGTTAACAATAGTTCTTCAATGGAAAAATAACATCCCGTTAATGGAAACTTAATCGACTAAAGGTTGAATATCACGCTTGATTAGCCGAGAGAAGCAACTGTTGATGTGGATTAAAAGTCAACATTGTTCGGCGTGTGATTTTCGGCCTGCGATTCGTTTTGCGGGCGATGTTCTTTTCAGGAAAAGGATGACAAATGTTGATCGTGAAACAGAACCGGAACACGAACCAGCCGCGCAGGCCAGGTTTTACGCTGATCGAGTTGCTGGTGGTGATTGCCATTATTGCGATCTTGATTGCCCTGTTGCTTCCGGCCGTTCAGCAGGCGCGTGAGGCGGCTCGTCGCAGTGAGTGCAAAAATAACCTGAAGCAGATGTTGCTCGGTCTGCACAACTACCACGATCAGCATTCGGTCTTTCCGCCGGGTGGTGTAGCCCCTCAATGTGCCGGAAATCCTCCCGTGAATCTTTCAGGGATTCAGGAATGCACAACACCATTTGTGGCTGCTGCGGGGCTCAACTGGGCGCTGCAGATTCTTCCCATGGTGGATCAAGGGCCACTCTGGGGTGAAGTCAAGCGAATTGTCGACACGAAAATTGATCCGCTGGATGCCATGAACAATGTCTTCGGGCATTACAGCCCTTCGATGTATCGTTGCCCCAGTCATCCATGGGATAACCGGGCGAACGTTGCGTTTCGGGCCCTCGAGAATATGTCTCGTGGCAATTATGCCGCCAGTTACGGGAATGGGACTTTGTTGCAATCGATGACCGTGAATGCCAACAGGGGTGCCTTCACGATCAGTTCTCGCATTTCGGCCAGAGATTTTACCGACGGGATGTCAAACAGCGTGGCCCTCAGTGAGGTGATATACGTCGTTGGTAACACTGCCGATGCCCGGGGTGCCTGGGTCTTTCCAGGGATGGGGGCTTCCGCCTTCAGTACAGGTCGTGGCCCGAATGATCGTACTGCTGACATTCTTGCGAGTTGTGCAAACACAACCAATGAGCCTTGCACCCAAATTTCGACGACGAGTGATCAGGGCCCGACGATCGCCGCTCCGCGCAGCTATCACACGGGTGGAGTCCATGTGGGGATGGCTGATGGTGCGATCCGCTTTATCTCGGAAAACATCGATCGCACGGTATTCTCGAATCTGGGGACGATCGCCGGAGGTGAGATCATCGGTGAGTTTTAACTGCTAATAGCCAATCGATTTATTCAGTCTGAAGTGTGAGCAGTCGAATGTTCTTCGCTGCACACATTTCGGTTCTGTTCGCTACCAGGTTTTCGTGTGGACCGGCAGTAAGATTTCATCTTTTATGGCAGAAAGTGAAGCGAATCATGCGTCAAATCGGTAGTGCATTACTATTAATTCTTGTGCTCTGTGCAGGTTGTAGCGCTAAAGCTCCTGATGGTGCGACCAATATTGGTGATCAGACACCGACCCCGGAATACACCAATCCATGAAACTGGTCGCTTATGTATCATTCGATCAATGATTGAGATTCTTCATGGCGTCAGATTCGCTAAAATCAAGCAAATGGTTGCTATCACCTTCGCTGGACTTGCTGCTGATTGCGAATATCGGATGGCCACTGCTGGTGCTGGTAGCCTGGCTGGGCTCGGGGCCTGCCCAGGCCGACTGGCAGTTTCTTCAGGTCTACTTTCTCACGACGCCGCACCGCTGGTTGACGTTATTCTTGGTATGGGGTGATGCCAAACGTCGTGAATCTCACTGGGTTTCCTACCTGGGTGTGCTGCTGGCCGTTGTGCTCGTTTGCGGACTTGTGCAGGCCGGGACAGGGGCGTTGACCTGTCTGGTGGCTGCTGATTTTCTCTGGAATATCTGGCATTTTGCAGCTCAGCATCATGGGGTTTATCGAATCTATAGTTCAGCTGCCTATCCCTCCGGGCGCTGGACCGAGCGCATGCTGCGAATCGGCATTCGCGGCAGTATTGTTTATGTGGCCTTGAGGGCTTCGGGCTGGGTGGTACTCCCGTCTTCTCCAGGAATGTCTCTAGCCGATGTTGTTGCTGTCGCCAGCCTCTCGATGATCGTGGTCGTCGCGATACTACGATACCGCGTATCGATGTCTGGGAGTATCTATTTAGTCAGCATCTCGATGTTGTACCTGGCATGGCTGCTTGCTGAAATCTGTGGGTTTCGTGACTGGATTTTACCACTGGCCATTGCTTCAGCCTGGGTGCATGCCTCAGAGTATATGGCTGTTTGTAGCTGGTCTGTGAGGAATCAGGTGGCGAGATCAACGATTCGAGATGATGGTGTCAAGCCGTCAGCAGCAGGTTCATCGAGAGGATTGCTTGGTCAGTTGGCTCCGGTGTGGGCGGCCACCATTCTGACTTATCTTCTGGTGGTGGGCCTGGGTGGTTGGTTCTTAAGTCAGCGAGTCGCGGAAATCTGGCTGGCACTGAATCTGGTCGCTGCTTTTCTACACTATGCCTATGACGGCATGATCTGGAAGCGTGGTGCTTCCAAGTCGCGTGGCGAGGTGGCTGTCGGGCATGTGGCGGTGTAATCATCTATCGTAAGTGATACATTGTGATAGCAGCCTGGGGTGATGATCTGAGTTTATATTTATGGAGTCTCCTCGCGGGGCTTCCTTTGGCTTATGCACTGGTCGTGGCAGTCCTCAATAAGCCAGAGAGTCAGTATCGCTCAATAAGTTTGTGGTACGTTGGTTGCTGTGGCCTGTTTTGCCTGGTACTGATCAAATGGCTGGGCCTGCCGCAAAGCTGGTTCTTGATCATGCTCGGGCCTGCGGCGGGGTGTTTACTGGCTGTCGCAATTCTTTGGTTGAACTCGAGGTTTGTGCGACTTAGTCGCAGCGAATTAAAGCTGTCGGTATCAAAGAAAAATGCGTCGAGCAGTCAAGTGACTTATTCGGAGCGATTGAGCATTCTCATGGCGCTGGTGCTCGCTGTGGTGCTACCA
Organism: Planctopirus limnophila DSM 3776; assembly: GCF_000092105.1. NCBI lineage: Bacteria > Pseudomonadati > Planctomycetota > Planctomycetia > Planctomycetales > Planctomycetaceae > Planctopirus > Planctopirus limnophila. The sequence goes on along the minus strand of NC_014148.1, from coordinate 3,755,716 downwards.
TGGCAAATGACGACACAGCGGGTGCGCACCTGGGCCGATCTGGCAGTCACCCGCATGCATGAGGGCCGTTTTGTCGCGGCTTATGATCTGCTCGATCGTATCGATCAGCTTTCCGGCCCGAGGACAGCGTCTACACTGCTGCCAGAAATGTCGAGGCTGCAACTGGAAGCACAGATTCGCCAGGTGGTCCAGTCAGTCAACAGTATTGAGATCACGCAGGTTGAAGATCAGCTTCATAAAGTCAGGTTACTGCTCGGATTGGATGAGTTTGAGCTGGCTGAAGAATTACTGGCGAAGATCCTTCGTGATCATCCGGAATCTTTCGAAGGCTATGAACTGACAGGTTTGATGTATCAATTCAGGGAGCACTGGTCGCTGAGTGAGAGAAGTTTTCTACATGCTGTAGAACGTGTTCGGCCGCGAGAGAATCGAAGTGCGGCAGGCAATCAGATCTTCGCAAATCTCTCGCGGTTATGGTCAGGAGCAGCGTATGCCGCCCGCAAGCGAGGCGCTTTTGACTGTGCCGAAAATTATTATCTGAAGGCGCTAGAGATCGCGCCAGGATCTGACAAAGCGAGAATTCACTACGTGTTTGCCCAGTTTCTGGAGGAGTCTCAGCAATCGATGAAAGCCGCCGAGCATGCCAGGCAGGCTGCGCTGCTCGAACCTGCTCTTTATCAAGTCTCTGCTCAAGAGCTTCTTCAGCGATTGCGGACAGCACACCTGGGATGTTTTTTGCTGCTGCCAAGTTTGACTGGCGATTAAGCAGTGCTAAAAAAGATGTCGCCAGTGGCCAATAAAGACGACTGACGACATCTTCGCTGATTCGAGAACTTTGGCGTTAAGCGGCAATCCTCTGGAGTGAGCCCAGAATGCGCTCGAAGTCGTCGTTCGAGGTGAACTCGATGACAATGCTCCCTTTATCTTTAGCTTTGCCTTTGAGCTTAATGGCGACCTTGGCACCCAGCATGCCCTGAAGCTGTTCCTGCAGCATCAGCACATGATTGGAAAGACCTTGCTGACTTCCCGAACCGGCCTCGTTGCCAGACTGCTGGAAGGGGACTGTGGCGCCCTCTTCGACGGTCCCTTCGGCCTGCAGGCTGCGCACGGCATCTTCGGTCTTGCGGACAGAAAGTCCCTCACTCGCGATGCGCTGAGCCAGTGTGACCTGCTGATCATGAGAGAGGCTGAGCATGGCGCGTGCATGGCCACCAGTGAGCTGGCTTTGCCGGACCATTTCCTGCACCGGGCCTGCCAGTTCGAGCAAGCGGATAAAGTTGCTGACTGTCGAGCGATCCATGCTCAATCGTCGCGACAGCTCTTCAATCGAGCACTGGAACTGATTGAGATATTCCTGGAACGATTGTGCCTTTTCGAGCACATTGAGATCTTGCCGCTTGAGGTTTTCTTCGAGTGAAACTTCGAAGACCTGCTGATCGGAAAGTTCCAGCACCCGGCAGGGAACCGTTTCGCAACCGGCTTTGCGAGCCGCAATCAGGCGACGTTCACCGGCAATCACCTGATACATGTCGCCAATCTGGCGAACAATGATTGGCTGGAGAACGCCGTGCTGACGAATACTGTCGGCCAGTTCGTTAATGGCCTGTGAATCGAAGTCTTTCCGTGCCTGGAAGGGGTTACGCTCGAGAAGATCGATATGAACTTCTGAGTGATCACCTACGTTCGAGACAGGCTCATTCTCGTGATGATGCCCACTCCCGAGCAGTGCATTGAGTCCACGGCCAAGACGACGACGTGAAGGTTCGGGGGTCAGTTGATCATCCATGATCTTTGTTCCATCCGATCAAATTGTGAACTCCGGCACAGCCGGATTAATCGCTCCGCACACCGTTATTCGGCAGACCGTGAGGGAGAGATTGATAACACTTCGTATTCCGTGAAAACAACCTCGCAACCGTTTCACGCTGCGCTTCACAATCGTTGCAGTTTACACTTGAGCGAATTCTTCGGCAGAAGTTGCAGTGCAGGGAAACGTCTATGGAAATCTGCCCATTTGTTCGCCTTTTGGACTGGAGAACCTTGCGGGCGGCTGATTGCCTGACTGCCCGGCAGAGCCGGGAGGTGGATCGTTTTGCCATTGAAGAATTGGGCATCAGCAGCCTGGTGTTGATGGAAAATGCGGCTCGATCCGTCTGTGATTGGTTCAGCCAGCACGTCCAGGCTTCATCAAGCGAAGAGACATCGTTCGTCGTGCGTGTGGTCTGCGGGCGCGGAAATAATGGTGGAGATGGATTCGCGATCGCGAGACTCTTATGGACCATGGGCTATGCTGTGGAGATTTTTGCGACGCATCCGGAGGCTGAACTTGCACCGGATGCCCGCGTGAATGCGGCTCTCGCGAGGAAGCTGGGAATTCCGTGGCGAGAGATGCGTGAGTTTGGTGAAGCTGCTGCGAGCGCCCGGGCCGAGGACTGGATTGTCGATGCCATTCTGGGGACGGGACAAAGTCGCCCGTTGAGTGGTGTGCTGGCGGAACTGGTGCAGGGGATGAATGCCAGCCTTTCGCGAAGGCTGGCGGTGGATCTTCCCACAGGTTTTTCGGCAGATGCAGGCCCAGGTTTGGGAAATCCGTTGACTGAACAGCCGCATGAACTTGTGGAGCTGTGTGTACGAGCGGATGTGACCGTCACGTTTGTGACACCGAAAATGGGAATGTTACATCCCGGGGCGCGAGAATATCTGGGTGAGACTTTTGTCGCTTCGATTGGATTGCCTGAGAAATTGCTGCGAGAGGCTGTTTCTTTGCAGTGAAATCCGGTCGTGAGATCACGAGGGTTTCGGGTGCGGGGAGGAGATTGCTGGCGAGCAGAAAAAACTTCCCACGAGGAGTGAGGAGCACCGAATCTTTTGCATCTGCCGGGTGTTTACGACAATATAGATGAGGTTCTGACTTTGTATTGATGACCCGCCATGGCCAGCTGATTGTTTCTGCCCACGCCATATTTCTGCTGCGACTGTTCGACATTGAAAGGCCTGCCCTATGATTTCCCATCCGCTGTCCACTGCGAGACGATCAGCCAGTCGCCTGGTGCGAAAAGGCTTTACGCTGATTGAAGTTCTGCTGGTGCTGGCCATTCTGGGTGTGATTGCCGCGATGGTTGTTCCCCAGTTGCTTGGGCGTCAGAAGGAAGCCATGGTCAAGGCCACCAAGGCGAGTATCAAGGGGTTGGAAGATGCCCTGCAGCAGTATGCTCTCAGTCACGATGGTGAGTATCCTCAGGGATCGCGTGATGAGGCTTTTTCGCTGTTGATCAAGCCGGGCAACGATGCCGACGGCCGACCGATTGCACCGTATCTGGATAAGGTGCCGCTGGATGCCTGGGGTCAGGGCTTCTATTACGAGAACCCCAATTCGAAGGTTCCCAACGCGACTAAGCCCGCGATCTGGTCAACAGGAGCCAACAAGCAGAACGAAGACGGCAGCGGTGACGACATCAACAACTGGGCGAATCTGGCCCTGTAAGTGATTCGGCCCTGTAAGCGTTCGGCCCAGTAAGCGATCTGGAATTGCGACGGTGTGTCAGCGAGAGTGTCGAAGTGCGATCGCTGCTCGATGCACCAGATCAACCTCATCAATTCAAGAAAAGGCCCGGCTCCTCGCAAGAAGACCGGGCTTTTTTGTTGTGTTGTCTAGCACGAGAAAACTTACATGGTTCCCGGGAAACAACAGCGTGCTGTGGGTCGTAAACATGCTTGCCCAGAGCTGCAAGCATGGCACACAGAGTGCTACTTTTCATCGAAAGCGTGTTACACCGTCGCGGCGGTTTCGGGTTTGAGGCATTTGCCGATGGCGATTCTTTGAGACATGCGAGTCTAAGCTAAATCATCTTTTCTTGACGTGATTTTGAATGTCTGTAGCCGATTCAGCGAGAACCGTCAGAGATGTCGAGAAGCGAAATCCGAAACCGGCAGCGCCCGCGAGGGGGACACCCTTGGGAAGATTGTCCGGGATCCCTGCGTAGCCACCCTCTTCGTAAACCACCAAGCGGTGTGTCTTCCCCACATATTCCTTTTCGATCTCTTTCCGATTGGCGGCTGGATTTTCCCCGTCCTGATTGGCCCCAAAAAGTAACGGCGGCTTGTCGTGGGGGAGGTTCACGGTGGAGGACAAACTGTCGACCACAAACCTCATGAGCGGCGGCTTCTCCAAAGGCTGGCCATTCACATGCGTGACAGTAAGAAGGTAGAGGCCCTGATAAGCCTTCGCCCGCGTTTCATTCCCTGAAGTTATCACGGCATCAATGGTGGCCACAGTCCCTAACGGCAATCCCAACCTGCCCATTACGTTGCGTCGATGAAGTTCTTCCAAAGTGATGGGTGTTTCAACAGACTCGTTTTGAGCCAGCAACGAGCCACTGAAAACCAACAGGCCAATGGCAAGCAGATAGGGTGCTTTCATGAGAAGGTTTCCCTTTTAAGAGCGGCAACTGGCGCGACACAAAGACGTGCCGAGACATTCCATCTTACAATAGCTCCTTGCACATTCTAACGAGGGGAACCGCGCCGATACCGTAAGCCAAATCACTACGAAAAAGCCCAGTCTCCTAACTGGAAACCGGGCTTCGATTGATCGACTTCGCCAAATCAAACCTCATACGCTTTCCAACGAATAACAGCTCATTGAGAGCTTGCGAAAACATGCTTGCTCAGAGCTGCAAGCATGGCACACAGAGTGCTACTTTTCATCGAAAGCGTGTTACACCGTGGCGGCGGTTTCGGGTTTGAGGCATTTGCCGATGGCGCGGACGGCTTGCCTTAGGCGCTGGGAGTTCTCGACGAGGGCCAGACGCAGATAGCCTTCGCCTTCTTCGCCGAAGCCGCGGCCCGGGGAGACGGCGACGCCGGCTTCATCCAGCAGCTTCATCGAGAAGTCGATGGAACCCATCTGGGCCCATGGCTCGGGGATCTTGGCCCAGACAAACATGCCGGCTTTCGGTCGTTCGATTTCCCAGCCGAGGCGAGTCAGGCCGTCGACAAGGGCATCGCGGCGGTGCTCGTATTCTTTGGCAATGCTTTCCACCGCCGATTCACAGTGACGCATGGCGACGATGGCCGCGATCTGGATCGACTGGAAGATGCCGTAGTCGTAATAGCCCTTGATCGTGGCGAGAGCGCGAACCATTTCACGGTTGCCACAGCAGAAACCGATGCGCCAGCCCGCCATGCTGAAGCCCTTGGACATGGTCGTCAGTTCGACACCTACGTCGATCGCGCCAGGTGTCGAGAGGAAGCTGGGGGCCTTGTAGCCGTCGTAGCAGATGTCGGCGTATGCGAAATCGCTGATGACGAGGAACTTGTACTTCTTGGCGAGCGCGACCAGTTCATCAAAGAAGCTCTGCTCGATGCAGGTGCCCGAAGGATTGTGCGGGAAGTTGACGATGACCAGCTTCGGCTTCGGGAAGAGGTGTTCGCAGGTGTAGGCGACGTTTTCGAGGAACTTGTGCGGCTCGCGGACATCGAGCTGGATAACGTTGCCGCCGGCGAGCATCACCGAATAAGCATGGATGGGAAAGGTTGGTGCGGGGACGATAGCCGTATCGCCGGGCCCCATGAGTGCGAGGCACATGTGGCTGAAGCCTTCCTTTGAACCCAGGCAGGCAATGACTTCGTCGTCCGGGTTGAGTCGGGCACCGTAGATGCGGTGGTAACGGGCGGCGACTTCTTTGCGGAGGTTCCCGATGCCGTTGGCGACCGAGTACCGGTGATTGCGGGGATCGGCGAGCGACTCCTTCATCTTATCGGTAATGAGCGGGTCGGGCGGATCGGTGGGATTTCCCATGCCCAGATCGATGACATCGATCCCTGCCTGCCGCTTCTGATACTTGAGCTTGTTGATCTTCCCGAAGAGATAGGGCGGCAGACGCTTCAAACGATCAGCCACGGGGATCGAGAAAGCGGAGTCAGACAGTGGAACTTCGGATTCGTTACGCATGGCAAACTGGGCCTGATGATACAGTTATGAAAAGCTCGAGGTGACTGGCGGACACAGAGATCAGGAGCAAGGTTCTCTTGAATCAGGTCTACCCACCCCGGAACGGAAAATACCGTCACTGAAGATTGTATCGGCGGGATCGAGTTTCGGGAATGCGACGACTTTTTGGTATGGCGAAGTTTGCATGTTCAATCGGCAAAAGCTGCAAACGATTGTTGAAGAATGTGTTCATAAGAACACTTTTTATCGATCCTCAATCAAGACCTGAATGGCATGACTCCATAATTGACAAACCCCCGGCCTGAAGTCAGACCGGAGGTTTGTATTGTTGTTATGTTACTGAATCTGCACTGCTTTGAAGGTTCAGGACTTACTCAGAGCGGGGCGGAATCGGTCGCTGAATTACTGAGAAAGCATGGTTCGAAGTTCGACCAGGGCTGGTGTGGTGCGGGAAGCCAGGCGACCAAGTTGTGTGCGGTCTTCTGTGCGGCACTGCACCAGATAGCTGTAAACTCTTCTCCAGCTCTCATAGAGTTGTTCGGTCTGCTGGCGAGCCTGTGCGGCAGTTGATCCCCGCACCAGACTATCATGCAGACGCATGGCTCGCTCGGAAAACGCAGCGATTTCCCGCTGAGCTTCAGCGGCATACACAGGGCGTTCTGCCTGAAGCCACCTTTGGCTGACGAGCTGCAGGTTGTAAGTGAGTCCATCAATCTCAGCAGCGAGATCAATGGCGGCCTGCCGGCTCAGATCATCACGCTGAACCATGAGAGTTGAGCGAAGGGTGCCAATCGTCTGCTCGATCTTGCGGAGAATCGACTGGGCCGATTCGCTCTGGATAGGGCGGAACGTGGCAGCAAAGTTACGCTCAGCGGCTTCGATGTAGCGGAAGGCTTCGACGACATCGGTCATACTCGCGGTGTTCGAGCGGTTCACAATATCGACAAAGTATTCGCAGACGCCGTAAAACTCATCAGCCGTGGCGAGAACAGTGTTCGACTTGGGCAAATGCACCAGCAGCAGCAGTGGCGTGCGCTGGAAGAACTCATCGATATCTTTCTTGAGCGAATTGGTGAGATAGACCAGCTGCTGCTTATCGAGTTGCTGGGGCATCATCAGCAACTGGCGGATTTCGCTGTCGGTCTGGGCGATGCGACGCAGATCGCGATCCATGGCAGAACCGGTATAGGCCTGCAGCTTGGCGGCTTCCGGATACCAGAGTTCCTGAAAACGCTTGTACTGATCGACCACAATGTTACGGTCTGCCTGGTCCTGTACGGCCAGCGACATCGTGCGAATCTGCTGATTGACCCGATTGAGAGCAAACGTGAGTTCATCACGAATACGGCGGTCACTGACTTCATAGGCGACATCGTCAGTGAGGTTTCGCATGTCGGTGCTCATCTGGATGAATTTCTCCATCAGAGCCCGGGAATTGACCTGCGGCTGGATCAGCAGCACTTTCCCAATCGACTGGGCAATCCCATCGAGATTAGCAGCGCGTTGCTGGGTGCGTTTGCTCAGATCGGTCGCCAGGCTCATCCGATAGGAGAGTTCTCGCCACTGTGCATCGAGTTCACGAAAATCTTCGGTGAGATAGCGGTGATCGTTGGTGCGCTGGGCCTGCTGCACGATGGATGTCAGCCGGGCCTGCAAATTCATGGCATCGACGAGCAGGGATCGCAAAGCGGGTCGGCGGGCTGATTCGTCACCCAGATCAAGAATCAGATCCGAAAGTTCATCCTGGGCATCGCGAACGAGTGGCCGCACCCTTTCGAGTTCAGTGGTGGGATTCGAGAGATCACTGTTGGCGGGTGGCCGCAAACGAGAGTTGTTGTACTGATCAAACTCCATCATGGGAGCACTGAGATCATTCATTAATCGATCGCGCTCTTCACGACTGATCGAAGCGGGAATGGTGCGGGCCTGGGCCAGTGCTTCGCCCATTTCGGCCACGAGACCTGTGCTCATGACGGCTGCCGCGAAGAGCCATCTCTTTCCGGCAGTCACAGTTTTTCCAAAGTACGAAGTTCGTACTGCGGGTTTGTCTGAATAAGAGTCATTCCGGTTGAAGTTACCCATGCTTCGGAATCCTTTCAGGAAGCAATCGCTAGAAAATCTGCCTTTTCTCTGCTGGATCGGGCCATCGATCCGATGCCTGAAACTGTCCAGCGAGCCTTCTGTCCGTCAATTTTGTGGGAGTTTCAGCGATGATTTCTGCCCACGGGCGGCAGAAAACGCCACTGTTCCAGCACACGCGCTGCAAAAACTAGCGAAAACTGCTGAACGGGCCTAGCTCAGTTTTCGGACGCCTTCGCAAATCCACATCGTACGAGAGTCCTGCAATTGTCCTGAGAAGCTGCTCTCGGCAGAGGGGATGCCTGATTCCAGTTGATGAATTGCGCTCTCGCGTTCGACTGGCTGGAGTTTTAGTCTAGAGGGCGTCGGGCAATCAGAACGCATGATGTTCACCTTCAGATGGCAGATCGTTATGTCAAACAAACAACTTTCACTTGGTGTCTGGCTGTGTGTACTTTCGATGTTGTGCGTTTGTACTCAGACAACCGTGGCCTGTGCCGACCAGAAAAGTCGCGCCAACTCTCGCGATGAGAAACGCGAAAACGAGGCGGTGAAAGAAGCCCGGCAGGATCTCGATAAAGCCAAAGACCGCTTGAAAGACGAAGAGAAGCAGTTGCGGGCTGCCAGGGCTGATTTTCAAAAGGCCGAGCAGGAACGGAAGCAGGCGGCCAGCGCGCTCCAAAAACTTCGTGAGCAGATGGAAGAGAAGTATGAACAGGAGACCGGTCTACAGGCTGCCCGGCAAAATCTGAAGCAGCTGACGATTGAGAGAGATCGAGTCCTCGGGCCGATCGTGCAGGCGATTCGTCAGCGAGAAACGGGCTTGAGTGCCGGGCTGAAGCAGGCCGAGGAAAAACTTTCCCGAGCGACGACTTTGGATGAGCGAAAGGGAGCAGCGAAGCAGATCGCTGAGTACCAGGCACAGTTTCGACAGCTCGAAGCGACTGCTATTGAAGCCGATCCACGAGCGAAAGAACTGTCTCGGAAGGTCGCTTTGCAGGAGCAGCAGGTGCAATCGGCCAATCAGAAGCTGGATCGAATCATCGAGCGGGACAACCAGCTCAAAGCGGCCGAGCAGAAGTTTGCAGCGAGCCGCAAAGCTGAAGATGTTGCAGAACAGGCGGTGAGCAAGGCATCGCGGGATGTGGCCCAGGCTCAAGCCAGTGTGGACCGTGCAGAGAAGCAACTCGCTCAAAAAGTGGCCCAGGATCGCAAGGATAAGAATCGCAAATAGCAGACTACAGATTTTAACTCGCGAGAAATGTTCATATTGATGGTAATGAAACCATTATCTGTATCTGGAGCCAGCATTGGCATGGATCTCAGCATTACACGACTGATTCGTACCATCCGCATGCTGACACCATTTCAAATGATGTCGCATTCTTTTAGTATATTTATAGCAGTATTATTGGTCACTGGTTTTGTCCTACAGACTTCAGTATTTCATGAGAGACAAGAAAAACACTCTGTACCACTCTATGTATGGTTATTTATCGCTGTTCTGTTCTTAACAGCGATGTTTCTGGTAATCATCTCGCTGATTGCCATGGGAGTAATGTTCTATCGCGCGTTTTTCCCGCGGAAGGTGATTGTCTATTCCAGAAATGAGAAGACCTTGATCGAGAAGACAGTCACCTCCAAAGCCGATGCCCTGTTTGACTCCGCTGATAGCCACCGCATCCGCATCACCGACTGATTCCTCACAGGCGACCGCTCGTCATTATGAAGATCTTCGCAGCTTCTTAATGATCCTTGCTATCTGTTTGACTCAGTGTCGCATTCGTTGACTGCCGCTACGCGCCAACTGCTTGCGCGTCAAGTGACATGCGAAGTTCCTAACGTTTTTTCAAAGAACGTTCACAAGATCGTCACAATTGGCTTCTACAGTCTTGCCGTCGTGATAGGGGAAACACTGAGAAGTGCTTGTTGAGCAATTCTTGGATTTCCAGCGAAACAGCAAGTTTCAAATATGAAAAAGATTTCCAGTCTTGTTCATCAAGTCCTGTTGTTTCGCCACTACTTTACAACAGTCGCAAAGGTCAGACGCAGGGATGCTGACCTTGCCTTTGCGTGGCGAAGGTGCTGACCGGATGGATTGACTTGGACGTCAATCGCTGCCGGGCCAACTCTCTGCCTTTGTTCAGCAGGGAAGATGGCTCATGCAGTTGAGAGATGATGGGTCTGGATTTCGATGAGTCGCGCGGCATCGAACGATCGTTGAGCCCATCAAGTGCTGAGTCGAGAAGTATCCGTTTGTTGGTAGTGCTTTGTGTCTTTTCCGTTGGTTTCACGTCCCTTTTCACTGAAGAAAGACTCGAATGAAGAAGTTCTCGCTGAACGCTCGCAAGGGTTTCACCCTGATCGAGCTCCTCGTGGTGATCTCGATCATCGCGATCCTCATCGCTCTCCTGTTGCCTGCACTGCAGTCAGCTCGCGAAGCAGCCCGTAAGACACAGTGCAAGAACAACCTGCGTCAGGTTGGCATTGGTCTCAACGCCTTTGCTGATACCGATCCAGGCGATCGTCTCTGCACCGGTCAGTTCGACCGCTTCCGCGATGGTTGCGTTGATACCTACGGCTGGACAGCCGACCTGGCTCGCGTCAACGCTGGTAAGGCACACGAAATGCGTTGCCCAGCTAACCCCATCCGTGGTTCAGAAAAGCTGAACGACCTCCTCCGCGGTAACGTCACTTCGAACAGCTCGATTCCTCTGGCTGATCGTCTCGACGCCTGTAACATTGACAGCGTCTGCTACCAGATGAACGCTGCTGGTGTTTCCGGTACAACTGCTGCTCCTTTCGTGGCACGGTTGATCAAGGACGGCCATAACAGCAACTATGCTTCGAGCTGGTTCATGAGCCGCACGAACTTCAAGACCACCAACAGCGGCAACGACCCATTCGTGCTCGCCGACTTCACCACAGTCGCCACCATTTCCGTCGGTGGTACAGCTTGCCCAGCAGTGACTGGCACACAGATCTACCGCGATGGTCTGAAAGAGTTCCAGAACACAGTGGGCCCCCTCACACGTCGTTTCCTCGAAGGTGCTGACGTTCCTTCGAACAACGTGCCACTCCTGGGCGATGCTTCTCCTGGTGACATCAACGAAGCTGTTCTCTCGGACAACATCGTTGACAGCGAAGGTAAGCTCGTTGATCCCGCTTTGACCGCTGGTGCTCGCCTCGGCGAAACCGCCAACGATGGTCCTGGCCAGATCACCAGTGCCAACCGCCTCCGCCTGCTCGTCACCAACGACGTGGCAACAGCAGCTCTGGCTTACACCGGTTATCCAACAGCTGGTACAGCTGTCACCAGCACCGTGATTTCTGCTTATGCTCCAAGCGCAATCTGGATGCTGCAGGATACTCGCGACTGGTTCGCTGTTCACCAGTCATCTGCCAACATTCTGATGGCCGATGGTTCGGTTCGTGAAGTTGTTGACCTCAACGGAGACAAGTTCTTCAACCCAGGTTTCAACTACGACATGGCCACTCCACCAGCTGCTGAATCACAGGGCTTCACCAGCAACGTTGTTGAAGTCAACAGCTTCGAAATCTTCTGCGGTCCAACACTCGCCATCCGCGCTGTGACCAAGGGTCGCTTCGAAGAGTAATTGTAATTATGTTTGATTGGGCAACTCCTCGGGAGTTGACGATTTGAACAGTCTCGAGGAGCCTGCGGCGATCCATGCGGTTGTCGCAGGCTACCTCGTTTGATGGATCGCCCTGCGAATCGACGGTATCCCCTCAAGATCATCGCAGAAATTGACAGGTCATCTGGATGATCCCATCAGTTGGTGTTCCCTCCACACGGAGAGAGTAGAGCCATGTCCGACGCTGCACCCACCTGCCCGAAATGCAACGAACCTCTTCAGCCCGGGATGCTCCGTTGCCGTGCCTGTGGCGAAAGGCTGACCCCTGCGACACGGCAACCCGTCGCAGCTGCCGCGGGAATTGGCAGTTCAGTCGCCGGTGTGACAAACGCACCCGTAGCGACACAACCTTTGAATTCTGCATCGACAGCTCGACCATCATCGGCTGCTGGTCCGAAGACAGGGACCGTTCTCAACCTAAACAGCTTGCTCAAGACAGGGGCAGTCCCTGCCGGAACAACTGGCCCTGTCGGTTCAAGTGGCCCTCTCGGCTCGACTAGCACAACGGCAACAAATGCATCTCCTGTGGCCACAGGAGGCTTTGATCAGGGACGTACCGCGAATGGACTTCCGTCTGGTTCTTCAGGATCGAGCCTGCGTCTGAAGAAGCCGGCTGGTAATACGCCCATTCAAACGTCACCTGCGGCTGCCACGCCGCAGGCAACCGTCACAAAGACTTCTACGCCCGCTTCGACTTCCTCGACCCCAGGATCGACTGACACCGCCAAGGTCGCTTCGGCCGCCTCCAGCAAGCTTCCATTGCCTCCCACCAGTGCCAGTTCCCAGTCGGGCAGCATGCGATTGGCTCGGCCCAGTGGCTCCAGCGGTCGCATGGAAACCTTTGGTAATGACGCCATTCGAGTCTCCTGCGAATGCGGCGCCAAGTTCCGTACCAAGAGTGAAACGGCTGGCAGAAAGGTCAAATGCCCCAAGTGTGGTTCAGCAGTGGTCGTACCCGGTGGTTCGTCGGAAACGACTGGGCCGGCACTTGTTGAAAAACGAAAGTTTGCCGATCTGGCGAAAGAAATTGCCAGTTTGCCACCTCTGGTCACGACCGAAAATGAGCCCTCGACCGGCGTGAAAAACTCCGCAGAAATGCCCGCTGTCGAATCGGGAACCAAAATTGAAAGTGGTTCCAAGCCCGGGCAAACGTCATCGGGTAGCACGACCAAAAGGAAGAAGTTATCAAAATCACGCCTGACGAAGTTGTTAAAAGCCGTTGAACCCAAAGAGAGCGCCAGTTCGGAAGATGCCGAAAAACGCCGACAAGCCGTTTTAGAATTGGGCATGGCCGAAAATGAAGGGCTGTGGGCCGAATTGGAGAAACTTAAAGGCGATAGCTGGATTGTCGTTCGTGAGGCTGTCGCTACCGCATTAGGTGATCTGGGGCAACCGGAAGCGACGCCCGCCCTGATTGAAATGCTCGACGATGAAGTTCCCGAGGTCAGGCGCAATGCGATTGCCTCTGTGGGAAAACTGCGCGATGCCAGAGCCTGTCGAGCGATGATTGTGATGGCTTTGCAGGAGCCTCACTTCCGCTTTGCCTCACTCGACTCCATCACCAAAATGGGGAATGCGGCCACTGCGTCGTTGCAACAGATTCTGCAGGAGAAAGACCCGGGCTATGCTCTCGAAGCCGCCGTTGTAGCTGGGCGGACACGCGATGCGAAGCTGATTGAACCATTACTGAAACTGCTTGGAAATTCGTTTGCGATTGTTCGTGGTCAGGCTGCGGAAAGCCTTGGTCAGATTGGCGATAAGAAGGCCACGGGGCCACTTTGTAAACTTCTGGAAGATCCTGAACAGGGTGTGCGAGTCGCAGCAGCCGGTGCCTTGGCCAGGCTGTCTGATCCACGCTCAGTTCCCAGTTTGCTCAAGGGATTATCACAGGATGATGCCGATGTTCTGGAACGCGTGATTACCGCCCTGGGAGAGATCGGTGATGCCCAGGCGGCTCCTCATCTATTGCCACTGATTGATCATCTTCAAGCGGAAATCCGCGGAGCTGCCGCCGAGGCACTGGGCAAAATCGGCGCTTCTGAATCCGCTTCGCCTTTGACACGTCTACTGCACGATACCGATGAAGCTGTCCGTCTGAAGGCGATTGCTGCTTTCCGTAAGTTTAAAGCAAGCATCGCGGTCGATCCTCTGCTGAACTTGCTGATGGATCCGAACGCTCAGATCCGCCTCCGTGCTGTCGATACATTAGGTGAGATTGCTGACGAATCGGCCGTCGATAACCTGATCCACACTCTGCACAATGATGGCACGATGGAAGTTCGGCAGATGGCCGCCAAGGCTTTGGGGGCGATTGGCTCTGCCGATGGAATTGAACCTCTCGAACAGGCATTGGAAGATGAGTTCCCTGTTCGTTGCCGCGCGATCACCTCTTTAGGTCAGATTGGCGCATCGGCTTCGTTGCCGGCCCTACTGGCGATGCTCAAAGATTCTGTACCGGAAGTGCGCTATCACACGACACAGGCGTTAGCCGATCTTGGGAATGCGAATGCTCTCAAACCCCTCGAAGAGCTCCTTTCCGATGAACACCCCATGGTTCGTCGCGGGGCTGCCAAGGCTTTGGTCAAGCTGGGAGATCCTCGGGGGGAATCGCTACTCGATGAGAAGAAACTCGCCAGCTTCAAGAAACAACGCCCAGGGTTCAAATTCAATTTCTCATCACTGGAGCCGACGGCGTTCATCGAAGCGATCAAAGCGGCACCACCAGCAGTGGCGATTGGTGCCATTGCGGTTCCGGCACTGCTGCTGATTGGCTTTGCCGCTATGAGCCTGGGTCTGCTGAGTGGCGGAGGTTCCAGCGTGGTGGTACGCGGCCGACCGGCTTCGCTGAACTTCACTCTCGACGGGAAATCTGTCGTTATCGGATTCAATAAAGGTGTGGTTGAGGTCTGGCCAGCAACGGGTGGATCACCTTCATCGAAATCGGTCTACGGGAATTATGCCTCCAATCTGCTGGCGACTGGCGTGGAAGGGACTTTCTTAAGTGTGGCGGACAAACAGATTTCAATGCTCGCCGGCGGCAAAGTGACCCCCATGGCCGGTCTGCCTTCGATTGCCGCCTACACGATTCAGTCACCCGACGGAAAGCATGCGGCTGCCATTGGCTCAGATGGTTCAATCACGTTTCTTGATCTGGAAAATGCCAAACCAATGCAGGCCATTCAACTCAATACAAAAGCTGTGACCTGCATGGGCCTTTCGAATGGTGGTCGTGAAATTGTCGGTGGAAAGAAAGACGGCAGCATCACTATCTGGGAAGCTCAATCTGGTAAGCCCGTGACTGAACTCAAACTGGGCACCATTGTCCCGGCTGCCATCGGATTCAATTCCGCGGGTGACAAACTCGTGGTCGCCAATCTCCGCGGTGGAGTCGGCATTTATGATATCAAGACCCGCAAGCGGCTGAATGACTTGCCATTCGAAGGCAAAACAGCACCAATCTTTGCCGGTGCCAGCTTTGTGGGAGGTAACGATGATCTGGTGCTGCTCTCAGCGGGCAGTTCTCTCACCACCTGGAAGGTATCAACCAATGAAGTAAAGGCTTCCCCTGCTTACGATCTTGTGGGCGGCATTGGAGGTCTTGCCATCAGCCCGACGGGCGAACACATGGCCTTTATGGACACGGAATCGGCCGATGTCGTGGTTGTAAGCCTCCCCTCACTCGAAGAAGCAGCCGTCCTGAGTGTCCCGGCTGGTCGTTAATCGCTGAGATCAACGCTGAATGGCTAAGCTGTCTGGACACAGGTTCTGTCAATCACGCCCTTGCGCAAAGCCTTCAAGGCGTGCCACACTTTTTCGCATGTCTTAATATCGAGCGTGCCAGACTTTGAAGCATGACAGACACACGCTGACAGAATCGCGTACAAACGTCGTGCTGAGGAATGTTCACCTGGAACAATATCATTCGTTCCATCAGTGGCTCGCCGGCTGCTGGTCGTGAGTCGCGGCAGGCTGGGCAGCTTCGGTTGATGGTGGGCCAGTGCGGACGGGTTTTCCTCGCAAACGGGCATAGCCTTCACTCAAACTCTGCATCACCACATAAAAGACCGGCGTAAAGAAGACCGCGAGTATGGTTGAGGTAATCATCCCTCCAAAGACAGCTGTCCCTAAAGCCTGACGACTGGCCGCTCCAGCCCCCTGGGCCACCACCAGTGGGTAGACCCCGAGAATAAACGCAAACGAAGTCATCAGAATCGGGCGAAAGCGCAGTCGCGAAGCATTGACAGCCGCATCGAGAATACTGGCCCCTTTATGCCTCAAATCACGGGCAAACTCGACAATCAGAATCGCATTCTTACTTGCCAGAGCAATGATCAGTACCAGCCCGATCTGAGTATAGACGTTATTGTCCATCCCGCGCGCCAGAAGTGCCAGTCCCGAACCAACCAGGCCCAAAGGGACCACGAGAATCACAGCCGCTGGACTCGTCCAGCTTTCGTACTGAGCGGCCAGCACCAGGTACACCAAGAGCACGGCGAGCCCCAGAACATAAACGGATTCATTCCCGACTTTACGTTCCTGATAGGAAATCCCGGTCCATTCAAAGCCCATCGTTTTTGGGAGTAGTCGCTTGGTCATCTGCTCCATGATATCGAGTGCCTGACCTGAGCTGAATCCGGGAGCCGCCTGACCGTTAATCGCTGCTGCCGGATAGAGGTTATATCGGCGGATGATCTGTGGCCCTAACGAATCGCGCACTTCCACCAGTGAGCCCAAAGGAACCATCTGCCCGGCTCGATTACGCACCTGCAGTCGAGTGATATCTGTTTTTTCCACGCGGTATTGAGCATCCGCTTGGATACGGACCTGATAGGTTCGGCCAAACAGATTGAAATCGTTCACATAAGCTGAACCGAGTTCTGCCTGCAATGTTCCAAAAATTTCAGCCAGCGGAACATCGAGCGATTTGGCCTTCACGCGGTCGATATCCAAATAGATCTGTGGGATCTGTGCACGGAAGGTGCTGTTCACCTGCGTCAGCGCTGTCTGCTGATTGGCATCAGCCGAAATGATCTGCGCCATATTCTGCAGTTGAACCAATCCGGCTCCACCACGATCCTGCAACTGCATTTCGAATCCACCAGCCGTACCTAAACCTAAAATAGCCGGCGGTGGGAAGGCAAAGGTAATCGCGTCATCAATCGTCGCGAACTGGGCATATAGTGAACCCAGGACGCCGAACAAACTTTCCTGTGGCGACTGACGATGGCTCCACTCTTTCAACGTGACGTAGATCGTGGCGGCATTGGACGAAGCGGCCTGATCAAGCAGCGATTGACCACCAATCGTCACCCAGTTTTCAATGCCGGGTGTACTCCCCAGAATCTTGTTCATCTTCTGGAGCACAGCCTTAGTTCGCTCTTGAGAAGCCCCATCGGGCAATTGGCAACCCACAACCAGATAGCCCTGATCTTCCGTCGGCAGAAAGCCTGTCGGCAAACTGCGGAAGAGCAAAACCGTGCTGGTCACAATTGCTAGATAGGCAATCATCGAAAAAAGTGGTGCTCGCACCAGCACCTTGACAATACTGACGTAGATACCTTCAAAGAAATCATAAACAGCATTAAACCCGCGATAGAAAATATTCTTTTTAGGAGCGACAGGCCTGAGGTACACCGCACATTGAGCTGGTTTTAATGTCAGTGCATTCACCGCACTGATCAGCGCAGTCGCCGCGATCGTTAACGCGAACTGACGATAAAGCTGGCCGGTAATCCCCTGCATACCGGCTGTGGGGAGGAAGACCGCCATCAGCACTAACGTAATGCCAATAATCGGCCCCAGAATTTCCCCCATCGCCACAATCGTCGCTTCGCGCGGTGCCAGATGGTCGTGCTCGATGTGATGGGCCGCGTTTTCGACGATCACAATGGCATCATCGACAACGATCCCAATCGCCAGCACCAGTCCGAACAGCGTCAGCATATTGACAGAAAAGCCCATGGCCCACATAAGGGCAAAGGCACCAATGATCGTCACGGGTACAGTGGTCGCTGGGACCAGCACGGCCCGCCAATCCTGGAGGAAGACCAGAATTACAATCAACACCAGAACGCCTGCTTCAAACAGCGTTTTATAGACTTCGGCAATGGCCTCTTCGACGAACTTGGTCGTATCGAACGGAATGTCGTAGTTGAGCCCCTTGGGGAAGTCCTTCTCCAGTTTCGCCATGACTTTCTTCACGTCATGGGCCACATTAAGGGAGTTCGCCCCGGGAAGCTGGAAGATCGCCAGGCCGGCAGCGGGAATCCCGCTCTTCTCGCAATATAGGTTATAGAGCTGCCCGCCCAGTTCCACGCGGGCCACATCTCGCACACGCGTCAGGCGGCCACCATTCCCTGGTGCCGTCTTGACGATAATGTCGTTAAAGGCTTCGACATCGCTCAATCGACCCAGTGTGGTAATTGTATATTCAAAATCCTGCCCCACTGGCGCAGGAGCAGCCCCCAATTGACCGGCTGCCACCTGGACGTTCTGTTCTTGAATGGCAGCCACGACATCAGAGGCCGAAAGATTGCGTGCCTTGAGTTTGTTGGGGTCGAGCCAGACACGCATCCCGTAATCGCTGGAGCCGAAGACCTGAATTTCGCCGACACCATAAATACGGGCCAACTCATCGCGAATCGATAAGGTGGCATAGTTCGACAGATAGAGACTATCAAACTTCCCCTCATCGCTGGTCAGCGTCACCACCTGAATAATGGCTGTGGACTGTTTCTTGACGTTGATCCCCTGGCGGCGAACATCCTCAGGAAGTCTCGGCTCCGCTTGAGAGACGCGGTTCTGTACCAGCACCTGCGCCATATCGAGATTGGCCCCCACTTCAAACGTGACCGTCAGAGTGTAGGTGCCATCACTGGCACATGTCGAAGACATGTAGAGCATGCCTTCGACACCATTCACCTGCTGTTCGATGGGCGCAGCGACGGTATCTGACAGCACCTGAGCATTGGCACCGGGATAGGTCGCCGTCACCTGAACCGTGGGTGGTGTGATAGAGGGATACTGCTCAACAGGAAGTCGAAACAAAGCCACGCCGCCAAGAATCATTGTGACAATGGCAATGACGTTGGCGAAAATGGGACGATCAATAAAAAATCGGGAGAGCAAGTTCGACTCCTGTAACTGACGTCCGCCCGGGATTGACCTTTGTCCTCCCAGACAATCTCAATCAGCGCATGCCTTCGATGTTGCCTTCTGGCAACATACCGGACATCTCGAAATCCCCACGTTGCCCAAACACAACACGCCAGTCACTCTCCCCGAATTCAACGGATTTCAACTGGACTGTTATGCCGGGTAAAGACTGGAGACTTCACCGCCGCAGAGATCATATCGAGCTTTGAGAAAACTTGGTGCTGTCGATTCGCAATTTTGTCATCACGCCTTCGATCCTCATTTGAGACCGATCTTCAGCTTCATGCCAGAAAATCGTCAAATTGCACTTTGGTATGGAGATTGCATTCACAAGGAGCATGCCCACACCATTAGAAATATCCGCTGCACGACTTCCCGCACTCGATGGATTGCGCGGCGTGGCGATACTGGGTGTGCTCTTCTCCAAAGCCCAATTGACACCTGGCTTCCCCAGTGAATTTCATCTTCGCTGGGGACATATCGTGGGATCGGCCTCTGTTGATCTCTTTTTTGTCGTCAGTGGTTACCTCATTACCACGCTGCTGCTGGCGGAAAAAGATCGCAACCGCCAGATTTCTCTGGGGGCATTCTACTGGCGGCGTGCACTCCGCATTGTTCCCGCTTTCCTCGCGCTGTTAACGGCTCTCTGGCTACTCGATGGTCACAGCGATGTGGAAATGCGACATATCGACTGGCTATCAGCGGCCACCTACACAGTCAATTTCATCCCCGAAAGCAGTTGGGATGCCGGGCATTTGTGGTCGCTTTCGATTGAAGAACATTTTTATCTCCTCTGGCCACTCATGGTCGTGCTCCTCTCCGAATCGCAACTTCGAAAGCTGCTGGTGGCTTTGATCGCAGGAACACTTCTGCTACGAGGAGTGGTCCTGGCCATCCAACCGCGAGAGGCATCCATTCTGGAAGTCTGGACGATTTTCCGCTGGGATACGATTGCCGCCGGCTGCTGGCTGGCACTTGGCCTGCGGCATGAGGCAACACGCACCCGGCTCATGAACTTTGCCGGATCCCCATGGGCCCTGCCTGCGACGATCACCCTGCTGATCCTCTCACTCGGTTTGAATCTGTCCAACAAACTCGGGCTGACCATTGGTTACAGCCTGACAGCCTTTGCCTGGGCCGCCCTGATTCTCCTCGCTCTTCAGCGGTCATCATCCCTGTCCCGTGGGCATTTGATGGATCCATCGCAGGAAATTCCCAGCCTGTGGATTCGAGTGCTGCAAAGCCGTTTTCTTGTGACGATTGGTATTTTAAGTTACAGCCTTTATCTGTGGCATCGCCTGTTTCTTCGCGCAGAGACAAATCAAAGCTGGCTCCATTTTCCCGTTAATCTGGCATGTCTCGCGCTGGCAGCCGTTGCCTGCCATTGGCTGATTGAAAGACCTTTCCTGCTGCTCAAAAATTCCTGGAAGCCTCAACCAACAACCGAACAAACTCTCCCCTGGGGCTCCAGTGCACCGGTCGATGGCCTGGTTTAGCTCGCGATTCTCCGCAGCATGTTGGCAACACTCTAAATCGCCAGTCCTGACCTGTTCATGACTCCACGTTTTCCCGATACTGCCTCAAACGCGTAGAGTAGCCACACCAGACACACTTCAGAGGAAGGAACCTCTTTTGATCAGAACCTGCCTGTTCGACATGGGGAACGTACTCGTCTTCTTCTCGCACGAACGGATGTGCCGGCAGATCGGTGCCCTCTGCGGCTGGAATCGGGACGAATGCCGCCGACAACTCATGGATTCGGGATTGCAGTGGAATTACGAGCGCGGCCTCCTCACCTGCGAACAAATGCGAGACGCATTGAGTGAACTTTCGGGCCGCAATATTTCATTGGCTGCACTCGATCGCGCGACGGCTGATATCTTTATCGAGAACACCAGCATGCTGCCGATCCTCGCGCGCCTCAAAGCCAATGGCCTGCGGTTGGTTCTCCTCTCGAACACCAGCGTTTCGCACGTCCGTTACGTCGAAAAACACTTTGATGTCCTCAATGAGTTCGACGAGCGAGTCCTTTCCTGCGAAGTGGGTGCCATCAAACCCGAAGCCAGGATCTATGAAGCGGCTCTCGAGGCCATTCATTGCGACCCTGCAGAGTGCTTTTACACGGACGACATTGCTTCCTACGTTGAAAAAGGCCGCGAGTTCGGCCTCGATGCCGAAATCTTCACCCAAACCGCCGTCCTGAAGGAACACCTCCACGACCGCCAGATCACCGGCTTCTAGCGAATTTCAAGGTGCATATCGTATTGGTGGCATTCGTAGGCCAGGCTTCCGCCTGCCGACTATTCTACTTCCTATTGACATGTAGGGTGCATGAAGACAAGTAGGGTGCATGGAGTCTTCGGAATGCACCAGCATTTATTTACATAGATATTGAGGCTCAATGGGTGCATTGGCATGCACCCTACTTGGCGGACACTTGCTGCTCATCCCAGCGATCAAGCCAGGTTGTCGTAATGCCGCAAAGCTCTTTTAGTGCCTGAGATCTCTCTTTCGCCAGCCGGATTGATTCCCGGCTTGGCTTCGCCACACGCACCGCTCGAATCGCCAGGTTCTTCGGCGTATGCTCCAGCTCGATAAACTCGATCACCTGCACCTGATAGCCCTGCTGTTCGAGCCATAGCGCGCGCAGGGCATCCGTCACATCGGCAGCAAACCGCTCTGCTAAAATGCCGTGCTTCCACAGGCCCGAAAGGGATTCCCCACGGATTTGGGGTCTGAGTTCATGCTGGCAGCACGGCACAGCGACAATCACCTGAGCCTCTCTCAACACTGCTGCCGCCAAGGCTTCATCAGTCGCTGTATCACAGGCATGGAGCGAAACCGCCAGATCAATCTTTCCTTCAATCGGTAGATCGACAATCTGACCGACACGAAAATCAAGCCCGGTCAACTGCAATTCATCGGCGATGGCCGTGCAGGTGGCGATGACATCGGGCCGCTGATCCAGCCCTGTCATCTCGACACTTCGCTGTTCCACAACGGTCAAGTAATGGTGCAGAGCGAACGTCAGATAGCTTTTGCCACAGCCATAATCGACCACTCGCAATGAACCAGGTTTCTGCAACGTTCCTTTCAGATCGCGGATCAATTCCAGATAGCGGTTGATCTGCCGGAACTTATGATACATTGGCGCCTTCACTCGCCCATCAGCTGACATGATCCCCGCTTTTGCGAGAAAAGGGCAGGGCTCATTCGGCGGAATGATATAGTTCTTCTCGCGGTTATGAGCCTCAGGCTCACTGCCCAGCGACTGGCTCTTGGCCCGATGCATCTGAAAATGGCCACGTCCTTTATAGCGGGCACAGATTTCTGCTTCGCTGGTAAACAGGCGGGCATCACCCAGAAGCGTTCCCAGAATCGAAGGGACTCGTTGAATCAGTTGATCTGCCGAGAGATTCTGGTGCAGTTCACGCGGGCCCACACGTTCGACCCATTGATAGTGAATCTCCTCCTGAATCAGCACGGGCCGAACAGTCACCTTGGTAGGGACCTGCTCATTGTTCGAAAGCGGCCTGCTCAGGATCAACTTCTGATACGTTTTTTCCCGCAGGCTGGCGGAAACTTCTTTGAGAAAGGGTTTCAGCGAATCAGGAACTTTCGACATCCGGGGCTTTCGCAACACATTGAGCAGGAAATCACTGTCTACAGATCCGACAGTTTAGCTGCGACGTGTGCGAGAAGGTACCCACACTCCCCAGGTAAGATTCTTCCCACTCAATGGCTTACGGGAGAACGACGCTTTCAGGATGCTCGTGAAACTCTTTCAGCGCGGCGGCTGACTGAAAGAAATAGAGCTTTCCCTCGTACCAACTGGCATAAGCCAGGTTCCCGCGGCTTGCAGGCGGGCTCGTTGGGGTTGGCAATTCATCGGGTTTGCCGGCTGAAGAACTTTCCTTCGAGAGTACCAGATCCTGCCCCGCTTTGACCGGCAGATATCTCGAAGGATCGCTCTGGAAGAGCTTTAACGCCTCGGCACTGCTGCACAGAATTCGCTGTCCATCGCTTTCGCAGGCAAACTCCGGTCGGCCATCCACCAGCTCGCGTGCCTCCCGCAAGGCCACCGGGCAGTAGCCACAGAACAGATCCTGCTGCTGACGCCCTAAAATCTGCTGACGACGCGAATCAAACCACTCGACATCCACAGCACGAATCTGCTGTTTTACTTGTGGCTGAAGCTTGGATGACTCCGGGAAAGGGGCTGGCCCTGCAGCCAGCTCTGCTGCAACATCACTCACATCGGTAGAACTCTTTTCCACGCTCTCGGGCACTTTGACAGGAAAAGTCTGGGTCGATTCTGGCTGTGTCTCTAACCGCTCTGGCAATGCTTCCGCTGGGGCTGGCACGGGAAGATTCGAAGGTGCTGCAGCGTCCTGGCTTTGCCCGCGAATGACAAAAATGGGTGCATCCCCAGGATCTTCCGTTTCGACCTCGACCGCATCCATCGGGAACGTGCGCGGAGCATGAATCTGATTGATTGTCACATCCTGTGGACTGACTCGCGACACGATTGTCGTCATCAGCGAGGATTCCGAGACGATTCGCTGTTCTGTACGAGCAGGAAGACGCTCCTCATCTCCGGCTTGGGTATGTGCAGCTCTCGTGATGACGGCCGCTGGCAATGGTGCCGGAGTCTCGCTCACAGTTGACGCAACCGATTTTGGATCTGTTGCCGGTATACGATCTGCCAGAAGCTGCGGTGCTGGAATTTGCTGTGCAGGTGGCTGAACAATTGGTGCAGTTGAACTCTGCAAGACGCCTGAAGCGGGCATCACCGCAGGTTGAATAATCGGCAGCAGACTCTCGACCGGAGTCGATAGCGGGCGTGACTTCACAATCGAAATCGTCCCCTGAGCTACCGCGGGAACAGCAGGTCTCGTCGCGATCTGACTCACTTGAGGAGGAGGCACAACTTCCATCGCTCGCGGCTGGTTACCAATCGCCAGTCGATGCCCCAGTGGAACCACTGCTGGAGCGACTGCGGCTGGTGGATTCGACAACGATGGGCTAGAGGAGGGAGCACTGTCTGCAGTTGCTAAAGGTTTGGCCATCGAAGGCGAAGGGGGTAATTCGTCCACCAGGTAGGCAGCGGCTTTCACTGCGGGATCAGCCAATGGTGATGATGTTGAGCTCACCTGAGCAGAAGCTGCCGCGGTAGCTGCCTCTTTGGGTTCAGTCGGAAAATCCAGAGCTTTCTTACTGGCTGAAGCCTCTGGGGAGACGGCTTCTGGAATCCCACCTGTCGTCGCAGCCAATGTTTGAGAAGTCTTTTTCGCACGAGCCACCTGGGCCTGATCACGAGCCGATTTCGCAGCCGCTGGATCTTTCCTCAACTCATGAATCTGGGCCATAAACTCCAGAGAGGTCGCTTCGTCGTGGCATTTTTTGAACAAACCAAGTGCTTCATCCGCATGGCCTTGCACCCCGCGAATGAGAGCGAGGTTATTGATATAGCGAGATTCATCGGGATGTTGCTTCATCGCTTCGCGCACATGCTTTTCGGCCTGCTCGTAACTCCCTTGCCGGAACAGGCAATAGCCGGCATCACTCCAGATATCCGCATTGTCAGGAGCCAGCTTGAGTGCTTCCTGATAGTGGCTCCAGGCGGTCGGAAAATCATCAAGTTGAGTGGTGACGACCGCGAGACGATGCCAGGCCAGCACATGACCGGGTTCTGCCTGACAAACCTTGGCATACAGGTCTTGTGCTTCTTTGAGTCGGCCACCAATTTCAGCCTGAGCCGCCTGCTCCAGCCAGAGTGCGGAATCGTTGACGGGCTTGGCACTGGGTTTGGCAGTTTTCGTGGGACGCTTCGTGAGGCGAGATAAGAGGCCTGCGTTCGACTTTGATGGGGAAGCGTTGGCACCGTGCGAAGCTTTCGCGGCGGAAACGGTCTGAGTCTTCGGCGACAATTCTCCCCGCCATCTCGCCAGAGGAGATTGTATCCCCTGATGAGCACAGCCGATCCAGGAGACGGTAAGCGCCAGCCCTGTGATTCCCAGCGCCAGTTTTCGTGCTATGCGCTTCATTGCCAATTCCTTGCGGCCCACCGCTCTCCACGCGACTGCGCGGAATAATTTTCGTGACTATTGACCATCCTCTTTATCGGCGTGTGCCGAGCTGGCGAATGACGAGGGTTCTTACCAATTCTCCTGATGGGGATGACTTTTCCGAAAAAACAGACTCTCCGGCGGGCCTTCTGGCAACTCCTGCCGAAAAACAGCTCGTCTCACAGCGCGAGTTTCCGATCTGTGATGCAGATCGAGAAAATGAAGTGAACGACCACGTGAATGATCGACTGAACGAAAGCTCGGTGAATCCACTTTCCCACCACGGTTTTGCTGAACTAGGTCGTCGGCGCAGCCACGACGACAAGCCTCCTCCGTGTGCATTTCTCCGTGTGCCACTGCTGGCTCGCCAGCAGTGCTCCTCCCATCATTCCCTCCGCATCACACCTCATCGATCTCCCCACCCCACAAAAACCTCCTCCCTGATTCTCTTCCTTATCCTTCGTGCTCTTCGTGACCTTCGTGGTACCCTCGCATCTTCTCCGTTGCAGCTTGCCTTGCATTTCGTGCCATGCTTGCAGCTCTGGGCAAGCATGCTCTTCCAACCCCCAACCCCCAAACACCAACTCCCAACCACCAAAAAAAAACAACCCCCAACGACTCTCACAAGTCGTCAGGGGTCATCCGTATTCCAGCCTCAATCACAGCCCATCCTGGACAGCCACGACCAACGAAGTCACCTTCGCCCGTCATGACTGCCAGCTAGCCCGATTTCTCAATCGTCTTATGTTCAAGCTTCATTCGCTGTCGATTTTTCCGAATGCAGCTCGCGACTATTTTCGTTCAGTGCATCACAAAGTCTGTTCGTCACTGACTCAGTTCCCTACTGACCGTAGCACTCGAATTCGAGGGGAAGTACCCACAAGCAGTACTCCCACCATTGACACCTTGAGGTGTCAATCGCACAGGATGGGCTCTGATCGAGCCACGGGAGAAGCTTCGGTCCGGAATCACAGGCGGGAAGATCCCACCTGCAAGGTGCACCCTGATGAAGCCTCTCTACCCAATCCCGCTCTGTTGCGCGGACATGCCCAACAAATATGCATTTTGTAAACATAGAAGCGCTCTGTGTGCCATGCTTGCGGCTCTGAGCAAGCATGTTTTCGCCACCAACACAGCGATGTTATTCCCTGAGAGACAATCAGTTCAAAGCCACCTCTGGAACCCTCGCCCACGTCTTCGTGGGAAAGGGCAGGGTGAGGGTCTTCTCCATCGATCTTCAACAGTCACCAACGCTTCCGCCGGAGCGCCAATCGTCTGCTCTTTGGCCAGAGATGAAGAGCATGTTGCGATGAATCAGCTCGTTAATGCCCCACCCAATACATCACGGCTCGCCCCTATCCCAACCTTCTCCCGTCAGAACGGGAGAAGTAGCAAAAACCCTCGCCCCCTGGAGCTTACAACAGCATTTCAAGGATGAGGATTGCAGTGCTGAAGTAGATGACGACACCCAGAATATCACTCAACGAAGAGATCAGCGGGTTGGACATTAATGCCGGATCCATCCCCAGGCGATCAAAGATCAGCGGGAGTGCCGAACCGAGCAACGTTCCCATCGTCACCACCAGTCCAATGGTACCGGCAACGACCATCGCTTCTTGCAGATTGCGGCCAAAGAGAAACATCACTGCCAGAAAACTGAAGGCCGACATCGCACTGGCCAGCAGAAAACCGGTCATTAATTCATGACTGGCAATACGCATTTTCTGTCGGGTGGCTGATCGATCCACGGTAATTGCCCGAATCACGAGAGTGGCCGATTGCGAACCTGTATTACCACCACTGGCCAGCACCAGGGGCAAAAACCAGCTCAGCCAGTCATGTCGACTGCTCACCCCTTCAAAACCTTCATTCACTTTGGCTGTGATAAACCCCACAGCAGCCAGCAGCAACAGCCAGACCCCACGCTTCTTCGCCATCGTGACGACTGGCGTCTCGAGATAGTCGTTCTCGAGTGGTTCGATAGCCGATTGAAGATAAGCATCCTCATTGGCTTCTTCCTGCACCAGATCGAGCACATCGTCGTGGGTAATAATGCCCACCAGCCGGGTCTCTTCATCGACGACCGGAATGGCAATCAGGTCAAACAGAGCCAGTTGGCGAGCCACTTCTTCCGCATCATCACTCACCTTGACAGCCACCACATCCCGACGCATCAGATCGGCCAGTCGCAGGCCCGGCCTCGCCAGAATCAGCTGTCGTAACGTAATCACACCATGCAACGCACGATTGGAATCCGTGATGTATATATAGTAAATCGTCTCACTATCCGGTGCCTGCTGCCGCAGACGATCCAGCGCTTCCCGGACAGTAATATCTTCAGGTAACGACGCATACTCCGTCGTCATAATCGCACCGGCACAATCCTCCGGATAGCTGAGCATCTTGCGAATTTCTTCGCGTTCCGCCTTGGCAACCAAAGGGAGAAGACTCTCGACATGGTCTTCATCCATGCGCCCCAGCAGATCGACACGGTCATCGGCCGACATCACTTCAATCAGCTTGGAAAGATGCTCGCGCTCGACATTATCGACGAGTTCCAATTGCTGTGGCGGATCGATAAACGCAAAAATCTCGGCTTGCCGCTCCACATCACAGGCCTTGAGCACACGCCAGACGTCGGTCGGCACCAGCCCGTGCAACACTTCGGCTGCCACAGCCGGATAAAGTGCCAGGCAAAACTCATGCAGTCCGTACTGATCGTCTTCCATGAGCATCAGTCGCAGATCAGGCTGCAGGAGTTCGCTGAACATGATCGACCTCCTCTTCTGCTCGACGTGTTCTTGCTTTCTTCTGCGCACCGAACATTCACTGTCAGGTCATTCAGATCCCACAGATGGACGACTTCACCAGCTGGAATCGACTGTCAGTACCGAGTTCGATAGTCGCATATCACCTTAACATGTGGGACCATCATCCAGAACAGCGACAGATTGAAAGAAAAAGCCCTGGCGATCAAAGATCTTCCAGGGCTGCAAATTTCTCTCTTCAAAGAGGCAAAACCAAGCTTCGAAATTCCCCGATTAACGCTTCGAGAACTGGAAGCTGCGGCGTGCCTTCTTGAATCCGTACTTCTTACGTTCAACCATGCGGCTGTCTCGTGTCAGGTAGCCACCATCAGCGAGTGTTTGATGCAGGTTCGGGAACATCACGTCGAGAGCACGGGCAATACCCAGAATCACAGCACCCGTCTGACCGGTCGAACCACCACCTTCAGCACGCACCCAGATGTCAACCTGGCCGTACTTTTCGCAGGCACGAAGAGGAGCTTCAATCTTCAGGCGGTCACGTTCAATAGGGAAGTAATTTTCAAAGGTTCTGTCGTTAATCGTAATCGAACCCGAGCCCGGCTTCAGACGAACACGGGCAACCGATGTCTTGCGACGACCAGTCCCCATCGCCACGCCAAACCGGTCGATACGACCACGACGGTGAACAACCTTCTCTTCCTGAACTTCAGCAACAGGAGCAACCACTTCGCTTCCGAGCGTCAGTTCAGAGCCAGTGGTGACACCGGCAGGTGAGGCGGGAGCAGTAGGATCGGCAAGTGTGATTTCGTCTGACATATCAGAAACGTTCTCAAAAATTTCGAGATCAGAAATGGTAACTTGTGCGATTCGTCAAGGCGACCAGCAGCATGAACCGCCTCATCACCTGGCGATTCGATTTACGAGACAACCTTGGATGGCATCAGGTGAGCTGGGAAAGCCTCTGGCTTCTGAGCTTGATGAGGATGAACATCCCCCTCAACAAGCTTGAGCTTGTCGAGCATGTGACGTCCCAGTGCAGTCTTGGGAAGCATGCGCTTAACGGCCAGTCGCAGAATCTCTTCAGGCTTCTTCTCCCAGAGGTTAATCGCTGGAATGTTTCGCAAACCCGAAGGCCAACCTGTGACCCACCAGTATTTCTTCTTGGCCATCTTGGTGGTGAAGGCCGGGTGTTCAGGATGCACCATTCCACCACCCGTAAACTGCACCTTACCAGCATTCAGGACAATCACATAATCGCCGGTATCCACATGGGGTGTGTACTCAGGCTTGTGCTTGCCCATCAATACTGTCGCAATCTGGGTTGCCAGACGCCCGACAATTTGACCTTCCGCATCCACGACAAACCACTTAGGGGCTACGTCAGCGGGCTTGACAAATGATGTCCGGTCGGGAGCAGACTTGATAGCCGTCGTCACAACTCTTATCCTCAACTGCATTTACGCAAATAACTTCGAATACCACGACAAACTTCATACACCCAGTGAGGGGTTAGATATTCCGTCGCTTCTTCGCGGAACTCTATAAGGTAACGACGGCAATGAGATTCATCAACTGAGCGGGAAGAAATGACACCCGAGAAGTTTTTCGCTCCCGGATCACTGATCACCCCAACGCTTTCACACCATTCTCAGCCGCCGGAAAAAGTGAAACTCCCGATCCATTTCGTTTTCACGAAATCGTGGGAGTCTCTGATTGAGCGATGAAACTCAACGTAACAGTCAGTCTGGGTGTTGGCCAGAATTCCCTCAAGTGGAAAGAACCCCGGCAGTTATCTTAAGGCTTCGTCAATCCTTCGCGAATGGCAAACCGCGCCAGTTCCACCCGGTCATGAATTCCCAACTTGTGCATAATTCTGTATTTATGGCTGTCCACTGATTTTTGTGAAAGATGCATCAGGCGGGCAATCTCTTTCACGCTGGCGCCATTCGCCAGATGCCGCAGAACTTCCAACTGACGCCCCGTCAAGCCTGTCAGCGGCGTATCTGCCGGGAGTGAAAACCGGCGGGAAACAGGATCCTGTGCCAGCCTCTGCCGGATCTCCGGAGAAAAGCTCATCTCACCATCAATCGCCCGAAGAATTGCCTGGCGGATAGCGCTGACTGGCTCTCCCTTGAGCAGATACCCAAAGCATCCAGGCTTCAGGGCCCTCGATAGAAGCACATCACTCGCGTAACCAGAAAGGTATATCACGCGAACGCTATGTGCTTTTGTGCGCAAGGTTTCGGCCACATCGAAGACGCTTCGACCCGGCAGCTCCACATCCATGACCACGACATCAGGCTGTATCTGTGCAATTTCCAGCAGCGCCTGTTCAGTGTTGGTCGCTTTTCCGACGACTTCAAACTGACTGTCAGCCGTCAGATAAGCTGAAAGACAATCGAGAATCATCTGATGATCATCAACCAGATAGACACGCACCAGACGATTCCCCACTCGATGGGGCCTGACGGAAGTTCGGGTTTCCTGCTTATCTGTGACATCCTTCAGGGCTGTCTCTGTGACCATCCCTAGGGATTCAGCATGATCTGTCACCGCTTGGACGCCAGTGACTGTTGAGGAAGCAGAATGACTCGTCGTCGGAAACGAAATACCCGGGAAAGACAGCGGTGTGTGAGGCAACATCACCATAATAAAGTCTCGCGATAGTTAGACATGTGGCCCGTCATGATTCCCTGGCTGGCTGCGAGATGGTTAGCCCCGCCCAGGAAACTATTTCAAACATTTGCACGACCGCATTGAGCATGCGGCAGACAAAACTCCTCTTGAAGTGGCAGTGAACAATCAGCATTGCCCACTTTCAGAAAACCATCTCACACCCTCGACTCAATCCATCAGAAGCAAGTGGGTAATGATCATTTCCAAGCTTGTTAAGCAATTGTGTTCACTGCAGGTAGAAACACTTATGAATGGAGGCTCATTCACAAAACTTCAGTTCGCGGCGAAAGCAACATCGCCGCTAATCTATCAACTTCTGCATAAGTTCCAGTCGATATTTTCGCTCCCATAGAAAAATGAGGCTAACACCTCATGCCATGGGGAGATTGACGAACACTCATCGTATTTTCACCACATGTGCAGCGCCCGAGATGTCACTGTTACATCCTCTCCAACAGGCGGCTTTCGAGCACTTCCTCTGACCAAAAAGCCTGGAACTGAAAATCACGCGCTGCCTGCCAACCTTTGACTGCGCTAGGCAACTCGAGTGGTTCGAAACCCCCTCTCGACGAGGCAAAACCCGTCTGGCCTCAGTGATAAACCTCGTTACCTCTTTGGCGTGCTTCAGAAAAACTCCTCGTTCTCTCGCAAAAAAACGATCCATCGTTGCATTTTTGCAGCACCTCCAAATTCCTGAACTAAGTTTGCTCTGTCGTACCTGTCGGGGCCAGGCCCCATCTACGAGGAGACTTTGCATGTCTGCAGTCGTCACTGCTTCCGCCACATCCCGTATGACTGCCGAATACGTCAATCCTGTGATTGCCGCCACGCGCACCGTTTTCTCGACGATGCTCAATGCGACAGCCACACGCACCGGTCTCTCACTCCGGTCAGACCCGTCAGAAGTCAGCCAACCTTCCAGTGGTGTCAGTGCTGTCATTGGCCTGTCTGGTCAGGCAGCAGGAACTCTGGTGCTCAATCTCACCAGTTCCACAGCCATCGAAATTCTACACCGTCTCGTCGGAGCAGAAGTCACTCAAGTCAACGCCGAAGTCTGCGATGCCGTCGGTGAAGTCACTAACATGATCGCCGGCCACGCCAAAGCCCAACTCGCCAAGTATTCGTTACTGATCAGCATTCCGAATGTTGTCTCAGGCGATGACCATACTGTTCATTTTCCGTCCAACGTCATCCCGATGGTTCTCTCATTCGATTCCGATCTGGGGCCATTCACCATCGAAGTTGGTTTCTCAAATCTTCCCGTAAAGTAAACCATGAATTCAGCAGGCGACACTCAACCTGCCAGCTAATCATCAACGCCATTGACACCATGTGACCATCAGTAGACGTAACCATCGATTGAGGTTCTGCCTCGACGAGATTCAAGCACCAGACAATTTGCCCGTTAAACAGACTCCTCTAAGGATCATCTGATGAAAGTTTTGCTCGTTGACGACTCAGGCACCATGCGGACCATCCAGAAGCGCTGCCTCAATAAGCTCAATGTAAACGACATTGTCGAAGCCGAAGACGGTGTGCAGGCCCTGGCCGCCTTCGAGGCGCACACCTTCGACATCGTGCTCAGCGACTGGAACATGCCCAATATGGATGGTCTCACTCTTCTGAAAGAGATCCGCCAGCGAAACACGACGATCCCGATCATCATGATCACCACCGAAGCCGAACGCGCTCGTGTGGTGCTCGCCATTCAAGCCGGTGTTTCCGATTACCTCGTCAAGCCGTTCACTCCGGATGGCCTGCGCGACAAACTCGAACGCTGGGTTGGTTGCCACGTCTAACTCGAATGATTTTGCCAGGCGAGGAGACTTCCCGCCGCATGTTAGCTCCTCTTCAAATGATCTTTACGATCTGCCAGATTCGTTTCCTGATCAATCATCAGGATCTGCCACTGGCGGGCTTTCAATTCCGGTTCTCGATTTGCCACAGGTCCCAACATGATTCCCGTTGAACGTATCTGGAATTCTGCTCAACTCCCCACTCTCCCGGCTGTCGCTGTCCGATTGCTCGAAATCGTGCGTGATCCAGAGTCAGAAATTCGAGATGTCGTCGAAACCATCAAACTCGATCCCGCCATCAGTGCCAAACTGGTTAAAGCCGCCAATGCCAGCTATTTCGGTGTGCGTAGCGAAGTCAAAGCCATGGATCGCGCTGTTTCCATCCTGGGAACAACCGTCGCCACCTCTTTAGCACTCAGCTTCTCTCTCACAGATGAATCTCTCCAGACTGGCCCCAAAGCCGAACATTATCGCAACTTCTGGGTTCACTCCGTCGTTCAGGCTGCCACTGCCGAACTGATTGGCCAGAAACTTGAACCCGCACAACGCGGAGAATACTTCCTCACCGGCCTGCTGCTCGAACTGGGCCGGCTCGCCATGCTCAAAACTATTCCCAACGAGTACATTCCTGTTCTGGAAGAAGCCAAACTTCCCGGAACGACTCTATC
The DNA here is from genome assembly GCF_000092105.1 of Planctopirus limnophila DSM 3776. NCBI lineage: Bacteria > Pseudomonadati > Planctomycetota > Planctomycetia > Planctomycetales > Planctomycetaceae > Planctopirus > Planctopirus limnophila. Next base: position 3,722,897 of record NC_014148.1, on the reverse strand, counting down.
GCAACTCGAAGAAGCTCGTCTGGGGTTCACACACGTCCAGATCGCTCAGCAGATGATGACACTCTGGAAGCTGCCCGAAGGCATTATCCATGCAGCTGCCTTTCATCATGCTCCCCTCGAAAAAGTCCTCGAACTGGGCACCGATCCCAACGCCCGGCTGCTGAACGCCATGGCGTTCAGTGCCGCCGCCGCCGATTATTTCTGCACGGCCAATAAAGGTCTCGCACTCCACAGCCTCCGCGAAATCTCCAGCCATTGCCTGGAGATGACAGAAGACGACCTGGTTGTCTTCCTCAGTAACATTGAAGAACGCTGCCGACAGGCCGCCGAACTCTTCAACGTCAGTCTCTCTCATCTGCAAAACTCTGCCGACCTGATGATTCAGGCCAACGAACAACTCGTACAACTCGCTTTGCGTGAACATGTCGCCAGCACCCAGGCCTCCATCCGGCAGCATGTCGCCGAGCAGGAGAAGCGCGAACTCGAAACGCGTAATCGCGAATTGCAGCAGCAGGCGCTGCATGATCCGCTCACCGGCGTCCATAACCGCAAATTCTTCGATGAAGTTCTCCTTCGAGAAGTTCATCGCTGTGTGCGGGCTGCCCAGCCGCTGGCTGTCATCTTTATCGATGTCGATCATTTCAAGAACGTGAACGATACTTTTGGTCACCAGTTTGGTGATCAGGTTCTCAAGCGTGTGGCCCAGATCTTCTCCGAAACCGTTCGCGTCGCCGATACACTCGCTCGCTTTGGTGGCGAAGAATTTGTTGTCCTGGTCAGCCAGCCTTCCGAAAAAGGTGTCGAACGACTGGCCGAGCGTATTCGCGAGAACGTCGAAAAAGAGGCGTTCCGCTTCGGCTCCACACCTGTCAAAATCACAGTCAGTGTGGGTGCTGCCATTGCCATTCCTCGTCGAGGCGAAACCGGTATTGGTGACCGCCTGATTGCCGTTGCCGATGAATGTCTCTACGAAGCCAAACGCAATGGACGCAATCGCACGATTCTTCGTCACGTCATGGATGAACGCGACCGCCAGCTCCAGCAACTCATTACTCAGACACGTTTCAGCCGCTGGCTCGTCCAGCAGAGATTGCTCGATGTCCCGTCGATCTCTCGTGTCCTGCTCGATTGCCAGACTCCACATGTCCAGTGCGGCGAACTTGCCGTGCGGATGGGCTATCTTGACATTGCCGAACTGCACAGCATTCTCAAACATCAGGAAGTTACGGGCGATCGGTTCTGTGCCGTCGCTGTGAGACTCGGCTTGATGACCGCGACAGAAACCGTCTTCGTACTGGCGACGCAGCAGGAAGATCCACGAACGGTCATGGGTGCTCTGGTTCGCACGGGCCTCTTATCACCCGACGTCGCTTCTGGTGCTCTGGAAGACTACACACGTATGATCGCCCCACCTGCTAAACACCGGGTGATGGCCTTCGCGTGAATCTCGCCGTATACCACTATGAACTCTTCGTGTGCCACTACGAGTTCATAGCGTGCCACTTCTGGCTGATTGGTTGCTACTGCCGGTTTATCGCCTGCTATTGCCGGTTCATCGGGTGCCACTGCTGGCTTGCCAGCAGTGCTCCTCACGCAAGTCCCCAGCGTCAAACCACGTTACTGTCCCCCCAGCCCACCAACACTTCCAACCTTCTCTTCGCGCCTTCGCGCGACCCACCTTCAATCATCCCCCAGCGACCGCCACACTTTTGAGCAGCATACCGACCCTCACTTCTGCTATGATCCGAGAGCTCTCAAAAGAACCAGCCATTATTCGGATCAGTCGCCATGCGTAACCTGTGGATCGGTTCAACAACCAACAGTTCGAATCTGACTTTCGCGCATTTCCCCATAACGAAGGTTTTCCAGCACCACATGGCAGCCTGGGTACTCATTGCCACTTTGTTGCCGACGCCAGGCTGTCAGCCCATGGCCCCTTTGCCCTCAGGGAAAGCGACCAACGTGGAAGCAACGACGACAGCGGATGCCGTCTCCACTTCGACACTATCCAACCCGTCCTCCACAGCTCCTGATGTCGGATTAACAGACCAATCCGCACCAGCCAGTGAGATGAAACCTTCACCCACAACTCCAGCGAACGACCAGTCGCCATCGCTGGGAGCATCCGCAACTTCTCCCGCTCCCGCAGCTTCTTCGACGACTCCCGCAGAACCGACCACGCCTCCCGCTGTGCCTGATCTCGTCGGTGACGATGCCACTGCCCAACCCGAACCATCTCCCGAAGAGGCTCTGCTCAACGAAACCACCTGCGATGAAAAACCCGCCCCGCCAGCCAACGCAAAAGCTCCTCCATTAACCGCTCTCTTCGATGGAAAAACTCTCAAAAACTGGAAGTCCACAGAGTTCGGCGGCGAAGGAGAAGTCTCCGTCGCTGATGGAAAACTGATGCTGGGTGTCGGTTCACCACTCACTGGCGTTACCTGGCATGGCCCCAAACTCCCCACCTCCAACTACGAAATTCAGATCGAAGCCATGCGAGTCGATGGCAGCGACTTCTTCTGCGGCCTCACGTTCCCCGTCAAAGAAGATCCCTGCAGCCTCATTATTGGAGGTTGGGGCGGCGGCCTCGTCGGCCTCTCCAGCATCGACGGCATGGATGCTTCCGAGAACCAGACCGGCACTCACCGCTCGTTCGAAAACAATAAATGGTACGCGATCAAACTGCGCGTCACCGATGACAACATCGTCGTCTGGATCGATGGCGAACAGGTCATTGAACAGCCTCTCAAAGATGTCAAACTCTCCATTCGCATCGAAGTCGCCCCCTCCAAACCTCTCGGCGTCTGCTCGTTTACATCCACAGCCGCCATTCGCAAACTCGAACTCAAAGAGCTCGAAAAAGCCAAACCCGCCACCGCTCCCTAAGTTCTCGATCACAACCTTTGCGCCACTCCTTCAACGGGTGGCACGCCCCTGGAGCCCCAAAAATCAAAACAGTGCGGAAGGGCGTGGTCTTTACCGGGGTGGTTGGGGTCGGATGTCCTCATCCGCCCCCAGTTCCAAGGTGACGTCAGCACAAATGCATCCGCGATTTGTTTTCCTGACTCGAGAGCATGTTCGCTATGAGTGATGAGTGTCATAAACCCCGGGTACATATGAGGACATTTGACCCAAAAACTGTGTCATGCTTGCAGCTTTGGGCAAGCATGTTTCTTCACACTTCAACGCGACTTTTTCAGCTTCGATTCGTATCACAATTGCGAATCGCTTTGATCACTGGCCTTGTTCTATCTTCCGTAGGGCTCAGTGCTCTGCCACTTGATGCCGACGATGCCGACGTTCGCTATTTCGCAGGATTGAGAGAGCGTCGCCTCTTCTCCACGGCTGAAGAAGTCTTACTCAGACGCCTGGAGCAGAAGCGCCAGGGAGTTGAATCCGAAAGCCGCACGACCATCGAGTTGGCTCAGACATTCGTGGCACACGCCCAATGGGTCTTGAATCCCGAACGTGATGAACTGCTCGAGCGTGCCCGCCGCCTGCTGGATGATCAGATCCGCAAACAGCCCACACCCGCCATGCAATTGTTGCTCAATGCCGAGCTGGCCTTCATCGTCGCGACCAAAGCTGAGTTAACTGATGCCGATGCACGGGCCGCTTCCCGAGATGACAGCAGTTCCTCCCAGACCCGCGAGCAATTGCATACTGCGGCCGGCGCCTTACGAGAAGCTCGCGAACGTCTGCAACCACTCTTCAAATCACGACAACCGAACCCTGAACAGACCGGTGATCGAAATGCCGCACCCTCACTGGCCGAGCTCCGACAAATCGACAGCCTGTTGACGATTCGCCAGGCGCAGATGTATCTGGCAGCCTCTTCTCTGGCTGACCCGAAACGATCCGAACGGATCGATGACTTGCTCGAAGCCGAGAGTCTGGCGCGTCAACTTTCGACGCAAAACACCTCGGAAGTTCTCCAGTGGGAAGGGCGACTGATTCTCGCCAAAGCGGTGTTGCTTCGCGGCGAAACCACACGGGCCATGGCTATGTTCACTGCTTTAAAGCCCGCCCCCTCTCCCTTTCACGAGCAGCAGCGTACCTCGGGTCTGATGGAGTTGGCCTTACTTCAAAAGAATTACGACCAGGCGTTGGAACTCTTCCGTCAACTCAAAGCTTCCAACAACAATCCTTCTGGCCCCATCTGGCAACTCCAGATCGAAGCGCTGGTTGGTGCCCGCGATCTCGCTGCATCACAAGGCCAGACCATGCTGGCTGATGAACTTCAAGCCGAGATCCAACTTTCCTTGACGCGTATCCGCGAGCAGTTGGGAACCGTCTGGTGGGATCGTGCCGACCGCTGGTTGCATCAGGCCGATATCATCAAGGAACTCGGGCCCGAACTCGCTCAGGCCACACAACAGGCCCGGTCAGCCTATCTCGACGGACGAAAAGCCGAAGCACTCGCCCAATATCAACAGGCTTTTGAAACCTCGATCTCTCAAAAGCGGCTCAATGCAGCCGCTGAACTTGGCTTTATTGCTGGCTCGATCGCTGTCGAACTCCAGGACTACTCTCTGGCAGCGACCCTGCTCGAACAAGTTGCCGGCATGGAAAAGTCGAACAAGTACACCAGTCAGGCAGCCATCTTATGGGCCTGGGCATTAGGACAAATTGCCCGCACAGAACCCACACCCGCACATCAAGCTGCCGCTCAGACAGCACTCCTCCAGAATGCCAAACAGTTCTCTGGTCAGCCCGCCGGCGACGAAGCCCTCAAATCCTTAGCGTTACTCGCCATCGAACAACAGAACTGGACAGCAGCGAAAAACTGGCTCAGGCAGATCGCTCCCACCAGTCCTCTTTCGACCACAGCCAGACTCGCGCTTCTCGATCTCTTCGAGAAACACCAATTGGATCTGGCTCCAAAAGATCCAGCCCAGGCCGCACAAGTCTGGAACGAGGTGCAGCAACTCGTCAAAGATCGTCCCGTTCAACAACCCCTTCCTGAGGGCGAAATTGAACTCCTTGTCAGAGCTGCCTGGCTCGCTGTCCGGCAATCACCACCCGCCATTGCCAATGCCGAAGAGTTTCTGCATCTTGCCGATGAAGAACTCACCCGGCTCAATCACGAACCTACCACTCAAAAGTTTCAGGCCCTACAAACACAGGCCCGCATTCTCCTCATCGCCAGTGGCCCGGATGTCCTTGCTGCAGAAAAACTGCTCACTCCGGCAAACCTTCCGTCATCAACAATCGCAGCCGCAGTTCTCGATAGTCTTCTTCAACTCATGGCGACACCCGATCTCACCCGCCAGCGACAATTGCAGGTGCTCATCCAAAAGGCAGCCGAACGACTCGAATCCTTCTCCAAAGACTGGACTCCTGAGGAATCTGGACGAGCCGGTCTGCTGTTAACCCGTGCCTGGAAGGTCTGCAGCGATTCCAAACGATCGAGCCAGTGGGCTCTGTTAACGATTCCACAGGTGGCAGATCGTCCAGCCGAACGACGAGAACTGCTGCAAGCCATCGGCACCACGCTCGATCCAGCCCAGTTAGCTCAAGTCGTCAAGGGATTGCAGGCCGCCGAAGCCAGGCTCGATAAAGGTTCTGCCGCATTTCTCGCACTTCGTATCGATACTGTGCAATTGCTTGTCGCCGCCAATGATCGCACCGTGGCACGAAAACTCCTGACGGCCACACAGCTCATCTACAGACAACAGATCAAGCAGGCCCCCGCAGAGATCCAGGAGAGCCTGCAAAAACTCGTCCGGGAACTCGCCACCGATAAGTGAATCTCGCTCACCAACTCACCTCTCTCTCCTTCTCCCGTTCTGACGGGAGAAGGCTTGGATGAGGGCGAACCCGAACGTATTCGGCCATCAATCAACACTCGACTTCACCGCTGTATGTTCTGATATGGATTCCAGGATTTAATCGCGCTCTTTGGCATGGGGTGGCTGGGGTTGAGCGTCTTCGCGAACCCCCAGTTCGTGCCGAAAATCGGTGGGGGGGCGAAGACTCAACCCCAGCCACCCGCCGCGCAGTTGTTTATCGCAATCCGTATTCCTCCTTCTCCCGTTCTGACGGGAGAAGGCTGGGATGGGGGCGAACTCGAACGTAATTGGCGATCAATCGCTCAGGAGGCCGCCGGCTTGTCCTGAACCACTTCCAGCTTATGCTCGGCCACGTTGTATTCGTACTTCCAGCCGCCCGGCAGCACAGGCAATCGAATGCCATTCTTCTTGATGATCTGCTCCATGAACTCTTCGTACGTCGCAGGGTACTTGCCATTCTCCGCTTCATAGAGCCGAAGTGCCTGATCGATCTGAGCAATCACCACTCGCTCCACCATCGGCCGATACGCTTCCAGTGGCCCGGTGACCGGATTGGTCACATTCAGCTTCTGATCGCTGACTTCTTTCTTCTCTTCGGGCTTAAACTCACCAATATCCTGCGTGGTTTTCCCGATGATCGAGTTTGGCGATTTCTGCATGGGCTCCGTAAAGCCAGGGCCACATGCAGAAAGACTGAATATTCCGCCACATATCAGAGCACGCACAGGCATGGCCTTGTCGAACCGAATGGGGCCATCAGTCAGTATGTTGAACGAGAAAAAATAGCTCATAGTCCCGCGACTCCAGCAGTTCGCCGTGTTGATCCGAAAGTTCACATCAGAAGATCGTCTCGCATGATGATACACGGCTTTGTGCCACTCCATCATCGAAAATTCAGTGAACAATATCTCCAGCTCAACTATTTCTCAGGCTTGGTCGCCGCTTCAAAAAACTGCGTCGTATACGCCTTCTCAGGAGCTGACTGACTTGCTTCCAGTGCTCCCATCTCGACCAGTTGCTGGGATAGCTTTGTCCACTCGGCGGGATCCATCTTCCCCAACTGGCCGGCTGGCAGACGGGCCGGCTCACACAGTGGCTTCAAAGTCTCTACACCAAAGTCGAGAATATCCATCCCCATCTCTTTATTCAGCGAATTGATGTAAGTATTCGTCCCATGCGGATCATCCAGATATTTGCGCCATCCCTTGAGTGAAGCCCGCACCACCTTCTGCACCAGCTCCGGATTCTTCTCAATCAACTCGCGGCTGGTAATCAGCAGGCTGGTATAAGGATTAAAGCCGAGATCCGACACCATCAGATTGACCGGATTGGCATTCTGTTTTCTGGCATTGAAAGGCTCACTGAAGTTGTACGCCTGTGTGCCAAAATCCTTCTCCGTCAAAAATGGCACCAGACTGCCTCCATAAGGCACAACGGTCACCTTTGAAAGATCCAGCTTCTTCTGCAGATACATCGCAAACGGCTGACCAGGATTCATCGCCAGCGTGAACTTCGGCTTGGCAGCCAGTTCATCGAACGTCTTAATCCCGGATTCCGCCTGCACCATGATGCAGCGAGGGCTATCCTGCAGCGGAGCCAGCACCGCGACTGCATCCGCCTCCTGAGCTCTCACCAGCAGCAGTTTATCGGCATTATCCACACCAAACTGCGTCTGGCCCGCAGCCACATACTGCACCACAGGAATATCTGGCCCGCCCGGCTTGATCGTGACCGCCAGCCCTTCCTCTTCAAAATAGCCATTCACGAGAGCCGCATAGAAACCGCCATGCTCGGCTTCAGGAAACCAGTTCAAAGTAATTTCTACGGGTGTCAAGGTCTTGCCGTCAGCTGTTTTGACAGCTCCTTCTCCTGCCTGATTCGCAGGATTCATCGGGCAACCCGCGAGCAATAAAGCACAACACAGCATCCACCCCAGCACCAGCCGCGAAGACATCATTGGCAATCTCCCTCTCCAGCAATTCTCAGCCGAACAGTTCCCCGTCCGATAATTCATTCTCATGCTCCTGTGCGCCGAGACCAATGCACAGGCATTCTAAGATCTTCTCAGGCCCTTTCGCCCACTTCAGGAGGTGCCCAGCGAGCCAGAACCGTCAGACTGATCAAACTCACCACGCCAAAGATCAATATCCCTAACAACGTCGAGACCATGACCGCCGCAAATAAGGCGTCGGTCTTCGCCTGATCAGTCGTCAGCCGGATAATGTACCCCAAACCAAAATGTTTCGAGCCATACCCCGCGTAAAATTCGCCGACAATCGCTCCCACCACAGCCAGCCCACTCGATGTCCGTGCCCCGGTACATAACGAGGGCACACTGTTCGGCAACCGCAGCTTAAACAAAATCTGCCATCTTGAGGCATCATTCAGTTTGAAAAGATCAAACAGATCAGGATCAATCTGCACCATTCCCGCCGTCGCATTGGCGATCATCGGGAACAGGCTGATGACAAACGCCACCGCCACCACACCCCCAAATCCTCGTCCAAACCACAAAATGATCAGTGGAGCGACAGCAATAATCGGAACTGTCTGCAAAAAGATCGCATAAGGGTAGCCACTGCTCCGAATAATCGTCGACTGCGAGAAGAGGCAGCCCACCAGCGTCCCCACCAGCACACTCAGCGAAAACCCCACCACAGCCGACCCACCGGTCAGCAGGAAAGCTTTCGTCAACTCTTCCTGGCTCGAAACGATCGCACTCAGTACGCGCCAGGGCCCCGGCAGAATGTAGGGCTTGATCCCCCAAAAACGGACAGCCCCATCCCACGCCATCAGTACGATCACAAACAGGACCAACGGAGGAACAATCGTCCGCAGGAAGTACGATCCCCACTGCGAAGCTGCTGTGGAAACTCCGGTTGCCGGTCCAGTCACCATGACATGACCTCCCGCAGTTCCCGATTCACCTGACCGGCGAACTGGGCGAACTCGGCCGATTCCCGCAATGCGGCAGTTCGTGGATGAGCAAATGGCACTTCGATCACCCGGGCAATCGCGCCCGGCTTTGAGCGCATCACCAGCACGCGATCGGCCATAAAGGCCGCTTCGGCCACATTATGTGTCACAAACACACAGGTCCACTGCTTCTGCCGGCTCAAGGCCAGCACTTCTTCATTCAGTTGCTGCCGCAGCACATCATCCAGGGCGGCAAAAGGCTCATCCATAAACAGAATGTGCGGGTTCGTCACCAGTGCCCGGGCCAGCGAAACCCGCATACGCATTCCACCCGATAAACTTCGCGGCCGCTTGGTTGCATCGGCTGTCGTCAGCCCGATCAGCGGCAGACTCGCCTCGACGGCCTTCATCTGCTCGGCGTAAGGCACCCCTTGCAGTTCCAGCGGCAACCGGATGTTATCCCGCACTGTCCGCCAGGGCAGCAACGTCGGATCTTGGAACACAAAGGCAAGGGGATGCCTGTTTTTGCGGGCGCTGGCAGGCTCCAGGCCATCGATCGTCACTTCTCCACCCGTGCTGTGGATCAGCCCCGCCATGACACGCAAGAGCGTCGACTTCCCACAGCCTGAAGGGCCCAGAAGGGCCACAAACTCTCCCTGCTTCACCTCCAGATTCACAGCCGCAAGAATCTCACTCCCTGTGGAGAACCGGAGGCTCAAATCCCTCACATCAATAAGTGGGCCAGTAGCGGCATTAGCTCTTGTCGCACCAACTTTCGCCACATCGATCAGCGGCGTCTCATGGCCGGCCGATGACGTGGAATCTGGCGTGATTGCCGACATGGGGATGCTGGAACTTCTTTGAATGATCTCCATCGATTTCCCGTCAAGATTCCCTGCCAGAGACCGAAGCAGTCATCGCCAGTTCCAAACTCCTTGCGTACTTCTCATTACGAAGAATACCCTTCACAGGGCAAATGGCCAGTCCTTGCCGGGAGAATCTGTTATTTCATCGCATTTTTAAGGTGCTCTGGAAAGTCACGTTCGTAACGTTTCAGCAGTCGCTGCACGTCATTCGACCCGAGATAGATTCTTCCTCGAATCGATTGGCTTTCGCCGGGTTGAAGACCACCAATGCGAAAATCACTGTGCAGGCAACGGGCCACACCCTGAAATAGTTCCTGATACGGTTCAAACGCGACGGCAAACAACAGTTCTTCATCATGGCTGAAGCAGCCAATTAACCCATGACTGGGGACGAGTGGACTCAGTGGCCGAGGATTGACATCCTTCCGCGAGACACCCGGGGGACACCACACCTGTCCCGGCGTGTAGCGGGCCTCTTTCGCCCACGGCCGCACCTCCGAAAGACGTGTCAATTTTCCATCGAGAAAGATAAAGCATCGTGGCAGGTAATCATCCAGATCACCTCCCTCATTCGCGAAACCAGTAAAATCTCCCAGGCGTATGCAAGGCTGAGCCCAGGTGGCCGCCGAAGCCACTTTGGTGGGATTTGTCGCCCTGATCTGAAACGACACTTCCCCATCACTCGCCACAATCTCATGGTCAACAACAACACCATCGTTCACCGTACATCGCAGACGCATCGTCTGGCGATCGTCACTCAGCGAGACAAGTTCCGTCTTGTGCCCGATTGTCGTCTTGTGCCAGTCGGCTGTGGTTGAGTCTGGCCGACAATAAGCCTCCAGGTAGTTGATGCGAATTTCTCCTCGAGGCAACCGGGGAGACCGAATGATCAGCCAGTTCTTCTCGCGAGCGAGCGTTAACGGAAAGGACGAGACTTCTTCAGCTCTGGCCGGCGGCACTGGAGTCAGAAACAGCACGCAGAGGGCAGCCACAAACCAAAGGAGACCAGTCGAGAGGTTCTGCATCATTGACTCCTCTTTCATACGCTTTCCATGACGTAAGATCGCTCTGCGTGCCATGCTTGCAGCTCTGGGCAAGCATGTTTTCTCAACCAACAACCCACGGGTGGCCCGGCCAACTCGTGCCCAACTTGCCGACACAGGTTGTCGTGACTTTTCACGACAACAAGAAGCCGCGCCATAAGCATACCCTGCCACCACACTTGAATTTGCCTTAGATGACACACACCTGAGTGGCATATTTTTGGGTGGCACGCCCTGAAGGCCTTGCGCAAGGGCGTGGTCTTCACGCTTTTCGACTTCATGCTTTCATACTGCCAGGTACCTGAGGTCGATCGTATTCATCCGCCCTCAAGTCAATCACTCTCAACATAAACATTCCATCAATTCGATCCCTTTGAGTCATCCCACCACCTGCGGATTTGCTGAACGTCCCAACCCACTCTAAACTCTGCGGCCAGTCCCCGTGGTCAATCGCTTAAAACGACCTACGGCTCAAAAAACACTGGACGCGCGCTTCCCGAACTTCGCAACGAACCCCAATTCATCCACTGGATCCAGAATGAACCTGCTTTCAGCAACCATTCTCCTGTTTCTCATCATGGATCCCATGGGGAATGTTCCTTTATTTCTCTCGGTCCTCAAGCATGTTCCTCCCGAGCGCCGCCTGCCCATTGTGATTCGGGAACTCTGCCTGGCACTCGTTGTACTCCTTTTGATGCTCTTCTTTGGCCGCTATCTCCTGATCGCACTCGACTTGCGACAGGAGTCGATCAGCATGGCCGGAGGCATTGTGCTGTTCCTCATCGGGATCAAAATGATCTTCCCGCCACGCGACGGCATTTTTGGTTCTTCGATTTCTGGCGAACCATTCATTGTTCCCTTGGCCATCCCGAGCGTGGCCGGGCCGTCGATGCTGGCTGCCTTGCTGCTTCTGGTCAATCGCGAACCCGACCGCATGGGGACGTGGCTGATCGCACTGCTGATCGCCTGGGCCACATCCGCAGCGATTCTCTGTGCTTCGACCTGGCTCTACCGCTTCCTCGGTGAAAACATACTGACAGCTCTCGAACGACTCATGGGGATGATTCTTGTCGCGATCTCCGTCCAGATGTTCATGGATGGCGTGCGAACTTCCATCACACCACCTGTCGAACATTCCGCTTCCACCTCCATCCGCATGGATGCCGACCGCCCGTGAATTGCTTTTGCATGCATTCATTTTCAGGCCGCATGACTGCACAAGCGGGTATCCTTTCGATTAGCCTCAAACATGCTGCATGAGCCATGATCAGCTGGAAACAATCGCGTTTCCAGCCATGATGAAACGCCACATCGACCACACACTGCTGGATGACTCGAAGATGCAACGACGAGACTTTCTCAAAAACGTGGCAGCACTTGGCACAGCCTGCGCCCTGTCTCGACCTGATCGAAATCTGACGGCTGGCGCCTGGGCAGCACCATCAAAGAACTCTCGCCCCAAAATCCTCTTGCGATCTTCCTGGCAGACGGTGAACATCGGCGACATTGCCCACACGCCTGGCGTCCTGCATCTCCTGGAACAGCATTATCCCGAAGCCGAAGTCGGCTTATGGCCCAGCAGTGTCAAAGATGGTGTCCACGAGCTCCTCATGGCTCGCTTCCCCCAACTCAAGATCGTGCAGTCACGCGATGAAATCACCGCCGCACTCACCGATTACGATTTTCTGCTGCATGGCTCCGGGCCATCCATCGTCGGTGCGAAAGAAATTGACCGGTGGGTCAACGAAACTCAAAAGCCTTATGGCATCTTTGGCGTCACTTTAGGAACCTTCGACGAAGCTACGCTCAAACGGGTGAACAATGCCAGGTTCACATATTTTCGCGATCCCGTTTCTCTCGATCGAGCCCGTGCGAATGGTGCCACTTGTCCCATCATGGATTTCGGGCCCGATGGAGCCTTTGCTGTCGATCTGGCCAACCAGCCAGCCGCCGACGCGTTTCTAACCGCCCGAGAGCTCACTCCCGGCGAGTTCATCTGCTGTATCCCCAGGCTTCGCTATACCCCTTACTGGCTCATCAAGAATCAGCCCTTCGATGAGAAAAAACATGCCCGCAACGAAAGCATGGCCGAGCATGATCACGCCCCGCTGCGTGACGCCATCACTCAGGTTGTGCGTCAAACCAAAGCCAAAGTTCTCCTCTGCCCCGAAGATCGCTCACAAATGAAGGTCGGCAAAGAATTGATCTTCGACAAACTTCCCGAAGATGTCCGCCCACGTGTCGTCTGGCGTGAGAACTACTGGCTCACCGATGAAGCCCTGAGTGTCTATCGGCAATCGTTGGGCTTGTTCGGCCTCGAAATGCACTCGCCAATCATGTGTATTGGCAACGGAATCCCTGCCATTGTGGGCCGGTTTGAAGAACAAACCAGCAAAGGGACCATGTGGAATGCCATTGGTCTCAAGGACTGGCTCTTCGACTTCGATCAACCCGCTCAACTCGCCCAGCTTTCAGAGACCGTCGTATCTCTCGTCAAAGATCCGCTGGCTGCCAAAGAAAAAGCCGCTACAGCCCAGAAACTGGTCGCCGCCAAACAACAGGCCATGGTTGAACAACTCAAAACGACCGTCGCTGCATCGACCTGATTCTCTAACTCTTTCTGGCCTTGGGCGTGGTCTTCGAGCCTGATGTCAAAACTGGAAAGGGCGGCTCTGAGTGCCATGCTTGCAGCTCTGGGCAAGCATGTTTTCGCAACCAACACAGCGCTATAATTTCTAGGAAAACGTATCTAAAACGAACTGCGAAAGGGCGTGGTCGTCACGCCTTTCTACTTCATGTTTTCATTCTGTCGGGTGGCAGGGGTCGAATGTCTTCATTCGCCCCCTGGTCAATCGGCTTCACCAGCGCAAATGCATCCGAAACAAGCCTTCATGACTTTCGAGCACGTTCGACTGAATTCATTAGAGCCTAATTACCTGGGGGCAAACGAGGACGTTTGACCCCAGCCACTCATTTTTCAAACCACAAGCAGCCACGCCATCCGCATGCCCTGCCACGACTTCTCTCTCCAACTCACCACGCCCAATCCTTCTCCACACTCCTTCGTGGTGAACCGATATCCTCTCCCGCATCACAGACCTACACATATCTCTGTCTCAGAAGTTCCGCAGCCGATTCATCGAGCAGATCCATCCGGCGAACTTCCTCAAACTTGCTCAAGATCGCTTCGGGTGTCAGTCGCTTTTTCGCAGCCCCTTGAAAGTCGTAACGAATCTGCCCACGCACCATCATGATCAACCGATCGCCCAGCGTGGCCGCCTGTTGCATCGAGTGCGTCACCATCAACGTGGTCAGCTTCTGCTTACGGACAAGATTCTCCGTCAGTTGAATCACCTGATCAGCCGACTTGGGGTCCAGCGCAGCCGTATGTTCATCGAGCAGCAACAGATCAGGACGCTTCAAGCTTGCCATCAGCAAAGTCAACGATTGTCTCTGCCCTCCCGAAAGACTGCCAATCAGGTTCGTTAAGCGGTTCTCCATTCCCAGGCCCATCTCCCGCACTCGCTGCTGGAGTTCCTCAAGTTGCCGCCGCTTCAATGCCCAGTTCAAGCCACGAAAATCACCACGTCTTGCCGACAAAGCCAGGTTCTCGGCAATCGAAAGATGCGGTGCCGACCCCATATAAGGATTCTGAAACACCCGGCCGATGAACTTCGCCCGGCGATGTTCCGGCCAACCCGTTACATCCTGACCTGCCAGTTCAATCTTTCCCTGATCGACAAGAAACGTCCCTGCGACCGCGTTGAGTAATGTCGATTTCCCCGAACCATTCGTGCCTATCACCACCACGAATGAACCTTCTTCAATCGTGAGGCTCACCCCCTGCAGAGCACGGACTTCATTCGGAGTTCCCGGATGAAATGTCTTTTTCAGATCGACCAGCTTAAGCATCCGGAGCGACCTCCAAAGTTTGAGTCTTGCCAGGTCGGGAAATGCGGGCCAGCACCATGGGCAACACCAGAGCGGCCAGAACAAACAAGGCCGTCACCAGCTTGAGATCATTGGGATTCAGCCCCCATCTCAAAGCAATCGCCACCAGCAGTCGGAACAGCAGCGACCCCATGATTGCACCGATCAGCAGTAGACCCAGACTTCTGCTCCGAACCAGCGATTCGCCAATGATCACACTCGCAAACCCCAGCACAACCATGCCAATCCCCATCTGCACATCGGCAAAGCCCAGATACTGCACCAGCAGTGCTCCCGAAAGTGCCACCAATCCATTCGAGAGTCCCAGACCCGCCACCGTCATCCAGTCCACATTCACTCCCAGAGCACGAATCATGTCCGGGTTATCGCCAGTGGCCCGCATGCTCAGGCCATGCTCGGTCTGAAAGTAAGCCCACACAATCAAAGCCACCAGTGGAATCATGACGCATAACTGAAGCAGTACAAAAACATCCTGCAGCGGTGCCTGCCAGATCAGAAACGTCCAGCGATCTTCGCTCTTCGCCCAGCTTTGAACCATCGAAAAGAGCGTCGTCTCATTCATGAGCGGAATGTTGCTTTTGCCCATCACACGCAGGTTGACCGAATACAGTGCGGTCATCACCAGAATTCCTGATAACAACCCGTTGATCTTGAGCCGGGTGGCCAGAATACCCGTAACACTCCCGGCCAACGCTCCGCAGAGCATTGCGGCAAACGTCGAAAGGATCGGGGAATACCCCTGTGCAATCAGCATCCCAGCCACAGCCCCACCCAGAGTGATCGAACCATCGACCGTCAGATCTCGAAACGCCAGAATGCGGAAACTGATCAACACTCCCATCGCCAGAAGGGAAAGCATCAGCCCCATTGTCAGTGCACCAATCAACAGACTCATCGCGAGATCCCCCTCTCTGCAGCCAGAGGACCTACCCAGCAGGCACCGCGGATAAACTCGCTGTCGCCAGCCCCGATAATCGGACGGTCATCATTCACCAGATGCATCACCCCTTGCAAAGTCCCACTTTCAAACAATCCCGGAATAAATTGCCCCCAATCCAGTAATCGCTTCTTAAATGGCCTGAATGGGAAAATGGCCGCATGAAAATGCCCCCACAGATCGCTCTCATTTGCTAATGGTCTAAGGAATGGCTTCAGTGGCGAATCATTGGCCAATCGGCTGACGCTCGCCACCACACCCACGGCCACCACCAGCGACTCCCCATGCTCGCGCTGTGGTGTCCATGCCAGCCAGTCGCGAACCCCCGGATGTTCAAAGCGAGAATTTCCCACAACAGGTGCCGTTGGCGATTGCCGTAATGTGGCACCCACCAGGCCACTGGTTTCAGCCAGAACCAATATCAAAGCCGCCTCACTCCCGGCTGTCTCCAAGGCACTTTCAGTCAGCCGATAAAGTGGCAGGAACTCCTCTCGATCATCCTGATCAAATCGCAAGAGCCACCGTGGCTCGCCAGAGCATCGAAGTCCGTACAGCAATTGAGGCCTGGGCGAATACCCGCCCTGCAGGATCTGGTAATCAGGCCGTGTCGCCCCACCGGCTGGCTGAATGGCGACAACACCCGCTGCCGCCAGGAGTTCTCCGGTCTGCGAGCCTGCAGCCCCTGAGCCCGCTGCAGATGAATCTTGCGAAAAAGCCCCCAGACCAATCGCAAAATCGTGCGCCGACATTTCCCAGGAATTCGCCGGGTTCGCCACGATGGGCAGGCTATCAAAGTCATCAGGCTTCCCGAGACATTCCCATTCGACGGGCCCCAATGTCTCGAGGTCGTACACTTCGTAATCAGCCGCAGAGGTCGACTTGATTCCCACGGGAAGATGGACTGTCGCCATAGCCCCCGCATGCGACTTTCGCGCAGTTTCGGGATCACACAACAAAAGCTTCGACAGCCCTGTGAGTCGTACCACTTCTTCGACCGGGCCTGTGAGACCGCCAATACCGAAGAAACCTCGAATTTCCTGATACTTCTGATGAGCATTCACCAGCACGGAAAGTCCCGCCGAACTCACATAATGGACTTCGGTAAAATCGAGCAGCAGAGCATGCGAACCACGACGCAACGCATCCTGAATTGCACTTTTCAACAGGTCGGCCCACTCGGCATCGAGCCGCCCGCTCAACTTCAGCTCCAGAAGATCGCCATGTGGTTGTGGAGTTATCTGCATAATCTGGTTTTCTCCCTTAACCACAGACACGGTCGATGGAACAGCCCCTGCAAACTGGCCGCGAACAACCAGGCCGGGTCAATGTTGTTTTGAGTGGTTCTTTAGCCGCTGGATCAATAATCACATCGGCTTGATCCAGGAGTTGCTTTGGAAACTTCCACTCGCCCTTCAAATTGCCAATCACCCCCTTGTTCAAAAACAGCTTGGGAGGAATGGCCACCTCCCAGGGAATCTTGGCAGGTTCCTCGCCAGCCAGTACGCGTGCCGCCAGCTTTCCGACCTGATGTCCTACGACACTGTAGTTGGCTCCCACATCAAACAATGCCCCTTTCGCTGCATTCCCGGGCATACACGTAAAGACGGGAATATGGGCCTGATTGCCCAGTTGAATCAGCACATCTGCCGCCGACAGCGCTGTAATATCACCGCCAATCCACAACGCGTCGATCTCCCGGGCGATAAGTGAAACAGCCGCTTCACGCACACTTGCCGTGTTCTCGGCATTGGCTTCCAGCAGTTCTATTCCCAGTTTCTGACAGGTCGTTCGAGCTACCTTCGTCGCGATTTCCGAGTTCACCTCCGCAGGGTTCCAGACCACGCCGACCCTCTTGAGTGCCGGATTGATCTGCTTGGCCAGCTCGAAGGATTTCTCAGCCGGAGGCAATGTCCCGATCCCGACCATATAAGGCGGATGATCCATTGGCCCACTGCCGACTCCAACTCCCGCGACGGTGGGATCAGAGACTAAACCAAATACATGCCTGACCTGATCTCGTTTGTTGGCATTGGCCACAGCCTGCAGGCAAGGCGTCGATAACGTAATGATCAGATCATATCGGCCACCCACCACTTCAGTCGCCATAGCGTTAGCCGTCGCCATGTCGTTCTCGGCATTGAGTCTCGTCAGCACGATCGCCCTGCCTTTGCCACTCTGATCTGCCGACTTCTGGTCTGTCACAAATCCGGCTTCAGCCAGCCCTGCAATCACCTTCACAGCGGCCTCATCCATAATCGACTGAGACGACATCTGCAGCATCACCACCTGTGGTGGCTGGCTTTTGCTCGCATCGGAACTGCTCCTGCGCGGTAAGTCAGAGATCAGCAGCACAATTGCCGCCAGTCCGATAGCCGAGACACCGGGAACAATATGCCTCCACAACCAGATCCCCATGTGCGAGCCTACTCCTGCAGATTTGTTCTCAAACTCTCCACGTCGATTCGCTTTTCGAGTGCGATCGATGGTCAGCCTGAATCAGCACCACCCAATGATTCCATGACGCCGGAGAGAGTATGGCTTTGAACCCGCAATCTCAAGAGGGCACACTCAGCTTCACTCGGGCATAGCCCGGCCATGCGTGTCCTCCTCTACAACCCTCGCCCACGTCTGTGTGGGAGAGGGGAGAGTGAGGGTCTTCTCCTCATTTCTGCCTGTCACCAAATTTTTGTCTCTCAATTCCCTTCGCGCCTTCGCGAGAGAAGTCCGAACGAAAAATCATCCTCACGCGAAGCCGCGAAGTTCTCCAAGAAGATCTGCATGATTCATCTCTTCCGTAAGTCTCCCGATCTCTAATTCATCCGGGTGGCAGGGGTCGGATGTCTTCATCCGCCCCCTGGTCAAAAAGCTCACCGGCACAAATGCATCGGCAACCTTCCTCACAACACCCCATGCACATGGCTATCAACAACCAACGTCCAATGACCTGTGGTCAAACGAAGACGTTTGACCATAGCCACCCATCAAGCAAAAAGCCCCGGTACCTTCGAAAAGGTACCGGGGCTTAAATTTACTTAATGAACGATTCATCGCCTCCAGCAATGCTCTCGCCGAACTAGAAGAGTTCCCAACCTTTGCGGTATTCGCGAGTCAGGAACTTGTTGGCTTCAGGAAGGTTCGTGACCTTCATGTTCACGCCATCCCACTCAATTTCCTTACCGGCACGCAGAGCCACGTTACCCAGCAGCACCGTTTCCGTCAGGCGGCAGGCGTAATCGAAGTTCGATACTGCCAGCTCAGGCTTGTTTTCCTTAATCGCGTCGGCGAACTCCTTGAAGTGGCCAGGCGAAACCTTGTACTCGGGCTTGGTGTAGTCCTTCCACTGCTCGGTCGGCAGCAACGTGTAAGTGCCGTGGTAATCGTTATCCGAGAAGATCAGGCCCTTCTCACCAATCACCAGCGAACCACTCGCCCCCTGCTTGACACCAGGCATCAGTGCAGGATCAGGGCGGTTGCCACCGTCATACCAGTAAAGCGTCACTGGCCCACGCTTGTCGTTGGCCTTGAACTTATAGGTAATCTTCGAGTTCTTGGGATACGACTCGTTCTCGATAATCCCCGAAGACTCAGCCACGACCGAAACCGGGTCGAACAGATCGAGTGCCATCACCGACATATTCATCGTGTGGCAAGCCATATCGCCCAGTGCACCCGTACCGAAGTCGAGCCAGCCGCGCCATTTGAAAGGAGCGTAAGCCGAGTTGTAGGGACGTTCTGGTGCAGGGCCGAGCCACAGATCCCAGTCGAGCGTCTTGGGAGGAGTTTCAACGGCTGTCGGACGCCCTAAGCCTTGTGGCCAAATGGGGCGGTTCGTCCAGATATGCACTTCTTTCACTGCGCCCAGATCACCCTTGCGGATAATCTGAACTGCTTCACGCAATCCGCCAGAAGCTGTTCCCTGGTTACCCATCTGGGTGCACAGCTTCTTCTCGCTGGCCAGATCATGTAGCAGGCGAGCTTCCTGAACGGTGTAGGTCAGTGGCTTCTGGCAGAAGACATGCTTCCCTTCCCGCAAAGCACGAGCAGCAGAAACGGCATGCGTATGGTCAGGAGTACTGACTGTTACAGCATCGATGTCCTTCGACATCTCGTCGAACATCTTGCGAAAGTCGGTGTACTTCTTGGCCTGCGGATAGCGGGCAGCCGCCTTTTCCAGACGATCACTATCGACATCGCACAAGGCGACAATCTTGCCATGACGACCGGCGTCATCGCGATCACTGGATCCCTTTCCTTCGACGCCAATACAGGCAAAGCGAATCTCGTTGTTCGCCGAACGTTCGGTTTCCTGAGCCTTCAAACTCTGGCTACCCACATACAATGCGGCACCCAGGGCACCTGTCTGCTTCAAAAACTCTCGACGGCTGGAAGCGGAGGAATGTCGATTGGGCTGTCGCATGGAGATTTCCTCGGAGTGGTAGGTCAATGAGATCAAAATCGAGAGTCTATCTCGAAACATCCAAACGGCGGGCAGAACCAATTCAAGGCCGTGAGCAGAAGCCGGAACGGATCAAAATTTCACCGATTGGTCATTGAATATATCAATTTCCTCCTGCGCGTAAAACTTCGCCTGCGAAATTTTCCTGACTTTTAAGACAACCATGATCTCTCCGCTTTTTCCATTTCTCTCCGAACTGGAAGGCTTTCACTTTTGTTACCGGGCGAAAGATCGGACATACTCCTGATTTGACTGCCGGTCTCACCCCGCCTGCTGGCACACCCAGACTTCGAAAGCCTCTTCCATGAACTCTCTTGTGGTCAACTCATTGAAAACCTCCCTCCTGGCTTTGTGCAGTTTCTGGGTGGGTACGATCACTCTCACTCCCTGCATCGCGTGGACACTCGCTCTCATCGCCTTCGCCACTCCCTTCGAATTCTGCACTTCGCAGGAAAATCCCGCTCCTCTTGTCAAAGGCGACGAGAACCTCTTCCGCACCGTCATTCGCCGACAGGGAGACGACGGGATTCACACCTATCGAATTCCCGGCCTGGCCACATCGAACAAGGGCACGCTCCTCGCGGTCTTCGATAATCGCCACAAATCAGCCGTCGATCTCCCGGGCGATATCGACGTGGGACTCCTCCGCAGCACCGATGGTGGCCAGACCTGGGGGCCACTCCAAACCATCATGGATTACGACAAATCAGCCCCGAACTCCGCTGGCAATGGTGTCGGCGATCCGGCCATTCTCGTCGATCGAGAGACCGGCGAAATCTTCGTGACCGCACTCTGGTCGTTCGGCAAACGAGCCTGGCATGGTTCCGGCCCCGGACTTTCCCCCGAAGAGACCGGCCAACTCGTCATAGCCTCCAGCAAAGACGATGGACTCACCTGGTCAACTCCCGTCTCCATCACGTCACAAGTCAAGCAGCCCGCCTGGCGGCTGTTATTCCAGGGGCCTGGAGCCGGGATTCAATTACAAAACGGGACACTCGTTTTTGCGGCTCAATACAAAGGAGCCGACAACGTCGTCCATGCCTGTCTATTGTGGAGTAACGATCACGGTCAGAGCTGGCACCTCACGCCCCCGGCAGCCGCCAGTCAGCCAGCCACATCTGAAGCTCAGGTGGCAGAAGCCGCCGATGGGACACTCCTCTTCACAATGCGGAATGAAAGCCAGCGTGGTCAGAGACTCTGGTCACGTTTCACCCCCGGTAAAAACTCGCTGGGCGATGGCACATGGTCAGCCCCTTACAGCCAGTTGCCCGATCCGACCTGCATGGCCAGCATCGTCAGGCATCCCTCCGGAGCACTTCTGTTCGCAAACCCTGCTTCTTCTCAAAAACGGGCCAATATGACCGTTCGAATTAGTGAAGATCTGGGAAAATCGTGGTCCGAAGGCCGACTCATCGACTCCCGACCGAGTGCGTACTCCTGCCTCACAGTTCTCGCGAACGGCGAAATCGGCCTGCTCTACGAATGCGGCGACCGCAACGCTTACGAAACATTAACCTTCGCCCGCTTCCCCCTCGACTGGCTTAAAGGCGAAGAAAACTCCACGAAACCCAGCCCAGAATGATTGATCCATCGGCAACGATGTATTTCATACCATCATGCCTCGGGCACCCTCTCCCGGTCTTCTGGGAGAGGGTGGCACGAAGTGCCGGGTGAGGGTCTTTTGTATTCTTCCAACCGTAGGGTGCCATGCAGCACCAGCGAAATGCACCAACTCTTCTCCATTTCGCAGCCTTCGCGCCTTCGCGAGAGACCTCCGAATTTCAAATCACCCTCACGCGAAGCCGCGAAGTTCTCCAGGAAGTTGAGTTCCTGCTCTTCAGTAGGGCATGCCCCTGCATGCCACTTACAGCGAATTACCTTCCTGCCCTTCGTAGTAAAGCGGATTAATGCCCTGCTCACATCCCGAGCAAGCCCCCTCTTCACCTGATCTCGGGTGACAAGACTTGAGTGTCGGATCACCCGGCCAACCTGGCCCAGCACTTCTTAAGCGTGGTCGTGTCACGGCACGACGATAGGATGCCGCGCCATTTGCGTCCCACCACTGATGCCACCTAGACCTGCCGCATGACCTTCAATGAAGTTCAACATGACGGATTAGATCGTCAATTTCTGGTTGCAGACGACTCACGAGTAAGGTTCAGACAGAAAACTTGAGCCCTTTTCCACTCATTTTTAATCCTTCAGTCCTGATGCTTCACGACTGAAGGAATTCTGTCACAGCAGCCCCTTCGCTGAGAATTCCTTGAGCCCTGAACTGTGATGATAAATGGCGTATTTCACGCAAGCAGTACGGCCTGAAAACGCGCGAAAACTCGGCAACCAGCGACTTCGTCAAGAGTCAAAGACAGTCTTGACAAGAGAATTGAAGTCATCGTGCCAGGAAAGCCGAAAAGAACACGCAGACGGTTTGCATCGGAACGACACGACAAACGCCTTCGGACGGGAAATCGTGTTGTGGCGGAAACGCCGGTAAACCGACTGCCAGGGGGGCAGGATACAAGCGGGCAATTTGATTCATGCACAGAGCAGGGACGCTCTGCCAGTTTGGTTACGTCCCGCCCCTCACTCGAATTCGAAACTAAGGATCGGGTCGGATTCGATTTTCCAACGTTCGACATTTGGGAAACTGGTTGAGCCTTCTTCGGGAGTCCCAGCACTGTTTCTCAAGAGGTGGAAAGCTGACAGAGATTTTCTCTGACAGCAATTTTGGTTGCGGCCATGAAAGCCACATTCGTCGTGCGAGGGTCAAGATCCGGAGGGTCGCGACACCCTTCTGTGTGTGAACAATAATAGGTGATTGGAGTGCCCGCGATGAGAACGATCTTTACGACTGGCCAGGTCGCCAAGATCTGCAAAGTTGCCCCTCGAACCGTCTCCAAATGGTTTGATTCAGGGCGTCTGCGCGGCTACCGCATTCCCGGATCGCAGGATCGCCGCATTCCCAGGGAGCATTTAATCCGCTTCCTCAAGGAGCACGGCATGCCTCTGGGTGAACTCGAAGACGAAGCGATGGGCAAACTGCTCCTCGTGGGTCTCGATTCCCAGGTCCGCCACAACCTGACTGAACTGATGCCTATCGAAGACTTCAAAATCGAAGCAGCAGCCAGCGGGTTCGAAGCAGGCATTCAGGCAGAATCGCTGCATCCAGATGCGGTAGTCATCGACTTCAGTATGGGACGGCATGAAGCAATGCTGATTGCCCAGAATCTGCGTAAAAACGGCGAATATGCCGACGCAGTTCTGGTGGCATTGCTGACCGATGAAGACACAGCGAGTGGTATCGACCGCTCACTCTTCAGCGAAACATTCCGTAAGCCATTCGATGCCGCGCTGCTTGCAGAACGAATTCGAACCCTGGTAGGCCGCAAAAAGCAACTGGCCTAGTTGGAAGTTCATTCTGTCATGGCAGGTTCTTGAACGCGATCATAGGCCCCTACGCCTCTACGCTGTTCAAGGTATGACTTGCCACGACGGAACGGAAAGTCCACAACATCCAAATGCCCATGCCGCAGCCAACTTCAAGAGGCACCCGATTCTTTTGGGTGCCTCTTTTCGTTTTTGTACCTATCAATAACTCATCTCTCGCTGACCTCAATTTCCTTGCCCAGGTCTTCTACGTACTTCCAACCGTAGGGTGCCATGCAGCGCCAGCGAAATGCACCAACTCTTCCCCTTTCTCAGCCTTCGCGAACTTCGCGAGAGATCTCCGAATTTCAATTCATTCTCTCGCGAAGTCGCGAAGTTCTCCAAGATGATCAGCCTGCCGTCCTGACTCGAACCTTCGTGCTCTTCGCGAACTTCGTGGTGAACTCCGTTTCCTGCTTGATCAAATAGCTCTCTCTAAAACCCTCGCCCGCATCTTCCTGGGAGAAAGCAGGGTGAGGTTTTTTCGCAAGGCACTCGCTTCGATACTCTCCTCACATTCATTCCGTCATCCGCCAATCATCGAGTGATCATCCTCCTCACTCATCTGCTGGCACAATCAAGCTTAAGAGTTTGATAACTACCGCAGCTTTCTGAACTGATTGCAGGTCGTTGATCATCGTCACTAGCCGCATGGTCTCTACTCTCTCAGCGACCTTTAAACGCTGGAAAAACAGGCACAATTCACTCGGAAGGCTCATGGCTCGCAGAGCACGCAGGCCTTTGATGGCAAGCCCGATCTTGGCAGAGTTCCCTGACAATAGCGTGAGGTTCTCGTATCGGCTCGCCGACAGGTTCCCGAATGGGATAATCTCAATTCAGATAGGTGAGCAAACCTTCTCTGTGCGACAGGGAGTTTTCCCAAACGAACCGGCTCTCAGATCAGAACCAAGATCGGAAGCATGGTTTGGAATCATGCCTCTCTGTTGATTGGCGGAGTTTTTGTTCGCTCTTTGAATCGTGACTTGAGAACTGGAAAACTTACGAACGACTCTTGGTTTTTTTCATCATACCCAGGCCCCGAAGACCTTGTTGCTCTGAACATTGGGTAAATAGCGGGGCTTCGCCAATCCTTACAATTTGAGAATAGGGTATGCAGGAAGTCTTCAATATGCCGAATTTCTTCTGTAAGGCGACTATGCGTTTGGAATTACTTAAATCGATTCTGATGGGAAGGCATCCATTCCATGGGCATGCCTCAATTTTCAAATGTCGATCGTTCTGTTTGCCTGAAGTCAGGCAGTCGAATTGCCTGAAGGCCATCAAGATGCAGTCAAGATTTCATCAACTAAAGCGACACTGCTCACCGGCATGTTCGCGAACTTGGCGATCCTGGTGCCCTCTCGCATTCGCTGCAGCTTTGATTGTCACTATTGCCGGCTGTGCAAAGCGTCTCGAAGAACATCACGCCGAGCATCATCTGGTGAAAGTCACCAGTGCTATCGCCAAAGACATGCAGATCACCGAGCAGTATGTCAGCCAGATTCATTCCTGCCGCCATATTGAACTGCGTGCCCTCGAAAGTGGCTACCTCGAAGAAATCAAAATCAAGGAAGGCCAGTTTGTTAAAAAAGGTGACATCCTCTTTCGTGTCCTGGCAACCCTCTATCAAGCCCGCCTCGAGTCCGATATCGCCGAAGCACAACTCGTAGAGATCGAATATAAAAATACGAAGAAACTATTTGAGCAAAAGGTCGTTTCCGAGCAGGAAGTGGCTCTGGCACAGGCCAAACTTGCTAAAGCCAATGCCAAAGTGAAACTGGCTCAAGCCGAGCTGAATTTCACCGAAGTTAAAGCTCCTTTTGACGGGATTATTGATCGCCTTCGCCAGCAGCAAGGCAGCCTTGTTGCCGAAGGGGATATTCTCACGACACTCTCTGATAACAATGTCATGTGGGCCTACTTCAATGTCCCCGAAGCCAGGTATCTGGCCTATCAGCAAGAGGTCAAAGACGGACAGGCCGATGTCAAAGTGGAACTCGTGCTGGCCAATCACACCACGTTTCCACTCCCCGGAAAGATCACGGCGATTGAGGCTGACTTCAATAACACGACAGGCAATATTGCCTTCCGTGCCGACTTTCCCAATCCGGAACAACTGTTAAGGCATGGTCAGACCGGAACCATCCTGCTGCATAAAACATTGAAAGATGCCGTCGTTATCCCGCAGCGGGCCACCTTTGAAATTCTGGCTAAGCGGTTCGTTTATGTTGTCGAACCTGTGCCCGAAGGTGATGGTGAAGGTAAAGACGAATCTGAAATGGCCGATTCGCACCATGCCCAGGCTCACACGGAAGACGACGACGACGATGAAAAAAAGGACAAAAAGCCCTCAGCTAAACCCGCTCCCAAGCGGCCACCATTGCCACACGAAAAGAAACCGCACGATGACAAGCATCATGATGATCATTTGAAGAAACTCTCTCCCGAACACCATGCCGAGCATCACGCGAACACGCTCAAGGGCATCGTGCGTCAGCGGGAGATCGAAATACGTAATGAAATGGATGATATCTTTATTATCAGGAGTGGTCTAAAGGCGGGTGAAAAGATCGTTCTCGAAGGTGTGCGGCAGGTTCGAGATGGTGACGAGGTCGAGTTCGAGTACATCGACCCCGTAGAGGTTCTCGGTCATCTCAAGAACAAAGCCGAATAGGGGCACACCAGCATGTTCGCTAAATTTCTACACAGGCCTGCACTGGCAATAGTTATTTCGTTATTGATTCTCTTTATGGGGGGGCTGGCCATTAAGGCTTTGCCCATCTCCCAGTTTCCTTCCGTCGCACCACCCAGCGTGGTCGTCGCGGTCTCCTATCCCGGTGCCAGCGCCGAAGTGCTGGTCGATTCAGTCCTCGTGATCCTTGAACAGGCCATCAATGGCGTTCAGGATATGCGGTACATGACATCGGCTGCGACCAGTGCCGGTGAAGCCACCATCACCATTGTCTTTGAGCCCGGCACCGACCCCAACGTGGCGGTTCTCAACGTCAACAATCGCGTACAGAGCGTGAGAAGCCGCGTCCCGCCGATTGTTGATCGCGAAGGCATTATCGTACTGCAGAACATGTCCAGCATGCTGATGTATGTGAACGTTTACAGTATTGAAAAAAGTGATGACCAGAATTATCTCTATAATTATGTCACAGCCAATGTGCTTCCTGAACTCAAGCGCATTCGCGGGGTCGGCACAGCCAATATTCTCGGCAACCGTGCTTACGCGATGCGTGTCGAATTGAACCTTGACCGTATGCGGGCTTACGACATCGCCGCCACAGATGTCATGAAGGCTATTGCCGAACAGAGTATGATCGGTTCGCCAGGTCGTTTAGGTCAGGCCACAGGAAAGACCTCGCAGACGATTGAATATGTGCTGACCTGGGTAGGTCGTTATACCAAGCCCGAACAGTACGAAAACATTATTCTGCGGGCCAATGAAGATGGCCAGATCCTTAGATTGAAAGATGTCGCCAAAGTCGAACTGGCGTCGTCCTTCTACGACCTCTACTCCGATAAAGATGGCTATCCTTCAGCAGCTATTGTCTTGAAGCAGACTCCCGGCTCGAACGCCACGCAAGTCATCGAAGCGGTGAAAGAGCATCTGCATGAAATGAAGCACAACCTCCCATTCCCTCCGGGCATGGACTACGAAGTCAGCTACGACGTTTCGAGCTTCCTGGAAGCCTCCATCGAGAAGGTGGTGCACACACTTTTCGAGGCGTTTGTGCTCGTGTCGCTGGTGGTCTTTCTCTTCCTGGGAGATTTCCGCAGTACGCTCATTCCCACGCTGGCTGTCCCCGTCTCACTCATCGGGACATTCTTCTTCATGCTGATGTTCGGCATGTCTGTGAACCTGATCACTCTCTTCGCCCTGGTTCTGGCCATCGGTGTGGTTGTGGACGATGCAATTGTGGTTGTCGAAGCGGTCCACGCCAAGATGCATGAAAAGCATCTCTCACCATACAACGCGACGAAAGAAGTGATTCATGAGATTGGCGGAGCGATTATCGCAATCACTCTCGTGATGACTGCGGTCTTTATCCCCGTCACCTTTATGACGGGCCCCGTCGGTGTCTTCTATCGTCAGTTTGCACTGACCATGGCGATGTCGATTGTCCTTTCTGGTGTCGTCGCTTTAACTCTGACGCCCGTACTCTGTGCGATGATTCTTAAACCGATGAATCACGGTCATAAGAAGAGATGGCGCGGCCCTATTGCCATTCTGCTGGAAATCTTCAATGCCTTCATTGAAAGAATCACGGGAGGCTATGTCGTCATTCTCAAAGGTGTGGTCACCCTCCGCATGCTCACTATGCTCGTCATTGCAGGCTTTGGAGCGGGCATCTTCTTCGTGAATACGATTCTTCCCTCAGGTTTTATTCCGCTGGAAGATCAGGGGATTATTTATGGAATTATCCAGACGCCGCCTGGTTCGACCCTCGAATATACCAACTCCAAATCCCATGAACTGCAGAAGGTCTGTAAAGAGTTTGACGAGATCAGTTCCGTTTCGTCTCTGGCAGGCTACGAAGTGCTGACGGAAGGCCGCGGCTCGAATGCCGGGACATGTATTATCAACCTGAAGCCCTGGGAAGATCGGAAGCTGACTTCCAAGCAGATCATTGAAGAACTCGAGAAGAAAACGAAATCGATTGCGAACGTCAAGCTGGAATTCTTTGAACCTCCCGCAGTCCCAGGCTTCGGTGCAGCCGGTGGTTTCTCTTTGAATCTGCTCGATAAGTCAAATACGGGGAACTACAAGCGACTGGGTGTAGAAACCCAGAAGTTCATGGAAGCATTATCGAAAAGAAAAGAGTTAAAAAGACTCTTTACATTTTTTGCAGACAACTACCCGCAGTACGAGATTGTGATTGATAACGACGTCGCTATGCAGAAAGGGGTCTCCATCGCCGACGCCCTCGAAAACCTCTCGATTGTCGTGGGCAGTACCTGGGAGCAGGGCTTTGTCCGCTTTGGCCAGTTCTACAAAGTCTATGTCCAGTCGGCTCCCGAGTTTCGGCGATTCCCCGAAGATCTGAACAACATGTTCGTCAAGAACGATAAAGGAGAGATGGTTCCCTATTCGGCCTTTATGCGCATTCAGAAAAAGCAGGGCTTGAATGAAATCAACCGATATAACCTGTATCCCACAGCAGCTATCCAGGGGGCTCCTGCACCCGGTTACAGCAGTGGTGAAGCCATTCAGGCGATTCAGGAAGTCGCTAAAGCAACCTTGCCTAAAGATTACGACATCGATTGGCAGGGATTGTCTTACGACGAAGCCAATAAAGGAAATCTGGCAGTCTATATTTTTCTGATTGTGGTGGTGTTCGTTTATATGGTGCTGGTTGGCCAGTATGAGAGTTTCATTCTCCCACTAGCCGTTATTATTTCGCTACCTGTCGGAATTTTTGGTTCGTTCTTTGCACTTCAGGCCATGGGGTTGTCGAACGATGTCTTTGCCCAGATCGGGCTGGTGATGCTGGTTGGTCTGTTAGGAAAGAACGCGATTCTGATTATCGAGTTTGCGATCCAGCTCCGGCAGGCGGGGATGAGTATTCGGGATGCAGCCATTGAAGCCGGTAAAGTCCGTTTCCGGCCGATTCTGATGACTTCATTTGCCTTTATTGCCGGTTTGATTCCGCTGGTCAGGGCCACCGGGCCGGGAGCCATTGGAAATCGTACGATTGGAACCACTGCCGTCGGCGGAATGCTGGTCGGGACAGTGATCGGAGTTCTGGTGATCCCAGGTCTCTACTATATCTTCGCCAAGATGGCGGATGGGCGTTCATTGATCAGGGAGGAACATTTTGAACCACTTAGTGAGACCGTCGAAAGCTAAGAGTCGAGCACGTACTCTTCTGCCGACATTGATCGCCGGCCTGGCGCTGAGTGCCCCGTCGTGCCGCATTCCGGAACTGGAAGGCCCGTTACAGGGCCCCTCCATGCCATCCAGCTTCAGTTGGTTTAAGCGGAGTGTCCCTGATGTTCCGGTCGTTCCGCCCAGCCCGGAAGAGGCAGGCACAGCCACATTGAATGAAGCTTCCGATATTGAGCAGGTCGGCTATACTCGCCTCGAAATGGCTGCTGATACCTATGAAAACTCGGCACTCATCAGTTGGCGAGATTTCTTCGACGATCCTAATCTCTTATGCCTCATTGAAGAGGCGATGGTCGGGAACCAGGAGCTGAGAATCCTGAATCAGGATATTCAGATTGCTTATAACGAAGTCAGCGCCAGGCGTGGTGCGATTCTGCCATTCTTTACGTTAGGGGCAGGGGCGGGAGTTGATAAACCAGGTCTCTTTACTCGTGAAGGAGCCGTCGAAAGCCAACTGGATGTCAAGCCCGGCGTTGCCTTTCCAGAACCACTACCTAACTTTCTGGTCGCCGCGAATATCTCGTGGGAAATCGACATCTGGCGAAAACTTCGCAATGCCCGCGATGCCGCTACACTTCGATATTTAGGCACTTGCGATGGTCAGGCCTATATGGTGACCAGACTGGTTTCCGAAGTAGCCGAAAAATACTACGAACTGATGTCTCTCGATAACCAGATGCAGATCCTTGATAAAACGATCGAGATTCAGGAGCAAAGTCTGGAACTGGCCAAAGCGAGAAAAGCGGCTGGTCGCGATACCGAATTGGCTGTCCAGCGATTCCAGGCGGAAGTTCGCAAAAATCAAAGTGAAAAACTGATCATTCTGCAACAGATCGTGGAAGCCGAGAACCGGATCAATTTTCTTCTCGGTCGATATCCGCAGCCAGTCATGCGTTCCACATCCAGCTTTCTGGATCTGAATCTGCAGCCTCTTTGTGCCGGCCTTCCCGGTCAAATAATGCAGAATCGACCCGATGTGCGGCAGGCAGAAAAAGAGCTCTCGGCAGCCGGGTTGGATGTAAAAGTCGCCCGCGCCAGATTCTATCCTTCGCTCATTGTGAATGCTGGTGTTGGCTATAATGCATTTAATGCCAAGTATTTGTTCTCGACGCCCGATTCGCTCATTTACAACGTCGCGGGTGATCTGGTAGCACCTGTTATTAACAGAAGCGCCATTCAGGCTGACTATCTGACGGCGAACGCCCAGCAGTTGCAGTGTGTCTACAACTACCAGCAGGTCATCCTGAATGCTTATACCGAGATCGTGAATCGACTATCCAAAGTCGAGAACTATCAGGCCAGTATCGAAATCAAGAAGCAACAGCTGGCTGCTCTCGAAGCGTCGGTCGATAGTGCGACCAAACTCTTTCAGAATGCCCGGGCCGAATATGTCGAAGTCTTGCTGGCACAGCGCGATATGATGGAAGCCCGCATGGTCTTGATTGAAACCAAGCAGCAACAACTGGCAGCAGCCATTACTGCCTATCAGGCTTTGGGCGGCGGCAGCTTCTAATTCGCTGGTTTCGAAACAACAGCACTGCGCTGGCATCATCACGTTTGGTGGTAATGCCAGCGCATCCTTGGCACGACATCGACTTCTGCCCGGGCAGATTTGCCCCTCATCCAGACGTTGAGCGCTCTGGCTGCACACATAAATATTCGTAAGCTGGCACTCATCGAAGCAAAACCTAATCTCTTCCCTACGGTCTTGTTATTGTGTGGTGAAATAGAGTTTCATATTATAAAGAGACCTATAAAAGAGAGACGGGTAATCATTTGTTGGCTTGGCGTTCTTTGGGCCATTTGCCGATACAGTACTGGCGGCATTACTGACCGATGAAGACACTGCGAGTGGTATCGACCGCTCACTCTTCAGCGAAACAATTCGTAAGCCATTCGATGCCACGCTGCTTGCAGAACGAATTCGAACCCTGGTAAGCCGCAAAAAGCAACTGGCCTAACCTGCAGCCCGACTGCTGCCAAATGTAAGAGGCAGCTGATCCGTCAGGTGCCTCTTTTGTCGTTTTTCCGTAGCCTTGAAGAGTTACTCTTGCCTACACTCTTCGCTATGAATCACGCCCACATCAGGGCGTAGTGGATCATCATTGCGGGAAAACGAGCCGATGGAATCCAGACTGACCGATCGCAATCTTATCGCCGGTGTCATGGCGCTTCAGCTCAATTCCGTCACCCCCGCCCAATTGATCGCGGCCATGCAGGCTTGGATCCATCAAAAAGAGCTGCCGCTTGAAGACCTGCTCCTCCGGCAGCAGTCCATCTCGGCCGAGACGTGCGACTTCATTAAATCGATCGTCGCCAAACACATTGAACTCCATGGCGGATCCGCGGCCCAGAGTCTTGCTTCGCTCAGTTCTGTCGATGATATGGTCGAGTCGGTCAAGGATCTGGTCGACCCGGATCTCCAGGCTTCGATCAGCCAGCTCGTGAAAACCCGCATGGCCACTCCCGGAACTCCTTCGCGGGAGGCTTCGTCACCAGTTCCCTCGTCCGATGCCTCCGCCGGGATGCCTTGGGCCAAGCTCCCCACCATCCTCATCGAATCACCGCTCGATAACCAACAGCCGGAGGAATTGCCGGCACGCGAGCTTGAGGCGCGCGAATCCAGGAGTGGCGTACCACAGAGTGGCGAAGCGGCGAGCAAGCCCGCCAAGTCGGGCAAACCCCGCTTCCGTATCCTGAAACTGCATGCTAAGGGAGGGCTGGGACAGGTCTCGTTGGCGGAAGATTGCGAGTTTCAACGCGAGGTCGCCTTGAAAGAACTGCAGCCTCGTTTTCGAGGTGACCCCAACAGCCGGGCGAGGTTTCTCCTCGAGGGCAAAGTCACTGGCTGCCTTGAACATCCCGGCATCGTCCCCGTCTACAGCCTCGGCTCTACCGAAGCCGGTTCCCCCTTCTACGTCATGCGTTTCATTCGCGGCGACAGCCTCAAGGAGGCCATCGACCGCCTGCACGGTGCCAACTCGCACGCCCTCTCCCCCGATGAGCGGCGGCTGACCCTCAACAAACTCCTCCGCCGGCTCATCGATGTCTGCAACGCGATCGAATACTCGCACAGCCGGGGTGTCCTCCATCGCGACTTGAAGCCCGGCAACATCATGCTCGGCAAGTACGGCGAAACGCTCGTCGTCGATTGGGGCATCGCCAAGACGATCGGCAAGAAAGGGACCCACGAACAGGCCGAGGAACCCACTGTCACCCCCCTTTCCGGCGAAGGTTCGTCGGCCACCCAGGATGGCAGCGTCATCGGCACTCTGGCCTTCATGAGTCCCGAACAGGCTCGCGGTGAAATCGATGCCCTCGGGCCGACGTCGGATGTCTTTTGCCTGGGGGCGACGCTCTACTCGATTCTCACTGGCCAGGCCCCCTATGAACGGATCGCCAGGGAGGAACTGGTCGAAGCCGTCCGCCAATGCCGCTATGTGCCTCCCCGCGAACTCGCGCCTCAAGCCCCCCCGGCATTGGAGGCCATCTGCCTCAAGGCGATGTCCCCCGTGCAGGCGAACCGCTATCAATCTGCACTGGAATTGGCGGAAAACCTTGAACTTTTCCTCAACGACGAACCCGTCGCTGTCTACCGCGAACCCCTGAGGCAGCGGGCCTTCCGCTGGATCCGCCGCCATCAAACCCTGGCCACCACCACAGCCGGCGTGCTCACGGCCACCCTGGTTGCCACACTCATTATCGGAGTCCTCGTCACCCGCCAGAACACCATCCTTACCGCGAAGAACAACGAGATCTCGAAACAGCGCGACCGCGTCGAAAAAGACCGCATCATGCTCACCGACCTGTCGGTGGGGCTGCTCAATGAGGCGGAAGTAACACTTGCGAAGGTTCCCGACACAGATGCTTATCGCGCAAAACTCATGACTCAGTCTTTTGAAGCCCTCGCACTTCTGTCAGAGGCGCATCCCAATGATCAGCGGATCGCCGAGCTTTACGCTAAGTCGGCTCGCTATTCAGCGAACCAAATCATGCGGATTGGCCAACGGAAAGCGGCTATCGAGCGGATGCAGCAGTCGCTTGACCTTCAATTGCGGAATTTTCCACGCGCGACCGACCCACGTATGGCTCGCATGCTCGTCTGCGAAACCTATCGTGATCTCGGCAACTTCAAGAGAGCCGTAGGTCAGCTCCGTGCGGCGGCACTTGACTACGATGAGGCCGATCAATGGATATCACCGCTGATCTTGGCCAACCCCACTGACCTCTCCCCTCGCAAATGTGCCGCCAATGTACAATTCGGCAGGATCGGCTTATGGATCGAACTGGACGACAATGTCCGCGCGGAGGACTTCGCCCGCCGGAGTGTCGCCGAGTTTCTGACTTTTTGCCAACCACCGGCAGGGGTCTATACCGACCGCTCCGTTGCGGCACTGGCGATGGCTTGGCACGGTTGGCTCCTCGACGAACTCGGCCGACCGGCTGAAGCCCGCGAAGTCTACGCTCAGTCGATTATCACTGTTAAGTCCTGGATGAAGATCGACAAAAGTCATGCGGCAATCGCTTATCCCTACGCCCGACTTCTTCATTGGAATGCCGATGGTTCTGCTCAATCCGGCACCGTGACAGACGAGCAGCTTCAACAACTCGCCGAGGCTTTGGAGCACTACGAACAACTGAGCAACGGTAGTCCATCGAGTGTGGGATTCAAGGGTAACCTGGCCAGCGCGTGGAAAACCCGCGGCAAGATCTACCGGCTCAAATCCGAGTTTCCTGAGGCTTTAGCGGCACTCGAGCGATCAGAGGCCATCCTCCGCTCCGTCCCCGCCGACAAAGCCTCCGGCAGTACTTACGACAACCTGCATAAAATGTGGGTCGAGAGGGCCGAAGTCTATCACGCCACCAACCGCCCCCAGGAGGCAATCGCAGCGCTCAAAGAGGCCACCGCTGCTCTCGCCAAAGAAGCCGCGATGGAACCCGAAAGCCTCCGCTCCCCCAAAGTCCGCCAGACGCTGGAAAAGCGTGTGGCGGAGTGGGGCAAAATCGCTAGCAATGACATTGACCGCAGTGAGACGAGCCGGGCGAAGTAGCACAAGGTTCAATGGCTGAAATATACCAAACAGCGGCCCCCCTTTTCTTGAGACGGTGGTTATAGGTCGTCCGGATCCAAGGGATACTCCGGTTCTTCGAGAGTCAGAATGGCGTTGATGAGGACGTCATCAATGGGGTCGTTGTTTTCAATCGTAACCGTCAAGGTGAGATCGATGACATCCTCATCCGTGATTGCTGGTCTCACTGTCGCGGAGGCAAGTGTTAGCGAGTCGGATGGCCGTGGCACGCCCTTCTTGCATTTCAATCGAAGTTTAAGCAAGTTTGGCTTTTGGACAACGGCTTTAACCACCCCTCTCCATCGAAAGACTCTCCCAGAGCTGTCTGTGGCGTCTATCCTGAATTTCTGATTGACCACGAAGCCGCTGTTCACCGGAATGATGATACGTGTAATTGCGCCTTCATAGCCCTTGAGAAGTGGCTTTAGATTTTCAAAGAGTGGCATATCTGGCCCTTGAGAAAAGGTGGTTTCGCCGAGCGCGACCAGAGTGTACGGGCTGTGAGGGCCCCGCACCATCCCCCGTCGCTCATGAAAAGTGTATGAAGTGTGCTTTATGATCCACCCGTCCCACTGACCCCTTCGACCTCGCCCCAAGGCTCTTCCCGCTTAATCTCCGGCGGCCTGCCTTGTACGAACGGCGGCTATCCCTCGTCACTCAGAGGGACGACAATAGTTTCTTCATCGACCGGTTCGGTGCCTGCAGTCACCGTGACCACCACTTCGACGACATCCTCATCGACGACCGGAACACTCGACTTCGTCCTGGTGGGTGGTTTGTAACCCACCTTACAATACAATTTCACCAGAACAAACTTCCCCTTCCACTTCTCGACATCTCCCGTCCACTCAAAAGCGATGTCACCAGTGGATACATCTTTTCTCTTGATAGCGACCTTGTCGCCCGGTCGCACCTTGCCGCGTCTGAAGTAGATCCGGGTCACTGACCCAGTCTTCTTCTTCAAATGCGGAACCAGTTCGTCGAACAGCGTCGTCTTCGGCATGATGGCCCTTCAAAAAAATGAGTCACGACTGCGGGCGCCATCCGAGCGTAATCCTCCCCTGTGCTGAAATCGAGACTCAGCAATCCAGAATAGACGTGAAGATTCTGTCAGATAGCTAGCTTCCGATTCACCCGATTATTTCCCACCCACGACCACGCTGATGGTGCAACGATGGCCGACAACGCCTCCATGCACGGCTCTCGATTCAAACGCTATTCGTTGATTTTCTTCCGTACGCTATTCACTCAGACGACCGCTCCCAGAATTGCTCCCGACGGTTTTATTTGTCACACTCATTGTGCATGCAAACAGTTGAGTTGACTGGAAAACTGGAGAGCGTCATTCCGCAGAGCAAAGCGACGGCCACTTATCCGCCAATGATTCCACTCTGAGTCCTGCATGACTTTTCCCCAGATGATTCGCTCCCGTGGTTCTAAAACAGGCCCCTGAACGTGCAAAACGCCACTCTCTTCTCCTCTGGCATCTCGCCGAACGCTGACTTCATGACCTCTATTCGATGTTTTGCCGGGTGGGTGATCTCGGCCCTGACTTTCTTGGCCGGCCATGGGTTGGCCACCCCTCTCGTCGCTGCCGACATCGCCGAAATTCCCCAGCAGGCCGCCGCAGCAAGTGCGATTCTTGAACCATGGCAGAAGGCCAATACACAACCGATCGAGCGATATCTCCACATTGTCTGCTTCACGCCCAAAGATCGGGAGTTTCCAGCAGACCATCAGGCCCGCATGACGCGGATGCTTCAGCACATCCAGGCCTTCTATGCAGCCCAGATGGAGCGGAATGGCTTTGGGCCAAAATCGTTCGGCTTGCAGCTTAACCAGAATGGTCAGGTCGTCATCCACGAAGTGCGTGGAGCCAAACCCTTTGCCGATTACGAAAAGAAATCAGGGGACGAGATTCGCAAAGAATGTCTGCCCCTACTTCAAAAAGCCGGGATCAATGCCTCCCAGGAAACCATTGCCATCTTTTGTAATCTCGCCACGTGGGACGAACAGAAGCTGACTTTCGAGCATAAATCACCTTATTACGCCGGTGGCACCTATCGCAGCGGGACAGCCTG
The DNA here is from genome assembly GCF_000092105.1 of Planctopirus limnophila DSM 3776. Lineage (NCBI taxonomy): Bacteria > Pseudomonadati > Planctomycetota > Planctomycetia > Planctomycetales > Planctomycetaceae > Planctopirus > Planctopirus limnophila. The sequence goes on along the minus strand of NC_014148.1, from coordinate 3,686,464 downwards.
GCAACTCGACTCTCCCGAACTCGACACTTTGAATCTTACCAAAAAAGAACCCATGCTTCGCGACGGCGAATATGGTCGCATTTCCTTAGGCAGGCACAACTCGATCTTCATCGGCGGTATGGCACACGAACTCGGCCATGCCTTCGGATTACCCCATTGCACTGCCCGGCCTGATGAAGCCGTCCTCGGCTCTGCCCTGATGGGATCAGGGAATCGCACCTACTTTGAAGAAGTTCGCGGGGAAGGCCGGGGCTCTTTTCTGACATTTGCCCATGCTCTTCGCCTGGCCTCACATCCCCTCTTCTGTGGTCGTCAGGAACCCCAGCAATTCAAAACGAATCTGACTTTGAAAAACCTGCGGATTCGTGCTGAAGATCATTCGATTTCTGTCGAAGGAAACATTCAGGGAGAGCCTCCCGTTTACGGTGTGGTGGCGTATTTTGATCCCGAAGGAAACAGCGACTACAACGCCACATCGGCGACAGCCATTCCCACACGGGACGGAGCCTTTAAGTTGAGTTCCAAAGCCTTAACTCCCGGCCAGTGGGGAACCCTGCGCTTGGTGGCATTGCATGCCAATGGAGCCACTTCGAGTCAGCATGCACAGGGGGAGATGGAGTACTCGTATTTCGTAACAAAGGCTGGTGTTCCCGAGTTAAAGGCCATTCAAACGCGGCAGGTGCTGGGCCCCTTTCTAGCCGCCATCAATAATGGAAACATGAAGCTCGCCAAGCAGGAGAAAGAAAAGCTGAAGGTTCGTGATGCTCAGACCATCGCAAACGTCTTGTTCAACACGACGCCACCCTCTCAAACACCCGCGGAAGAAACCGGCAAGCGTAAAGAGTCCAGCCTCACCAGTTATCGAGCCGACTCTGCCAAGGTCGGCTGGATGCAACCCGCCTTCAATCGCTTGCCCAACGCCTCCATCCTGCTCGAGTGCCGGGGAGAAATCTTTGCGAAAGGAATCTATGCCCATGCACCGGCTGAGCATGTCTACTCTCTCGGCAAAAAATGGAAACAACTCGCAGGGAAAGTGGGATTGGCGACGGGTTCAGGTGGCTCAGTGATCTTCGAGATTCGGGGGGATGGCAAGACATTATGGAAATCCCCAATCGTCAAAGCTGATCAGCTCGTTTCCTTTCAGGTGGATGTGAGCGATGTCAATCAATTGCAACTCGTCACCTCACCCTCAGAAGACGGAACCTATCAGGATTGGGGCTTATGGCTGGATCCAGTTCTTTCCCGGTAACCCCCAGAAGATCACCATCCTCTGTAGCGAAAAAACAACACCGATTGGCGTAGCGATAAGACAACACTGTGCCAGAATCGATACATTCAGCCGAGAGTCCTGGTGGGGAGCAGCCTCTCATTGAACAGGGGCTTGTTCCACCTCCCTCTGTCAATCTAAGCTCTATTTGGAAAGTTCTGCCGCAAGGTTGGCCAGGCTGGGATTAGACAACAGGAGCATCTGATGGGGAAAGTCTCTTTTGCACTGACATCGCTCGTCGCGGCCATTCCCGGTGGATTCCTCTGTTATCTGCTGGTCATGGCGTTTGTGAGCCATACGGCCAATCTCCAGCTGATGTCGCAGATTTTCGTGGGACTCTCGCTGCTCTGTGCCGGGACAGTCGCCCTGATGCCTGTCGGGATTCTGATTTTCGGCGGCCGTTCAGCAGCTAAGAAGACCGCTGCCAAAACACCTGCGGGGAAAAAATCGCAAGCAGTTGCCGACGAGGACGATGCGGAAGTACTCGATGACGAAGAGGAGCTTGAAATCGAAGACGATCTCGAAGCCACCTCGTCGTTTGAACCCGTTGTGGATGATGAAGAAGATCTGACGGAAGCCGTCGAGCCAGACTCTCAGGAAATGTTCCTCGAAAGTGCCGATGACCTCGAAACGACTGCAGATGATTTCTTCGACGACTTGGACGAAGACGAAAAGCCTAAGAAAAAGCGATAAATTTTCCCGCATCACCGGATTCCTATCCATACAGCCCAAGTGACGTTATTCACAAAGGTTTGTGAGCAAGCTTCTGTTCCCTCTATGATCCTTCGAGAGAGCATTCAGGAATCCTCGAAGCAATGTGGGACTCGATGAGTATCGCAGAACTCCTGGCCAGACCATTGCCGACATCAGCAGATCAGGCCCGACATCTTCTCGACAAATTGCGGCAGGAAATCCGCCGGCACGACCGGCTGTATTACGTGCTGGCCCAGAATGAGATCAGCGATCTCGAATACGACCGGCTGATGGCTCGCCTCCTTGAAGTAGAAGCCGCCTTTCCCGAGTTAACGACCGCCGACAGCCCATCGCAAAAAGTGGGTGGCGAACCCATCGAAGGGTTTGTCCAGGTCGCACACTCCGTTCCCATGCTTTCGATTGATAACGTCTACGACGAATCCGGCCTGCTGGAATTTGGCCAGAAGGTTTCCCGCCGCGCCAGTGAAGTTGGCTGGAAAGGCCCCATGGAATGGCTGGCCGAGTTCAAAGTCGATGGCGTCGCTCTCTCGTTGATCTATGAGGAGGGCAAACTCATCCGTGCTGTCACGCGTGGCGATGGCCGTGTCGGAGACGACGTCACCCATAATGCAAAGACGATTAAAGGCGTGCCGCTGTTCCTGGAGGATGGCTCGTCGAAAAAATCGCTCTTTGCCGAATCGAATATCCCGCGATTGCTCGAAGTTCGTGGTGAGGCCTATATCGGCAATCAGGATTTCGCCAAAGTTCGTGCTCATCAACTGGAGCGTGGAGAAGAACCCTTTAAGAACAGCCGCAATGCCACGGCAGGGTCACTCAAACTGCTCGATCCGAAGTTGTGTGCCCAAAGGCAGCTGCGATTCTTTGCCCACTCGCTGGGAGCCATCGACGAGCAGGAGGCCACTCGATTCAAGACCCATGCCGATTATCTGGAGCTCTTTTATCAGGTGGGATTGCCGACTGTCCCCATGACGGCCTGCCATCCATCCTTCGAAGCAGCGGTTGCTGCCTCTCCAACCATGATGGAAGCGCTCTCGACACTTGATTTTGAAGTCGATGGACTCGTCTTCAAAGTCAACAATCTGGCTCTACGGGCGGAACTGGGAATGACCAGCAAAAGCCCGCGCTGGATTGTCGCCTATAAGTGGGAACGCTATGAGGCCGCCACCAAGGTCCTTAACATCACTGTGCAGGTCGGGAAAACAGGCGTATTGACGCCAGTCGCCGATCTCGAACCTGTCGAGATTGCAGGGACCACCGTTTCGCGGTCGAGTCTGCACAATCGCGATGAAATTGAGCGGTTGGGTCTTGGCGTGGGCGATACGGTGATTGTCGAAAAGGCCGGCAAGATCATTCCCCACATTGTTCGCGTGGAGGAACATCTTCGGCCCACAAATACAGCTCCCTATAGATTTCCCGAGACTTGCCCCGAATGTTCCACAATCGTCGAGCAGGATGAAGGGGGCGTTTACATTCGCTGCCCGAACATCAATTGCCCGGCCCGCTTTCGCGAATCCCTCAGATACTTCGCTTCCCGCCAGGCGATGGATATTGAAGGCCTGGGAACAAAGCTGGTCGAGCAACTGGTTTCCAGTCGTTTGGTGCAGAGCATCAGCGATCTCTATCGCCTCGTTGATAAACGAGCCGAACTGCTTGAGCTCGAAAGACTCGGTGAGAAATCGGTCGATTCACTCCTGGCAGGATTGGAAGCTTCTCGTCAACAACCCCTCTGGCGATTGCTCACGGCACTCAATATCCGACATGTCGGGCAGCGGACTGCACAAATTCTGGCCGAACGATTTGGTTCGATGGATCGATTATCTGCTCAGACAATCGAAGAGCTTTCGGCCACTCCCGAAGTGGGCGAAGTCATCGCGCAATCGGTGCATCATTTCTTCCACACCGAGTACGGCTCGAAGCTGATTGAGGAACTAAAAAATCTGGGGCTGAATCTCGGCACTGAAAGCGAACAGAAACAAATCGCTGCAACAGAAGGAGTACTATCAGGGAAGACGTTTGTGGTTACCGGTACATTGCCCTCCATGGGCCGGGAGGAGATTGAAGAACTGATTCGTCTTCACGGCGGACACGCAGCGAGCAGTGTCTCGAAGAAGACCAGCTTCGTCGTGGCTGGTGAGAATGCCGGGAGCAAACTGACCAAGGCCCAATCACTGGGAGTGCCAGTCATTAATGAAGCCGAATTCATGAAACTCATTGGCAAGGCTTGAGGTTCTTTGTCCAGAATAGATAACTCATGGTTCAATCATCGCGTCTTTTTGCAGTACAAGTGAGATCAGATGTGCCATGCTTGCAGCTCTGGGCAAGCATGTCTGGCAAACGTTCAACGCGAAGTTGATTTTGGCAAAGTGAATGCGGCGATTGACCACATGACGCCGAGATGAGTGACCTGCCACAGACCACAGCGAACCAGAGACACGAGAGACATCGATCCTTTGGAGAATTGGAGAAGAAGTTCATGCATTCCCGCGCGCAGGATAACAACACTGGCTCGCTTTCTGTAAATGCCAGCATGGGCAACTCCTGTGATGAACACCGCGATGTTTCTCTTCCGGTCCAGCAGAATCATGTCGTCACTCGCCGCGCATTTCTTCAGAGTGCATCCCTGGCCGTAAGTGCCAGCTGCCTGAGTTTATCCGGTTGCCCCTGGGGAAAATCCGAGCCAGTCGGTAAACCGCTCAGTGGGGTTTCTTTGGAGATTGCCAGCCCCTCCGCCTGGAAGTTGGCCGACTTCTGGGAAGTCCTCATTGGTGAATGGGAAGCCCAAACGGGGGCCGTAGTGAATTTTACCGACAGCTCGATGGAGGCCGCTTCTCACCCGCAACTCGCTTTTGTGGCCAACGATCAACTGACTGCTTTCGACGAGAAAAATCTGCTCTCCCCGTTTGAGCCGGTCGATTCGACAGGTGAACCACAGAAGCTCGATATTCTCAACGGCCTCAAGCAAAGGTTGGCCACAAGAAATCAGCGGCTGATTGCGTTGCCGATCTCGCAGCCCGTCTATCTGTTCTACTACCGCCGGGATCTTCTGGAAAAAGCCGGTCTCAAAGTTCCGCAAACGTGGAGTGATTACGACAATTTACTCATGAGTCAGAAAGCGTGGGCGAATGGACTTCCAATCGTCGAGCCCTGGGGTGAGGCCACACGATCGACCTGGTTCCATGCCCAACTCGTGCCATTACTCCGCGGCATGGGCGATTATTCCGTCTGGTTCGAAATCGGAAGTGGTGCGTCGAGAGTTTCTCAACCTGTCGCCAATGCCATCTTTTCAAGGCTCGCCAGACGCTGGGAATTCCTCGATCCCGCCTCGGCACAACTCACCGCTGTCGAAGCCCGAGCGAAAGTCTTGAAAGGTGAGGCCGCCATGGCGATTGGCTATGAGCCGGTCGCTCATCCGGGGATTTCAGCCACGATAGCCGCCGAATCCCCGTCACTGGAATTGAACAGCACTGGCGAAATTGGAGTCGCTCCCATCCCTGCCACAGCAGAAGCCTACGATCCGCTGCGGAAAACATGGCTCAAACATGGAGCGGGGTACCGTCCGGCACTCGTTGGTTTTGATGGCTGGAGCCTGACGTTCCGCCATTCGCAAACTCAAACACTCGGGGCTCTTTCAAGCCTGCTGGAACTGCTGATTGACCTTCGCGCCGACGAAGCCTTCCCTGGGGCAGCACTCTCTCTGACTCGGGAATCGCAATTGACGAATCTGAGCCAATTGCCCATCTCGGGGTTAAACGCGGCCAGTGCCGGAGAAGCCTTCGATGCGATCGCTCAGGCCTTACGGGCGAATGATGTCACCACCTACCTGCCCGTTTTGGGCCAGGAGGTCTTTGTTGCCGCCACAAAGAAAGCCCTTGCTCAGTGGCTCGAAAACCCTGAGCAGGGCGAAGCGGCTGCTCAACAGCTTGTGGATGGTTTTGCCGCCGGTGTGGAAACTGTGGGAGCTGAACAGATTCGGAAGAGCTATCGGCGGTCTTTGGGATTGTTGGCCGAGTAATCCAACTTACGGGTTGATCATCGAGTTCAGGCTTCATGAGACAGTTTGAACAGGCGACAAGTGATGGACAAAAATCATGTTTCTGATTCTTCAATCTTCGGGAGATTCGTAGATCTCAGGGTGCTTTCGAAGTCTCATCGCACTAAAATCAAAAGTTGTCTTTAAGCTTACATATCTGCGTTAATCGTTCAGTTCAGAGTTCGGAGTTTTGAAATGTCATCGGAAAAGCTGCCAGGGCAGGGCTTAACTCAACCAGTGGCAGCCCCATCCCGCACCATTCGCTTCATTATGGTGGGCGGCTTTCTCGGAGCTGGCAAGACGACCACACTCGCTCGTCTGGCCAGGCAATACATGGCAGCCGGCCATACCGTCGGAATTGTGACGAATGACCAGGCGACCGATCTGGTGGACACCAATTCGTTAAGGTCGCAAGGCTTTGATGTGGGCGAGGTCGCAGGAGCCTGCTTCTGCTGTCACTTCAATGAGTTGATTGCCACGCTGGGGCAACTCGATGACTCCCGGGCACCCGCCATCATTCTGGCCGAACCTGTGGGAAGTTGTACTGACCTGGTGGCGACCGTGGTCCAGCCATTAAAGCAGCTTTATTCCGCCAGATTTTCTATTGCCCCCTATTCTGTTTTGCTCAAGCCTTCGCATGGTCTGAAAGTGCTGCGTGGTGAAGGGAGCGGCTTCTCACCCAAGGCTGCATACATCCTCGAAAAGCAGCTTGAAGAAGCGGATGCCGTCCTGATCAATCGCGCCGATGAGTTATCTCCCGAGCAGATGCAGGAACTGGTTACCTTAGTTCAGAATAAAGTCCCCGGGACACCCGTTTTGCGTGTTTCTGCGAAAACGGGCGAAGGGTTCGATGGCTTTTGCGAGTTTCTCGAACAGGAAGGGATCTTTGGCCGAAAGGTGCTGGAGATCGACTACGACATCTATGCCGAAGGGGAAGCCGAACTGGGCTGGCTGAATACCAGCCTCACCATTCGCAGCGAACAGCCAGTCGCACTCGATGCTTTTCTGCTGGGAGTCATTGAAAAGTTGAAAACATCGCTGGGAGCAAAGGGGGCGGAAACTGCCCATCTCAAAGCGATCGGGCTCTGGGAAGGTTTCTTTGGTGTGGCCAACCTCACCAGCAGTGACGGCCCGGCTGAACTCTCCCTCCCTTCGCGATGTGCCGTCCAGGAGGCGGAAGTGGTGGTGAATGCCCGCGTCGCCATAGACCCCGAGAGTCTGCAAGATCTGGTGATCGCCAGCTTGCAGGCCGTCGCTGATGAACTCGGAGTTCAAGTCACCTTGCGACAGACGCAAAGTTTTCGGCCCGGACGCCCGAATCCGACCCATCGACTCGCCACCACAGTGTAAGATGTTTTCGATGTTGAGTCTGAAAAATCGTCGTTGATAGATCAAACATCTGGCAGAGATCTTATCGCCAGAGAGGCATGTTTATGTACCTTGAATTTGCTGCCCGCCTGTTAACCGTCACTGATAAACGCCTCGCCTGGAAACTGGCCTGGAATATGGGCGTCAAAGGCGCCCTCTCGGTGCATAAATTCAAACAAAGGCTGAAGCAGGGGGAGAGCTTTCCACCCTTTTTATACATCTCGATTATCAACAGTTGTAACCTCAGGTGTCAGGGATGCTGGGTCGATGTTGCTGCCAAGCAGCAGACCATCAGCCTCGAAGCCGCCAACAGGTTGATCAATGATGCGAAGAAGGCCGGCAACAGCTTCTTCGGGATCGTGGGTGGTGAGCCCTTCATGCATCCACAGCTGCTCGACATTCTGGCCAGCCACCCGGATTGCTACTTTCAGGTCTTTACCAACGGGCACTTTATTACACCAGAGGTCGCCCGCCGATTACGACAGATCGGGAATGTCACTCCGCTCATCAGTGTCGAAGGAACCGAGATTGTCAGCGATGAACGACGCGGCCGGTCGAATGTCCTCAGCAAAACGATGATGGGTCTGCAGAACTGCCTCAATCAACGCCTCGTCACGGGAGTTTGTACAAGTGTCTGCAAGACGAACATCGACGACCTGCTGACAGAAGCCTGGGTTGACCGCCTGATTGAAATGGGTGTGCTCTACACCTGGTTCCACGTTTACCGGCCCATGGGCCCTAATCCACAGCCTCAATTGGCACTCTCTCAAGCGGAGCAACTGCGAATTCGCCAGTTTGTCGTCAACATTCGGGCCACGAAGCCCATTGGAGTCGTCGATGCCTACTATGATGGAGAAGGGCGGGCCCTGTGCCCGGCTGCCACAGGCATTTCCCATCATATCAGTCCGTGGGGAGGCATCGAACCCTGCCCGATTGTGCAGTTTGCCAAAGAGTCGATCCACGATGAACGGCCCATTCGCGAAGTCTTCCGGCAATCAGTCTTCCTCGAAGACTTCCGCAAGCTCGCTGCTTCTTCGACACGGGGTTGCATTGTGCTCGAACGACCAGACCTGCTGAAGCGGCTCGTCGAAGATCACCAGGCTCCCGATGGCACTGCGAGAAAAACAGCACTGGCTGAACTCGAAGCGATGGAAAAACTTCCCTCTCAGGGAACTTCCACACCCGAGCAGCTCATCCCCGAGAAAAGCTGGGCCTACCGCCTGGCCAAGCGCTGGTTCTTCAACGACTTCGGCGTCTACGACAAAGCCGCAAAAGCACCTCATCGTTACATGGCGTAACGCGTTCTCTTCCCGTCTCATGCCTGTTTGTTTATTTGTTGGTGGAGATACTTAGGAAAATCACCGGTGAGTGCTGCTGTTTGCCGTCAAATTAAGGTTTTTATGTGATCTGGATCAGCGACTTCAGAAATTCTGTTGATCATCCTTTGGTCTGATGCTCATGATGCCTTGACACGTACGAGCTCGCTCGTCGCCGTCTTTATGTGTGGTTTTCGGAGCTGCAAAATGTTGCCTGCCTTGAAGGCACGATCACGTTCGAGTGGTTTCACGCTGATTGAATTGCTGGTGGTGATCTCGATCATTGCGATTCTGATGGCACTGCTGTTGCCTGCGGTACAGCAGGCACGTGAAGCGGCTCGCCGCACACAATGCCGGAACAATATCAAACAGCTGGGCATTGCACTCCACAATTATCACGACAATCACGGCACTTTGCCCCCCGGCCTCATCGTCAGGCTGGCAACGAACAACACTCAGGATCTTCCCAGTCGATTTGCTGCAGTTCTCGATCAGAATCGTCATCTGGGGACGAACTGGATGGTTTCCCTGTTGCCTTACATCGATCAGGCACCCCTTTACAATCTGGTCGATATCAACACCCCGCTCAGCGTTGCCAGTGGAAACAATGCCACAGTTCGCAGCACTACCATTTCCGGATACTTGTGTCCCTCCGATGCCTTCAATGGTGCCCCTCTCGAACGATACAACACTTTTGACAACACGGGGGCAGCAACTACAGCTGGCAGACCCTGGGCTCGCGCAAATTATGGTGCCAATCTCGGTCGCGAAATGTACGAATGGCAAATCCAGCATCGAGCCACGCCGTCACAAAAGAAAGGGGCCATGGGGTTTGGCTCAGGTTCAAAGTTCAGTGAATTCACGGATGGCACCAGCAACTCGGCGATGGTCTGGGAGATTCGTGTCGGCGTAAATAATCAGGATCCGCGAGGAGTCTGGGCTCTGGGCCGCTTTGGTGCGAGTCTCGTTGGCGGTTGCGACGTCGGGACATCTGGCCTGGCCGATTGCAGTGGCATCAATGCCCGGGATGCATTTGCTGACGATGTCGATGGTTGCACGAACGCACCGCAAAATGGAATGGGCTGTGCATTCGACCGGGGCGATGGAGAAGTGGCACCCCGCAGCATGCATACCGGTGGCGTGCATATGCTGCTGGGGGATGGAAGTGTCCGGTTCATCTCTGAGAATCTCGATTTTACTGTTCACCGAAATCTCAACAGTATATCCGGTGGCGAACTGACTTCCGAATTCTAATGACCCGGTTCTCGATAGAGCCAGGTCGTCAAGACTCTGATTGATAATGGTCTGTTTCACACGGACGATTCACTTAAAGGATCGTCCAGTCATTGAACTTCAAGAAATCTCTTAAGTGAATCCAGTTCTACTTCGAGAATGGGATGCAGGGAGACCGCAATGGTCTGGTTAATTGTTGCCGGGTTGATTGCTGTCACGTTGCTCACATTTGTGATGACAATCGCGCAACTCGACCTGTACCGTCGCTACTGGCTCTCGGTACTTCGCAAAGATCGCCAGCGCGAGGTACCACCCCTTCCTGAGTCACTACCGCGAGTGACCATACAACTCCCCATTTACAATGAGTCTCCCGTCGTTCATCGACTCCTCGAAGCCGCTTCACGAATTGACTATCCTCATAATCTCTTACAGATTCAGGTGCTTGATGACTCGACAGATGACTGCTCGAAAATTCTCGTCGACAAAGTCGCCGAGATTCAACAGCGAGATCCCAGCCTGAACATCCAGTATCGACATCGCATCGATCGTACAGGTTACAAAGCCGGAAATCTGGATGAAGGGACCACCTGGGCGACAGGTGAGTTCATGGCCATTTTCGATGCTGATTTTGTACCGAAACCAGACTATCTTCAGCAGACCATCCGCTACTTCCAGAACGAAGAAATTGCTATCGTTCAAAGTCGATGGGGACACCTGAATCCTGACTCGTCAATTGTGACTCGAGTTCAGCAATTCTTTCTGGATGGACATCTTTCGGTCGAGCAGAGAGGGCGAGGCGATAGCGATCTGTTTTTGATCTATAATGGATCCGCTGGCATCTGGCGAAAACAGGTCATCGTCGATTGCGGCGGCTGGATGACAACGGCCGCCATTGAAGACGTGGATATGAGTTATCGAGCCCAGTTGCGCGGAAAAAAGATTGTCTATCTCGAAGACTACACGACACCAGGTGAGTTACCCGATTCAATGATCGCCCTCAGGCTGCAACTCTTCCGCTGGTGGAAGGGAAATCTGCAGATCGCTATTAAGTATATTCGCCAGGTCTGGCAAAGTGATTACCCGCTTATCAAGAAGCTACATGCCACGACACACCTGTTTGGCCCTCTGATGTCCGCAGTAACATTTGCGAATATTATTCTCGCAGGGGCTGTGCCGCTGATTGTGACGTGGTACCCGGAAACTCGCTATTGGTTGGCATCGACACTACTGGGGGTAGCACTCATTCCCGTCCTGTTTCTAGTTTACGGCACCGGAAGAATCCGTTTTGGTGAAGGCAGTCGTTGGCAAAAGATATTGGGTATCATTCCTTTGGGAAGCATGCTGATGGTGCTGCATTCCGGACTATCGTGTCAGCATACGGTCTCTGCTTTTGAGGCTTTTTTCGTTAAGAAGAATGTCTGGGTCGTCACTCCCAAAGGGTTTTCCAGCACAGGCGCAACACAGGCAAAACGTCGCCGCATCAAGATTCCATGGTATTTCTGGCTGGATGCACTAGTCATTATCTACCTCATCGGCTGCGGCTGGATGGCCTTGATGTTTCAGTTTTATATGATTGCGGCCCTGCAGGTGCTTTGGATCTGTGGCTTTCTTTGGGTTCTGGGTGGATCTTTGTGGGAGGCGAACAAAGACCAGAGAGCCTTCTCTTTGTCATCTACCCAAAAAGATCGTTTAGAAAACACAGCGGCAGAACTCACACCTGGCCCACTGGAGAGTGCCAGTCTAGCGTCTTGAGCCGCATGTTCCGCATCGACTTCTGGGGAGGATCACCAGGCTTACTTCAGCGAGAATGTTTCGATGCGTGGTAGATCCGCAAGTCGGCGGAGCTGGAACAGGCTCAAAAATCTGGCTGTTGTGATATAGTGCACAACCTTCGGATTTTCAGCATCACGTTCAACAGCCAGTAGCTCATGTCGCAGAAGCTGCTTTAAGTAAGGGCCTGCAGGTACTTCGTAGATTTCATTGACTTCGCGCTCTTCAATCGGCTGGTGATAGGCCACGACCGACAGCACCTCAATCGCTTCTTGCGAAAGCTTGATTTCCTTGGGCCCCTGGCCATAGGTTTTCGCTCGAAGTTTTTCAAACTCCGCACGCAACGAAAGACGATAAACCCCCTCCTGATGAGTCACCTCATAAGGACGTTGTTGATCATCGTACATATGTTTAACTTCACCAATCGCGAGTTCAATCCGTTGATCGGTGATATCGTTACGCAGAATTTCTCGCAGTCTCGCGATGGTCACAGCGGGCTCACCCACAAACAGACAGGCCTCGATGACTGATCTGACAGTCGGCTCATGGCTGCTTGCTGTCGATGCTTTTGCTGGTGGAGTCGCAGCAGATGGATTCATTTCCGCCTGGGCCATTTTCTCCACATGAGTGTCAACGAAAGCATCATTAACCCGGTTTTCACCCGTCGTGGATACTCTCTGCTCAATTCCTCCACCTAAATGATTCGGGATCGATTGAGAGACTGCGGCAGTCGGGTCGATCGGATTTATTGCGCCGGCTGCCAGTTCATCAATAGGCTGCTGCGAGTAGGCTTCTTCAGCTGCCTCACACGCTTCGAGAGCCAGGCGGTAAGCCGCTTCAAGATCATCGACATCCCAGGTGGGTTCATTGACAATGGCGCCATCACCAGCGTCTGGCTTCTCTTCTTCCTCAGAATTGTCCGGAAAGCTGCTCATAAGAGTTCAAAGCCATACAGCGACTGGATAATCAACAGACTACGGCTTTGTTATAGATAGTCCGCTGACCACCAGTAAAGAGAATTAATTACCGTTGTTGCTGTTTAATTGTGCTGCAGCGACACCGAACAATGCGCCTTCGAGCAGATTGCGTTCAATAAAGGCTCCGCAGGCTTCGAGTTTGGTATATTGCAGTAGGATATAGTCACCCGGTTGAATGATGATCCGTTCTGCCGGATTGCGTAGTGCATGGTACAGATTGATCTGAATCGGCACCTGCGTGCCATCGGGCATGGGGCGGATCACAATCGCATTCGAGGCACTGATCGTCACATCATTATTGAGTGCCGACGTTCCACCGATTTGTCGTGATGAACCCTGCGAGCGACCTTGTCCCTGGGCAATCGCAATGGCGCCCAGAATATCAACATCGTAGTCACGGGGAAGTGTATATTGACCACCGCCTAATAGACCACCGGTATAGAAGACGTCTGTATCACGGGACTCGATGAAAATGATGTCACCATCATTGAGGGTGATATCGTGCTCGTGGAAGTCGATCTGTTCGCCCGGTTTGAGGCGAATCGGAATGCGAATGATCTCCGGGTTGTCGATCGTAGGAATTGAGTCTTCCTGGTAGCTGTCAAAAAATGCGGGTGTGGGTGCTCCGAACATCTGATGGCCCGTGGCAAACCTTTGAGTACCATCCCACGGGATCACCGGGGATCCCGTCACAACTCCATAAGTCGGTGCAGCTTCCAGTGGAGAGTTCTGAGGTGGGAGATACTGGCCATAGGGATTGGCTGTAAACGGTAATGCCTCGTGGCTCTGCTCATTTCCACGCCAGGTGGGGCCGGGTGGTGCCGCGAGCTGATCCGTCTGGTGCCGCGCAGGGATGACCGGCCCCCCTGAATTGTAAGCCGCTGATGGCGCCGCCGGTGAACTTCCATACGCCGAAGGGTTCGGGGGAGCTATCTGCGAAGTGGGCTGCGAAAAACCAGGTAACGCGGGATGGCTCGAACTGGTTGATTGCGAGGGATAGCCGCGACTAGGCTGGAGAGCAGGATCTGAAAATCCGTTGAAGTGATTCTGCCGTGGAGATCTGTTCCCAGGCCAGTTGACATCTGCGTAAGGATCAGCCGATTGTCCGCGAATCACAGGCTGATTTTGAGCGTTACGCCCTGAGTTCAAAGACAGTCTGGGCCTGGAGGGCTGTTTTTGACTCACAGGTGTCGTCTGAATCGTAGCTGGGTAAGGGGGCTGTCCATGCTGGCCAGCATGCCTGGCGCGAATGATATAGACTGCGTTTTCGGCATCGAGCCCCGGTAAACCGCCTGTATCGGTCAGTGCATGCAGAACATCATTCTTGTAAGCAGGGAGCGCGACAATCTTGCCGCTGCCCCGCTTGATGACACCGATATTGAGCTGGCCTTGCGCAGCCACATTCGCCTGCTGGCTGGCTTCCTGGCGGATCACCAGCACTCGATAGAGCCGTGGTTGTTGAAGTGCCAGGCTGATCCGTTGATGCGGCTGCAGGATCTGCTTCGGTGAACTATAGGCATGTCGAACGGCTTGTTCGGCCTGAATGATGGTTAAACCACGCACAGGCAAAGCACCAATCACGGGGAGCGAGATCGTACCATCTTCACGGACAGGGAGCGGATATCCCAATGAAGGTGGCACATCGTTCGTCAGCGGAAAGTGAACGGGCGGGACATCTTCTTTACGTCCCAGCAGACCTTCAATATAGACACCCAGAACATCGCCACTGTCGAGCAGATAAGCGGCGGGCACCGGCTGACGTAACAGCGAAAGGTCAATCGTGCGCTGATCGGCTCGCGAAGGGCCTCGCAATTCATCCGGCAGGTAGCGGGCCGGGACTCCGGACATCGGGTGAAAGGCTGCACAGCCACCCAACGAAACGATTGCCACCCATGAGAACATCATGAGTAAAGCCAGCCTGGATGTCTGCAGATGTGTGTGTGACAAACTCATCGCTGCACACTCCCGGAATACATGCTGGCATTCGCTTCTGGTGTTGTCATTTCAATGTATTGAGCGGCACGCGAGGGTTGACTGTTTGGTCCAGAAAACCCGCCCGTCATGGGGATCGCAGCTCGATTCATCCCTTGTGCCGGTGCTGGAAAATAACCTGCCTGTTGAACGGGTCGAGTCGGCCCATACCGGTTTTCACGCGATGCCCCCCAGTTCGGCTGAGCGGGAGGCGCCTGATAGACAGGTGGCGGCTGATAGCCGGGTGGTGGCTGTAATGTTGGTTGTGGCTGTGCGTGCGAGGGCAGAGCCTGATAAGGCTGTGCTTGAAACGGCTGTGCTGGCCCTTGTGGCCAGGAATTCGCACCTGCAGGAGCCGAGCCCGGTGGTACAACAGGCGGTGAATACTGGTTCATCGAGGGAGCTTCAGGCAGCGGTTGAGGTCCCTGATTCGTTCGATGGGGCTGAAAATTCCCCGGAGTCGGCGGCATTTCTGGCAGTGGTTCCATCGGATGTGGCATCGAAGTGATCGGAGCGGCTTGCGGCGCAATCACAGGTGGTGCTGACCATCCATTTCGATCGAGAGCGTTGCCCTGATGATGCTGTTCTTCCGGTGTCAGATAAGGCTTATCGGTCGAAACCACACGATTGAGGTCGGCAGCCTGACTGCGTGTCGCATAATCCAGACCTGTCGCGTAGCCATCGAACCATTCTTCAACAAGTGGCCGACCGGCTCCCGAGCGGTAATAGGCCTGCCAATAGCGAGACGGTGCCACTGCAGGGACTGCCTGAGGTGCTCCCATCGCCACATCGACAAAGGCCTGTTCAAACCCTCGGCGGAAGTCTTTCGTCACTGGCTGATTGCAGGTCGAGGAATAAGCCGCCAGATGACGGCAGGCACACTTCTTAGCAGTGTGACGCGTAAGATGATCGTCAATCCAGGGTGTGTATTCGTGGTGCAGGTGCATCTGTGATGGCGTGCAATCGATACATCCTTCCGGCGAAACTGTCGCGCAGCCACCGGCCAAAAGGCCCAGGCAGCCGGCAAGCGAAAGACTCGTGATCAGCCGGTGCATGTTTCCATCCATCCACAATGACTCACAGCCACCCATCATGGCCATGAGCACCATGGATGGTGCCAACATGTCCATTCGGCGACTTTCCCCCAGAAAAGCCGGGATGACTCCGCACCTTGAGCGCGATGACGCACTTTGAGTTGCCGAGCAACCGACTTCGTCATGTCTGGTATCGGAGGAGAACCTGCCAAAGAATGACGATTTTTCCGGATTTCTTGGTTGTGCCGAAAAAACCAGTGGCGAACATTTTGTTCGTAATCGATGGATATTACTGGGTTTGCAGCAATTCAGCCTCGCGATGGGACTCGTTCCCGGAATCCCGGCGATCCACAAGATTTTAACGGGGTGGTTGGCCGAGTTCTTTGGCTCGTTGAGTGGCAGCCACCACCGCCGTCATGAGTGCAGCCCGTAATCCTCCCGATTCGAGGGCATGCAGACCGGCGATGGTTGTCCCGCCGGGGCTGGTGACGGCATCTTTTAAAGCTCCGGGATGCTCTTTGGTGGAAAGCACCATCTGGGCAGCACCCAGCACGGTTTGTGCCGCCAGACGAGTTGCAGTCGCTCGCGGCAAACCGACTCTCACGCCACCATCACTCAAGGCTTCAATAATCTGATAGACGTAAGCCGGTCCACTGCCGGAAAGCCCGGTTACCGCATCCATCAGTGATTCCGGAACTTCTTCGGCTACACCGACCGTTTCGAGAAGCTGACGAACGATCTGAGAATCACTCGGGCGATTGGCAGATGCTGCTTGTGTCCCTTGGGAGAGCGCAAAGGCTGAAGCACCAGCTCCGACAAGTGCTGGCGTGTTCGGCATCACACGCACAATTCGACCGGGCCCGCCGAGACCTGCTTCCAGTGTGGCGAGAGTAATCCCTGCTGCAATCGAGATGATCAGCTTTTCCCGGCTGGTACTGACTTGCGAAAGTGTCTGTAAAACACCCGCCATCGATTGAGGTTTGACTGAAAGAAAAATCACATCGGCCTTCTCTGTCAGCATCGCAATCGAAGGGCAGATCTGCCCACCCGTGACTGCGGCAAACTTCTCGGCCGAAACCGACGAGACATCGCAGGCCAGGAGTTGATCTTTTTGTATCAGACCTGCGGAAAGCATCCCGCTGGCGAGTGCTGTTGCCATTTGACCGGAGCCAATGAAGCCGATTTTCCCTGAGAACATGCGTTCGTCGCCTCTGGAAGATGTCAAAAAATTCAGAAATACGGTGGGATGTTCTACCAGCGCCAGGATTTCCTTCGACAAGAGCGTATCACAGGGAGGCCCGGTTTGTCTTTCAACTCGCTTGGTGTTGCAAATCACATGGTCTTTCAGATCACAATGGCTCGCCCGAATCGGTCATCACGCAAGGAGGCAGCGTTCGATTCATCATGGTTGAGCAAAACGGCGTGCTGCTCCTTTCGAAGGAAATCAAAAGGTTTCGAGAAACATTTGACCGAAACTCGAATTGCGGGCTCATCCGGTGCGGGTTAATGTCGAAGGAACGTTTTTGACGGATCTATCATTGCCTGCTGAACATCGAAATTGGGCTGGCAAATGCAGGGAGAGTGAAGATGACCGCGAACTTCTTTCAGAACATGGCAGGCCGGGGCTTGCTGCCGGTTTGTGCGGCGATGGCTATCGTCATGGCATTGAGTCCCTGCGCATGGGCACAAAAGAAGGATCCCCAGGTCCGCATCAGTGCTCTCAAGGGATTGGACTGGCTGGCCTCTGAACAGCACCGACAAGGCTACTGGGAAGCGAATGGCGGTCAGTATCGCGTGGCGATGACGGCGCTGGCTGGTAATGCCATGCTCTGCGAAGGGAGTACCACCACTCGCGGGAAGTATTCCAAGAACATCAGTCTCGCAGTCGACTACCTGCTCGAGATGTCACAGCCCAATGGCTTGATCGGCTATAAGAACGATTATCACTACACCTACGGTCATGGCTTCTCCATGCTCTTCCTCTCACAGGTCTTCGGCGAAGAGGAAGATGCAAGGCGACGGGATCGACTCAAAGAAGTTCTCACCAAGGCCGTGCAGTTTTGCGGCGAAGCCCAGACGGCCGCTGGAGGCTGGGGTTATGTTTCAGCGAAGGATGGCAACGATTTTGATGAAGGCTCAACCTGCGTGACGCAAGTCCAGGGCTTAAGAGCCTGTCGCAACTCGGGGATTCCCGTTCCTAAAGAAGTCGTCGATCGAGCGGTCGAATACATCAATAAATGCACTGCGGCTGATGGTGGTGTGCAATATAGTATTCGAGGGGGAGGGTCGAGGCCGCCCATTACAGCCGCCGCCATTGCCTGCCTGTTTAACTCCGGCGAGGCCAATGACGATGCCCTGGCTCAAAAGTTATTGAAATACTGCGAGAAGTCGATTGTCGGCACAGGAAATCAATCCCAGTTCTTCGGCCACTGGCACTACACACACTACTATTATGCCCAGGTGCAATATCGACTGGGCGATGAGAAGTGGAATAAATACTTTCCCGAGATTGCCAAAGAGATCATGCGAAAGCAATCCGCCAACGGTGCCTGGAAAGAAGGCCACGTCGGCCCGGTCTACACCACCGCCATGAACTGCACGATCCTGCTGATCGAAAACGGCTATCTACCGATCTATCAGCGATAATGGAACGAGCCGTGGTGAATGGCAAACCGTGGCTTTATCGATGCTTCACTAAGGCGACGATTTCCACAGGCGATCAACGTCAGTATGGCCCGCGCTGGGTGACGTCACGCAGAGCCTTATTGCGTGTTTACGAAGACCGTCTTGAATGTGGCAACTGGAAGATTCCTTACGGCGAGGTCACTGATGCCGTGCTGTACTCGTTTCGGTCAACCTTTTTGAGAATCCCGGGGTACATCTTGACGGTGACAACACCGGAAAAGACATATCACTTTGGCTTGAATGGCTGGGGAAAATTCTGGAAAGGCGAATTGCCCTTTCCCGTTCGTCGCGAGCGGGGACAATTGAAATTCACCTGGTTCAGTGTCGCGGTTCGCGTCCTTCTGCTCGCTTATCTGCTCTATGCTATGGGAACGTGGCTTTGGTCCCTGGGATGGCAAACTCCATCTGGTCAGTGATCATGATGAAACAGCACAGGCCATCTAACGAACTGATCAATTTCCCATGAATGTCAAAACAGGTGGTTTGCCATGAATGATCAAGCTCAATTCGCTGTCGGCTGGGGAACACTCTCGTTGATCAACGCGGGCCTCGCTCGCGCCTATGATCGCAGTGGCCTCATCTGGTGGCTTCTCTCCCTCCTGCTCGGCCCCATCGCCACCTTTCTACTGGTGATCCTCGGGAAAGCCCGGCCATTCGTTTGAGGGTTGAATTTTACTTGGGAGTAATAACTTCGGGTGGCACGTCCCTGAGGTCTTCCGAAGGGCGTGGTTCTCAATTAATGGCGTCAAGTCGCGATCTCCGTCGGTTTCATTTGATGGGCCACTATTAAGTGAGGCCGTACCCTATTCCATAGGCAGATATGGAAATTCGATGCACATTCAAACCGATGCCGATGGCAAGCCTCTTTTCCGAAAACTCAGGAAGAGATTCGATCATCTCAGCCAACCCAGGGAACTCACTTTCTCATCCTATCGAGGCCACCAGTTCTTCTTGAAAAGGCGTCCCTGCGAATGGTTTGTGGAGTCACTTGAGGAGGGTCTGCATCAGGGGAATGTGGATCTCTGGTGCTGGGTGATAATGCCGGAGCACGTTCACCTGATCGTTTCGCCACGCGATCCCCTCCTGGAAGTCGGAACGTGGATTGGCCGAATCAAACAAATGTTTCGCGCAAAGCTGTTGCGTGGCTTAAATCAGAGGCTCCTCACTGGCTGGAGCATATCACTGTGAGGGAGGGGAACAGAAAGAAGCATCGATTCTGGCAACCCGGCGGTGGGTACGACCGCAATATCACCCACGAAACCACGCTGGAGTCGATGATCCAATACATTCATCTGAATCCCGTGCGGCGAGGACTCGTCAATCGGCCCGAGGAATGGGAATGGTCGAGTGCGGCTGAGTTTTCTGGCTTGCCTCCCAGTCATTTGCCGGTAGATCGGACTTTGCCTCATATCAAGTAAGGAGCCATCTGTCTTTAGATGAGCCGGCAGACCACGCCCTTCGGAGGACCTCAGAGCGTGCCACACATCGTCAGAGCTTACGAGCGATTTCCTCGAATGGCTGTCAACTTGCCAGAAGTGGACTTAGCTGCCATTCTTGTGCAGAAAATCGTTTCTTTCCGGGTGGTGCCATGCTTTATCAGCGAATTATTCCCTGTCTCGACGTGCATGCAGGACGCGTCGTGAAGGGTGTGAACTTTCTCAATCTGCAGGATGCGGGCGATCCCGTCGAAGTGGCTGCCCGATACGAGCGCGACGGGGCCGATGAATTGGTCTTCCTCGACATCACCGCCAGCCACGAGGAGCGAGGCATCATCCATGATGTTGTCCGCCGAACCAGCGAAGTCTGCTTCATGCCTCTGACCGTGGGCGGCGGCATCCGCAATCTCGACGACATCCGCACGCTGCTCCAGGCGGGTTGCGACAAGGTCTCGATCAACTCGGCAGCCGTCAAAGACCCCGAATTCGTACGGGCTGCCGCACTCAAGTTCGGCAAGCAGTGCATCGTCGTCAACATCGATCCCCGACGAGTCACGCAGCCCGATGGTTCCGTCAAGTGGGAAGTCCACATCAATGGCGGCCGCAAACCGACAGGTCTGGAAGCAGTCTCTTGGGCGAAAGAGGTTGAACGTCTGGGCGCTGGTGAGATTGTCCTCACTTCCATGGACGCCGATGGCACCAAGGACGGCTACGACTTTGAAATGACCCGCGCCGTGGCGGATGCCGTCGAAATCCCCGTCGTCGCCAGCGGTGGTGCCGGGCATCCCGAGCACTTAAGGCAGATTCTACAGGAGGGCCACGCCAGTGCCGCCCTGGCAGCCAGTATCTTTCATTATGGCACGCACCCCATCGGCGAAACCAAAGAGTACCTGCTCAAGCATGGTGTGCCCATCAGGCTGAATCAGCCCATTCCCTGATGATCCCGGCAAATGGAGTGGTTGAAGTCATCGCGAGCGTTGTAGACTTTAACCGTGAGTTCGATCGGCTTTCAGATGGCAAACTTTATCAAGTGTGAGGCAGTGCGATGTCTTACGGAAATCAGCCTCGGCGTCGTGGGTTTCGAGTTCAGATCCTGATTGGACTGGCGATTGCCGGGTTTGCTCTGGTGAGGTACTTCGCCAGTCTGGATGTGAACCCCGTGACGGGTGAACGCCAGTTTGTGGCGATGTCGCCTCAACAGGAATTGGCACTGGGCCAGCAATCGGCTCCAGAGATGGCGCGCGAAATGGGGGGCGTGGTTCCGCCCAATGACCCCAGAGCCGCCATGGTCCGGCAAGTGGGGCGAAAGCTCGTGGAATCTTCCAAAGCCAAAGACAGCCCCTGGCAGTTTCAATTTCATCTCCTGGCCGACCCGAAAACCATCAATGCCTTTGCACTCCCGGGCGGGCAGATTTTTATCACGATGGGGCTCTATTCTCGATTGGAGAACGAAGCTCAACTGGCGGGTGTCCTGGGGCATGAAATCGGCCATGTGATCAATCGACACAGTGCCGAGCATATGGCCAAAGGTCAATTAGGGCAGATGCTGGCCACAGCCGCTGGAGTCGCTGCCAGTGACGAAAACAGCAGTGGCAGAAATGCTCAGATGGCAGCCATGGTTGTCCACCAGATGCTGCAGATGAAGTACAGCCGGGGAGATGAATCCGAATCGGATGCGTATGGTCTGGTGGCAATGGTCGAAGCGGGGTACGACCCCTCGCAAATGCTGGGCGTCATGCGAATACTGGCGGAGGCCAGCCAGGGGAACCGTCAGCCCGAGTTTCTGGCTTCGCATCCGCATCCCGAAAGCCGGGTTCAACAAATCGAGGCCTGGCTCGAAAAGAATTATCCAAAGGGCGTGCCATCAAACCTCACCGATGGTGGTTCACTGAATTCTTAGTTGCTGGCCTGTGGCAACATGCACACTGTGCCGGGCTCATAGCCCGGGATGAGCATGCCCAATATCTCTGTAATTCATCCACAACATTGTCCCGCTGCATGCTTGCCCGGGGCTGCAAGCATGCCACGAAACTCTTGTCATTTTCTTAGGAAATGCGTTTCAAACCGATTGCGTCGTCAACCAGGGGAGTGGATTACCAGCCTTGGGAAGACGCAGCAGTTGGACGCTCGTAACAGCTGGATTTGCCTGCACTGCAGCGAGTGCTTCGGCAGAGGGTTCATTATCGAGATTCAGAATCGCCAGTGCCTCTCCACCCGGTTCATTCCGCTCGCGTCCGACAGCCATGTGGGCAATATTCACATTATGCTGACCACAGGCTGTACCGATTGTTCCAATAACACCCGGACGGTCAATGTGCCTGTAGAGCAGTAACGTTCCATCGAGATAAGCATCCAGATGGAACTGATTGACGCGAACCAGTCTGAGGAACTGACGACCGAAGATCGTGCCAGCAACACTGCATTCCCCTTCATCTGTGTAGACCGTGGCACTGATCATCGTCGAGAAATCGGAAACTTCCGAAGAGAGCGATTCCGTGATCTGGATCCCGCGCTCGTGAGCCAGCATCTCGGCATTCACAATATTGACGTTCTCGGCCAGTGCCGAAGAGAGCAGGCCGGCAGCAAAGGCGTTGGAAATCAGCTTGGTCTTTTTGGTCGCAGCTTCGCCACGGAAGGTCAGCTTGGCACTGCGGACACCACTCTTATTGAGCTGAGAGAGAACCACACCCAGTCTCAGACCCAGATCGAGATAAATTCGCATATCGGCCATCTCGGCAGAAGAAATCGGGGCCATGTTGACGGCATGGCGAACTTCGTGCCGCACCAGGAATCCAGCCATAATCTCGGCAGCTTCCACTGCCACCAGTTCTTGCGCTTCATCGGTCGAAGCGGCCAGGTGGGGAGTGCAGAGCACTTGCGGCAGTTTGAGCAGAGGATTATCCGGTGGTGTCGGTTCTTTCACGAAGACATCGAGAGCCGCTCCGCCGATATGCCCCGATTCAATCGCTTGTGCCAGCTCCGCTTCATTAATGATGCCGCCGCGGGCACAGTTGATGATGCGGACGCCTTTCTTCATTTTGGCCAGGCGTTCGGCTCCAATCAGGTTGGTTGTTTCAGGGGAGAGGGGCGTGTGCACCGTGAGGTAATCACACTTGGTGATCATCTCGTCGATATCACGGTACAACTC
Organism: Planctopirus limnophila DSM 3776; assembly: GCF_000092105.1. NCBI lineage: Bacteria > Pseudomonadati > Planctomycetota > Planctomycetia > Planctomycetales > Planctomycetaceae > Planctopirus > Planctopirus limnophila. Next base: position 3,663,515 of record NC_014148.1, on the reverse strand, counting down.
AATCCCCTGCTCGGCAGCACGTTCGACGGACATGAACGGGTCGAATCCGAGGACCTTCATTTCCAGACCCATGGCTCGACGGGCCACCGCCAGGCCAATCCGGCCCAGCCCGACGATCGCGATCGATTTTCCTGCCAACTGGGTGCCAGTGAAGCTCTTGCGATCCCAGACACCATCCCGAAGTTTGGAGGCTGCAGGAGCGATATTGCGGGAAAGAGCCATCATCATGGCAATGGTATGTTCAGCCGTGCTGGTGGTATTACCGGCCGGCGTATTCATGACCACAATGCCTTCGCGCGTGGCCGCAGGAAGGTTGATGTTATCGGTCCCGACACCAGCCCGCACAATGGCTTTCAGCCGCGGCTGATCCTTGAGGATCTCCGGGGTGAGCTTGGTCTCACTGCGGATGATAATGCCATCGGCGTCGTGAAGTGCGACACGAACTTCGTCGGGGGTGAGCCCTTTACGGAGATCGACTTCGATGCCGGGAGTTTCTTTGAGAATCTTCAGGCCAGCGGGAGACAAATTGTCAGTGATCAGAACTCTGTACATGAAACCACTCTAGTAAGGTAAAGAGGCACTCAGGGTGCCGGGATAATTCAAAAATGGCGGAGATTCAATGTTGTGCGTCAGCCCTGCAAGTATTGATCTGAGAGGGTTGCCCGTTCAAAAATTGATCATTTTGTCACAGCATAGCCCCATGGCCGTTGACATCAAGTCGCCATGGGTGACAAATGTATATTCTTGTGGTCGCTGTTCGAGTCTGCGGAAGGTGTTGCGAGAGCTTTCGCGTGGCAGGTCAGGAAGTTAAGGCTCATAGATTGTCACAATTTCAGGAGATCTTCAGGAAACGAAAGGTTCACTGATCTGGTATAGTGCTGAAAAGGGAATTTGCTGAGAAGAAATTGACTGACGGAGACCTTGTAACGTGACATCGGCTGCTCTCATGTCTGCAGGAACCGATTCGGGCTATTTGCGCGATCCGGATGTGCAGCTCATGCTCCGTGCCAAGCAGGGAGATGATGCTGCCTTTTCGCAGTTGGTGGCGGCTTATCAGGATCGCCTTGTCGGGATTCTGCATCATCTGGTTCAAGATCAGCAGACGGCGGAAGATCTGGCCCAGGAAGTTTTTCTAAGAATTTATCGCGCTCGCGAAAGCTATGTCGCGACGGCGAGGTTTTCGACCTGGCTGTTCAAAGTCGCCAATAATCTGGCCAGTAACTCCCGCCGGAACAAAGGTCGGCGAAAAGAAATCTCGCTCGCGGGGAATGAATCCGGTTCCATGGGCAGTCGCCCGGAAGAACAACTGGTCGTCGAGAAATCGGCACTCATGCCAGCCCGGCAACTCGACAAAGCCGAACTGCAGGCCGCTGTGCGTGCCGCCATGGAACAACTCAACAGCCGGCAGCGCATGGCTGTCCTGCTCCATAAATTCGAAGGTATGAGCTACGCCGACATTGCCGAAACCATGGATCTCACTCAGCCAGCCGTGAAATCACTCCTGGCCCGTGCCAGAGAGAACCTGCGCGAATTTCTCGAACGGTATGTTTCGTAAGGTTTTTGGATCAACAGGGTTGGTTTTCTGTCCGTAACAACACCTACGGTCCTTAGCAGTCATTAGTATGAATGCTCACGGGGTACGCGTGGAGTTTTCTTTCTGCTGGCCCCGCTTGCCCAATCGTTAGGCGAAGGTTCGCGCGAGTTCTATGCGAACGAATGTCAATAGAAAATGGATGAGTCCCTCGACCTATGTGCGAGAGGTCAAATGGCACCGCTTTGTGCCCATCAGAGAATGCTAAAGTCTGATTTGCTTGGGGTGATGAAGCATGCACATGAGCCCTTAAGTCATGTTCTCAACTTCCAGTCGCCATCACTGATGGTCATCGAGTCTTTTGGGCGCGAATATTGCTATTGTGTGTGGAATCTGGAATCGCCAATTTCCTTCTTCGATATCAAGGGTTCGAGTAATGCTGGGGAGGATTCACAAACATGGTTTCACACTCATTGAGTTATTGGTTGTCATTGCGATTATCGCGATTCTGATCGCACTCTTACTTCCTGCTGTGCAACAGGCTCGTGAAGCGGCCCGTCGGACGCAGTGTCGAAACAATCTCAAGCAACTGGGTCTGGCGCTGCACAATTATCATGATCAGGCCAACGCATTCCCACCCGGTTGGATTGGCACCAATGCAGCGGGAACTTCATATTCTGGATGGGGCTGGAATGTCATGATCCTGCCGCAGTTGGATCAGGCACCGCTCTACAACGTCCTTTCGCCGCGTTTTTCATCATCGTTTCCCTATCCGGGAGCGATTGGATTGCCAGCTGTCACCACAGCGATGTCCGACGCCCTGAGGACACCTCTGGGGGCCTTGCGCTGTCCATCGGATGTGGGTGGCCCGACCCTTTCAAATGGCAATGTTCGCATGGCCGATAATTCCGCGGTGGAAGATCAGGGCGTCAACTTCGGCCGATCCAACTATCCCGCCGTTGCTGGCACCTTTTTTTCCGGAGGAGTGGCGGCCGGTATTTCGGATGCAGCAATTCCCACATTCGCAACCTACCGTGGAACTTTCACTGAGAACAGTCGAACAGGACTGCGTGATATGACGGACGGTTCAAGCAACGTGTTGCTCGTTGGCGAACGCTATACCCCCTCCACAAATGCTTTGGACGACGACGGTCACGCCCCATGGGCCGGAGTGCTCAACCGGTCAACGGTTGAGGGCCGGGCGACTATTGGCGATACGTGGTTTCGTCTCAACAGCCAACTCACTAATTCCAACCGGGGCTGGACGCCGGGGTTCGGCAGTCTTCACACGGGAGGAGCCCACTTTCTCATGGGGGACGGCACCGTTCGTTTTCTCAGCGAGAACATGGATATCGGCACTTATCGCAATTTAGCCATGATCAACGACGGAGCCACCGTTGGTGAATTCTGATTGCGGGTTCGCGTTCATCTTCGTTTTCAATTGACTTGGCTGGGCCATCACCATCGAATGATAGTGATGGCCCGGCTCCACTTGTGAGCATGCTGAATTTCCGCTGGCGGATCCGTCCGGTTTGGAGAGCAACTTTTCCCAAAGTGGCGGAAGCTTTCTTTTCTCCCCAGTTCATGACCCTCATTGGAAGTCACCGTGACAGGTCTTCTGTTCTTCCGGTTCGAACGTTGGCTGATAGTCGCGCTGATCGTTGTGAATCTGTTGTGGTCTCGGATTGAGATTGTTACAGCCGCACAGCCCGAAGCCGGAGTTGGTGGAGGAGATGCGAACTGGCAACCGGCTCGAACCTGGGTCTTCTGTGTGGGGTTGCTGAAGTGGGAAAACCCGCAGTACGGCCCGTTCCCGCAAAAACATCGCCGTGATGCCGAGATGCTGCAGGTTCTCAAAGAGTGCGGCGTGCCAGCAGCTCAGATCACGTATCTCTGCGATGAACAGGGAACCACAGCCGCCATCGAAAAGGAGTTCACTCGATTTCTCAAGCAGCCGGCGAAAGACGATCTCGTCATCGTTTACTATTGCGGGCATGGCTACAACACGAGCGATCACAAACAGACCTTCCTCGTCAGTTATGATACGGCTGGTGCCAATCGAGGCTGGGAAGTCGCGACTATTCCTCGTGAGATCAATCGGTTGTGTCGGGCACAGCGCGTGGTCATCGCCCTCGATCATTGTTTCTCCGGTGCCATGGCCGAAGCGGTACGCCGGCTTCCCAACCCTAAAGTTTCGTTCGCAGTGCTGGCATCGGCTCACCACAATTCGAGTTCAACAGGGAATTGGACATTTACCGAAAATCTGATTTCAGCTTTTCGAGGCCGCGGTTACATGGATGATGACGGCAACGGCCAGATCACGTTCTCAGAGCTGGACGCGAATATTGAACTTGATATGGCTTTTGCCGAGCGTCAGATGTCGCAGAGTTTGTTCACGAAAGGGTTCGACCCGAACTTCGTCATTCGTGCATCTCACAAGCCGACAGACCCGGAAATTGGCCAGAGAACCGAAATCGAGTGGCATGGAAAGTACTATCGGGGCTTTGTCATCGGTCGTAATGGAGCATTGAGCCGGGTGCATTACTACGGCTATCAGGAAAGTGACGACGAGTGGGTGACTCCCGAACGTTTGAGAACGCCGACTCCTGTGACCAGGCCCATCAACAGCCCGGTTGAGATTTGGTGGAAAAGCGAATGGTATCGAGGAAGGATTATCGGAGTGAAGCACGGCCTGCATCTGGTCAAGTATGACAAATGGGGGCCCGAATGGAATGAATGGGTGACGATCCACCGTCTGCGGGATGTGAAATAGCGATTTCTTTCGGACATCATGTCGATCGCACCAACAGTTCATGCCTATAATTCGCCACAGCTTTTGCTTGCGGAAAGAAAACTCATCCGTAGAAGAGCTACGGATATGCTAATGAGAAATCGCGCGGGAGAGACTCAATGCTGACCTGGAAAGACGTCCTGAACTTTGCTCAACAGGGCAATCCTGTTCCGCCGCGAAAAGTCGAGAAGAGTGAAGCCGAGTGGAAGGACCTGCTGACAGACGAGCAGTTTCGGATCACCCGGGAAAAGGGAACTGAGCGCGCCCACAGTTCGCAAATGTGCCGGTTATTCGAGCCGGGCGAGTATGCCTGCACTTGTTGTGGGACAACGCTCTTCGATGCCAGTGAAAAGTTTGAGAGCGGGACAGGTTGGCCATCGTTTACACAGCCCCAGGATGTTGGCCATGTGGCCTATCATCTCGATAACAGTTACGGCATGGTGCGCGTGGAAGTGACCTGCAACATCTGCGGTGCCCACCTGGGCCACGTCTTTCCCGATGGCCCGGCTCCCTCAGGCCTGCGCTACTGCATCAATGCCGTCTCACTCAAGAAAGTGCAAAACCTGGCCTGAAGCGTTTTGGCTGGTGAAGCCTGTTTGAGAAGGCGAGTTGAGAATGTGCTTCATGCTCCATGCGGCATCGTCTAAGCCATTACCTTCGGTGGCGTGGAATGAAGAAAAGCCAGCTTTCAACGCCACCAATGCGGCTTGCGAAGCCGAGGCGGACTTACGGCACCATCTCTCGCTGAAGTTTCTGAAATCGATCGGTTCGAGCACGGGTTGCGGGTGCGGGTTTCGACATGCGATGTATCAGAACGGCGATTGGCCCGAGATCTGGTTTCGCCTTGATCCCGACACCCGCGTGCAGGAATTCGATGCGGCGGATCTGGCCAGGGAAGCAGCCAATCATGAGCAGTTGGCCGATTATCTGGAGGCCCAACTCAGGTCTCACAACATCATTGAGCTTTATGGCTGCTGGGAAGGGGAATGGGGCGAACCTACCGTCCATTCGGAGGCTCTCACTCCGGCGACTCTCCGCGAAGAGGAGTTCGTGTTCAAGGAGCGTGTGCGGTACATCCTGAGTGCCGATCCGATAATGACGGAGTGAGGCGATGTTTCTCCGATTCGAGACCCATGGGCGGCATGCGGAGACCGGCCTGAAGGTCGGGGTTTTCCACGTCGCGTACGAATTGTTGGACGCGGATCATCTGGAATCGCTGGAACGCCGCGAGATCCGCCTGGTGCTCGATTGGTTCGCGGAGCATTTGCCGATCCCCCAGCGGCTGGCCTGTTCGCGAAGACCCGGCGCCCATTCCAGCGGCGTCTGCTGGTTCAAATCGACCGCCGCCCGCCACGTTTCACAGGTGCGATACCTCGCGATCCTCCTGCGGCAGCAACAGATTGCCGTCATTGAAAGAAAGGCCACAAATCCCGGCTACATTGCTTACGAGGACGATTTTCAAGTCGTCGCGGAACCCTTCGCCGAGATAAGCCGGAGATAGCCAGTACTCACGCTAGGTCGTGAACAGGCGATTTGCCTACAAAAGGGACAGCACTTTGGATTGGTAGTCGCTGAGGAGTTGACGGCCGGCCAGCAAGCCAGTTCCCAGCAAGGGGAAGCGACCATCGTTCGCGATGACCTGCATCGCCTGCCAGCGCCCGAATCATTCCATATAGCAGACATGTGTTTCGAGTGTGACACGGGTTCCATCCGCGAGGATCGCCTCTGTTTCAACGAGTGATTCCAGTTGCAATTCTCGAATCAGCGTTGACGAAAAAACAAGGTGACCATCGAAAGGGGTGTCAATCCAGGCCGTTACTCGCGATGTCGGACCTCGATATGTTTGCGAGACTTCGATTTCAATCAACGCCCGATCATCGTCGTCGACGACCCCGTTCATCGTGACGCTGCTCCGATATGAAATGCGGCTTCGTGACCCACTCGCAGGACGAAGGCCTTGCGGTCGGGGAAAGCCTCTTTGACTTTGAGTGCGGCTTCGATGAAGGATGATCCGAGAAAGAAGGCGTGCGACTCGGGTTCGATGGCGACGAACTGTTGGGGATGCTCCTGCTCCATACGTTCCCGCAGTTCCGATTCGTAAATGGCTTTGGCTCTTTCCGCGATGGACATCTGCATTCCCCTGCCGGAAGCGTTACTTCAACTTTCGCCTGAGTCTACCGTCCGGAAGGTTTCGCCACCATATTTTTCCTTGCTGCCACATCCGGCTGAACAGAAAGCGTGATTATATTTTTCTGCGCGAAGTCGGCGTCAGGTTCTAGCGTTTGGCCGAGTTTGGTGTTTTCTCTGCCTGGCGATGGAGGCCTCCCAGCCGTGTATTGGCAATGCCGTTGAAGTCGTGGGGGTGAAGCCGACCGCGCCGTCTGTGGAATCAGGTGAGTGGCAGCAATAATCTAATGGGCGTAAGATTGTTGGCGAGTCCGACCCGCAGAGGTGTCGGTGGAAACATCAGCAGCGGGATGGTCTTAATCCATGAGAAACACCCTGAAGACATTTTTGCATGTCGCTTTGCTCCCTTTCGCCATGCTCTTCATCGGAGAAGTGTTACCAGCCGAAATCGGTATCATTTCTCCGCAGGATGCAGTCAAACTCATCGAGCATCCCGATCCTGCCAAGAGGCCTGTCGTGCTCGATACACGCGGTGGCTACAAAGATTACTTCCGTGGCCATCTGCCGACAGCCCATCATCTGAATTTTGATACGTTGCGAGGGACAGATCTGGGGGTTCCCGTCCAGTACCTTCCTGATGATCTGACGCGAGCACTGTTGGTACGCGCTGGCGTTCATCGCGACCGGACACATCTGATCTACGCGACAGGGGAAGCACTTCCCAATGACGAGATTTTGAGTGCCACCATGGTGGCTTATGTGCTCGAAAAATTTGGTGTCGAGGATATCCGCATTGTCGATGGCGGATTGCCAGACTGGAAAGCCGCCGGTTTGCCCGTGACACAAGAGTATTTTGGTAATCCACCAGGGCTCCTTCCCGTTAAGGGTCAGCCCTCAATTGCACTGACTGTCGAAGAGGTGTTGGCTCGCAAAGGAAAACCCGGCGTGGTCCTGGTCGATGCCCGTCCTAAGAACGAGTATCTGGGTCAGGATGACGTCTGGCTGAGGAAGGGGCATATCCCCGGGGCCATTAGTTTTCATTGGGCGAGGCTGATGGAGGAAGAGAATACACACCAGTTCAAACCCTTCGAACAGGTTCAGGCAGAACTGAAAGCCGCTGGACTGACTCCCGACAAAGAGCTTCTGGTCTATTGCGGGACATCACGCGAAGGGAGCCTGTTGCGATTTTATCTGAAGCATATTGCCGGCTATCCGAACGTGCGGCTCTACGAAGGCTCCTGGAAAGAATACGCTTCACTCAAGCAGCACCCGGCAGAGTTGGAAGAGTCCCGGATCGGTGAAGAGTCCGGGGCAAGTGGAGTATTGAAGAGTTCCCGGTAAAGCCTTGCTTCAGGACTGATCGCCTTTTCGGATACGACGGAAGCGGGGTGCTCGCCGTGCTGACGATCTTGTTGATACTTGCTGTTGGCTTCGTGGCATTTACGAATGGCGCTAATGCCAACTTCAAGGGTGTGGCCTCGCTCTATGGCAGTGGTACAGCCACCTTAAGGCAAGCCCTTTACTGGGGGACGGCCACGACTTTGGCCGGTTCAATGGCCTCCATTTTTCTTGCAGAAGGCTTACTGAAGGCTTTCAGCGGGAAAGGGATTGTCCCTGATGAGTTGGTTCGGTCTCCGGGCTTTTTGAGTGCAGTCGCTGTGGGGGCTGCGTGCACCAGTTTTCTGGCGACAAGACTGGGCTTTCCCGTCTCGACCACACATGCCCTGGTCGGTGGGATCACCGGGGCCGGTCTGGCTGGGAGTGGTACGAATGTCGAGTTTTCAGCACTGGGTAAAACGTTTCTTTATCCACTGTTCTTCAGCCCGGTCGTGGCTGTCATTGTTGGTGGCATGGCTTATCTAACTTTGAGGTTATGCCATCTGGCACCTGATCATCGCACGCGAACACTCGATGTCCTGCACTATGCCAGTGCGGGGGCTGCCAGTTTTGCGCGGGGTTTGAATGATACTCCCAAAATGGTCGCACTCCTGATGGTGTTACCCGAGATGAAAGAATCAACAGGGTTCTATGGAGGATATCTGGGTGTCGCTGTGCTGATCGCGCTGGGCGGGTTACTGGATGCCGACAAAGTGGCAGAAACGCTGGGAAAGAAGGTCACCGCCATGAATCCCGGTCAGGGGTTTGCTGCCAGTCTGACGACAGCGCTCCTGGTAACCACTGCCAGCTTTCACAGCCTGCCCGTCAGCACCACGCATGTCAGTGTGGGCTCGCTGCTGGGAATCGGCATCACCACCGGCCAGGCCAAATGGCGCACGGTGGGAGAAATTCTGCTGGCCTGGGTCAGCACAGTCCCCGTTGGTGCTCTCCTGGGGGCATTGGCGTATGTCGTCATCTCGCGGATCTGAGCGACGGCAAAAGAAACCTGTGTCGAAAGACTGGCAATGAGCAGTCATTGAACTGGATCCACGCGCCCTGCAGATCGTTTCGCGTTATATTCTCAATTCCAGCCAAGGCATTGTATCGGCTTTGGTTGCCGCGACTTGATATTTGTATTCATGGAATCGCCCGTGCCTCGTCCAGTTCCTTCTCCTGTGGTTATGCCTCCTGTCGTGGTCGATTCTTCGCTCGCTGGCCAGACGATTGTTGCCACCTTGCGGAAACTGCTCCCTGATCAAAGCTGGAGTGCAGTCCGTAAAGTGATCGAGCAGCGGCGGGTGCTCGTCAATCGGTACGCCTGCTTCGATGAAACCCGCCGTCTCACAGAACGTGATCGAATCGAAGTTCTCGCTCATCCCGCGGCTGCATTGCCTGATGAAAACTCGATTGAGCTGATTTATGTCGATGAGCAGATCGTAGTCGCACTGAAGCCTGAAGGAATGGTCACAGAGCGCCGGTATGACGATCTGCCAGATGCTCCCGAGTTACGCTGGCGTGCGTTGACGCTCGATGAAGCGGTCACCATTCGTTTGATGGGAGGGCGGGAGGCCACCATTGCCGGAAGGGCAAATCCTACATCGCCGGGCAGGCCGCCATTGTTACCCGCCGGTCAACGCCCCGTTCATCGTCGAGACCAGATGCGTCGTGATTCTCAGCGGCGCGATGCGACAGGAAGTTCTGCAAAATCGAGATTACACACCCCGAAAGCCCCGCCGTGTCATGTGCGAGCAGCTCACCGGCTCGATCGTCAGACGAGTGGACTCGTTGTCTTGAGTCGGGTTCCCGAAGCGGGAGCAAAGCTCTACGCTCAGTTTCAAGCGCACGATGTGCTGCGAGAGTACGAGGCTCTGGTCTGGGGCTGGATAGAGCCTCAACGACTGGAAAGTGAACTGATTCGAGACCGGGGCGATGGTCGCCGAGGCAGCCGCCAGCCGGTAACTATGCTCGAAGCGGGGGCTGAAGATAGTCCCGCAGCCAATCCATTACCAGCTGGAAAAATGGCTGCGACCAATCTCGTGGCCAGTCGGCAGGGTCACTTCAAGTCAGGAACTGGTGAGTTGGCACCTGTCAGCTGGATCCGCTGCCAGCTTGAGACCGGGCGCACACATCAGGTACGAATTCATCTCTCCGAAAAAGGAAACCCGATTGTGGGAGACGATGTCTACGGGACACATTCTCTCGATGGAGTTCCCCGGCTCTACCTGCATGCAGCCCGGTTGGGATTTATCCATCCGATGACTGGTAAGCGACTGGAATTCAGTTTGAGCTGGCCTGAAGTTGATCGCAAGTGGCTCGAAAGCCACTTTGAAGATAAATCATGAGTCATGCACTTCTGTGAAATGATATCGCTCTGTGTGCCATGCTTGCCGCTCCGAGCAAGCATGTCTTAACACTCGATGACTGCTGCTGTAATCACGAGTTCGACTGAGTGGCTGGGGTCAAACGTCCTCGTTTGCCCCCAGGTTATTGGACTTTGATCGTTGATGGCGAACTTGCCATTAAGTCAGGAAAACATGTTGCGGATGAATTCGTGCTGGTAACGCCGTGGAACTGGGGGCGAATGAAGACATCTCACCCCAACCCCCTGCCAACTCTACAGTAAATTGAATTTGACGTGGAAGGACGTAAAGACCACGCCCTTCCGCAAAACCTGCAGGGTCGTGCCACCCAATGCCATGTGAAAGGTTTTGGCAGGGCATGCGCATGGCGCGGCTTCTTGTCATCGTACAAAGTACGACAACCCGGCCACCAGTTGGCCTGGCCACCCTTGGGTAACAGTTGTTTGTAAAAGACGGCTCCGAGCGAGGTTGCCTTAACGCTCGATGATTGCTGCGGTGAGCACGAGTTCGACTCGATAAGCAGGATTGACCAGTGCCGCATGCAAACAGGCACGCGATGGGGCATGGCCTTCGGGGATCCAGTTGTCCCACTGGCGGTTGAACTCGGCCAGATCCTCAGGATAAGGCAGGTAGACCATCACCTGCAGCAGCCGGTCTAAGCGACTCCCGACACTCTGGAGCGTGGCTTCGACCTGCTGAAAGACTTGTGACAACTGTGCCTCTGGAGCGGCCGCTGCATCGGCTGGAACTTCGACGAAGTAAGCGACCCCACCATGCACGACGACATCAGACCAGCGGCGAGTTGTTCCGTAGCGGGTGATTGCAGTCATTAAATCTCTCAGAGAACCGAGGTTCTGTATATCGATCATTGGATTGACGAGGACAGGTATGATTTACGGACACCACAATAAAGTGTTGAACTATTGAACAGAATTGTTGTGGAAGCAAGGCTGAGTCGAAATCGCTCATCATCACAAAGGAGATACTTCGGCCAAAAAAAGCCCACGCAGGATCGGCATCTTGCGTGGGCTTACGGAGTAAGTCAGAGTTCATCCGCGAAGGCAGACAACCTGTTGATATCGCAAATACAAGTTCGTTCTACGACAGTCAACTTTCATACTGGTGCAAAACTCAGGCTTTCAATTTCAAACGCTCGACTCACGCCAACACGCTGGCATGGAACTAGGTCTAGAACTCACCAACCTGCTCGCCACCAGCCACGCTGTTCAACGCGCGGTGAATGTTGAAATCAATGTTGTCGCTAATGAAGCGGACGGTCCCGTCTCCCAAAAGGGCATGCACACCCCCGGTGTGTTGGCTGCGTGGTGCACCTTGTCCATCCGCGCCGTTGAAGCACCCCATGCGAATCCCTGTGTCGTTGTTACAGCCGTGAACATCTTCCGAATTGCTGTTGCCAGGGTTGATACCTGGGCAGTCCCCGACATTATCGCAACCGCCCACCATGCTGGTGCCTTGACGACCCAAAGCCCACGTGCCGCGGGGATCCTGGTCACTTGTGCCGGCACGCATTTCCCAGACCATGACTGTATTGCTGGTGCCGTCAGTGAAGTCTCGCATGCGAGCGCCGCTTCCGTAACCCATCGCACCTCGGCGATCGCCGGTATCAGCAGCATATTGAGATGTGACTCCACCTCGTTCGCGTCCCATGTTGGCGCCGTAGTTTCCACGTGCCCAGCGAGGGCCGGCAGTACCCGCTGTACCAGCATTATCGAAGGTGTTATAGCGGTTTAACAACGTGCCGTTAAACGAATCGGAGGGGCAGAGATAACCACTGATGATCGTACTGCGAATGGTGGCGTTGTTGCCGGTATTGATCGACATCGCGCTGTTGATGTCGAGAAGATTGTAGAGGGGGGATGAATCGATGAATGGAAGGATGAAGACCATCCAGTTGGGGCCCAGGTTGCGGTTCTGATCCAATGTATCGCCATTGTTCGAGGGGCGGTTCTGATTCGTGCCGTTGAGTCGCCAGATATTGCCTGGAGGAAGGATGTTGCTGTTATCGTGATAGTTGTGAAGTGCCAGCCCCAACTGTTTGAGATTGTTGCGACACTGCGTGCGACGGGCAGCTTCTCGTGCTTGCTGAACTGCGGGAAGCAGCAGTGCAATCAGAATGGCGATGATGGCGATGACCACCAGAAGTTCAATCAGAGTAAAAGCTTTTCGTGACGGAACGGCGTGATTCATGAGAATTCCTGAACAATAATGAGAAGGGGTGGCGGCTCAACGAAGGTCGACATATCTCCCGATATCGCCACAAAAACAATTGAACATTTATGCATACGAATGTAGCTTATGAATTCATTGAACGCAACGAAAAATCTGGGTTCCTCGTGCGTTGATGCTCGTGCCAGTTTTGCCTGTAGGGATTTGGGAGAATTTCATGAATAGAAATATGTGGTCTTACTCGTGTGCTATGGTGTCTGTACTGATTCTAGGGGGCTGTGGAGGCAGTACTGACGCACCGCCAACAGCCAATGTCTCACTCACTTTGACGGTGGGTGGCACCCCCGTACCAGCGAAGACGATTGTGAAGGTCTCACCAACTGGAAAGGGACAACCTGTCGTGCTTGAGACAAATGCTGATGGAGTTGCTTCGGGGCAGGCTGTTGTGGGGGCGGCGACTGTTTCAGTCGTTGCTGTCGGTACGCCAGAGGGTTCTCATGGCAGCCTGAAAGCCTCAGGAATTGACCCCAAGTTTGGGAACGAAAACTCCACGCTCAAACTGAGTGTCAAAGCCGACGGTACAACCAGGGAAAGCTTCGAACTCGGCGCTGCTAAGAAGAAATAATATTCTAAAGCTTTTGGGTATTCGACTTTTCTCGGGATCTCAGTGGCTATAATTGAACGTCGCTTGTTCAATGACAGAGTCATCTTCCGACACTATCACAGCCTGGTCGGAAGTGCTGGCAGACCATAACTCTTTATGCCGGTATCATTATTCGTCAATTTTCAGGGAACGTTTCTTTAATTAAGGACGGGAAGTAGCTTTTTATTGAGGTCGCTAGTGATATTCGGATCGTCAGTCATCGCGGGTGTCACAGGTAATGCTGTTGGATGAGGAAGCGGTAACTCGGGTAAGGTTGTCCCGGGCGCTGGTGGATATTGGTCGATATACTCGTAGAAGACATTGCGTTGTCTGGGAATATAGCCTGCATCTTCAATAAGTCGGCGAATTGTGGCCAGTGTCAAATGATGGACTGTCCCGGCTTGTGCCACCACGTTCTCTTCGATCATCAGGCTTCCCATATCGTTGGCCCCGTAGAACAAAGCGAGGCCTCCAATTTTCTCACCTTGAGTGACCCATGAAGACTGGATATTAGGAATATTGTCGAGGTAGAGCCTCGCGACGGCCTGAGTCTTCAGATATTCAAAAGCGCCAGCCGGTGGAATGTGAGCCATCTCGGTATGATCGGGCTGGAAAGACCAGCAGATGAACGCGGTGAAGCCGCCGGTTTCATCCTGCAGCTGACGCAATCGTTCGAGGTGCTCAATTCGTTCCGCCAATGTTTCGACATGACCGTACATCATCGTGCAGGTCGATTTCCCGCCAAGCTTGTGCCACTCACGATGCACGTCGAGCCAATCGTCGGTCAGCACCTTACCGCGGGTGATCTCCTTGCGAACGCGATCGACGAGAATTTCACCGCCACCCCCGGGCAAACTCCCCAAGCCAGCCTCTTTGAGCCGTTCGAGAATGGTCTTCAGTGGAAGCTTATTGACCTTCGTAAAGTGGTATATCTCGGGAGGGGAGAAGCCGTGAATGTTGACCTGCGGAAAGGCCGACTTGATCCCGCTCAACATCTCCTCGTACCACTCCAGTTTGTACTGAGGATGCAATCCCCCCTGGAGCAGAATCTGATCGCCACCAAGCTCGACAGTCTCGGCAATTTTCTGGTGCAGTTCTTCTTTCGAAAGCACGTACCCTTCGGCATGTTTGGGCGGTCGATAGAACGCACAGAAATCGCAGACAGCCGTGCAGATATTGGTGTAGTTGATATTCCGGTCGATGTTATAAGTTCGAAATGGTTCGGGATGGAGGCGATGGGTCACACGATGAGCCGCATCTCCAATCGCAGGTAAATCGTGCGATGAGATCAGGGCAAGGCCTTCATCAAACGACAGGCGATCTCCCTGGACGGCTTTATCGAGAATGGACTGGATCGCAGAACTCACATTGAACTCCTGACGGGGCCAGATTCAGGCGGGTGGCAAGTTGATAGTACAACTGCAGTCCTCGCTTTTCGTCTGGCCCCATAGTGAAAAACAGATTCTCAGTAAAGTAGCGGACAATCTCTTCAGTTGTCAGCCGCATGTGTTGTGCTTCTCGGGCAGCCACAGCTTCACAGCGAGCCACGCCTCGATCGCGGGCTTCGGCAAGCAAGGCAGCCAGATGGTCGAGATGGAACGGCTCTGAGGCATCAGGATCGGTCGGTTGATGAATTCGGTCTGGCTTGATGTGTGAGGATTCTACCAGTCTGCCAGTCGCCACCCACATGGCGAACACAAAGGGCAGGTTGGTATCTCGATGCCACTCTTCGCCCAAATCCCACGCATCGAAGAATGTCTCTCGTGGGGCTGACATCGCGCGATCACCAATCATCAGTACTGCGTCGGCAGCAGTCTCTTCGATCGATGAACCCAGAGGAAATGACGTGAGTTCTGGTTTCAGTCCCAGGCGTTCATGCAGCAGAATTCTGGCAAGTGTGGCACTGGTACGAGAGCCTTCATCCAGCGCCAGTGTGCGAACTTTATTCCAGGGGACTCTGCTGTAGAGTTTCACGCTGTGCACCGGGCCGTGTGTGGCCACACAGGCGTCGGAGACAATCCTGCAGGGAGTTTTTGGTGCCAGCCGGAAGTATTCGATGGATGGAATGAGTGCCACATCGAGTTGATGGGCCGCCAGAGCATCCGCCAGTCGGCTGGGATAATCGAGCTTTAACGTGGAATTGGGAAAAAGTTCAGGCAGATCTTCAATCAGCGGCTTGGAATTCAGATAAGTCACCGCTCCCACCTGGAAAGCAGGGGTTGTGATGGACATGCCCAAGTCTCCTTTCAAAGTGGAAGGTGGAAAACTAATAACAGTGGATCAGCCGGATTGTCACGGAT
Organism: Planctopirus limnophila DSM 3776; assembly: GCF_000092105.1. Lineage (NCBI taxonomy): Bacteria > Pseudomonadati > Planctomycetota > Planctomycetia > Planctomycetales > Planctomycetaceae > Planctopirus > Planctopirus limnophila. The sequence goes on along the minus strand of NC_014148.1, from coordinate 3,648,199 downwards.
GTTCAGTGGGTGGTCGAGTTGAAGTACGCCTGTAGTGTGGCAGGACATCTTCACCGCCATTACGATGACAACATTATTGGGTGGCGAAAAGCTGTTTCTAACATGACTTCTCTCTATTCAAAACCGAATTCTGCAAGCGCTCTTAACTGTTGTATGTCGGAGACCCCATGGCGGTCGCACCATTGAAGGTTGGAATCGTTGGTTTAGGCAACGTGGGCACAGGCGTGGCTCGGATTCTCACGGATCACCCGCATCGCATTGCCGAGCGGGCTGGCCGACCCATTGTCCTCAAGCGGGCAGTTGTTCGTAACCTGAACAAGCCAAGGGACATCCGCCTCGAAAGCGGTGTCTTGACGAATGATATTCAGGCTGTGATCAACGACCCGGAAATTACGGTCGCCATGGAGCTGATGGGGGGGATTCATCCCGCACGAGAAGTCATTCTGGCACTTCTCAAAGCGGGAAAAGACGTCGTCACGGCCAATAAAGCCCTCTTGTGTGAACATGGGAATGAGATTTTCCAAGCCGCCAGAGAATACGGGCGTACAGTTTGCTTTGAGGCGGCTGTGGCGGGTGGAATTCCCATTATTGCGGCTGTCGGGCAGTCGATGGCGGCCAATCAGATCATTGGCATTCAGGCCATTCTGAATGGAACCAGCAACTACATTCTCACGGAGATGCAGGCCAACCACCAGCATTATCACACGGCTCTCAAACAGGCCCAGGATCTTGGCTATGCCGAGTCCGATCCAACCTTGGATGTCAATGGGCTGGATGCTGCCCAGAAGCTGGGGATTTTGTGCCAGCTGGCCTTTGGCACCCGCGTCACCACCAGCCAGTTCGAAATTCAAGGGATCGATTCGCTCGATTTGAGCGACCTCAAATGTGCCAGTGATCTGGGTTATCACATCAAGTTACTGGCACAGGCCCGGCTCACCAATCGCGAGTTGGAAATGAGTGTCCGGCCCACTTTGATTCGCAAGGATACGCCTCTTTCGCAGATTTCTGGCCCGTTTAATGCCGTTTTGCTCGAAGGCGACATGGTTGGCAAAATGTGGTATTCGGGCCGTGGAGCAGGGCAGGCTCCGACGGCATCGGCATGTGCTGCTGACTTGATTGATCTCGCGGTGGGTCGGGCACAACTGACTTTCGAGAGGCTCGATCTTTGGCGTGAGCGTCCCGAATACCCGGTGATGCCGGCCGATCAGACGACGAGCCGCTATTTCCTACGATTGCGGGTTGAAGATAAACCGAACGTGATGGCCGAAGTCACGGGCATTCTGGGGGCTAAGGGCATCAGCCTCGCTTCGATTGTGCAGCCGGAAGCGCCTGAAGTCGATGCCAAGAGCAACACCCCCGTGGTGCCGCTCGTGATCATGACGCATCGCACGACGGCTGGCCAATTGCAAGAGGCGATGAGTGAGCTGGATCTTTCGAGTAGTGTTCGCGGCCCCAGAATCTGCCTTGCTGTGGCGGATTGAACTGCAACCGATTGTTTTGTCAGGTGTTCTGGACGGCTCATCAATTGATCGTTGAGTTCGGAAAACTGCGAGCCTCAAGAGATAGGAAATGAAGGAGCAGTCATGATCCACCTGGGAACAGCATTTCGAGCCTTCTTTGGCACACTCTTCAATGATCAGAAAGCCGCCTTGGTTGAAGAGGCGCTGGGGGGGAAAAATGTCGCTGCGTCATTGCCGGCACCAACAGCCCGTGAGACGAGCGTTCCTCAGGCGACTCCACCTGCGCGGTCTCCGGTGGTTGAGCCGTCGCAGAACCCAGCGGTGACATTCCTCTCGATGCTGCAGCGCGAGGCACGTTTTGTCGATTTCCTGCAGGAAGATCTTGGCGGCTTTGATGATGCCCAGATTGGGGCTGTTGCCCGGGATATCCACCGCGATTGTCGCACGGTCGTTAAGCGAGTTTTTGCTCTCGAACGAGTGGAGTCGCGGGAAGAAGGGAGTCGCGTGACCATTGATGCGACTCAGGCCCGTCTGTGGAAAGTGACTGGCAAAGTCGAAGGTGGGCCGCCTTTTACCGGAGCGATTGTGCATTCCGGCTGGCGAGCGACCCGCTGTGAATTGCCGCAATACGCAGGATCTGTCGAGACTGCTCTCCTGATTGCTCCAGCCGAACTGGAAGTCTGATTTCTTTGTAAGGGTTTTGAACCTGCGCCGGATCTTTGCCAAACACATCTCGCCAGACTCGCTGCATCGTCGTATACTTGGCCTGAGCAAAGACTGATAACAGTTTTTGTGATGTTCTCGAAAACGATTCTCAACAACATTGAGATTCAGGTTTCAGATGCTTCGATTTCTGGCTGTCACTCTCTGTCTGCTGCAATTCAGTTCCGGGTTTGTCCCGGGGCTGCTGTTGACTCGTTGCTGTGTGACTTCTCAAATCGAATCTGCTCAAAACGAGAGTTCTGCGGAAACTTCAAAGAGCTCTATTGCTCAGATGCCGCATGAGGCACTCCCGGCCTGCTGTCAGTCAAAAAATTTGACCTGTCATGACGTTGTGCCGACGAAGGACGCCAGCACAGCCAGTCCATCCGCACGTCTCGTTCGGCTGCATTGCTGCCTGGATCCTTATGGTCTGATCAATAAAGATCGTCCCTGCCCGATGATCGAAGCGGCTGATCCTGATCGCGCGATCATGGCTGAAACCTGCAACTTTCGAGTTACTGATTTCAGCGCCATCATTACCTGGCTGGCCGTTCCCAGTGATGTGTGGCCTTGTGGTAAACAGCATTCTTTCCGGGTGATGAATCCTTGGGATTTGCCCCATGCCATGCCCCCTGATCGGCAGATTCTCCATTGCTCGTGGCAATGTTGAGATTCTCGTAGCTGATTGGCAGGCTCTCACAAGTTCTTCGGGCACGCTGTTTGTGCGTCCGCTGCTCATCGATTGAGAGATCTTTTGAGTCACGAGAGTGTGCCTGAATTCCTGTGGCCAATCAGGCTCTGTGGGTGCTGAATCGAATTGCACCGGCATTCTGCTGAATGCTGTGCACAGATGCTCTTCTTAAGAAAAATAGTGCCATGTGTGCCATGCTCGCAGCTCTGGGCAAGCATGTTTTAGTAATCAGCATCGCGCTGTTGTTTCCTGAGAAAAGAATGACATATCTGTTTTTACAAGTTGTTTTTCCAAATGTGTTTTGCTCCCTTTTCGAGAGGATTGATCATGAATCGTCGTATGGCTTTGAATTCTATGCTGGGTGCGATGGCTGCTGTGGCTGCATTAAGTGCGGGAGGCATTTCGATGGGTGCTGCCGAAGCTCTCAACGCTGAAGACAGTTGTGCCAAGCACTGCCGCGAATGTGCTGCTGTGTGTGCAGACTGCATTGAGTGTTGCAAGAAAGATCGTCCAGAATGTGCGGCCTGTTGCGAGATCTGCTCGTCGATGTGCACTGTTTGCGCTGGAATGGTTGAGACGAAGAATCCCAACTGGAAAGCGGCCTGTGCTCTTTGCGAACAGACCTGCCTGGACTGCGTGAAAATGTGCGAAAAGAGTTCGAAGGCCTGCTGTAAGGAATGCGCTGAGATGTGCGCCAAGTGTGCCAAGGCCTGTGCCAAGATGCTCGGTAAGTAATCAGAGCTCTGTAAGGTAAAGTCCGTAACGAAAATTGCAGGGCCGGTCGAATGTTCTTGCATTCGGCCGGCCCTGCTTGAGTTATCCGTTGGTTGTTTTCTGGTGAAATCACACTGGATTTTGCCAGGATCAGCCTTTATGGGGTCTCATCTAGCGGTGGCACAACTGGTGCCACTGGTTGTTCCATCCCAGGTGCTGGTGGAATGGTTGCACCGGCTGGTGCTGGCTGTGGAATTAACCCATCATCCCCATTGATCCCTTGCCAGGTGAGATCTGTTTTGGGGTAAGGCACAGGGGAGGAAAAATCTTCGGGGCTGGCCTTGAGCAAAGGATTGCGGAAGGCGTAACTGCGTGCCCAGGCTTTCTGAAGTGCCTGCTGCTGGGCTTCGTATGTCCATTCGCCTTCGCCCAGGCTGATATTCGAATTGTCGAGAATTGTCCCCTTGCGATAGTTCAGATCGTTAATCGCTTTATTGTAATTGACCAGACTGGTGAACAACGCAATTTCAGCAAGTGCCTGGCTGGCCTGAGCCCGCAGCACCAGGTCAAGTGTGGCATCGCGGACACCCGCTTCATATTCGGCCTGTGTGGCTTCTACCCGGCGGGCTGAAGCAATACGCCGATCGAGGTTTGTACGGGCGGTCACAAACGCTGTTTCGAGTTTTTGAATCGCGTTTGCCAACTCATGAGAAATATCCTGTTCCTGAGTGGCCAGTGCCGCACGGGCCTTGGTCAGTTGCAGTTCGGTGTTCCGCAACTGGGCATAAGCCTGGCGGAACCCGATGGGCATGGAGAGCTGAAAGCCCAAGGTCCAGTTTTCGAGATCCCGATCTTTCATGGTTCCGTAGGCACTGTTGTAGTTGGACGTCTGCTCAGAGATGAGTTTGTTTCCAAAAGCATTCAGGCCATACTGAGACACAAAATTCAATTGAGGATTCGTCAGGCTCTTGGCGGCAATGGTCTGCAGTTCCAGACTCTTGATCTGCCACTTCTGCCGACGCAATTCGACACGGCGAACCAATGCTTCTGTCAGGCTGGTTTCCCAGTTGACGAGATACTCACCTTCGACGGGACTGTCGGCAGGCCGGATGATGCGGCCATCATTCACACCCAGGCCAATCAGGCGGCGGAACTGGTTTTCGAGATCATAAATACTGGCCAGTGAGTTCTCGACACGGGCGCGAGTATCGAAATAGTTTTCGCGGGCCTGGGCTTCGGCAGCAGCGTTACCACCCGTTGCACCGACTTCCATCCGCGCTTTCACTTCCCGCCATGATCGGAGTGAGCTGTCGCGGTTGGCCACATCGGCATCGTACTGCCGGTAAGCCAGGTACAGATCCCAATACAGATCTTCCACATCCCTGACCATATTGATCACGGAGTTTTCGAAATCGGCCAGAGCGATATCTTCGTTAATGCGGGCAATGACCACACCTTGAGAAACACCGGTAATCGCGCCTAAACCACCACCACTCGGCCCGGCAATGCGTGTGTATTCCACGCCCGAACCACCCCACAAGGGGAGCGTGTAGTTAATATTCGCCGAACCCGTATAACTCGATGGATACGTGGTGAAGGGCTGATTGGTCCCCAGGTAATTCATACTGTGGTTTAAAGTGACGGTGCCACCATTCGCCATCGTCTTCTGCAAAGCCGCATTAAAATTACCGGTTTCCTGGGAAAGTCCGAACAGCGGGGAAGTTCCGAAGGAACTGTTGGCAATGGTTTCGTTACGTCCCCAGAGCATCGAACTGGTGAACTGAGTATCGAAGTCAGCCAGTGCTGCTTCGACACCACGTGTGCCAAAGAGGAAGCCAGTCTGCCTCAAAGCAGGGTCATAAATCGAAGGTGCCAGAGCCGGGTTCACCAGCAGTTGACTCTGAGCAAGGAACTGTGCCCTGGTTCGAATCATCTTGTTATTGGCAATGGACATGTGGATCGACTCCATCAAGGAGAGATCCCAGATTTCGTCCTGAGTACGATCCCGAATCGTTCGCGGACGATCCGAATTGACGATATCAAGCGGAGTCGCCTGATCAACCGCAGCGTACTCGGTCGTCAGCGAAGCGTTCTTGTAGTAGTTCAGCTCTGCATCACCCAGATACGAAACATTTCTGTTTGTTCCTGAGCAACCTGGCAGTAGAACTGCCGTCAAAGCCAATGCGATCGATTTTTTCCAACGTTGCCACGGCATGAAGAGGCTCCCTTGCCATCATGCATGTCTGGGGCTGACGATTGGCTCCTTCCAATCATCGATGAAGGCTGCAAATGCAGCCTGCGGATCAAGGGTTCCACCCTTCATCCGGCAATCCACAGCGAGTGTGGATCAAACCCCCAAATGCATGCCTCTGCTATTGGTCGTTGGGTCTATCGTCGCTTGCTGCTGCGAACTTGTTTGAAAACTGTGTCGCTTCATCAGGCTTCTGAGGAGCAACCTCTACGAACGGTATACCCCGCATTTTCCTCACAACAATCACTTCGCCAGGGTCGTTCCCCTCCCACGCATGTCCAGTGAACTGCAGTGCGTACCCTGTCAAAAAGAGGCTCCAGGCGCTCACCAGTTCTCCACCATTCACCAGCCACACAACAGGGGCCACAAAGGTGAGTGGCAGCCCCACGACATGCAGAACAATATTGACTGGATCTCGATGTCGCGAAAGGTAGTTACGGAAAAACCTCTTCAGCATTCAATTACGTTTCTTCAAAGGGTTGACTGGTGATTCGTTCACAGCTTAGCCGGTGGAAATGCCTCGGGAAGAAGCTTCCTCAACTCTTTGAGTGACTGTGCTCATCAAGCGGCTGCTCACTCTTAAGATTGATCTTTCCACCTTGGAAGAATGTAGCGATTGGATCGATGATACCAGATTTCTGGACATCGTTCCTTAAGCTCTGTCCCGTGTGCCAATCACCTCATAAAGCCTCTGCTTCCGACTCGCGGCCACATGAGATCAGCACATCACAACAAAAAATCCCGTTCTCGCTTTGAGAACGGGATTCCGCGGCAGAACGTAAGCGAGTCTCGCCAAGGTTGATGACGAATCCATCAGCTCCTTTGTGGAAACTTATTCCTTTTTGGCGGCAGGTTGCTGTCCCATCTCCAGTGTGACGGCCATGACCACAGGGGCTGTCCCGTCGTTTCCTTTGATGAGTTCAATTGTCTCCAGAGGGAGGTCTTTGCCGCAGTTAATCGAGACGGTGCGCAACTGCTGCCCACGAGCCGAGAAGGCAAAGGTCGATTGAGGGACATCCACCCGGCGGATGTAGTCAGCAATGTGTTCTCCATTGATCAGCTTGTGATCTTCAGTCGAACCATCGCTGTACTTCAGCCGGACAATCATCGAGGTGGTCCCTTTTTCCGAAGCAGGGAAGGCCCAGCCACCCACGCCACCCAACAGGTGAATCGTCTTCACCTTAAGGCCACAAGGCAATGTGACTTGCTTCGGCATTTCGGGAGGGAACTTGCCATTCGCACTGTAGAGCATGATGGCATTGGGTGTGGCTGCACCCTTCGGGTCAACGAATGCAAAGGGAACATCGCCCACATTGCGGGGGGCATAGTTCTCCAGGATCAGCCGTTCTGCCTGAGCATCCGCACTGTAGAACATTCCCCGAGTCGTATTGATGGTGGCAAACTTCTCCAGTGGCAGGGGGAGATACTTCCCGGGCTGCTTGAGGAACTCCAGCAGATCGCGCATCCCGGCGGGAGTGATCTGCTTCTCGAAGCCTTCCGGCATCAACGATTTCGTCGAAGCAACGAGTTCTTCGATCTCGTCCCGCTGAATCGATTGAGGCTTACCTTCGGCATCGAGCAATTCAATGGTGGTTCTTGTTTCCGAAGCGAGCAGGCCTGTAAAGACACGACCATCTTCCAGCACCACGGAATAGGCCCGATAGTTCCCTTCGACACTGCGGCTCGGGTCAAGAATATGCACCAGTAACTCATGCTTCGGATGCACCGACATCCCTGTCAGATTCGGCCCGACTTTTTGACCCAGATCACCATAGACGTGGCACTTGGCACACTGCTGAGTATAGATCAGCTTCCCTGCGACAGGATCGCCCGTCTCTTTCGTCACATGATCGAGTTGATCAATCACCGCCTGCCGGTCAGCACTGGCCAGGCCACCGCCCTTGGCGAGAATTTCGCGAGCTAGTTTCTGAATTTTAGCATCGGGATGAGCTGCCAGAGACTGCTGCTGATCGAGTGGCAATTCACCCAGACTCAGTTTGCCGGCCTGACTGGCTTCAAGGAGCGAAAGTGTCCAGTCGTTGCGAGCGAGCAGCATGCGCAAAGCCTGCGGACGTGAACCGGGAGTAATGCTTCCCAGATGATTGATCAGGGCCACACCTGTCATGGGCGATTCGGAAGCCGTGAGTGCAGACAGAATCCCATTGGTCAACTGCGGAGTTGACTTGACCGAAAGCTGATCCAGGAGCTGGCCAGCAATCTCGGCATTGGTGGGAAGGAGTGCAATTGAATCGCGGGCGGCCGCCAGTCGTTCTGCTTCGGGCAGTTTGGCGTCTTTCACCTTAGCGAGAAACTGTGCAGCCAGTTCGCCGGAATACTTTTCGAGCACATTCAGCCCCATCCGCTGACTCAAGGCGAGAAGCTGCGAGCGGCTGGCTGGTGATACCTCGCGATACAATTTTGTAATGGCCTCAACCTGCTCGGGTGTTGCATTGGCTGCCTCTGTTGACTTGCGAGGCCAGCCTGTCGACAGACCGGCAATGATCGCTTCGGCGGCATCTTGAGGCATTTTTGAAATCTGAGCGAGCATCGCAGAACCAGACTCGGATTTGTCGCTGCGGGCCGAATGTTCCGCTACACGCTTCAATAACTCCAGAGCAGGTCCGGCAAGTGGGGTTTGAGAAGGAGTGGTCTGAGCGGTCTTTTCAGCCAGAGCCTCAATGACCAGGACATCGTTACGAGCAGCCGCTGCTGTTAAGGCTTCAGGTAAATATCGATCAGCAAAGACCGCAGGATCACGCAACGCACCGGCGATGATGGTTGCCGATTCGCTGGTGGCTGGTGCATCGGACAGTGCCAGAAAAGCCGCCAGCCTGACGAGAGGTTCTTCATCGGTTGCCACATGCGTCTTGGCAATCAATGAAGGTGTCATGGGGACAGGTGGCAACGTTTGAATCACATTTCTGCGGACGGCTGCCGAGGGATGAGTCAGGCCCGCTGTGACAGCCTTGACTGTCGCGGGATCACTGAGACTTTCAAGTTGACCCAGCCCCTTGAGTGTCCACGCACTATGGATGGCGCCGGGGTCGAGCCCAATGGCATCGACGTGGTGTTCTCCCAACCGGGCCAGCAGTGCGGGTGCGACGGATTGATCCTGCTGCTCCACCAGCAGACGCTGGGCTTGCTTTCGCCAGAAGAAGTTATTGTCTTCGAGGGCTTTGACGAGAGTCTGTGGATCAGCACCTGCGAGGCTGCGTGTGGTCGATTGATCGGCAGTCACAGCACCCGGACGGTTATTCCAGATCAGACGGAAGATGCGGCCATGCTTCTTATCCCGCAGATCAGTTTCGTACGCATTCCCTTTACCGGTTTTGAAGCCAGCGGGCGTCGGATTATGCTGCACGATGTAGTTATACCAGTCGAGGATCCACATGTTCCCATCTGGCCCGACTTCCGCCATGATGGGGGCGGCCCACTCATCATCACTGGCCACGAGGTTATTCGGGCTGGTGGATGAGAAATCTGTCCCGTTCTGAGTCAGTACAAAGGTGCCCACGAGGTGACCTGTGGGGCCGCACACAAACGCTGTGCGATTCCACCAGGATTCGGGATAGTTGCGGGCGGTATAGAGTGCGTGGCCGCAACCGGCGGTGTAGCCACCGTGATGATCGACCTGTCGTATTTTGGTTGTAATCGGCTTGAAAAGATGGGTATCGGCAATTGTTCCTAATCCGCGAGCGGCCCAGCCACGAACCTGCTCATAATATCGATTAGGGATCGGCATATAGACCGAAGGATTGTGGTTGGCTGTCGAGCCAAAAATCAGCCCATCTTCGCTGATACCTAACCCCCATGTGTTGTTGTTGGTCGAACGGATGAACTCCAGTTCGTTGACTTCGGGGAGGCCATCAGCACTGACAGAAACCTTGAAGCGGAAGAAGCCCTGCTTGAATCGACCAGCCGCCTGACCATTGGTCAGGATTGGCTGTGAATCGTTATAGCCTTGCATGGCCCAGATCCAGTTATCGAGCCCATACAGGAAGTTGCTGACACCGCCGTGGGTATCGCCAATGGCCCAGCCACTGATCAGCAGTTTGCGGACATCAGCTTTCCCATCGCCATTGGTGTCCTTGAGGAAGATCGTCTCCGGGCCGTCCTGCACAATGGCACCACCGCGGACACAAACAATCGCAGTCGGGATACTTAGTCCTTCGGCGAAGATGTCAAAACGGTCGGCCACGCCATCGTTATTCGTATCGGAGACAATACGAATGCGGTCGCGGCCTTTGCCTTTAGGCTGCAGCTCATTGGGGTAATCCATGGTTTCACAAACCCACAGCCGCCCCGCTTCATCCCAGTTGAATGCAATCGGTTTGCCACCCAGCTCTGGATCGGCAGCAAAGAGTTTGAGCTGGCTCCCTTCCGGACTCACATAATGCTCGAGTGACTTCTCAGGCGGTAAAGGCAACTGCATGAGTGACAGTGGCTTTTCCTGCTTACCCCATTGAGCACCAGCGACGTAGTTGGGAATTTTGCTTCCGACATCGATGTACTCAAATGAAGCCGCTGAGGGCTTGATGGCTGTCATAGCTGGGGGCTGGAAGCTGGCTTTTTCTTTGTATTCCGGGACTGTGCTTTCATCTTTGGCTGCCCAGCGAATGCCACGTTCGACCAGATTCTGAAAACCAGGGTTGGAGAACGTTCGCCCGTCGTGACCCCAGGCGGTGTAAAAGACGCGGCCTTTGCCCTCATTGCGAACCCATGTCCAGGGCTCTTCCGCCAATGCCTTGGGATCTTTCTTGAGCTCGTCGGCACTCAAAGGATGATACTCGAGGACTGTGCGGCCCATGGGGTTGTGCATCGAGTGACGATATGTTTCGTCCCAGCTCTTGAAGCCGGAAAAACCTTTAAGAATGGGATGATCGATGGCTTCGAGCCGAGTCTCGACGACGCCTGTTCCATGCTTGGAAAATTGGGCACCAACCAGAGCCACATATTTGGGGGAGTTGCGGAAGCAGAACGAAGCACAGTGGAGTGGCACAAACCCACCACCATTCTGTACGTACTCGATGAGAGCCGTTTCCTGCTCGGGCGTGATCTTGTCGATATTGGCGTAAACGACCAGGGCTTTGTACGGAGCTAGCCCGGCAGCACTCAGAACACCAGGGTCTTCTGTGTAAGTCAGATTGATGCCACGCTTGGCCAGTGCAGGCTGCAGATCATTGAAGCGTGCCTGGGGCTGATGATGGCCTTTGTCCCCCAGGAAGAGGACATTCAGGGGCACATTCTCGGCCCCAAGTGTCTGCGTTGGCCAGTTCATCAAAACCAGACTGGCCAGCAGTAAAGAGGCCAGCATTCGCTGAGAGAAATTCATGAGTTGTCGCATAGAAGACCTGCCGACTGGAAAAATGGTCGATCAAAAGAAAAGTTTTTTCACTGATAGATTCTGGTAAGAGAATTCAGGATGACCACTAAGGCTTGTATTCCCCGTTGTGCGGGTAAAATGATGCCTCGATGGGTCGTGATGGACTCCCTCGTCCGTGGTGATCTTTCTTACTTCAAAGTGAAGGCCGGGAGTTTGACAATTTCACCTCCCTTGAGTGCTGATTGATGGGCACATAATCCAACACATGTCCAGTTGGCAGACTGTGTGGCATTAGGCCAGGGGTCGCGATTCTGAGCTAAAGCGGAGAGGAATTCATGGACCATGTGCGGGTGAGAACCTCCGTGCCCGCCTCCCTGAACGAAGGAAAGATGCTCAGCATCCTGAATCGTTTTCGTAAACATACGAATCGGTTCAGGAAGTAGATGGGCAAAATCGGGAACTTCGATTTTTGAAGGAATCTCGGGTTCAGGTTTTTTTGCCGTATGAATCACGTGGGGTTCATCTTCCACCAGTGTCCACTCGAAGCTCTTTTTCGTGCCATAGACATCGAAGCTTTCGCGGTACTGGCGAGCCACGTCGTACAGGAATCGCCAGATGTGAGCGACGACATCGCTATCCTGCACCTTGATGTGGCAGGTTTCTACTGCAAAGCGATTGCCCGATTTTTCACGAATATCATCTCGAACCTTACCGGAACCAAAGCAGCTCACGTACTCAGCCCGTTTATCGAGCAGACCCAGACAGGGGCTGACGACATGCGTGGCATAATGCATGGGGATCATCTTTTCCCAGTAAGCTGGCCAGCCATCCATATCCTGAGGATGCGAAGCCGCCAGATGCTGAATCTCGCCCAGTTCTCCCTTAAGATACAGATCCTTGATGAACAGAAACTCGCGGGAATAAACCACGGTTTCCGCCATCATGTACTTCTTGCCAGTCCGGGCGACCGCTTCACAGATCTGATCGCACTCTTCAATTGTTGTGGCCATCGGGACAGTACACATCACATGCTTGCCCGCTTCCAGGGCCTTCAGTGACATCCACGCGTGATCGGGAATGGGCGAATTGATATGGACGAAATCGACTTTGGGGTCGGCCAGGACATCATCGTAGCTGGTGTAACGCGTGCCAATTTCGAAGCGATCGCCGACTTCATGCAGGTGGGCTTCGTTCCGCTGGCAGATGGCGTACATCTCGGCACCGGGATGCCGCTGGTAAATGGGAATAAACTCGGCTCCAAAACCAAGCCCGACAATGGCAACACGAAAGCGGGGTGACGAGGAAGAATTCGGGACACTCATGATGATCTCGGCTCGATGAATTCGGAGTGGTTGGCTGGTAACAGTGGGATATCGCGGAGCATAAAAGCGTCGATTTCAGGGGGATCGAGCGGAGAGCGACGACAAGCGTCGTTCAGACTCGATGCATTTAACATAACTGGCGGGGATGACGTCACAATGAGGTTTTGATTCAAATAGTTGAGAAAAATTACCTGAGCAAGAAAACGTGAAATCTAACGATCAAAGCTTGAAATGAAGTGGGCTTCAACGCAAAAGTTATTGATGATATGAGAAAGATCACTTGTTCACAGGTGCTGCCTGGATTCTTGAACGGGATGATCTTTTCGTTGGACTCGTCTGGATCGCGTCAAATCTGTTGTTTGTGGTGAAGCTTTGACACTTCCTTGGAAGGAAGAAATTTCCATCAATGCAAACTCCTCCCCGGCTGCGTGTCGCATTACTGATTGAATCTTCGAATGCGTATGCCCGTGGAGTGCTCATGGGGATTCAGCAATATGTCCGGCAGCAACACAGGCGCTGGTCCATTCATTTGACCGAACAGGGGCGAGGGGATGCGCCTCCGGAGTGGCTTTCGAAAACAAACTTTCATGGCGTGATTGCCCGTGTCGAGACGCCTTTGATTGCGGAGCGACTGCAGGCGCTGAAGATCCCTGTTGTCGATGTGAGTGCGGCCCGCTTGTGGCCACAGATTCCGTGGGTGGAAACAGACGATGTGGCGATTGCCGAAATGGCTGTCGCTCATTTACTCGAACGAGGCTTTCAGAATTTTGCCTATTGCGGCGACAGTTCGTTCAACTGGTCGAACTGGCGAAAGCAGGCATTCCTGGATGCTGTTCTGGCGGCTGGTGGCCGTTGTGAGATGTTTGATCATCAGGGGTTGGACCCCGAAGTTGCCGAGAAATCGCTGATTGAGTGGCTGCGTCTGTTGCCCAAACCTGTCGGTGTCATGGGTTGTTATGACAGCACGGCTCGTCAGGTGCTCGATGCCTGTCGAGATCTGGGGCTGTCGGTCCCCGATGATGTCGCTGTCATTGGCGTGGATAACGACGAGTTATTGTGCGAACTCGCCGATCCTCCCTTAACGAGTATTGCACCCAACGCCGTGAGAGCAGGGGCGGTGGCTGCCCAATTCCTCGATGAACAGATGCAGGGAGTCAACCTGAAGGAGGATTGTCTGCGGGTACCTCCGCTGGGTGTGATCACGCGGCAATCGACCGATGTCCTGGCGCTCGACGACCGCGATGTGGCTCTGGCTTTGCGGTTCATTCGCGAACATGCTTTTGAGGGCATTCATGTGAACGATGTGCTCAAAATTGTGCCTCTTTCCAGACGCGTTCTCGAACAGCGGTTTGAACGGCGGCTGGGGCGCACTCCTCATGCCGAAATTCTGAGATTGAAGCTCGAGCGAGCCCGTCAGCTCATGGTTGAGACAGATCTTTCCCTCTCCACGATTGCACATCGCTCAGGTTTTGCTCACGACGAGTATTTCAGCGTAGCCTTCAAGCGGGCGATGGGTGTGGCCCCCAGTGTGTGGCGCCGGGAACAGACTGAGCCTTACCGCAGGTAACACTTCGTTCAACTCAATTGGCGATCGATCCATAACAGTGACGGGCCGATGACATCGCACTCTTCGAGGTTCAAGCCCTCCCAGGTGCAAACGACTTCTTCGTTCTCGGTGATCAATGCGAGAGTGAAGATGCGTGAGGCTTTTTCATAAGGCTCAAGCTGCCCAGAGCTGCGAGAGGAAGTCCGGTGGCGCTTCCTGCTTTTCCCGTCAGGGGCTTCGTCCTGTGGTGTGTAAGTCACATCGATTCGTGCCAGCCACTGGCGAGGATAAGCCCAGGTGTAGCCAATGCCAAACCAGGCGAGGCGGCAGACGATCAGAACATTGCCATACTCCCAGGTGCGGGTATGAAATGGCTCGACCAGTTCAAGAATCAGCAGCAGCAACAGAAACAGGCCAATCACACCAAAGATCGAGAGGAAAGCTGCTTTCATCAGCCAGTCGATGTTGAATCGTTCAATACCTGGTTTGAGCAGAGCTTCCCACGAGACCAATACCACGACTCCATTCCAGAACAGATTCAGCAGGAACAGAACTCCCAACCCCTGAAACGTCCAGCGTCCGCGTGAAGTCAGGCAATAACCATCCATGGTCGTCCTGATCCTCCAGCGAGTGGCATTGGGCGGCAAAACATCAGGCACCTCAACGTAAGTCTTCAGCACAACAGGCATCTGACTCTCCGTTGAAGAGGGTTCGTTGGAGAAGTGTGAATCTCTTTCGTGCTCCTGCTGAGACAGGCGGCTGGGGAGGCTGTCATCGAACTCAGACGACATGGCAGGTTCCATTAAAATCTGTTCTGTAATGCCATCGGCTTCTGAATCGGATCGTCAACTGAGTGCCGTTGAACGTTCTGTAATGAGTGGTGATTTTCGAGATGCTGGAGAGGTCTTACTCAACGGCATGCCGCGCTCACAACAGGAGTGCTCCTGCGAACCGGCAAAATCATTGAAATCGTAAAAAACGATAAAAGTGGAGCAATTTGTTTTGAACTTCCGATTGCCCCTCGGTAGGATTCTGCCGATGTGGGTTTTTTACCCAAAAGCTCTTTGAAAAATGATTTAAATGTGGATTTTAAGCCCAGATCCTAAGATCTTGTGGGTGGTCAGATCCTTTGTTGTGCATGTGCTTCAGAATTGAGAGGCTGGATTGGCAGGAGCTTTGCCACCGTTGGATTCAGGCTCATCGCCGGGAGGAACTTCGCCTGTCGAGGATTTTCTCCGCGGGGATGTTCTGGTGGCACAGGGTATGATTTCGGGCGAAGTGAGCCGGACTCTCGACGAGCGATTTCGACTGACTTTACCGCCGGAATTTGCTCAGGCGATTGCTGATGACAGTGGCCAGACGATTCTGGTTAAAGAGCGAGCCGGGTGTTTGAGTTTGTGGCGGGCCAGTGATTGGCAGCTCAAGCTGAAGCAGGGGGTTTCCCTGATTCATCAGAAGATTCAGGCTGGCCGTATGGAGCAGCGCTATGCCGAAGTGCAGCGACTGGGGCGACTGCTTTCGACGCGTTTTCGGACAGTCCAGCTGGCGAATCGATCTCGTCTTCTGTTACCCGATGGATTTCGCGAGTTCCTCGGAGTTTCGGCCAATCAGGAAGTGATTGTCGTGGGTGCTGTCATCTGCGTTGAGCTATGGCAACCGGCAGCCTGGTTAGAACATTTGAAGGCCGAGATGCCTCAGTTCAATCCGCTCTTTCAGGATTTAAGCCAGTAGCTGCTTGGTCACCTCACGAGCTCGCGAAAGAGCAGAGACAGCCCGCATCGAATGCCGTCAACGGTGTTCTACTGCAAACTTAAAATCCATATTGTTGCTTGATGTCTGCGAGAGAAGGACAGGCCCCTCTTCGATCCCTCTTTCCCACCACGTTGAGATCCCAGGGATGGTCTGTCGGCATGGATGCCACTTCTCTCTCGCAGGCCGCGAAGTATCAGCCACCAATAGCTCGTATAGAGTGTTTATTATTAAGTAGGGTGCAAGAAGTTCCGACGGATTGCACCAGCTCACGTCATGATAACTCAGGTAGTTATGATGACTTCAGTAGGGCATGCTCCCGCATGCCATCGCCAGCTATGACGCCTTGGCAGCTACTTTCCTGCAGCGTTTTCTTTCCGTGCGGGAAGAGTTTCTACAGGCTCGCCAATTGAAGGCGTGCGGACACTTTCTGTTGCTCTTTTAATCTTGACAGCCACAGTTCCAGTGTTGTCCTGAAGTGCGCCCCAACCCTCGTGACAACGTAAATATAAGGCTCCGTCACTGGGTGCTGTCCAGCCGTTGGTCAGGTCGATCAGGAAGGGTTCGCTTAACTCGTAATCGTTGAAGAGGACTCCTGCCAGTCGACCAGTTTCTGATTCGGCATTTGCGGGTGAAATCGCTTCCCCTTCAGTCCCTGTTTTCCAGGTGCCAGTCGTCGTGAATTGATACGTTTCACCGGCTTTGGCCAGGAGCCTCGACGCCTGCCATCCCTTTTTGGCATCAATCTTGGATTGGACGGTGGCTGTCCCTTTGACAGTCACCGGTTTGGTCTGCCAATCCCAACTGCACAGATCGGCTCGAAAGCCTTGTTCCAGGTGCTTGAGGAAGAAATCATATTCAAAACTGATTTCGCGAGCCGATGGGCCATAGGTCAATTCAAAGCTTCCCGGCCTGCTGGAAAGTAGCGAGAGTCCCAGGGGCCGAAAACGTGCCGCATAGTTGGTGTTGTTCGCCAGTAAATGACACAGAGCCCAGCGCCAGGCATAGTTTTCCCAGCTATCTCCTGTCGTCTGACCAGGAGCAATAATCTCATCTAGCGACTTGAGTTCGGATTTTTTGAGATAATCGAACACAACCGGGTGGATTGCTACAGAAGTGTCTTTTTCTTTCCAGTATTGCCCCATCTCGGCCATCCCTTCCGAATACCAGGTGGGGCCGGTTCGTCCAAAATTCAGTTGGCAGTAGGCATGAACTGCTTCGTGCTGCGGTGTCCCGCGGTCGGCCACTGAGTAAACGACCGCCTTGGCATCAATGGCCTCGTTTCCAATGAACGCCGTCTGACCCAGTGTGACTCCTGCACCCGCTTCGATGCTTTGCAACCCGCGCCCATCGATCGAACCAGGCGGCCAGACCGAGAGATCTTTCACGACATACATTTCGATGACTGCTCGATTGGGTTTGCCCCAGTATTTCGAGATCAAGGTCAGCATTGTTTCGAGCCGGGTGAGTAACTCTTTCGCCTCCTCCGGCGGAAGATCGGTATGCATGAGAAAGTTGCGAGATGTGTAATCGCGCACACCCGGCGGTAATGGTTTCCCGCGATTGCGATCGGGAGTTTGTGCGGCCTTACCCGCAGCTTTCGCCTTCGGTTCACCTGGAGGACTGGTCTGTGCGACAACCCTGTCGATCATTGTGAGGCACAAAAGCGTCACGCAAAGACAGAGCTTCAGCATGATCCCGACTGGCGACTGCTGGCGGCTCGGTGAAGTATTGCTGATCAATTGCGACTTGGGCAGTTCAGTCTGCATAAGCGGCAGTTCTCAAACGGGGGGGAGAGAAACGAATCAGGGGCAGAAACAGTTCAGGAGCCCTGTGGTGCGTTATTCTTAGTTAAGTATCGTGGGATGATGTCGACTCAAAACGCAAGTTGAAAACTGGCTCTGGACGGTTTGGCGTCTTCTTGCCCTATCGGGGGATCACAACACGGTTTCTTGGCCGATGACAACGTGTTGCTTTCGACATAATCCTTAGAATCGGAAGAATCGATGCGGCCGCAATGTTTCCGCAGATTATCAATTCGTCAAAGAAGTTGAACTCAGCCTGATCGAAAAAGATATGGGCATAATCGAATATCCCCCATGCATGTGTCTGATGAAACAGACGGATGCGTCTTTACCCTCATTCGATTCAGGAATTACAAATGCCCCGATCTGCGACTATGGATGCCGCCAAACTGGATGCGATTGCCAAGACGGAGCAGCGAAACCGCAACCGCCGTGTGGTTGGCGAACGTCGCTCGAAGGTCGAAGAAAAACTCGCCAGTGGCGAAAGGCGTGCTGCTGCAGCACCTCGCCGCAAAGTGGAGCGTCGCCGGATGATTGATCCGACCACCTGCGAACGCGATTACTCAGGCGATGAAGTCGAGTTCATGAAGGCCATGGACGACTACAAGCGCAAAAGTGGCCGCATGTTTCCCACGTGGAGCGAAGTGCTGGAAGTGGTTCGCAGCCTGGGTTACACGAAGCCTTCCCATCGCGAGCCAATGGTTGGCGAAGCCGTCATTGCTTCGAACTGAAATGAATAGAAGTCAATAGCTCATTCGCCGCATTCGCTCAGGACGTGGCTGGCATAACGTGCGCCAGAAACGATGGCTTTAAGGAGAAAGCACCACGGGGGAAAGCCGATTTGCGAGCGATATCTACCAGGACTGGCCCCTTGGCGGGGGCCAGTCCTGCGGTCTTTTATGAAGGGTGAAAGCAACGGGTGTGATGGAAATCATTCAACGGAAAGATAGGGATTAGGATTGGTTGTCGTTAGCGACCCGTACCAGTTCTTTGAACGTTTTTCTTAACGATTTGTGGAGATGTCGAGCAAAAGATGGATCGAGTTGACGAATGGCAATCAGTTCCACAACGTCCGCAAAATCCTTGTGAGTTCTGCGAAGACTTCCTGTTCCGCAGGCGATTTTCATTTCAATCAGCCTCGATAAACGAACCACATTCAGACCTTCTTTATGCTCGACATTCAGTTCGCCAGTCGGTTCGGGAATACGAACTTCCGCATGTTTCCCTGCCAGGTGACCGGCAATCAGAAACTGAATGGCAATTCCGTCAGGACTGTGAAACTCCACTTTCTCAGGCAACCATTCAAAGCCAGCATGAACTAAAGTTTCCCTGACTCGCTGAGAATCATTCGCCTGGATAATGAGACCGATGTCTGTGGTGTTCCTTTGGTATCCGTGCAGGCAGACCGCCACTCCACCAGCAATCGAATAAGGGATTTTTGCCGAATCGAACAGTTCGTGACAACGGGTTGCGACGTGCCACAGCGATTCCTTACCAAGCATGATGTAAGCTTTCTGGGCACTGGTCACGATCACGTCTTCCTGAGAGTGAAAGGTTCACTCCTTGCTCAAAATTGTTTTGGTAATCCCATGATTCGTCACGAAAACATCAAGATGAATCCGAAGCTGAAGCAAGATAAGTCTGTCCCAAACGTATTGGGATCTCGGAAACAACTTCAGCCCTGTGATTTCCTGCGAGCGGAGCGTTGGATTTGCTCTCTGGTGAAAACTCTCTTCAATTCATTATGTTGATTGTTATCGCGATGGTACACCAAAAATAGCAGCGCGATGATTGTTCCCTGCCAAGTTGTCTACGGTGAATAGAGCCCAAGGTGCAGTGATCATGAGTGCTTGTGGAGGCCAACCGCGGTGGATCGAGCAGACAGCGTCGGCAGCGAGATTCCTGACATCCTTCTGGCTTGGGGCAGCGGCACTTTTTGTTGCTGCCGGGGTTCGAGAAGTGACCACTCCCGAGCTTTCTGAGACTGTGAAAGATCTGCTTGTCAGTCGCCGTTTCCCTGTTTTTTACGGCTTTCAGTGGGTCTGTCTGGCTGGTGCCATCAGTTGTGCAGGCGTTTTGTGCTGCTTCAGAAAGTGGGGCCGCGATCGCGTTGTTTTCGGTTTATTGCTCCTCGCGGGAACTCTTGCCGTCAGCGATTACCTGCTGGTCTATCGACCACTACTGGAATTGATCACTCCGCCCGGTCAGCCGCGATGCGATGCTTTTCATTCACTTCACAAAACCTCAGAAATTGTGAATTCGGTCGGCTGGTTGCTGGTCTTCGTAGCCGCATGCCTGCTTCATGCCTGCCCGCAGGCTTTTGGCTGTCATCTGCCGGGTGGTTCTCAGTTGGTCGATCTGCAAACCAGACCAAAATCTCCAGCTTGATAAAGCACGCAAAATTTAATGCGAAATACAATTTTTGCCGCGTGACGATGTTTCGTTCGGTATTCCAGAATTCATCGCTCAGCAGGAATTGAGGCCACCCTGCTGGTAGTGTAATCTCTTATGATGCATCACAATTTGTTGATGAATCGACAGGCCGGGGTTTGCGAGGGATTTTGCCATGTTGAATCGATCAACCAGGATCGAGCCGAATGCGGGAGAACCCGGTTTTCTCATGGCTGACTCATGGCTCACAACATGCGTTGTCTGGTGTAAAACGCCATGTCTCGCCGCATTGATTCTGTTCCTCGTGGTTGCCTGTCACTGGGCGCGTGCTGCGGATGAACCGGCTCCTGTCCAAACCAACTCTGTGTCCTTCACACCAGAGCAGTTGAACTTCTTCGAAAAGGAAGTTCGCCCAGTGCTTGTTGAGCATTGCTACAAATGCCACTCTTCGGACAAGCAAAGCGGAAACTTGCGGCTCGACAGCCGGGAGTTTCTGCTGACTGGTGGAGAATCCGGGGCGGCACTCGTTCCCCATCGACCCGCCGATAGCGTGTTGATCTCAGCCATCAACTACGATGGTTACGAAATGCCACCCACGGGCAAACTCCCCGCCCAGCAGATTGCCGCAATCACCCGCTGGGTCGAAATGGGTGCTCCGTGGCCTGCGGGAGAAAAGGTCAAAGCCAGTGGTCGCCGCCCGGGTGTAATTACCGCCGAAGATCGCCAGTGGTGGGCCTTTCAGCCACTCCCCGTTCTGTTTGAAGGGGCACAACCCACGCCAGAATTTGCTGGCCATATTCACGATTCGACCAGTCAGGTCATTGATGATCGCATGGCTCAAAAGCGGGCTCAGGAAAACTTTCCTCTCGACCCTGCAGGGGAAGCCTCCCGGCAAGCTCTGATTCGCCGTGTGACATTCGACCTCACGGGCCTCCCACCCACCTGGGACGAGGTCGAGCAGTTCATGGCCGATTCGGCTCCTGATGCTTATGAGCGTCTGGTGGATCGTTTACTGGGCAGTCCTCGTTATGCCGAACGGCAAGCACGGTTCTGGCTCGATCTCGTCCGTTATGCCGACAGCGATGGTTATCGGCTGGATGCTGCCCGGCCACATGTCTGGCGATACCGGGATTATGTCATTCGCTCTTTTGCTGACGATAAGCCCTACGACCGCTTCGTGCAGGAGCAACTGGCTGGGGATGAACTCTTCCCACACGAGCCCGAAGCGATCGTGGCGACTGGTTTTCTCCGGCATGGAATTTATGAGTACAACAGCCGCGACGTACGCACCCAGTGGAATCTCATCCTGGATGACATCACCGATACCACGGGCGATGTCTTTCTCGGCTTGGGCATGCAGTGTGCCCGTTGTCACGATCATAAATTCGACCCCATTTTGCAGAAGGATTACTTTCGGCTGCGGAGTTTCTTTGCCGGAATTCAGACGCACGAACAATTTCTGATTCCGAGCGATGCTGAACTTGCGGCTTACCAGGAAAAGCTCGCCCCCTGGGAAGCAGCCACCAAGTCGATTCGCGAGGAGATTTCTGCACTCGAAGCCAAATATCGAGATCAAGGTCAGAAGCAGGCCGAAGGTCGCTTCCCCCCCGATATTCAAGCGATTCTCGAGAAGCCGGTTGCCGAGCGAACGCCCATCGAGAAGCAGTTGGCGGCGCTCGCCTTTCGTCAGGTGGAGTACGAATGGGAGCGATTGGATGGTCGTCTCAAAGGTGCCGATAAAGAGCGGATTCTGGCTTTGCGTAAAGAACTGGCCAAGTTCGATTCCATCAAGCCGCCAGCACTTCCTTTGGCCACCTGTGTGACCGAATGGGGTCTCGATTGTGCTGAGATCACCATTCCGAAAAAGGGAAAAGAACCCATTGAACCCGGGTTCCTGACCATTCTCGATGCCTCGCCAGCCACGGTACTTCCGATTGACACGCCACGAGGCAAGTCGTCTGGCCGGAGGGCGGCACTCGCGAACTGGCTCACTCGCCCCGATCATCCATTGACGGCCCGGGTGATGGTCAATCGTATCTGGCAGCAGCATTTCGGACGGGGCCTGGCGGCCAACGCCAGCGACTTTGGCAGACTGGGTTCTTTACCGACACATCCTGAGTTGCTGGATGATCTTGCTTCGCGTTTTGTGGCGGGTGGCTGGCGGATGAAGCCACTTCATAAAGCCATTGTGCTGAGTGAAACCTATCGCAGATCTTCCTCACATCCCCAGTTGGCCGAACTTCAGAAGATCGATCCCGAAAACACGCTTTACTGGCGAGGTGATGTCCGCAGGCTCGATGCCGAACAGTTCCGGGATAGCAGCTATCTGGTTTCGGGAGAACTCTCGCTCAAAACCACCAGTGGCCCTGGTGCACCCGCCGAAGCTCCTGTCCGTTCGATTTTTCTGCGAACGATGCGAAACACCCGCAATCCTGTGCTCGATGCTTTTGATGCTCCCTTCTGGATCACCAGCAGTGCTTCCCGGCACTCGACCACCACTCCCGTGCAATCGCTGCTCCTTTTCAACAGCCAGTGGGCCTTACAACGGGCGAAGGGATTGGCCGAACGTGTGACGAAAGCTCAGGGAGCGAAGCCTGCGGTGGATGACCGCCAGATCATCACCGATCTTTATCGGATGACTTTGGGCCGAGACCCCGAATCGTTCGAGATCGACGCCGCCCTCGACTTCCTGGGAACCCAGGCCAGCACGATCAACATCGCCGAAGCGACCTCCGCCGAAGCGAAGTTCCTTCACGATAAAATCCCCTTCCGCGATGGACATGCCGCTGTCGTTTCCAGCAAGCAGCTTCCCTTTATCGGGCCCGTCATCAAATCACCGGAAGGAAGCGACTTCACCATTGAGTCGTACTTCGTGGTGCGTTCGATCTACGAGACGGGGGCTGTCCGTACGATTGCCGCCTGCTGGAATGGTGACATGGCTGAGGCTGGCTGGAACTTTGGAATTACCGGCAAGGGAAGCCGGCGCAAACCTCAAACGCTGGTCATGCAGATGGTCGGGAAGACAGCCGATGGCAAGACGGCTGAGGCGGCACTGTTTTCTGATCATCATATTCAGCTCAACCAGCCCTACTATGCGGCCGCAGCCGTCAAGCTCGCTCGTAATGGGCAACCAGGGCAGGTCACGTTCTATTTGAAAGATCTGGCCAATGACGATGAACCATTGCTGATTGCGACAGTGCCTCATCAACTGGTGGGTGGGATCTGTGGAACCAACAGGCCTCTCATGGTGGGTGGCCGCGATCGCACGGAATCAGCCCGGTTTGATGGCCTGGTCGATGATGTCCGGATGAGTGCTGAAGCCCTGACACCTGAGCGACTCCTCTTCACCAGTGATACTTTGCAGCCCAGTACCATGGCCTTCTGGCGGTTTGAACCCACTCCCGGCCCCTTTGTCGATGCCTCCGGCCATGATCGCCATCTGGCCGATCGACCACCCAAAGGCGAAGGGGGGGCATCGAGTTCACAAAAGACGGCCATCCGCGAAGTGCTCATTGATTTCTGTCATATCCTGCTGAACTCCAGCGAGTTCATGTACGTTCAATAGTCAATTTTGTCGATCCCCTTAGAGGGCGTTGTTATGTTCTGCCATCGTCAGGATCAGCCAGTCAGCCGCCGCGATCTTCTCGCGAGTGCCGGGATGGGTTTTGGAAGCCTCGCACTGGCCTCGATGCTCTCATCGAAGGGAATGGCCGCCTCGACGGCGAGTGCACCATCGAGCGGGGTTAAGTCACCGCTGGCTGCGCGATTGCCCCATTTTGCTCCGAAGGCGAAGAGCTGCATTTTCCTCTTTATGGAGGGTGGCCCCAGTCATCTCGATACGTTTGACCCGAAGCCATTGGTCAACAAGCTGGCGGGCCAGCCTTTGCCTGATAGCTTCGGCAAAGTTATCACCGCCATGGGGGAAGCCAGTGCTCCACTTCTTGCTTCGCAGCGTAAGTGGGCTCAGCACGGAGAATCGGGTCTGTGGGTCTCGGACTGGTTGCCACATACCGCCAGACACGCCGACAAGTTGGCCGTCATTCGCTCCTGCTGGGCTGATGGGATCAACCATTCGGCGGGCGTGTGCCAGATGAATACCGGCTCGATCCTCGGAGGGCGGCCTTCTCTCGGTAGTTGGGTGACGTACGGCCTGGGGACAGAAAACACCGATTTGCCGGCTTTTGTTGTCATGCAGGACAATGTCTCGCAGGTGGTCAACGGGCCGCGCAACTGGAGTGCTGGTTTCATGCCGGCCCTCTATCAGGGGATTCGGATTGAAGGGGGGCAGGATCCCATCCCCAACCTGATGACCCCTGCGGGAAAAACCGCCAGCCAGCAGCAGGGGAAGCTCGCTTTTCTCAATCAGATGAATCGCGATTTCGCCGGTCGGCATCCCCAGCAGACCGAACTGGATGCCCGCATTGAAAGCTATGAACTCGCTTTCCGCATGCAGGCCGAAGCCCCTCAGGCGATTGATCTGGGAGAAGAGACCGAAGCGACTCAAAAGCTGTATGGCCTCGACCGGAAGGAAACCGCTTCCTATGGCCGACTATGCCTGCTGGCGAGGCGGCTGGTCGAGCGGGGGACGCGCTTTGTGCAGCTCTATCATGGAGCCGGCAGCAAATGGGATGCTCACTCGGGGATCGAGAAAAATCACACGTCGCTGTGTGAAGCCATGGATTTGCCGGTGGCGGGTCTTCTGGAAGATCTATCCGCGCGGGGGCTACTGGATGAAACGCTGGTCATCTGGGGAGGCGAATTTGGCCGCACACCGATGAGCGAACAGGGGAACGGCCGCGACCACAACCCGACGGGGTTCACGATGTGGATGGCGGGAGGCGGCGTTGCTGGCGGGCAGACGATTGGCGAGACGGATGAAGTGGGCCTGCACGCGGTCTCGCAGAAGATGCACGTCCACGACCTGCACGCGACGATCCTCCACCTGATGGGCCTGGGCCACATGGACCTCGTCTACCAATACAAAGGCCGCCCCGAACGCCCCACGCTCAACGAGGGTCATCCGTATGTGAAGATTACAGGGTAGGGGAGTGGTGGGTTGATGGTTGGTCGTGAGTTGATCGCGAATCGAGTTGAGTGGCACGTCCCTGGAGGCTTTGCGAAAGGGCGTGTTCTTCCTGACTCGCAACAAATTCCCACGTCTTCCTGAAGTTGCGTAGGGTGGGTTAAGGCTCTGCGCAACCCACCAGATGAGAATTTCCCGATCCAATGAGCGATTACCGCACGAAATACTACAGTCGGACGTTCTTCTTTACGGCCGTGACAGGCTGATAGTCCAAATGTCGTTCTAAATGTCCGTGTGACGTAAATAACAAATCATATGATGGTGGGTTGCGCAGAGCCTTAACCCACCCTACCCGGCTGGCTGGATTCTGGTCGCGACGCATGACCGATGAACACCGCATCGTCTACCGAATCGAAGGTGACAGCTTGTTGATCGCCCAATTACGCTATCATTATTGAGTCAGCGCGATCGATGGTGTCCACAAGTCAGAAGACTTCAATGAAATGTCATCATCATGAATAGGGAATTCTTTGCACAGATTCTTCGTGGTGTGACACTGGCTGTCTGTATTCTATCGATCATGCAATTGCTGTTGTTTGACGGAGCGCTTCTCGCCAATCTCATTGGCGGATCGCGCGATGACGGCTTTGTTTTTGTTGCATTGAAAGTCGTGATCGCCAAAGCGATTCTAATCATACCTTCGATGGTCATCCTCTCATTGCTCTATCTGCTGGCAATGATATTGGAGGTGTCTCATGCTTTGAGGTATGTGAAAACCGTCATTGTCGTGATTGCGATTGCCCAGCTTTTAATACTTGGTATGGTTTTAAGTTCGTTCTTGATGTCGCGAGCTGGAACTGGCACGTTTGTCGCAGTAAGTGTCGATAGCAGTGGGGCAGTATAGTCTTACGAATGCCCACAACTGATAGGCGCTGCCATACGTCGATGAGTCAGCATGGCCTGCGGGAACGCGGCCTTACGCGGCGATCATTACGCCGTGCGATCCAGTCACGTTCTGCGAAGATGCCTTATTTGGAAGTGACAGCGAAGTCGATGGTGTTTTCGCCTGAGCTTTTGACGGTTGCCGTCAGCGTGGTGGCTCGGTTGTACTTCGCGGGGATCCGAGATTTGTAATCGGGAAGGCCGTCGGCAGCGGGTTTATCTGCTTCCACTTGTGAGGTGATTTCGACACGCTTCTCACCGGCCGTACATTTCAACTCATACTCGCCTTTCACTACAGGTCCGGCATCAGCTCGCCCTTTTCCATCGATGGGAACAAAGAGCACATTGCCGGTATCGAGAGGCTGGCCATCCAGAGTCACTTTCCCCTTCACAACGACTAGTGTAGGAGCATCGGAAACTCCGCCGCACCCTGAGAGCAGCAGCAGGCACCCGGCCAGAATAGATGTTGAGAAACAGTGAGGCAGCTTCATGAGATCCGCTTTACTAATGAGATCGAGCAAAAATAATGGCCCGTGATCCCATGACCACGGGCCACACATGCATCTCCGGTCGAGAATAGCCGAGGGTTGATGGCGACTAGAAGTCGCTGGTGGTTTCGCCACCGGCTCTTGAGCCGACAGCGCGCCAGACATTGGTGTCGATGTTCGAGGACACAAACTTGCCAGAACCATCTGCCATCAGTGCATGAACTCCGCCGGTATGCCGACTGCGGGCATAAATATATTGAGGATCGGTTGAACCTGTACAAGGAGCATAGGTGGGACTGGCTGGTAAACCCTGGCAGGTGCGCAGGAAGTCTGGATTTGTCGAATTGGGAGGCAACTCCGTCGTGAAGAATGAGCTCAGGTGGTCGGAGCGATAGTAGCGGCCGCGCCAATCGCGATTACCGGCTTGCTCGGGAACCAGATTGATCTCACTCACCATGACCGTATTCGATGTTCCATCAACAACCTGAGCCATGCGAATGCGCGAGCGATAGAAAAACATCCCACTGAGTGCCGTCGAATTGGCAGCGGTAATTTGCTCATTTCCGGAGCAGACCAAATAGTTTCCACAGAAGCCGTCATTATTATCGGGAGGATCAGCTCCTGGAGTGGCTTCCACGCCATGGACCGAAGTCTCCTTGGGTGAGTTAGGATCCGAAGGGCATGACAGGCCGGGGATGATGGTATTCATCAAGGCACTGGGCCAGTTGGCCGAATTCTTGGCGACCATCCACGGTGTGAGCTGGTTGTAAAGTGGCCCCTGATCCATGTACGGGAGAATCATGGGCATCCAGGACATGGCCCCCGGGCCGCCCGCTCCTGCCGTATTCAAACTTTGCGCCATACTCCCAAAAGGGAAGGTATTGTGGGTGTCGTGATAGTTGTGCATGGCGATCCCCAATTGCTTCAGATTATTCCGGCATTGGGTTCTGCGGGCTGCTTCCCGCGCCTGCTGCACCGCGGGGAGCAGCAGCGCAATGAGAATCGCAATGATGGCGATGACCACCAGCAATTCAATCAACGTAAAACCGGCCTGTTGCCTGGTTTTCATAAGAGGCCTTTCGTGGATTGATCAGAGAGGAACTGGAAGGGAATGGGTAGTGAACACCGCAGCAATGCTAAAGTGTCTCCAGACGCCGAAACATATCGGGGAAAATCAATACCAGAGAGTGATTCCACTCATATTTGCTTAAAAATGTCGTCAAATCAACACATAAAAATCATTTATTGTGATTTATTGTCTTTAAATTGAGATATTTTGCGCCTTGTCACAAAAGACTTTGCGAGAGAAATTACAGCTTGCAAAATCGTGCCATCGCCTGCATATTGATTTTTCAACATATCAACAGCATTTTGGCTGATCAGAAAAGCTGAATCATTTCCTAAGTCGTTGCCTTTCTGGCAGTTAGTGGACATTTCCCGAAAGAAACTGATCCATTGGGGTTTCCTTTCAATCCCATTCTGGCGGAATTTCTCCGTAACGGGTCTTGAGCAAATCACTTCATTTTTACACTTATCTTTCCCAAGTATGAGTCGATTTCAGGAGGGCTGTATGTCCCGCAAAATAATGTCGTCACCCCGTCGAGGGTTTACACTCATCGAATTGCTGGTCGTCATTGCCATCATTGCGATTCTCATCGCACTCCTGCTCCCTGCGGTGCAGCAGGCGCGGGAAGCGGCTCGTCGCACGCAATGCCGCAATACCCTCAAGCAGTGGGGATTGGCGATGCACAATTACCACGACACTTACACCCGGCTCCCCTTCGCAGCGACGAGCAATAAGCGGCACACGTGGGTCGTCAGCTTATGGCCTTATATTGATCAGGCACCGCTCTATGCACAGTACGATATGAGTCGTGGTTTTTTCGAATCACCGAATATCGTGCAAAGTAGTTTATCGGGTGTGTTGGCGAGAACGGTCCCGCTGTACTACTGCCCCAGTGATCCTGGAGCACAGCTTTTCCAGGGAGATACCTACTGGCGGACTCGTGGTAACTATGTCGTGAATTTTGGTAATTTTTCGATGCCCAATGGTAGCAATACCATTGCCGCAGGTAAGGCACCTTTTGGGTTTAATGGCGGGGCGGGGGCTCAAACGGAATCCCCACGCTCCAGCCGGATGAAAGATTTTGTGGATGGGACGTCATCGACGTTGCTCATGTCGGAAGTCTTGCGACCTATCAATGCCACCGATGCTGATCATCGAGGCGATTTCCATAATGATGATACAGGGGGGGCGTTCATGACGCGTTTAACTCCCAATAGCAGTGCATCTGATATCGTATTTTCTCCCTGGTGCGTGGATAATCCTGCGGCTCGGCTGCCCTGTACGACGGGGAATGTCAGCATGGGTTCCCGGAGCCGGCATACCGGAGGTGTCCATCAATTGCTGGCCGATGGCAGTGTGCGGTTCACCAGTGAGAATATCGATCTCAACCTGTATCGCGCCATGGGGACCATGGCTGGTGAAGACGTGGCCAATCTCGATTAATAGAAATTGCTAGATGGTCGGTTGGCATCGATGATTGGAATCGTTGGCCACGTCGTTTGAGTCGCCGATTTGAAAGTTGCCTGGCAGAATTCATATCGCAGCAATCTCCCGAAAGATGCGGAGCCGGTATTTGATGGTACTCAAGCGTATGTCTCGAATGTTCGGGCTGGCCAGCATGCTGGCGGCATTGTGTGCAGGCTGCAGTTCCTCCGATGCACCCCCCATGGCGACCGTGTCCGGCCAGGTAGCACTCAATGGTGTGCCTTTGGAAACCGGCTCGATTGTGTTCGCACCCATTGACGGGAAAGGCCCGGTGGCTGGCGGGAAAATCAAAGACGGGGCTTATTCATTCTCCAGTCCTTATGGTTCGAAGCGTGTGGAGATCAATGCTCCTCGCGTCATCGGCCAGAAGAAGTCGTACGATACGCCCGACAGCCCCGTGGTCGATGTGGTCGAAGAAGCCATCCCCGCGACCTACAATACAGCCACCACCATCACCGCCGAAGTCACCCAGGAAGGATCCCGCAAGTTCGACTTTGATGTCAAAGCGGCTCCTAAGCCGGTGAAGAAGTAGAGCCGGGCGAACGTAAGACGAGCCTGCGGTTGAAAAGCAGGTGGGGGCCTGCCGATGATTAAGCGGGGTTATGGATGTTTGGGCTTGTCGAGGACGCTTTGCCCGTGCTCGTAAAGCTCGGCCAACTGGTAGGGTCTGGCTAAGTCGTGGTTGTCGAAGATGATCACATGGGGCAGGCGAAGGATGGCACGTTCCAGGTTCGCCTGGGTTCGCTCGAAGCGGCTCCGCAGCTTGTCGTCGGGGATATCGTGTCCTCCTTGGCTAACACGCATGGCCACTCGCCGGATGGATTCCTCCGGGCTGCCGATTCGGATGAAGATCAAGACGACGGTGTAGCCGAGTTGCTGATAAGTGGCAAGCGTGTCAACTTTCTCTCCAACGGGATCCGAAAGCACAGTTTCAAAGACGAAACTTTCCCGCTGTAAAATCAGGGAGGTCCGGAGAGAGGACGCCAGGTTGGCAGCATCATAGGCCGCGAGATTCAATTGCTTTGCCAGCAAGTCGGCATTGACAAATCTCAGGCCAAAGTCCGCCAGGAAGCTGTCATAGAATGTCGATTTACCAGCACCGTTGGGGCCAGCCAAGGCGATGACAATCGGCCGCTGATCAAGGAAGTCGAAAGGCCAGTTCAATGGTCAGCCTTGATGGGTATGAACTCGCGGCCATCAAATTTTCCAACAATTCTGTTGCCGTCAGCAAGAACTTGCCGCAGAAGTTCGGGCGAATCTTTGACAGGTTCATAGTGGGGATAGGGCCGCTGGGCCAAAGTTTCGGAAACTCGCTGACGACCCAACGGAGAGCTGACCTCTGAAACGCGGTTGGAGAGCGTTTGTGCGACAGTTTCCGAGCGCCCTTGTGGTGCTCCATTTCCAGTGAGCCAGGGTTCAATCGATTTCCCTAGCTCTGCCCAGAACTCGATTTGTTCAGCAATACTTCGTTGTGAGCCCGGAGCGACAGCACGGGCATCGTCTACAAGTTCATCTGATAATGTCACTGGCTGGCCCATAATGATTCTCCTCCTATCAAGATAGCCCGTTGCATCCCTTAAGTCCAGATTTTCAGCCGATACCCCAGGGTTTCGCTGTTTTGCAATCAAACGGTCTTTTATGGTTGGGATCGGCGGGAATTTGGCTTTCGGGATTGAGGTTCTCAGAGAGGAGTTCGTTGCTGTTACAGCCCTACCGGAGACCTCCAGTGGCTTCACCACCCCGGTGGAAATCGGAACATCAACCGTCGCCACCCTGCGAACGTAAGAAGGTTGGCTTAAGGGTGAATGTGCAACTCCAGTGGATAAGGGAAAAATCGGCAGGCGGGAGCCTGCCATACTACGGAGTTATTTCACAATGGCTTGCATCTGCGGCACGGTAACAGCGGAGTTAGTAATGCTTTTTTGAGTCGGATACGCTTTCTAGGTGAGGTAATGGCGTGGCATTCTTTCCGATGAAAGCACCGACCAGTTTGGCTTGAGAAGACATATATCTGTGGGTCATTCTTTAAAATGTCTGCATATTGATTAAAGACACGTTCTTCTTCGCATGCGCGTGCGACGGCCGTTATTGGAGATTTGCGACCATTGACGTAGTCTTTTGAGTAATCGATGAATTGTTTAGCATACTCCGGTTCGTTGCCAATCATCTTGTAGAGGAACTTTAGATCTTCGGAGCTTATTGTGCGATCGGATGGACTATTCTTTCGCCTCTGACGTCGCTTGACTAGTTGGGTGTATAGTGTCGTCAGCGCTGTCTTTGTGAGATCGTACGCAACATTTCCGAGAATTCCCGATACTATTATGGCAACGGCAGCTTCAATAATCGTGGGGTCGCGCAATGCGTATTTACGGAAGAGATCCCCGCGAGTGGCAACTTGTGCCTCGTATTCAATTCTGTATTTTACACCATATAATACTATTTGAGTACCAGAGTTTAGAAGCTTGTCGTAACGTTTTTGAGTGAGTACGAATTGGCAGTTCGGGCACCGAACGCGGCCATTTTCGGTGGGAAGATCAGGTTTTCCACATCGAAGGCAGACGGCATGCAAAGTGTTTTTGCCAACTGTACAACAGCAGCTTGAAGCCTGATGTTCGCTGGAGGTCGCCCTCGGATTAGCGATTCGGTATAAGCTTGTCATCTTTCTTGAGTCAATCTGGAAAATGGATTGTGCCGAATTCTCGGTATCAGTTCTATGCTGTGCCGCGATTGGCTTCAATGTGACGTCGCGGGTCTTACAATTGGGTGGCAATGGTGGTGGCTGGGGTAGATCGAAAGATCGCTGTTCGCCAAAGCGGTGACGTCAGTTACAAGAACTTTGTCTGAATTGCGTGCTCGGTAGGCGGGGGCCTGCCCTACGGTTGAGGTCCTGCTTTCAGCACGACGAGGTTTTGCTGCTCGCGTTTCATGCGGAGTTGGCCGCAGGCGGCGTCGATGTCGGCGCCTTTTCTTTTCCTCACAGTGACAGGGACGCCGAAGGATTCCAGAATAGCGACGAACTCGCCCGTTTGGGGAGCGGAGGGTTCGGCGAAGGGGAGTTCTTTCACTCCGTTCATAGGGATCAGATTGACGTGGGCAATCCGCGATTTGAGTAAATGGCCTAGTTGCCTCGCGTGCTCAGGGAGATCGTTAATACCACCCAGAAGGACATATTCATAACTCACCCGGCGGCCAGTGATCGCGAAGTAGTCGTCCGCCGCTTCTAGCACGGCTTCGATCCCAATGTTCTTATTGACCGGGACGAGCTTGGTGCGGAGTTCGGCTTCCGGGGCGTGGAGTGAGACGGCGAGGTTGAACTGGTGGCCCGTCTGGGCCAGCTCGCGGATTTTTTCGGGCAGGCCGACCGTCGAGACAGTGATACGCCGCGCACCCAGGCCCAGGCCATCATCGGCCGTGAGTCGATCGAGAGCCGGTAGAAGGTTCTTGAGGTTGGCGAGCGGTTCACCCATTCCCATGACGACGACGTTGGTGAGTTTTTCGTCAGCCGGGAGAAGGCGGTCGAGGCGGAGGACCTGTTCGAGGATCTCGCCTGTGGTGAGGTTACGCTTGAGGCCCAGAAGGCCGCTGGCACAGAAGACGCACCCCATGCCGCAGCCGACCTGGGTGCTGATGCAGATGGTGCGGCGGTCGTCTTCACGCATGAGGACGCATTCGACGAGAGAGCCGTCGTGGAGCTGCAGGAGCAGTTTTTCCGTGCGGTCTTTGGCGATCTGATGGGCTACGACTTCGCTGGGGAGGAGCGTAAAAGTAGCTGCCAGGAGCTCGCGCAGTTTGGCGGGAAGGTTGGTCATCTCGCCAAATTGTGTGGCTCGATTGGGGAAGATCTGCTGCTGAATCTGGCCGGCCCGGTAGGTGGGCAAACCTTGTTCCTGGCACCACTGGACAAGTTCGGCGGGCGATTTTTCGTAGATGCGAGGCAGCATGGCACAGTCGATCTGAGACAAAAGAAGCGAGGAGAGCGATTTGAGACGAAATAGCCGGGCGAGGAGCGCGTGAGACTCCTGAACGGCGAAAGTTGTCACAAGTATAACAAGGTATTTGGCTGTGAGGGATTTTGGCAGAGCAGCCGGTAGAAAAAACAAAGTCTGTTGCGGGAAGCCGAGTCGGTTATGATGTGAGGAGCCAATTCGTAAAGTCTTTCATGAAGTCTGACGTCGTTCAATCGATCTGGTATGCTAGTTGCTGCAATTTTTGCGGGGCTGCTGCTGGTGCTTCCTTGCCGAAGCGAGCGATGGGCGGGTTGGTCAAGCGAATGTGCGGCAGGGATGTCCGTGGTGGGAACAGGTTGGCAGGCTGAGTGTTTCGCGAGGGCTAAGGATGGTTCGACAAATGAAGCGAGAGCAGCACGCATTGGCCAGATTGCCCCGCAATGACCTGGGGGCGCAGCCAAGGTGGACATTGCCGAAGTGGGCACGCATTTTGATTTCTGCCGTGATGCTGGCGTTCGGTCTTTGGTGGGTGAGTGGTTTTGCGGGGAACGCGATCGATCACCCTGTGATGGCCCAGGTTGTGCCGCCGAATCGAGTCGTGCCGAATCCGGGCCCAATTAATGGCCCTCTTCCGGTGAACGGTCGGGTGATTCTGGCGCCGCAATTCAATCCGACGCCGATGAATGGAGTTGATCCTTCGCAAGGATCACAAACGATTCCACCGCGGCGCGAGCTGGCGAACGCTCTCGAAGAAGCCGATATCAATCTGATGACCGAAGACTATGTCCCAGCCTTGGGGCGGCTGGGGTTTATTCTACGGCAGGATGAAGACTATTTTCTGGATCGCGAGGGATTGCGATCCATGCATGAAGAGGCGATTCAGCGTCTTTTATTGTTGCCTGAAGAAGGCCGCAAGCAACTCGAGTTGCAGCTGGGTTCCGCAGGCCGTCCGTTGGTGAATGAGGCCTTGCGGGCCGGTGATGTGCTCTTGCTGATGAAGCTGGCGCGTGAATATGCCGGGACTGCGGCTGGCGAGGATGCGGCTTTATGGTTGAGTGGTCGCGCGATTGATTTGGGAAGGCCGTGGGAAGCTTCCCGCTGGCTGGCACTATTGCCCAAAGGAGAGCGTGGCAAGCGGCTGGAGCCCAGGCTTTCTCGCTATCGCGATGTGATTTCGGCGATGAACCCTGCTGGTGCGGGAGAGCTGTCAAAGGTTGCTCTTATTCTAAGTGAAGCGGGAACTCTGCCAGCCGACTGGCCGATGGTTCGGGGGATTGCCTCGCGGACGGGGCTTTCGCTGCCCGCGACTTTGGCCGGTGCACCGGCATGGACCACCTCGTATCAGCTTTCGACATCGTTGAGGTCTCAGGCATCGATGATGAAGTCGACCGAGATTCAATGGCAATCGTTGATTGACCAGATTGATAATGGTTTGCGAGAAGAGCAGAAACTAAGAATACCCGCCGCACAGCCGCTCGTTTCCGGGAATCATCTGGTGGTGCGTTTGCCTGATGCACTGGCTGCTTTTGACATTTCCACCGGTAGTCTGAAGTGGATCTCGGCAGATATGGATGCCGGGCTGCTGACAGC
Source organism: Planctopirus limnophila DSM 3776 (assembly GCF_000092105.1). Lineage (NCBI taxonomy): Bacteria > Pseudomonadati > Planctomycetota > Planctomycetia > Planctomycetales > Planctomycetaceae > Planctopirus > Planctopirus limnophila. The sequence goes on along the minus strand of NC_014148.1, from coordinate 3,613,704 downwards.
CTTGCGGAGTCTGGGGGAATCTCCGCGTAGTGAGGATGCCGCTGCAGTGCAGTTGGGGCTGATGGGTCAGGTCACGAAATTTTTGCAGCAACGGATGTACCGCGATGCGACGTGGGGTTCGATGTCGACGGATGGTCGAAATGTTTATTCGACCGTCGGTTTGCCCATTCCGCCGAACCCGTTTGCGAATGGGCAGATTGTCCGAAATCTGTTCTCGGAGCCCAAGACGAATCTGCTCCGAGTGCATGAACTGGCGACGGGCCGGCTGATTGCCGAACTGGGAGGGCGTCGCCGCATTCCGCAGGGGGAGGAGGCTCAATTTCGAGAAGCCGAGGGAGATCAGGATCCTTTGGCAGATGGTTTTTTTCTCGGGCCGCCGCTTCCTTTGGGAGGATTGTTGTATGCACTGCATGAGGCGGCGGGTGAGATTCGGCTGGTCGTACTGGAACAAGTTCGTGATGTCGAAGCGGACGCAGCGGATGCAGCCGTTGCTCGTGAGCCTCGAGTGAGTGCTGGTGAGTTCGTAATCCGCTGGATCCAGCCACTAGTGACGGCTGAAACCGATCTTTCTGGTGGAGCGATTCGAAGTATTGCCGGTTTGACGCCTTCGGCTCTGCAGGGATTGCTGGTCTGCCCGACAGGTGCGGGCCGGGTGGTGGCCGTCGATCCTTTAAGGAGGCAACTCGTCTGGACTTACAGCTTTGCAGTGACCACACCCAGTTTGCAGGCTGATCAGCGAGGTTTGTTCGTGGCTCAGGTGATGGGGCAGCCGCCGGGAGGGAATGCTGATGAAGAATCGAGCCGCTGGCTGGATAGCCTGCCTTTAGTGCATGGCCAGCGAGTGATTCTGACACCTCGTGAATCGAATGAATTGCATTGTGTGAATCTGGCCAGTGGTCAGCTCCTGTGGAAAAAACCGCGAGAAGACGGGTTGTATGCCGCTGGCGTGGTGCGTGATCACCTGGTGCTGGTCAGTCGTTCGGGAGTGCAGGCGCTTTCGCTGGAAAATGGTGAAGCCTTGTGGGGTTCTGCCACTGTGATTTCGACGCCTGTGGGCGTACCTGTGCTGGCAGGTGAAGTGCTGTATGTGCCGCAGGATGATCAGGAGATTGTCGTGATTGATGCTGTCACGGGAAGGCATCTGGCAAGGGCAACTGTCGAACCCCAATCCGCGATGGGAAATCTGGTGGCGGCGGGTGACCGGTTGGTGATGCAGGGGATGGATGGTGTGACGGTCTTTCAGTCGGTGCATCGTGTCGAACAGCGAGTCAAGGAACTACTCGCCCAGGAAGAGACCAGGCCCGCCGGGCTGGGACTGCGGGGCGCGATGCTGCTCTTCCGAGGGGCGACAGATGCCGGTTTTGAAGACCTGCAGGCGGCCGCTGCGAAGAGTGATGACCCACGCAATCGGCAACTGCTCATTGATGTGATTCTTGATGGCCTGCAATCCGATTTTGAAAAATATCGGGCTGCGGGTGATCGACTGGACCAGTATCAACTTTCGGCTCGACAAAAGGGGATCTACCTCCATCGACTGGCGAATGGTTTTACAGCCCGGCAGGAACATGAGGCGGCACTGGCTGCCATTTTGAGATTGTGGCGAGCCCAGGGACGAGAAGAGCCTGAGGCGATGCTTGTGAATGGTGACTGGTCATGTCGGCTCGATCACTTTTTGTCTGACAGGTTAGCCATGACATTTTCTCGTTTGCGGGGAGAAGCACGCCAGCGGGGACTTGAGCAGGTGAATCGTCAGGTGGCTGAAGATGTCAAGCTGGCGGAAAGTTTGCCAATGGAAGATCGCGCTGAGCGTTTGCTGATTCTGGCGCGAGTATTTGGCATGACTTCGCCCGAGATGGTTGAGGCCATGGGTGAACTCATCAAGTCTCCCATATTTCTGGACGATCCCGTTGTTTCCGAGCAATGGCTGAGTTCGATTGTCATGACCGAAGGACATCCACTGCGCGCATTGGCTACGGCCCGTTGGATGGAGTTACTCACCCGGCAGGGGAAGGCCGACTGGGCCGTCAAGCTCTTTCCTCTTCTGGGACAGATTGCAGGCTCCCGGGAGGAATTTTCCGGAGCAGAGTCGCTGGTGGCTTTGCAGGCAGATGGTCGGTTTTTGCGGGCTGAAAGTGAGATTCCCTACTGGCACGGAGTGATTACCGACACGCGGAGAAAGCCTGCACCGCCGGGAATGATTCGTCGCATGCCAATTGAGCAGATGGGTGGTCGCTCGCTGCTGACGGATGACTGGAACTTTGAAATGGATGCCAGTGTGCTGCACATTGTGGCGGTGGATCCACTGGGAAATTTCCGCTGGCAGATCCCGACGTCGTATCTGGAACGAGACGGGACGGCGATGAATCATCTGCAGTTCGGTGGAAACATGCGGTGGCACCAGGTCTTCTCATCGGGCAGTCTGCTGGTCTTTCCTTTGGGTGGGCATTTTACCGTTGTCGATCCGCTTTCTGATCCAGCCGGGCCACGCATCCTGTGGCAAAGAAAACTTCTGCCGAATGGAGCGAATTCGATGGCCAGCCGAGCCATTACTTCGCAGATCATGAAGTACCCCAATGGACGGCGGTTTCCTTTAGTCGTTGACCAGATGGGCTTGTCTTCGGGCCAGGTTCATGGAGTCTCTGGCGATCTGGTAATTTATCAGATCGGAACCCGGCTATTTGCGGCAGATGTTACCACGGGAGAAATCGTTTGGAGCCGCCAGAATCTACCGCGCATGGTCGAAGTGACGATCGATGAAAAGGCGGTCACGTTGTATGAACACCCGACGGGCAATACATCGGTGTATGGCCTTCGGAGTGGTGATCTTCTGACGGAAGTGGCGGGGCCGATCGCCACAGATCGGCTGTGGCAGCGAGGGAGTGAAACCGTCAGTCTGGTGAGGACGGAGGCAAACCTGCTGCTGAATTATCACAACTGGCTGCAGCCCGAGTTGAACTGGACCGAGACCTTGCCGATGACGACCAGTGTGGCGATGGTCGAGCCGGCCAGCCGGAGCGATCTGGATTTTCGGCATGGGCCGGATGCTCGGGAAAATCGATATCCGCAGATTGCGACGCTTGATGCCGGTGGTCAATTGCTGATTTTCGAGCGTGTATCGAAGAGGCAGGTGATCGCTTCGAAAATTGATGAAGGTTTATCCAGCGGGCCACTGATTGTCAGGCGTAAGTCTGATCAGTATCTGGTTGTAGCCAGTCAGGAAGTGGATCCTTCGGATGGCTTGCGTGTCATTGGGGCCGAACTGACAGCGATCCCGGTGGATGGAATGTTTTATGGAATTGATGCGAAGATCGGGGGAGTCGAGTGGATGGTTTCGGTGCCGCAGACAGCCATTGATCCCCATCAATTGGGAGAGTTGCCCATCAGTGTCTTCTGGGCACGGGTGACACAACCGCCCCGGACAGTCGATGGGCGAGTCTTTCTGAAGAGTGAACTGCGCGTGAGTGTGGTGGATCATCGGACGGGTCAGCTGGTGTATGGGACTGTCGAACCTCAAACCACGGGTGGTTATGTGATTCAGCAGCAACCTGACGATCGCCGTCTGGTGGTACATCTGTTCGCATGGATGCTCGAAATGGATTTTGCCCCGATAGAACATGGCAAAAAGCCGGGAGAAAGAAAACTTCCAGAGATCATTCCGGCGGAACCTGTCCCGTGAGAGACTTTGCCAGGACAAACTTTGCAAGGTCAAACATTGCCAGGACAAGTTATGCCTGGACAAACTGGATCAGGGAAAGGTTCTGCTACACTCGGCAGGACAGAGCCGATAAACCTCTTTGCAGATCTCAATTTTTCGCTGATACTCACTGCTGATGAAAGTGGTTGACTGAAGTGTGGCGGTCAAAGACTTTGCGAATTCGAGGACAAGAGGAAGAGCTGAAAGTGTGGATCTCATCTTTCAACCAACTGATGAGACTCATGGCCCTGATGGCTCTCGTGATGTTTCTGGCAAACGGCTTCGATCAAGCGATCTGTGCCCACGGGGCTGAGATTCGCCTGAAGAATGGCATGATCATCAGCGGCAAGGCGACACCGATCCAGGGGCTTGCGCAACTTCAGGCCAAGACGCCGGGGCCGATTCCGATCTATCCCATCATTATGGTGGATGCCGGCTGGCAAAAGATTTTTGTACCGACACGCCAGATCCCTGATGCAGAAAAAACCGTCGGTCAGCCCGATCTGTTCCCGTGGGAAGTCTTTGAGCTCAAGCATCATAAAACCGGCAAGCAGCAGGTGCTGGCTCAATTGGGTGGCTTTCGAAATGTGACGTCTTTTGATGAGTTTGGCCGGCGGCGGCTGGAAATTCTCACACAAAAAGGGCCGGAGAATGTGATTCAGGGGATCAGTCGATTAACCCCGAAATACGCACTCATTGATGCACTCACCCATCAGTGGGAATCGGGTGTGGCAACCAGTAGTTTGCCGACGGAAATCCTGAGTGACATCCTGAGGAAGGCGATTGACCCGACTCGACCCAAAGATCGACTGGCGATTGTCCGGTTTTATCTGCAGGGCGAGCTCTATGCCGAAGCTCAAAAGGAGTTGGAATCTGTTGCGATGGAGTTTCCCGAACTCAAAGATCAGGTCGATCGTATGCGGGTCGAACTGATTCAATTGCGCGGGCGACAGTTCGTGAAACAACTGCAGGAGCGAAAGAAGCAAGGTCAACATCAGCTCGCCGAAAGCGTGGCCAGGCTGGCCCCTGCCGAGCAACTGGGCCCAGTGGTGATGCGGGATATCGAGGCCTTTATCAAGCAGTATGATCTGGCTCGCCAGCAGATCGAACTGGCCCGCCTGCTGTTGGGTGAGTATCAGGCACAAATCGCGAATCGCGAGCTGCGTGAGCGTGTGGCACTTCTCAGGTCGGAGGTGAGCCATGGTCTGTCGTTTGAGACGTTGCCGAGGCTGGAAGCCTTTTTGAGGTCCGACAAAGACTCCACTCTTTCCGCAGAAGAAAAGCTCGCACTCGCCTTTTCAGGATGGGTGTTTGGATCGGTCGGTGCTTCTACCGATCTGGCCAAGACCATGGTGTTGTGGGATGCCCAGCAGCTCGTATTGCAGTACCTCAAAGCCGAATCATCAGAAACCCGCGAGAATACACTCCGGCAGCTTACAGCCCTCGAAGGAGTGGGCTGGAAATCGATCCGCCAGATGATTCCTCAATTGCCACCTTTTCGGGATTCGGCGGGTCTGGAACCTGGTCAGGTTATCTCGGCAGATGGCGAGGTGCTGGAACCCCTGGCCAATGACATGCTCAAGATCACACTTCGCAGCGATAACGGAGAAGTGATTTTTCATTATCAGGCGATTTTGCCACCCGAGTATGACCCGGCTCATCGCTATCCGATGATTGTCGCCTTAAGGCCGGAAGATCGCACAACAGCCGCCATTGCGACCTGGTGGGCGGGAACTGCTGATCGTCCCGGAAATGCCCGCCGCCGGGGGTTTATTGTGATTGCCCCGGAATATGTGCCGGATGGTGCGACAAAATACAATGGGGAAGGAGTGGCCCATTTGAAGGTGCTGGCCGCTCTCGCGGATGCGCGCGGGCGTTTTTCCGTCGATGCCGATCGTGTGTATCTGGCCGGGCATGCCATGGGCGGTGACGCTGCCTTCGATATGGGGATGTCGCATGCGGATGAGTTTGCCGGTGTGATCCCCATTTGCGGCAGGGCTGATACTTACTGCAAATACAGCAAAGGGAATGCTCGCTTCACCAGTTGGTACGTGGTGGCTGGTGAGCTCGACCGCGATTTGTTGAGCATTAATGCCAATGTGCTGGAGTTCATGTTCAAAGAGGGATTTCGGCATGACCTCATGCTGGTGCAGATTCACGGCCGGGGCCTCGAAATGTACTCCGACGAAATGTCGCGCATGTTCGAGTGGATGGAACTGCATCCGCGCAGTACGGCTCCGGCAGATATCGAGTGGCTTTCACTTCGCAAGACGGATTCCCGCTGTTTTGGCCTGAGTGTGATCGATCTCCCGCGCACGCTGATCATCCCGCAACCTGCGGGAACCACCCTCCCTTCGCCACAGATCATGAAGTTCCGCATTACGCCCGGGAACAGCGTGTACATTACCTCGCCCGGTAAAAGGCATGTGGTGCGACTGGCCGCTGAAGCTTTTCAGATCGATGAGCGAGTGAACATCACCATCAATAACAGTCGCAAGTTCCGGGATTTTCTCGTGCCCGATGTGCGGTCACTGCTCGAAGAATTGCGGCAATCGGGTGATCGAACCCGGCTGGCCGATGTGGTGCTGGAGTTCTGAGAGAATCCTGCAAACAACTGCTTTTCTCTCTCCCCGCGATCGCTCAGGGAAATATACGCAACTCAGGTCGAGATTGTGCAGGTGGTGAGCCACTGTATTATCACGAGCGTGCTGTCCCAGCCGGCGATGGATGGTCAGCGAGTCACTTATGTTCGTCTTGAGCTTTAAAGGATTGATGACATGACAACAGCCACTGCTCCAATCACTGCCACACCGGTTTCTGCAGTTCCCGCACCACAGATCAACTGCCTCACAGTTCCCAAGTGTAAAATTACCCTTGAGAAGTGTGCTGGCGGTATGAAGATCGTCTGCAAGTGTGACGACGAACTGACCTGCAACATGATTCAGGCCCTCTGTGCTCAATCGGCCGGTTGCTTATGCAGTGTCTGCTGCGTGCAGAATGGGAACTGCGTCTGCTGCTGCAACCTTTCGATGTGCAAGTGCGTTTGCGAGACCACAGTCGATGGCTGCTGCATTACCTGCACTTCGGGCGATGCTGACTGCTGCAAAATGATTCAGGCCTGCTGCGATCAGTGCTGTGCTCTCGTCGCCTGCGGCTGCACCTGCTGCATCTGCTTCAACGGCATGCCCGTCTGCTGCTGCTAACCCCTTGCGGCCCCTTGCGGGGATTAGGGCGGCGAATGTGAGTCAGTCGTTAATCTGCGAATGGATCTTTCGCCGCCAGGAAGCTGAATGCTTCCGAGATTTATGAGTTCGCACAAATTCAATTGAGTCGCGTTTCAAATACAAGATGAGCCGGTTCCCTGCTTGGGTTCCGGCTCTTCTTGTATCTAGGGAGAGGCTGATTGTTGCAGAGCAAACTGTCGAGAATTCAGTTGATCATCGTACCGGTGAGGGCGGCATCGAGAACTTTTCGATTGCGGACCTTGATGCGAGCTGTCAGGAAAGCGGCTTCATAAATCGGCCGAGCCCATGCGGGAATTTCCACGGAAGAAACCGGTGCATGCGAGCCGGTCATCAGCCAGCGGCTATTTGCAGGCAGCATTTCCTCGGATGCCTGACAACCCGCTGTTCGATCCAGAGGCAAACGGAGAGTTGCTTGCAGATCGAACAGGTCAGGTGAGGTCAGCCGGTTGCGTGCCATGATTTCTCAACTTGGTTTCAGAAAGGTTTCGCCGGTCACGAATATATCATCGACTTGGTGGTGTTTACGCTTGAGAGAATACGTCAGGAATTGCCGGAAATCAACCCCCTGGGTTGGTTTTGGGGGAATGGGTATTTCAGGTTGTTTGTTTTCGACTGGATGCTTTTGTCCTAAGTTGTTTTTCTGCATGTGATTAAGGGAATTCCTAAAAAAAATCTGGCAAGCCTCTTTTCGAGAGAAATAAAACACGATAAATATGGTGATAGATAAATTATTTGTGTTGAGGTCCTCAGGTGAAACTCTCTCGAAAAGCAGATTATGCCTTGCGGATACTCATCACGCTGGCAGCCAGGTTTGGCGAAAGTCCCATTTCGCTCAGTGAGTTGGCACGAATGAATGATGCTCCCAAGCGGTTTCTGGAACATATTGTTCTGGATCTGAAATCCCAGGGGTGGATCGAGAGTTCGCCGGGACGAAAGGGCGGATATGTTCTTGCTCAGCCTCCGGAGCAGATCACTATGGGGCAGGTCATTCGCTTTTTTGATGGTGTGATTGCTCCCTCGCCATGTGTCTCAACTTCGGCTCATCGCCCATGTTCTCAAGCGAGATTATGCCGCTTTCGCCGAGTGCTGCTGGAGATTCGCAACTTTGCTTCCCGTTATCTCGACAACATGACGCTGGCGCGACTGATTGATCTTGATCCCGTCGAGGATCACGAAGTGTTTGCTCTGGAACTCGCCAGTGGAGATGGCATCTGACTGCCTCACACAGCCTTGATGTCAGGTCTTTGTATGAGGCGGCTTTCAATCGATATCGATGGAACGGGTGGTTAGGTTTTCTATCGTTAGAGTTCATCAGACTGAAAAGAGTTGATGGGTATGCCCGACGGAAGCGTGTTCAACGACATTACGGAAACGATTGGCCGTACTCCGCTGGTCAAACTGAAGACTGCCTCTCAGGGAGGAGCGACAGTTCTCGGAAAATGTGAGTTTTTCCAGCCATTGGGCAGTGTCAAAGACCGAATTGGCAAAGCCATGATTGACGCCGCCGAGAAGGCTGGCCAGTTAAACCGATCCACACATATCATCGAACCAACCAGTGGCAATACGGGGATCGCGTTGGCATTTCTTTGTGCTTCCAGAGGCTACCGACTGACATTAACCATGCCTGAGTCGATGTCAGCCGAGCGGCGAATTCTACTCAAGGCGCTGGGCGCCGAATTGGTGCTCACACCAGCTGCTGAGGGGATGAAGGGGGCAATTGCCAGGGCTCATGAACTGGTCTTGGCCAGCGAACAGACCTGGATGCCTCAGCAGTTTGAAAATCCCGCGAACCCGGCGATTCACGAGGCCACAACTGGCCCTGAGATCTGGGCCGACAGTGCCGGGGTAGTCGATGCCATTGTGACGGGAGTGGGGACCGGTGGTACGATTACGGGGGTCACGAGATTCATCCGCCGCCACAATCCCGTATTCAAGGCGATCGCTGTCGAGCCTGTGCATTCGGCAGTGCTCAGCGGTGGGGGCCCGGGTATCCATAAAATTCAGGGAATTGGTGCGGGTTTCATTCCCAAAAACCTTGATACGCGGCTGATCGATGAAGTGATCACGGTGACCAACGACGAAGCGTTCGAATGGTCTCGCCGACTGGCAAGAGAAGAAGGACTGTTCGTCGGAATCAGCAGTGGTGCCAATGTCTGTGCCGCTGCAAAAGTCGCTTCACGACCGGCGTATGCAGGCAAAACAATTGTTACTGTGCTGTGCAGTCCAGGTGAGCGTTATCTTTCAACACCACTGTTCGAAGATCTCAAGAGCTGAATCATTGGTACGGTTTTCACGATTTAACGCGCTTTGTGTAACATGCTTGCGGCTCGGAGCAAGCATGCCTGAAAATCGAATACCTGCCGCTCTGTTCAAATCTTTATTGGCCTGCTGAATTGCGCATCGCGGGTCGCTTGAGTGCTGGGGGCGAGTTGCCGGTGGCTGGCAAGGCCAAATCTTTCTCAAGATCGACAGCCTCGGATGATTTATTCTCTGTCACATTGATCGAGCTCGAATTGATCGTGACGGCAGGAGAATCAACCTGAGCTGACTTGTCTGCGATAGCGATTCGTTTCTGGCTGGCAAAGTCATAGGCTTCCCCTGAGCGGACGACAGCGGGTTCGAGTCTCCGTTCGCTGCCGGATGAATCATGAGACTCAGTTCGGTCGAGAATGGTTACTGTCTGCTTCCCGATGACTTCGAGTTGAGTCCCTTTGACGATCACTGCCGTCGATTCGTCAATCCCCATGGCCACCAGTTCTGGGTACCGGGTCTTGAGGCTGACCAGATCGGCCAGTCGCTGTCGCTCGGAAAAATGTTGATCGATCGCCACGCCAGGGAGAAAACCAAAGCCGCGTTCGTAACCTTCGGCACTGATTTCTCGATTTCCGTCCGGATTACCACGTACGAGATAGCTCCCTTGAATCGAGGCACCTGCGGAAGTACCGCCAATAACGCCTCCTCGTTTGAGCACATTCTGAAAGTGGCTCAGCATCGGCGTGTCGAGATAACGGTCAACCAGCCGCCATTGGCGACCACCCGTAAACCAGACCCCTCGGGCTGTTTCCAGAAGTTTGGCCTTCTCGGGATCGTGAGCTTCGGCTCGGGAGGACGTATGCAACTGGCTCACATGACGGGCACCGGCTTTTGTTAACCAGTTGACGACTTGTGAGGCAGGCGGGGCTTCGTCTCCCAAGGCATTACTCACAACCACCATCGGGGCTTCCGGGCCACCGGCAGCTTCGATGAAGCGCTCGATGGCAGCCGCTGGAGTTGCACCGCCACCCACAATGACCAGTGTGCCCTGCGGAACCTGCGTTTTCGCGATAGCCGACCGGGAAAGATCAAGTGGCTGTTTGTCTTCAGCGGCGCGTTCGATGGCCGCTCGGCACAAGGTCACAAAATCTGTCGAGCGTCCATGGGAAATGCGGGTTTCTTTGAGTGGTTTGCGGGAATTTTCCGGGAGATAAACGACGACCTCAGATTCACCCACGACATCAAACCGGCGACCTTGAACAACCAGAGCTGTCCCTTCGTCGATACCTACACCGACATGGCCGGGGCGAAGTGTGAGGGCCGACTTCAGACGCGTCTCACGTTGTCTCTTCAGGAAGTGCTGATCGACGACCACACCTTGGAGGAAGCCGAGCCCTTCACCCAGTTGGGGGTAGTATTTCCCGCCGGTAATCATGACTTGCGACATGATAGCTGCACCGGCAGATGTCCCACCAATCACACCGCCTCGCTGGAGCAGTGCACGCAGGCGTGCTTCAGTACGAGTTTCGGCGTAGACACTGGTGATCCAGTTTTGATTGCCCCCCATGAACCAGACTCCCGTGGCCTGATCCAGAATTTGGGAAAACTCTTCGGAGTTGGCTTCATCCCGCGAGCGGGTATGCAGGACGTGGACACTGGCAGCATTTCGATGCCGCCAGGGGTCGATCTTAGGTTCAATCTCGTGAGTTCCCGCGTAAATGCTGGCTGTGGGAATGATGACCAGCCGTGCCTTCGAATCACCCGCCAGTTCCATAAACTTTTCAAAAATCGCAGGAGGGAGTACGCCACCACCGGCAATCACCAGAGAGCCTTCAATCGGCTCCGGTGCCCACATGGCCATTTCGAGTGGTGCTGCAGGAAGTGGCAGCATTGCCGAAACGGGTGGCTCGACTTCGGTGGAGAGATCGACATGAAGAGGAGGGGCGGCGTAAATGGACAATCCCGAGGCCAGAAGCGATCCTACGAGAACGAGACTTGCCAGAAACAGAGCGAAAGACGGTGTAACGTGTTTTTGGTTCTGGAGTTGTGCTCTTTGGTTACCCTCAGCTCCCGAGGGCAAACTCTGTAAAATGGCGACATCGCGAGAGGTCAATTCAGGCAATTTGGCTTCTCCATCCTTAGCCGATTCCTTTGTTGCGATGCTGAAGGAAGGCATCCCGTGTGCCAAAAACGATAGATCTCTCAGGCTGGCAGGGCAATAGGGAGTTTTCGGCCGGTCGATGGAGGCGCCCCAACCAGCAGGCGTGGCGAGTATCTCTCCGATGGGAATTGATGGTTGACGACTTGCATCGCAGGGGGCGGTCATGTCAGTCTGGCAGGAAAACTTCTGAGTGATGTATTGAAGTTGATTGCCAAGGAATTCGTGACGGCCGCTGAGTCAGCATTTGGGAATCGGCAGATTGTCGGTCACAGGCGACCGGGCAGCGTATCGCTGAATGTCGTCAGACTGTCCGCCGTCACTGTGATCAATGTGTGAGAGGATGGGCTGATGCCTGAAGACGACTCGCGGTTGTTTGAAGAGAGTTTGAACCGGGGTGTCCCTGAGGAATTCGATCCTCGGAAAAGTGCGTCTGAGCCTACAAAGGAATCGTTGGACGAAGAACGAGGCTCAGAGGCAGATATCGAGTGCCTGCGACGATTGTCACAGGCGTGGCAGTGCATCCGGCATGAACTAAATCGAGTGATTGTCGGGCAAAACGAGGTTCTCGAAGAACTGTTTGTGGCGATGCTTTCTTCAGGCCATGCCCTTCTGGTGGGTGTTCCCGGGCTGGCGAAGACGCTCATGGTGCGATCTTTGGCGCAGACTCTGGATCTGACCTTTGGAAGAATTCAGTTCACACCCGATTTGATGCCGGCGGATATCACCGGGACGGAGGTGTTGCAGGAAGACAGGCAAACTGGCCAAAGGCTGTTTCAATTTCGACCCGGGCCGGTCTTCGTCAATGTTCTACTGGCCGATGAGATCAATCGCACTCCACCGAAAACACAGGCCGCACTGCTGGAGGCCATGCAGGAGCGGCAAGTCACGGCAGGTGGCCAGCGGCATGTACTCCCCAATCCCTTTTTTGTGCTGGCGACACAAAACCCGATTGAGCAGGAAGGCACGTATCCACTTCCCGAAGCACAGCTCGATCGATTTCTGCTGCAGATTCGTGTCGATTACCCGGATGCTGAAGAAGAGTTTGAAATTCTGAGGCAGACCAATCGGGCAGAACCTCGCCAGGTTTCCCAGGTGATTTCTGCCAGCGAATGGAGTGAGTTTCAGGGACTGGTACGGCGGATTCCCGTGGCCGATTATGTACTGGAATACGCTATGCGCTTATGTCGGGCGACCAGGCCTCAGGATGCAAGTGCCCCGGAGCAGATCCGAAAGTATGTGCAATGGGGAGCCGGGCCAAGAGCAGGCCAGGCACTGGTGATGGCAGCCAAGGCCCGGGCTGCGATCCATGGGCAACCCATCGTTGGTGTGGAAGATCTCAGGGCACTGGCTCCAGCCGTACTGCGTCATCGACTGCTGTTGCGTTACACCGCCGAGGCAGATTCAAAGAGTGCTGATGACATCGTCACTGAACTTATGGATCAGATTTTTTCTGAGAAAGAGCCACAGTCAGCAGTGGGTGGATTATGGAATGTTTTTAAGCGGTGAAGAATCATCCTTGAAGATCTTGCGGAACTTCAGGTCTCTTCGCCGCGTCCAATCAGGAAGAGACGTTTGAGCTCTCTGGAATTGTTCGTGCATTTCGCAGCAATGAGAGAACCTGAATCGAGCGTCCGGCCAATGCTGGGAGAAAAACCAAATCGGTGATCCAACCAGTCTGTTCTTGCTGCCTGAGTGTGGGCGGGTCATACTCAAGAGGATTGAACCTGAATCAAGTCATTTTGGCTGAGTGTCACATTTCCATGACGTCTCTCGATTTACAAAAAAGTGTCGCATCTATGCAGCAGTCATCCGGCTGGCGGGACAGTTCCCGATGGTTCAAACGTCATTTTTCACTGTCAGTCGGTCTGACTGTGGCAAGCCTCGCGATATTCACGAGTACGGGATGCGGTTCCCGAGCACCAGCCACACCCGAAGGGACAGCCGCTCCAGTACAGACGGCAGTGCCGGCTCAAGCCACCAACCAGGGATCGACTGTCGCTCAGAGCAATGCTTCCGAACAACGGCCTGAAGAAGGTGCAATTAAGTCGGCTGGGGGCAGGAAGTGGCTGGGGGATATTCCTTACGATGTCTGGTTTGATGATCCGCTGGCGATCGCAGCGAATAATCAGAGCACTGGTGCAGCGAATCCTGCTCCAGCAATGGCACAGGCGAATAATACGGCTGCCCCTGCGGTCACTCCGGCAGCACCTGCCGCCGCATCGCCAGCTGTCGCAGCAGGGGGCAGTGTCGATTGGAAGCAGACCATCAGTTCGGATGAACTTCAGGATGAAATGAAACGCATCCGGAACCGACTGACGCAACAATTGCAATCGGCTGGCACCTATTCGGGGAACTACAAGGATATTCAGGCGGATGGTGCCGTGATTGCGGCACTGGGGGCAATCGTTGAGCGACACCCGGATGATCTGTCGTGGAAGGCCAACGCCAAGTTTGTCCGTGAACTGGGCGGGCAGTTGCGCGAATCGTCGAAGGCACTCGGTAAAGAAGGTTTTGACAAAACGACGGCTGTGTTTGAAAAACTGACATCTGTCCTTTCGGGGAGTGTTCCACCCGATGTGGGGAACGCGGAAGAGAAAAAGACGTTCGGCGAGTCGGCCAGTCGCGCGGGGGTGATGGTCCGCATGCAGAAGGCGTTTGACTGGCTCAAAAGCAACATCACAACTGAGGGTAAACTCAAATCCGAGCAGGAGACGGTGCAGCATGAAACGATCGTTTTGCTGGCACTGTCGGTCGTGGCTGCTGACTCGACTTACGATTCAGGCGAAGAAGATGACTATAAGAAACATGCTCAGAATATGATTAATGCCTCCAGAGACGCATCGAGTGCTGCCAAGGAAATGGATTTTGGCAAGTTCCAGCAGGCTCTCGATAAAGTGAACAAGACCTGTTCGGATTGCCATAATGATTATCGTTTTGCGGATTCGTGATCTGGCGACGTAATTCTATTCATGGCATTCTGGTGGCTGCGTGGTTGGAGTGAGCAGTGAGCGTCATATTTCATCAGACGAATCAGGCTGAAAACATGAAGAACATGCAGACTTTAGTTGCGAGTCGCCCACAAATCCTGACGCTGAGACGAGCCTTATGGGTGATGAGTCTGGCGGTTGCCTTCGTGTCGAGTTCATTGCCACTGGTCAGTGCTGGTGAGGTGATTGAACTGCGGACGGGACAGAAGCTCGAAGGGGATGTTCTGAAAGAACAGGACGGAGCCCTCTACCTGGATATTGGCGTGGATATCGTGAAGATTCCGCTGAATCAGATCCGCCGGCGGGAAGTGATCAAGGCGGAAGGGGCGGCATCTGTTAATACACCGCTTCCGGGACAGACGAAAAAGTTGTATCAGACAGCCGAGTTGCCCCGTGCGAGCATTAAGGATCTGTCTCAAAAGTATGGTGAAGGTGTGGTGCTGGTCCAGACGCCGGGAGGATTGGGCTCGGGCTTTATCATCAATGACCGTGGATTTTGTGTGACGAACTGCCATGTCATCGAAAAAGAGACGCGTATTGCGGTCACGATTTTTCATCAGGCAGCTGGTGGGGAATTTGCGAGGCGTCGGATCGATAACGTGCGGATTGTGGCCCTCAACCCGTTTTTTGATCTGGCCCTGTTGGAGATCCCTAAGCAGGACGATTTGAAGTTTAAGCCGGTCTATCTCACTGAAGCTGATGATGAGCGTGAAGGAGATGAAGTTTTTGCCATTGGAAATCCCCTCGGGCTGGAACGCTCTGTTTCGCAGGGGATTGTGAGTACGCGTAACCGCAATGTCAAAGGCCTGGTCTATATTCAGACGACAGCAGATATTAATCCTGGCAATAGTGGTGGGCCACTTTTTAATAGCCGGGGTGAAGTGGTCGGTGTGACCAATATGAAGCTGTTGTTTGCTGAAGGGCTCGGATTTGCCATTCCTGCCGCTTATTTGAAGCTGTTTCTGGATCATCATGAGGCTTATGCCTATGACGCGAACAATCCGAACACGGGTTATCGATTTCTGGATCCTCCGCGCCGGCGAGTTGCTGGCCCACCTCCCGAGAAAGCTGCCGAAACCCCTTAGATTCAGGCACTATTTAAGCAGTTTTTCCTGGTCAATTTTTTGGGGTTGCTGAACTTTTCAGACTGAATTACATCTCCCTGAATTACTTCTTCTCATGGTCGATTGCCCGGATGATCTATTTCTGGCAGTCGACCATTACGAAGTCTGTCCCTTCTCGCCATCAATCACTTCTCTTCACTTCACATCTCGTTAATTTGTTTCTTTGCGATTTATTCGCGTGGCCTTGCTTTCAACTCAATTGACCTTCCCGCCTTGTATGGTCTGGTGCCAAAGTCGCTCAGCAATCTTGAAATCTGCTGTTGGACATCCCGGGCATCAGTCAACTGTTTTTAACGCCTTCCAACAATCGAAGAATCTTGTCACTCAAGTGATGAAGTGCGTTTGATGCATTTCCATCGGCTTGAGAGATCGCTTTTGCAGCGATTTCGAAATCAGGATTTCCCGCCTGAAAACAAATGGATTTGAGATGTTCCAGAAGCCTTCAAACCAGGATGCCTTGAACCCGCGCCAAAGGGTGTGGGGTGCTGCCTGGTTGGTGTGTTTCGGATGTCTGATTTTGCCTGTGGGTTGCAACACCACGGGTGGGCCGCGCCTGGTTTGGAACAAGCCGGAAAAGCAGCCGTCGAATGAAAAGAGTGTGACTTCAGCGAAGACAGATCCAGTCGAGAAAAAGTCATCGAGCCCTGTCAAGATCGTCGATCCTGAGAAGCTCCTGGCCAAAGCCGATGGACCTCTTGAAGCCAAAACTGATCCTGCTGAATCGCCGTTTCAGGCCTCTCGCAGCCAGAAGGTGACAACTTCGGCAGCGCCGGAGATGCCCATCGAGCCTGCACCATCGGCCCAGCATTCAGTCGCGAAGAATGTCGATGCGGGCAGTTCTTCTGCAACGGGAGCGGGAGGAATGTCTCCTGCCACTTTAAAGCTGATCGATCAGGAATTAGCGGGTGCGAATGCGGAAGAACGGGCTTATTGGTACGACCAGCTCAAGAAGGTCGATCCAGCCGTTGTGCCTCAGATTCTGCAGGCTCGCCGAATGTCATTGCAGCTCACCGCCCGGCAATCCGAAGCGAATCCACCGGGAAATCCACCCTGGGCTGACGGTGTCGCCTCTGCTCAGGGATCAGGCTTACCTCAAGGTTCTGCACCCGCATGGGGGCATTCGACCAATACGCAAAAACCTCAAGCAGCGAACAGTGGCATGGGGAATGCCTCGCCCTGGGCAAATAGCGAAACAGAAAACGGAGCCGGGACAAGAGGTGGCCCGGATGATCTGCAGCGCTCCAGGCGTTCAGCGATACAACTGGCCCAGCATCGTGACCTCGAAGCTCACCAGCCGGCTTCCGGCATGGGAGTTGAGCAGGCTCGCCATGAGGTGGCTGCGGGAACAAAAGAACGAGCGCAAAGTGCATTCTATCGGGTGGATCAAACCTCTTCCGATCAAACCTCGGGAACCTCTGGACCGATTCAGCCACAAAGTTATCAGGAATCTGTCACGAATCAGACCGCTTCCCGGAATACTTCCGCACCGGCTGCTCATGCGACATTAGGGCCAGCCGGAAAGTTTGGTGTGGTTCAGTCACCTGTGACCAGAGTCTCAGCCACGGGGAGTTCCAGTGTTGGTAGTTCCCAACCGGGTTTCAGTTCTGCCGGGGGTGATTCGCTCGATCAACTCATTAGCCAGACGGAAGCTTCCGTCAACCTGTTAACACGCGGGGAATCGCCCGAGAGTCGCGATTACTACCTGCGCCAGCACGTTTATCTGCGGTTGTTATATCTGATGGCTGATCGACCAGAGCGGGCGATGGCGGCAATTCCCGGTATTTCCGCCTCCGAACAGGAGTTCTGGCAGCAGATGCTCTGGGGGTTATCGAATTACTTTGACAGCAAGCAGATTCCACAGACGGCTGATCGCGCCAGCCAGGCAGTGGCCCAATTCCAGGCGGGTGTTTCCAAGCTCAAACAGATGGCTCGACTGGAGCTTCGCAATGTCTGTTTCTGCAAGCAGATCTGGTACTTTGGCAACTACGAGAAGTTCCCACGCGATGAATTCCGACCCGGGCAGGAAGTGCTGGTTTATGCCGAGGCGGAGAATTTCCAGAGTGAACTGACACCGGAAGGCCAGTATCGAACACTCCTTCGCTCCAAGATTGACATCATCAGCCCCGCTGGTGAAATCCGGCATCAGATCGAGTTCCCACCAACAGAAGATTTGTGCCGTAATGAACGGCGAGATTACTTCCACAATTACCAGTTCACGATTCCCGAGAAGATGCCACTGGGCCCGCACTCACTGAAGTTGACGGTCCATGATGAGCTTTCGGGTCGAGTCACCAGCAGCAGCATTAACTTTGTGGTGAAGTAGGGAAGCTCTGTTTCGAGAGATTACTGGTGGATTGAACAAGTCCTGGCTGAGGTTCTTTGCAGATCCCAAACAGCCATGCAAAGTAAAAAACACCCGACTGCGTCATGCAGCCGGGTGTTTTGTTGTAAGAACAGTTCCAAGGAAACAACTACACGTTGTTGGTCGCGAAGGCATGCTTGCCCAAAGCTGCAAGCATGGCACACAGATCGCCATTTTTCATGGAAAGCGTGTAAGAACAGTTCGATCAACGAGTGGAATTCGAGATCATTGTCATTAGACGAGACCGGAGCCAAAGCCCTCTTCTTCGAGTTGAGCGACGCGATTAACGAAGGTATGGCGTGGCCGGCTGGTGGTAGCTGTTGAAGAGGTGGCTGTGGCAGTTGATGTGGTTGCCGAGTGGGGGACCATCGGGGTGTAGGTAATTTCTTCGACACTGGTGGCGTAGTTCTCTTCGCCAAAGTCGTCGTAAGTACAGACGTAACCCGGGAGCTTGGCTTTCTCAAGTTCCAGCGAGTAGGCCACAATCACGTTCGCTTGAATGCGTTCGCGGCATTCGGAGTTGATGGGATGGGCGATATCGGCGTAGAGCTTAGCGCGGCCATCATCCGCTTTGTTGGCGCGTTCTTCGTGAAGTTCACAACCGCAATCGTTGCAGAATCGTGCTCTTAAATGATTTTTACATGAGCATCTGGGGCAGCGATCCATCAATTTGCGGCTGGGCATGGCGACAAAAGAGCCGCGCGTCCCTTGGATGATTTTCAAATCACGAATGACAAAACATCCATCAAGCGTGATCGAACAAAAGGCCTGCAACCGCTCGCTGGGATCATCCATGAGCTTGATGCGAATCTCGGTAATTTCCATGGCCGTACTCCTCATCATTCGGAATGACGAACACCGGTAGAATGAAATGACAAAACATCACGAAAGTTGAATCAGCACCAACAGATTTGTGCCGACTCTCAGCACAAAAACAGGTTGAATTGAGATTGAAACGATAGCCATTCAATACTTGACGACACTGCAGATCGCTGAGCATGGAAAGGCGGTTAGAACTTCGATGGACGATGGATCGCAAACATCGCGAGTACCACCAGGAACACGATATTCAGCGAGAGATGGGAGTGAGACGAATCTCGTCGTTTGATTGCCAATCCACGTTACAATCCGGAGCAAGCCACGAAGACCTGTGCCAGTCCCAGGTGAGTGAGTTGCTGGGCTGCAGTGTGAGCTGCCGCTTCGCTTCTGCACCAACCGAAGTAAGCAGTCCCGCTTCCGCTCATTTGATGGGCAATCACATCAAGGTTTGCAAAAGTGGACTCGAGCTGACGAATTGCAGGGCAGAGCTCGACTGCTGCTGCTTGAAGACCATTATGCAAAGCATGTGCCGCGCTGATTTGATCTCCCTTCGCCAGGTTGCTGAGCAATGGAGCGATTGAGGGAGAATTCTGGGTGGGTTGGCAATGTCGGTAGACGAGTGCTGTCGAGAGCCCAGCTGGTGGTTTTGCTACAACAAACCACAGCTTTTCCTGAAGTTCGACAGGCTCAATGATCTCGCCACGCCCGCGGCAGACTGCCATCGGTTTGCCGCAAAGGAAGAAGGGAATATCACTTCCTAACTGTGACGCGAGCTGAGAAAGTTCCTGCAAAGTTAACCGAAGATTCCATAACTGATTGAGAGCAGCCAGCGTGGCGGCGGCATTACTGGAACCGCCGGCAAGGCCAGCCGCGGCGGGAATTCTTTTCTGCAGAAGGATCTCGGCTCCGCAGTCAACCTTTGCATATTCCTTCAGCAGGAGTGCCGCACGAACAACCAGATTGGTGTGATCCTGAGGGACAAGAGCCGTTTCATCCGCGAACGAATGTGTTGTGGTTGCTAATGGATGATGCGTCAGATCCTCAAATCGAAATGAAATGTCAGTTTGGGAAGAGGGGGCGAAGGAGAGCGTGTCGTAATGCTGGATGGAAACCATGACCGTTTCGATCTCGTGAAAACCATCGGGACGACGCGCGAGAATCCGCAGAGAGAGGTTGAGTTTGGCGGGTGCCTGAACAATAAGACGGTTTTCAGATTGTTGTAACTGCAATTAAGCTCACCTTTTGTGCGAGATTTTCTATAAGCGGAGGTGCGAGATTTTTCAGGAGAATCAGTCCATGTATCGTCGAGTCCCCGCAAGGATCTGGCAAGCCAGATACAAACGTTGGTGATTCATTCTCTCATGCAGTGATGTCTCAGTGAGGGCCATCCACTGACTGTGTGCAAAAAACAAGAAGTTCTGGTGATCTCTTTGGACAAAGTTGCGTATGTATGACTTCTTGAATTGATTTCCTCGTGATGAACCCGTGGCAATGAAGTCGTGGCGGTCTATTTCGAGTCAGACCGTCTTGGCGTCTGGAGGCGAAGATTTCGATGAACTTCGCATGTTGAACGGTGTCTGTGTAAACTCTGGAAAGATTCTCGCGGGTGCGTTTGTCACATTTGTATGCTGATGTTTGCCTGAAATTTTGGCAGAGGACTCCTCGATTGAATGCAACAGGATTGGCTTCAGTGACTGCTGGTCAAATAAGTGGCGATGCTTTGATTGAACAAACGGAAACACCCATGCAGACCGCGATCCGGAAAGCAGATGTGCTGCTGGAAGCGCTCGGCTGGATCCGCCAGTTTCGCGATCGACATGTCGTCATCAAGCTGGGAGGAAGTGCTCTCGAGGAAACAGCCGCCATTCGGCAGTTTCTCACCGATGTGATTTTTATGGAGACCGTGGGGGCACGCCCGATTCTGATCCACGGTGGTGGAAAGGCGATTAACGCCGCCATGTCAACGGCTGGGATTACACCTCGCTGGGTGCAGGGTCGTCGTTACACGGATGAACAGACACTGGAGATTGTCACGAAAACTTTGGCGGGTGAAATTTGTGGTTCGCTGGTTGAAGAGATCGAGCGGCAAGGCGGCGATGCCGTTGGATTCAGTTATCTCACGGTGAATGTGCTCAAAGGAAAGCAACTGTTTCTACCGAACCCTGGGGGAGAACCGATTGATCTGGGGCGTGTGGGTGAAGTGACAGATATTGACCGCGATGTCCTGCTGACAGCCTGCCGCGGGGGACGGATTCCTGTCCTACCTTCGGTGGCACTGGATGAACAGGGCGATCGACTGAATGTGAATGCAGATACGGCGGCAGCAGCTGTGGCCCGTTTGATTCAGGCCGATAAACTGATGTTTTTAAGTGATGTGCCAGGGATCTTCCTCGATCGAAAGGATCCTTCGACGTTGCAATCTCACCTGACGGCAGCACGCTGCCGGGAACTGATTGCCGATGGTACAATCGATGCAGGAATGGTTCCCAAGGTCGAGGCGGCTTTAGAAGCTCTGGCTGCGGGGGTGAAGAAGGTACACATCATCGATGCGAGAATTCCCCATTCAGTACTTCTGGAAATTTATTCGAACCGTGGGATAGGAACCGAGATCGTCCCGTAAACTCTCTGAAAAATTGAGTCAGGTTGGAGTACCGGGATTCGAATGCATGGGATTCGAATGACGAAGTGCAGAGCATATTTCATTGCCTGCATCGGATCTGATACAATTCTCAGTCGTTCTTCTTCGAGAAAATACGGCAAGCCTGGGCCCTGAGCTTGCCGATCGCTCACTTTTGGTGAAGGTGAAGAACTTCCCACCGGGGAGTTGCCAGAGTGATTTTGGGGCCAATTGGGTTTTCGCCGGCAAGCCGGCGTGATGATTGAAGAGACGAGCCAATGCACGCAATGGCCACCCAGTCGAGTCAGGAAACAATATCGAAGTTCGACAAGTATGTGGTGTCGAACTATCGCCGCTATCCGGTCTGCATTGTGCAGGGCGAAGGCTCGTACGTCTGGGATGCCGAAGGGCGCCGCTATCTCGATCTGTTTCCCGGTTGGGGCTGCAATGTTCTGGGGCATTCGCCTCCTGCGGTGGTGCGTGCCTTGCAGGAGCAAGCCGAAAAGCTGATTCACGTACCCAACTCGTGGTACACCGAGGCTCAGGGCGAGTTTGCCGAGATGCTGTGCACTCGAAGCTTCGGTAAAGCGTTTTTCTGTAATAGCGGTGCTGAAGCGAATGAAGCTGCCATCAAGATCGCGCGGGCGGCTAAGGCTGGGGTTGGCAGGTATCGGATTATCTCGTTTGAGAATGGATTCCACGGCCGCACATTTGGGGCCTTGACGGCGACTGCCCAGCCGAAATACCACGAGGGCTTTCATCCGTTACTCCCCGGTTTCCGCTACGCACCGTACAACAACCTGGATGCGGTGAAGCAGTTGATCGATCAGGAAACTGCTGCGATTATGCTGGAGCCGGTTCAAGGCGAAGGGGGCGTGAATATTGCGACGACTGAGTTCCTGCAGGGTTTGCGAGCCCTGTGCGATGCCGAAGGGATTCTACTGATCTTCGATGAAGTTCAATCGGGATCCGGGCGAACCGGCGAGTGGTTCGGCTATCAGCACTCAGGTGTTGAGCCCGATATCATGTCGCTGGCGAAAGGTCTGGCAGCGGGTGTGGCTGCAGGGGCTGTGATCTGCCGTGATGAAGTCGCAGCCTGCCTGAAACCAGGGATGCACGGAAGTACATTTGGTGGAAACCCTCTGGCGATGGCGGCAGGAATTGCCACGTTTCGGACAATTGAAGAGGAAGGGTTGCTGGACAACGCGAAGGAAATGGGCGAAAAGTTCCGTGAGCGATTTGAGCAGATTGCGGAAGAATTGCCGATTGTGCAGGAGATCCGCATTCGAGGCATGATGATCGGCATGGAATTGAAGATTTCGGCCATGCCTGCCGTGGCAAAGTGTATGGAACGTGGCGTTTTGATCAACGCGACGCACGATACCGTGATTCGATTGCTGCCTCCGCTCAACATCACCCCCGAACAGGTCGATGAAGGATGTGACGTCTTGCTGGAAGTCTTGCGAGAGATGGCTCAACAGGTGTCGTAAGGTTCAGGAATTCTCAGGTTTTGCAGGTAAGCGCTGTCAAGATAAGCAATGTTCAGCGAAGATCACTGTTCAATCGCCGTTGTGGATGATCCACACGAGGGATTGAATGGATGAAAATCCAATTCGCAGTGAAAAATTCGACTATTTCGATTGAACGCGGGGGAGCTTTGAGCCTTCGCGTTCAATCTTGTTTTTAAGAGGTTCACGCATCTGGAGAACGGCTCTTGGCGTGAAAGAAATTTCCTGGGTTTGATTGTTATTGAAGCCAGGGACAACAGCGATGACAGGGTCTTCTCGCATGGAGCAGGCCGCGAGTGAATAGGTTTGGGATATGCGACATTTGAACGCGCTGGTGGATCTTTCCACCACAGATATTGAAGAGATTTTTGCGCTGGCGAAGCGAATGAAAACTGGTGTGGCGAAGGGGATTCGTCCGCAGTTGATGCCCGGGCGTGTGCTGACCCAGATCTTCGAAAAGCCCTCGTTGCGGACCCGGTTGAGTTTTGATGCTGCCATGATGCAACTGGGGGGGAGCAGTATTTTTCTCTCTGCCAAAGATGCCGGGATTGGTGGACGGGAAGCTGTGCAGGATGTCGCCCGCGTCATTGGTGGCTATAGCGATGTGATCGCGCTCAGAACATTTTCCCAGCAACTGATTGACGAATTCGTCCAGTATGCGGGGGTGCCGGTGATCAATGGGTTGTCGGATGATCGACATCCATGCCAGGCACTGACAGATCTCTTTACGATGCAGGAAGTCTTTGGCTCGATCGCGGGAAAGAAGTTTGTATTTGTCGGTGATGGCAACAACGTGGCGACATCGCTGGCAACGTGCTGTTCGATGCTGGGTGTCGAGTTTGTGCTGTGTGCTCCGGAAGAATACCGCTTGGGAGCAGATTTCCTCGACCGGGTGAAATCTTACCTGCCCAAGATTCACATTACGGAGACATCGAACTTTGCCGAAGCTCTCAAAGATGCGGCGGTGATTTATACCGATGTCTGGACGAGTATGGGGCAGGAAGCGGAGGCGGAAGCCCGGCAGCAAGTTTTCCAGCCATTCCAGGTCAATGAGAATCTGCTGAAGCTGGCTCCGGCATCAGCCCGGTTTATGCACTGCCTCCCTGCCAAGCGGGGGAAGGAAGTGACCGATGAGATTATTGATGGCCCACAGAGCATTGTCTTTCAGCAGGCCGAAAATCGTATGCATCTGGCGAAAGCGTTGATTTTGTGGGTGCTGGAAGTGAATGCGTAATACGATTGGCATTGGGTGTTTGGCATTTGGTATTCGATACTAGAAACATTGGGTCACTCAAATACCCAATACCAAACACCTAAAACCAGACCTTAAGCAGCGGCTTGCAGCGGTTCGCTGTGGAAGAGTCGCTGGTAAATGGGGCAGGTGGCGAGCAATTCGTGATGCTGGCCATCAGCAATCAGGCGACCCTGATCGAGGACGACAATCCGGCTGATGAAGCTGAGTAACGAAGGCGACATCGCATGCGTAATCAGTAAGGTGGTGCGGCCTTTTGTAAATTCGGCCAGAGCTTTCTGAATGGCCTGCTCGCTGTGGGCATCAATCGCAGATGTCGGCTCGTCGAGGATCAGGATGGAAGGGTTGCGAAGTATGGCTCTGGCCAGTGCGATCCGCTGACGCTGGCCTCCAGAGAGCTCCCGGCCACCGGAACCCAGGCCTGTTTCCAGGCCATCGGGAAGTTTGTTGGCGAATTCGAGAACGGAACTTCGGGCGGCCGCTGATTCAATCGCTTCGCGCGTGGGAGATTCCTGTTCTGTGGAGGCACCGCTGCGAATATTCCCGGCAATCGAATCATCGAAGAGCATGGTTTCCTGAGAAACAATGGCGATCTGATCTCTCAAATCGCGAGGTTTGACATCGCGGAGATCGATACCATCAATCAGGATACGGCCTTTTTGAGGGTCAGCGAAGCGAGGCAATAGATTGACCAGTGTCGATTTTCCAGAGCCATTGGTGCCGACAATCGCGACAGCCTCTCCGGCATGGATCGTCAGATCGAGATCGACGAGCACCGGTCGACGGTTCTCACCTTCGGCCTGCGGATAAGTGAATGTAATGCCTTCAAAGCGAATTGCTTCGGCATGCCTCGGAAGTGGGACTGGATTCGCAGGTGGAATGATCGAGGGGTGCTGATCGAGAGCGTTGAAAATTCGTTCGGCGGCCGTTCCCGTCTGGCGGATACGCGTGACGTATCGCGAGAATTTGCGGATAGGGTCAAGAGTTCCCGCCATGAGTGTGTAGAGCACAGAAAGATCGGTGAAGTTCATGGGGGTTTCAGTGAACTGGATCGGGCCGATGAATGTCTGGCCTTCAAGAACGAGATAACCTGCCGGAATGAGAACGGCCATCACCGCCATCATTCCGAGGTTTTCAGCGACAGGGCTGCTGAGTGCATCGATCCTGACGATTTGCAGGGCTTTACGGAAATACGCGCGATTCTCGCGTCGAAAGCGGGCCCGGTGATCGCGCTGTGTTCCAAAGGCAATGACGATTCGAGAAAGCGAAAAGGTTTCTTCCAGTTGCTGATAGATGCGAGACATGGCATCGAGCGTGCGATGCATGGCTCGTTTGAGCCTGCGGCTGAGCAGGTAGAACATCGCACCGGCGATTGGCACGAACAGCAGCAGCACAAAGGTCAGGCGAAAGTTGATCATCAGTGCGGCACTGAGGCAAGTAACGGCTTTGAGAGGTTCGCGAATGACTTCGCCGCCAGCGAGCATTAAGCCTTGTGTCAATTGCTGAGTGTCATTCATGAACGTCGCCATGTACCGGGGAGTCCCAGTGGCAGCGACTTCGAGAGGATCAGATTTCAACAGATGGCGATAGAGGTCTTTTCTCAAATCCATGACAGTCAGTTCAGCCACTTTACCGACATAGAGATCTTGTATGACCGTCGCGGCTCCTTTGAGGAAAGTCGCGGCAACAAGAATTCCCATGAGTCCCAGCAGCAGTCGGAAGGGGTCATCTGGCAGCCAGGGGACAACGCGCTGGTTAAGCCACGTCATGAGGTAAAGCCTGCGAGCCCAGGTGTCGATCTCTTTCTGGAGTCTGGCCTGCTCGCGTGTGGCGCTGAGAGGCAAAGTTTTTACTGTCGATGGATGAGAGGCTTGTGAGGAGATCGCAGCAGGGCCGACCTCTGGTTCGAGAGCCATACCGTGGCGAATCAGCAGTTGATGGAGTTCGTTTCTTGATTCGTCGAGCTTTCTGGAAGAGGTTTCAATCTCGTTCTGGATGTAAGAGCCGAGATGTTCGCCTTCAAGAAAGACTTTGATGACGGGGTAAGTGAGCAGCAGCGCACCACCCCAGAGGAGCGCAACAACACCTCCGAAGCTGATGGCAAATGCCAGCAGCTTCCAATACGGCTTAACGTACCTCGCGAGGCGACTCCATTCCCGCACGAAAATTGATCCTTGGTTCGAATCCCTGAACACTGGAAATCAAAGGGGCATTACAAAAGATTTCATCCAAAGCGTAAAGGGGAACTGCTTTGGAGCGGATTCGACCAGCAGAATTCGCAGTTTGCTCGCCGAGCAAAACGAATCAATCCGGGCACGAAGTCGTGTTATCCCAGACGGAATTTGATGTCTTTGAGTTTGAGCTCTGGGAGTATTTTCTGCAGATTTTCGACGATGGGTTTCTGGTGAAAGGCTGAAAGTTCACTGAGAGCTGCCGGGTGAGAGACGTAAACCTGCAGGACACCACGAGAGATCTTGGCGGGTCGGGTGAGAGTCGAATAGGCTGCGGGAACCACTTGTTTCCAGGCAGAACGGAGGCGATCGTCTTCCTGAATTTGTGAATATCCGCGCAATTGCATCAGTTGTGCGAGGACATCGCCCAGTTGTCTTGGTGGAGGATCGTCGCTCATGGGGTTTCTGCTCGACAATCGGGTGCGGCTGGAAGAAGTGACTGACTCGTTCGACTGCGAGAGATCTTCAGCCAGAGCTGGAAAGCTATTCAAGAGTGTGCGAACTTCTTGGGTATGAATCAATCGAAGTTGCTCAGTGAAATACGGCAGCAGTTCGAATCGCAGATTACGCAAGTGCCTGCGATTCTGGGTGGACCTGCGTTTTGGCCTCAGGGGGCACCGGCTCGTTTACTGCCGCGAAATGAAATTGCCGATCAAATAGCCCGCGCGTTGCAGGGGGATCAATGGGCGGTCTATGAAGGGGGCGAGCATGCGGGTTTGCGTGAGGATCTGGCTCAGCGATTTCCCGGTCGCAGACCCGTACTGACATCCAGTGGTACCGTGGCCATCGAACTGGCCTTGAGAGCAGCTGGCGTGGGGCCAGGTGATGAAGTTCTGCTGGCCGCCTATGACTTTGAGGCGAATTTCAAGAATGTCCTGGCTGTGGGTGCGTTGCCTGTGCTGGTCGATGTGGTGCCAGAATGCTGGACGATCGATCCACTGGGGTTAGAAGCGGCTGATTCGCCGCGAGTGAAAGCATTGATTGCGAGCCATCTGCATGGGCAAACGCCGGATTGGTTACGATTACGAGATTTGTGCCAGGCTCGTGAAGTGGTGCTGATTGAAGATGCCTGCCAGTCACCAGCACGATATGCCAGCTGCGAGCTATTGGGTGCCGAAATCAATGGTGAGTCTGCCCTCCAAAGCCATGTCGGTGAGCAGCCTGTGGGAGAGATTGTGGCGTTCAGTTTTGGTGGGAGTAAGCCGATCACTGCAGGTCGAGGCGGGGCTGTCTTGCTTTCGACCGAGCGGCAGGAAGCGAGACTCAGGCTGTACACTCAACGTGGGAATGAGGCCTACCCTCTTTCCGAGCTGCAGGCGCTGGTGGTCAGGCCACAGTGGAGGATCCTGGCAACTCAGGATCGGCATCGTTGGCGACAGGCCATGACCATAGAAGCGGCCTGGGATGAGTTGTGTGGTCAGCGACATGTTTCGAATGATCGGCACGACGAAAGTTTTTTGGTTTCGTTGTACAAACTGGGTTTATGGTACGAGCCCGAAATCTGGGGTGGTTTGAGCAGGGCACGGCTGGTGGCTGCGGCGAGGGCTGAGGGATTACCATTGGCTGAGGGATTCCAGGCACTGCACGAAACCCATTCTTCAAAGCGATATCGTCACGCTGGCGATCTGGTCCATGCCAGTGCCGCCGGGAGAAATGTGCTGCAACTGCATCATACAGCACTTTCGGGAAGTGAGGAGGCGACTCGTGAAGTCATGGCGATTCTGCTGAAGCTCAAAGAGCATGCCGATCAGTTACAACGAGATTGAATCCCAATGTTCGAAAGGGAGAGTCAGGTTCGGGCGGTAGCGGTTGACTGTCACTGAGTGATGGCAATTCTGGAAAGCCGCATTAAAGACCTATCTTTTGAATGTGGATATTTCTTAACATTGAGGTTGACCCCACAAATGATCGACCCCAACGAAACGCAATTTGAAGCATCGCTTTGAAAGTCACCAGAGCCTGCTTGCCCGCAGTGGAAGGCATAGCTCACAGGATGTCAGACAAAGCGGTGTTTCAAAGGCAACGCGTATCATTTTGATGATGCGACACTTGATCAGGCTTTATCATGCCCCGCATCCTGATTGTTGAACCACGACCTTCCTTTCGTGAAGGTCTTCGTCAGACGCTGGTTGATGCCGGCTACGAGATTGAGACGCTTGATATCGATCAGGATCTGCCGGCGGCAATCCAGATCCGCCCGGCTCTGGTGGTTCTCGGTTGTGAAGCCATTGAGTTTCTCCCGCTGATCAAATCTCAGTGCACGCCTCCTGTGCCAGTGCTGCTGCTGATCAAGGCCGGCGAGTTGGGATTGATTCTTAAAGCGGTTGATGGAGCGGCTGATCTGATCTATTCATACGAACGACCACTGCAGGATGTACTGCAAGGCATCCAGCGATTGACGAGGCCGCGCAGTGATGACGTAGTGCCACAGTTATCGCACCAGGATCGACTGATCGTGGCACTCAGGTCGGTCTGTGATGATCTGAATCTGACGCATAAGCGGCACATTTCGGAAGTGCTCAAGCGTCAGTATGCCGAGCAGAAGCTGGTGGAGTCGGAATCGTTTTATCGGTCTTTAGTGGAGACATTGCCCTACGCGATGTTCCGTAAAGATCTGCATGGACGAGTGACTTTTGCCAACCGCAAGCTGTGTGAAATCCTCGGTTCCCCTCCGAATGAGGTGGTGGGCAAGACCGATTACGACTTTTTCCCCACGGATCTGGCCGATAAGTACCGGGCTGATGATCGGTATGTCACGGAAACGAGAGCACAGTTTGAAACGATCGAAGAGTTTGTGACACCTTCGGGAGAGGTGCATTACACACATGTGATGAAGAACCCGGTCTATGATGGTCGAGGGAATTGCGTCGGGATCCAGGGGATTTTCTCAGATGTGACTGATCGCAAACGAACAGAGATCGCTCTCGACCAGGAGCGGGATCTGCTCAATAACCTGATGAAAAGCATCCCGGACAACATCTACTTCAAGGATGTGCGGGGCAGATATCTGCGCATCAATCAGGCGAAAGCCGCCGCGAGCGGATTGTCCGATCCGAGCCTGGCGATTGGAAAATCGGATACCGATTTCTTCTCAGCAGAGCACGCAGCGATTGCTCGTAAAGACGAAGAATATGTGATGCAGACCCGTCTGCCATTGATTGGTAAGGAAGAACGGGTGGTCTGGAGTGATGGTCATATCCGGTGGATGTCGACCACCAAATTGCCGTTGATTTCACCAGCGGGGGACGTGATCGGAACCTACGGAGTCTCACGCGATATTACGCCGATGAAGCTGGCTGAACAGGCCTTGCGGGAAGCCAAAGATGCGGCTGAAGCTGCAAACCGGGCGAAGAGTGATTTTCTCGCCAATATGAGCCATGAGATTCGCACACCCTTGAATGCCATTATCGGTATGACAGAACTGGTGATGGATACCGATCTGAAGGTGGCACAGCGGGATTACCTGCGGATGGTGCTCGAATCGGGTGAATCGCTTCTGGGAATCATCAACGACATTCTTGACTTTTCGAAGATTGAGGCCGGTCGATTGCATGTCGATGAGCAACCCTTCCGATTACGCGATTCGCTGGGTGACACGATGAAATCGCTCTCGAACCGCGCTCATCGCAAGAAGCTCGAGTTGGCGTTTCATGTCTCGCCAGATGTTCCCGATGAGGTTCGCGGAGATGCAGTCCGGGTGCGCCAGGTGATCATCAATCTGCTGGGGAATGCACTCAAGTTTACCGAACGCGGCGAGGTGGTTCTCGATGTTTCTGTCGAGAGTCGAACTGCAGAACAGGTGACATTGCATTTCAAAGTGCAGGATACCGGGATCGGGATTGCCAAAGATAAATTTGAATCCATTTTTGAAGCGTTTGAGCAAGCCGATTCTTCGACCACCAGGCGATATGGAGGGACAGGGCTGGGGTTGGCGATATCGGCCCGGCTGGTGGAATTGATGCAGGGGAAGATCTGGGTTGAAAGCGAAGTGGGTCAAGGTAGTACCTTTCACTTTACGCTCAATCTGGGTGTCGAAGCAGAAGGAAGTGTGCAGCCACTGGCCCAGGAGCCTCAACTGCATGGCTTGCGTGTGCTGATTGTCGACGATAACCAGACGAATCGTAGGATTCTGGAAGAGTTGACGTTGTTGTGGGGGATGCGTCCAAGAATTGCCGCAGGAGCGATCGAAGCCCGGCGAGAGTTGCAGCATGCGATTGATCAAGGTGAACCCATTCGATTGATCATTACCGATGCGCAAATGCCGGGAGAAGACGGGTTCAGTCTGACGGCATCAATTCGCAGTCTGGAAAACATGCCTGCCGTTGAAATCCTGATGCTGACATCGGGGGATCGGCTGGAAGATCTCTCGCGGTGTCAGCAACTGGGGATTGCCGGTTATCTCATCAAGCCTGTGAAACAATCCGAGTTGTACAACTCGATTGTAGGGATCATGGGGCAGGCACCTCGTGCTGTGCCCATGGCTTCGGCTATGGCTGTGCCGGAAAGATCGGCCAATTCGCGGAGGATTCTACTGGCTGAAGACAGTCTGGCCAATCAGAAACTGGCACTGGGTTTACTGGAGCGATGGGGGCACCGGGTAGTGGTGGCCAGCAATGGCATCGAGGCGATTGAACGCTATCGCAGTGAATCATTCGACCTGATTCTGATGGATGTGCAGATGCCCGAACTCGACGGGAATGAAGCCACCATGGCGATTCGCGAGATTGAAAGGCGGACGGGAGAACATATTCCGATCGTGGCGATGACAGCGCATGCCCTGCAGGGGGATCGTGAGCAATGCCTGAAGGCCGGAATGGATGATTACCTGATGAAGCCGATACGGGCTCGTCAGTTGTTTCAGATGATTGAGCAGGTCTGTAACGATCATGCTCCACGCTGGAAGCCGCTCTACCAGATGACCAGTGAGGGTGTGGCGGCAAGAAGCGAAGAACATTGTGCTGAAGAGTCTGATCTGGATCAACAGGCGCATGCGGTGGAACCTCAGACGGATTGCCAGTCAGTGATTGGAGACTCGATGAATGCAGCCGGTGCGCTCCAGACCATTGATGGTGGAGCCGAGTCGGTGGTGAAGTCGGAGGATTATGTTGACTGGCAGTTGGCTCTGCGTGCGACAAATGGAGATCGGGCGCTTCTGGCAGATGTGGGTCAGGCTTTTCTTGAGGAGACACCCTGGCTGCTGAACAAACTCGATGACGCGATCACCACACAGGATACAAAGCTGTTTCAAAGACTCAGCCATACACTCAAAAGTGCCTTTCGAACCTTTGGCGCGAACAAACTGAGTGAGCAGTATGAGCAGATGGAAATGGACGTGAAGCGAGAAGGTCGATTACCCGAGGTCGAGGTGGTGGCCAGGTATCGACAATCAGCCGATCATGTCGTGGAGCGAATTGCCAAAGAGTTGCCACAGGTTTGTGCAGAGACTGCTTCAGGCTCTGGCAAGGGGATGTGAACGACTTCCGGTGTTGAGGTGATTTCTTTCATCCGTAGCCTGGGAAATCTCTATGAGTGTTTCATGGGAGCTGAGTTGGTAGAAATATGTCCTCGTGGCCAGAGAGCGAGAGTATTGGAATTTGCTTTGAGTCTGAGAAGGTGGAATCAAGTTCGACGGGGCAGTTCACTGGCAATTCTTAGGTTGTGAATCACAACTGGGGCGTCGATGGCTATGGGAATTCAACTTGAGAGTTTTCGATATCAAGCGGGGAATCGGGTATGACGAGTATTCTCGTGGTCGATGATTCTTCGACTGATCGACGCCTGGTCTGCGGCCTGTTAAAAGCGAACACACAGTGGATTGTGAGTGAAGCTTCGAGTGGTTCAGAAGCTTTGCAGACGATTGCGCTCAATCCTGTGGATGTGGTTCTGACAGATCTGGCAATGCCGGATATCAGTGGATTAGAACTCGTAACAACACTCAGGCGCGATTGTCCGCGATTGCCCGTTGTGATCATGACGGGAGTGGGGACAGATGAGATTGCCGTGACTGCGCTGAAGCTGGGTGCTTCGAGCTATGTGCCGAAGTGTCGGCTGGCACAGGACTTGACGGATGCGATTCAGGGTGTACTCGATGCCGTGCGGGACGATACGACGCGTGAGCGTCTGTCACAGCGGATTGTTCATCACAAAATTGAGTTTTGCATTGAAAATGATCCGGAACTGATTGCCTCTCTGGTGCAATACCTTCAGGAAGAGACAGCTCGAAGTGGAATTTGTGAAGCGGCAGATCGAATCCGTGTGGGAGTGGCCTTACAGGAAGCGATGACGAACGCCTGTTATCACGGGAATCTCGAGGTGAGTTCGAGTTTGCGTGAGATCGATCATCGACAGTTCTATGAGTTGGCCCGTTCCAGAATGAGTATCTCTCCCTATCAGGAGAGGCGGATTCACGTCGCTGCAGAGTTTTCGCCCGAAGCGGCTTGTTTTGTAATTCGTGATGAGGGGCCCGGTTTTGACCCGGGAACGATTCCGGATCCGACCGTTCCCGAGAATCTTGAGAAGCCATGCGGCCGAGGGTTACTGCTGATTCAGATGTTTATGGATGAGGTGGAATACAGCAAACGAGGGAATCAAGTGGTTCTAAAAAAATACCGTCGCGAACATTTGGGGAACTCGTGAGGTCAAATGACGTCTGAATGCCGGATTGATCGATAGGAGACGGATCCAGTGTTGTCACTGGCGAGACGGGTCTCAGGGAGGGCGCTCAAAGATGTTGTCAGACCTGCTGAATCGAATCACAAGTTGATCAGAAGATAATTAGCAGGGGATATCAGATTGTATTTTTGGAAATCTGTTCATCTGGTGTTCAGGCTTGGTCTGGAAAATGCAGATCTCAATCACAATCAGTTTGAAACCGATTCACCAGCCATGTAATCACCAATTAGATATTCACCAACCAAGAAACAGTGCTCCAAAGTGAATTGAGAGATAGTCAATCGAGCGAACCTTTTTTGACGGAGGGTGTCCTCCGAGTTTATGTTAGAGGATTTTTTTTGCGGGAGGGCCTCATGTTAACACCGGCCCCGGTTGTTCCGGCCAGTTATTTTGAGATGAGAAAACAGGGGACAGTGCTGCGACTGCATTTGAAAAAATCAGTGAGCAGTCTGTCGGACGAACGGATTCTGGATGAGGTCGATACAGTGGTTGCCTCATTGAAAGAACACGTTCCAGATGCAGTGGTTGTCGATCTTTCATCAGCACCTTACTTTGGTTCCTGCCTGTTGGAAGTGCTTCGGCATATCCATGAAGAAGCAGGGCGACAAGGGGCCAAAATGGTGCTGTACGGTGCCTCTCCGATTGCACGCGAAGTGCTGGAGATTTCGCACTTCAATCGATTGATTCCACTGGTTTCGACCGAAGATCAGGCACTGAAAAGCCTGGTCGCCTGATTCAGTGGTCAACATCGACCCCCGAGTTCATCGGGTCGAATTTTCATCGGGTCGAATTCCCACACAGGCCCGGCAGCTCGATCTGCCGGGCCTGATTTTTTGGCAGAAGGTCTTCATGAGAGCGACTCTCTTGAATCCTAAGCGATGAAGACTTGTGGTTGCCAAGTTTTACAGCCACCTGAGGATGGGATTGAGGATGGCTAGCAGCTTCAAGCACGCATGCTGGACAGCGCATCGATTCGCTATTGAATTCCGGAATACGTCGATCGATGCATGGTTAACTGTGCAGTTCCAAAAAAGAGTGTGGCGGTGGTCAGGCCGCAGGCTTGCTCTGGCCGACCCATCTCTGCCGTCCTTCGCATGGCCATAACCACCGCCACTTCCCATCGAACGTCGGCAGTTATCGGAAATGCTTGTGACAGCTTGTTGTCACACCTGTTTCAGGTTGTGCAAAGAAATTGTTGAATCGAAGCCATTCGCTTCGCTATTTATTCATACTTCGCGATATTTCAAA
The DNA here is from genome assembly GCF_000092105.1 of Planctopirus limnophila DSM 3776. Lineage (NCBI taxonomy): Bacteria > Pseudomonadati > Planctomycetota > Planctomycetia > Planctomycetales > Planctomycetaceae > Planctopirus > Planctopirus limnophila. The sequence goes on along the minus strand of NC_014148.1, from coordinate 3,579,531 downwards.
CTATGAGCTCTGGAGAAATGTTTTCCCCAGCCTCAAAACTGCCACCACAGGCGGATCCTGTCGATCAGATCATGCAGCCAGACGTACCCCAGAGGTGCTCTACCACAGTGAATTCGAGGCACTGCCGTCGCTCCCGGGCGAAGACCTGCCACATTCTGCCGGTCAAACCCCAACACCAGTCGTAGGTAGAGCTGCCCCATTTCATCACGCTCCACACTTTCACTGATCGACTCCACATAGGCAGTGTGAGTCTCTTCAGGCCGGGTTGTCAGTACAAACTCGGCAGGGAGTTTTTCCTGTGGTCGATTCCCTTGTCCTGGAGACTGCACATAGGCACTCAGAATGTGGCCCATCGATTGATCCGTCACACGGACATCGACCACCCACTCACCGTGCGTATCTCCCAGATCCAATAAGATCTGGCCGCGTTCGACCGGTCGCCCAGCCAGTGTCTGCTGAGGATCCCACGTCATGATTTCGCCATCCATCGGCGATCGAATCTGCAGTTCACTCATGGCTTGTTTAACGAGCGATAACTCCTCTCTGCGGGACTGCAGTTGCTGCTCAAACCCCAATTCCTGGGCAGAAAGTTCTGCCGCTTTCGCCGCCTGATCGCTATTCCCGGAAGAGAGTTGCACCCGGGCAGATCGTGTGGCCTCGATCTGTTTCTCCAGCGTTAAAATCTCACCCTGCAATCGTGTCGATTCCAACTCCATTTCCGGGTTATGCAAGGTCACCAGAAGATCGCCTGTTTTGACGATGCTCCCCTGATTCACATGAATTTGTTCCACACCTCCTGCATGGAGTGCAAAAACATGTTTGCGTTCGCGCGGCCACACTGCGCCCTGCCCGGTCATCTGCAGTTCACCCGGTATCAGAAACAGGCTCGCCACCACTCCACCGAACAGAGCAAACAACATGACACGCCGAACCTGCCGACGGAGCGACAACGTCTTGAACTCCCGACTCGCTCTCAACCAGAACGATGCGAGGGGAATCGTCTCCACCAGCAATTGCTGCCTCAGGATGGACGACACCACCGCTTCAAGACCTTGCCAGTTCCTGAGAATCTCAGCCAGCTCTTTTGTTTCCTGAGTGGCGAGTAACTCGGAATTGATTCCGGCTGGTTTCGTTCTCGAAGTGGAAACCGGCTGAAGTGGTGCTTCCTTACGCCGATCGACTTCCGTTCCAAACTTCTCCAGGACGACAGCCGCAATTGGCACTCCGCTTGCCAGATCTGTGATCAACTGGATTCGGGGATCACGCTCCTTAACACTGACTTGACTCTCCGCTTGAGCCATCGCTTCCAAATGGCGGACTTCGGGCGATCTCCGATCAAAATCAGCAACTCCCGAGACCGCCAGCAAACGTGCTTGCTTCCCTGCAAACTGCAAAACTGCTACGCGGTCGCAGCCCACCAGCCCCCGAACCTCCTGAGCAATCAACTGAGCGGCGACTTGCCATCCAGAAGTCGTTGCCAGACGTGCAAAAAATGCCTGCTCTTTCTGGCGGCGTTCGACAGTCAATCGTAACTGGCGGACTTCCTGATCCAGCAGCAGATCGGCCAGTAATTCTGCCACCACACTGGCCAGTGGCAAGGGATCAACGGCTTTCCCGGGCTGCAAAAACTCGAGCACAGCCAGTGTACGACTCGACTTTCGCACGGGGATCATCCAGCGAAGGACACTCTCGGCAGCACCTGTTTCACTGCGATCTCCTTGAGGCAAGGGATCCAGAAGTTGAGGCTTCACCGAGTTGGCCAGATTGGCGACCTCACGCAAGTCATCCGCGGCAGGATCAGCATATCGGGCGAGGATTGCACCCGAGTGAATGGCGACCGCCATGGCACTGCCCCTGACGGTCGGTCGCTGTGATGAAGCCGTGGTGTTCTCAGGAACCCCATTCTCACTGACGGTGGGAACACCTCCTACCCAGATCCATAAGCGCGATGCTACGGCTCCAGTGAGCGGCGAAAGACTGGCCAGTAACTCCTGTGTGACCTGACCCGGCTGGTCAGTCTCATGCACCTCTTGAGCCAGTCGATCCACCAAATCTTCGATCTGTGATCGATCGGTCATTCTTACCGTCATGGGAACCCGCCATTCGCGAGCAATTACGACAGGAGATTCAACACTTTCTCCTGATAAGATCTGGCAACAACTCACATTTCACAGTTCTATCAACTGCTATCTGCCAGCAACAGTCACCCCCTGCGATACAGATTTGAAAAACATTTCCTCACGGGGCCAGTGGCATCAAACGAACCAGAAAATTGTTAAGCAGGTAAGGCTGGCTTGACCTTAACGTTTCGAGTGGCTGGTTTTGCCGTAACGCTGATCCAGTCCATACAAACAAGATCAGGCCCATATCCCGAAGAACATGGGCCTGATCTGTTGATGTTTCTGGTCGACTTAGACATCCACTTGAGTGGCCAACTCCTTCAAGCCTTCAATTCCGAGACGTACGCAGTAATCGCCAAAACCTTCTCCGGACAGGCGATCGGCCTTGTAACCCGTCAGAAGTGGCACAAGTGTCGGCACCAGTTTTTCGAGTGGCACATAATCTTCGTACATGAAGGCCAGTCTCGATCCTTCCGGATTCCCGCCAACAAACACGGTGTACTTCCCTAAAGATCGACCCACAAAGCCAATATCGGGCGTATAAGGCCTGGCGCAGCCATTGTTGCATCCCGTCATATGAACCGAGATCTTCTCCGACTGCAGCCCCAACCTGGCCATTTCGACATCGAACTGATCAATCACACTCGGGAGCACTCGTTCTGATTCGGTCAGCGATAAACCGCAAGTCGGCAGTGCAGGGCAGGCAATGGCGAAGCGACGCAGAATTGTCAATTCTTCAGCAGACTTCAGACCATACTGCTTGAGCATGGCTGTGATATCGGCACGATCGGCAGGATCAATATCACACAGGATCAATCCCTGCAGAGCCGTCGCCCGCACTGGCATGCGGTACTTCTCGATAATGGCCCGCAGGCCGGTCTTCACTTGAACTTCACTGGTATCGCGCACACGCCCGCACTCGATGTTGATCCCGACAAACAGCTTACCATCGCCCTGTTCGAACCAGCCCACATGGTCTTCGACACCTTTGACATCTACGGAACTGGGTGGAGTCAAAGCCTGGCCATAGTACTCTTCCACTTTGGCCCGGAAGGCATCCAGGCCCCAGTTATGAATGAGGTACTTGAGGCGGGCCACTTTTCGATCAGAACGATTTCCAAAATCACGCTGAACTTTCACCACGGCTTCAGCCACAGGAATGACCTGTTCGGGAGTGACGTAGCAGAGCTTCTTGCCCACTGCAGGGAAGGTCTTTTCTGCAGAAGGAGTCCGCCCCATGCCACCACCAACGAGCATGTTGTAACCCACGATCTGGCCCTCTTGCACATCGGCAATCAAACCCAGGTCGTTGGCATAAACGTCAATGCAGTTGTCGTCGGGCAAAGCGATGGCCATCTTGAATTTGCGTGGCAGATAGTGCGTACCGTAGATCGGTTCTTCGACAGGCACAAACGCCTCGGTCGCGTTGTGGTTGTTCCCTTCGCCATCAGTCAGCCACAGTTCATGGTAGGCTGTGGTCTTCGGACGAAAATGCTCGGCCATCTCATAGGCCAGTTTCTGAATGGCTGCATGAGGCTGATCTTTAATCGGAGCCGGGCAGGCCATCACGTTGCGATTGACGTCGCCGCACGCGGCGAGCGTGGTGAGCATCGTGTCGTTAATCCCTTTAACGACTTCTTTTGTGTTTCCCTTAGGGATGTAATGCAGCTGAATCCCTTGCCGGGTCGTCAGCCGCATGGCCCCATTACCATACTGCTCGCTCAAGTCGAGAATGCCCAGAAACTGCTCGGCAGTCATATTTCCGCCCGGAATCCGAGCGCGAATCATGACGATATGCGTCTTGCCCTTCGGTGTTCCATCCGGATTTTTGGCCTTCCGCACATCGCGGTCATCCTGCTGATACATGCCATGAAACTTCAGCAGTTGCTGGCTGTCTTCGCTGAATTCCGGTGATTCACTCTGCAGATCCGTCAGGATGGAACCACGCAATTGCCGGCTATTTTCCTTGATGATCTCATTCTTGCTGCGTTCGACCTGCTCAGACATCACGGGTTTCCTGCTGACTCACAAACTCGGATTGGACTCTCTCGGTGGGCTGGGCCTGTCCACGCAGTCTTACACCTGGCGAACACGCCCCGCGTTCAAACCTGCAGGCAACACCTGCCAGTCAGGCACAACACTTAGGGAATACCTGCTGAATTCTCATGCGGATGATCATGGAATCATACCTCAATCCGACCTGCCTGAGTAGGTCGACCGCTCGGACGGCACCTGTTCGATTGTTCCAAAGTCAGCGTGAAAAGCTCAACCAGCGTTCAAACCCCTATCTCAAACGGCAAACCCCTCAGCTTGCGGGATTTTCAGCAGTTCACGAACGACCGGCAGCCCCCTCATGCTGTAAACTTTGAAACAGTTACCAATGGCAAACATTTCCAGATCAGCTTTTCTGAACCCCTGATTTCCAACAAATGGTAATTTGTTCGCCCTCAATCGCAGCTTGCACCGTGAAAATTCTCACTGCTCGAACCAATTGTCACTTTGCGAATCACTTTGCCGTCGTTGACCTCCAGGAGAATCCGCAATGAATGTTCTCGTGATTGAAGACGACCCCGCGATCGGCCGCTCACTACAGCAAGGATTCTCCGAAGCCGGGCATCATTGCGTCTGGCAGCAGAACGGGATCTCCGGTTACGAAACAGCACTCTCCCGCCAGGCCGATGCGATTGTTCTCGATCTGCTGCTTCCCGGAGAGAGTGGTTGGGATGTCCTGCAAAAACTGCGAGCGGCTGGAGTTCAGGCCCCGATCATCCTGTTGACAGCACTCGGTTCTATCGATGATCGAGTCAAAGGACTCAAACTCGGGGCCGACGACTATCTCGTCAAACCGTTCGACTTCGCTGAACTCATGGCTCGCCTCGAAGCTGTCCAGAGACGGACTGGCAACAAGCCTTCCATGATTCTCCAAGCGGCAGGGCTGACTCTGGATCTCACGACACGTCGGGTCACTTCGAACGATACGGAAAAAGAGATCGATCTCACTCCCATCGAGTTCAGCCTGCTTGAACTTCTCATGCGCTATGCCGGCCAGGTTGTGACCAGAAAAATGCTGTGCGAACACGTCTGGGGTTTCAACTGGGACGGCACCACAAACGTCATTGAAGTGCATGTCAACCGGCTCCGCGGCAAACTCGATAAAGACCGCGATCAATCAATTATCAAAACTGTGCGGGGACGAGGTTATGCCCTTCCAGCATCTTAGCCGCCGGCTGGCTTCGCTCCGATTCCGACTGACTGTCTGGAATACTCTCGTCGTGATTCTCGCTGTCCTGGCGGCATTGATCAGTGTCCGCGAAGGACTTCGATTCTCACTGGTGGACGAAACGAACCGTATTCTTCTCGACGAAGCCAGCGCACTCGAGTTGGCGGTACGTGAATACTGGCCCGATCAGGACGCCATCCGCGGCGAAATGGAACGTAAAGCTGAGAGCAGTAAAGAAGTGGGCTGGCATATCCGCTGGCTTGATGCCAATCGACAAACCATCTTTGCCAGTGCCAATGCACCATCAGCACCCATTGACAGCGTGGTTGGAAAAATGGGAGACGCCACAATCTGGGCCAGTGGTGATATTCGCGCTGTGGAGAAGCAGGTCAAGACCGATGTGGTCACGTTTGTTCGTGTCGGGCTCAATACAGGGTTCATTACCACAGATGTCGCCCGCATGACTCGAGTCCTCCTGCCGATTGCTTTTTCCCTTTGTATTCTCGCTCCACTGGGCGGGTTTATTCTGGCCACTCGCGCTGTCACACCTTTCCAGCGAATTCTGGCTTCGGCAGATATTCTGAGACCACGTCAGTTGCAGGATCGCCTAAAAATCACAGGGACAGGGGACGAACTCGACATACTGGCCATCAAGATTAATGCCTTCCTCGATGAAATCGCTTCGCAGATCAATCGCAACAATTCGTTCCTCGCGAATGCCGCCCATGAACTGCGTTCTCCGTTAACAGCCATGATCAGCCAGATCGATGTCGCACTGTCCAAACCCCGCGAGTCGGCCGAGTACCAGGAAACTCTCGAAACCTTGCTCGAAGAATGCCAGCATCTGGCGACGCTGGTGCGTCAATTGATGCAACTCGCCGAATCCGATGTTCGGGGCACAGATATCGAACGCCAGCCCGTGGATTTGAAACTCATCGTTTCCAGAGCCATCGAGATGTTTACAGCCGTCGCTGAAGAACGTCAGATCAGGCTTTCATTGATTCTTGGCAGCGAGCAGGTTCAGTCCCATCACCCCAACTCCTGCCGAGTCATTGGTGTGGAAAGTGAATTGCGTCAGGTTGTGACCAATCTGCTCGATAACGCCATTAAGTTTTCCCGGCCTGAAAGTGAAATCCAACTCATCATTACGACGATCGCCGAAAAGCACATGCTGCAACTCGAAGTCAAGGATCAAGGTGTCGGGATCTCAACCGAGGATCTTGGAAATGTGTTTGATCGATTTTTTCAGGTCGATCGATCGCGCCAGAGGCTTGAATCCCGAGGTATGGGTCTGGGCCTGAGTATCTGCGATTCCATTGTCAAACAGCACCGGGGTGAAATTGCCATCAAGAGCGAACTGGGCGTCGGGACAAGTGTCGAAGTCAGACTTCCTTTAGCCGTCTGATGCAAGTCTGCTCGCGACGTTTTCCCAATGAACATCAGGTGGTTCTGGCAATTCCAACGTGTTCTAAAATGAAAGATCCTCCAACTCAATCTGAGTGGAGGATCTTGTTTTTCGTGACCGTGCCAACTCGACGTGATGCCTGTCAGGCAGGATCTGTCTGACGACGATCTCAGACGTGTGGAATTTCCATGACTGTCGGATTGGCTTCAAAAATGAAGACCTTGACGGGAGGATCCGTCGGCTTGGGGCCCGGCAGGATCAACGTTTCCGAGGTGTAGTTTTCGATCCCGGTCGCGGGATTGAGCTTCATGCGGGCTCCAAAGACTTTGGCAAACTCCTGGATGCGCGGATCCTCTTTGGATTGGAAGGCCCCCACGGTCACAATCGATTCAAAGCGACCATGGTAGCAGTAGGCATCAATTCCTTTTTGTCGCAAAGCCCGCGTCAATTGCTCGGCATCTTCACCAGCGAGATTCAGATTCATCCCGTCATTACCAGCCAGGCTGCGGTCAAATTTGCTGGCACCCTTGGCCAGAGCTTCATCACCAATCGCACTCATCTGCCGACCACCAAAACCGGCGATTTTGAGAGAATACTTCCCCTTGGCATCGACCAGACCATACTGCAAACCGGTGTTCAGGCGAGTCAGCAGCATATCGCGCTTCTGCTGAATGCTCGCAGGATCAATCAAAGGATTGATCGTGAGAAATGCCCCTGCCAGTGGTCCCTTCTGCCCCGGAGTTTCGCGGTAAATGGCACCACTCTTGGGATCATCCAGAAACTTGGGACGAAACTTTTTCACATACAACAATGTCTTTTGAGCCACGGGCGACTCAATCGATTCGTAGTTGCCCGCCAATACCGAAATCATTCCCCGCTGAGCGGCATAGACCCGGCCATCTTCTCGGCCCAGTCGATCAATAGTCTGTAATTTTTCCACACGCCCTTCCTGCAGATGAATATAAGCAGGAATTCCCACCTTGCGCAGTTCATAAACCAGTTCGTCAGCCGCCTGGCGGGCTGTCAATCCTTCATCTGTCCGGCGATCTTCAGGCGGTTTCTTGAAACTGGCCACCATAATCATCCAGGGGCCATGTTCTTTACCCAGCGGGTACGACTTCCCCCGCACAGCATCAATTGCCCAGGTTTCCAGAGCCATGGACGCAATCACAGACAACAGCAACACCGAGTTCAGCAGTGTTCGCACGGTGGACTCCCTTCCAGAGCGAACCAGGAAAATGAAACGCTATTGACCAACAGTGGATTCTCACTTCGACCCAATGATCGGCAAGAACCCTCCATTGATCAGGCAGGTGGGTTCTAATTTTTCTACAAAAATCTGTCCAGAGCGGCTTATTCTCTCAACGGGTGGAAGAAATTCGAACCATCGAGAAACTTGATCATCGATGCACCCCGGTTCTCATCCTAAAGCCAGGCGGCCCATCGTCCAGCGGGCGTTGATGTCTTGAAATGGACGGAGTGCGGTGTCGGCGTTTGGAGAGTCTATCGGAAGATACTTCATGGCATCGATTCCCAGAGGGCCTGTGTAGCCCAGGTTCGCCAGCTTCTGAACGACTGGAAACTGATGATCGATGGCTGGCTGCCACAGGGCGATCGAGTTGGGATCGACGAGCGGGCTGCTGGATTGATATTGGCCGGTGGGTGAGCATTCGAGCCGTGTGATTCCAACCAGCCTGATCTGATCTTTGCCTTCAATGTGCCATTGGATACCGACTTCTTCGATGCGTTTGAGCCAGGGTTCTGCAAAGAGGTGCTGGCCCATGGCGAGCCGCTTCAGGCACCAGGCGGTCTGCTCAGGTCGCAGATTCTGCTGCCCGAGAATACGTTCGCGGCCCGACATGCCAAACTCGGCTTTAATCACCCATGAATGAGCTGATTCACTTACGCGGTTGTTCCATTCTTCGAGTTCTGCTGAAGTTGAGATGCAGGTGGTAAGTGTGTGAACATGCACCTGACCGCTCATAAGTACGCTGCCATATTGCTGCTCCATATCAAAGGCAAAACGGCGTGAGTTGCCGTATCGGACGACATCGAGCGGTGGTGGTGCGGCATCAACGTAGCAAGTGGGGAGCATCTTGTAGTGTGCGAGCGCGCGAGGAGACCAGCCCCATGGCACAAACTTGTAGTGCGCGTTGGCTTTATGCAGGTAAGTAAGCAACTCATCGATCGTCGAGATGAATTTGACCTTTGTCGGCCCTGCGAGTGGAATCAGCGTGGTTGAAGAGAGCCAGAAGAGATCGTCGGCAGAGGCCCGCTTCATCCAGATTGTGCCCCACTGAGCCGATTGCTCAATCAGAGTTTTCGAGGGCTGGAAATGAGAATCAGCCAGTTCGTGCTCGAAGCTGAAGTTGCCAAAAAAGAGTCTGGGCATGAGTTACGATTGCCTGCGAAAATCTCGCCCGGGCTCGCGTTCGAGGGGTTCACTCAAGCCGGGAGAAAAATACCAGTTGTCGATGTTCAGGCTGGTCGAGCCGCGATTGGCACGGCCTTGCCGATTGATGGCTTCCTGCAGCAATCGGCCCAGTTCAGGAGAAATCTCCTTGCGCAAGGCCTGATATTGCTGGATGTAGTTTTGTGAGGCAGCGGCATTGCCACGCAAACTTTCGATCACAGCTAATCCCGCTAAACCATGGGCCCGCAAGGTCGGGTCTTGTTCCCCATCACGCAGGAATTGCTGGCAGATTTCTTCAGCCTGAGGAAGTCGATCCGATTTCAGATAGATAATTGCCAGTTGCTCTTTCGCCCGGCGATTTTCGAGCTCGGCATCGGGGAAGTAGGTAATCACACTTCTCCACGCCGCTTCGTCGTAACCGCGAGTCAGAGCATAGTAGTACTGGGCCTGTGCTGTTTCCTGCTGGGGAACTTGATCGGTGTTTTTCACAGGTTCAAGGAATGGATCGGGAGTGCGCATGAGCCAGCCGACTCCGGCTGAAGCCGAACCGACCAGCAGCATCGCCAGCAGTGTGAACAGAGTATGTCTGATGAGCTTTTGCCGCTGGGTGCGATGCATGGAAGGTGTTTTGGTGGGCTGTCTGAGCGGGCGAACTTCCGGCGTCTCGTCGCGCTGGTTGACGAGGCGGCTGATCTGCTTGAGATCGGCAAGAATGACCCCGGCATCGGCAGGGCGGTCTTCCCGTTTTTTGGCCATCATCCGTTCGATGAGTTGCACGAGTGGTTTAGGAAGATCGGGCCTTAAATCGCTGATAGGTGGTGGGGCCACATTCAAATGCTGCACTGCAATCGACAGAGCCGTTTCACCTTGAAAAGGCGGGCGACCACAGAGCATGTGGAAACACAGCACACCAAACGAATAAATGTCACTGCGAACGTCGAGCGGCTTGCCATTGACCTGCTCGGGGCTCATGTAAAGTGGAGTCCCCATGGTCACTCCCACTTGTGTGAGTTCGACCTTTTCGCCCGGGCGAGTGAGTTGAGCCAGGCCAAAGTCGGCGACTTTAGCTTCGCCCTTGCGTGTGAGCAGAATGTTCTCGGGTTTGATATCGCGATGGATAATCCCCGCAGTACCGGCCACTTGAAGCGCTGAAGCGACTTGCCGCATGATCTGCATGGCGGCATTCACATCGAGCGCTCCCTTGCGCACCAGATACTCTTTGAGGTTGCGACCCTGAACATACTCCTGGGCAATGAACTGCACGCCATCCGCTTCGCCAATTGTGTACACCTGGACAATATTGGCATGGTTCAGGCCGGCGGCAGCCTTGGCCTCCTGTTGAAAGCGTTTGAGATAAGTCTGATCCTGTATGAATTCAGGGCGCAAGACTTTCACTGCGACTGATCGCTTGAGGGAAAGTTGTTCCGCGAGGTACACCTCGGCCATCCCACCACGACCCAGCCTGCGAATGAGCTGAAAATCGCCGAGCTTGCGGTTGGAAAGATCGAAGGTGGGAAGATCGGCAGAATCAGTCATGACGGACGGCTCAAATTTCGGAGGAGACCGGAATGATGTGATGCATCATTGCATATCTCCCCTGCCTCTCGCCAGTCGATAACTCGAACCTGACGGGAGTTGACTCAAGCCGTTGCCCTGATGGTTGAGAAGAAGTGGAAATCTCTTTGCTGCCGTTGAACCCGCAGGAGCGAATCATCTCTGAATGCGATCTGAGCCGGCAATCTTTACCAGCTTATTATAGACGCCCAACAGCAGCAGAGGGGCTGCCCATTGGCCGACGAAAAGAGCTTCGTTTCGACGTCCCTGGTACTGAAAGTATAGTGAGGCTCCCATGGAACCCAGTGAAGCCCAGAGCCAGAGGTCGGAGGGAAGTTTGGCAGTCTGTTGCTCGATCACCCGCGCAAAACACCCCTCCGAATGGATCTGAGCTTCAGATCGGGTACCCACTTGCGATAATCGATCTGTTGCCGGAACCATGAGAATTCCTTCAAAAAAAGTACGATTCAGGAAAGACAGAAAAGACACTGAAGACTCGTATTGATCAGCCGGTGAATTCAGGAATGCACTGTCACATTTGTTCAACAACGCCGGGTCCCGGGAGAATCTCGCCAATCAAACACTTGTTGGTTGCGACACTTTCGCGCGACGACATCGATGTTTGGATCTTCGATGTTACGCGTCATTAAGAATGACTGGCTGCGCGGACAATTCACCAACTTTCGAGATATCTTTAGCCCCTGCACGTTCAAAGATGATTCTCGCTCGCTCACACTCGTTACTATCTTCCGATTGAACGGAAATCAGTGAATTCCCCGCCTTGACTTTCGATTCGTAAAGTTTCGCTTCAATTTCTGGCAAGCCCATTCCAATGAGAGCACCGGTCAGTCCGCCGAGCGTACCGCCGACAGCAGCACCGCTAAGAGCTGCCATGATAGGGCCCGCAGCAATGAATGGGCCGAGCCCGGGAATTGCCAGCAAGCCAATTCCTGCCAGCCATCCCAGTGTGCCTCCAATGACAAGACCGGTGCCGGCACCGGCAGTCGCACCTTCGGGTGCTTTTGTATTCTTTTCATAAGCGAAATCTCGCGTCTGGGCCTGGTCGGCCATCAGAACAGAGATATCGTTTCCTTGAAACCCTGCGTCTTTCAGGTTGCGAATAATTGATTCAGTTTGGCGAGTGTTGGCTGTACAGATCACAGAGCTTGACATGGGAGAGCTTTCTTTAATTAGTGGGGAAACTTAACGAGAGTGATTCTTGATATGGAAAATCTATAAACTTGATTTTCATGGAAGTTCATGCTGTTGACTTGAAGTTTTAAGATTCTATTGAATCGTTAATTCTCAGGAGATGTGGATGGCTTGCTGGAAACATCGAGTTGGTTATCAACATTAACGGTACCAGCAATCTCTTTAGCGATAACGTCGATCTGGGCTTTTTCAGCTGAAGTGGCAACAGGTCCTCGAAGGGTCACTTTGCCATTTTTGGTCATGATTTTGGTGTTGTTTGCACTAATTGACATGGTGCTGCCAACAATGCGTTTGCGGATATCTGCGGTGATAGCGATATCCTTGGGATTTTCGTTCTGGTCAAACGGTGTCATCGTTTCGTCCGAGCGATCGCGTGCATTGATCCCTGTGTTGGTTGGGGATGGATCAGGAATCGAGACTTTGTGAGAAGTGGTCGGAGTGGTCGGAGTGGTCGGCTGACTGGCAGTCCCGGAGCCCATATAGCCGCAGGCACTGGCGATGCAGCAGAGGAGGCTTAAAGAGAGATATCGCATTCTTGTTTCCTGACTTATGGGTGGTCAATTGATAACAGTGAATAATTAGTCATTCTTCGTAGATGCGCATCGTGATAGCGATGAGTTCTGTTCAACTTCAACAGCTATATTGATCGCCTGTTCGATAGGAGATTCGTTTTTCTTGCGCTAAGACGATCTGTTGTGAGATATTCACTCGTCTAGTGTCGACTTCGATCAGGAGTTGCACATTCTGTTCCACCGATGCGATTGGAGTGTGCGCATGCCAGGATGTGGGGTCATGGGGGGGCTGTGGAGGTTGGGGAGTCTGTCGTCAGCAGGGTGCGAGAGCATACTGACCGGTGAGCGATCACTGCTGAGACCTGTGCGGGAATTGGTGCTCGGTCAGGGGCAGGTGCCCAAGAGTGGTCGAGGGAGTAGGTCCTGGAGTTATGACACTGTCGTGGTTTAGGATGATTTCAATGGAGAGTTGGCTCGGTTTATGAGAGGTACAGCCTGAGGCTTGGAGGTTACGAAAGTGTCAAAGGCTGTTGTATCGGAGAGGAATGTTTTGTTGAGAACTGTTCGATGTTTTTATCCCGAGGATGGCTTTCGCATTGATCCTTGGCTTTGCATGGTCAATACTAACTAAGCATCCTCCGGCCAAGAGGCACTCTGCCAAAATGCGACCTGCGTTTTCAGGTGAGTGGTGTTTGGCAAGGATTCGTTTTCGCGTTGATCACTTTCTCTGGCCTGCGTACGGAAAATTGTCATGTTTGCATCGAATAAGTTCTTCAAACAGTCTGCAGACCGGTGGGAGATCTGTTGTGGGAATCGAATGCTCTTGGTCGTAAATTCCGCTTTCATGCGAGTGCTTCTGCTGGTTGTGGTGAGTGTTGGGGTTTGCCTCTACACCGTGAACACGAGCCAGGGCCAGGAGGGTGGAAAGCCCGGCGAAGGGGGAGCACCTGCGATCAAAAAGCCATTCTGTGTGGTGCAGGTGGCCAGTATCGATCGAGTGGAAAAGGCTTCGCAGTACATCGCGGGCTTTTTCCAGGATCGTGCAGCTCTGGAAAAGAAATATCGCAAATGGCTGGATGAGTGGAATGAACCCGATGGTGCAGATCGTAACCGGCCCCTGGGTCTAATGGTGTTCCTGGGAGAGACCATTCAGGAAGAGCCGTGGTTTGTGTTGTCTTTTCCCGTGACCGATCCTGTGGTCTTTCTGCAAGGACTGGGAAAGGACAATCCCGAGGCCACTCCCCCTGTCAAAGTACCCGGTCAAGAGGGCGTGTGGGAAATCCCCGAAGTGATTTCCGGAATTACACATGCCATTGAAGTGGGCGATTCGCTGCTGCTCTGTAATGCCAAGGTGCTCGAAAAACCATTTCGAACCTTTGCACGCTTCGACGACTCGGCTAAGGAAGACGCCAGGCAGTTCGATTTCTCGGCATCGATACGGCTTTCGGAGGTGCCTCCCGGGATTCGCAATCTCATTGGAGTCGGAATTCGAGCAGGGATGGCCCAGGCTGCCGAAGAGTTGGCAAAGCAGTCTGCAGAATCCAGCAACTGGCCATCGCCAGAGGTCGAAAAACTCTTCAAGTCGGCCTTGAGAACATTTTTGAACAGTTACGCAGGTGCCTTTGAAAAACTGTGTGCTGACGGGACGGATATCACTTTGGGGATGAAGATCGATCCAGAGCTTGAACTGATGGAAGTTTCGATTCCGTGGCATGTGACTGCTGATAGTGGTGCCTCCCGCATGATTGATAGCTGGCGGGTGCAGGATGGCCGACTGATCAAACTGCTGGAAACGAATAAGCCAGCTGAACTGAATTCGTTTGCTTACACAGGTTTTCGTGCAGGGAAGACCCTCTCTCCACTGGGCGGGATTTTCGCCAAGATGATGGAAGAGGCGGTGCGAGCTCAGGTGAAAGAGGTGGAAGCGCAGCGAGATCTGATCAAGGCGTTAAAGCCGCTGCAGGATCTGACGCGAACAGTGTTCAGTGGAAAGTCACTCGAGAATTTTTCAGAGACACAACCGACAACGGCCACCGCCTCGGATGGTCAAGCAGCTCCGGAGAAAACTGTCTTCAACGGATTGGCCGTCACTGCCTTCGCTCCCAGAAAAAATCTCAGTGCCGATCTGACGGTGCTCTTGCCCAAATTGGAAGAGATCCGGGTCAATGACGCCCAACTCGTGCAGAAAGTGTCGTTAGGGGTGGGCAGCTTTCAGGGGCTTCCGATCCATCAGTTGGATTACCTGATGCCCTATCAGGATCCTGCCAAGGCACTGGAAGAGATTCCTGGTTTTCCCAAAGTCGAACTGGAAGAAAAACCTGCCGGCGATGGGGCTAAAGCTCCAGAAGCCACTCTCATTCAGCAGAAGGTGTATTTGTGGATCAGCGATGATTTGATCTGCTATTCCACGCTATCACTCGAACTGACAAAATCGCGTCTGGCTGAGATTGTCGAGAAAATTCAAGCCCCTGCCGACCCATTGGCCAGTCGACGGAAGATCCCTTTCTACATCACCAGTACGAACTTGAAGGATCTGGCCGAGACCATGCTTAAGCCGGTTTTGCCTGCGGATCTACCGCCGGTTGATCCATCCGTCGGCGCACTCAAAGCGTCGCTGAGACCACTCGAAAATGGTCTGGTCTTGAGCTATCAGGCCGAGCAGGCATGGATCCGGCTCATGGCCATCGGGATCGAGAAAGGACTGCTGGCGGCGGAAATCGATGAGGATTCCGAGGCTGAGTCAAAGTAAGCCCGAGTATCGGCTCATTTGCGAAGTACACGTTGTTGCCTAAACTTCTCATGCTGATTGCAGCCACTTTGCGGTTGCAGGCATTTGTTGATGGCTGATTTTCTGCTGGGATGCTGCATGTCTGTCGCTGATTCACCTCGATCGATTGAGAATGAAGTTCGTTTGATTCACTCCCGCAGTGAGAAGGTTTTTGCAGCAGCACAACAGCTGATACCCGGCGGTGTGAACAGCCCCGCTCGTGCTTTTGGTGGTGTGGGTGGCACACCCGTCGTTATGGATCGTGGGGAAGGGCCATACCTGTATGATATTGATGGGAATCGATACCTCGATTACATCGGTTCGTGGGGCCCGCACATTTTAGGGCATCGCCATCCCGTTGTGACTGCCGCCATTCATGCGGCTGTCGATCGTGGTACGAGCTTTGGTGCCCCCTGCGAAGCCGAGAATGAACTGGCCCAAATGGTCATTGAGGCTGTTCCGTCAATCGAGATGGTGCGGATGACAAACTCGGGGACTGAAGCCACGATGTCGGCCATACGTGTCGCACGGGGATTCACCGGTCGGGATCGATTGATCAAGTTTGCAGGTTGTTATCACGGCCATGTCGACAGCCTGCTGGTTTCGGCAGGAAGTGGAGCCTTGACCCATGGTGTCCCTTCGAGCCCTGGGATTCCCGCAAGTGTGACAGAACATACGACCGTTCTGGAGTACAACGATTGCGAGGGATTGGCAAATGCATTTCGTCGTCATCCTGATCAGTTTGCTGCGGTGATTCTTGAGCCTGTGGTCGGGAATATGGGCTTGGTTGTGCCTTCGCCCGAGTTTCTGAAGCTGCTGCGTGAGCTCTGTTCTCAGCATGGAACAGTGCTGATTTTCGACGAAGTGATGACGGGTTTTCGTCTGGCGTATGGTGGTGCCCAGGAGTTGTTCGGGATCACGCCCGATATGACGACTCTGGGAAAGATCATTGGCGGCGGCATGCCTGTCGGGGCCTATGGTGGGCGAGCAGATATCATGAGGAAGGTTTCGCCAATCGGGCCGGTCTATCAGGCAGGAACGCTCTCCGGAAACCCCGTGGCGATGGCCAGCGGGATTGCCACACTCAGCGTGCTGCGTGATGAACGGCCTTATGCAACTCTGGCAAACTACACCTCGCGCCTGGCTCAAGGCCTGAGTGAACTCGCCACAAAGCATGGATTGCCTCATACATGCCCGCATGTGGGAAGTATGATCACTCTGTTCTTTAATCCCGATGTTGTGACAGGTTATGAAGTGGCGAAACGGAGTGATACAAAACGCTTTGCCCGGTTCTTTCATGGGATGCTCGAGCGGGGAATCTATCTCGCCTGCAGCCAGTTCGAGGCCCATTTTGTGTCTGCCGCTTTAACGGAAGAACACTTGAAGCAGACTCTCCGTGCAGCAGATGAAGCTTTGGGAGATATTGCCTAGAGGGGATTTGCCTGGAGGAATATTGCCTTGTCCCATGCTCGCTGCTGCTTCAGGCAAGTATGTTCTAGCAAACGTTCAACAAGCAGTTGTTTTGCAGAAAGCAGATGGCAACCACAAGCTCCATGGCGAGTTTATATAAGTCTTGGCAATAAGTCTGAAAATGACCAACAGTAGTCCACCATAGATCCTTAAGGGTATGGTATGAAATACGCCGCATTCATTTTAGGGATCGTCGTAATAATCTCCATAGGAACCTTTATTACATATCGAATGCTCAGGCCTCGCCATGGCGAAAATGGTGGTTTTAGCGACTGGTTGAAAAATCCCGACTACAAGCAAGCCGCTGCTGACTATTTCGCCGCTCGAAAAGCGTTAACGATCCCTGACGATATTTCGGATGAAGAAATCCAGAAAATGGTCGATCAACTCTTTGATGAGAAGGACAAACACTTCAACTTTGATCGTCTTCAACTGGTCGGCATGAAGGCTGTACCAATGCTTATTAATGCACTTAACAATCCCAAAACCGCTTCGATGAAATTCGGTGACGGAGGTTATGTCCCTGGCCCGGCATCGCCTTTCGAGCGAATTGCCGATCTACTAGAGTCGTCTGGGTCGCCCCAGGCAGCACAGCCTCTGGCTAAATATATGCAGCATAATGACAGCTATTTTCGCAAGTATGCTGCTCATGCTCTAGGTAACATCGGCACGTCTGAATGTATTGAGCCGATGCTGATCGCTCTGGGTGATGATGACGACTATGTTCGCTCTTTCGCGATGATGGGTGTCGAAGGAGGAATTCGAGCCAAACGATGCACCCCGGAATTCCTCGATGCCATGGTTCCAGCATTAACGAAACTGCTGGATCGTCCCGATAACTCGGTCAGTGGTCGTGCTCCTGGACTATTGCTTGCAATCGATACCAATCGTGCGATGTCTATTCTGCTCTCTTCCGATTATTTTTCCATCGAGAACAAACAGCTTCAGTACATCATTCGGGCATTGAATACAGCAGGCCATAAAATTCCTCATGACACACTTCTGCCGCTCCTTAAGACGCTGAAGCCTCTCGTTGCCGATTACCCTCATGACTACAATTATTCCGAGGCACTTATCGCTTATGCAAATCACCCTGATGCCTCAGCAGAAGAGTTGTTTCGATTGGAATTGACGTCAGGTAACGAGAAGATTCAAAGAGCTGCAGCAGAGGCACTGGCGATATTGTCTGGTGTGACGAATGCGCGCGAGGTCATCTTTGATGCTTTGGATAAACAAGGGTTCGATCAACTCTCTTCGCCTCAGAAGCACTACTACGCTGTATTTATGTACGACAGCGAAGTCTGCAACGGAGGGCATTCACAATATTTCGTGAATTCATCGGGCGATCACTGGAAGTCAGCTCTTGCTGGATTAAAGGCGATCGGTGCTGAGAAGCGTGCATTAATCTTACAGGAGGCAACCAAGTTGTTTGGAACTGCGGGTCCAGCGGTTGATAACGACACCCGGCACCGTCAGCTCGCCGCTTTTACCAGTAAAAAAGATCAAGTTGTTGATGGGTTGGACACTCGCTACTACGAATGTAGTGAAAATGTGGAAGCCCTACTGGCATTGTATGCGATCAAACATAAAGAACACTTTGTAGTCCCAGATTGATAAGTGTCGCTTAAAGAAGACGGGTGTACGTGTTTTTTATTCCCTCTGAGGTAAGGTGCGATGAAGTTCTTACGGAACGCACCAAGTCCCAGCTCAGCACTCGCAACCCAGGCAAATGCAATCAGCCCTTCAATGCTGCTTGCTGGAGTTCCATGAGTTGGCGAATGCCTTTCTCAGCCAGTGCAAGCTGTTGATCCAGCTGCGCGCGGGTAAACGAGCGGCCTTCGGCTGTCCCTTGAATCTCGATGAATTCGCCCGAACCTGTCATAACCACATTGAGATCAACCTCTGCCTGGCTGTCTTCAATATAATCGAGATCCAGGATTGGTGTCCCGTGCGAAATCCCGACACTGACTGCAGCAATCGACGTGGTCAGCACAGGGCGGTCTTTTGAAACCTTATCACCTAAGGTCGCAATCGCATCGCACAGGGCAATGTAGCCGCCGGTAATACCCAGAGTGCGGGTGCCACCATCAGCCTGCAGAACTTCCACGTCGATCATGATCGTGCGCGGCCCCAGTGTTTCAAAATCGACACAGGCCCGTAAGCTGCGGCCAATGAGCCTTTGAATTTCTGTCGAGCGGCCATCGACCTTTTCGCGTTCGCGGCGTTTGCGGGGAGAGGTACTGCCGGGGAGCATGCAGTACTCGGCAGTGAGCCAGCCTTTTTGAGCTGCAGGATCGGCTGCCTTCCACGGAGGCAGGGTTTCATCGATGCTGGCGGTCACGAGCAAAGTTGTGTCACCAGCCGAGATCAGCACACTGCCAGGGGCAACTTTGGTGAACTGACGCTGAATTCGAATCGGACGCAGTTCATCTGGCTGGCGACCATCATGTCTCATCTTGCCTGTGCTCCCAAGTTGTCGTTCAATGTGGAAATGAAATCGAAGTTCTGCCGATAAATGTTTTACTCAGAATGATTAGCTGGCTGATGGCTGGGGACATTGGGCAGCCAGAGCCGCAGCATAGAGAACGGGTTCATTCTCTTCAGCGGCAACCTCGGCAAGCACGCCCCACTCACCGGCATCCCGGCACAGCTCAGAAAAAGCTGCCAGAAACTGAGGGTCGGCACCAATCAAATGGGTTCTTGCTAAGGGGATCGCTTCTTTGAGAAGTTTCCGGCGAGCCAGGAGATCGACCATCACGTAAGCAATCAAAGCGCGATCAGGGGCATCAGGTTCAGCATCGAGTTTTTTCTGAAACCACGCCAGATGTTCGTCCGGTGTCGATTCGAGCAGTACAGAAAAGAATTGCTGATGGGCTGCGTAGTAGTCGTCAAAAGGAGGTTCAGCCGAGTATTGCAACTGAGGGTCGAGCATCGAGCCATATTCGGCCAGATCGCGTGCCAATGCGAGATCGGCGGGGCTGTTCATGATCGAACGGGCAAAGCGGACCACACTGTGCAGGTGAGAAACGTCGATATGGTAGTTTGACTCTGCAAAGAGCCAGTCGCGGCCAGTAATCGCTTCACGAATGGTTTTGGGAGGCATGGCAAGCGGAGACTTCTGCAGGACTTCGCGTGAGAGATTCGATAGCAGGTCATGGTGCAGATTGCGAACCATGAGAACAGCGCAGCGCGAGCGGGCTTCGGATGGAAGTTCAGCAAAGATCTGGTCGAGTGCCGTGATCGTGCTGCAGGTGCCCTGCAGTTTGAGCATCATTTCGACACCGCGTTCGGGAGCCACCTTTTGATAAAGTGCTAGCTGAATGAGTGCTTGCGCCTCTTCGGACCAGGTCGCGGGCAAGGGGATCGCCTTCAATGCCGCAGCGAGAGGTTCGAGATCGCGAATCGCCTGAAAATAGGGGTACGCTCCGGTGATGTCTTTCTGGCCAAGTAATGCTGTACCAACCGCACGGGCGGCTGTCGCATAGTCTTTCTCGAATTGCGGCCTGAGAGCAGCGGGGACATCTTCAAACGAAGTGGGTTTGAGAGTGGGAAGACCCAGTTTGAGCTTCGATTGGGCGAGCAGTGCATCGAAAAGAAGATGCCACGATTTCTGAGCCTCCAGTTGTTCGATGAGCCGCTCGAAGACATCGCCGGGTGTGGGGGCTTTGGCAAGTTGAGTGGTGAGTTCCTGCGAGATCATGAGGCGTCTTCTTGAACTGCATTGTGGCCATGGCAATGGGAAGTCTATCACGCGGTTATAGTAGCCCGAACAACGTCGATTCGTAACTGAATATCAGTTAGCGGGCTGCAGAAAGAATGGGAAAAGGGGGCATTCACCCGGTTGCACCAGTTGGTGGAAGAAGAGGTTGAGGAGTGATCCGAGGGAGGCTGGTCGAAGGAGGCTTGGAAATGTTGGCTGGTTCAGAATTGGCAGGCCACCAGGTGAGATAGAGGCAATAAGAGACGATTGAAAGGTGTACCAACACAATCAGCCAGAACATCGCCTGATAGGAGGTCTTTTGCGTTTTGTGGCGAAAGAGCCAGTTGCCGATACAAGTCCCCGGCCAGCCCCCGGCGAGGGAAAAGGCATGGAGTGTTTGTTCCGAAATACGAGGCCGATCTCGTACTGACCGACGCTTATCAATGAACGCCAGAACAAAACCCACTAAACTGCAAAGGATCGTTAAAAAGAGGTAGATCGCGACAAAAAAGTCAATCTTCTGTCCTGCAAGAGTCACTGCCCGGTAGAGCCAGAAAAACGCCACGCTTAGCCAGAGGAAAGAGAAGATCACCAGGCCGGATTGCAGACGCGAGTTGAAATTCTGGACAAAAGTACGTTGCGCCATGGGGGGATCTTCAAAGAAGTTGACTTCGCTGGCCATTCAGCAGGATGTTTATTTCGACTGAAGAGAAGTATGCTAATTGCACTCAGATTGCTCAATTCGGCGATTTGGTTCGAACGGTCTGCCATGACAGGTGATTGGTGTCGTGAGAATTTCTACTGGGCGAATTCCGCCAGATGTGAATAATTCTTGCTAAGTGGCGGTGAATCGAGAGATTCTTCGTGTATGACGGCGTTGCTCAGCAGAAAACCGAGAAAAGATTCAAAAATCTTGACATCACCCGGGAAGTCTTTCTGAACTTTCTTCCCCAAGAGGAGTTTGTGAGTGGAGAGTGATGTCATCATTGTGGGTGGTGGCCCTGGCGGTCTGGCGACAGCCATGCTGCTGGCGAGCCGGGGAAAGCAAGTTCGCGTCCTCGAACGTCGCGAGGTCGCTGGTGGCCGTACATCAGCCCTGAATGCTGATGGCTATCGTTTTGACTACGGGCCGACATTCTTTCTCTACCCGCGAGTTCTCCACGAGATCTTTGCTGCTGTTGGTCGGGATCTGATGACAGATGTCCCTATGAAGCGGCTTGACCCCCAGTATCGTCTCATCTTCGGGAATGGTGGCCAGCTCGATGCCACGCCCGACGTCACTCGAATGGAGCAGGCACTGGCAGAATTCAATCCGCAGGACGCCCGAAACTTTCGACGATTTCTCGATGAGAATCGACACAAGCTGGAAATGTTCCGCCCGATTCTCGAATCCCCGTTTCACTCGCTCAAAGATGTCCTG
This sequence comes from Planctopirus limnophila DSM 3776, assembly GCF_000092105.1. Classification (NCBI taxonomy): domain Bacteria; kingdom Pseudomonadati; phylum Planctomycetota; class Planctomycetia; order Planctomycetales; family Planctomycetaceae; genus Planctopirus; species Planctopirus limnophila. The sequence goes on along the minus strand of NC_014148.1, from coordinate 3,557,738 downwards.
GCTCTTCCACTTCTCAAGTTACTTCCCATTGTCAGGCCCTGGGCGTCCGTTGATGGCGATCTCAAGCGATACTTCTCAGATTCAAGGCTTCGGCTCGCGTTTTCTTTTCAGAGCAAATATCTCGGGATGTCGCCGTTCCGCTGCCCAAGTCTGTTCACAATTCTCTCGTTTTTAGAGTATGAGTACGGCGTATTTCATCCCTATGGAGGATGCAGCGCGGTCTCTGAAAAAATGGCAGAAATCGCCCAGTCGATGGGAGTGCAGTTTTATTACGGAGAGCCAGTTCAACAACTCTTATTTGAGGGTTCACGGGCTGTCGGTGCCAGGACTTCCAAGGGCGAGTATCGGGCTAAAGCTATTGTGGTTAATGGCGATTTTGCCCGCAGCATGGAACGGCTAGTTCCCGAGAAACATCGCCCGAAATGGTCGAACCGCATTCTGGCACGCAAGCAATACAGCTGCTCGACATTCATGATGTATCTTGGAATTGAGGGGCGCTACGACCATCTGTCACATCATAATATTTTGATTTCAGGAGATTACGAGGGGAACCTTAAGGACATCGAACAGCGGCATATCCTCTCCAAGGATCCTTCAATTTATGTGCAGAACGCCAGTGTGACGGACGATTCACTGGCTCCTGCGGGACACAGCACGCTCTACGTGCTGGCACCTGTTTCGCATCAGCACAAAAACATTCAATGGCCCGAGCAGCAGGCAAAGTTTCGAGCCGTGGTCATTGAGCAGCTCAAATCGAAATTTGGCCTGAAAGATCTCGAATCGAGAATTCGCTACGAGAAGATCGTCACACCCCGAAACTGGGATGAAGACTTCGAAATCTATCGTGGTGCCACCTTCAACCTGGCACATAACCTCCAGCAGATGCTGCATCTTCGGCCACGAAATCGATTTGCTGATATTCCCGGAGTCTATCTGGTGGGTGGAGGAACTCACCCCGGCAGCGGATTGCCCGTTATCTACGAATCAGCCCGCATTACCTCAAAGCTCCTGTTGGAAGATCTTGGCGAACAAGACGTTTCGTTCCCGGCAATCGGATCACCAACACAACTTGCTGCCCAACCGATTCTCGCTGATCACACGGTTCCCGTTGAGCAGGTAGAAATGGTTGACAATCTGGCCACATGTCGCAGTCATCATGAAATTCATCAACTGGCCTCTGCCCCCGACAGCAAGACTTCGATAGGTTAAAGGCTGAATGTCGAGTCGAATGATGAGGTCGATGGTTTTTTCGGGATAGATCTGTGGCTCTAACTGATGTGATGCCTCAACTACGACATGCACAGCAGGAATGGAGTCGTCGCTCAATTGCAGAAAAAGCCCGTATCTTCCGGCGATTTCGCCATCTTCTTGTGAGTTCGCAGCAAGAAATCATTGATACGATCACGATTCCTCAAAGGCAATCTCTTGAGACGCTGACTGCGGAAATTCTTCCATTAGCCGAAGCGTGCCAATTTCTGGAACGTGTGGCAGGGCGGGCACTCTCGCCCAAAAAACTCTCAAGACGCGGTCAACCGCTCTGGATGCCAGGTGCGAAAGTTTGGGAACTTCGCCAGCCTCACGGCATTGTTCTGGTTGTGGGGCCATCCAACTATCCGCTCTTCCTGCCTGGAGTGCAGGTTCTTCAAGGACTCATGGCGGGTAACGGGATCATTTTGAAACCCGGTCGACTGGCGCAGCCGGTGTCTGATCTGTTGAAACGATTGCTGGTCGAAGCCGGTCTGCCGGAAGACCTGATGTATGTGACAGGTGAGAGCCATGCCGAGGTGGCCGAGGTACTTGCACAACGACCAGATTTTGTCGTCATGACAGGTTCCGTCGGCGGTGGCCAGGCCGTTCTGAAGTTAGCCAGTGAGCAACTCATACCTGGCACGTTTGAGCTTTCCGGTCGTGATGCGATGTACTTGCTCCCGGATGCCAGTTTTCAACTGGCCGCTCAATGTCTCGCGTTTGGTCTGATGATCAATGGCGGAGCGACGTGCATGGCTCCACGCAAAGTCTATTGTCCCCTGGGACGGCTCAATGAACTGGTGAATCTGTTCCAGCAGGAAGTCGGCCATCGAGGAGGTTCGTGCGCAGTGGATCGTGTTCATGCAGAACCAGCGATTCAGACCCTTGAACAAACAGTGGCCCAGGGTGGGCAAGTTCTGGCAGGTTCCTGGAGTCTGGAAGAAGACTGGCAACCGGTTCTTCTGGGGAATCTTGCTGCTGATGCCGCTGTATTGCACAGTGATTTGTTCGTCCCCGTGGCGACTGTGTTCGAGTATCAGTCGATCGAGGAACTGCTGGCAGAGGATCGGAAGTCTGATTATGCGTTGTCAGCTTCCATCTTTGGCAATACAGAAAAAGCCATGCATCTGGCTCGACAACTCTCGACTGGTTGTGTGGTCATCAATGATCTCATTGCACCGACAGCAGATCCACGAGTGGCTTTTGGCGGAAATCGATGGAGTGGCTATGGTCGCACGCGGGGAATTCCCGGTCTCATGGAGATGACGACCTTACAGGTGATTGTGTCCCCCCGGGGACGATGGAAGCCGCATCTGGGTGTTAAGGTTTCTGAAAATCTGCTTTCGGGATTGGCCAGGTGGTGCCATGGTGCAGGAGCGACAGCGCGAGAGGGTTTGTGGCAAATGCTCAAAAATTTATGGAGCAGATAAACTCCGCAATCCATGGAAGATTGCGTGGGTTGTCTCCGTTCGGTATTTGGAAAGAAACAATGGTTTTGTCAGATTCTTTCGCAGAGTTGTTCATAACATCACAGTTCTAAAGTGTTGATGCTGGCTATAATCGGGCAAACGAAAAGAATTCTTCAAAAGTTGAGCCATAGATGATTAATCAAACAACGCAGCAGGTTGCAGTCGTCGGGGCTGGTCTGGGTGGATTGGCAGCAGCCTGTACATTGGCTGCGCGAGGTTACCAGGTCGCGGTCTTCGAACAGAATGAGTGGTCTGGTGGTAAGGCTGCGGTACTGAATGAAGCGGGCTTCCGGTTTGACATGGGCCCGACGATTTTAACGCTTCCTTCTGTTCTCAAGAGAATTTTCGCTGAGGCCGGGCGACCACTCGAAGACTATCTCGAAATGGTTCCGCTTGATCCCCAATGGCGCTGCATTTTTGATGACGGCGATATTCTCGATCTGGTGGCCAACGTGGATGAGATGTACCGCCGGATCAACGACTTTTCCGAGAATCCAGCAGCCGGGCATGGCTATCGCAAGTTTCTGCAATACTCGGCTCAACTGCACGATCTGAGCAATCGTGTCTTTTTCTGGCGGTCGGTGGGCTCGATCAAAGATATGTTCCGCGCTGGCGAGTTGATGGACTTCCGGGGGCTGAAGGACATGCTTACCTTACGCATGGGAAGTTCGGTCGCAGGAACCGTGAGATCGTTCATTCCCGATGCCCGCGTTTCGCAACTGGTGGATCATTTCACGCAGTATGTGGGTTCATCCCCTGATGCTTCACCAGCAGTCTTGTGCGGCATCGCCCACATGCAGACGCAGGAAGGGATCTGGTATCCGATGGGCGGAACTCGGGCTGTCCCGGTTGCTCTCAGGAAGCTGGCCACCGATCTGGGTGTGGTTTTCTACGAAGGAGAACCGATTGAGAAAATTCAGAAGTCAGCCGGCAAAGTCACGGGGGTTACAACTCGCGCTGGTCGTACATTTGCCTGTGACGCCGTCGTTTCAAATGCCGATTGCGTGCGTATGCATGAGGAACTGCTGGAGCCCACCGATCGCACCAGATTTTTGAGTGAACGCAAGTACGAACCGGCCTGCTCAGGTGTGGTGCTCTATCTGGGTCTGAAAGAGCGATATCCTCAGCTATTGCATCACAATTTTGTTTTCTCGCGAGATCCTCACGAAGAGTTCGATGCGATCTATAACCAGGGAGTTCCTGCGCCAGATCCGACATGTTACATCTGCGCACCTGCCGTCACTGAGCCCGCAGTTGCTCCAGCCGGCGGCGAGGCTCTCTATATTCTGGTACATACTCCTTATCTGAGATCCGGGCAGGATTGGAACAAAATGCTCCCTGAGTATCGACAGGTGATTCTCGATAAGCTCAAACGCTCTGCCGGATTGACTGATATTGAAGACCGCATCGTCTACGAATCCGCCTTGACTCCCCAGAGCATTCAAGACCGGTATCGTGTCTTGAAGGGGGCCATCTACGGCCTGGCCAGTCATGGGAAGTACATGGGCGCGTTTAAGCCCGCCAATCGATATGCCGCAGTCAAGGGCCTGTATATGGCGGGTGGCAGTGTCCATCCCGGCCCTGGCATGCCCATGGTCATGATGTCGGGCTGGATTGCGGCTGATTCGCTCGATCAGGACCGGGTCGTGGAACCTGTCCGCAGAGACCTGGTTACGGCAGGGCGATAATCTTTTTCATGATGAGATCGACTAAATCGTTTGTCTGCCGGTGGTTGTCTATTCTTCAGCCAGAACGTGAGAACTGACAGGTGACGGGCCCGAATCAGACATCCCCCGAACAACTTCCTCGCATCAATCAGAGATGGTTCGACGGGTTTGCCTGGTATTCCCGAAGGTACCTCGCCCGGCACTTTCGCGCGATGCGCGTGCTGAAATCGGATGCCCAGCGGGCAGGGCCGGATGTTCCACTGGTGGCCTACATGAACCATGCCTCCTGGTGGGATCCGCTGGTGGGGCTGTTGATTGCCAAAGAGTTCTGGCCCAATCGAAATCATTATGGAGCCATGGATCGGGAAGCTCTCGAAAGTTACAAGTTCTTCGAGAAAATCGGGTTCTTTGGGGTGGATCGCGGTACGCCGCGGGGAGCTGTTCAGTTCCTGAAAATGGCACAGGCTATTACCAGCAGCCCGGCCCACGCTTTATGGATGACTCCGCAAGGCCGCTTTGCCGATGCCCGCGAGCGGCCCGCCGAACTGATGGCAGGCTTGCCACAAGTACTCTCACGATTGACCAGCGGCGTCGTGCAGCCAATTGCCATTGAGTATGTTTTCTGGGATGAGCGACTTCCTGAAGTGCTGGTTCACCTGGGAACCACTCGCGAGATTGCCAGCCTGTCGCGAGACCGTCATATCTGCCAGCAGGAACTTTCACAGCTTCTGACAACAGCCCAGGATGAACTCCAGGTAGCAGCCATGCAGCGAAATCCTGAGCTGTTCGAAACCATGATCGACGGCCAGCAAGGGATGTCGAGCATTTACGGCTGGTGGCGATCACTCAGACTGAGCTGGAAACGCAAGCCCCCAGCTAGCCACTAAAATTTATGTCTCCCTATCCCGTCTGGAACCCTCGCCCACGTCTTCGTGGGAGAGGTCAGGGTGAGGGTCTTCTGTCTTATCTTAGGTAGGGTGCATGCAGTTCTTACGAAATGCACCAATTCTCGGCCCTGTTCGCATTTCAATAGAGAAACATCTTTCTCTATTTCCATACGCCAACTCGAACTGGCGATGAAATCTTCTGCGTGGAGCCAGTAGAATCGGGGTTCCTGTCATCGCATCGATTCTGGTGTCGAGTCCGCTCGCCACGAGTGTGAATGGGCCGAAACCAGGGAAATCGCCCGCGTAACTCCGCGAAAGGCAGCACATGTCACCCGCTCATCACCTTACATCGGCCACATCCCGTCTCACGTTGTTGCTTTGGAGCTTTTGCGTCCTCTGCGGTGCTTCCTTCGCCGCAGATTCCACGAAGCCCAACATCGTGGTGATCTTTGCTGATGATCTTGGTTACGGTGATCTCGGCTGTTATGGGTCGCCAACAATCCGCACGCCGCACCTCGACGAGATGGCTGCGGAGGGATTACGGTTTACAGATTTTTATTCTGCCGCCGAGGTGTGTACCCCCAGCCGAGCGGCTTTGCTCACGGGACGATTGCCAATTCGCAGTGGCATGTGCGGGGCTCGCCGCGTGCTGTTTCCAAACTCCAAAGGAGGGTTGCCCCCGGCAGAGATCACCATCGCCGAGGCACTCAAGGAAAAGGGCTATGCCACTGCACAGATTGGCAAGTGGCATCTCGGCATTCACCCGGGGTCGCGTCCATTGGATCAGGGCTTCGATCAAAGCTTTGGCCTGCCATACTCCAATGATATGGATGCCCGGGCCGATTTGCCGAAAGGCTCGACGGGTTCACCCAATCCACCGCTCGACGGCTGGAATGTGGCGCTGTTGCGCAATGGAGAGGTTGTTGAACAACCGGCAAACCAGACCACGTTAACGAAACGTTATACCGAAGAAGCCATCAAGTTCATCACAGAGAAGAAGAACGTTCCATTCTTCCTCTACATGCCTCACACCTTTCCGCATGTGCCCATGTTTGCCTCGCAGGATTTCAAGGGCAAAAGCCGTGCGGGCATTTATGGTGACGCTGTTGAAGAGCTGGATTGGAGTGTGGGGCAGGTCCTGGGAGCCTTGTGTCGGGAAGGTATCGCTGAGAATACGCTTGTTTTCTTCTCCAGTGATAACGGCCCCTGGCTCATCATGGGCGATCAAGGCGGCAGTGCCGGTCTGCTCAAGGATGGCAAAGGGAGCACCTGGGAAGGCGGCATGCGTGTACCCGGGATTGCCTGGATGCCGAGCCGGATCAAGCCCGGCGTGACCAGTCAGCTCGCCAGTGCGATGGATGTGTTTCCCACGGCTCTGGCCCTGGCCGGTGCATCGCTCCCGAAGGATGTTGTGTTCGATGGCGTCGATCTCGCGCCATTACTTTTCGAATCCAGGCCTCTGCCGGAGCGACCGTTCTTTTATTATCGAGGCAATCAACTTTTTGCCTGCCGCCTGGGTGAATGGAAGGCTCATTTCCAGACTCAAACAGGCTATGGAGGCTCAAAACCGGAACGGCATGAACCAGAACTGCTCTTTCATCTCGGTCGCGATCCTTCCGAGAAACGTAATGTCGCCGCCGCACATCCCGAGGTTCTCATTCGTATTCAGGAAGCTGTGAAGGCTCACCAATCCCAAGTGATTCCAGGCCCCCCACAGCTTCAATAGTCGGCAATGATCCCCAGCGAAATGCCCTGACGTCTTGGCAAAATGCTGCTACGCTAATGCGATTATACGACAGCAGGCTGATTGAACTTGGTCGCCCTGATCACTATGCGAAGAGCGGGGTGCTGAAGTAGCGATCCATGCGATCCGGGAAGATCGTGACGATGGTTTTCAGATGTGGATGCTTCTCGCGTAAGATCTCGCCAGCCGCAAAGTTGAGACCCGAACTCGGGCCGACGGGGAAGCCTTTTTTAATCAGCTTTTTTGTCGTTTCGATCGCCAGGGCATCATCGACTTCAATCTCGATCAGATGGTCGATCCGGGCTTCGCGATAGATCGTGGATAACCCATCGACTACGCCGGGAATCTTCCCTGAGAAGCTGCAGCACTCGACATCCGAGATCAATTGACGGCTCACAGGTTTGGCCAGCACTGCCGATACAGGACAACCAAAATCCCGGAGACCCCAGTAGTTGCCGACCAGCGTCCCCCCGGTGCCAACTCCCGAAACGAACGCATCAATGCACTGCGTCCCCAACTCATGGGCAATTTCCTGGGCAGTCTGCGTCTGATGAGCCCGTGCATTGTCGAGGTTCTCAAACTGCCGGGGCAGAAACCCTTCCTGCTCCGCAGCCAGCTTCCGGCACATGGTCAATGAACCCAGAATGCCTTCACTCGCCGGGGTTAAAACCACCTGTGCACCATAAGCCGTAATGCTTTTGATGCGCTCCTGGCTCACTCCCTCCGGCATGACGGCGATAAACTTAAGCCCCAGATGAGCACAAACCATCGCTAATGAAATGCTCGTCGAACCACTCGACGCCTCGATCACTGATTGGCCAGGTTTCAAGGTTCCGTTTCGTATCGCTTTGCCGAGAATGAAAAACGACAACCGGTCTTTGGTCGAACCCGAAGGCTGCAGGTATTCCAGCTTCGCGTAGATTGGCGAACCACCATCCAGAGAGACAGGGACCAACGGCGTATTGAGTGGAGAAAGCATCTTGTTCTCTATCGCTCTATGCAGAGGAATACAGGGGATTTGTCGTAAGCCTCAAAGAAATAGAGTGCCAAAGAGCTCAGCAAAATGCACGATCTTGAACTTGTTCTTCCGTACAGAGTGGAGAAAGTGGAATCGAGGGCTCGCTGGCTGCTCACTTATGAATTTCGCCAGAAACGGTTTCTTTCCAAACTCTTACGTATTCCGATGATCATTTGTGCGTTGCGAGCCTGTGAAGCATGCTTGCTCGGAGCCGCAAGCATGGCACACACCTGTCACCGTCGAGTGCACGACTTTGGGTGGCACGCCCTGAAGGTTTTGCGGAAGGGCGTGGTCTTTACGCTTTTCAACTTCACGTTTTCATTCTGCTGGTGCTTGGGGTCGGATGTTTTCATCCACCCCCAGTTCCATAGCGCTGCCAGCGCGAATGCATGCGTGACATGCTCTCACGATTTTCAAGCATGTTCTTCATCAAGGATCAGAGCCCAACATTCTGGGGGCAAACGAGGACGTTTGACCCCAGCCACCCTGTCGATTTTCCTGTTCCAGCACAAATTCTCTCATCAAATGACACAGGCCCGGCTTCTTATGGAGAAGCCGGGCTGCAGGGGTTGAGTCAATCTGTCTTGATCAAGCGATGTTTGTGATCAATCAGTTGCCATTATTCGCAGGACGATTTCCGAGGCGAACGGCGCCTGTCGGAGCGGCTGGCTGCTGAGGAGCACCGGGTGCGTTCGCACCAGGAGCATTGGCGGCGGGAACACGATCCGGGCCGGTCACTGTGGCAGTCAGGTAATTGTCGATGCGTGTCGACTTCTGGATTTCTTCGAAGGTCTTGGCGACAGAGACCTGTGTCTTCTGTTCCGCAAGTTCGTCGTAGAGTGAATCGCGGATTTCCTGAGTCAGTTCGTTGACCGTAGGAACCGTGCGGCCTTCGCACTTGATAATCGCAAAGCGGCTGGGGCCCACTTCGATCACGCCGGAGATTTCGCCTTCCTTCAGAGCAAAGGCGGCCTTTTCGAGGCTGTCGTTGCCAGAGTACTTGGGAATCGGTGGGACGGAGCCACCAAGTGCCCGGCTCTGGGGATCGATCGAGAATTCCTGAGCGTACTTTTCAAAGTTATCAGCGTCAGCATTCGCCTTTTCCCACACGGTCGTCGCGCGGCGGAGGTTATCCATGAGAATCATGCGGGCCTTGACGCGAGGGCCGTAGTTGCGAACAAAGGCGCGATTCAGCTCTTCTTCCTTGATGTCGATTTTTTCGCTGGCGAGCTTCTTCAGTGCCAGCATCGGCCAGATCACGCTGCGGCGATACTGCTGAGGATTGATGCCGCGTTCAGCCTGAAGCATCTGATACCAGTTGTTGACATCCAGGTTGAAACGCTTGGCAATGCGATTGATTTCGGCGGTGACTTCTTCTTCGGTCACGGTCACGCCAGCGGCTTCGCAGGCCTGCTGGATCATGGTGCGATTGATAATGTCGTCGAGAACTTCCTTGCCATATCGGGCAACGCATTCTTCAGCGACCATGTCAAAAGGAATGATTTCCTTATTAACGCGAGCCATCACCTTCACCGGGCGATCTGTGGTTGGCGTAGCCTTTCCAGCTGTTTCCGTCGCAGCCTGACCCACTTTCGGGCTCATCGACTGCATGACGAATCCGCCGGCAGTGAGAATGGCAGCAGTCCCTGCGATGAAAGCGACTGGCTTAATCCATTTGGATTTTGGCTTTTTGGCGGCTGCCGGAGCCGGTGTATTGGTCTCGAGGTGCATCCCTTCACCCATGATTCTTCCCCTGAAGTTAAGTGAACATTCGGCTCTAAAAGGCCAGGGGAATTCCTCAATGGAAATCCTGCCGTCGAGCGACTTATGGCGTTTTAGAAGAAAATCGAATTTTCAGTCAAGAACGGTTTATCTTTTGCCGATAAGCCCCACCCGCATTTTTGAGCATTTCGCAAAAAGCATCATGGTGAGCATGTGTTTATGAACGAAGAATTTCTCGTTCAGCGAGCCGGCAGGGCCACCTGTTGGGGATGCTTGAGGTAAGCGATCAGGTCGCGAATCTGGGATTCACTGAGTGGCTGGAGAATGCCATCCGGCATGGGTGATAAATTTGTCGGCGTCAGTTCCACAATCTCACTTCGCTCAATCGTCAATTTTTCTGTCTGAGTCTGCAGTGTGAGCGTTCGTGGTGTCTGCTCGACAATAATGCCCGAAAGGACGCGGCCATCTTCGAGTTCAGCCACCGACATGCGGTAATCTTTGGAAACCACACTGCTCGGGTCGAGAATGTTTTCCAGCAGGTAATCGAGATTCGATCGCTGCGCGCCTGTCAGATCGGGGCCAATCGCGCCCCCTTCGCCATAGAGTTTGTGACATTTGGCACAATGCGTAGTAAAGAGCACGCGGCCATCGCCCAGCGAGGCTTTGGCCAGAGTTTCGCCAGTCAGTTTTTCCTTGAGCTGCTCAATGGCCAGACGCTTATCAGCCGTGGTTTCGCGAGCTTCCCCCCAGAGCTTGGTCAAAGCTTCGTCGAGTGCTGGATCCTTCAAGGCCCGCATTTGGCGCACGTCGAAAGCGGTGATATCAGCCGTAGGAATTCTCCCCTCTTCGAGTCCCTTGATGAGAGCTTGAGCATATTCCCGGCGAGTGGCCAGTAACGAAATGATTTCGGGGCGGACGGGGGCTCGGAAAGAGCGATAACTCGCCACAATCTGCTGGCCAATCTGTGGGCGATTGGCCCGGGGATGATTCCAGTTGGCAAGGCCTTTGGCAGCCGCCACATTGAAGCGGGCTTCCTTCAGCAGTGGCACGAGGATCTGGTCAAGATCGTCGGGATGATTTTCAGAAAGTGTGGCCAGGGCCGCAAGACGATTGGCAGGATCGGACTGGCTATCCGTCGCGACCCGGCGGACATCGGCCATGGCCCGGCCATCGCCAAAAAGCAGATTCAGGTCGGTGAGCAGCGTCTTGAGTTTGGCATCGTTCGATAACATCGGCGTCGCTTCTACGACAGCGATCACTTGAGGCCACGCATTGGGGGCTTTGGCTTTTCGCCAGCCTTTGAGACCATCGGTCAGTCCCGCCGCGAGATCAAACAACTGAGCGGGATCTTTCTGCTGGACGACCTTTGCGACGAGGGCATCGACGTGTTCTGGATGCGATTCCAGATCTTCTGCCAGCCGACGAACTATCTTCTGCCGCACAGAAGGCCATTGGCTCTCCTGAAAGACTTTTACCAGTTCTTGAGGTACCGCTTCAGCGACAGGAATCAGCCCATACCAGACCATGAGTGGCAGATTGTGATCGTTATCATCGCGAGCATCTTTCATCAGCAAAGCGGCCAGTTGCGGCCTGAGTTCGACTGGCAATCGCTGCAAAGTGGAAGCAAGAACCAGCCGCACGAAGGGCGATGGATCGTGCTGGGCTCGTTCCAGCAACATGGGCAATTGCTGACGGGCATGGAGCAGTATCGCTGCCTGCTCAGCGGCTGATCGCGAGCGCTGCCGGCTCATTGCGTCGTCGATGGGAAGCCGATCCGTGGCCAGTCGAATCGCCCACGCACGTACCGATTCATGAGGCGATTGTAGTGCCAGCGCCAAAGTTTGCGGCGGCAGGCTTTGCTGCTGCATACCGGCAATCGTCCCGATGGTCACCAGCAGGCGCAGCTGTGCCTGCGCAAACTCTTCGGGAGCTTTGCCAGCGCTGGACTTGTCCATTTCGGCAAAGAGCTGCTGCAGCGTCGAGAAAGTCTCGGGGTCTAAGGTCTTGGCACGGGCTCGATGGGCCAGCTCCAGGCGAGCCTGACGAACATCCCACTCATTGGTGGATTGCAGTAAAGGCACCAGCAGTAAATCATTCACGGCATGGAATGGAACTGTTTTGTTGGGCGGTTTGGGCGGAAGTGGTGAGTTGCTGGTGGAACTGATGCGATAAATGCGACCGCTGGTGCGATGCACGCCGGTATGTTCGTGGCATTCTCCGGTATCGCTCCAGTCGAGCACATAGACATTGCCATCCGGCCCATAATCGAGATCGATGCCTCGGAACCACGCATCGGGTGAGAGGAACATATCGGGTTTATGGCGAGCGACGTAGCCGCTCCCTTCGCGATCGAGTTGTTCGACATTGATGCGCCGACCATGGAAATTCAACGTGAATAGCTGGCCCCGGTATTCTTCTGGCCATTGGCCGCCCAGGTAGATCATCGTTCCCGAATGAGCATGGCCGCCGCCCAGTGAACTGGCCGCGCCATCGCGTGAGGCTGTCCAGCTCTTTCCCGTATCAAAGTGATAATGGTCGGCATGTTGATCAATCAGCCCATAGGTGCGGGTATTCGGGTCGAGCGTGAAGGGTCTCGTATAGTGCGCGCCGGGGATCGCATGCCAGAGGTGGCCATTGACGGTGTTGACGAAGAAAATCTCGTAGAACGCGTTCCAGTCGTGTCCCCAGGGATTGGTCGTCCCGGTGGTAAGAACTTCGACCTCGCGCGAGACAGGATGATAGCGCCATATGCCCCCTTCGAGAGCCACACGTTCTTCGGGAGGAGCATCGGGGAGACCAACACGAGCCGGGCAGGAACCACCACAGCGGCCATAGAGCCAGCCATCCGGCCCCCATTTGAGGCCATTGGCAAAGTTGTGATGGTTTTCGCGGGCCACTTCGAAGCCGTCGAGCATCACCTGAGCCGGGCCATCGGGAATGTCGTCATGGTTGGCATCGGGAATGAAAATCAGTTGCGGCAAAGCGAGCAGCCAGACTCCGCCATGACCAATGGCGATGCTGGTGCATTGCCGGATGTCGTCAGTGAAGACTTTCCGCTGGTCCATGACTCCGTCACGGTCTTTGTCTTCAAGAATCAGCAACCGGTCGCGCAGTGTCGGTTCGAATCGTTGTGTGCGTTCGGCGTAAGTGTAGTTCTCCAGGATCCACAGCCGGCCCAGAGAATCCCAGCACATGGCAATCGGGTTTTGAACATCGGGTTCGGTGGCAAAAACATTCACCTTGAGCCCCGAGGGGACCTCTGTTTTCGCTGCTGCTTCGCCTGCTGGCATTGAGGAATCGGTCGATGATTTCTCGGTATTGAAGGGGGCAGGGAATGCGCTGGAAGAATCGGCTGGGGTAGAAGCTGTTGATTGAGCCGCCAGGGATTCTTCACGGGAAGAGTTCGTCTGAGCGTCAAGCGGAGAAACGTGAATAGTGACGCTGGTCAACAGAAAGCTGGCGAAAGCTAGAGCAATGAATTTGGAAGAAGTCACAGCGGATTGATCCTCGGGCTGATACGGTCAATATCGAAGCATCGACAATTGATGATATCAGATGCTGTGGCCAGTCGCAGCGACGAATGTCGAACATAGAGGAGAGCCACAGGGGCAAGCCTCAGTCGCTGAGTGAAGATGGATTCATCCGGCCAATCTATTGAGGCGGGGTTTCCACCTGATAGCAGGCGAGTTCCTGATTGTTGCGTACGAGGAGCTTGCCGTGGGCGATGACCGGATGAGCCCAGGTGGTTGCATCGGGTAGAACACGGAACTTCGTGATTTCGACAAACTTTTCGGGAGTTGGTTCCACGAGTGCCAGCTCGCCATTTTCACAACTGACGAGGATCGAGTTATCTGTCATCAGGATCTGACCATAGCCATAAGGTGGGCCCTTCCACTTGATCTTTCCCGTCGCGATGTCGAGGCAGGCGAGGCGGTTTTCATCAAGGCCATAGATGTAGCCGTCTTTGAGAATTCCATCGTTGAACTTCAACCGGAATTTATTGGTCTTCCAGATTGGTTTGACCTGCCACGAAGGTTCGGCAGGTGTGAGCTCGATTCGGGCACTCCCCACCGAGTAGCCGCAGGAGAGAAAGAGCGATTGATCAGGGAGGAGAATCGGCTGGCAGGCGTTGACCTTGGGCTGGTTGACCCAGGGGAACATCCAGAATTCTTTGCCAGTTTTTGGATCCAGCCCGGAAAGACCAGCAGCATGGAAGACGAGAACCTGGCGAACGCCGTGAATCGTCTCCACCCGTGGCGCTGTGTAGCTGGCTTCGTAATCGCCGACAGACCACATGAGCTGGCCATCCGTCGCACGATACGCAGCAATCGAATGGCCGTCTTTTCCACCAGGATTGACAATGACGAGGCCATCTTCAATCAGAGGTGAACCGGCCATGGCCCAGGGGATATTGGTGGCGTCGGCATCCTTGAGAATGTTCGTCGACCACAAAACTTTTCCTGTAGCCGCATCGAAAGTGTTCAGTATGCCAGTCGCACCGAGAGTATACAGTTTGCCTTCGAGAAACGTGGGAGTGGCTCTGGGGCCGTCACCACCCATCGCTTCCGAAAAGCGGGTCTGATCGGCATGCTTCCAGAGAACGTTGCCCGTGGCCAGATCGAGGCAGAGCACCTGCTCTTCCTGCTCGACCTGCGTTTGCGTGAAGATCCGGTCTCCAATGACGGCAAAGCTCGACCAGCCGACACCAATCGGCTTGCCCCAAAGTTTCTTCGGAGGAGTGGCTTCACTCCAAGACAGAGGGATAGTCACTCCGGAGGCCACACCCGCGCGATCCGGCCCGCGAAATTGAACCCAGTCTCCCGGCCCGGCGGTGAGAACAGGTGTGGCAACAGCTCCCTCTTGAGGAGCGACAGGAACGTTTCGGGCAGCAGCTTCCGCTTTGGGGGCCCAACGCCACACGACGCGAGGCACCATATCGCCATTGAAGCCTTCAATCGTGGCGACTGACATCACCAGCCCGCCAACGAAGAGCAGGCTTCCTAAACCAATAAGACGCGACTTCCAGGTGAATCCAGAGCCGAAAACCCACCAGAGCAACAATGAGAAAATCGTCGCTGGCCAGACGAAGAGCGTCGTCATGATGAGCATGGTGCGATCTTCACTGTACGTCAGATAGAGTGCTGTTTGAGCGACTCCTGCCAGCAGCAGCGTCACTCCAGGCCAGATCCAGCGGCGTAATGTGGGAGAGGCAGATCGTTCTTCAGGAGTGGCTGAACCCGACATCGAATGTTTCCTCGGACCGCTATTCGCCCAATACGGGAGACTACCCATCGTTCACAATTGGGGTTTCGTGATGGAAGGTCGTCACCAGATTCTCGACGACTGATGCTCAATCACATGGACTGTTCGCACTGTCGCCACAGTGAAAACCAGCTTCCACAACATGACGGCGGCAAAACTATTCGCCCAACTCGTCAGGTTCGATATCTTTCTTGCCTTTTGACTTACGAGGGGGACGTACAGGTTCCGACCGGCGAAAAACGGCAACCACATCTTCAATCGGAACCACATACAGCAGATTGTCGGGCTCAAAATCGACCGGAATGGCATTCTTCGGGTGAAACAACACCTTGTCGTATTTCTTCACCGGGAAGTCGAGATCGCGCTCGATCAACACACTGATTTCCACCACGCGGCCGGTAATCGTCGGAATTTCAGCCTGATCCGGCAACACAATCCCGCCGCGGGTCTTTTGCTTGCTCTCGTCTTTACGGATCAGAATTCGCTTTCCCAGCGGCTCAACGAATTCGCTCAAGGTCACTCTTCCGGGAAACAGGTAGTTAACTCGGGACTCCCAGATTCTATGCAGATCGAGCAGTGACGAAAAGGGAACGTTTTCACCTCTGCGGTTGTCGATGCGGGATTATTTCCCCTTCGAAAACGATTCAGAGACAAACTCCAGTGCATCCGGGAGTGAGCGTTGCCAGTACTTCCAGTTGTGCCCGCCGTCACGGACACGGTACTCATGCGGAACTTTCAGGTCGCTGAATGTGATGTGCAGCAGGGAATTTCCCTTGTAAAGGAAGTCGTCGTCCCCACAATCGATGAACCAGCGTGTCTGTTTGAGCTGTTCCACGGGCGTTTTTGGCAGCAGGTACAGCACACTGTTCCGATTGTAAAACTCAGTGATCCGTTCGTCCCCTTCCTCAAGATCGCCGACGGAAGGAACGTACCGCTTTTTGAACTCGGCAAACGGAATCGCCCGCATTTCTTCATCCGAGCGAACACCGGCACTCATGGCATAGCAGGAGGCAAACAGCTCAGGATGGTGCAGGGCATAAAGCAAGCTTCCATAACCACCCATCGACAGGCCCGAAAGTGCTCGATCAGCACGATCTGTTTTGACGCGATAGGTTTTCTCAATATGCGGCATCAGTTCCTTAATGAAATAATCTTCGTACATGTACTCGCCCATCACGCTGTTCATGTAATAACGTTTCTCCGCATCGGGCATCACGATGATCATCGGAAGTGCCCGGCGGGTCGCAATGGTGGCATCCGCGAGGGGTTGCATGTTTCCCTTCAACTGCCAGCTCGTTTCATCGTCACCAAAGCCGTGGAGCAGATAGAGCACTGGGTACGAAGTCGTCGAGCCTTCATAACCCGCGGGAAGATAAATCGAGTACTTCATCTCCTTCTTCAAAATGTCGCTCTGAATTTTCTGGCTGAGCAGCAGTTTGCTCGTCCCTTTCGGTTGACCAGCGACAAGCTTGGACGAGACTTCCTTAAGACGGGCTTGAGCCGCCGGATCTTCTGCCAGTGGAGCTTCATGAAACGCAGCCAGTAGTTGATCCCAGACGACGTTTAACTCCGCCTGCATATTGCTCGTATGGGCTGTGATCGCAATGACCGCATCCTGCTCGGGCAAAACAATGCAAAACTGTCCATCTTTGCCATCACCTCGGAAGGCTCCGTGTCGGCAGCGCCAGAACTGATAACCATAGCCCTGTTCCCAGTCACTTTGGGGATTGCTGCCATTCGAAACATGCTTCGAAGTGGCTTCGCGAATCCACGCTGCCGGAAGAAGTTGCTGGCCATTCCATTGCCCTTCATTCAGTGCGAAGAGGCCAAAACGGGCGATGTCTTCCGTCGTAATCATGAGACCAAACCCACCGTAGTTGATTCCTTCAGCACTGGTCGACCAGGCCGGGTTTTCAATGCCCAGGGGCTTGAACAAACGCGGAGTCAGGTAGTCGATCAACTTTTCACCCGAGACCTTCTGCACGATTGCCGAGAGCATGTAAGTGGCGGGTGTGTTGTACTTGAAGTGCGTTCCCGGCTTATGGGGGACAGGATGCGCCAGGAACATGCGAATTCCCGAATCCTCAGGCCCACCGATGAGTCTGGGCTCGGTCTCATGGCCTGTGGACATGGTGAGGAGATCCTTGACCCGCATGGCCTTAAGATTGGGCGAAACTTCAGCGGGAAGATGATCGGGGAAGAACTTGATGACCGGGTCATCCACACTGAGCCTCCCTTCGCTCACTGCAAACCCAATTGCCGTCGAGGTGAAACTCTTGCTCAGCGAATGCATCACATGCGGCGTGGTCGGTGTCTGTGGTTGCCACCAGCACTCGGCAACCACCTTTCCATGCCGGATCAACATGAAGCTGTGGAGTGTGTTGATCGACTGATCCGCAGCTTCAATGAATTTCTGAATCTGAGCCGAGGCCACCCCCTGCGATTCAGGCGTGGCTCGTGGCAACGGTTGAGCCAGCGCTGTGGAATTCAGTGCTGTCGACAAGTGCAGAGTGAAAATCGTCAGGAATAAGTAGCGCATCATCATGGGAGTAACTCTTGAGTGTCAGGTATTGGATCTGGTTGAAGTTTGTGCGTGTCCTAGTGGCATTCGGCTGTGAGAGGGCCGGCAAGCTCGTTGAGAAAGAAGAATTTGCCGGGTTGTGTCGTCATGTAAGTCGATGGAATCCACGATGTCGGAGCATGGCGAAAGGTCATCCAGAGAGAAAGACCCTGCCATTGCATGCCGCGAGAAAAGATGCCATCTGCTCCGCCAATGATATGGTCGGCTCCCAGGAACAGTGCTGGGCCAATGGTGTTGGCAAAGGCTGGTACCAGCGTCGTGCGACTCTTAAAACTGGTCAGGGCATTCTGTTCGATCGTCAGTGGATGAAGCCTGGCACCCAGGCGATGGGTTTGCGATTTCCACTCAGTTTCACTGCCATATTCGCCGGCAAAGTGTGGCTCCCAGAAAGCAATATGGCAGACTCGGCCCACGCCAAAGACCAAGACATGCATCGCCCCTTGAGATTTCAATTCGCCCAGTCTTTCGGCATAGGTCGGGAGATGCTTGCGAGTCGCGAAGTTCCTCTGCTTTTTCGGAACGGTTAACTTTCCTAAAGGGCCATAGAAGGCCTGCTCCATGGCAAACTGAAAAGCACCGGGATCAGTGGCGGGTAACGTATTTCCTGAAGCATCACTCCATTCGTCCATGTTGAAGCCATAGACGTGTTCGCACGAGACGTTCCACTCCTTGAGGAAGTAAACCGCCCAGCGATACATGCCCATCGGGCCTACAGGCAGGATGATCGATAACTTCCGGCCCGCTTCTTTCGCATGGCGAATCGTCTGAGCAATCTCGTGGCCCATATAAGTGTCGAAATCGCTTTGGGAAACGCACTCGATCGGTTGGAAAGATTTATGCCACCAGGGTTGCCGCTGGGTAATGGTTGCCGGGTTAGCATCGACACAGGCATCGATGCGGGCGAGATCCCAACCGGCAGGAAAAAAGCCTTCCAGCATCGATCCCGCCAGTGTGGTGAGCAGATTCATCGGTGATTTCTCCGGGGTAGCCTCGCAATGCACCTTATCTCTCACATTCGATACCATACTCAATGGAGCAGCGATAGATGCTGAGTTGGAGTTGTGGAATGTGCGGAGATTATTGCGGAGCGATGGCCAGTGTCCCCAGATAATCGCCAGGTTTGACGGGGCGTCCGCGAAGATATTCGGCAGCCGACATGGCTCGCTTGCCTTCCGGTTGCAAAGTGAGAATTTCCAGCCGATGGTCGCCCGTTTGCGCGAAAAGTCGCCCTGATTCGGAACTGAGCTGACCGGGTGATGTTTGTTCTGCAAATGATCCTACGGACGATGAATTTGTCGCGGATGAAGAGATCACAGTGCCCTGCAGGATGGACAAGCGCAGGGGAGCTTTCCCTTCAGAAAAGAGCATCGTCTGTGGGCCTGGCCAGGGCTGCATCCCTCGAATATGTCGTTCGATGTCTATAGCGGGTTTAGACCAGTCGATCAGGCCATGTTGTTTGGTGAGCTTGCCGACATGCGTGGCGAGAGTCTCATCCTGTAAGGTTTCCTGAGCCTCCCCCATAGCCAGTTGATCGACGACACGCAGTGTTAATGGAACGGCCAGTTGCGCCAGACGTGCTTCGAGTGAACCTGTGGTCTCCTGGGCATCAACCTGGAGTTGATCAACACCCAGCATGGGGCCCGCATCGAGCTTCGGGACAAGGCGAATGATGGTCACTCCCGCCACTTCATCACCGGACAGGACAGCTGCATGAATCGGTGTCGCACCGCGGTACTTGGGAAGCAGTGAGGCGTGGACATTGATGGTCCCCAGACGAGGCAGATCGAGAATCTCCCGTGACAGAATCTGGCCGTAAGCCGCCACCACAGACAGGTCGAGATCCAGTTCTTTGAGCCAGGTGGCATGCTCGGCATCACGAATGCGTGAAGGTTGGAAGACCGGGATGTTCCGCTCTTCAGCTAAACCAATGAGCGGGTTCTCGTGCTGATGATGACCACGTCCTGTTCTGGAAGGTTGCGTGATCAGTGCGACGACCTGGTGGTGTGGTGATTCGCGCAGGGCTTCAAAGACGGGTCGAGCTAATGGCCCCGTCCCCAGAAAAGCAATTCGCAATGATCTCATGTCAATTCACCAGTTCCTGGGGCCAACGCTCAAGTATTTCCAAGTCGGGTCCATGAAGTGCTTACGGAATGTACCTGTCTTCCACAGCATCGCGTCAGACACTCAGCTTCGTGGGTCGCATGCTCATCTCTTTGTCAACTCCCAACTCCCAACCAAACCCGTCTGTTCAATTCGAGAAATCATGCTCAGCGAATTGAACTTCAATGAATTCTGAATGATGTGCTGCTGATTGGGCAAATCATCGGCAGAAAATGTCAGAAAAAACTGCCCTCTGGCGGAAAGTGCTGAAGCTTATGCAGGCAAAAATTTCATGTTTTCGCTTGAAAACAGCCGATTTTTAGAAGTTCGGAAGTTCTTGCCGGAACATCTTGACCTGCTTGAAGGCTTCACCTACAAACCTCCCACACACAACGCGAACGCCAATAGTCATGGATGACAACGGGAGTTCGACCATGATGTGTGACTCAATACCTGTGGTGGGTTTGCCGGCCGGAATGAATCCTGGCAGCGTGCACTCTTCTACCTCAGGCATCTGAGGTTTTCTCGCCTCCCCCTCGCGACACCTGTCTCGCTTTTCCGGCACCGTTCTGTTCTTTCCTTCACAGGAAGGTACCCATGCCTCGTTTTTCTATTGCCCTTTGGGCCACGCTTGCTGTTCTTGCTCCACACGCCAGTGCCCAGGCACAATGGTTTGGAGGTAACTCTGGCTGCAGTACCTGTAACACAGGTGCTTCGAGCTGGGCACCACCGCCGATGTTCCAATCGGCCAGTTGCAGTCCTTGTGCTCCTGTCTCCACCTGCGAAGTGGTGCAGCAGCCGATTATGCAAACCTGCTATCAGACAGTTCCTGTGACCGAATTCCAGCAGGTCAAGCAGACTGTCAGACGACCAATTGTTGAAACCCGTTATGTCGAACAGCCTGTGACTGAATATGTCCCTGTGACAGAACAGAAGACATGTGAAGTCCCCACGGTTTCCTATCAGAACGTGACGGAAATGCGAACCCAGACCAAGAACATGGGTTACTGGGTGACACGTTATCAGCCCAACTGCCGACCATCGCCTTGCGAAGTTGATAGTCGCCCAGGTATGGCTGGCTGGTGGAATCGGACCACTCATCAGATCGGTTCAGCATTTACACCGCGCTATACAGCACAGCGTGAATATGTCGCCCGGACCTGCGTCCAGACTGTGCCAGTGACCCGCCAGGTCGCTATACAAGGAACTCGCCAGGTTGCCTACAACGTCACCACTATGGTGGCCAAGCAATCGACTCGAAAAGTGGCTGTGAACGAAGTGCGGTATGTCGATGAAGAAGTGACGGCCATGCGGCCTGTCACTGTGATGCGAACCGTGCCTATTGGCAGTCAGATGGCCTTTGCCCCGATGGGCGGCACCGCCACTGCCTGGGGCCCGGTCTGGGGTTCACAAACAGTTCTGGCACCGACGGCTGATCCCAACTTCTCGCGTTCTGCCACAGATATCCGCACTCGCAGTGCCACCAAAGACAATTTGGAACGAGCCAATCCCGATCGTCCCGACAATCGAACATCGAGTGGTGGTCTGCCGGCCAGTAAAATCAGTTTGCCTGTGCAGCCTCAGCCCACATTGCTGAATGGCCCCACAGCCGAGATTCCACAGCCTCCGAAAACAGAACCTGTTTCACCCAAATCGAAGGGAGCTGTCATGACAGCGTCTCTGACGAATGTGCTGGATCAGGAAGAGCCACGAATTGTTGCTCGCCACGCTGCGGCGAAGCCTGCTGAAACACCTTCGATTGTTCGAGCCCAACGCTGGGTCGCTCGATCATCGAATTCTGAAACCCCTCCTGCGGCCGTTTCTTCGACCATCTCCATGGTTGATGCGGATCGCTAACCCAGGCACCCCATGCCTGTCCCCTCTGTTCGTGTTGAAATGTCCCCCCCAAACCCCCGCGGCACCGGTTTCATACCGGTGCCCATTTTCATTTATACACCTCAAAAAGTCGTTGAAATGAGGCGAGAGTCCGCAGTGCCAGTGATGTGGTACATTCACTTTAACCCTTGAAGTGACCAAGGTCTTCGGGCACAAGATTGACTTTCCTCGTACCCGAAGTGATAATTTTGGATATAGACCGCGTGCGATGTGGCTACCGCAGCCGCTCGTATTCGTGGAGACCGCAGCTCAAAGTAGCTCGGATCAGCGTCGCAGAGACTGTTTTGTCGTGGGCATCGGGTCATGAGTAGTGAGTTGTCAGTACTGACTTGCTAATGCAGAGAAGTGACTCCCGCATCCGACTCCTCCGACGTATCATGACAATATGCGTGAATATTGTTCTTCAGGCAGGCTGAATTGGCTTCTCAGGTGATGAAGCCGAGGCTGAGATCTCTGCCAAGCAAGACTTTCTGCCACGCCGCCTTTCGTTACAAAGTTAGACACCTCAGAGCGTTATGAACGTTTGTTCCAAATTGCTGAGAGGTTGATCCGGAGAAAATCATGTTTGGTCTGCCCGGTGGATGGGAATTGCTTGTTGTACTAGGAATTGTCCTGCTCCTTTTCGGAAACCGGCTTCCCAGCGTGATGCGATCACTGGGACAGAGCATCACGGAATTCAAGAAGGGTGCCAAGGAGGCAGAACAGGAGCCCGAGAAGATCGACGATCGGGAAGCGAAAGTCTGATTAGGAAGTCAACCAGCGATTTTTTTGAATGTTGACGGCCTGTTTCGCCTGAGCCCGCAGACTTGGCGGAACGCTGTTTGAATCGCCCTGGGCCTGCGCCTTTGAACAGCTTTGATCACCAGCGATTGTCGTAGATCTGGGCATTGGACAACGCACGAATATCATCAGCGAGGATTTGAATTATGTTTGGTGCACCTGGTTGGCAGGAAATGATGGTCGTGGGGATCATCGCTCTCCTATTGTTCGGCAAGCGCTTGCCCGAAGTCGCTCGCAGCCTGGGGAAAGGGCTGACAGAATTCAAAAAAGGGATGGCCGGTATGACGGACGATATTCAGAGTACTGTCTATACTCAGCCGGAGAGTTCGAAAACAACACGGCCATTAGCCAAAGATGATGATGAGCCCGTGGTCGCCAGTGCTCCGAAATTTACTCCTCCCTCCGAACCACCCGCTTGACAGATAAGCAGTTTTGCGTGGGAATCCGGGCGGCAGATTTCAGTAAACATCCGTTAGGTGTCAAGCATTTTGTCTGAAAGTAAGTTTATGCCTTCCGAGTTTCTGGGGATTCTTGAGACGTTTCCGAATCCCTTTCCGCAGCGTGACTA
Source organism: Planctopirus limnophila DSM 3776 (assembly GCF_000092105.1). Lineage (NCBI taxonomy): Bacteria > Pseudomonadati > Planctomycetota > Planctomycetia > Planctomycetales > Planctomycetaceae > Planctopirus > Planctopirus limnophila. Next base: position 3,534,796 of record NC_014148.1, on the reverse strand, counting down.
CTCGATTGAAACGATTTGTCCAGAGTTCACGTCGCTCTGTCCCAAAACTGGCCAGCCAGATTACGGCACACTGGTGATTACCTATGTGCCAGACGAAAAGTGTTTCGAATTGAAGTCTCTCAAACTTTATCTGCAGGCGTTCCGCAATCATGGAGCGTTTTACGAGCAGGTCACGAACATGATTCTGGATGATCTGGTGGCCGCGACTTCTCCGAGGAGTCTGGAAGTCGTTGCCCAGTTCACGCCTCGGGGTGGTATCCGCTCGAATGTCACCGTGAAATACGCAAAAGACTGAAGAAACACACGAAAGACTGAGGTCGCGACCCGTCCTGTGCACCCGGCAGTAACAGGTTTTCAATTGGGGTCAGCTCAATAGACTTGATCGACCGTGCGACAGTTTGCCAAAAATCTAGGCGACAGCGTGTTCAATCGCGCGTCGCCTTTTGCATTGATGTAGTGTGAATATATTTACTGATGTTCATTTGAGTAGTGTTGTTTGTCATGGGATTCGGAGGGTTTGTTGTGTTTGATCAACTCAATTGATGGAATTCAATGTGAATTTTCCATTTGTATTCCGTCAAGCCGAGTTTTTGGCGTTGCGGTTCAATCTTTGCAGATAACAATGAAATCAATCAGTGACGGGAAAAAATGTTTCCTGGGACGAAATACGTTCAAGGATTTTTTGCCCGGCGATTGATTGGGTCTTGAAACGTTGAGAGCAGCATCTTGTGATAGGATGTCTCGAAACGTGGACTGGACCTGCGTGTGATGTGCAGACCCTCCGCCCACTTATGGCTCCCCGTACATGCCTACACTCACTGCCATGACTTGGTACTACCGTCTTTTTGGCGAAGAATTTGGTCCAGTTCCTCACGAAATGCTCGTGACGCTGCTGGAGAACGGCACGTTATCGCACACCGATGAGGTGCGAGCCGAGACCGGATCGCACTGGTTAACGCTCAAGGAGGTTCTTGACGCACCTCAAGACCAGACCCTGGAGTCTGCAGGGCGAGCCACTCTCGATGGGCTGGGCGATGCACAGAGTGGCTGGTACTGCAAAGTGTTGGGTCGAGAACTGGGCCCGATGGGCTTTGATGAGATTCAATCTTTCGTGGAAGAGGGGCAGCTCGGGCCAGAAGCCGAAGTCAAGCTTGGGGCAGCCGGTAAGTGGCGCGCGGTACGTTCAATTGGCCGATTGATGGCTGTGCTCCCTTTTGAGAAAGGTGAGCACAAGATCCCCGAAGGCCGACTTTCTAAGGAAATGCAGGCATTTCCCGGGAATGAACCTTCATCGAATCGTGAATCGGCGAGACCTGCTCCCAAATCCCGTATTCGAGATGAGTTTGATGACGACGAGGAGGACGATGATCGATCATTCGATGCACGTCGATCCCGCCGGAAAAAGAAAAACCGCCGGGGGAGTGACACTCAGGGATACACTGGCAACACGCCACCATTCGGTATGCCCGCGTTTTATCCTGGTGGGCCAGCCGTCAATGGCTATGCCGGGTTCCCCGCTGCACCGACACCTGCCTATGGAATGCCTGTCGCAGGGGCAGGATTTGTCCCTCAGTGGCCACAAGCTGCTGCACCTGCCCCCGTCGATCATCTCTGGTACGCCTGGATCGGTGGTCAGGAATATGGCCCTGTCGATTACTCGCAACTGACACAATGGGCAACTGCCGGGCAGTTGGCAGCCACCGACTATGTGCGTCAAGGCCAGGCCGGCCAATATGTGCTCGCCTCGACGATCAATGGTCTGATGCCACCTCTGGTTCCGCCGGTCATCTCGGCACCTGTCGCTCCTGCCATTGCGACTCCGCAGCCAGCAGTTGCGGCCACAGCTTCATCTACCGCCGCTTCATCGGCCACTGCGTCCACCACCACAGCGAAAACATCAGCGAAGCCGGCTGACTCTGCAGCGAATGCAGTGATTCCAGCAGCCAGCGTCGAAGCGAAAGCGGCTGTTGTCAAAGAAACACCGGCTGCAAAAGCTTCTGAGCCGGAACTCGAAGTCACCAAGAAGGCCACGAGCGAAAGTTCAAACTCGAATTCAAATGCATCGAGTTATTCCTCGTCTGCAGCGGCTTCCTCTTACAGCTCAGGGGCGTCTTACAACTCGGGAGCCAGCAGTTATTCGTCAGGTTTTGGAGGAGCAGCTCCCTCCCGGCCCATGCCAGCCAGACCAGCGCCCAAGAAGAAAGTCGCCGCAGAGCGTCCCGAATGGCTGGATGATGCCATTGAAGGCCTGAAGTCTCCCAAAGCTCTTGTGGCAGTCGGGCTCTTGGCTCTCGTGGGGATTTATTTCTCTCTGGGATTTTTGCCTGCCAGCACGGGCAGCGATCGCCAATTACAGACCAGGTTGGAAGAAGTGCTGGCAACTGTGAAGAAGTTGCGTGAAACAAAGGCGCCGGCCGGTGAGTGGGAAGCACTCGCACAGGCCACAGCCAAGGAATATCCCAAGGATTTCGTCGATAAGCTCCAGAGTTCAGCCAGTCGCAAGTACCCCTACAAGCAACTTCACTTGTGGTGTGTTCGCGACCGCTTGCAGAAGATGATCAGCAACTCGAGGACAAAGGTGTCCCACGAAGAACGGGACTTCGAGAACAATCTCCGCGAGGCTGCCAAACTTCTCGGAGTGCCCTCCACCATACCGGCAGCCCCTGCGGTCGCGGAAGCAGGCGGCAAACCACCCTCTGGTGCCCAGTGATTCCGATCTCTTCTCGATTTGACTCTACTTTGTGTGCCATGCCTGCAGCTCGAAGCAGGCATGTCTTGGCTATCTCTCGCTGCACATTGAATGACGGGAAAACTTACCCGCAAATCTGACTTCGCTGACTGGGCTATTTCAAGAACATGCCCACTATCTGTGGCTAGACTCTGCCGCACTCTCTCCTGCCGTCTGAAATTTTTCCCAGAGCAGCGGGTTCATGAAAGGCTTCCAGTCGCTGGGCAGCGGAGCGTAAATCGTGAGCGGTTGCTTCTGAACCGGGTGCTCAAAGGTCAGCGACCGGGCATGCAGGGCAATCATCTTGCCCAGCGGAGTTTTTGAACCATAGCGGAGATCACCCAGGATCGAGGCACCTGCATGGGCCAGTTGGACACGAATCTGGTGGCTGCGCCCAGTCATCGGCTGCACTTCAACCAAAGTTCGTATTCCCTCAGGCGTTACCAGCGTTTCGAGTTGACGATACCGGAGCTTTGCCTGCTTGGCACCGGGCGTTTGAGGGGATGTCACCCGGGTATGATTTCGCTCCTGGTCTTTGATTAACCAGTCGACGATTTCTCCCGCTGCTGGGTTTAGCTGGCCTTCCACAATTGCCAGATAGACTTTCTCGGGTTCACGCTCGCGGAACTGTGCCGAAAGCCTTGAGGCGGCTTTCGACGTTTTTGCCAACAGCAGCACGCCGGAAACTGGCCGATCAAGTCGATGAACGAGTCCCACATAGACGTTGCCGGGCTTCTGATGACGAATTTTCAAGTCGTCCATGGCCAATTGCACCATGTTTTCGTCACCAGTTTCGTCACCCATCGTCAAGACACCAGCCGGTTTCTCGACGACCAGGCAATGATTGTCCTCGAAGAGAATGTGCCATCGCTTCATGCCGGTTGCTGCTTTCGCGGGAAGAATTCGATTGCGCGAGAAAGATCGACTGACGTTTCACTGATCCGGCAATTCACCCAAGGTGCCCGGCAATGTGGGACATGAATTATCGAAGCTCAATGACCCAGTTGATGATCACCGGCAGTCTCTGGACTTCGATAACTGTCGCAAGTTGAGCGAGCTGATCAGCAACGGCTTCCGGCATTTCTTCGGGTTTCGGTGGTGTCTCTTTTTGGGGTGCGAAGGATCGCCGCCACGCCTGATACTCAATCTTTCGCCGGGTCGCCACTGCCTGATGCAGCTTTTCAGCACGGGCCTTCAGTGGTGGAATTTCGAGATTCGGCAGATTGATCCCATCGCGCAACTGGCCCAGCGTTCCCAGCCAGACTTCATCATCATTGGCCATGAGGCGGATAGGACGATCATCGGGTTCATCGTCGAGTTCTGAAAGATCGGCCTGCCAGGCAGGTTGGGGGAGGTGACCTTCTTCACGGTGCCAGGCGAGAAGTTTCTCATCGACATCAGGAATAAACCACGGCACGTTTTCTGTGGTGGACGCTCTGTAAATCGTCTCTGAGTTACCAGGGACAAAAACTCGTTCGACATCGGGCTGCTGCAGGCTGAGCATCTTCGCGGCAGTCATCGCCATTAACCAGTGGCCAGTCGTATTCGGGTGGACGGCATCAGGTGCTAAATGAAACGAAACGTCCTCTTCCCGGCGTCTGGCCAGCCAATCATTCATCGAACTGTGGAGATCTCCCACATGGACATGATCACGCTCGCTGAGAGTCAGCAGCCATTGTGAGTAGGTTCCCAAAGTGTCGTCGTAATTCAGGTAAGGGAACCGATAGCCAAAATGTGTGGCCTTCTGGTCGCTGGCCTTTCGCTGATAAGGATCAAAAGGTGGCGGCGTGAGAATAATCACATCTTCCGCGAGAGCTTCTCCAAAGCTGCGATCCAGCATCGAGAGCACACCATCTCGATAAGCAAAGAATCGGTTCCAGTCGAACGGATGGTAAATGCCATCGTTCATGCCAAAGCAACTCACAATAATCGCAGGCTTCAGCGGAGGAAGATCGCGCGTGAATCGATCCAGAGCGCACGGCCTGGGTGGTTTGTGATCAGCTTCTGTCAGGCCCGAAAGTGTTTCGCTGCTGATTCCGCGATTGTAAATGCGGCCTTTCCACTCGGGCCTTGAAGCCAACAGCCATGTTTCAACCAGATCGACATACTGGCCACCTTGAGTGATGCTGTCTCCGTAGAAGACGATCACGTCGTGCTCTTCGACATCGACCTGGGCCATCGCCGACTGTCCGATCACCCAGCTGGCCAGCAGGATGGCACACAGTCGGGAACTGATCTTCAACAGGCGGCGTGCTAACGACTGGCAGGGGGCTCGCCGGCGGCCCGATATCCGCAATAGTCGCTGAGTTCTTGTTGTCTGTAGGACTGAAGAGTCAATCGCTGGGTGCATACTCACGCTCTCGAATCGAGGGTTAATAACCACGGCATAATGTTTTAGGGAAATCCCATTGTGCCTTTCCAGCGATGGGTGATCCAGTCTCAGATGCCCTCGAAACTCATCAGAGAAGCACAGGATTTTCCCTTAATCTTCATTGATGAGGAATACTATGTCGTGTAGTGAAGGATCAGACCATCAGAAAGTCGTCGACTTCTGGTCGATGGAAGGGGATTAGCGATGTCCCATCTGGTATTCAGCTTGGCAGGTGAAGGACGTGGCCACGCAGTGCGAGTCCGCACTCTTCTCGAACGACTCAAGCACGAACATCGAATCACCGTCTTTGCCCCCGATCAGGCGTTTGAGTTTTTGTCGCCACTTTACCCGAGAGCCAAAGATCGAGTGCAGATTGAGCGTATCCCTGGGCTGCGATTTCATTATACGAATTCGCGCATGGATGTGAGTCGCTCGATCTGGGAAGGCTTGAAGTACGCAGTTGTCACCATGCCCTCTATTGTGAAAAAAATCCGTTCATTCATTGATCGCGAACAACCCGATCTGGCGATTATTGATTTTGAACCAGCGCTTTCGCGTGCCGCATTCAAATCAGGTCTGCCAACGATGATCCTCGATCATCAGCATGTGTTGAGGGCCTGCGATTTCTCGATGTTGCCCAGGGATTTGCAATGGCACGCTTCTTCCATGAGTTGGGCTGTCTGGGCGTTCTATGCACCAGCCGAACGCACTTTGGCTTCGTCGTTTTATACGCCGCCACTTAAGCCTGAATTTTCCTTCGTGAAGCAGGTCGGGCCCCTTTTACGAAGGGAAGTCACTGAGCGTCGCACTTCGCGAGAAGGTTTTGTGCTGTCGTATCTCAGGCCACAAACACCGGCTGCCACACTCGATGTTCTCAAAAGTTTGCCTTGTCAGGTCAAAGTTTATGGCCTGGGTGAGCAGCCTTCTCAGGGCAATCTGGTTTTTTCGCCGATTCACGAGACGCGATTTCTGGACGATCTGGCATCGTGCCGGGCAGTCATCAGTGCCGCAGGAAACCAATTGTGCGGCGAAGCTCTCTATCTCGGTAAACCCATGCTGACCTTGCCGGAGAGCCAGCATTTCGAACAGCGGATCAACGCCTGGTTTCTGCGGGAAATGGGTGCTGGCGATACCTGTGAACTGGAATCTTTCTCAACAAAGAAACTGCTGCAGTTCTGGGAGCAGTTACCGGAGTTTGAGCAAGCCGCAGAACGATATCGTGGAAAAAATGACGGCACACCAAGCGTTCTGGCTGAGATCGATGACATGCTCCGCAAGCATGCACCCGCAGTACGCCTCCCCGATCCTCAATGGCCCAACCGCAATCTTGCGACAGCCAAAACCCCGGCCAAGCCTCAGCTATCAACGTAAACGATCGAGATTGCACAGTTAACTAATAATCCAGTGCTGCCCCGCCATCGGCTTCTATGGCCTGTCCAGTGAGAAAGCTGGAGTCCTCAGTGGCCAGAAAGAGAGCGATTTTTCCGATTTCCTCCGGGGTGGCCATCCGTCCCAAGGGTTGTAAGCGGGCCACTCGCTCGAGAGCCGCTTCCGGATCAGCAAGAGAAGCGGCCCAGGAACGCATCAAAGGCGTATCCACATTACTGGGAAGAATGGAATTCACCCGCACTCCATAGCGTGCCAGCTCCAGGGCCAGCGATTTGGTGAAGCTCACCTGGGCACCCTTCGAAGCCGCATACGCGGTTGAGTTTTCCTGACCAAGGACCGCCGTCATCGATGAGATATTGATGATCGTGCCGCGAGTCTTTTTGAGTTCCTCAACGACCGCCTGACTGGCGGCGAACGTGGCAATAAAGTTGACTCGCAGCACGTGCTCGACCAGTTCCAGAGATGTTTCGGCAATCGTCAAGGCGGGAGGATGGATCCCTGCGTTGTTAATCAGGCAATCCAGGCGACCAAAACGTTGGATACCCGACTGGATTGCATTCTGCAGTTGGGGTGTATGGGCCACATCACAGACAATCGGCCACACCTGCTCGCGTTGTGCAGGAGCCAGGTTTTCGAGCCATTTCTCCAGTGCAGTCTGATCGCGATCCAACGAGATGACTCTCGCTCCTTCGTCCAGAAATACCTGGGCACAGCCGGCACCAATCCCAGCCGCACTTCCAGTGATCAAAACAACACGGTTCTGAAATCGCATGGGAATCTTCCTGATGGTCGATCAATGGGTTGTCGCTTGCCAAGTCTCGAAATGACAACAGAGAAGGACTATCCCGTTCGCCATTATTTGGCTACACCTTTTCTGAAATGGATGAACCATTTCGAGTGGATGCCTGCCGGTGGTTAATTCCTTCTTGACTGTTGGCTTGAGGCTTGCTGGCGAAAACGAGCCTTATTGCTGATAAGCTCGGAAATCAATTCAAAACAAAACTCACAGCGGCATCTGAGTAACCTGAAGTCCTGGAGCAAAACTCCTTCATGATCGAATACAACCGTTATAGCTGGTGGAAGACGGCATTTTCATTTCGCGGAACCGCTTTGCCCCGAGCTGGCTGGCGTGTCCTCACCTGTGTGCTCTATGCACTGCTTGTGCAGGCCACATTTGAACTGGGAAGTGATCTCCAGTTGTATGATGAACAGCGATTTCTAGGGATCGATCCTGTGGGGCATGCCGTCGTTGGTTCGCTCCTGGGATTCCTGATTGTCTTCCGCATGAACTCTTCGAATAACCGTTATTGGGAAGGGCGCTCTCATTGGGGTCAGTTGATCAACAGTTCGCGAAATCTCGTACGTTTCGGCTGCGAGTATGGCGAGCGCGGTTCAACCCTTTCGAGGTTAGTGGCCGGGTATGTGATCTCACTGAGGCGGTCATTGCATGGTCAACGCGATACCGAGGAAGTCGATGTTTACCTGCCAGCGGAACTTTGCGAGCAGGTTTCTCGGTTCGGAAACATTCCCACGGGGGTCACATCTGCCATCAGTCACTGGATTGGCGAGCAGTATCGGAAAGGAAAGCTCGATTCGATGCAGGTTCGCCACATGGAAGACCAGCTTTCCAAAATGGTCGATGCTCAGGGTGGGTGTGAGAAAATCCAGAAAACACCTTTGCCATTCATCTATGTGGCGATGATCAAGCAACTGATTCTCGCCTATTTAATCACCTTGCCTCTTGTCTTATGCGAACGCTGTGGCTGGTGGTCTCCTGTGTTAATGTTTGTTGTTTCGCTGGCACTGCTGGGTATGGAAGAAGCTAGCGTTGAAATTGAAGACCCCTTTGGTTCCGATGGCAATTGCCTCGATCTCGAAGCGTTGACATTGACCATCGCTCGTGATGCCGGTCAGTTGGCACTATTTAAACCCGTATTTATATGTGACGATCAGCACGATTAATGCAGGGATGTCATTCATCACCTCCCCGGAAAGTTTTGAAAATGGATTTGATTTATCGGTATGACCCATATGCACCCGTGACTCCACGGCAGATTCCTACCACCGAAGCCGCGGTCAATCATCTGCTCGAAGGGAATTCACGGTTCATACAATTCGTGCGGCAGATGCAGAAGCACACACTGGATCCTTCCCTTAAAGATCCTATTGTCATGCCCATCAGCCCTGTGGCAATGGGGCTGCCCTTGTTCGAAGGAGCTGTGTTGACTCAGGCTCCTTTTGCTGTGGTGCTGGGTTGTTCCGATGCCCGCGTGCCGACCGAGCAGATTTTCGATCAGTCTTTCAATGATCTGTTCGTGCTACGCATTGCCGGGAACGTCCTGGGGTCTGAATGCCTGGGATCTTTGCATTATGCGGTGAAAGCCCTGGGCGAAAGCCTGAAGGTGGTCGTCGTGATGGGGCATTCCAAATGTGGAGCCGTTACGGCTGCGGTCGATACGTATCTTTCACCAGAAGGGTATGCCGATATTGCTTACACGTTTCCATTACGAACACTGGTCGATCAGATTCAGATTGCTGTCCGCGGTGCAGCTCGTACGCTCGAGCAGTACTCACCGATCTTCCAGCACAACCCGGAACTCCATCGATCGTTCCTTGTGGCTGTGACGTCGTACATCAATAGTTCCATTACGGCTCTTGAACTGCAGAGGGAACTCAAACTGCGAGTCAAGAATCCACCACAGGTCAAGTTTGGCATTTACGATTTCGATTCGCTGCGTGTTCAAGCTTTGCCACTGGAATCAGGGGCAGCACCTCAATTACGCGATGCCCCGACATCTCCCGAAGAGCTGTCTCAGTATTCGAGTGAAGTGGTCGAAGCGCTGTTCAATCTGCCGGATGAAGAGCGTGATAGCTGCCGCTTGACAATGAAGCTGTAGTGGTTCAGCCTCGCACATGGTCGCTTCCTGAGGTTCAGTTTCGTGCCATGCTTGCGGCGGCTCTGAGCAAGCATGCCCGCTGATACTTTAAGCGACACTCAGCATTCCAACTGAATTGACGGTTTGATTGAATTCTTTCTGTCTTTACCTGGATCAATGAATTTTATGAATTGTCACGCATGACCATTGCCAGCCTGCATGCCTGGATTGTGCGAATTCCCCTCAAGCGGAAGATCACACACGCTTCGCATTCACGGACGGAAACGTTGTCTGTCATTGTTCGCTGCCAGTTGAAGAGTGGCGAAACCGGCTGGGGGGAAGGTCTGCCTCGAAAGTATGTGACCGGCGAGACAGTGGACGATCTGTGGCCACTTCTGCGCGAGTCCCAGGTGGAGAGGCAATTGCGTGGTGGCTGGAAAGATCTGGCCGAAGCCATGGCACTGTGCCGCTCGCTGACCATTGGCCGCCCGGATGATGATCGCCATTGTTTCGGTAATTCGATGCGCTGTGCGGTTGAGTTGGCCTTACTCGATGCGGCGTTCCGAAAAGCGGGCGAACCACTCTGGAGAATCGCCGAGCTGGCGAAAATCGATGGCGTGCCTAAGCCTGTGATCCAGCCAGAGCGAATCCGGTACAGTGCCGTTTTCACGTCGATGAATCTTCCTAAATTGATGATTCGTTGTGCCAAACTGCGGTACTACCAGTTTGCTGCCGGGAAACTGAAGGTTGGCATTGCGGGCCGTGATGATGTTCAGCAGGCGAGATGGGTTCGTCGATTGTTAGGAGAAAGTTTTGATTTGCGGATCGATGCCAACGAAGCCTGGCTTCCCGACCAGTTGGAAGAACGTCTGGAGCGCTTGTCCAATCTCGGGATCACGTCGTGCGAGCAACCTGTGGCTCATGAGCATGTGCAGGCGTTAAGCCATCTGAGAAGACGCATTTCCGTCCCCATTATGCTCGATGAATCGGTTTGCAGCCTCGAAGATGCCCGGCGTGCGTTGAGTGATGGAACCTGTGATCTGTTCAACCTGCGGCTTTCCAAATGCGGCGGCTTTCTGCCCTCACTCGAAATGGCAGCTTTTGCGAGCAAACATGGACTCGGCTATCAGTTGGGTTGCCAGGTGGGTGAGACAGGGATTCTCTCCGCAGCAGGCCGGCAGTTCGCCACGGCCGTCGGAGGAATTCGGCATCATGAAGGGAGCTTTGATCGATTTCTCGTCAAAGAACCTCTGTCAAAAGAAGACCTCACCTTCGGACGCGGCGGTTGGGCACCCAGGCTCCATGGTCCTGGCTTGGGGATCACGGTTGATGAAACAGCCATTCGCCGGGTCTGTGTTGAAGAGGGGCAGATTCTCTAGACGCAGCTTCCAAAAGCTCACACCACGGATTTTGAAAATTCCAGTTTGACAACACTTTTCAGGATGCTTACTCTACTGAAGTTGATTTTTGCACCCAACATCAAAACATTTCCGAGGCAAGGTTTCGTTATGTGGCACGGCGTCTATCCTGCGGTGACGACTCAGTTTCATGCAGATTTCTCTGTCGATATCGAAGCTACCCTCAAGCATGTTGATGTGCTGATTGATGAAGGTGTGCATGGCTTGATCATGCTGGGGAGTGTTGGGGAAAACACCGCCCTGGAGCCGCATGAAAAGCGGGAAGTGCTCAAGAGCGTCGTCGAGCATGTGGCTGGACGCGTGCCGGTTCTCAGTGGTGTGGCCGAGTACACGACAGCACTGGCTTGCCGCTACGCTGCTGATGCTGAAAAGCTGGGTGCTAACGGGCTGATGGTGCTCCCTTGTATGGTCTATAAAGCCGATGCCCGCGAAGCCATGACTCACTTTCGTGAAGTGGCTAAGGCTTCGTCTCTCCCGATTATGATTTACAATAATCCAGTGGCCTACACTGTCGATGTGACTCCTGCCATGCTGCAGGAACTGGCTGATGAACCCAAATTTGTCGCAGTCAAGGAATCTTCAGATAACGTCCGCAGGATCACCGATATCCGCAATCTTCTGGGAAATCGCTACACGCTCCTTTCGGGTGTAGACGACCTGGCGCTCGAAAGTATTCTGCTGGGGGCTGAAGGTTGGGTTTCTGGCCTGGTCAACGCCTTTCCTGCGGAAAACCGTGCACTGTGGGAACTGGCCACGGCTGGTCGGTGGCAGGAAGCTCTCGATATCTACCGCTGGTACACCCCACTGCTGCACCTCGATACGCACACCAAGCTCGTTCAGTATATCAAGCTCTGCATGGCGGAAGTGGGATATGGCAGTGAATTGACCCGTCCACCTCGCTTGCCGCTGGTGGGTGAAGAGCGCACACGCATTACGAAGTTGATTCGCGATGCGATTGCCAACCGCCCTCAGTTGGACGCCCTCCTTTCTTCCACTGCCAATTGAGTGAACATTCAAAGTGACATACATTCCCAGGCAGTGGATTCAGGTTGTCGATAGCCACACGGGTGGTGAACCTACACGGCTGATCTATGACGGTCAGCACTGGCCTTTCGCCGGCAGCCGGGAGGGCGCGCTAACCTCTCAAGAGTCGCCATCACCATCGGTATTGAGCGGCTTGCGAAAGGCGATCGATCGTTCATCGTTAATCCTGCCGAAAACGATGTCCGAGAGACGGCAGTTTCTGGAGACGGAAGCCGACTGGCTGAGAACTGCCAGCCTGCTTGAACCGCGTGGCTCGGATGTTCTCGTCGGTGCCATTTTGACACCACCTGAGCATGCCTCGTCTCAAGCGGGTGTGGTTTTCTGCAATAACACCGGCTATCTCGGCATGTGTGGCCACGGGATGATTGGTGTCATCGTCTCACTGGGACAGATGGGGCTGATTGCTCCCGGCCCAGTGACGATTGATACACCTGTCGGGTCGATTGCAGCGACGTGGAGCGGTAGTGCTTCAGTCACTTTGACGAACGTCTGGAGCTATCGATATCGACATGCCGTCTCGCTCTCTGTACCTGGGTTGGGAGTTGTCACGGGAGATATTGCCTGGGGTGGCAACTGGTTCTTTCTGATAGGCGAAGAGGTTCACCAGAAGTCACTCGATCTGGGGAATCTGTCAGACTTGCTGGCCTATACATCGCAGATTCGCAGCGAACTTGGGCGACAGGGGATCGCTGGAGCCCAAGGCGCAGAAATCGACCACGTTGAATTATTTGCCAGTTGCGATTCGAGTATTGCTGACAGCCAGAACTTTGTGCTCTGCCCTGGTGGTGCCTATGATCGTTCACCTTGCGGTACAGGGACCAGTGCCAAACTGGCTTGCCTTGTGGCTGATGGAAAAGTGGCCGAAGGGGGCCTCTGGCGACAGAAAAGCATTGTGGGAAGCTGTTTTCAGGCCAAAGCCCTTTCAATTCGAGAAGGCGAGAGGGGCTTGGAAGTGCTGCCACAGTTGACTGGTGAGGCTTATGTGACAGGAGTGTCCACGCTCCAGATCGATGAAGCGGATCCATTCCGCTGGGGGATATTGCCGCCCCAATAACTGTCACAAAGCTGGTGGTAGAGGTGCGTGTCAAGAAATGGTTACTGACGTACAGCAAGTCAGTTCGATTTTTTCATTCGAGTCTCTTGTCATGCTCCAGAGGTGGGCAGACCTGCTATCATTTAGCAGGATGTGTTTGTTCAAGAGAGATCGCTATCGCCCTCAATCTGGCCTCGCGCCCCGGCCTTGATAGATCTGGCGACATGGATGATTTCGAGAACACGAGCAATTCGTAAGTGCAGGAACAACTTCGAGATCAGGGGATACTTCGTGGCAGTTGATGTTGTGGTCGTTGGTGGTGGCGTTGTCGGGGCCATGTGTGCACGTTATCTCGCCAAAAAGAATCTCTCTGTAACAGTTGTCGAGCAGGGGACCATTGGGGGCTTCTGCTCCAAAGGGAACTGCGGATATGTCAGTCCCAGCCATGTCCTTCCCCTGGCAGAGCCCGGTGTTCTGCTGAAGACACTTAAGTCGATGACGACCCCCGATTCTCCATTCCACATCCGTCCCAGGCTTGACCTGCCTCTGCTGGGCTGGCTGACCAACTTTGCCCGCCGCTGCAATGAGAAGGACATGATGGCCGCCGGTCTGGCACTCAACACCATCCTGCGATCCTCATTTGACGAATACAAAACGGTCCTTGCGGAAGATGGTATCGAGTGCGAATGGCAGAACGATGGCATTCTCTTCGTCTATCGAAAAGCCTCTGAGTTTGAAGCCTTCTGCAAGACGGATGACATGCTGGCCGAAAAATTTGATCGGCCTTCTCGTCGCATTATTGGCGATGAAGCTTTGATGGAATTTGAACCCGCTCTCAAACCGGGGAACACTGGAGCCTTCCTCTATGAATGCGATGCCCATCTGCATCCTGAGAGGTTGATGAGCCAGATGCGTTCGAACTTAATGAATCAGGGCGTTTCACTGCTCGAAGGCACCAAGGTCGAAGAGATCGTGACCGAAGCTGGACAAGTTCGCTCGGTCAAAACCAGCCAGGGGGAAATCGAGGCAAAACATGTTGTCCTGGCCGCTGGTGCCCTCTCGCCCATGTTCCAGAAGGCGCTCAAATGCTCGATCCCCGTTCAGCCGGGGAAGGGCTTGTCGATTACCATGCAAAGGCCCGCCGTCTGCCCGCGCGTCCCGTTGATCTTCCATGATCACCGTGTCGCCATCACACCTTTTCAAACGGGCTATCGGATCGGCTCAACCATGGAATTCGCCGGTTACGACACCACCATTAATCCCCGCCGCCTCAAGCTCCTGACAGAGGGAGCCAAGCTGTATCTCAAAGATCCTGTAGGCCAGCAGGAAGAAGAGCCCTGGTGGGGCTGGCGACCTATGACTTACGACAGTGTGCCAATCATCGGGCCAACCCCTAAGGTGCGTGGTGGCTGGCTTGCGACAGGACACAGCATGCTCGGAATCTCGCTGGCCTCCAGCACTGGCAAGTTGATTGCCGAGATGATTACCGGTGAAAAGCCCCACATCGACCCCAAACCGTACGCCGTCACACGCTTTTAATACCCACGAGTGATGGCAGGTGGGATCATTAGCATTCCGGTAGGGGCCATGCTTACGGCTGTGGGCTGTCCTTTACTCTCAACTCCACATCTCGTACCCCTCTGGAACCCTCTCCCAAGTCTTCGTAGGAGAGGGCAGGGTGAGAGTCCTCTTGCGTGATGTTCAGCAGCCACAGAGACTCATCTCTTAAAGATAGTTGAGAATGCTTAACTGCAGCGTCTGAGCCGTGAGTTGCATGGAAGCTTCGTAAACTTGCCGGAGTTGCAGAAGTTGTGTCGCAGCTTCAGTCAGGTCTGTGTCAAAGATGTTTGATAACGTCTCTTTGGTCAGCAGGTTCTGGTCATCGAGTCGATTCCCCACTTCATCGATCAACTGTTGCCTTGTACCAATTTCTGTCCGAGATATCGTGATCTGGCCCGAGGCTTTCTCAAGTAAAGGCGAGAGTCTCGCCAGCTCAACATTATCATTTGAGCGGAGTGCGTTTTCGAGAGAGATCAGCAAATCGAACACACCACCTGTTCGCTGAGGATTCAAGTCATCTCCAGTCAGTACACCGGTTGCGCCTGTGTTTTCGGTTCCGTCAATCCCTAAAGCGATGGCACTCTCGGTGGCAGCGACAGTCAGTGGCCCGGCTCCCGATGAATCGGTCAAAGAGATACCATTACCAACTGCATTCAGGCTCGCAGTAAATACACCCGGGTCAGCCGCATTGAAGAGATTGAGCACATCCTGAATGGTAGTGGCCGACGAGAGATCGATGTTCGTAGTCGTTCCATCCCGGCGGGTGATGCTGATTGGCGAGCCGGGTGTAAAGACGACTCCTTTGCCCAGATTGAGCTGCGAAAGCGATGTCTCGCCAGTGAATGTTCTCAGCCCCAGGCCTGTCGCATTGGTGCCGCCATTCTCTCCGATCGAGAAATTCACGCCACTCAGTCGAGTTCCGACAATCAGGCCGCGACCGGCTGGATCGATTTCTGCAGAGACATTCGGGTCAGCCGCTCGAATTCGCTGCAACACCTGTTGTACGGTCGTAGCACCATCGAGATCGACAATCGTGGTGGTCTCTCCATTCACAATCCGCAGACCAGTTCCTGCGGTCGCACCAATTCCCGCACCTCCATTAAGGGCCGCCACACTGGTCGAAAGAGTGACGGTTGGTTCGAGGCTTCCCCCCTGAGCCACAGCGACAGGGCCTGTCGCCAATCGTAATTGTGTGGCTGTCGTGCCACTGCCGCTATTTGCGATTGCTACCGTACCATTGGAGGGTGTAATTCGGAGCCCGCCAGGACTGAGAGGATCAATATCCACCGTCACGGTCTCGGCTTCTCCCGCAAAGGCGGCTTCGATGCGGGTCTTGAGATCGCCAATGGTGACAGCGGTACTTAAATCGATCGTCTTCTCAATGGGAGTCCCGTTGTCGACAGTCACTGTCAGCGAAGACAGATTCACGCCGGCCCCATTTTTCAGTGCCGAGAGCGGGGTCGTCAGTTCGAGCGCTGGTGAAAGTGCAGTGACATTCGGTTGTGAGATGCCACCAAAGGCATCAATTCCGGAGAGGGATGTCGAAACCAGTTGATTGACATCCACAAAGGCTTTGACTTCTCCCGAATTTCCACGATAAATCACCGTGTCGCCGGTACGATCGAAGGGAGAAACTCCAGTGGCTGTACCGCTGAATAAAAAACGATCCTGATACTGCGTATTGGCTGAGTTCAGAGCACTTTGAATCAATGTGGCGACTTCATTTGCGAGGCCGATTTTTTCTTCCGGCGTCGATGTCGAGCCAATCCCTGTCTGCAAAATTCCTTTTGCTTGCACGACCACATCATTCACAGCACCCAGGGCATTGTCGGCCGCACTCAGAAATCCCTGATTGTAAGTATGCTGGCTGCGAACCCCTTGAACTCGCTCTAACAACGATTGCAAAGACGAAGTCTGGCGTGTGGCGGTAGGATTCTCTGAAAGGAGATTGTATTTCTGCTGAGTATTGATCTGCTGCTGCAAACGCGAGATCAAACTGGTGCCTGTTTGCAGATCGCGATTGGCATTGCTGTAGAGCAGGCTGTTCGGCATTCGACCGATACCGATGTTTCCCAGAGCCATGCCGTTCCTCCCGATCATTCTGCCAACTTGGTTTCAGATGCTGCTTAAAATACTCAGTGATGTCTTTGCGATCAGGTCATTGGTTGGCCAGCGAACCTTATCATCCCTGAAGCCGTAATTTCCGTTCCTTTTCCAGCGGCTTAAGTGCCATGCCTCGCGGCTTTGAGCGAGCATGTCTTCTCCAGTCGATCCTTAAATATTCAGCAACGTGTTAAAGAGCTCATCCACCACCGAAATGATGCGTGCAGAAGCCTGATATGTTCGCTGCAGATTGAGAATGTTCAGCGTCTCTTCATCGAGGCTGACTCCCGAGACTTGTTCTCTCTGCGTCAACAGGGAATCTCGAAAGCCGGTAAATCCCTTTTCAACCGCTTGCTCGGCAGCTGAAGACTGGCCGACTCCCGCAATGAGATTGTCCTGAAACTGCGAAATCGAAAGTCCGTTTAACTGACTCGATGCCACCGTCAGGACCTTGGCCAGTAACGCCACATTGCTGGAATCACCCGCACCTCCGCCTTTTCCCGTGGCCAGGAGATTCTGGTTCTGGGCCACGACCTGATTGACCGCAATGTTCCCGGAATCCGTCCCGGTAAAGAGTGTGTTGATTCCGAGTGTGGCTAAAAATCCACTGCTATCGGCTCCGAATCGCAACTCATAACCCGCAGCTGCATTGATCTGCAGTTGGCCGTCGGCAGTCACTTGCGCACTCACCTGACCGACGGCGTTCAGGCTGGCCACCACATCATTGAGTGTCGTGTCAGTTCCTAATCCATCGAGATCGATAGAAATCTTGCTTTCAGTGGTTTCGCCACTGGTGAGGTTGCGCACCTTGATCGTAAAGCTGCCATGCTGGACAGGAAAATTCAGTCCCGCAGCACTGGTGTTCAATGCCGCATTGGCATCCGCCACTTGATAAGTTCCGGTCACTGTCGAGTAACCTGTTAACCCTTCTCCCTGGCTGTGAATGCGATTTGCTTCATAGATCAGGCCACTGGCGAGTTGGTCGAGCTGTTTTGTGAAGCCTCCCAGAATACTGTCGCGAGATTCAATAGTTCCCTGAATCTCGCCGCCACCATTGGTCACTGAAGCTTTCGTAATTGTCGTCTGCACATTCAGCACACCAAAAGTGCCATCTGTCGCAGGAGTCACTTCCAGATTTTGCGTGTAACCGTCCAGAATGATGTACTCGCTCCCCGAGTAGAGATCGACTTGCCCCGAAGGCCTTTCAATCGCTTTCACAGGGATCAACTCTGAAAGCCGGTTGATGGCATTCAAGCGTTCCACACGCAAGGCCCCCGCATCGCTCTGGTTAAGTCCGTTCGCTTCAAGAGCACTGATCTTGGGGTTCAGATTGACAATCTGATTAATCAGACGATTGGCTTCATCCACCTGAGATGTCAGTTGATCGTTCAGTGTTGTGCGCAGGTCATCCACTTTCCCACGCAATGACGTGATATGGCTGACCAGTGCCTGTGTTTCCTGCAGAGTAATCTGCCGTTGTCCCGCCGAATCTGGAGCACCTGTCAACGTCTGTAAAGAGGCCACAAAATCATTCAGTGCTGTCGAGAGATCTTCATCGCCCAGTTCGCCCAGAGTGGCTTCGAGTCGTTGCCATGTGGCACTTTTGATGGTCGATGACGCAGCATCGCCATTCGCCGCATGGATACGGCTTTCGAGATAAGTGTCGAGTTGCTGTCGAACTCCGACAGCCAGCACACCGCTGCCCACCAGCAGTGAACCCGTCTGATAGCTCCCCGCGGGTGTGAGGGAAACTGCATCGCGCACAAAACCTTTGGTGTTGGCGTTCGCAATATTGTTGCTCGAGACCTGGACACTGGCAGAAAAAATCTCCAGCGAACGCGAAGCAACGGCTAAAGCACCATTGAGTGACATGCGACTCTCCTACAGGCTGACATCCAGGAGCGCACTTTGAGTCCGCATGACATTCCCGGTACCGGGTGGGCCATCATAAGTGGGAGCCATGGCTCCACCGCGGGCCACAGCATCGACAATCAGATCCAGATGCCTGATCCCCCGTTGTGTGAGAATCCACATCGTCCAGGAGAGTTTCTGGATCTCGCCTGCCTGTTGGCGAAGCTTCGCCGCGCGTTCCACGAGAGATTCTTGACCCCAGGCGCGGGCCACGTCGAGCAGTGACAGAGAATCGATCGATGGGTGCGGAATTGACCTGAGAAATTCTTCCCGCTCCAGCGTTTTCCGCTGCAGTTGCGTTAGCAACTCCTGCTCGCGGGGAACCAGCAGTGCAGCATCCGCCGGGCGAGAAAGCACCAGTGCGTTCCATCTCTGGCTCATCAGCTCGTAGAGTTTGAGCTGCAGCGATTCAAACGCATCGATCAAGCGACAGAGCCGCTGAAGACCGTCCGTGGCCTGCATGGCAAATTCCCAATCCAAAGTCGATGGCTGCGCACATCCAGCTGCGCAGAAGGTTCCATCGTTACTTTCGGATCATCGGGAAGAACTCTGTCGCTCCGGTGGCTCCTGATCGCGCTTCGCGAAGGGTTTGTGTCTGCCGTGACAGATCTGCCAGTTGTTCCGAGAGATTCTGTCGTTCAGATTCCGTAGACTTTGTGGCGTTGTTGAGAACGTCCACGCTCTCAGAACTGACCTCTTTGGAAAGCTTTCCCGCCTTTAACGGATCTAACGAAGGCGATCTGGCAATTCCACCTTGAACACCCGCTTCGAAGGCCGTCTGCATCGCATCGGCAAAGTGGTTGTCACCCCGTTTTGCCATAGCCTCCACGACGACCTGATCAAACTGCGACTGAAACATTTTTTCAGCCTGGCCGCCGTTCAGATATTTGGTTTCTCCCGCTGTCGAACGGAGGGCCTTCATCATTTGAGTGTAGAAAATCGTTCCAACTGTCTGCCCGAACTGTTCCTTGAGTTCAGCCGATGAAACGTCTTTCTTGCCACTCGCGCCATGCAAAGGCTTCATGTTCGCTGTTGGCGACAGTTCCAGAGGCTTCAATGCGGCATTGGATTCGATATTAACCATGATTACTCAAGCTTGATTAGCAGGGCCGAAGTGTCATCCCAGGGCCACTATTTCTCGATCAGTTCTGCATGGAGTTTGCCTGTCGCGTGCAGTTCACGAATGATGTCGATCACATCAGCCGTCGGGACTCGTAACTTGTTGAGAGCGTCGACCAGGTCTTTCAGTTGCTGGGGAGATTGCCGTCCGGAATTTTCGATCAGCCCAATAAATGGGCCCGGTCCAGTTAGTAACGGATCATCAGCCCCGATCTCGACGACAAAACTTTTATGCGAGATGATCACCGGGCTGATCTCGACTTCACCTGTGACGACGACCGTGCCTGTGCGCGGATTGAGAATCACGCGTGCCTGGGTATTGGGTGTATCGATCCCTGACTCCAGGACCTGTGCAATGAACTCCACCGGGTTCTGTCGGTACTGCTGCGGAATCTGGATCTCGACCGATCCGGGGCCAGTCGGCTTGGCAATCGTTTTCGCGGCTGATTCAAAGGTGAATTCACTGTTAATCACGCGGGCGACTTCGCTGGCTGTCCAGAAGCTGGCATGGGCCGGATCGATGAGTAACGTGACCAGATCCTGCTGTTTACTCAAAAACAGGGCTGTCACATCCTGCACCAGATCGACCCCTTGCGTGATGCGGGCACTGGTTGGGCGTGCGGGGTCATCAACCACAATCGCTCCGCCAGCGACACCAATCACGAGTTGATTGCGGGCATCGGCTGTCGTCAAGGGTGTGCTGAGAAGCCTCCCCCCACGCAGGCTTTTGGCCCCCATCACTGCATTCACAAAGCAATCGATCTTTTGACCTCGCTTAAGACCGGTGCGAGGAATGGTGGCTTCGACCATAACAATCGCCACGTTATCGGCATTACGGATCTCCGTATCCAGAACGGGTTGGTTCAGCCTGGCCATGGCTGCCCGCAAAGCACGGACTGTGGGTGCATTCTTGGCACCATCACCAGTCCCGGGAAGTCCGACAATCATTCCCAGACCTGTCAGACGAACTTCCTGCTGCCCCTGCACAGAGCAGATATACTCCAGCCGCACACGAGCTTCCGCCTGACTGGGCCAGATGGCACAGGTGAGCAGGAGTAACGGCAATGTAAGTACTAAACGTGACATGTTGGGGCCGGTGGAAAAAGGCGAGGGCGTAGTTAGATTGAGGTGTTGGTATTTGGAGTTTGGTATTGGGTATTTGGAAGTTAGTAGTTCGTAGTTGGGTGGCACGCTCTGAGGTCTGCCGAAGGGCGTGGTCAAATACCAAACACCAAATGCCAAAGATTCGATATCTAAAACGGCGAAATGATATCCAGTATGTTTGTCCCCCAGTTGGTCTTGGTACTGTTGTAGACCTTACCCTTCTGGGTGCGTTCGATTTTCAGTTCGGCAATATCCTCAGACCTGGCTGTGCGATTGGGCAAGATCGCCAGTCGATCAATGCGCCCTGCCAGTCGATATTCGAAGAAGTCCTGGTTTGTTCGGATCGATTTCCGGGCTTCCAGCACCACTGTTCCATTCGGCAGTACATCCACGACTGTCGCCGCGATGTTATAGCTGATCCCTTCCTGATCAGTCAGTTGTCCAATCGTTTGCAATCGATTGTTGAGGGTGCCCTCAATGGCTGGTGAGTTCTGTGCAGCGGGGAGCAGATTAAAGTTATCCCCGAACCTCACAAAGTCACTTAGCTCGGCTGCATAAGCTCCATTCCGCTGGCGATTGAATCGGCTGTTGACAATCACTTCCGCCTTCTCATCGACCTGGATGGTGATAATGTCATGAACCTTGATTTCCGGTGGTAATGGAGGTGGCTCTACATAAATGAGCGAGTAGTCTTCGATGCGGGTGTCGGAAAGCGGTGTTATGATCGGAGGCCCCTGGCATAAAGCCAGTTGCTGAAGTCCCGCCGTCAAACCTAATGTCGTAATCACACGGACTGTAATCAGCCGGTATGCGAGAAAATGTTTCAAAGCTCGATGTGGCCAACTCATGGTCTTCCCCCTTGTCGGCTCGGCGTCGATCTCGTGGGTGGCTCTTCCTGAGGAGAAGTCTTCAACAATTGGACACCCCGCATTTGCGAAGTATTTGCACCTTCGCCACCTGTCGAAGTGATGGCTGCCTCGTGCCAGCCTGTCGCCACAGCTGTCACCCGTTCACGCACATCATCGAGAGAAACGAGTGTCACTGTCTCACCCCGCGCAGCCGTTGAAAGGCTTTTGTATTGCCCGCGAATCACAATCCCTTTGACTCGTAATGAGGCTGTTACGATGTCGCCATTTCGAATCAGTGGAGCCGAAGCCAGGTCTTTTAGATTCACTAACTCACCGGCTTTCGTCGCTCGCCGGCACTCCATACCAATCACTTGCCCGGGTTCAGTGCAGCATTCAGCCTGTGCAGTATCGAGCTTCCACATCAAATCACCTTGCTGCACAATTTCGCCCTTCTGCATGGCTCGTCGAAAAGCCACCATGCGAACTTGTGGAGTCAATTTCAGCTTCAAAGTCACGTTCTGTGGCTCTCCACCTTGAGAGGACATAATCTGGGCATGAATGGCCTGTTCGGGGAGATTGTCAATTTTTTCTGCCAGATATCGAATGGCTGCGCCATCTGTTACTGCCTGGAGCACAGTCGGAGGTGTGGCTTCATGGGGAGAAATCGTCACAATGGGCATGGCCGCTTCGTCACCCCAGCGAAACTGCTCACGAAATGCAGTGACTAATAGGGCTTCCACCTTACCACGATCAACGCGAATCACTGGCTGTGGCTCGACATGAGTTACCTGTTGAATCACTTGCAGAGTACGTTCTTCGCCGGCACTGCGAGATACCACTGTTCGTGCTGAGCCGGAAAATTCGATTCGCGACAGATTGATCCCCATGGCCAGAAGCCGCTGATGAACCTGCAGATGGTCAAACATCACGGGGCGACCCACTCCCGGCCCTGGCCCTAAAGGGGTATTTCCCAAGGTCTCTCGAAATGCGTCATCGCTCGAAAGGATTTCTGCCACTTCATTCAAGGTGACAAGTGTTTGTGTTGTCGAAACTCGCTCTTTCAAGCTGATGACTGCCGAAGCTTGCGCAGCGGTACTCTGTCCCAACGAGTTGAGAGTGGATGGTGTCTCAACCTTTGTGACAGGTGGTTCGGCAATGCACGAATTCTGCCAGCTTCCAGCGAGACATGCATACAACATCCCACAGGCGATGAATTTCGCCGGGAGTAGAAAGTGCAGCCGAATTTTCGCCGGAATGTCGAGAACCATACATGGTCTCCCGTTTGATCATTAAAGTCAGGTGCATTCCATCAGAACTTCAGGCACCCTGCTGAATACAAGTAGGGCAGGCTCCTGCCTGCCAATTCACTTCATAAGTTAGTATCGTCTCAAGTTCGTAATGAGTTGCAGTAACTGATCCGAAGCCTGAATCACCTGGCTGTTTAATTCCACATTACGTTGGGTTTTAATCAGATCCACCAGTTCGTTGGCAGGTTCCACATTCGAGATTTCCAGAAATCCCTGTCGAATCAAACCCAGTCCCTGATCACCAGGGTTGCTGATCAAAGGTTGCCCGGAGGCATCAGTGACCGCATACAAACTCTCGCCTGCCTGATACAAACCTTCGGGATTGATAAATCTTGCGAGTTGAATTTGCCCAACTTGATTCTGAACTGTCGAACCAGCCTGAATGACTGAGACGATCCCTTCGGCCGAGATGCCAATATCAACCGTATCAGGCGGGATGTTAATGGGTGGGTCAATCAACCGCCCAATGTCGGCCGAGGCGAGGACAACATCACCGTTCGAGTTCACCGTGAATTCGCCGCGCCTTGTATAAAAAAGCTGGTTGT
This sequence comes from Planctopirus limnophila DSM 3776, assembly GCF_000092105.1. Taxonomy (NCBI): domain Bacteria; kingdom Pseudomonadati; phylum Planctomycetota; class Planctomycetia; order Planctomycetales; family Planctomycetaceae; genus Planctopirus; species Planctopirus limnophila. Next base: position 3,511,440 of record NC_014148.1, on the reverse strand, counting down.
TGCCGCGAACCATGAAGAAGCCATCGCCGGTGATGGCCATATCCAGTTGACGTCCTGTCTCCAGCAGTGCTCCCTGAGAGAAGTCGATCTGAGTCCCCGCCACACGCACGCCCAGGCCGGCGGCTGTACCAATGGGTGTATAATTGCCCAGAGTATCCTGTGTGCCAGGTAGCTTATAGTATTGGTAGTACAGATCTTCAAAATCGGTACGCGAGCGTTTGAAGCCGTTCGTCCCCGCGTTCGCCAGGTTATTGGCAATCGTATCGAGGTTGAACATGTAGGCCTGCATGCCCGAAGCCGCCGTATACATCGCGCGGTATAGCATGAGGAACCTCCTTCAGTAAAAATCACTCAGATGATCTGTCTACGGACAATTGTCGTTTGTGTTGGCGAGCGTTGTGATCGCACTATCTTCGGGGAATGGCTTGTAGTAACCGCCCCAGCATCTCATCCTGCATACGCATCATGTTCACGTTTGATTCAAACCCACGCGAGACCTCGATCAGTTCGAGTGTCCCCTGCATCGGATCGGCATTGGAGGCTTCGACGAATCCTTGCCGAACTCTGGTCTCCGGTGGTGCTTCGGCAACAGGAAGCTTTGTCGAGTACATCCCATCACCACGCTTCTGCAGTTCGGTTAATCGAGTCGGAACCACCACTGCCAACTGACTGATTGGCAAAACGATGCCGTTGGGCCCGACTCCCGAAATCTGACCATCATCGCCAATCTGCAGGTCAATCATTTCCGGTGGAATGACAATCTCACTGCCATCGGGATCAAGCACTGGAGCACCTGTTCCTGCATGGACCAGTTGTCCATCGGCATCGAGTTCAAACGAACCGTCTCGGGTTAAAAGTGTTTCGTTCCCCATTTTGAGCTGGTAAAAGCCGTCTCCCAGCAAGGCGGCATCTGTCGACTTTCCTGTCGGCTTGAGTGATCCTTGCGAAAAGTCGGTAATTGTTCCTTCGAGTGCGACGCCACCAGTTTCCAGATCAATCGTATCAGGGGCTCTTTGGGGTTCCTGATGTGCGACGTCGTAAGGAAAGTAAGAGCGAAATACGGCGATATCTGGCTTGAAGGCATTGGTGCCGACGTTGGCCAGATTGTTCGCCAGCACACCTTGCCGCATAGCCTGCGATTCTGCACCTTGAGCAGAGAGATAGAGGCCGTACAGCATGGTCTGACCTGCAGATTTCGCCGGAATTTGACAGCTCTCCAACCTTTGGAGAGGCACTTATCTGCAAACATCGACGGTTCCGAGGCGTTAACTTGAGTATAACCGCTACAGATTAACAGCCACTTTTCGTGAGCCTGCTGGATTTGAAAATGGCACTCAAACCACGAGTGGTCAAGAAAAGAGCCTTGACCACTTGAAAACAGAGCTCTTGCAAACTCAACTGGCGTAACTGGTGAGAATTTTCCGGTTGATTCCGCCGTTGCAGACGTCAAAAGTTTGCCAGCTTGCCAGTGTGCTTGCTGGACTTGCCTGGTTTTGTGTGTATCCACCTGTGGAATGTCAGAGTCTCATGAATCTACCTTCGCGACCTTCACGAGCTATCAAAGCGGCCCCCTCGGTGGCTCGCCAGAAACCACTGGTAACGGGTTCATTGCCGCACGCGACGGTTCTTAAAAGCCTGGCGAAGGCTCTTCCCTGGAAGGCGGCGTGCGGGGAAGAAATCTCACAGGCAGTTCGCTCCTCAGCTCTCCCGGCATGGTTCGAGAAGCAGCGCCAGAAAATGTCTGCTCGTCCTTCTGTCTCCGGCAGGCCGGTATTGAATGAGTCACTCACTGGCTGGACATGGGAAACATTGGGAAGTTCCACTTCCGATGACGAACTGAGCCGCTTGATGGCATTAGCGCCGAATGCCAAATCTTCAGCGCGATCCATCACTCGCATCGGAAAGGTCAATCAACCTGCCGCACTCCTGGCGAGCATTGCTGCGACTCGCGCCTTCACTCTTCCTGAATTGCTGGTGGCTCTGGAAACACTTTTCAAGTTTTCAAACGAAATTGCTCCTGACGACTTTTCCATCCTCTTTGCGCGGAGTTTTGAATCGTCTCCTCCAGTCATCGATCCACGGCCGGATGTGGTCGCAGCTCAATTCGAAGCTCACCTTCTGCGCTCTCTGGTCTATGCCGAGACCATGAAAGGGACGGCTGACATGGAATCAGCCGCCAAGGATCTTGCCAGCGATCTCAAGAGTCATACTGATACGGATGGCACGCCTCATGCCGAGTTGTTGCCAGTCCTCTCTTCGTGGTTGGCCGTGCATGTCCGGGCTGCCGCGTATGTCAACGCGAAAGCCAGTCGTCCCGGCAAATGGTCTGGTCGCGTCCGTAATCTCACATCCGGTGCTCATCTCGAATTGCTGGCGGCGGTTCTCGAAGAATCAGCCCGATTGATCCGTCAAGATGGCCAGATGGCCCACTCGATTCACAAGTTTTCTGCGATTCGACATGTTTATCAGGCTGCCAGCCAGTTCCTGGCATTTCCACCCAAAAGTGCTGCACAGGGGCTGGCGAAACAGCATGCCACAGCCAGCAAAGGGCGTTCAGCAACTGAGACCCGCAGCTCCAGTAGCGAGTTCGCATCCAGCCAGTCCGATTGGGCACATACAGCGGTACTCAAGGCTGGCTGGGAAGCGACTCAGGCGGCCTGCACCATCGCCTATCATAAGCCGTGGCCCGATGTGGATCTTTCGACGGGCAACACAACGCTGATTCGAGGCTCCTGCGGTATCGAAGCCTCGACACCAGCAGGCCAGCTTGAACTCGCCGATGGCTGGTCGTGTGTCTGCTGGAATGCCGACGAAGATGGCGATTACGCAGAACTCCAGATGATCGGGCCGGAGCGACTTTTTCTCGAACGGCAGAACTACCTGTCTCGCTCTCAAGGTTTCGCCCTCTTCGGTGAAATTCTGCGTGGCAAATCGGCGGGCGAGTACGCACTTAAAACGTCACTTCCCATCAGCCCGGAGCTGACAGTTGAAAGTGATCGACTCACTCGGGAGTGGCAGCTCAAAAAGCAGGGCAAGCTGGTAGGAAGAGTCTTTCCACTGGAACTGCCACAGCAAAAAATCTATTCCACTCCGCATACCGTCGAGCCACATGATGGGAACCTGGTGTTCCAATACAAAGCCCAGGGTAAAGCCGTCTATGCTGTTTGCGTTGTTGTCTGGGATGCAAAACTTCTCAAGCGGCCAGCCATCTGGCGTAAGCTTACTGTCACGGAAGATTCGCGCATTGTCCGCGACGATGAAGGAGTCGGCTATCGACTGCAACTGGGGAGTTTTCAACTCGTCGTTTATCGCAGCTTGAAACCTACTGAGTATCCGCGTGCTGTCCTGGGGCACCATACGGCCAAAGAAACACTGATCGGCAGCCTCGATACCAAAACCGGCGATGTTACTCCACTCCTGCTGGTGGAGTAACTGCCGAGGCATATCGCTTCGATTGAAGCTCATACCTATCCCAGAGATCAAATACGCGTAGAGAGTCGATCAAGCTGTTCGCACCGAGCCGCAAGCATGGCACACTCGTCGCTATGAAATCCTGGAATCCGTATCAGATATTGGCCGTTGATTTCTCTGTTTCCCCGGCAACGGGTGCCAACACGGGGAACAAGCGGCTCACTAAGCCGGGCTTCACCACCTGCCTCTTGAACAACACCAGGCTGCGCCCCTGCAATGGATACAACTGCCCGGGCCACACCTTTTTGGGAAGGATCTGGTCGTCGAAAGTCGTATCGACCAGAGGCTTCCAGAACATTCGTCGGGCAGAGGGCGTCACCTGAATTTCAGCAGATTCGCTCTCCTCTTTGGTTGCGACTGGTGTCGCATCCGGCTCACTCGCAACCTCGACCTGATTCTCAACGACCGGCATCGATGGTTCAGGGGCGGGTACCTTGTTGACCATCGCGGCTGATCTTGTGATTAGTTCGGCGGAGGTAGGTCGAGACTCGGTCTTGACGATCCCACTGCCGGCAGGCATCGAAACATCCGTCGCTGGAGCCTCCTCATCGACAACGACGGACGAATTCACTGCCGCAGGCTTCTTGTCTGGTGCTGATCTCCATTGCTCAGACGAGATTTCACTCAGGTCGCCGAATCCATATTCAGGCAAGCGAAAGGAAATCTCTTCGTGGTGGGCATTGATCAGTAAGAACAGCGTATCACCTTCAATCCGCTCGCCCCGTTCGTTCATCTCGGTAATCTGACTGCCATCAAGAATCACACCCAGGCAGCGAGCGTGGCCTGCATTCCAGTCAGCATCGGTCATTTCGAGGCCATCAGGTGTCAGCCAGACAATATCCTGCACACCTTGGCCGCGCAGTTCCCGCCCCTGAAAGAAGTTTCTCCGCTGGAGTACAGGCTGGCTTTTCCAGAGCTTGATGCACTTTTTGGTAAAGTCCAGAAACCGCTGCTGCGTGGGATCAATCCGCCAGTTCAGCCAACTGGTGGCGTTATCCTGATTGTAGACATTGTTGTTCCCACCTTGAGACTGGCTGAGTTCATCACCCGAGCGAATCATGGCCACTCCTTGAGAGAAAAGCAGCGTCGCCATCAGATTACGCTTCTGCCGCTCTCGCAAAGCCAGGATCGCCGGGTCGCTCGTGGGCCCTTCGGCTCCACAATTCCAGCTGTTGTTGTGACTGTCGCCGTCTTCGTTGTTCTGGCCATTGGCTTCATTATGTTTGTGGTTGTACGAAACCAGATCCTGCAGAGTGAATCCGTCGTGCGCCGTGACAAAGTTAATACTCGCATAAGGTCGGCGGCCATTGTGTTCATACAGATCACTCGACCCGCAGATTCTCGTGGCTAACTCAGAAACTGTGTGGCCATCACCTTTCCAGAAACGACGTACACAATCGCGATACTTCCCGTTCCATTCCGTCCACAGGACTGGAAAGTTGCCTACCTGATAGCCACCTTCACCCAGATCCCATGGCTCGGCAATCAGCTTCACCTGGGAGAGGACAGGGTCCTGATGGATGATGTCAAAAAAGGCTCCCAGCTTATCAACAGCATGCAGTTCGCGGGCCAGTGTGGCAGCCAGATCAAACCGGAAGCCATCGACATGCATCTCCTGCACCCAGTAACGGAGGCTGTCCATAATCAATTGCAGCACGCGCGGGCAGACCATGTTCAAGGTGTTACCGCAGCCGGTGTAATCGAGATAGTAGCGGCGGTTATCTGCCACCTGCCGATAGTAACTGCGGTTATCAATCCCGCGTAACGACAGCATGGGCCCCAGGTGATTCCCTTCAGCCGTATGGTTGTAAACGACGTCGAGAATAACTTCGAGGCCATGGGCGTGCAGCGTCTTGACCATCTTTTTAAACTCAAGAATTGCTCCCTGAGGCGAAGGGTCTGCCGCATACCTGATTGCCGGAGCAAAGAAGGCCAGGGTGTTGTAACCCCAGAAATTTCGCTTCCCTTGTGTCACCAGAAAATGGTCATCAATGAAGTGATGCACTGGCATGAGTTCGACTGCAGTAACTCCCAGTTCCTTCAGATGCCGGATGGAGCCCTCACAAGCCAGCCCTGCATAGGTACCGCGCAACTCACGGGGAACCCACGGGCTCAGTCGAGAGAATCCTTTGACGTGCAATTCATAGATGAGTGTTTCATGCCAGGGCGTTTTCGGATGTCGATCGCGACCCCAGCGAAACCTTCGATCAACCACTGCGGCTAATGGTGCAAACGCACTGTTGTCTCGTCGATCGATGAGCAGATCCTGCTGTTCCTGCCCGATGACATACGGGAACATTTCTTCCGACCATTGGACATCCCGGGCAATGGCCATGGCATAAGGATCCAGCACAATCTTGTGAGGATTAAAGCGATGCCCTTCGTGCGGTGCATAGTCACCATGCACCCGGTAGCCGTAGATCTGCCCGGGCTTTACATCCGGCAGATATCCATGCCAGACAAAATCCGTCTGCTCAGGGAGCGTGATCCGGCAAGATTCCACCTTCGCTTCGGCAGAATCAAACAGGCACAGTTCGACTTTGCTGGCATTCTCCGAGAAGAGCGCAAAGTTCACTCCGCGTCCGTCAAACTTCGCGCCCAGTGGGGCTGGCGATCCTGGCCAGATACGCATGGGGAGTTCCTTTCCCGGGATGTTTCGTTATGGGTTGTGAGTCGTTGTGGGGGAGTTGAGGGTAGGAAGATCAGTGTGACTGCCTCTACTCATATCGATCGGAGTGAATTGGGGTGAGGTGCTGGATCGGTCACTTTCCAGCTTGTCGGGATCTTGCTCGGCATAACTCATTTATCAGGAAGCCCCTCACTCGACCTGTTGGCCACCCTCTCCCGGAGTACCCGGCGAGTGTCAATTGCCTTTTCTGAGTTCTCTCCTTTTCCCCTTCTATCCTTCCTACCTCCCTGGCCTTGTCGCTTATCTGCTTTCTCCCCTCTCCGCTCCCATCAACCCGTTGTTCTCAAACCAGCGGCCACTCCTTGAATGGTCAGTCGCACTGAGTGTTGCAACCTCGCTGCACGATCGGCTTCAATGCTTCCTTCACGGGCTCGCTTCAAAAGCTCAACCTGAATCAGATTCAAAGGATCGACGTAAGGATTCCGCTCCTGAATTGAGGTCTGCAGCCAGGGTGTATTCGAGAGCAGCGATGATTCGCCGGTGATCATCAGCACCGATGCCCGGCTGCGGTCGTACTCTTCATGGATCATGGACCACAATCGCTTGGCGACTTCCCGATCTTCGACCAGGTCGGCATAGCGGTTGGCAATCTGCAAGTCGGCCTTCATGAGTGCCAGCGTCGCGTTATCGATAATCGCCTGGAAGATCGGCCATGTCCGATACATTTCCTGATAACGTGACCAGTCTTCATTGTTGCGGGCGACGGCATCATGCAGTGCTTTCCCTAGACCGAACCAGGCGGGAATCATGTGCCGACTCTGCGTCCAGGCAAATGTCCAGGGGATCGCCCGGAGATCCGAGAGACTCTTCCGTTCGCGTCGCCTTGCAGGTCGCGAACCAATAGGTAAGCGTTCGATTTCTGATATCGGCGTCGCCCGGTCAAAATACATCAAAAATCCAGGGTCATCCACCAGCTTGCGGTAATGCAGATAAGATTGCTGAGCCAACTCGTCGAGATGAGTAAACCAGTCTTCCGGCCAATGCCCTTCTTGTGTGCTGCTCACCAGCAGCGTGGCCCATGTCACCTGTTCCAAGTGGCGGAACGCAATCTGTGGTTCGTCATATCGCTCAGCGAGGACTTCTCCCTGTTCGGTGACACGCAGGCTGCCATCGACTGATTTGGGTGGCAGCGAAAGAATGGCCCTGGCTGCCGGTCCGCCGCCACGGCCTAGTGCACCGCCTCGACCATGGAAGACTCGCAGTCTCACACCCTGGCTGGCCAACACATCCGAAAGCTGCTCCTGAGCACGATACAAGCCCCACGAAGCCGCCAGATATCCGCCATCCTTTGTGCTGTCGGAATAGCCCACCATCACGTTCTGGAGTGGCTGTGCTCCCTGATCTTTCTTGAGGTAGGCCAGATAATCAGGAACGGAAAGCAGATCGGTGAGAATTGCCGGCCCCTGGCGAAGATCGTCGATTGTTTCCAGCAGTGGCATCAATGGCAGATGCGGCAATTCAGCCTTGGATTCACCGGCGGTTACTTTCCAGGCCCACTTCCAGAACCACAGAATCACCAGGATATCGCTGGCATAGTGCGTCATGCTGACAATGTGACCACCGAATCGCTCAATACCACCGGCACGCACGGTCTCAGCCATCAGCTTGTAGAGCGAGAAGGTCTCTCGCGCCATATCAGATAGCTCGCCCTCAAGAACATTCATTCCCAGATCATGCGGCGTCGTCAGAATTTTCTGGCGGGTTTTTTCGTCGGCTTTGGCATACTCGGCATAAATCCCGGCACGAGCAAAAACTTCCTGCAGCACATCCACATGCACGCGGGAATCCTGCCGGACATCCAGAGCCGAAACTTGCAGTCCGAAGGTGCGAATCTGATCGAGCCACGCTGCCAGGAATGAGGCATGAATTCGATCCCCTTTTCGCCTCAGCAGGCTCTCTTCGATCAAGCGGGCATCGGCTTCCAGTTCGGCTGCTGTCTGATAGGCCTTCAAAGGCGAGGCCAGCGCAGGCTCAATGCGTTTGCGAAGCTTGAGTTCAATCACCTTGATCCAGCGCCGATAAGGTTCAGCCTCAGGAGCATCTCCGACCAGTTGATCGAGTTCGGGATGAGCGCCAAACGTCTTCTGCAAGGCTGCATAGACTGGATCATCCGGCTGCATGCCGCGATCGGAAACGACCAGCAGGTCCGCGAGTTCGCGCGTGGTTTTCAGATGCCGCTCGATGGCAGTGGTTTCGAGCAATCGCAGGGTGTCGCTGGTGACCTGGGCAGTCACAAACGGATTTCCGTCTCGATCTCCACCAATCCAGGAGCCGAACTTCAAAAATGGCGGCACATGGAATTTGAATCCCGGGTAATGTTCGGCGAGGGCACTCCGCAAGTCCTGGAAGATCAGTGGTACAATGTCCCACAAACCATCGAAGAAGAAGAGACCTCTCTCGACTTCCTGCATCACAGTCGGTGGCTGCGGACGCATGGGGTCGATTTGCCATAACAGCGTGAGTGAACCGCGAATTCGTTCCTGAAGGACTCCGCTTTCGCGAGGCAACAAATCTCCCTGATGGGCAGTTGTTAAGTCTGAACGCAACTGGCGGAGAATACGCCGGGTCGTTCGCCGCTTGGCTTCCGTCGGGTGAGCTGTGAAGACCAGGCCGATGTGCAATTTATCAAGCAGATGCTGCACAGCTTCGGCCGTCGCTCCCTGCTTTTTGAGTTGAGCAATCGCATCGCCCAGCGATTCCTTCCGCACGGAACCTTCTGATTGCCGCTCCCTTTGCCGAATTACGCGAATACGCTGCAGATCTTCCGCCACATTGGCTAGATCAAAGTAAATGCTGAGTGATTTGGTGAGGAGGTCGAGCTGATCTTCATTCAAACCCGCCAGTAATTCGACCAGACGTTCGGCGGCACCTGGTAAACCGACTCGTCTTTCCCGTGAGAGTTGCCGAATGCGCATGAGTAAGGCAGCCAGGTCACTCCCGGCCTGCTCGACAATTGCACCACCCAGAAGTGAAGTCAGCGTCTCGACATCACTACTTAAAATCGGCTTTGCACTCATATCGTTGCCTGTCTCTGGATCGCTACGTGTGACCTGATTGCTGCCCATCAATAACGGATTCACGGGGAAACTTCACTCGATGCAATTCTGCCAGATTCTGGGGCTGTTGTTGCTGATTTCATAGGAGAATTCACTCGTTTCACTGGATAAATTCTCGCGACCTCAAGCTTTCACACATCCAGAAAGGCCGTGCCTCGAATGCCTGTGATCATAAAATAAGCGATTTGCCCATAAGTTGCGCATATTCTGTTGGCAAGCCTCTGTCCATCAGTGGTTGGCAAAAGCATACACGCTTCAACACCCTGTAAGCACCCGGTGTGCCAATAGATTTTGGAGAGGGCAGAAAACGGTATTGGGTTCACCGAGGAAGTCTTGCGATCTGAGAGTACAACTAGTGATGTAATTCAAAGAGAAATCGACGTGCTTCGAAGGCCGTCTTACCACCAGAGTGAGGCCACCTGAAATGTGATCAGCGCTCCGACATATGCGAGGGCGGTCATGTAGACGAACGTGAAGACCGCCCACTTCCAGCTTCCCGATTCCTGCGCCACGACGACCAATGTGGCCATGCACTGAGCGCAAAGGGCGAAAAAGACCATAATCGACAGAGCCACCGGAATCGTGAAGACGGGGCTGCCATCTGGATTTCTGGAGTTGATGAGTGCATCGCGCAATTGGGGCGATTCCGCTTCCATCCCTTCGCCGAGATTATAAATCACACCTAACGTGGCGATGATCACTTCACGAGCCGGGAATGAGGCGAGCACTCCCACACCAATCCTCCAGTCCCATCCTAATGGACGCACGATCGGCTCGATCGAATGGCCCGCTATCCCGAGAAAGCTGTTCTCCTGCAGTTGCCCTTGTGTGGCAATCAGTTCCCCCTCCAACTTCTCGATTAACTTGTCGTATTCTTTGAGCTGTTGATTCAAAGAATTCAATTCATTTTCTAAGGATGCACTCTCCACCGGAGAAGGGGGCGGAGCATCATCAGATCCTGCCAACTGCTGCTGTAGATTTTCTCGTCGCTGGAGAGGATCTTCAAAGATCTGCCGGGTTTCTTCCATCTCTGCCAGAATCGCATTTTCACGCGAATGATCTCCGGGGAAGTAACCTAACCCCCAGATGACAATGGAGGTCAGCAGGATCAATGTTCCCGCTCTCACCACGAAGGCCGCAGCGCGATCGTACACACGTTGAAAGACGGTCTTGATGGAGGGCCACTTATAGGGTGGGAGTTCCATCACAAACGGTGGCGTTTCTCCGGGGAAGATGGTCTTTTTCAAAATCCACGCCACCGGAATGGCGACAATCGCTCCCAGGGAAAGAAACGCCAGCAGGACCAGCGAGCGCAGATCGACCCAGCCCCCCAGAAAACTCACTCCCGGAATGAAGGCCCCAATCAGCAGGCTATAGACCGGCAATCGAGCCGAGCAACTCATGAGTGGTGCCACGAGAATGGTCACCATTCGATCTTTGCGATTTTCGATCACACGCGTGGCCATGACTCCCGGAATGGCACAGGCAAACGAAGACATCAGCGGTACGAATGACTTTCCCGAAAGACCGACCTTAGTCATCAGCCGATCCATCAAAAAGGCGGCTCGTGCCATGTAGCCGCAATCTTCGAGAATGGCCAAAAACAGAAACAGCAGCACAATCTGAGGCAGAAAGACGAGCACTCCCCCCACACCGGCAATGATTCCTTGCGTCACGAGGCTGCGCAGTGGCCCACGGGGCATCATGGCACCTACCAGATCCTGCAGGCTGCCAAATGCAGTCTCCATCAGTAACATCACGGGCTCGGCACCGCGGTATAACAACTGGAAGACCACAAACATCATGAAGATGAAAATCAGCAGTCCAAAGACACTGTGTGTCAGCCAGCCATCCAGCTTCTCACTGAACTGGCCAGCCTGCCGGACAGGCCTGATTTCCAACCCGGCGACGGCCTTACGAATCGAGGCGTAGCGCACTCGCGGCTCGATCCCGCTTATGCGATAGCCGGCTGCACTTACCTGTTCGCGAAGTCGCTGGAGATGGTTTGAGAGTTCTGGCCACAGTTGGACTTCGGCCTGCTCGATCTGCCCCTCGATGTCGATCAACAGACGACTGACCAGTGGCCTCGGCATTTTTCGGCCATGGGCCGAGAGCAATCCCTGCAACTCGTTGACTGCAGTTTCGAAAGCTGGGGGAAAATCGGAGTTTGAAGCTTGTTGAGCAGCGAGATCAGTGCCATGGGCTGCTGGTGGATTCTGCTCGATGAAGTCGAAGATTGATTTCTGAACGAGAGCGACGCTCGATTGATCATGAGCATTGCAGAAGACGACGGGCACACCCAGCCTTTGCGAAAGCTCTGGCTCAGTGATCGCAATTCCCGCTTTTTCTGCACGGTCAATCATATTGACAATCAGCAGGACGGGCAGGCCGAGGTCGCGCACTTGAGAAAATAGATACAGATTTCGCTCGAGGTTCGTTCCATCGACAATACATAAGGCCCCTGCGAGTGATCCGATCTCTGGTCGTAATCCCAATAGCACATCGACAGTGACTCGTTCATCGGCCGAACGTGCTGCCAGGCTATAAGTTCCCGGCAAGTCCACCAGCACGGCTTCCCGGGTGCTGGTTTTCAATCGTCCCAGCTTCATCTCGACAGTCACCCCGGGAAAGTTCCCCGTGCGCGTGAAAATGCCAGTCAATGCCGAAAACAGCGTGCTTTTGCCCGTGTTCGGGTTTCCGACAACTGCCAGATGCGGCACTCGATCAACTGCCAACGACATGCAGGGGCCACTTTCCCGAAAGGGCAATGTGTTTCATTGCGAGAACGGCCACTTGCGTCGTTCTCACCGGTCAATAAAACAGGTTCAAATCATCTCGATCACAACGCGGTGAGCTTCTGCCTTTCTTAACGAGAGATGGTAACCCGCCACGCGGATTTCGAGCGGGTCGCCCAGAGGCGCTCTCCCAATGAATTCAATCTCAGCGCCAGGTAAAAGCCCCATTTCCATGATTCGCAAGGCGAGCGAGTCATCACCCTGGACATCCTGCACTCGGGCATGCTGTCCCGTCTGAAGTGATTCGAGTGTTGCGGTCATTTTTGAAGACTTTGAATAGTGGATGATCGTTGTCGAGGCAATAACTCAGTGGTGGGTGATGGCAGGCAACTCATCAGGTGGGGGAGGGTTCAACAAGCACAGTTGCGAGATCATCCGTCCTCAATGAGAACTGATTTCCCGCCAGAGAAATAATACAAGGTGATCCGGGCAGAACCATTCGTACCTGACTGCCCACATTCAGTCCGATTTCCTGCAGTCTGGTGAGAAGTGTTGTATCTCCATCGATATCAACAACTTGTGCTGATTCTCCAGCTTTGAGGCAATCCAGAGGTATGGTGTAACTCACAAGGATATCCCCCAGGCAGAGACTCCGCGAAAGAATTATTGAGACTCAGTCTCAATCACTTGGTATGATAAACTGGTAATGTCTCTGTGGGTAGTCTCCTTGATCAGAAGTCATGGCAAATGTGGGAAACGTTCATCGTTGTGGCGATTGTCGTTGTTGCCGCCACTCAACTGGCTTGGCTGAGTTATCGCTCCCTGGCGTCTCGCCATGGGAAAAAGTCTGGGGGTTGCGGTTCCTGCCGCGGTTGTTCGCATGCAAATCCGAGTTCCTCTGGCTCTAATTCTGCGGCTGAATTGCCTCTTCTCAGCAATTTCGGGTGCGGAAATAGTCACACGCCGTCCCGCAGATTCCATCAGGCTGAAAACCCGCCTGTCTTCGTCAAACTCTCGCCCGTTACGCCAGATCACCAGCACTGAAATTGGCACAAATCCTCAAGGATGAGGGTTTTTCCTCTCGCACTATTGATGATATGCCCGAGTTCTGGAGATTTCTCCTCCATCGGCATGGCAGATGGTGATTGAGTCGGAAATATCAGTTATCCCGATAATTGTCCGGTCCACAAATCCGGAAACCGTAGCTCTGTAATGTGGAAAACGTCATTCGTGATGACGATGCGTCACTTGCTTTGCCCTGTGTCCTGCTGGCCTGAAGTCGCTTCTGCCTACCTCTCCTGATCGTCAGTCATTTCCAATTCCTGTCGCATTCACCGTTCGGGGTTCTGGCCCCTGATGCCGGTTATCAGCCTTTAATCAGGGAAAAATTCCAACAGAATCTTGACATTGAAGTCCCACCTTCTATTCTCTTGTAATCAAATAGGCCGATACCTGACGCGACGAATTATTTGATTTTCCGATAGAGAGGATTCTTGGTGCTGGAGCTTCGTGCTGTGGAGATCTTTGCCGAAGTGGCCAACCTGCGCAGCTTTTCCAAGGCAGCGCGGGGATTGGGAATTTCACAGCCAGTTGTCAGCGAAACGGTCCGCGCCCTCGAAGCCACTCTCGGTGAGCAGTTGATCGATCGCACAAAGCGGCCTCTCGAACTCACCCCGGCGGGAAAGCTCGTTCTGGATGCAGGCCGCGATCTGTTGGATCGTGCACTTCGCCTGGAAGACAGTGTCCGCCACCTGAAAAACAAAGTCGTTGGCACAGTGCGCATTGCGGCCATCTATTCCGTGGGTTTGCTGCAGATGGGGGCTTATGTTCGGCAGTTTGAACGCCTTTATCCCGATGCTGCTCTCGAACTTCGCTACCTGCATCCTGAGACGGTTGTGACCAGCGTTACCGATGAAATTGCAGATCTCGGGATTGTCTCGTTTGCTTCTAGGCGGCCTGATATCACCTGTATCCCCTGGCAGGAGCAGGAGATTGCTCTGATTGTCTATTCCGGCCACAGGCTGGCAAATCGCACTAAGGTTCGGGCTCGTGAAATTGACGGCGAATCACTCGTCACTTACACACCTCAGTTGCAGGTGCGGACAGAACTCGACCGCTGGTTGAAGCAGGCCCGGGTGAATGTCGAAATCAGTCATGAGTTCGACAACATTGAGAATATCAAACGGGCTGTCGAAATTGGTTCAGGAGTCGCACTCCTGCCGCTGCCGACTGTTCGTCGTGAACTCGAAATAGGCTCGCTGAAAGCGATCACATTAGAAGATGTGCGCTGGGTCAGGCCGCTGGGGATCATTCATAAAAAGAATCGCCAGCTGACAACAGCGGTGCGCAAGTTCCTCGATCTGCTGCATCAAAATCCCGACTCATTTCTCTTCGGAAATTCCATGCAGACAGGTCATTCCATGCAGACAGCAACCGGGATTGTTCCTGCTGTGGCAGTACCAAATTCCTCAGGCAGGCCATTGGCCGGAAGCTCAGCAATTCTGGCTCAGCCTGAGGTCTTGCCCATACCAGATCCACCTCAGGAACGGATTGTCGTGCAATCCACCATTCCACCTTAATCCTTTAGTTCGCCCGAATCTTTAATAGTTCTGGCGATCAGGCCGAACCAGCTTGTCCTCCGGGGCTGTCGATCACGGATGGTCAGCGATTCCAGATTCCCGAGTAGCGTTTTCTGTTGTGTATTGATTTCGAATTCGATTTGCCGAGCCAATTCATCCCTTGTCTGAGAGTTTTTTGAGATGACAGATTTTCACAGCACTGGCCTTTCGTCCTCGTCAGCTCAGTCACTGCACTCATCGGAAACCGCACGTTCACTCGCCAGGCAGGAGGTCAAGGCCCAGAATCTCGGCCCCGTAGCGGCGAGTTCCTTATTTGCCTCTCCCTACAGCGAAGAGATTTTTGCTCCAGGGGGCACTCCCAAAGCACATGGTCTCTACGACCCTGCCAATGAGCATGACAGTTGCGGCGTGGGCTTTGTGGCCCACATCAAGGGACAGAAGTCTCATCAGATTGTCGTTGACGCTGACCGGATTCTGCGTCACATGTCCCATCGCGGAGCCTGTGGCTGCGAAGAAAATACTGGCGATGGGGCAGGGATGCTCACAGGCATTCCTTATCAGTTCCTCAAGCGGGTTGTCCGTAAAGATCTCTCTGCCGAACTTCCCCCTGAAGGACGATTCGGGATAGGTCTCACGTTTCTGCCGACAGACCCCGAACAGCGAAGAGTCTGCAAGGAGACGGTCGCTGAGATTATTCGCCAGCAGGGCCAGACACTGATTGGCTGGCGAAAAGTTCCCGTCGAGCCCGATAAAGCCGATATCGGGCCATCGGCCCGTGCTGTCATGCCGGTGTTTGAACATCTCATTGTGGGTGCTGCCGAAGGTCTTTCCGAAGAAGCTTTTGCTCGCCAGCTTTTTGTGATTCGCAAGCGGGCCAGCCATGCCATTCGCGAAGGTTCACTCCCTCAGGCGTTGATGTTCTACATCTGCTCGCTGTCGACCAAGGTGCTGATTTATAAAGGGATGCTCACTCCCGATCAGGTCTGTAACTTCTTTGTCGATCTCCAGGAAGAAGACTATGTCTCTCACCTGGCGATGGTTCACTCCCGCTTTTCGACCAACACCTTCCCCAGTTGGGATCGTGCTCATCCGCAGCGTTATGTCGCTCACAACGGTGAAATCAACACCGTCCGTGGAAATGGCAACTGGATGTACGCCCGCCAGGGGATGATGAAGAGTGAACTCTTTGGTGATGATCTCCCCAAACTGTTCCCGCTGGTTGAGCCCTATTGCTCAGACTCGGGCAACTTCGATAATGCTCTCGAAATCCTGGTGCAGAGCGGTCGCAGTCTGCCTGAAGCCGTCATGATGATGATCCCCGAAGCATGGCAGAATCATGACACCATGCCCGAGGACAAACGGGCGTTTTACGAGTATCACTCAGCTCTGCAAGAGCCGTGGGATGGCCCGGCATCGGTCAGCTTTACTGATGGTGATGTCATCGGTGCGACCCTCGACCGGAACGGTCTTCGTCCCAGCCGGTTTTATGTCACGCACGATGATCGCGTCGTCATGGCCAGCGAAGTCGGGGTGCTCGATATCGCGCCTGAAAATGTGAAGATGAAGGGCCGCCTGCAGCCGGGAAAAATGTTCCTGGTCGATTTCCGGCAAGGTCGCCTCATCCCGGACGAAGAACTCAAGCGGGATTTCTCTAACCGTCGCCCTTATAAGCAATGGCTTGAAGAACAGCGGATTCAGCTCAGCGAATTGCCGCCGTACCCCGCTTTTGAGCGGATGTGCGGAGAAACGTTGCTCTCGCACATGCAGGCTTTCGGCTACACCACCGAAACTTTGCAGTTCATGCTCGTGCCGATGATCAAGACAAAGAAAGATCCACTCGGCTCGATGGGCGACGATACGGCTCTGGCCTGTCTGAGTGATCAGCCGCGTCTGCTCTACGATTATTTCAAGCAGCTCTTTGCCCAGGTGACGAACCCTCCCATCGACTCCACTCGAGAAGAGGTCATCATGTCACTGGAGTGTTACATCGGGCCAGAAGGTAACCTGCTGGAAACCACAGCCGGGCAGTGTCATCGACTCGCGGTGCCACACCCGATTCTCACTAACGAAGAACTGGCTTCGCTGGCACACCTTGATTATCGCGGCTGGAAGTCCAAGATTATTGATATCACCTATCCTAAAAAGGAAGGTGTCAAGGGACTCAAGCCCGCACTCGATCGCGTTCGTGCTGAAGTGAGCCAGGCCATTCAGGATGGTTTTGGACTGGTCATCCTTTCCGACCGTGCGATGTCGAATGATCGGCTCCCTATCAGTGCTTTGCTCGCGACCGGGGCTGTCCATCACCACCTGATTCGCAGCGAAGAACGCACGAAGATTGGGCTGGTTGTTGAGACGGGTGAGGCTCGCGAAGTGCATCACTTCTGCCTGTTGGTTGGTTATGGTGCCGACGCCATCAATCCTTACATGGCATTTGAAGCCTTGTGGCAGTTGCAGGAAGAAGGTGAACTCGAAGGGGATTGGACTCACGAGCAGATCACTGCTGCTTATCGCAAAGCGACCAAGCAGGGGATTCTCAAGGTGATGGCCAAGATGGGGATCTCCACTCTGGCCAGCTACAAGGGAGCCCAGATCTTTGAAGCCGTGGGACTTTCGGAAGAAGTCATCAAGGAATGCTTCCGGGGAACCGCCAGCCGTATCAAGGGTGTGGGCTTTGAAATCCTCGCAGAAGAAGCGATTCGTCGTCACGAACTGGGCTACCCCAGCCGTGGCAACGAGAAACTCCCTGTGCTGCCGAATTTTGGTCTGATGCACTGGCGTGCGACAGGCGAAAAGCACGCCTGGAATCCGCAGAATATTGCCAATCTCCAGCGCGCTGCCCGTCAAGGAGACAAGTCGGCTTACAAAGAGTTCTCGAAGATGGTTAACGAGCAGACTGCTCGCGAATGCCATCTGCGTGGTCTCTTGAAGTTCAAGCCTGGGACACCGGTACCACTCGAAGAAGTCGAATCCGCAGCAGCTATCGTCAAGCGATTCTGCACCGGTGCGATGAGCTTTGGTTCGATCTCGGCAGCCGCTCACGAATCGCTGGCGATTGCCATGAATCGCATTGGTGGCAAGAGCAACACAGGGGAAGGGGGCGAAGACTATTCGCGGTTCCAGCCATTGCCCAGTGGAGACTCCAAAAAGTCAGCGATCAAGCAGGTGGCTTCAGGCCGCTTTGGTGTCACCAGCTATTACCTGACCAATGCCGATGAGATCCAGATCAAGATTTCGCAAGGGGCTAAACCTGGTGAAGGGGGTGAGCTGCCTGGGCATAAGGTTGATCAGGTCATTGCTGCGACCCGGCACTCGACACCAGGTGTGGGGCTGATCAGTCCTCCGCCACATCACGACATCTACTCGATCGAAGATCTGGCTCAATTGATCTTCGACCTGAAGAACTCGAACCCATCGGCACGCATCAGTGTGAAGCTGGTGTCTGAGGTCGGTGTCGGTACGATTGCCGCTGGGGTTGCTAAAGGCCATGCCGATAACATTCTGATCTCGGGGGATAGTGGTGGGACCGGGGCTTCTCCGATCACCAGTATTAAGCATGCTGGTTTGCCTTGGGAACTGGGCATTGCTGAAACTCATCAGACGCTGGTGCTAAACAACCTGCGCAGCCGTGTTCGACTGCAGACGGATGGTCAACTCAAGACCGGCCGCGATGTGGTGATTGGTATGCTGCTGGGGGCTGAGGAAATCGGTTTCGCCACAGCACCGCTGATTGCTCTGGGCTGTATCATGATGCGTAAGTGTCATCTCAATACCTGCCCTGTGGGGATTGCCACGCAGGATCCGGAATTGAAGGCCAAATTCACTGGCCAGCCCGAGCATGTCATCAACTACCTCTTCATGGTGGCTGAAGAAGCACGCGAGATCATGGCTGAACTTGGCTTCCGCACTGTTAACGAAATGGTGGGCCGCAGTGATATGCTCGAATTCAATTCGGCCATCGATCACTGGAAGGCCAAGCATCTCGATCTGTCGGCCATTCTCACACCGGCACGCAAGCCGCATCCTGATGTGGAAACCTTCTGCACCACGACCCAAAAGCATGGGATGGAACTGCAGATTGATAACGAACTCATTCGTGAGTGCCAGCCCGCGATTGAAGATGGCAAACATGTGGAACTTGCCATTCCTGTGCAGAACATCAACCGCGCTCTGGGAACGATGCTCAGTCATGAGGTCTCCAAGAAGTGGGGTGCTAAAGGTCTGCCCGATGGCACAATCCACATTCGCTGTAAAGGTTCTGCGGGGCAAAGTGTCGGTGCGTGGCTTGCTCATGGAGTGACCATTGAAGTTGAAGGCGATGCCAACGACTTTGTGGGTAAGGGACTTTCAGGCGGTCGAGTGATCATTTACCCACCGAAGAACTCTTCGTTTGTCGCCGAAGAAAACATCATCATTGGCAACGTCGCACTCTATGGAGCCATTCAAGGTGAACTCTTTGTGCGTGGACGTGCTGCCGAGCGATTCTGCGTGCGAAACTCGGGTGCTGTTTGCGTGGTTGAAGGGGTCGGAGACCATGGCCTTGAATACATGACTGGCGGTCGTGCTGTCATCCTGGGGCCCACAGGAAGAAACTTCGCTGCCGGGATGTCGGGTGGGATTGGTTATGTTTACGACCCGAACGACAACCTCCTGGGTAACTGCAATCTGGAAATGGTTGAGCTCGAAAAGGTGGAAGCCGAGGAAGACAGGGCTGAACTGCTCGATCTTGTCCGCCGGCACATGGAGTACACCGGTTCAACCGTTGCTCGTGGTCTGATTGCCCGCTGGGAAACGGCTCTTTCTCAGTTCAAGAAGGTCATGCCAGTCGATTACAAGCGGGCTCTGGCCGAACAGAAGAAAGCAGCACAGCAGAAGGTGCTGGCTGCAAATTAAAGGCTTCGCCAGGGATCGATCTGCTCCGCTGCCTGGCGCTCGCTGGCAGCGGGGTGGTTTTCCCCTTCGCATCAATTTTTGACCACTTGGTTTGGCAGAAGCATCCACGATCTCCCAGACCAGCAGATTCCTCTCGATATCACTCGATTCACTTTGCATGGCCTGGCGATCACGTCTGGCCCTATTTCTCGGGAAAAGTGCATTATGGGAAAGCCCACAGGTTTCAAAGAGTTCACCCGTCAGGTTCCGGAAGATCGTTCACCCAAGCTGCGGATTCTCGACTGGAATGAATTCCACGATCACATGGCTGAGGACGATCTGCGCAAGCAGGGGGCTCGTTGCATGGATTGTGGCGTCCCGTTCTGCCATACGGGTCAATTGATGGCTGGCATGGCGGCTGGTTGCCCGATCAACAATCTCATTCCTGAATGGAACGATCTGGTTTATCGTGGCCACTGGCACGAAGCCCTCGATCGCCTTCATAAGACCAATAACTTTCCTGAGTTCACAGGTCGTGTGTGTCCCGCTCCTTGTGAAGGTTCCTGTGTGCTGGGGATTACCAATCCTCCGGTCACCATTAAGAACATTGAATGTTCGATTATCGATAAGGGCTTTGAAGAGGGCTGGGTTGTTCCCCGGAAACCACTTCATCGTACGGGCAAGAAAGTGGCGGTGATTGGCTCAGGGCCTGCCGGTCTATCGGCAGCTGCTCAGCTCAACAGTGCGGGTCATCTTGTCACCGTCTTTGAGCGCGCCGACAGAATCGGCGGGTTGCTCATGTATGGTATCCCGAATATGAAGCTTGAAAAGCACGTCGTCGAGCGGCGTGTGAAGTTGCTCGAAGAAGAAGGCGTCGTTTTCAAGACGGGTGTCGAAGTGGGACGTCAGTTGCCTGCGGATCAACTCAAGAAAGAGTTTGACGCCATTGTCCTCTGTATGGGTGCCACGCGTCCGCGTGATCTTCCGATTGCTGGCCGGCAACTCAAGGGGATTCACTTTGCGATGGAGTTCCTCCACGCCAATACCAAGAGTCTGCTTGATTCTGAGCTGTCGAATGGACAGTACATCACTGCCAAAGATAAGCATGTCGTTGTCATCGGTGGTGGCGATACAGGTAATGATTGCCTCGGAACATCGGCCCGTCATGGCTGCAAGAGCCTGACGAATCTGGAAATCGTTCCCAAGTCGCCTGATGAACGTGCAGCGAATAACCCCTGGCCCCAATGGCCCAAGACCTACAAGGTCGATTACGGTCATGCGGAAGCTGCCGCTGTCTTTGGCCACGATCCTCGTCTTTACAGCACGACAGCTCTTGAGTTTGTGGGGAATGAAGCAGGCCATGTGAAAGCGATCCGTATTTCTCAGGTTGAAGCGGCTCCTCCCTTTAAGCCGATTGCCGGGACCGAGCGTGAGATTCCCGCCGATCTTGTTCTGCTGGCCATGGGTTTTCTCGGGCCCGAATCACCGATCTCGGAGCAGTTGGGCGTCTCGCTTGACGAGCGTTCAAACTACAAGGCCGAGCACGGTAAGTTTGCCACAAATGTTCCCGGTGTCTTTGCTGCCGGTGACTGCCGACGTGGCCAGAGCC
The DNA here is from genome assembly GCF_000092105.1 of Planctopirus limnophila DSM 3776. Taxonomy (NCBI): domain Bacteria; kingdom Pseudomonadati; phylum Planctomycetota; class Planctomycetia; order Planctomycetales; family Planctomycetaceae; genus Planctopirus; species Planctopirus limnophila. The sequence continues at coordinate 3,490,432 of NC_014148.1, read as the reverse complement.
TGGTGGTCTGGGCGATCAACGAAGGCCGCGGCGTGGCCCGCTCTGTCGATCTGCATTTGATGGGGAAGACAGATCTGACGGCGTAAGCTCGTCGAAATTCGATGATTTCCCTTCAAAGCCCCACTCGTGACATCCTGGTCGCGATGGGGCTTTCTTGCAAAAAACCTCATTATTGAAATGATGTAGCCGCATCCCCTCCAGGAACGAATTGTCGTGAGACGATTTGCGGGCAAAAGACAGTTCTCGTAGGCTTACGAATCCTCCAAATCTCCCTGAATGCGTGCCGAGTTTCCTATGCGAATTGCCCTTGGATGTGATCACGGCGGATTTCCACTCAAGGCTAAAGTCGCCGAAGTGGTGAAGTCGTGCGGTCACGAAATTGTTGATCTGGGGACAGATTCGAGCTGTTCCGTCGACTATCCGGATTATGGGCTCACAGGGGGGCTGGCCATTGCCCGCCGGGAGGCGGATCGCGCGATTCTGCTCTGCGGCTCAGGAATTGGTATCAGCGTCGCTGCCAATAAGGTACCTGGTGTGCGTGCGGGCGTCTGCCACGACACTTACTCGGCCCATCAAGGGGTTGAGCACGATGATATGAACGTCCTATGTCTGGGTGCCCGGATTGTCGGCGAAGCTCTCGCACTCGAGATCGTGCAGTCGTTTCTGAATGCGCGGTACACCCACGAAGAACGCCACGCCCGCCGCCTGGCTAAACTTCTCGAAATCGAACGCCGTGCCAATTCGGGTGAATGGACACCAGCTTCTTAAAGTGTTCCACGTTAGTGGTCTATCCTGCCGGCCTAAGCCCAGAGCTCTTCTTACATGCGGGTCGTCAAATCGAGCTGAAATCGCCTCAAGAACACGATTTCAGTTGCTGCCACCTCCTCGAATGAGTTATGAACGCCATGGCAGGGGTCGCCTAGTAAACTTTTTTACAGGCAACGAAGCTCTGACAGTTCGACAGTCGCAGCACAGACGTGAAGCTGGAGTGATGGATGGATATCGCATGGATAACCCAGGCCTTGTATGGATTTGCCTTGATTGTTGCGGGACTTCTGGTGAGCAGCCTGGTTGGAGCCATTTGGCTACGTCTCGCTGCGACTTGGTTGGGATTTGCCACGATTCCTTATCGAGGTGCTCTCAAGAGTTCTCTGATCACCAATTTTATCCTGATCTCTCTTAATGGTTATGTGAGTTTGAGTTCGGTCTTTTCCATCTCATTGTTAGGTGGATTGGAAGATGATCGTGGATATTCCAGGATGAATCTCGCGTTTAGCTTTCCTCCTCTGTACTTCATGTATGCCACGATATTTGGTCTGCTGATCACTGCGGCCGTACTGATGAAAACAATTCCGGAGAAAGAGTCGAATGCGGGCTTAAAATTTGTCGATGCATTGGCTTTGGCCGCGTTCTATTTTGCTCTCACCTTTGCGTTTCTGGTCTTTGTTGCAGTGTTCGTGCTGCTGGCCATCATCGGCATCTTCAAGGTCACAGGTGTTTGATGTGCCTTTGTCCGGAATTGTGCGTCATCGCGTCGCACACGGCATGACAATGAATTGGAGTGAGTGCTCAACTTTGTGAGCGCGGGTATTCTTATCTGAAAGTCCCAGCAGTCTCATCACCTGTCAATCCAAGAGAAAAACATCAAACCCGGGTCCATCATGCGACGGTGGAGTCGCATACGAACGAGCGGGATCTGACCATGTCAAAACGACATGCGCCGTTGATGATCCAGGCTCTCGTGAACAGGGTTGGCACCTCCGGCGTGATTAAGACGCCGGGTTTGATAGCGAAGTTGTCTTCGACAATCCCGTTTCCCACAAGTCCAAACTCAAATCCCTTTCCGGTCATTTCTGCCGCTGAACCGCTAATCTTCGAAGGTCATGAGGTGGTTTCCATCGGCCAGCTTCCAATGACAAGTCCCCATCGATTTTGCAGTTCAGCGGGAAGTTATTTGGGCCAGACATGGTCATTGATGGCTTCAAAATCGATGGTTTTCACCCAGCCATCGGCGAATTTCGCCACACGCACTGGAGAAATGGCCTGAAATCCCTGTTCCTCGCAGCTTCTGCCGATCTTTAGTCACTTCAACGATCGAATGCCCGTTGACCTGCTTCTGCCGATTGAGCGATACCGTCGCCTGGAAGTCTGGTGGCTGGTTCGATTCATCGGGCCAATGATCAGACGGTTCCCTTCGCAAATTGCCTGCCCTCCCATCCTTTCGCCTGCCTGGCTTTCATTCTTCCCGCCTCACGAATTGTTGTTGACTCCCCGCCTGATCCTGCCACAGACGTTTTTTCCTGCCATCTCTTGAACTGGTCACTGAAGCTCATGCCCACGAGGTTCATGCTGGTTGAACACAGGATGAAGACATGCCTCATCGCTCAAAGACATCTTCATTGCTCATTCACGATCTGCAACCAGCAGGTCTGCCAACGTCTGCAGCCATGCAGTCGCCGGCTTTCGATTCAAACAGCAGTGTCGATTTGAAAAGCCATTCAATACTTGCCAGCAGGCTTCTCCCCACCGGTGGAACTCCTTTCATTATGCACGACACCCACTCTGGCTCTGGTTCAAAAACTGGCAGTCTGGCAACTCGTTGTACCGGTGCCCTGGGGTTGGTTTTACTCGCAGCTTTCACAGCGTCGCTCTCTGCTGTGGGGTGTGCCAATATGGTGGAATCGCGAGCGATCGAAAAATTCGCCGCAAATCTTGATTCGGCCAACCTATCAGCCCTCAAACACACATCTTCCGATGCGTTCAGCCAGAAAGCTCTGCGCACTGCCGATGCGATGGATGATCTCAAAATCCTCAATCTGCCGACGGGCAAAACGTCGGTCATCAAGGTTGAAGAGGTTGATCCCAAACGCAAACGAGTCACTGTCGAAGTCGGTGAACAAAAGAAGGAAATCTTCTACGACCTGGTCTTCGACGATAAGTATCGCCAATGGGTCGTTGACGACGTCTTCATGAAGCAGCGTAAGCGCGGCGTGACTGCCTACAAATCTGTCACCGAACAGATGGATCTGCTGCTCAGTGTCCGCGAAGCCATTGAAGCGTGGCAGGAATCGGAAGTTCCCTCCATCTGCGAACAGATGACTCCCGAATTCGCCGCCGCCTTCCGCAATCTTCCCGATGATTACCGCACCAAACTCACCAAGATTGTCTCTGGCGAAAAACGATCCTCGAAATCGACTCGTCCCGAGGCTTCTCTCGATGAAAAGACCGCCATTGTCCGGCTTCCCCGCGAGCGTGGAGAAACTGTCTGGACACTCGTGCTGCAGGAAGGGCATTGGCTGGTGGCAGATATTGCCATCGACTCCAAAGAAGAGGTCGAGCAGATTCCTTCGGTCTACAAACAATCGCTGGCTGTGCTGCGCTGTATGGAATTCCTCGATGCCTACGCCTCGCGTGATCGCGAAGTGATCAAACCGTTCTGTGGCCAGGAGTTCTATGAAGGGGCCATTGCCCTGGGCGATCTCTCGCTCATTACGCTCCCCCGTCCGTCAGAAAACTCTCACACTGTCGAGGTCAAAATCCAGAAGGCCCGAGCAGATTTTACGCTGACAGGCAAAGAGAATGTCATTCATGTGGCCATGCATCGACAGGGCGGAGATATCGTCATTGGCGATCAACCCCCCGTCTATGAGGTGACTGAAGTTTCGGTTTATGATATTGCCACCAATCAGGAGCAGCATCTGACGGCTGTCTTCACCGCACAGGCCATGCTCGAATTGTTTATCGAGGCGATCGCCCAGAGAGATGTTACTACTCTGCGGCAACTCTCGACGTATGACTTTACGAAACGTGTCTGGAGTCAGGTCAACGATCAGAATCTGCCCGGCTTACCCCTCGAAGTCTTCGACGAACCTGAGATTCAGATTCTCGGACGCAAATTCGAAGGTGCTCTGACTCGCTTCTACGTCATGCAGAATGGCCAGGAACTCACCTACTTCCTGAGAGAACAGCAGGGTCAATTCCGTATTGATGACATCGAATGGAAAATCTCGGGCCGTCCGGCCTCAGTCAAAATGACAACCGAACTGATGATCCCTCTTCAGAACTTTGCCTGTGCTGTTTCGCTGGGGCGTGATCCGGCCTATCAGAATGTCGCACTGGAAAATCTGCAGAAGTGCTGTTCGGAAGAGTTCAACCGCGTCGTCTGGCGGCAAACCCAGTTTGTGCCCAACTCCGGTATGTCGGCTGATACATTCCTGGCGACTTCACTCAAGGGTATTCAACTGGGTGAAGGCCTCGCTCTGGTCCAATTGGGGGAATCGCAATTTGGAGCTGAAGTCAGGCTCCGCAAAGAAGGCGAACGCTATGCCATCGATGAAATTTTACTTGTCGCTGGCGTGGAAGAAGCTCAGCGTCTCGATCTTCGTCGCACACTCAAAACTCAGCTGGCGGAAGGGACAGCCAAGCCTCCTGTGCCGACAGGCCGAGAAGAAGTGATTGGCCAGTGGTCGAAAGATCAGCAGGTCATGCGGGACAATCAGGTTGTCCCGGCGGCGGGGAGTGTCGAATCCGGCACACCCGCTTCAAAAATGCCAGCCATGAAGAAACACAACTCGTCTGGCCCATCGGTTCCCTCAGGCGAAATGCCCTCTCGCCTGCCAGTCGAACCGATGATGAAACCCAGCCAGAAGTCCAATGTTCCACCGGCACAGCCCCTGGAAACATCTCTTCACAAGACAGGCCAGCCTGCTGTCTCTGAACATGGCGGGCAGTCCCTCAGTCATCCCATGACACCCACCGTTGATGCATCACACATGCTGCCCACACGATATGAACGAACAGGCTCTGTGGGTTCTAAGGTGTTGAGCAACTTGCCTGCTCAACCACAGGTCGCGACTCAGGGGATAGTTCCTGCGGCCAGCCAGAGCAAGCCAGCTGCCATTGAAACCCAGTCGACGGCTGATTGGGCTCATGCTCAATTCGATCAAGCCTTCGAATCGACAACCAGCAGCAAGAATCCGCCTGATCAGCAATCCGAGCCGATGCCGCTGAAAAAGTAGCGTTGCGCAAAACTCCGATACCGTGCCACTTTCACCGGCTTGACCTCTCTGCAACCAACAACCAACAACCAACAACCAACAACTTAATTTATCATTGCTCGCCCCATCGCTATTTGCTCGGAATGCTGATCGTCTTGTAGTCTTTTGCGTCAATTTCGGGCTGTGAAGTGTGAAGTGTTTTTGTGATCTTTCCATTGCGGCCTTTAACCACCAGTTGATGCTTGCCTGGTGGTGCAGGGATTTCGAGCTGCCGCTCTCCTTCCTCCCATTCGAAACGCTGGCCATCCAGTTCCGCCCAGACTTTCAAACCTTTGCTTAGAGGGTTGTCGCTTCTCAGCACAATTTTCCCGGGCCGATCACTGGGGGGAGCTTGTGGGTCAACGAGCGAAAACTCAGTTCCCAGGAGCGATGCCTCATTTGTATAGGTATCGATCTGGGCGTGAACTACGGTGGGTTCATTGAATTCAAAATCCATCTCTAATTCATCGCCCGCTTTCCATTGCGGAACAAAAAGCATTATCGGTGCTCGAAACTGTTTGAGTTTGTCGGACTTGGTGAACCCCATTTTCATCATCACTAAGGCATCACTCAAACTTTTTTGGCTCACGTTCTTGAGCTTGAATTTCTTGGAATCGACTCGACGAAATTGAACCAATGGTGAGTTCGCTACTGGCCCGGCATGTTGTGCTGCATCGGCGACGAGAACCTTGCGGGCATCCATTACGAGATTCTGGAACATGTGATCCCGGTTGTTGGATGTTCCATCTCCAAAAAACAGATCTTCCCAGCCATTCTGATCTCTGCGAGCGATCACCCAGGCTCGCAACTCCTGATCGTTTTTCCCAGCAATCGCTTCCAATTCACGAGCTTCTTGCTGAGCACTGAGATCCGGTTCATTACCACTCGCAAAAACAGGTCTCTGATTCCCAAAGGAGTCCGTAGTTTCATATCCGATGACGGTGCCATAGCCAATTTTCTTGTTTGCTAAACGCTCCGCATCCTTTCGCAATTTCGCCCGCACAGCTGTCAGATCGATACCTGCGTCGGCCTTGGCTCGCTCCAGCATTTTTGTCGAATACTTATGAAGTTCTGGAGCAGGGTATTTGGATGCGGCTTCGGCGGCCTGACGCCACTGCACGGCATAAGGGCGGTGTGTATCCCGTCCGGGCATGACGTACTTACCTGAAATCGCTGCCGCCAATTGTGCAAATTCCATCGATCGAGGCTTGTAGCCCGTCTCCGGGCCGGGAACCAGTGGCGATTTCTTGACCTGTTTTTCAGGTTCGGGCTGACCGGGGAATGGCTTCCATTGCGGAGGATTCTGCTTTTCCTGCTCCATCTCTCGTTTTCGCTCAGCCAGTCTTTCAGCCAAACCCGAACCGGCTGGTTTGTTCTGGGGGAAAATCAGCAGGAGAGTCAATTCCCCCTTCCGGAGAAATGTTTCGCTATGCGGCGACTTCTCGATACGAATGTTTCGCAAATTGGCTCCGGCAGGCAGATAGTGTCCATTCATTCCCGCCAGGCCAGTCAACTCCATGGTCTGATTCGCTTCTTCGACCTGAAAAACCAGGGAGAGCTTCACGTGGTCGGCAACTGCGGATTTCAGCTTGATGCGAGGTGTCAGTACGATCTTCCCCGTTCCCAGATCGAGTGTATTTCCCTCGATGTTTCTGGCGAGGTCGCTGGTCACATCTTTGACTCCACCCGGAATCGCAGCGGAACTCCTCCAATCAAACAAGCCATTTTTTTCAGCGGCTGGGGCTATTGGCTGTGACAGCAGGCCGCAGGACATTCCCACAAGTAACCAGCAGGCCCATGGCACGATGTTTTGTGTTCGAGACATCCGCTTCACCCTGGGAAGATTCATAAAATCGCCAAAACTGCATGAGCAGCAGCTTACACCGATTCATGCGTCAACGAAGCGGCCTGTTGGCCAGAAATTCTTTGAAAGTTTTTCATGAGGCGAAAACTTCTTATTTGAACGGTGAGTTGGGTGAGCGACCAGTTCGGAGAGCGGCCGGTTGGGGGCATTCTCAAAATCCTTAACTTCAAGAAACGATGACTGGATGGCAGCTGATTTCGCTTTCATTTGCACCAACAATTGAGAATCGTGGTCGGGTACGGCTTTTGACATATCCATATTTTTGATGGAGGGCGATAATGTTGAGATGATGCGACGGTAGAACCGCGCCCCGTAAGCTTATGGCGATTTGCTCAATTCCAACTTGCACCTGCATTCGAAAGTCATTTTGTGGATTCGTTGCTCATCGCTCGATGGCAGATGGCCTTCACGCTTGGCTCGCACATCATTCTGGCCTGCTTAGGTGTCGGTTTACCCGTTCTCATGCTGTCAGCCGAGTGGCTTTCGCTGCGCACCAATGATCCTCTCTGGCGGGCACTGGCACACCGCTGGTCGAAAGCCTTTGCTGTGCTCTTTGCTGTCGGTGCGGTTTCCGGGACAGTTCTCTCATTTGAACTGGGCATTCTCTGGCCTAAGTTTATGGGAACTTTTGGCAGCGTGATTGGATTGCCATTTACTCTCGAAGGTTTTGCCTTCTTTCTGGAGGCGATCTTTGCCGGGATCTATCTTTATGGCTGGAATAAGCTTCCCCCTCGCATCCACTGGTGGACTGGCGTGCCGATAGCCCTCTCTGGTGTGGCTTCGGCCTCCTTTGTTGTCACTGCGAATGCCTGGATGAATGCGCCGCGCGGTTTCACAATGCGGGATGGTGTGGTTGTCGATGTCGATCCGCTGGCAGCAATGACCGGGCCAACGGCCGCCGTCCAGATTGTCCACATGCTGCTGGCGGCTTACATGGTGACGGGTTTTCTGGTGGCAGCTTTCTATGCATGCGTACTCTGGAATAAACCTACCTGTCTCTATTCTCGCAGGGCGATGTTGCTGGCGTTGTGGATGGGAACACTGGCCAGTTTTCCACAGGGTCTGGCAGGAGACTGGGCAGCGAAAACAGTAGCTCGCACTCAGCCGATTAAGCTGGCAGCCATGGAAGGGCAGTTCAAAACCGAAACGGGGGCTCCCCTTCGCATTGGCGGCTGGCCGGATACGACCACTCGCGAAACCAATTATGACATTGAAATTCCTTACGCGCTGTCAATCCTTGCTTATGGTGATCCTCACGCGACAGTACAGGGCCTCGATGATTTTCCACGAGAAAACCAGCCTCCAGTCGTCGTCGTGCATATCGCCTTTCAGATCATGGTGGGGCTGGGGACTTTACTCATGGCGTTAGGTGGCTGGACAATCCTCTCGTGGTGGATGAAATGGCATCCCGCCGACAATCGCTGGGTTTTAATGGCGATCATCGCCTCCGGCCCGGCGACAGTGCTCGCGATGGAAGCAGGCTGGGTCGTGACGGAAGTTGGCCGACAGCCCTGGATTGCCCATAACGTGATGCGTACCAAAGACGCCGCCTCACAAATCCCTGGGCTGGAATGGCTCTTTTTAGCGACGCTGGCCATCTATCTGGCTTTATTCGCTGGCTTGACCATTGTCCTCCAATTATTGGCGGTGCAGCCGATACCAACGTCTTCGAATTTGTCTTCCAACCCGGCAGCGTCAGATCAAAGCTCTTTGTCATGAATCCCGATGCTATTCTCCCTGCCTCAATACTTTACGGCACATTGCTGCTGGCACTCACAGCTTATGCCATTCTTGGCGGTGCCGACTTTGGCGCGGGAATCTGGGAGTTCAACACAAGTTTTCGCTCGCATCGTCGAGATCGCCAATTGCTGAGAGAAGTGATTGGCCCTGTCTGGGAAGCCAATCACGTCTGGCTGATTTTTGTGCTGGTGATCCTCTGGTCGGCCATGCCGCGGGTGTTTCAGCATCTGTGTGTGGTGATGTGGCTGCCACTACTTCTGGGATTAGCTGGGATTGTCTGTCGTGGCGCGGCCTTTATCTTTCGCGCGTATTCGCCTGTCGAAAACTCGGTCACGCGTGCGTCGACTGTGCTCTTCGGTCTGGCTTCGACGGCAGCGCCATTTTTTCTGGGAACCGTCGTGGGAGGGATCCTGACCCGTGAGGCAACAAATCCCCGTTTATCGCAGACGGCGTGGCTCAATCCACTGGCGATCTATAGTGGATTTTTTGCAGTGGCTGTCTGCCTCTATCTTTGCTCAGTCTTTCTCTTCCGCGAAGCAAGCCTGCGCCACGAACGTTTTCTGATGGAGATCTGGCGGAGCAGGGCGATGCTCTCCGGTGTCTGGACAGGACTTCTGGCCATGGCAGGGCTGGCGTTTGTCAGCAGCGAACAACCGGAAATGGCCAGGCGACTCATCTGGGGCGACTCACCCTTGGTGCTGCTTTCCTGGGCTGGCGGGATGTTTTCGATGGTCGCGCTCTATTTTCGCTGGCCTCTGGCTGCCGTGCTGGCGAGTGTTTTGGCTGTGGCCGCGGTGCTGTGGGGGGCCGGCTTAGCCGTCTCACCCGCGACCATGATCCCCGAAATTCCACTGGATCAACTGGTGGCTCCGCCGTCCGTCCTCTGGGCCATGCTTGTGGCGATCGCTGGCGGAATGCTCCTTTTATTACCTTCGCTGGCGTGGCTGTTCTGGCTCTTCAAATCGTCTTCAGCACTCGACCATGAGCATCTTGCCCATTCCAGCCATCCCTGATGCCGATCTTCGGCAGAATTCCACTTTGTTCTACGGGCCACGATTCCGCTCATTCGGGTCTAGACCACTCCGCTTCAATCAATCATCATAAAGTGGCAGAATTTTTCTCGGGCCTGTGAGTGACATTCACTGGCAGCCTCAGGGGTCAAGAGCAATGGTCATCAACATGGATGTGAGCGATACCTCTCCCACCAGATCGAACTTCTGGTCTCCGGTGCTCCTGATCCTTGCCTTGTTTTTGATCATCCTCGATCCCTCCCGGGCTCTGGCGCAGACGACGAATCGTGCGGCTGCTGCTGGCACGTTGAAAGTTCTCCAGAGTCAACAGGCCAAGTTGGAAGAAGAATTTGCCGCCAGGCTTGAGACTCTGGCCAAAGAGTGCGAAACCCGTGTGCTTCCCAGTGCTGCTCTCACAGTTCGCGCTGCGAAAACACCGGCAGATCGGGCAGCCTTTCTCGCCAGGCCCTTACCGCGCCAAACACGCGCGGAAATTCCGCTGGCGCTCCCTGCGGACGATCGCTTCTGGCAGACTCAACTTCGCTTCGAACAGGAAAGCCACGCCAAGAATTTATATCTCCATTCACGCAAAGCCTTACATGCGGGTTTTGGCAGTTATGCTCTGGATCTTGTGCGAGAAGTGGCTCAGCACGATCCCGATAACAAGCCTGCTCGCAAATTGCTTGGTTATGTGCAGCAGGGCCAGGAATGGATGACGCCTTTCGAAGCCGACATGACACGCAAAATGTATGTGCGGCATCCGCAGTTTGGCTGGATTCTCAAGAAGCATGTCCCCCGTTACGAAAATGGCGAGCGGTTCGTGCAATCCCGCTGGGTGTCGGCCGAGAAGGAAGCCGAGATTCGCCGTGATTTCCGGCAGGCGTGGGAAATTCGTACTGAGCACTTTCTGATTAAAACCAATCACAGTCTCGAAAAAGGTGTTGAACTTGGGGATGCTCTGGAAGCCTTTTACGACTTCTTCCACCTGCAGTTCGCTGGCTTTTTCAATACCCCCGAGCAGCTGGCTCAATTGTTTGATGGGAAGACCCAGGCACGAACGGTCTCCAAGCCACATGTGGTGCACTACTACCGTACGAGGCTCGAATACAACGAACGCCTGAAGCAGTTTGTTCCACAGATTGATATTACCAATGGCCTGTATCGACCGACGGAACGAATTGCCCACTTCTTTCACGATCCTGAAGTGAGTGCCAAAACGACGCTCTATCATGAAGCGACTCACCAGTTGCTCTACGAGATCGGACGTGATCGCGAGATCGCCCGGTATGAAAACTTCTGGATTGTTGAAGGGATTGCCTGCTATTTCGAATCGTTTTCTGAGAAAGATCTGGGTGCCAGCCTGGGTGATCCTCGATTTGATCGCTTTCTGGCAGCCCGCTATCGATTTCTGAATGATGGCTACTATCTGCCTCTACGCGAGATGGCACCGCTCGGTATGCAGGCATTTCAATCGAGCGAAAAACTTGCCTGGAACTATCAGCAGGCTGCGAACATGACCAAGTATCTCATGGAAGCGGAAGGTGGCCGCTATCGAGATGCGGTCATTGCCCATCTGTCACAGATCTACTCGATGAGTGATCTGAAGCGAGACAGCGTCGATTCGATTGAAGAACTGGTGGGTGTTCCGTTCGAACAGCTCGATGCCGGTTATCGGGAGTTCGTCATCCAGCAGGAAGAACTGGCTCGCAGCCTGCCACCTGCCAATCCCGCAATCATCACACCTTAATACTTCTGGTAGCCCTGCCAGCTAGTGGCCGGGTGCCGGAGGCACAAGACGCCGCGCCATCCGTGTGACATGCTTCCAACGTGGTCCATGGTTGAGCCGCCCGCTTGCCGTAATTGTCGGAAGAGATAAAGACAAGATGCCTGTTTGATCAACGTTATTTCCGATGACAAGCGCAGGAAGTGGCATCTTGTCGCTGCGCGACCCAAACCGCGAGGCGGTCGGGCCACCCGGTTGGTATAACATGGCTGCAGAAGTGATGACCTCTTCAGGAACCATGCACATGCCTATCACCACTGAATTCTTGAGGACGCTCGCCACCATCGTGGGCTCGAAGCATCTGCGCACGGTGGCGAGCGAGCTGCTGGTGTATGAGTGTGATGGCTACACCATCGAGAAGAATGTCCCCGAGGTGGTTGTCTTCCCCGCTTCTACCGACGAACTTTCCCGCGTGATGAAAGCGTGTACCCAGGCAAAAATTCCTGTCGTGCCGCGTGGAGCCGGGACGGGGTTGGCTGGTGGTTGTTTACCCATTGGTGGCGGCGTGATGATCGCCACCACACGGATGACGTCCATTGAAGAAATTCATCTGCGAGATCGCTATGCCGTCGTTCAAGCCGGTGTGGTGAACATCCATTTGAACCGGGAACTGGCGGGTTCAGGCTATCATTATGCTCCGGATCCTTCCTCGCAAAGTGCCTGCACGATTGGCGGCAACGTGGCGACCAACAGCGGTGGCCCGCATACCCTCAAATACGGGGTGACGGTGAATCATGTCCTGGGGGTCGAAATGGTGCTGCCGGATGGCTCCATCGAGGTTTTTGGTGGCCCCCGGGGAACCAGCGATCCACTCGATCTGACGGGGCTGATGGTGGGGAGTGAAGGGACATTGGGTATCTGTACGCGGGCCTGGGTCAGGCTCACACGCGATCCTGCCGCCTGGCGAACATTACTCGCCATCTTTGCCACAGTTGCCGATGCCACCAATGCGATCAGTTCGATCATTGGGGCGGGGTTGATCCCTGCAGCGCTGGAGTTGATGGATCAGGGCATCATTCAGGCGGTCGAAGCGGCATTTCAATACGGGTTCCCGCTCGATGCCGGGGCTGTGCTGATTATTGAACTCGATGGGCTGGAGATCGCGGTCCAGGAAGAATCAGTCAAGATCGCTGCACTACTCGAACAGCACCATGTGCGGGAAACGCGGGTGGCTCAATCGGCAGCCGAGCGCGCCGCGCTTTGGAAGTGCCGCAAGCAATCCTTCGGAGCAATCGGCCGGCTCAGCCCCAGCTACTGCACACAGGATGGAGTGGTGCCGCGTACGCGGCTGCCAGAAATTCTTTCGTTTATTCAGCGCACTAGTGAGAAGTATGACATTCGCATTGTGAATGTCTGCCACGCCGGTGATGGCAACATCCATCCCGTCCTGCTATTCGATGAACGCCACGAGGGGGAATTGAGTCGAGTCCTGCAGGCGAGCGATGAAATCCTCAACGAATGTATTCGGCTCGGCGGGAGCATTACCGGCGAGCATGGCATTGGTGTCGAAAAGCGAGCCTTTCTGCCCAAGCTCTTCTCGCCTGTTGATGTCGAAGTGATGTCGCGTGTGAGAAGCACTTTCAACCCGGAAAACCTGCTGAGCCCCGGGAAGATGTTTCCCGCAGGTTCAGGCTGCGGCAGCGAACATATCGAACGCGTGCACCCCGGCAAACAGGCCAGTGCCTGAAGTCTCCTCACCTGAAAAGCTCTTTGGTGGGAGTGAGTTTCGCGACTATTATTCAGGCGGCCTTCGCGTTTTTACCGCCAGAGGGCTGATGAATGGGCGGACGCTCGTAGATTGCCACCTGGCGAATGCCATAAGTCAGCCAGTCTCGCCAGAGCATCTGGTAGGAAGTCCAGATCTCGGGAAGACGCTTGAACTTCAGTTTGATAGCCGCTTCGAAGAGACGAATGGCTGGTTCAATGGTCAGGGTATGGAGCACAACCAGTTGTGCTTGTCGCTTGGAAAAATGTTTGGCGGCATATTGCAATCGGGCTCGCAGATTGTAGAAGCCTGCTTTGCCGCGAATCTGTTTGGACGAGCCACCACCCAGATGCCGAGCGCGTGCCCCGGCAAAGTAGACCGTGCGATATCCGGCCAGCCTGGCTCGTTCGCAGAAGTCGACTTCTTCGAAGTAAACGAAGTATCGCTCATCCAGCCCATTCAGTTGATGCCACACGTCACGCCGGACGAGGAAGAAGGCTCCGATCACTTCCTCGACATCGCGCGTGGAAAGGTGATCCCATTCTTTCATGAACAGAGGCGGGAACCAGCGGGGAAAGTAGCTGTCGAGCCGCCATGATTTCGCTATCAAAGAGACGGGCGTCGGTAACCTTGAGCAAGTTCGTGAAACTCGACCACGCTCATCTTCGAGCTGGATGCCGCAGATGCCAATGTCAGCCTGTGCGGGCGCATTCAGAAACTCGACAACCTTCGAGATCGATTGTGGGTAAAGGATGGAATCCGGGTTCAGTAGTAGTACAAACTCGCTGGAACTGAGTTCTGCCCCCTGATTGCAGGCCATGGCAAAACCAAGATTTGTTTCATTCCGCAGGAGCTTGAAGGGATAGTGTAATGCGGGGATGTTCCTCCACGAATTGTCGCTGGAGGCGTTATCCACCACGATGACTTCAAGTGAATCTCGGCCCTCGCAGTTTTCCAGCGAGTGCAGACATGCCTGCAGCATCTCTCCGCCGTTCCAGTTGACGATCACGACAGAGACGAGTGGAGGCTGTACTCGGTGGCCTGCAGAGAGCGTAGACGTGGCAGCAGGTGTTTCGATCAATGTCGATGGAGCTGGTGGGAGTGGCGACCAGGGGATCATCGTGTTCATTTCCAGTCACGGAGACAGTGATCGAAGACCTCGCAAATTGATCCGCTAGGCGTTTGACTTCACAGCAATCAATCGCAAGGCGTCGCCCCGATGGTCGGCTTCGCTTTGAGCAGCCAGCTTCGTAAAGTGTGGTTTGCCCGCTTTCAGCCAGGCGTTGTACTTCTCGTGACCCTTCTTGACAGCCATCTGGGCCGACTTCCGAATCCACGACCGCATGCCAATCTGTTCAATCTTGACGGACGAGAAGCGGCCTTCAGGAAGAATCTTTGCCAAGGACTTTGGGCTGAAGTGGTTGAGATGCCTCGGGGCTTCCAAAGCGAACCAGTCTTCGCGGAACTCGGCAAAACTCCAGCTCTCGATGTTGGGAACTTCGAGAACAAGTTTTCCACCGGGGGCCAACAGATCAGCCGCCGCTGAAAGTGTCGCCCGAGGATCAGGGACATGCTCGAGTACATGCCACAAAGAGACGACATCGTAGCTGGAGAGCTTGAGTTCAGGATGAGGAATCGTCCCTGCCAGTACGCGAATTCCTGTTCGCTCCTGGACTTTGCGGGCCACATCGCTGGCGTAGTCGATCCCTTCGACGTTCCAGCCCAGGCGTTTCATGCGGGTGAGAAATCCTCCCGAGCCGCAGCCCACATCAAGCAGGCGGCCTGAGCCTGTCCAGGGAATCCATTCATGGCGCGTAAACTTGGTTCGAAATCGTGATGCCGCCAGCCGGGAGGCCATGCGAGTCAACAGGCCGACGGGTTGTGGCGGGTAGCCAAAATCAGTTCGCAGTGCCGACTGTTCAATGAAGCGGTCAAACGCTTTGAGACCGTCTCCCGAGTTGTGATCGTAAGGTGAGTATTCGGCGGGATAAAAGTACCCCAAAGAAGCGAGTGTGGGCCGGGGATTGGTAATGACCATTGAGCACGACTCGCACTCGACGATGGGAAACTTCCCGCCAATTCCCGTGAGTGGGTCAGTTGCTTCAATGATTGTGCGGAATTGATGAGATCCACAGCATGGGCAATCGATCGATTCGCGGAAGATTTCCGGCTGGAATGTACCCGGAGCGATCGCCAAGGCCGGTGCCGTGGCCTGAGCACCCCACGCATCGAGGGAGAGAGCTGCCGACATGCGAATCCTTTCGCCGGACATCGGCCACTCGAGGGGAGCAACCGAATCGGATCATTCCAAGATCGTGAATTGCGACGATAACAAAACGTCTTGCTTAATCTAAATCGGGCCTCACAATTGCCGCAAGATCAACTTTGATAACCACTTTCGCTGGGAAACCTGTTGAAAAGAAAATGCCCTCTGATTCAACACCAGAGGGCATTTCGCTTTAGGAATTGTGACACAGTGGTCACAGGGGTAGTCAACGAAAGAGATAGCCCCGGCTCAATTCGATGAATGGTGAGATTCCATCACCGAATCGATGACGAAATTTCGTGTCCATCCCATAAGGCCAAAATGGCATCAGGCATCCTTGATGGTTTCGATCCGCCGCTGGATGTCGATATTCACACTCTGGTAACGAGCCACCAGTTTGCCCGGGCTGAAGATCTCGCGTGAGAGCTGTTCGATATCGTCGGCACCCACGGCACTGGTGAGGATAGTCGAAAGATACTGCATCCCCAGTCGCGATGGCTGGAACTTATCGGCATCGTACAGTGAGGGGTGCACATGCCGGGCATGAATGCGGCCCCACTGATCGCGCAGGCGTTGGGCAGGGATCGAATCGAGGCGGAAGCCATCTTTAGTAGACCACTGCAACGTGGCAATCACGTTGTTTTTGCCTTGATGCAGCAGATCGACCGTTTTGCCACCGAGTTGTGTCGCATAGAAGCGATCAAACAGAATCGGACGACCACCACGCTGGGTGTGACCCACTTTACGAGTAAAGATCGCCGAATCCCCCGATTCGTGCTTGCGGCGGCTATCAAAGAATTCATCACCAAATCGCTTAACCAGCATGCGTTTCAATTCTTCAGCCGCACCGCTGAAGACCACGTTGCCTGCGGGGTCGAAGCTCTTATGAGCCGCACCCAGTTGATGGCCAGTCGAATCGACAATCCCTTCGCCAATCGAAATGACCACGTGCTTCTGCAGGTCGTAAAGCTCGGCAATACGTCGTTCAAGACGATCCATATCGAGCGGCACTTCAGGAATCAGGATGACATCGGGCTGGCCGTAAGCAGAGCCGAGCGGGATATAGCCGGAATCTCGTCCCATGACTTCGACAATTGCAATCCGGCGGTGGCTTTCTGCCGTCGTGCGGATGCGCTCCATCCCCTGGGCGACCACAAAGCAGGCTGTGGCATAACCGGGAGTGGCAAAGTTAATGATTTCGTCGAGTTGAATGGCTTCGCGCTGAGGTTTGGTCAGCAGTTCTTTGCGGTCGCCCGCTTCGTTCCATTCGTGAACTTCATCGAGATAGTTAAGCCCGAGATCGTTGTCGATGGTTTTTGGAGCCAGTACGCAGGGGAGCATCTCGGAAAGTGGCTGCATGCCGTTGATTGTGCCGTCACCGCCGACACAGATCAGACCTTCAATGCCGAGCTTTTTGAGCCGACTGCCAATCTGGCCCAGGAGTTCACTTTCGGCGGGATCGACATAGGTACGGGAAGCACCCAGCAGAGTGCCTCCTTTACAGGGATCAAGTTCGGGAATGGTGGTGAAAAGCGGGTTGAGCCGCACATGAGGTGTTCGCGGATCGACAAGGCCCGCATAGCCTCGAATGATGCCATAAACCTCGATCTTGAGGGCATTGGCTCGCTCGACAGCCCCGTAGATGGTGGCATTGAGTGCGGGAGTATCACCGCCGGCAGTCAGAATTGCGATCCGCTTCATTCTCAAACCTTTGTCACAAAACAGGAGGAATTCCTGCAGTTGTCTCAAACGTCAGTGTCACTTTGCTCGCTTGGACAGTTCCTCAAAGCTCCTTGCTCACATCAACAATCAGAAGCCATCAGATTCTGATTCATTGTGTTAAAAAGGAGGTCAACAACTCGGAAGGAAAAGCCTGCGATACGAAAGGACACTGCATTCACTGCGCCAATCAGTTCCAAATCACGACGAGCTCGAGGCTCTGGTTGCCGCTGTCATTCGGAGTGCTGAAATTCAGGGCGCATTTCAATCGTTGATTGCGCGGAGGGCAACTCTCGCGGGCAAATCTCACACGATTGTTGGGAAAAAAGATCAATGCATAAAAACATGCAAGCGCAATTGCATGTTCTCTGGGCAAATCTGCTCGTTTAAGTGTCTATCGCTGCACGCACTAAGTCGCAGTGGTGAACCGTAAACATGACGAAAAGCTGACCTGCGCGAGTCCACCATTCATGGTCTGTGCTTGCCACAGATCTCCAATATCAGGCGGCTTCTGGAGAAGTCGCTTCTTCCGATGATTCGGGGACTTTGCAGAGGTAGATGCCCAATTCGTACAGAACCAGCAGGGGGGCCATCATCAGAATCATACTGGCTGGGTCACCGGAAGGAGTCAGCAGCATCGAAGCAATCGCGATCACGAGAATCGCCATTCGCCGCTGCTCGCGGAACATCTTGGGAGTCACCACGTTGATCTTCGCGAGGAACATCATCACCAGTGGCAGTTGAAAGCTGATGCCGAACATCAGTGGAAAACTGACGGCGAACGAAATCCACTCCGAGATGCGAATCTGCGGGTTGATTCCCAGGCGGGCGTTGTAACCCAGCAGGAAGTCCAGCATCAGCGGGAAAACGGCAAAGTAACAGAAGGCCGCCCCCGCCAAAAACAATCCAATACTGAAGGGCAGATAGATATACACATAACGCCGCTCGTGAGGATAAAGCCCGGCAGCGACAAAGAGCCACAACTGGTAAATCACCCATGGGCTGGCGAAGACCAGGCCCGAAACGAAGCCGACCTTCAGATAAGTCATAAAGGCTTCCTGAACATTCAGTGCGATCGGCCGTACGCTGTTCTCGGCTGCCTTTCGCAAAGTCGAGAAGGTGTCGCTCATCACTTTGACTGTGATCGATTTCCCCTTGAGTTCTTCTTTCGGTGCCGGTAGCGACTCCGGGGCGACCTGATGCAGTTGGGACAGCAGCTCGTAAGCCGACAATTGGAGATCGATCGACTTGCTGGGGCTCGTTTTCTCGGTCTGGAGTTGTTCGAGTTCCTGTTTCAGTTCTTGCGTATCGGTAGATGCGGGAGTCTTGTTTTCATAGCCCCAAAGAGCCCAGAACGAATTCGAGAGATACGAGAAGAAATCACCCGATGACATCTGCGGCTCAGCCTGGACGAATTCCATCATGTTGTTTCGCACGAGGGCCGCATCAATCGGCTGGCGGATGAATGCGACAATGTATTCGCCGGCATAGAGTGAAAAACAGACAGCGATCACCAGTCCGATCATCGCACGAAAGACATGCACGCGGAGCACTTCGAGATGCTCGCCAAAAGTCATGGTCGAGTCGTCGAAGAGATCCTTCGTCTTGATGCTGGGAGTGGACCTTGATTTGGAAACGGCTGGAGACGGTGTGATCTGCGGGCTGGCCATGAAATCCTCAAGGGGATGGCGGTATCCGAAATTCCGTTGTTGCCGCAGTTCGACTGATTCGGGACATCATCTGACTTGTCACATCATCGGGATGAATTCGAAAGACTGCCTGGCAAATGTCGGCTTCTGGCACCGTATAGAAGACAAAAAGGCAAACCCAGGGAGTCATCGAACCCTATGCTCAACCCCCAATGATCTCCGGGGGTTGACAGACAAAGGCGATGCACCGAGGTCAGCCGACGGGCACCAACTGAGAAGCAGTCAATGCAAACGGCTGTAACATCAAGAATACCAGAACCTTTGCCTCACGCCAATTGGGAAGCCGCTGTTGCTTAGTGATTGCAGCAATCTGCTCCTAAGTGCCGTCTTGACTGCATCAAAAGGCGACCAGTTGATCACCTCCTGTTTGCATGAGCCGCTTATTGCGCCCGACATTACATGTGTCAGCAGCGTCAATTTCAGGTGGGCAATCGTCGTTTGGTTATTCAGTCTCCCCTTCATATTGTCGTTACGTACATTTGTCGGATTTGGTTGAGCAATTGCACCCAATTGATGCAATTCTGCGGCGTAATGATGCATGAATATGTATGTTTTTTCGATCACTAATGATTTTTGAGATGAAGGTTGGCATGTTAAAATGATCAATCAGTGTGATAAAAGTTCCGTTTATGGTCTATAGATTACAATTTCTTCATCTTTTTGAGTTTTGGAACGAACTGTGCGTCATATCGAGATGTCCATAGTAGTCTATGTTTACTTGTATTACTGGAGAGATTTGACATGCCGCGTTTTCGAGGGTTTACGTTGATTGAGTTGCTGGTGGTCATCGCAATTATTGCGGTGCTCATTGCCTTACTTCTTCCTGCGGTTCAGCAGGCAAGAGAGGCGGCTCGACGGACACAGTGCCGTAACAATCTCAAGCAACTTGGTCTGGCCATGCACAACTATCATGACCAGTCGAACATGTTTCCGATGTCAACGACACGCGTCACTAGCTCGGGTCAATCGACAACAACCGCAGCCAGTTGGATTGTCCGACTGTTCCCCATGATGGATCAGACAGCGGCCTACAATTCACTGGCCTTTACTGACAACGATTTCACGATGGAACGTGGTAAGAACCGCGCCTGGCAGACCATGAGCAGTTTGCGAGTTGCGGGTCTCAATTGCCCATCAAGTCCCTTGCCTCAAACAAGAACTCAAAACACCAATACAGCCACGCGCGGCTTAACAACGGGTGTCCCGAACTCTATTGCAATTCAGACAACGAATTATGTGGGCATTGCCGGTGCCTACGATGCACCAGCTGGTGGGACGGCAAATGACACGATCTGGGAAGGGGCTCATGGTCGTCAAGTTTGGAACGGGCTGATCAACCCTCCCATTAAGGGTTTCTCGACAGTTGGCTTGCAGAAGGTGACAGATGGTTCCACAAATACTGTGATGGTGGGTGAGCAAGGCAACTTCCGAAAGGATTGCAGCGGCAATCCGGTTGATCGTCGGACCAGTAACTCGAATGGTGGTCTGTGGGCTGGAGGGCCTGGTGGAGAAGATCCGGCTGATCAATACTATGGTTTCTGGGGTAATGTCACAAGTTTCCGGGCTCCGGCTGGCATCAACTATGACGCTGACTGCAGCAATCCATTCGGTACTGTGCCCTACTGGTATGGCGATCCCGGTTACCACCACGTCTTTAATTCGGCTCACACGGGTGGTGCTCACTTCCTGTTCGCAGATGGTTCTGTCCGTTTTCTATCACAGAACATGTCACAGTCCATTTTGAATGCCCTGTGCAACAAGAACGACAACACTCCAGTTGGCGAATTCTAATTTGTTTATCCGAGCTCATGGTCATCAGACGTAATTCTTCGGTTAAGCGAGTTAAGTTCGACAAAAGGAGTCGTGAATTGAGTTCCTTGTTTTCACTAACCGGCTTTCGCTGGAATGGTTGGAGTTTAGGTTTTGTCTTCCTGGCAACAGGTTGTGGAGTCAGTGATACTCCTGTCCTCGCCCCTGTCAGCGGTCAGGTGATGCGAGAAGGCTCACCGGTCGCCGATGCACTGGTAATCTTTACCCCTGCAAAAGGCACGGCTTCATCTGGAAATACAGATTCGCAGGGCCGATTTGAACTACGCTACTTCGATGGTCAAGGCGGCGCTGCTGTGGGCTCACATCGAGTGAAGGTCACAACGGGCAATCCTGGTAAGCCATTGCAGCCTGGAGATCCTCCCCGTCCGATGCTTGAACCACCGGAAGACATTCTGCTTCCCGAACCATTCGAAGTTCGTGCTGGAGAAAACTCATTCCAGCTTCCACTCCCACCCAAAAAGAAGGGATCAGCCCGTACTTAAAACTTGCGTGTAAAAATCAACAAAAAAACAGAGAGAGGATTGTCGAACTGACAATCCTCTCTCTGTTTGAAGATCAGACTTAAATTGGTGTGTCGCGATTGGTCTCAGTCAACCGTCTTGGCTCGATTTGCCGCACGAAACTATTAATGATCGATGAGACTTAGTCCAGCCAATCACACCCGAGCCGTACGGCCCGTGTTGACACCTGCTTCGATCATGTTCTGCAGCTCGCGAATCTCGGCCAGTTCCTGCTTCCTCTCTTCATCAGTCATATCCGATGAATCCCGGAACTCGAGCATGCGGCTGCTGCGGACAAATCGCAATCCCCGCTGGAGCAGTTCACACTGGCGGCTGGTGAGATGGATTTGGAGTGATTCGCTCATGAAGACCTCAATAATGGAGAAGCTCCGGCATTTCTGGCCGATGTGCCAATGACTCGCTGAAACTTCCTGACCAAATTCTAACCTGATGGATTTTCGATCTCAAGTTCCTGTCAAGATCGATTTTTCTGGAGACAGATTCACCAGGGACATTCCCCGGCTCAACCCGTCTTCGCAACTCCTTCCTGGAGAGACTTCATGCTGGTATCTGAACAGCAGTTCTGATGCCAAACATTAAGATTCTACGGCAGATAAGCTGCAAGTCTTCCAGAAACACAGCGGTCGTGCCTCAGTCTCAAGGTCGATGACGCTCGGACGGCGCACTCGACTTTAAGATCGGCCTTCCGCACCGGCGAAATTTGCCGGAGGCCTGCCCAGCGACAACCTTCGCCTAACCCTTCCAACTGGAAGTGGCACTGGTCACTGCAGAATCTGCAATTCGCTGGCAGATCGGTCAGTCAAGATGATGGCGGGTGAAACAGTCACTTTCCCATTTCCTGAAAACTGGCCAATTCCTTTTTGGCGATCTGATTTTTGGGGAAATTCGTAGTAATCCCAATTGTTTCAGTCTGAGCAAATGTTCTAATAACCTTCGCGCCCAATGATCTCCCATAGTTGAATAATCATGAATTGTGATCCAGCAATTCAGGAGCATCATGGCCCGTACGTTCTCCACACCTGCCGATGATGAAACCCGGAATTCAGCTTTAACCGGTACTACTCTGGCCGTTCCTTCTCTGCTGGCAGGCTTGGAGCTTCCGCAGGCTGACTCCATGAGCCGACCTGCCGTGCAGAATCGCCGGAGTGCCTGGTTTGTCAGTCTGGTGCTGCACCTGGTGTTACTGCTGGTGTTGTCGCTGATTACGTTTTCCGAAGTGATTCAGCTCCCTTTTGTGATTGAATCCGGCCTCGCGACAACGCCAGAAGAACTGCTGCCCGTGACAATGGATGTCGCTGCTACGGTGACGGATCCCAACGAATCGTCCAGCCAGGTCTCGGCAGATGGAGTCATGGGGGCTGATTCGTCTGGCGTTTCTGTTCAATCTTCGATGGTTTTAAAGGAGCAGATTGCGGGTGAGTTTTATGGGCCGGGCTCACAAACTCCGGGAGAAGTGATCAGTTTCGAGACATCACAACTTTCGCAACCTGTCTTAAGGGCAGGGAAAATGACCCGGGCCAATGGTGTTTCCGGGGCTGTGGATATTCTGACAGAGGAAATCGCTCAGTCACTGCAAGAAGGGCCGACACGAGTCGTCTGGATTCTGGATGTTTCACCCTCGATGACCGAATACCGCCGGGTGATTGCTGATCGCATGGAGAAAATCTATGCCCAGCTCAAGTCGATGAAGCTGCCCATCGAGACTTCATTGGAGACCGGCTTGATGGCTTTTGACGACAAGCCGCACGCACTCTCGACGAAAACAGTCAAAGACCCTCTCAAAATCAAAGATTTGATCAACCGATTGCCTTCGACCGAACGCGGGATTGAAAACACTTACCTGGCAGTTATGAACGCGAGAAACCGCTATGGGCCAGCGAAAGAGCGGGTTCCATTCCGCGTCATGTTCATCGTGGTCACTGATGAAGAGGGCTCCGATGTTTCTCGGAATCTGGATCATTGCATTGAACTGATGCAAAAGGATCTCATCCGTTGTTTTGTCATTGGGAAATCGACTGTGCTGGGTCGGCCGGTTGTGGAAACTCATCGATTTGACCCGTCAGGTCAGCAATACATCAGTGTCGTTGAGCCCGGCCTGGAATCGGCTTACCTGGAGTTCATGGATCCTGCCGCTCATTCGTTTTTTTCGTACAACCAGCCGACAGTTTTGACCGGTGAGGCGGCTTTTGGTCTTAAACGTTTATGTGTAGAAACGGGTGGATTATTTCTGATGTCAAGCACCGACATTGATCCGGCAATTGACCCTGAGATTAATGAGGAATTTCAACCTCTCTACGGAGATCGACTGGCAGTTCAACGTTCGCTGCAGTTCGATCCCTTTCGGGCAGGACTGGTGGCGGTTTCTGAAGATTACAAAACTTTGGCTCTGGGTGTACCGGGAAGCCGGTTTCCCATACCGAATAATCTGCTCGTCAGTGGATTGACCTTACCTGAATCGCGAGCCATGGTGGCAGCTTTCGATGCGGGGTTAGCCCGGAATCTGAAATCTCTGGAAGAGCTGGGCCCCTGGCGCACTCGAGTGCGCGACCGCAGATCGCTTGCCAATTATGATCTGGCGGTTTCACTACTCGTGGCCCAGCGTGCGTATTGTCACAGCTATCTGGGTGTGCTCGAACAAATCACTTCGGGGAAGGCTAAGCCGAAGCAACCAGATCACAATATGTGGCAACTGATCGCTTCGAGTCCGATTGATGAGGGTGGGCCAGTCGCCGAAAAGCTGCGAGAGAAGGCCCATGAGATGCTTTCCACTGTTGCAGAAAGCTATCCCGGGACGCCCTGGGCCGTGCGTGCCAGGCTCGAGCTAGAAAGTTTATATGGTAAAGGGTGGGGGATCAGTTCTTATAAAGTCCGGGTGACACCTGGGTTCATTCCTCCTCGAACGCCTAATCCCTCCCCGATCCGGCAGAATCTTTAAGGCCAGAAAATCACAGTTTCGCTGCCGACTTGAGTTGAAAAACTTCAGCAGAACCAGATCGGGTCTTGCTCCACTTGACTGGCGGAGACGTTCGCCTCAGGAAACTCCTGTTGCAGACGGTTCGCCAGGGCTTCCATGGCAAATCGCTCGGTGGCGAAATGACCAGCCAGTACCAGCCCTGTGCGATGTTCGCGAGCTTCCAGTGCGGTGTGGAAGCGTGCTTCCCCCGTGAGGAAGAGATCGCAGCCGGCCCGCCGGGCATCGCTCAGATACTCACCCGCTGCGCCACAGGCAATAGCGACGGTTGTCACGAGGCGTTCGGCATCCCCCACCACCATGACGTGCCCGGATTGCAACACGTCCCGGCAACGCTCGGCAAAGGCCTTCAATGTTTCAGGCTGATGCAAGACTCCGCGACGGCCGCTGCCCCAGGAACCGCTCGAAGGTTCTAATGGGATCACATCAATGGCAGGTTCTTCGTAAGGATGAGCGGCTCGAAGTGCCTTGAGTGCAGCCTCCAATCGATTTTTCGGGCAGAGAATCTCCAGGCGAAACTCCGGAGCTCTCTCAAAAACTCCGGCTGTTCCCACTGTGGGATTCGTAGCTGCAGACCCTTGGAAGGTCCCGGTCCCGGCATGGAAGAAACTGCACCGACTGTACTCTCCAATCGTGCCCGCACCGGCTTGCCAGATCGCTTCCGCCACGATTTCCAATGAGTTTTCGGGGACAAAAGTCACAATTTTGAGTGCAGCAGAGAGGGGTTTGACACGCAATGGCTGAATGGCGTGAAGTCCCAGCCGTTCGGCCAATTGCTGATTGATACCAGTCGGTGCGTCATCCCATGCCGTATGTGGTGAATAGACGGAAATTCCGGCTCGGGCCAGTTTCCAGAGGAATGCTCCTTCCACCGATTGTGTCGTCAGTTTCTGAACGGGTTTAAAGAGCACCGGATGATGCGTCACAATCAATTGCGCATTTGTTTCGATGGCTTCTTGAGCGACATCGCTGGTGAGCGAGAGACAAGTCAAAATTCTGCCGGCATCCATCTCGGGGCTGCCGAGCAACAGGCCTGTGTTGTCCCAACTGGCAGCCAGGTAAGGGCTTGCGATCTGTTCAAGCACTTCAATAACGTGCCGCACGGTGGGTACAGTCATGGTGGCCAGCCTCAGCTCCGAGTGAAAACTGCTGGCGGAAATCCGGCCCGCCATTAAGGATCAAATGCATGATGAGAGTTTCTGCAGCTTATCCAAAACAGGGGAAATTCGCTGTTCCGAGGTGAGATCTCCTTTTGTCAGATCTGTTTTCAACGTGATGATGGAGGAAGTCGGTTCCATCAGCGGAATCTGCAGAATTTCTCGTTTCAGGCGTTCTGTCCGAGTGAAATCGAGCGGGGAAGACTGCCTCCTCACGAAAATCCTCATGGTATCCGGGTTCACTGGTCGTAATAATCCACTCATTCAAATGGTAGTGGATCGCTGGAACCTACTTTAGAAGTGCCGAGAAGAGTCATCGGACTTTGCAGGGCGATGGGTTTTCAGTTGATCGCTGCGATTTTTCAACGATTGCCATACCTCCCCACGGGGAAAGTTTTGCCATGCAGATTCGGAGTGTCCGCGCCCTTCGTGGACCGAATATCTGGTCGCGTCAACCATGTTTAGAAGCTCTGGTCGATCTGGGGCCGCTGAAGGATCTTTCGTCGGAGCTGATTCCCGGCTTCAATGATCGACTCATGAGCTGGCTCCCGGGCATGATCGAGCATCGCTGCAGTGTCGGCGAACGGGGTGGTTTCTTTGTGAGGCTCAGGCGGGGAACTTATCTCGCACACATCCTGGAGCATGTGACTCTCGAACTCCAGACAATGGCTGGCACCAATGTGGGCTTTGGCAGAGCTCGCGAAACATCCGAAGAGGGTGTCTACAAAGTCGCCATTCGATACGCCGAAGAATCGGTGGGCCGGGCGGCTCTGGAAGTCGCTCATCGATTATGCCTTGCCGCCGTTTACGACCAGCCTTTCGACATCCAGGCTGAAACGATTCGACTCAGGGAACTGGCCGATCGTGTTTGCCTTGGGCCAAGTACACAGGCGATTGTTTCCGCCGCTCTCGCCAGGAACATTCCTTACCGACGATTGAACACAGGGAGTCTGGTGCAACTGGGGCAGGGCTTTCGCCAGAGAAGAATCTGGACAGCTGAAACTGATAGCACGAGTGCGATTGCCGAATCGATTGCCCAGGATAAAGACCTGACGAAATCGATGCTCCGCGCTGCCGGTGTTCCTGTTCCGGAAGGTCGCGAGGTCAAAGACCCCGGCGATGCGTGGGAAGCTTCTCAGGAGATTGAGGGGCCCATTGTTGTTAAGCCGATTGACGCCAATCATGGTCGTGGCGTGTGCATGAATCTCGAAACGGAAGAAGAGATCCGTGATGCCTTCGTGGTAGCTTCCCAGGAGGGAAGTGGTGTGATTGTGGAGCGTTTTGCTCCAGGATCAGAGCATCGCCTGCTGGTGGTCGGCGACAGGCTGGTGGCCGCCTCTCGGGGAGATGCCGCCAAGATCGAGGGTGACGGTGAGCACAACGTCGCGGAATTGATTCAACGGCAGGTGAACAGCGATCCTCGCCGGGGCGATGATGAGATTTTTCCATTGAGTACTGTCCGCCTTGATGACGGCGTGGTCTTGCTCGAACTGAAGCGGCAAGGTTACACCCCGGAGTCGATTCCTCCCGCTGGTGCGGTTGTCATTGTTCGTCGGAATGACAATTTGTCGATCGACGTAACTGATGAAGTTCATCCGCGCAACGCCGAGCATGCGGTGATGGCGGCTCGGATCGTAGGATTGGATATCGCTGGTGTCGATATTGTTACAGAAGACATTTCCCAGCCTCTGGAGGAGCAGGGTGGGGCGATTGTCGAAGTGAATGCCGGGCCGGGATTATTGATGCATCTGCGGCCCGCCGTCGGGAAACCTCGCCCCGTGGGAGAAGCCATTCTTGAGCGACTCTTTCCACCGGGAACTTCTGGCCGCATTCCTCTGGTTTGCGTGACGGGCGTGAACGGAAAAACGACCACCAGTCGGCTCGTCGCCAGCATTCTCCGTCAGGCAGGAATCAAGGTCGGCGTGGCCACCAGTGACGGAATTGTCGTGGAAGATCGCGTGATTGAGCTGGGCGATTGTGCAGGGCCCAAGAGTGCGCGGGCCGTGCTGCTGAATCCCACCGTCGAGGCTGCGGTCCTCGAAGCGGGCCGTGGCGGAATTCTCCGCGAAGGGCTAGGGTTCGACAAGTGCGATGTGGCTGTCGTCACGAACCTGTCTGAGCCGGATCATCTGGGTGAATACGATATTCATACTGTGGAAAAGATGTATTCGGTGAAGCGAACGCCGGTTGATGTGGTGATGCCGGGTGGCTTCGCAGTCCTGAATGCGGCCGATCCCTGGGTGGCAAAGATGTCCACACTTTCTGCGGGCGGGGTGATTTTCTTTGCCCGTGATGAGCGTCAGCCTGTGCTTTCGCAGCATCGCAGTGAAGGTAAGAAAGTGGTTTTCGTACGCGACGGCTGGATTGTCGCGGGTGATGGCGGGCTCTCGTCGCAAATTGTCCGTCTGGCAGATGTTCCCTGTACCCATGGCGGACGGATCGGCTTTCAGATTGATAACGTACTGGCTGCGACTGCCGCCGCCTGGGGACTCAAGATTCCGTTCTCGGCAATCGCCGCTGGATTGCAGCACTTCCAGGGAAATCTGGCAGACGATCCGGGCCGGTTCAACGTTTTTCAATTGGGTGGAAAAACGCTGATTGTCGTCGATGCCCGGAATCCGTCAGCCCTTAAAGCCACGATTGCCGGCTTGGAGGCCTTCTCGAGCCAGCGAAAGTTGGTGGTTTACGCTGCGGAAAACGATCGAATCCACAGCGATATCACGCAACAGGGAGAGTTGCTCGCAGAGCATTTCCAGAATTTTTACTTGTATCATTTGCCAGGCTGTGCCACGACGGGTGCGGATGCACCAAGAGAACTTCTGCTCGCTTCAATTCGTGCAACCGCTGATTCAGAAAAGCTTTGCGTGAATCTGGAAGAGGATTGGCAAAAGGCGGTCGATGCTGCCTGGCACGATTTTCGCGAGGGAGATGTCCTGTTGATTCAGGCTGGGGCGATTTCTGCCACTATTCGTAAGGTTCAGCAGCTTCTAGGGTTAGAGCTTGTCAGTAAAGCGTAGAGTCGCTGTTTTCATCTTGGGGACGACTTCAGAAGACTCAGAGAAGATTCAGTCTCGGGTGTTCCAAATCGACAGTATTGGCAGTTTAAGTGTTTGAAATCACGGGTTGAGATTTGCTGAAGATACAAATTGCGAGGGTTGGTGTTCAGTTTCAGTGAACAAGATTTTTGTTAACCGGGCCTGCGTCACTTGCGTAACTTCGCAGGAACTTATTTCAATCATCTTTGATTTGATTTCTCTTTGCATAACAATTCACAAGACACGAGCAGCAGCAACGTATCAGGGAGCAGGATCTACTCACAAATTCGTCATTCTTGCGACAGCTTTTATCATCTTGATGACAAGTGTTGCTGGAATTGCTTTGATGGAACTACCACTTCGACTCAAAGCGAACTTGTGACTGATCGACCTTGATTTTGACGATACAACAGGATCAACACTCAGTAGCCAGCAGCAGGACTGGCACGAGGCGGCAGGATGTCGCCTGACTGGAGTCTGGGCTTTACAGGAAAAGGGTCATTGGCAGCAATTGATCATTGATGCCAGCGACCGGCGGCAGGCCAGTGCCTATGCCACCTCCCAGTGACGACAGTTTGCCGCGACATTGACAAAGGATGCTTTATGGAGTTGGCGAATGTCCGCGCGTTGCGTGGGCCGAATGTCTGGTCTCAATTGACCGTCATAGAAGCCACCCTGGATTTGCGTCAGGTGACCATGCAGTTTCCCCTGGAACTGGCCAAGTTCCGCGGACAACTGACAGAGATGGCGGCCTTTCTCGCACAGGAAGATGAAACCGAAGTCTTCAGCCAGACACAACAGGATCGCTCGATCCTGCTGGGAGTCGCTGAGGTTGTGGTACGACTGGTGGTGGGCTTGCAGAATGCGGCGGGTTCACTCGTCACGCTGGGGCGCGTTGTCGAAACCAGAGAGACTGGCTTATTTCGCATTGCCTTTGAGTATTGCGAAGAAGATGTGGGCCGGCAGGCATTGAAGGACGCTTTGCGTTTGTCCCGTCATGCCCTCGCACTGGAGAATCTGCTTCCCGGGCACGCTCCTGAGCTGGCGATGTCTGCTGCGGAAATGGTTGACGAACTGCGGACACTCGACCAGCAGATTCGACTCGGGCCAAGTACCAATTCGATCGTCATGGCGGCTGTGGCTCGTGGCATCCCTTTCCGCCGCTTGAATACCCGCAGTCTGGTTCAGTTAGGCTATGGTTGCAAACAGCATCGCATACTCGCGGCTGAAACAGATCGCACCAGTGCTGTGGCTGAGGCGATCGTTCAGGACAAAGAACTGACGAAGAACCTTCTGGAGGCGGTGGGCGTCCCTGTCCCTAAAGGGCGGCAGGTCGTGGATGCCGAAGATGCCTGGGCTGCCGCTCTCGAAATCGGTCTGCCCGTGGTCATCAAACCTAAAGATGGCAACCAGGGCCGGGGAGTTGCGGTTAACCTGTCTTCCAAAGAGCAGGTCTTCTCTGCCTTTGCTGCAGCTCGGGAAGAAGGACGCGAGATTCTCGTCGAGAAGTTTGCTCCCGGTTCGGATTATCGACTGCTGATTATCGGCTACAAACTGGTGGCTGCTGCTCGCCGTGAACCTCCACAAGTCGTGGGGGATGGGCGTCACACCATTCGCGAACTGGTTCGTGAGGTCAATCTCGATCCGCGCCGTGGTGAAGATCACGCCACGCCGCTCAGCAAGATTCCGCTCGATGATATCGCCTGTGCTGTGCTGGCTGATCAGGGATTGATTCCCGATTCCGTTCCCGCTGCAGGCCAACTGGTGCTGTTGCGGCGTAATGCCAATCTCAGTACCGGTGGCAGCGCTGCTGATGTGACTGAGTTAGTCCATCCGGAAGTCGCTGCACGAGTGATTGATGCCGTCCGCATGGTGGGCCTCGATATTGCCGGTGTCGATGTGGTGGCCAGTGACATCAGTCGGCCGCTCGAGCAGCAGGGCGGTGTGATTGTCGAGATCAACGCCGCTCCGGGACTGCGGATGCATCTCCAGCCTTCCTCCGGTCAACCTCGTCCGGTGGGTGAAGCAATTGTAAATACCATGTTCCCTCCCGGCGACGATGGTCGTGTACCCATCGTGTCAGTGACGGGAACGAATGGAAAAACGACCACGACACGCCTCATGGCACATATCTTCCGTCAGCAGGGTAAATGCGTCGGCATGACCTGCACCGATGGTGTCTACATCGATGATCGTCGCATTGATACGGGCGATTGCAGTGGCCCGCGCAGTGCTCGAACTGTTCTTTCAAACCCCACTGTCGAAGCGGCTGTGCTCGAAACCGCCCGTGGTGGAATTCTGCGCGAAGGGCTCGGCTTTGACCGCTGCCATGTCGCCATTGTGACCAATATTGGGGAAGGCGATCATCTCGGGATGGCTGGCATTGAGACAGCCGAACAACTTGGACGCGTCAAGCGTGTGATTGTCGAGAACGTATCACCCGATGGTCATGCCGTCCTGAATGCCGAAGATCCCATCACTCTTGCCATGGCTGATTATTGCCCCGGGAAAGTGATTCTCTTTGCCCGCTCAGGTGATCATCCTGCAGTCAAGTCGCATCTGGCCAAAGGCGGTAAAGCCGTCTATACCCAGCAGAACTGGCTCATAGCAGCCGAAGGAAGCTGGAGTGCGCGAGTGGCGTCGCTCAATAATGTCCCGCTGACATTCTCGGGGCTGATTGGTTTTCAGGTCGATAACACCATGGCTTCGATGGCTGCGGCCTGGGCCCTGGGCATTCCCTTCGAAACGATCCGTTCGGCACTCGAGACGTTCAGCAGTGATATCCGCAAGGCACCGGCCCGGTTTAATGTGCTGGAAGCGGCTGGAGCCACGCTGATTATCGATTATGGCCACAATTCATCGGCGATTGTCGCCTTACTCGATGCGATCAACCAGTTGCCACATGGCCGCCGCCGGATTGTTTATACGGCTGCAGGCGATCGCCGCGATGAAGATATCGTGCGACAGGCGCAGCTCATTGCCAGTGGCTTTGATGAGATCGTGATCTACGAGGATCAATGCACGCGCGGCCGGGCGGATGGCGAAGTCATCCGACTGATGCGGCAAGGCCTCTCTCAAGGGGGTAGGCTTTCAAGTATCCTCGAAACGCGTGGTGAAATGGTTGCGATTGAAATGTGCCTCCAGCGGATGGAACCCGGCGATCTGGTACTCATTCAGGCTGACCAGGTCGACGAGGCCATTCAGTTCGTTCAAACCTACATCTCGAAACTCCCACTGGCGGTTGCCACTCAGGCAAATCCCCATCGTTCGAGGAAGTCGTTCGAGGAAGAATAGTTTGCTGTGTGATCGCATCTGAGACGATTTGCCACTGAGTACGACGTGCCCGGACATTTCCGTCCGGGCATTTTTGTTATTGAAGGATTGTCGAGCAGCCAATGGATCGGAGGCTCGGTGCGAAATTAGCCTCGCCACTAAAGGGCGCAGTCGTGCATGGATCTGCGTGCGCGAGGCGCCACTTGGAAAATCTCAAAAATGCCTTGCGAGTGATTTTACTTGCATGTACAATAACTATCGGCCTATGATCGGAAATGAAAAGTGTCCCAAATTCGAATTGAGCAGATTGCGAGGGAGTGCGTGGCCGTGCGGCTGCGTATGCTCAATAGAGTCGTTACGAATGTCTACGATGAGGCATTGCGCCCATTGGGGTTGAAAGTCAGCCAGATGAACATTCTGGTGGTTGTCGCCTTGATGGGCTTGCCACGTCCTACGGATCTCGGTGAGGCACTTCATATCGATGTTTCGACTCTCAGCCGCAATCTGGAGAGAATGAAAAATCGAGGCTGGCTGGAGTTGCTGAGCGACGACAACGACGGCAGGGCACAGCAAGTCCGGCTGACCAGCGAAGGACGCCAGCTTCTGGAAACGGCAGCCGGGTTTTGGGAAGCCGCTCAGTCGCAAGTGATCGCCACTCTCGGCGCTGAGATGGTTCAACAACTCACCACATCGTCTGATCGAATTCGAACAAAGTCTTAATTCTCGATTTGCCCATATAGTTGTATATGCAACAGGTGAAGCATGAAGATTGAAAAGCATCCGACAGTGCTGGCCTACCGCGAGAAAAATCAGTCTGGGCCAGCAAGTCCAGCAGCAGTTTTGCAGGCCAGTGAACTGAAGCAACTGGCACGCGATGCTGGTGCCGATGATGTGGGATTCATCGAGATCGGCAGGCCTGTTCTGGATCAGGAGCGGCACGAGATCTTGAAGGCTTACCCCCGGACGAAAGCGCTCATGAGCATTGTCGTGCGGATGAATCGCGAACCCATTCGTTCTCCCTCTCGATCTGTGGCTAATCTGGAGTTTCATCATTGCGGTGATGAGGTGAATGAAATCGCTCACCGCATTGTCCGCCAGCTTGAAGATCGTGGTATTGGAGCTATGAATCCCTCCATGGGTTTTCCTATGGAGATGGCTGACTTTCCCGGGAAGGTCTGGGTGGTGTCCCACAAACCAGTTGCTGTCGCTGCCGGGCTGGGGATGATGGGAATTCATCGCAATGTGATTCATCCACGATTTGGTAACTTCATACTTCTGGGGACAATTCTGCTCGATGCCGAGATTTCGGCATACGACGATCCCATCAGTTACAACCCGTGCCTGGAGTGCAAACTTTGCGTAGCCGCCTGCCCGGTAGGTGCGATTTCAGCCGATGGTCAATTCGATTTTTCTGCCTGCTATACACACAACTATCGCGAATTCATGGGAGGCTTCACGGATTGGGTGGAGCAGGTCGTTGATAGCAGGAATGCTGTCGAATATCGCCAGCGAGTGACCGATGCCGAGTCTTCATCGTTGTGGCAAAGTCTCTCGTTTGGTCCCAATTATAAGGCGGCGTATTGCCTGTCAGTTTGCCCGGCAGGAGAAGATGTCATCGGCCCCTATCTTGCGGACAAAAAAGAGCATCTCAGGGAGATTGTGCGTCCACTGCAAGACAAGCACGAGACCATCTATGTGCTGAAGAACTCCGATGCCCAGCAGCACGTCACCCGTCGATTTCCTCACAAGAAAGTCAAAATCGTCGGCAACGGTCTGCGGCCTGCCACGATTGAAGGGTTCCTCAAAGGGGCTCCGCATGTTTTTCAGCCAAAGCAATCGGCTGAGTTGAATGCCACATTCCATTTCACGTTTACTGGCGATGAAATCTCGAAGGGGCAGCCTCAGCGGGCGACGTTTCAGATTCATGACCAGGCTTTGACAGTCACAGAAGGGCACCAGGGTAATGCCGATCTCAGCATCAACGCAGAGGCTTCGACCTGGATTGGGTTTCTTCGAAAGGAACGCCACATCGTCTGGGCATTACTGACACGTAAAATCCGCCTGAGAGGTCCACTCAAGCTGCTGGTGGCATTCGGCAAGTGTTTTCCCCAGTAACAGGACAATGGTCGCTGATGCATGAAGCGACAGTCCCGTTCTGATACTGTCACAGAGATCACCATGTTCTCATACAGTGAAGTTGAGGAAGAGGATTGCCATGTGGCAGCGACTGTCAGCAACACAGGTTGTGTCCGCCCCAAAAAATACAAGAGTTTTAGAAGGGTCACGATACCAAACTCCTGTATCAGATATCTGCCAGATTCTGGTGACACTTCTGGCAATAGCAGTCCTAACGCCCCTGGAAAGTCTGGCTGCTGATGCCAGTCGAATATCCCCCGAAGGTCTTGTCGAAGGGTCTCTTCAGAAAACGATCGATCGGATCGTGGCGAAGGAACCGGGGGCGACAATCATTCTCTCTCCGGGAGAATATCGACTCGACAAGACACTGAAGTTGACTGCCAAGCATAACGGGATGACTCTTAGGGGCTCGCCGGGATCCATTATTCGCGGGTCGATTTCACTTCACGATTGGAAGCCTGTCGCAGGGCATGACGGGCTATGGCAAGCCACTTTACCCATGCCGGTTCCGGCACATCTCAGCCCTCGACTGATCTTTCACGATGGGAAACTCCTGGCCCGGGCTCGCACTCCTGATGCTGGCTGGTTGGAGACAGAACAGACTCTTCAGACAAATGGGCCCATCCAACTGGAGATTCCTCAAGAGCACTGGAATTCTGCCTGGCAGGAAGGGTCGGGCCTGGTCGTTCGAGCAGTTCAGAAATGGGCTGGCTTTGAGCAGGTTGTGACGGGCATTGACACCAGGCAACGTACGCTGACACTTCCACTGGCAGCCATCGGCCATCGGCAGGAAAAGAAGAACCGCTTCTGGTTCGAAAACTCGTTAACTGACATCAATCGTGAGGGAGAATGGATTTATCGACCGGCTGAAAATGCCATCCTCTGGAAACCACTCGCACAGGCAGGTTCTTCATCGGCAATCCCACGAGTCGATGTCTCGCTACTGGAAGCCTTGGTGGTCGTTGACCATGCCGAAAACGTGACACTGGAGGGGCTTGATTTCCGGGAATGTGGGAGTTCATTTTCTGCTCAAGGCGAAATCGATGTGCAGGCGGCGGCCAAAAGGCGCGGTGCCATACAATTCCGCTGGGCTCGTCACTGTACGCTCAAAAACTCAACAGTTTCTCTAGTCGCGGGATATGGCGTAGATTTGCAGACAGGCAGCAATTCCATTCGGATTGAAAACTGCCGATTGCATAACCTGGGGGCGGGCGGGATCCGGATTGGTGAGGCGGTGATCGCACCCGAGTCGGAAAAGCAGGTCAGTCGAAACATCGTGTCTGGTTGTCAGATCAGCCGCTATGGAAACATTGATTTTGGTGCTGTGGGTGTCATCGTCTTTCAGTCGAGTGAAAACCGGATTTCGGATAACACGATCTTCGATGCTCCTTACTCCGGGATCTCGGTTGGCTGGACCTGGGGCTATAAAGAGTCTCCCTGCCATCACAACATCGTCGAACACAATCATATCCACCATCTGGGAAGCGATCTTCTCAGCGATATGGGTGGTGTTTATCTGCTGGGCCCACAGCCGGGAACGATTGTTC
The DNA here is from genome assembly GCF_000092105.1 of Planctopirus limnophila DSM 3776. Taxonomy (NCBI): domain Bacteria; kingdom Pseudomonadati; phylum Planctomycetota; class Planctomycetia; order Planctomycetales; family Planctomycetaceae; genus Planctopirus; species Planctopirus limnophila. The sequence goes on along the minus strand of NC_014148.1, from coordinate 3,455,130 downwards.
GCAAAAATCTGATTCATGACTTGAAGTGCCACGAATACGGAGCGTGGGGGCTCTATACCGACGAAGGTTCGACGGGCATTCTGCTGGAAGAAAACGTCGTCGCCCGCTGTATGAAGGCTGGTTTTCATCAGCACTATGGTAAAGACAACATCATTCGCCGCAATCTGATTGTCGATTGTGGTGAAGGGGGAGTGCGCCGGTCTAAGGAAGAAGAGCACAACTCATTTACGTTCGAGCAGAACGTCGTTGTCAATACGACTGGCCACTTTCTGCATTCGAACTGGAAAAACCGCAACGTGCAGCTCAACAAGAATCTCTACTTCTCGAATGCCCCGCAGCCATGGAGGTGGGGAATGTGGAAATGGGCGGCCTGGCAAGAACTGGGGTACGATAAGGATTCTCTATTGGCTGATCCCTTACTGGTTGATCGCTCACAACCCCAACAAGGATTCCAGATCAACTCACCCGTTTATCGAGAACTCGGCTGGTGGCCCGACCGATCTCAGCCTCGACCACTTGCTGATACTGGTCCTCGATCAGCAGTTGTGTCTTCAGCTTCACAGTGACCCGAAGACCCTTTTCTCACGATGGGGTACTCAGACTTCGCGTCATCTTGTTGCGTCATCAAGAGTTAGTCTTCTCCTCTCGGATAGCGAGGGGCAGGCTTGATTCCCAAAGCCTTGATCCGTGAAGCCAGAGTGGTTGGCTTGAGGCCCAGAAGTGCTGCTGCTCCCCCTGGCCCTGAGATTTTGCCATGAGTGGCCTGCAGTGCTGCCAGAATGTTTTCTGCTTCCATCTGCCGGATCTCCAGGTCGGTGCGAATGGGAATCTCCTGAGATGTCGCTGTGGAATTGCTGGGCGACTTCACAGATCTGGTGGGTTTGCTGCCCGTTGTTTGAGGGAGTTCAATCAAGAGTCTCTCGTTGGTCGAAGTAATGACCGCTCGTTCGATGACATGCTGCAACTCGCGCACATTTCCCGGCCAGTCGTATTGCTGAAGTTTCTGGACGATGGCGAGAGTCAACAAAGGTTGAGGACGTCCCACCTTGCGTGCTGCAATCCTCAGGAAGTGACTGGCCAGGAGGGGAACATCCTCTTTGCGTCGACGTAATGGCGGGACTTCCACAGGGAACACACTCAAACGGTAATAGAGATCTTGCCGAAACCGCCCCGCCTCCGCCTCCATGCGTAAATCGCGATTCGTGGCCGCTATGATCCGCACGTTGACCTTCCGTGTTCGTTCTTCGCCAACTCGCTCCAGTTCTCCCTCTTGCAACACACGCAACAGTTTGGCTTGGAGTTCCAGCGGAATCTCGCCCACTTCATCAAGAAAGAGTGTCCCCCCATCCGCCAGTTCAAATCGTCCGACTCGATCGCGCAGGGCTCCGGTGAATGCCCCTTTGGCATGCCCGAAAAACTCGCTCTCGTAGAGTTCGCGCGGGACGGCGGCGCAGTTCACCTTGATGAGCGGACGATTCGATCGCCTGCTGCGGCGATGGATCTCGCGGGCGACCAACTCTTTGCCAGTGCCACTTTCCCCAAGAATCAATACTGACGAATCGGTCGGTGCTACCAGGTCGATCTGCTGAGAGACTGTCCCCAAAGCCGGGCTTTGACCGATCAGTTCGCCGAACGCACCGCTCCCCGTCACTTCTTCCCGTAGGTACTCGTTCTCCAATTCCAGACGCTTACGAAGACTTTCAATTTCGGCAAAGGCTCGAGCGGTAACGATTGCTGCCGCCGCGTGGTCGGCAATCATGCGCAGCCAGCCCATGCATTCTTCGCCAATAATCTGCCGGGCAAAGACTCCGAGTACCCCGAGAACTTTTCCCCTGTGGATCAGTGGTTGACCGGCGAAGCCTCGAATCCCTTCGGCTCGTACCCACTCCGGACGTGCAATCCATTCTGGTAGAGGTTCCTGGATCTCTGGTTCTTCGATGGCCAGTCCCGTGGCAGCGATCCGTCCCACTTTGCGCACGCTGTAGGGCATATACTGGAAAGCCCCATCCACCGCAGTCCAGGTGATCGAGGGCGTTGTCAGCGAGGATCCACGACTGGCAACCAGTTTCAGACACTCTGTCTGGTGCTGACACACCTCCTGTGTCGAGCAGCCACGGCATTCGCTTGTCGGTTGCGATAACCAGATGCGGGCCAGAGCGATGCGTTTCTGCTCTGCCAGTCGGCTGACAATCAGGTTGAGCAAGCCCTCAACGGAATGTTCTCGCGCCAGATCAAGGAGCAGGCGTTTGGGGTCTGAGACCAGAGGCTCACTGCGGACATCGCTCATAGATCGACTCACGAAATTTCGTGATGTGTTTACGTGTATTCGTAAGAATACGATATGTCGTTATTTACTAGGTGTCAATAAAAATGTCGTAAACTCATGTTTTTAAATGATTTGTGTTTTTTCTGTTGAGTGGCATGGGATGTGTGCTAAGGGGTGTCAGTTATCGAATTGTTCGGTGACAAGAATTTGAATCCAGAATTTGAAAGAAATCATCATGCCACGAATCACTCCTCTCGATCCACAGAATGCCACTGGCCACGTCAAAGAACTGCTCGATGGAGTTGGCCGCAAGTTGGGGATGGTTCCCAACATGATGCGAACGATGGCTCAAGCTCCGGCTGTCCTCGAAGGCTATCTGCAATTCAGTGGTGCCCTGGCGCGTGGGCAACTGAGTGCCAAAGTTCGAGAACAGATTTCTTTAGCGGTCGCTCAAGCCAATAGTTGTGACTATTGCCTGGCTGCTCATTCGGCCATTGGCAAGATGGTCGGCCTGACTGTCGACCAACTGCGTGACAGTCGGCATGGAGAGGCGGTTGATCCGGGAACCGATGCTCTGCTGCGTTTTGCTCACAGAGTCGTTGAGACGCGCGGTCATGTGAACGAAGCCGACGTGCAGGCCGTCCGAGATGCAGGTTTTGGTGATGGCGTGATTGCCGAAGTCGTCGCTGGTGTCGCCCACGACATCTTGACCAACTACTTCAACATCGTCGCAGCGACGGAAGTCGATTTCCCCCACGCTCCGGCTCTCTAACAACAGTCGAAGCCTCGCGATGACCAACAGTCGCGAGGCTTTACGAGCGTTATCCTCAATGAGTTCCCGGCTCACGAAAGAGGCAGATCATCATGTCCACGACGATCCAACAGCATGCGACACTGATCCTAGTGCCGCCATTCACACAAGAGACGGCACTCCGCAAAGTTCGTCTGGCCGAAGATAGCTGGAATTCCCGTGATCCAGTGCGTGTCTCCCTTGCCTACACCGAGGACTCCGTCTGGCGTAATCGCAGCGAGTTCGTCACCGGTCGCGCAGAGATCCAACGGTTTCTGGCTGGTAAATGGCAACGGGAACTCGACTATCGGCTGGTGAAAGATCTCTGGGCTTTTACTGATAATCGTATCGCTGTCCGCTTCCAGTATGAATGGCGCGATCTCCACGGCGGCTGGCACCGGAGCTATGGCAACGAACTCTGGGAGTTCGACGAACGTGGTTTGATGCGTCGCCGCGAGGCCAGCATCAACGACATCGATATCGTCGAATCCGACCGCAAATTCTTCTGGCCCGCCCCCGGCGCACGCCCAGCGGATCACCCGGGCATTTTCGAAATCCGCTAAATAACGATCAAACTTGTTCTTTAAAGCCCACTTCTCATTTAGAGAGTATTGACCATGTCTCGCAGTAATTCCCTCGCTATTCTATTGGCTTTCTCAGCATTCACGGCATGGGGTTGGCTCTCCGCCAACGAAACCCAGGCTCAAACCCAGACTGTCCTGCACAAGACGGTCAAAGTGGGCGACCTCGACATCTTCTATCGTGAGGCCGGTCCGAAGGACGCGCCGACGATCCTGCTGCTGCACGGCTTTCCCACCAGTTCGCAGATGTTCCGCAATCTCATTCCCGCTCTGGCCGACAAGTACCACGTCATCGCCCCTGACTATCCCGGTTTCGGCCACAGCTCGATGCCCACCCACGACAAATTCACCTACACCTTCGACAACCTGGCAAAGGTAATCGACGAATTCACGCAAAAGATCGGCCTCACGAAGTACGCCCTCTATGTGCAGGACTACGGCGCGCCGATCGGCTATCGTCTGGCCAGTGCCCATCCCGAACGCATCACGGCGATCGTCGTCCAGAATGGCAATGCCTACGATGAAGGGCTCGACAACGACTTCTGGAAGCCGATCAAGGCCTACTGGAACGATCCCACCAGCCAGACGAAGCGCGACGCCCTCAAGGGAGTTCTCAACTACGACGCCACCAAGTGGCAGTATCTGCATGGGGTGAAGCAGCCGGAGCGTGTCAGCCCGGATGGAGCTGCCCACGATCAGTTTCTCCTCGACCGCCCCGGCAATGCCGAGATTCAGCTCGACATGTTCCTCAGTTACGGCAGCAATCCGGCCCTTTATCCCCGCTGGCAGGAGTATTTCCGTAAGCACCAGCCGCCGATGCTGATCGTCTGGGGAAAGAATGATCAGATCTTCCCCGCTGCCGGTGCCGAGCCTTACAAACGAGACCTCAAGACGCTGGAGTTCCATCTCCTCGACGCGGGTCACTTTGCCCTGGAATCCAACGGCGACGAGATTGCCCGACTGATGCGTGATTTCCTCGGCAAGCATGTTGCTCGCAAGTGATTCTCGGCTCACCAACCTTCCGGACAGCAGGTGGCACAGATTGCTCGTCTTAGAGCGACCTGTGTGCCAGCGGCACAAGAGTTTGCGCCTCCCTCGACCATGATCTTTTTGCTCTTTGATATTTCAGCAAAGTGTTTCTTTCCACCCACTGCCGGGGATCGCTCGCCGGCAGTGGCTTTCGATTCCGTCGCAATGAGTAACTGCATCAATCAGGTACAAATGGTGTACGATGATTTTGGCCAACTGATCACGGAGTACCAGTCCCATGATGGAGCGGTGAACGTGTTGACGACACCGAAAGTCCAGTACACCTACGCCGACGGCTCGAATAACTCGATCCGCCAGACAGGGCTGGTCTATCCCAACGGCCGCACGTTGACCTACAGCTACGGCACCGCCAACAGTCTGGATGATGCCCTCAGCCGCACCGTCTCGATCATCGACGACGATTCCACTCACCTGGTCGATTACGAATACCTGGGCCGTAGTACCTTCGTCACCAGCACCTCCCCCGAACCCGGCATCCAATGGACGCTGGTCGGTTCCAGCAATGATCCCGATACCGGCGATATATACACGGGCCTCGACCGCTTTGGCCGAGTCAAAGACAACCGCTGGCACAAAGAGGGCACCGATCTCGACCGCATCAAGTACGGCTACGACCGCGCCTCGAACCGCATCTGGCGGGAAAACCCGGTCGCCCAGTCTTACAGTGCCGAGTTCGACGAAATCTACACCTACGACGGCAGCCATCGGTTGAAGGACATGGCTCGCGGAACATTGAATGTCGGCCACACGGCCCTCACCAGTCAAACGTTCGGCGAGACCTGGAACCTCGACGCCACCGGCAACTGGACCGCCCACACCCGCGACGACGACGGCGATCTGACCAACGACCTTGTCCAGGCCAGAACCGCCAACGAAGTCAACGAAATCGGCACCATCACCAACAGCGTCGGTTCAAGCTGGGCCCAACCCGCCTACTCCCCCGCCGGGAACATGACCACCATCCCCCAGCCCAAAGACCCCAGCAAGGAATACCTCGCCACCTACGACGCCTGGAACCGACTCGTCAAACTCGAAGAGGAAGTCTCCAGCACACTGGAAACCGTCAGCACCTACGCCTACGACGGCCGCAAGTTCCAGATTACCCAGGAAGAATACACCGACGGTACCATCGAGGAAACCCGCCACCTCTACTACAACAGCGGCTGGCAAAACCTCGAAGACCGCCTGGGCACCGCCCCTGATTCAGAAGCCCCCCACCAACACCACATCTGGGGTCTGAGATACATCGACAACTGCCTCCTCCGCGACCGTTCTACAGATTCCACCCTCGACGAACGCCTCTACACCCTTCAAGACGCCAACTGGAACGTCGACGCCATTGTCAATGGGAACGGCGACACCCAGGAACACTACAACTACTCTCTTTATGGCAAAATCACCACCCTCGACGACAGCTTTGTCCACGCTTCTCCCAGTCGTGCCTGGACAATTCTTTACTGTGGCTACAAGGCAATCAAGTCACAGGTTATGTATATGGTTCGGCACCGAACGCTCATTTCCACCTTAGGCCTCTGGGTATCACGTGATCCTATATTTCGACTTATCAACGAACAGGTGAGATTGATTGTTGAGCCAGGCTTCACACCTCTGTATTCGTACGCATCTAGTAAACCATTAAACCACACAGACCCATCAGGCTTGCGAGAGATCCCCTGCACTGGAACACCCTGTCATAACTATTGCCCTGGCTCGGGAAGGGGCCCCCAAGTTTCCAACGAATACTGCAGTTACTTAGCCTGGATAAATGGAAATTGTTGCACTCAAATAAAGATTGATTTAGGTAAACAATGCTGTGAATCGAAAGGCGAAGTGTTAAATACATGCACGTGGGATAGAACTGGCATGGCAACTGGACTAACTATTTGGACTTGCAAAAAACCAAAATGGAAGGGCACGACAAAGGCAAATGGATGCTGCAAGCCCGGATGTGGTATCTTCAGTGCTACAGGTGACACCAAAGAGAGCTGTGAGGCAGCTGCAGAGAAAAAATGCAGAAACGCGGGATGTCACACCCCAGGGGAGAAACCATGGAACTGCAAGTGCTCGCATACACACTGCCACCCTCAATAAACACTACCCTTTGTTACCTAGAAATAGCATTATGAGTAAGAAGAAAAGAGTACGCACAATTGAAAGTGTTGTAACGCGAATAATTGCCACTTTATCTCCAGAGAATCATACTACTCGAAGCGTTTATATACTTTTCTTGGATTGGTGTGAAAGGAATCATATTGACACAAGCGAAGAATTGATTGCCATATGGAGACTAATGCCAGAGAGATTAAAGTTTTGTGCAATAATTGCCTGCATGGAACTCTCAACACCAATCCCTGCTGATATTGTTAAAGAGGCGTTCAATTCGAGAGCTTCGCTGGTGAACGGCATTGCAAGTGCATACATATCATCTCATGGTCCGGATGAGTTTTTTATAGCGCTATGTGCAAGTTCATTCTATTTGAGACCGACTTCGAGTCGCCTGCATCGCATATCCAGTATGATTGAGTTGTGCAAAATCAAATCCTGCCGTCCAATTGCATTATCAACTGCCCTGCTGCATATCGCATCAAGAAAGCGGTACCCAACAATGATATGCACATCATGGATTACATCGATTGAAAATCACTGTCGTTATGTATTCTCTGAGAGAGAGCAATTTCAAGCAATTGCGACACTTGTTGCTGAGACAACCAGGGACGTGTATGGAACTGCAGACGAAGATGTAAACTATGCTGTTGAGGAAATGACCAAGAATATATAAGGAGGCTGACACAGGTTGCTCGTCTTCGGGCGACCTGTGTCCCAGCGGCACAAGAGGTCTTGCCTGATCTGATAGCGTCTCAAAAACGACCCGCTGAAACCCATTGACTCCACCTGAACCCAGTTCAAACCATTCCCAAACGCCCTCCTGACCCAATTCCACCCCTTCAACCCCGGCCGTCATCCCTGGCGGCCGGTTTCTTTTCCTCTCCCCGCTCCCTTCCGCTCTTCACAATTCCCTCCCCCAACCAGATCCAGCCAAACCCATACTCAACCCTTTCTCTCCCAATCTATCCCCCACCCCATTCCCGAAAGCCCCTCCTATGACCACACGAACGGTCGATACCCCCAACCCCGTCACACCCTCCGCGACACCTGTTTCAAAAGACGGTTTCCCCAAAGTCTTCCGGAGCAGCATTTGGACACAGATCTCTTTCTGGCTGGGGTCAGGACGTTTAATCGGCTAAAGTGAGGGAACTTCACAGAGAGGCGAATCCCTCGCTTTGACCCACAACCTCGATTCCGACTGCTTGAACAGAAACGGCTCGCATGACCTCCCCTCGACCTGTCCGCACACGTTTTGCCCCCAGTCCCACCGGTTACATGCATATTGGCGGCATGCGAACGGCTTTTTTTTGCTGGCTGTGGGCTCGTCATACGGGCGGTACTTTCATTCTGCGGATTGACGATACCGATCAGCAACGAAACGTCAGCGAAGCCCTGCAGCCGATCTTCCGGGCCTTTCAATGGTTGGGACTTGATTGGGACGAGGGGGCCGAGAAGGGCGGCCCCTACGCACCTTACTATCAGTCGCAGCGAACCGGGATCTATCGTGAGGCCATCGATCGACTTCTTGCAGAAGGGAAGGCCTTTAAAGACTTTGATGCTCCCGAAGTCGTGCAGCAGGATCGTGCCGAGGCGGAAGCGGCGAAGCGGAACTATGTCAATATCCGCCGTTCGCTCGAACTGACCCCCGAAAAGATCGCTGAACTCGAAGCGGCGGGGACGCCCTTCGTGGTGCGGTTGCTTGTGCCGCGGGATCAGTCGGTCACCATCCACGACGCCGTCCGCGGAGAAGTCACCTGGGATTGCGGCACCATGCCCGATCCGGTCCTCATGCGATCCAATGGCACGTTTCTCTACAACTTTGCCTCGGTGGTCGATGATGCCGCCATGAAGATCACACATGTGATTCGGGCCGAAGAGCATTTGACGAACACCTGCGTGCAGACTTTACTTTTTCGCGCTTTGGGTTGCGAGCCGCCGGTCTTCGCACACATTCCGTTCATCACCTCGCCGGGCTCGACCAAGAAGCTCAGCAAACGCGACCTGGATAAACTTCGAAATGTCCCGGCACTCAAGAAGCTGTTTGACCGCGCGGACGAGATCGGCCCGAAACTCGGGCTGGGCGATTCGAAAACCTTGAGTCCGGTGATGGTTGAGTACTACGAAAAGATGGGCTATCTACCGGCGGGAATTCTCAATGCCCTGGCTCGATTAGGCTGGTCACTCGATGATAAGACGGAGATCATGGATCTCAACACGATCGTGGAGAACTTTACGCTGGATCGAATCGTCAAAAGTTCCGCAGGTTTTGACGGTGATAAGCTGCAGGCCCTCCAGGCTCACTGGATGAATGTCCTGCCAATCAGCGACAAGGTAGCCGGGGTGAAACCTTATCTCGACAAGATGGGCTGGGCAGCCAGCGATGAGCGGCTGGCAGCCATGCTGGCCGGTATCGGCGATCGATTGAAGATCTTCAGCGATATACTCGACTATCGAGAATTCTTTTCGAATGATGAGACGCTCGAGTTTGAATCCAAGCCGCTCGAAAAACTGCGTTCACAGGCAGGAAGCCGCGAGATGGTTCTGGCACTGCAGTCTCTGCTTCAAGATGCTGAATCATGGCAGGCGACAGCTTTGGATCAGCTGGTGCATCAATGGGCAGAACAGCAGAGTCATAAAATTGGTCAAGTGGTTGCCCCGTTGCGACTGGGAGTCACCGGCCGAGGTTCAGGAATTGGTCTGTTCGACGCCATGGAATTGATTGGTCAGACGAGTTGCCTGCTTCGGTTATCCCGGCTGGCTGAAAAACTGGTATAACATGGCTATTGTCATGGATTGCCAGCGAAACTCGATTTTCATCGAAGGATGAAAGGCCCAGCGTCATCTGTGATTTTTGCGACGGGATTGGTGACAGGCTGGCTTGTGAATTCATCAGCAGTAGGGGAGCGTGGGATGGAAGCGACAATCCCGGGGTTCAAAACAATCGATCTGCCTTGGCATGAATTAGAGCTTTGGGTCGATCCTTTTGGCCGATTGCTGGCAGCATGGCCTGGCAAACCACCCGTCATTGTCGAGCCTGTCCGCAGCTTTCCCTGGAGTTCGCCCGCAAATCACATTGCGCTCGTTGATGAAAAGGGGCTCGAATGGGGCTTGATTCCCTGTCTGGATCTGCTGCAGACAGGCCCTCGGCAAATGATCCTCAATGCTCTGGAACAACGCGATTTTGTGCCAGAGATTCTGCGAATCGTAAAGACGGAACCGAACTCGCCACCCTGCCATTGGACGGTGGAAACCAATGCCGGCGTGACCGATTTTGAAGTGATTTCACTCGATGATGTCCGGCGTCTTGATTCTGACAGCGTGCTGATCTCAGACTCACAAGGTCTCAGATACCGCGTCTCCGATCATCAGCGGCTGGATACAACCTCCCGCGCGGTGCTCGATCGATATCTTTAACTTCCAGTAGCTAGAACCTCTCAACCCGGAGAGATCTTTTATGCCGATTGATCAAAACGTGATTAAATGTCGAGTGTGTTTCAGGCAACTGGCGATCTTCTCCATGATCGCTACGGTCATAGGCGCAGGGTTGACAATTGCCAGAATCGTCGAGGCGGATGAATCGAAAACTCGTCCGAACATCATCCTGATGATGACTGACGATCAGGGCTATGGCGATCTTTCGCTACATGGAAATCCTGTTGTCAAAACACCTCATCTTGATCAATTGGGCCGGCAGAGTGTGCGATTCGAGCAATTCCATGTCAGCCCGACTTGCGCACCAACGCGTGCCTCCATCATGACCAGCCGTCATGAGTTCAGCAGCGGCGTCACACATACGATTCTGGAGCGAGAGCGACTTTCACTCAAAGCGACAATTCTTCCGCAGTTTCTCAAGCGGGCCGGTTATACGACAGGAATATTTGGTAAGTGGCATTTGGGTGATGAAGATGCTTATCAGCCTGGAAAACGTGGTTTCGATGAAGTGTTTATCCATGGCGGAGGCGGGATTGGTCAGTCATATCCCGGGAGTTGTGGTGATGCTCCTCTCAATAAGTACTTTAATCCAGTGATTCGTCACAATGGAAAGTTTGTGGCGACCAATGGCTATTGTACAAAGGTCTTTGTCGATCAGGCAATTACCTGGATTTCATCCCAACCCGACAATCAGCCTTTCTTCTGCTATATCACCCCGAATGCGCCGCATGCGCCACTCGATTGCCCTAAAGAATATTATGAGCCATATCTTGAGCATGTTCCCGAAGATGTCGCCAGGTTCTATGGCATGATTACTCACTGGGATGATCAATTAGGCCGCCTTCTAAAGGCTTTGGAGGATCGTGATATATCGAAAGATACGATTGTGATTTTTATGACCGACAACGGATCTGCCACCGGGGCCAAACATTTTTCGGCAGGGATGCGGGCGAATAAAGGGACACCTTATGAAGGGGGAATCCGCGTGCCCGCCTTCTGGTCATGGGCGGGACATTGGCAGCCGCAGGTTCGTCAGGAGGTGACTTGCCATTATGATATTCTTCCCACCCTCACTGAGTTGGCGAATGTTCCTGTAGCCGACGACGAAAAACAGTCGTGGCAGGGACGATCACTGGTGCCGCTATTGGCAGGACGCTCGCCGAATTGGCCTCCAAGGCCATTCATCACTCACGTAGGTCGCTGGCCCAAAGAGCATGACCCCAAGCGTGAACCATCGACGTATCAATACGCCAAATGTGCGATCCGGCTGGGAGATTGGAAGCTGATTTCCAATGTGAAACAGGGTGAGCCCCAATGGGAGCTCTATCAGCTTGCGGAAGACCCTGCGGAGAAGATCAACCTGGCAAAAAAGTATCCCGATCGTGTGGAAGAACTCAAGAAGATCTACGACGCGTGGTGGCTTTCAGTTGTGCCAAAGATGGAGAATGAGAGCATCGAAGGACCAGCGGTCAATCCCTTTCACAAAGCCTACTGGGAGCAATATCAAGGCCCCGGCCCCAACCACGCCAATCCGCCAGATGGTTCCCCACGTCCAGCCCAGAAGAGAAAAAGTTCTTCTTGAAGCAGTACTCGATCAGGAAAATTCGAGCCATCGGACTGTGCTCTCCGATTGAACCCAACCTTCATTCAGGCGAGGTAGAACCAAAGACCAATGGACATCACCGGTTAGCAAGAAAAGTCAGCGGAGAGACAGGGATTCGAACCCTGGATACCCTTGCGGGTATGCCGGTTTTCAAGACCAAATGACGTTTTCCGTAACTACTTTAAATAGCAATGAGTTACTTGATGGCCTCAGTAGCCTTGCAGCGCCTGTTGCAGCGCCATTGAATCGACCCCTGTCACCGGCTGACACTCAGAGTCATCAGTCCTCACAGAATGATCGTGAAGTGAGGGCAATCGTCGAAGCCTGGCCAACTCTACCCAGGCACCTCCAGCGGGCGATTCTGGAAATTGTAGGGGGTGCCTCGCCATTGAAAGACTCTGATGTCGTCGCGAGTCGAAAGTAAAGGAAGTCACCCGTTATTTACCTGGTGGGCTCCTCTCGGCAGGCCGTGACTCCACGAATAGAACGTTTCTTCCATTGGATATTTTTAGGTCATATTCATCAAACAACGGTTTGCGACTGGTAAAGGAATTTCTGGAATCCATTGAACACTTTGCCAATCTCTTCGGGGCGTCCCAGGTCGATGACCGCATCCGCGATGGCATTGTTGTATTTGAGTTTCAGCAGTGGGCCGAGTTTGTCCGAGTCCAGTTCGCCCACGCCTTCCTTCACGTATTGCGCCAGCACAAATGCAAGAAATGCCTGCCGCTTGTCATCGAAGTGAGTACTAATTTCCAGCTTTGCACGGGCGGCGCGTTCTTCGCGGGTCAGCGGTGTCAGGGCAAAGGCAACGTGGGCCAACACGTCAAACAGGTCGCTCTTTTCGGCGTCGATGATCCGTTGCATCTCAGCCATCTGGTCGGAGCCGAATCCTTTTTCTGCCAGCCCTTCCAGCAGTTTGGCCCGTGTGTCCGGCGAACTCCACAGCGTTCGTAGTTCGGTCTCGTCGCTGAAGAAGTCGGGGAATTTGCCGTATAGGCTTTGCATGAATTGCTGAGCCGACATGGGTGTTCCATCCGGATGCCAAAAGCTCGTTGCCATCATGTGCTGGATCGTTCGTTCCTTGCCGTCGGCCAGTTTGACCCTTGTGATGCGTTTGCGCTGGCACTTGCACCGCATTTTCCCGCATTGGGAACATGGCTCCCGGGGGCATTCGCACGGCTGTTTGCCGCAATTCGAGCACGGGTTTGGAACACAAACGCATGGGCTTTCCCCGCATTCTTCGCACGGCTGAGAGGGGGGCTTTATGCATTCACAAGGATTCTGTCCACACTTCTCGCATGGTTCATCATCGACTGGTTCGCCGTCCCATTCGGGGTCGGCAAAATGGTGATGAGCCTCGACGAAATCGTAGATCGTAAAGTAATCCTTACCGTCGTAGAGGCGAGTCCCGCGGCCGACGATCTGCTTGAATTCGATGATGGACTTGATTGGCCGCATCAGCACAATATTTCGCACGTTTCGCGCATCGACGCCAGTCGAGAGCTTTTGCGATGTCGTCAGAATCGTCGGAATACTTTTTTCGTTGTCCTGAAAGTCCCGCAGATACTGTTCCCCCAGGCTGCCATCATCTGCGGTCACACGAACACAGTAGTTCGGTTCTTTGCTCGTCTTGATCTGATTGATCAGGTCGCGAACTACCAGCGCATGAATCTGAGTGGCACAGAAGACAAGAGTCTTCTGCCGCTGGTCGATTAACTCCATAAACAACTTCACACGATACGCTTCCCGTTCGCGGATCTCGATGATCGTGTTGAAGTCTTTCTCCTCGTACCGCTTGCCCTCCTCAATCTCTCCTTCGATCAGTTCGTCGTCAGCAGTGTAGATGTAGTTATCCAGCGTGGTGGAAATCTGCTTCACCTTGAACGGCGTCAGGAAGCCGTCGTTGATGCCATCTTTCAGCGAATAGACGTAGACGGGTTCGCCGAAGTATGCATAGGTGTCGACGTTGTCTTTCCGCTTGGGCGTCGCGGTCAGGCCGAGCTGCACGGCAGGAGCGAAATAGTCGAGGATGCCGCGCCAGGTGCTTTCGTCGTTTGCGCCGCCCCGATGGCATTCGTCGATGACAATGAAGTCGAAAAAGTCCGCCGGATATTCGCCGAAGTAGGGGGACGGCTCACCGTTTTTGGGTGGTCCACTCATGAACGTCTGGAAGATCGTGAAGAACAGGCTGCCGTTCTTGGGGACTTTGCCTTTCTTTTTGATTTCGCCTGGTTCGATCCGCACCATTGCATCTTCCGGGAAAGCGGAAAAGGCATTGAAGGCCTGGTTGGCAAGAATGTTTCGATCGGCGAGGAACAGAATGCGTGGACGGCGTGACGGTTCGCGGCTCAGATTCCAGCGGCTCTGGAACAGCTTCCAGGCGAGTTGAAACGCGATGAACGTCTTGCCCGTACCGGTCGCCAGTGTGAGCAGAATTCGCGGCTTCCCGGCGGCGATGGCTTCCAGTACCCGCTCGATGGCGATGTCCTGATAGTAGCGGCCCTGGAAGTAGCCGCCCCGGTCTTCAAACGGAATCGCGGCGAATCGGTCGCGCCAGGCGTTCTGTTCGGCGAAAGTAAGATTCCACAGTTCATCGGGTGTCGGATATCGGGGGACTTCCTCTTCGGTTCCCTCCCGCATGTCGATGCCGTAGATCCCTTGTCCATTGGTCGAGTAAGTGAAGCGAACTTCGAGTTTTTCGGCATAGTTCTTTGCCTGGCCGACCCCTTCGGTCAGTTCTTCATCCCAGGCCTTGGCCTCGACGATAGCGAGTTTTGTATTGCGGTATTCCAACACGTAATCGGCAGTAAGTGATTTCCCGCGCCGGCCAAACCCTTCAAGCCGTCCTGGAGCGATGGGGTACTCCCGCCGAATACGGCTCCCTGCAACGACTCCCCAGCCAGCGGCGGCGAGCGCTGGGTCGATGTGTTCGGCTCTGGTTTCCGCCTCGTTCATGGTGTTCAACCTTCACTGCCGTCTTTGGGTTTTCTTGGCCTTTTCGGCTTCGGAAGTTTCTGAATCTCTTTTGCGGCTTGCTCCAGGTCGTCGTCCACTCGGCGCGGCTGGGAGTCTAAAAACTGTCGATAGCGCGCGTACTCGGCTTCTGCCTTGTTGCGGGCGTCTTCAGCGGAAATTTTTCCAGCGTGTTGCAGCAATTCACGTCCCGACAACTTCAGGAAATCATCCAGTTTGACGATCCAGTCGACCATTGTCATCGGTTTTCGGTTGAGCGCCTGCAGCTCGGCAAATTCGAGATAGGCATTGACGATGCGATTCAAAGCCTGCAGTTCGTCCTCGTTGAGGTAGTTCTTGGCGATTGAGACATCATCTTTGCGGATCACACCGCCCGGACGGGTTGATTTCATTCCCATCAGTGGCTGGTTGGCGTCGGCTCGGCGATGGATCACTTCGGCGGCAGTGTGACCGTGTGCCGCCCAGTGCATTTTGTTTTGCACTGTGGCGAAGAACTCCTGCGAGGTCTCCGTTTTCGGCGAGTAATCGACACTGGTCGCATAAATGTCGAGGACTTTCTGATAGAACCGCCGTTCGCTGGAGCGGATGTCTCGAATGCGTTCCAGCAGCTCGTCGAAGTAGTCTTTTTGACCTTTGCCGGGCGGATTCTTGAGCCGCTCGTCGTCCATCGCGAACCCTTTGACCAGGTATTCGCTCAAGCGGGCCGTCGCCCACTGGCGAAACTGGGTGCCGCGATGACTGCGAACGCGATAACCAACGGCCAGAATGACAGGCAGGCTGTAATGGCGAAGTTTGCGAGTGACTTCGCGGCCTCCTTCGGATCGAACTTGTAAGCAATCCTTACAAGTTGCCCCCTCGTCGAGTTCCCCTTCCCGGTAGATCGCCTTCAGATGGAGTGTCACGTTTTGCGGAGTGACCTGGAACAATTCAGCGATCAGGGCCTGCGTCAGCCAAATGGTTTCGTTCTCGAAGCGGCACTGGATGCGAGTCCTGCCATCTTCGGTCTGGTACAGAATCATCTCGGAGGGAGGTGTTTCGTCGGCCATCTGCGGTTCCTGGAGTGCCCCAGTGAAAACTCGGTCTACTAAATTCGTTGATCAAGCTGTGCCGCACTGGCTAAAGCCTTCGAGAAGTCTCATAGCAATCGGATATCCCTGCCACATACGGTTTCCTTCGATGACTCCCCAACTGGCACCGGCGCGCGTGGTGTTGATGCGGTCGGCTCTGGTTTTGGCTTCGTTCAGAGCATGCATTCTGGATTGCGTTAAAGAGCACAAGTCTTTTCATGTCAATACATTGCGTCTTAGGTGGTTGTGGATTTCCTTTTGCATTAAAGCACTTACGCCCAGAACGGCAGATACCGAGCGTAACGAGTCGAACTGCTTTCAGAATCATCCGCTTTGATCAGACCTTCGTCTTTCGTCGCGGTGATCACCAACGACACGGTTGCAACTTTTGAATCGTCCACTCCGAACCGCTGCCGGAGCGACTGATTTGACATCCGCTGCCCGCTCACGTACTGCAAGCAACAGTGCTGATAGCACGCTCGGATGCGATCCGCCTTTGTCATGACCGGAAAATCTTGATGGGCGAACAGGACAGCCGTGGTTCGCAACTCTCCGGCGCGAAAATCTGGGGCGGGAAGTTGAAACACTTCCGACGCACTGATCACCTTGTCGATGCCACTGCCTTTCTCCTCGCAGATTCCCAGCCGACGCATCAGATCGGCCAGGCGTTCGTTTCGGGAGCGATACTCATCAATGAATCGCTCGACCTGGATCGGTGGAAGTCCGGGATTCGAGATTTCCACTCGATCGTCGTACATCTCGATCATCACGGATGCTCCGGTCATCAGAAAGTCTTGATGAACAAGTGCATTCGCAATAAGTTCGCGAAGGGCTTGCTTCGGGAACATTTTGACTTCTTTTCGCACGGCTTCTTCGATGAACCGATTCTGCGGTGCGGCCGAATGCACAAAGTCCACTAACGCCTCGAATCCTACGGCGTAGCCCCGCATTCCGGGTTTGTCATCTTTTGTCTTGAGTTTGTTCACACCGTCGTAGATCACCACACGGGGCGCTTTCCTTGCCAGTGCGTGCGAGAACCCATCGAGTCTTTTCGCCAGAAGAATGGCAGCGAGGTTCGAAATCTCCCACCCATTCGAGTCGCCTTTGATCAATCCTTCGCTCGCCAATCTTTCCAGAACGCCCGTTCGTTGGGTAGGATAGGGCAACTTCATCAGGTCGAAGTAAGCCTGCGTGTCGAGCAACGCAATGACCTCATCGTCACTGGCATCGGTCTTTGCGGGTTGTGAAAGCCAATTAGGTTGACCTTCGGAAAAGATTTGCCGCAAGCGATCTTCGCTCATCGCGACAAGCTCTTCGCCCGCCCGCATCAGGTAAGCACCTTCGTATTGATAGGCGGTTCCCAAGGGCCGGCTGGGGATATGAAACACGAGAACACGGCCATCGGGATGAGCAACTTCCTCGATTTCGACTCGAAAGTTCAAAGTTTGAAATATCTTCGCGGCCATCTCCACCGGATCGTTGAATGCAGCCGTTCCCACCACTTTGCGAGGTGGAACGTCTTCGATTCCCAGCAGCAAGTGCCCGCCCCCTTCGTTGGCCAAAGCGACGCAATAGCGGAAGAGCTTGCGGTTATCGAATTGGTTCTTGGCCTCTTTGAATTCGAGGTTTTGATGTTCCGAGCGTGCCGCACGCCAGGCGTCGATTTGTTCGGGAGTGGTGATCATGATATGGGCATCTCCTACAGTTCCCCGCTGAAGGCGCGGTGCAGCAGTGACTTTTTCAATTCATCGAGCGCGGCGAGCTTGCGCTGGTAGAGGGATTCGAGGCGTTGGGTTTCTTCGCGGAGATCGTTGGCTGCTTCGACGATTGCTGACTGAACCTGAGTCGGTGGGAGCAATACCGGAAGCTCTTGAATTAGGCCCATGTTCAGTCCAGCCATGATTGCGCCCTTGGCATGTTTCGCTAAGAATGCTTGCGACTGTTGTGCGTGTAGGAAGTAGAGGTGGAGGTAGCTCGGCAAGCACTTTTTCCAGTCAAGCGTGATGCAGCAGATATGCTTTGTATTGATCGCGGTCGGAATGTCGTCCGGAACAACCGCGCAGCGGCCACATGTTCCCATGATCGTTATCAGCACATCTCCGGGATACACTCGGTAGCGCTCAAGCTGGCCGAACTTGTCTTTCGTGATGAACCGGCTTTTTCCCCAGCGGAATTCATTGGCGACGGCGTTGTCGATGCCGAGAACAGCAATACCTTCATCAACGAACTCGCTGTGCAGTAATTGACTACCGAAAGGTCCAGTGCGAATTGAGCCTTTGATTGGCGAGGCAACGTCCTTCACAGTTTTCTCCACCCACCCGTCGCCGCGTTGGGTGAAGACGGCCTGGAGGTGGCTTTCGAAGAGGGCGCGGGCGTTTTGGAGGTTCTTTTCGGCGTTCGCTTTGGCGGTGGCGAGGCCCTCAAACGCTTCGTCAAGAATCCCCACAATCCGCCGCTGCTCGGTCAGCGGGGGAAGCGGTACCTCAATGCATTTGTAAACGTCGCCATTGAGATTTCGAATACCTGTCGAATGGCTCTGCATCGTTTCTGTGACACCAGACAAGTGCGTCCAGAAAAGAAACTTGTGCAGAAAGCGGAAGTCCAACGTTTTCGGATCTTTCACGCGTATCGCAGCTGTGAAGTTGCTGAAGGAAAAATCCCCCGCCCTTTTGTCGAAGAGCGCAACACGTCCTACTGGTTGCTTCGGCCCCCCCCCCGACTTCTCCAAGATTAGGTCGCCAAAGACCAAGCGACGTTTCTCGAATTTCTTTGCCTCAACCTCAATATAGGCAATGTCGGAATCATCTAACGTGCCTTCTTTCGTGAAGTTGGTGTTCCTTATTACGCCAACTGTGACGAAGGGTGGCTTCTCTCCCTTCCAAAGTCCATTATTGAATTCGCAAACGTCGTCTAGCGTCTTGTATATCCATCCAGCCTTCATATCAGCCCCCGGATGGTTTGCAGGACTTCGGCACTCTCGGCGTCCAAGGCGGCGATCTCGTCCATGATCTCTTCGGGGCTGCGATGCGTCACTTCCTCGCCGCCGTGGGGGTTCTTCACCGACAGGTCGAATGTCGATTGGTCGATCGTGGTGGCCTCCACACTCCACGACTTCGGCGAATCGGCGCAGGTCGCCTGCAATTCGATGAACTCAGCCAAATCGGCATCGTTGAGCGGGTTCGTCTTGCCCAGGTTGCGGCCTGGGTCGAGCTGGTAGAACCAGACTTTCCGCGTTGGTGCTCCCTTCTCAAAGAAGAGCACGACGGTCTTCACGCCCGCCCCCTGGAACGTGCCGCCGGGGCAATCGAGCACGGCGTACAGGTTGCAGCTCTCGAGCAGCAGCTTCCGCAAACTCACCGAGGCGTTGTCGGTATTCGAGAGGAACGTGTTCTTGATGACCACGCCGCCCCGTCCCCCCGCTTTCAGAATCTTGATGAAGTGCTGCAAGAACAGGAACGCGGTCTCGCCTGTGCGGATGGGGAAGTTCTGCTGAACCTCCTTTCGTTCCTTGCCGCCAAATGGTGGATTGGCCAGCACCACGTCGACACGATCCTTCTCCTGGATATCCGCGAGGTTCTCCGTCAGCGTATTGGTGTGGACGATGTTCGGCGCTTCGATGCCATGCAGGATCATGTTCATGATCGCGATGACGTAGGCCAGCGACTTTTTCTCTTTGCCGTAGAACGTCTTCTCCTGCAGCGTCTTGGCCTCTTTGGTTGTTAAACCTCGCTTCGCTCTCAGATACTCGAACGCCTCGCACAGGAAGCCCGCCGAGCCGACCGCGCCATCGTAGATCCGTTCGCCGATCTTCGGTTTCACCACTTGGATCATTGCCCGGATGAGGGGACGGGGCGTGTAATACTCGCCGCCGTTCCTCCCGGCGTTGCCCATGTTCTTGATCTTGGCTTCGTAGAGATGCGACAGCTCGTGCTTCTCGGTCTGCGAGCGGAACCGCAGTTCATCGATGTGATCGATAATTTCTCGCAGGTTGTAGCCGCTGGAGATTTTGTTTTTGATCTCGCCGAAGATTTCACCAATTTTGTACTCGATGGTGTTCGGCCCGATGGCTTTCTGCTTGAACCCGTGGAGATAAGGGAAGAGCTTCTCGTTGACGAAGTCGCGCAGGTCGTCGCCGGTCTGTGCCCGGTTGTGATCGATCAGGCCGTCTTTCCCCTTGGGAGCAGCCCACGCCTCCCAGCGATAGGGCGGGTCGAGGATGAAGGTGTACTTCTTCCCCTCCAGGGCGGCTTCGTCGGCTTTGTCCTGTTCCAGCCCGTCGAGATACTTGAGGAAGAGCAGCCAGGAGGTTTGCTCGGTGTAATCGAGTTCGGTCGTGCAACCGGACTCTTTTCGCAGGACGTCGTCGATATTTTTGAAGGCTTGTTCGAACATGCGGTCTGTGGCTCCTAAGGGAGCCCGCAATATATCAGAGGGGTTGGCCTTCATACCATCGATGAGTGTTCTGGAAAACCCGGCATCACTCACGGCCCCTAGTGGAAACCCTCAGATCAGGCGACGGGCACCCCTCAAAGGTGCCAGCCTGGGCTGAGGCGTGTTTCGCTCGGCCTTTCTGGCTTATGAGGCGTGAGGGAACGCAGCGAAGATTCCGGCGCAGCGTAAGCGGAGTCCGGAGATCGGAGCGGAGTGACCGAACGGCCTGCAAGGCCAATAGAAGAGAGATATTTGCAATTATAAATACAAATGATGTAGTGATTACAATTCTGAGAAACTCCCCTAGACAACTGGAAAGTTGCGGATAACCTTTTTTCGGCGGTGTCGAATTCAAGTTGGTAATGATTCTATTGAAATCATGGTTCAAGTTGAATGGGTGCCGTTCAGTTCCAGGATGTTCCTGGGTTGAGAGTTCAGCACAGAGCATGGGATACATTATTTAAAAGCGACAGTTTGTCGCCGAGCTTTCCGCACCGTTGAATGCACCGCTCAGTGGGGGATCGTTTTGCACGGTCTTTTTTGTGGTTACTGCTGAGTCTTTGGTAGCGCGGATATTTTTGTTGATAGGCTCGCCCCCGCCCATGTTTCTGGCCTGTAAAGCAGGCAGCTGAAGCTGTTTCGACAATCGTCGTAAACAGTTTCTTCATTTCAATGGGCGAGCGATTTCATGTGTGACGAGAGTTTCTCGCGCAAGGAGAACAATTCCTGGTGCGATATTCCCCAGAAGTTTTCTTCTGAAGAACACCCAATAGGCGATTCTCAACAAAATCCCATGCAACGGCATGGGGGCGAGGCATTGTCTGTAACACGCCTAGCCCCCTTTACAAATGGGGAGAAGAATCACCTTCCTGTTCCTCTGATTTGCGGCGTTGATACACTCGACCTGGGCCTTTACATCGAGTGGAGTTCAAACTGGTCGGATCTGACTCAGATTCTCGATCAAGCCAAGGAGCAGGCCGCAGGAACTCAAGGTGTTCCGATCTTTGGCGATCATTTCCTCATCCTCCCCAGTGGTAAGCCACCCAGCTATCGCTGGCATCTCCAATGGCCGGAGTTTCATCTCTATCTGGGACGCAGTGCTGAACCTTACAGAAACACTCCCAATGGTTATGTTTCGATCAATGCGAAAACGCTCTGGTCGATGGGAATCTCCAGTGCGGTCAATCTGATGGTTCGTTGGATTGAGCTTCTGGAAGGAAAAGTGCGATCGATCAAACCGAGCCGGTGTGATCTGGCCGTTGATCTTCAACTCAAAGACCCTCTGAGTCTGCCATTTCTCCTGAGTCATCGAGTCCCGCAGCATGTGCAGCATTCTCACAATATGACTGGCGATTCACTGGAGACGTTTTATCACGGCGCCAAGAAATCACCGATTCAATTGAGAATCTATGACAAGGGCCTGGAAGTTCTCAAAGGGGGTACCAAGCTCTGGTTCTACGAGCTTTGGAATGTTGAGCCGGAAACGCATGTCTGGCGAATTGAGTATCAGCTACGCCGGGAGATTCTCAAACAGTTTGGCATTGATCAACTGGATCATCTGATTGAGAAAGTCGGGGGATTATGGCAGTACCTCACCGAAGACTGGTTCTCTCTGCGGGCACAAGATGACTGCAACACGAGCCGCCGCACAGTGCTTCCCTGGTGGGAGGTCGTGCAATCATGTGCCGATCAATTCGGGTCATTGATGAATCTGGAGCGAACGCTTGATACCGCTTCTGCTGACAGCACCTGGTATGTGAACCACGTCGCTGGCTGCCTGGTGGGATATGCCGCAAGAGAACGGTTACTCACGCTACAAGACGCACTGGCCTCCATGTCTGATCAAGTGCGTTGGTATTTCGATCAACACGACTTTCAAAGCAAGCTCGCTGTGAAATCGATTCAACTGGGTTACCCGGGGAGTTCCGGGGGCACAGAAATCGATACCTCTACTTCCGGAAAGGAATCCGAATCATGAGTCGAGAACGCAAAGCCCGTAGAGATCGAAAACGTTTATTGATGATTTTGGAAGATTTCAAACCGATGGTTGTTCTCTTCGCAGCAAAAGAAGGCCTTCGAATCAGATCGGACAACGAGGCTTTCGAGTACTTGCAGGAGCTTTTTCAACGAGGAGTGATGATCGACAATAAAGTCGATCCAGTAACCGGCCTTATTGAAATTAGCGTCATCCTAAGCCGTTTGGATACTCAAGAAGAAGGTATCTCCTTCGATGAATTGGAAACCATAATGAGGCGAGCGAGCTAGGTATTTATGGCTTGTAATGTGGGTGTTAAAAACTCTTTTGGAACAAATGAATTTGCAAAGGAAACTCTGATGGATCAGAACAACCCAATACTGGCGACAGCGGAGAGTGTCGCGAGTATGCTGAGCATCTCATTGAGAACGCTTTGGCGGATGCGGAGTGCGGGGAAACTGCCTGCACCTGTCCGCGTCGGTAAATCGACACGCTGGAGAGTTTCGGATATTCAGGAATGGATTGCGGCAGGGTGCCCAGTCCCCATGGCCCCACCACTTCAAAAACGGAAGGGATAGAACGTGGCTTCGATCTATCGACCGACTTACAAGAAGAACGGCAAGACCGTTAAGGTTCGCAAGTGGTACGTCCGGTATCGCGACTATGACGGCCAACTGAAGACTGTGCCCGGCTTCACCGATAAGGGGGCCACTCAGCAACTTGCAGCCAAGCTGGAACGGGAATCTTCCATGATTCAGGCCGGGCTGTTGAGTCCTGCGGCTCGATTCAAGGACGAATCTCTGGATGAACATCTCCTGGCGTTCGAGCAGTCCTTGCGGGCCAAGCAAGTTTCAGAAGGGCAAGTCAGCCTGGTTCTGACACGCTGCCGGAAGCTCCTCGAACTTTGCAAAGTTCGACGTCTGGCAGAACTTCGTGCTGAATCGATTGCCAAAGTTCTGGCCGATCTGAGAGCAAAGAAGGGGGATAAGCAGGGGATTAGTGCCCAAACTTCGAACCATTACTTGAGAGCCATCAAGCAGCTGACTCGCTGGCTGTGCCTCGAAAAGCGGATCGGGGAAGATCCTTTGGTCCGTCTCGAAATGTTGAACGTGCAAGTCGATCGGCGGCACGATCGTCGAGCACTTTCCGATGCGGAGTTGACGCTATTGCTGACAACGGCAGCCAGTGGCGCGGAGTACCTGGGGTTCAGGGGTGAAGATCGGCGGATGCTGTATCTCGTCGCGAGTGCTACAGGCCTGAGGGCGTCAGAACTGGCCTCCTTGACTCGTGAAAGTATTTCGCTTGATCGCTCGCCGCCCACTGTGATGGTGCGGGCTGCGTACTCCAAGCGTCGGCGTGAAGACGAATTGCCCTTGTCGGAAGAGCTGCGGAGTGAACTTCAAGTATGGCTTGCCGGCAAGCCTGCAAGAACACCTTTGTGGCCGGGAGATTGGGCGAAGTATCGCTATGCGGGAAAACTTTTGAAGTTTGATCTCCAGGAAGCGGGCATACCCTACAAGGACGCCAACGGGCGATACGCCGATTTTCATGCACTGCGTCACACGTTCATCACGAACCTGGGACGAAGCGGCGTTTCGTTGACGACCGCCCAGAAGCTGGCCCGGCATTCAACGCCTGTCCTCACAGCGGCACGTTACACGCACATTGACCTGGCCGAGCAGAAGAAGGCGGTCGATTGTCTGCCGTTGCAGCGCCAGTTGCAGCGCGGAGGCGTCACAACGGGGCATTTGGAGGCAAAACCTGACACTTCTGAAGTTTTACCGGAAGAGACCGGCAAAAAAGAAAAACCCCTGAAAACCAGGGGCTTTTTGAAGAAAACTCAGCGGAGAGACAGGGATTCGAACCCTGGATACCCTTGCGGGTATGCCGGTTTTCAAGACCGGTGCATTAAACCGCTCTGCCATCTCTCCGGGCGGTACTTTTGATGCTTGCCTGACGTTAAGGGGTTGGCTTTCCGCTGTCAAGTTTTCGCAAGCGGTTTAGCGGGCTGTTTCCGGTGTGAAAACTTCTCAGGTGTCCCTGCTGCGAATCCATTGTTGGCAATTCTGGCTGGGCTGGGTGCGGGCCGATTTGTGCAGCAGGAAACACCAGAGACTGTCTACCGATTGAGATTGTCCATCGATTTCCTGTGACGACGTGCCTTGTTTCAGTGTTTGCGCGGGACGCACTTTGAATGTGGTCGATGACCGACTTCTTCGCGGAAATGGTGCGGCAGGCTGGAAGAATGGTCTGAGCTCGGGGGCTGGCCAGATCGACCGACTTATCCGTGAGATTCTGTGAGTATGGGTTCCTGATGCCATGATTCGAGAGTTGAGGAGACGCTTGGTGAAAGCACACCCAGCCGTCCTTTGGGCGGGCACTTTTGCAAGTGCCACTGCTGGCAAAGGACGGCTGGCAGAAAGACTCATGAGATATTTTGAAGTCGCTAGGTCATGTCGAGACGTTGGTCAAGTAATTACGATACATGATTCGCTGACAGGGTGATCGATGAGTGCTATATAAGAATAGCGAATCGGCGTCTCTGTGGAAAATATAGCAATATGGTTAGTAGTTATAGTAACCACCAGATTCGCCGGAAGGAGCGTCGCAGACGATGTCGCGATCGCCGTCGCAGAAATCCAGAGAATCACGGTATTTACCGCCGCCGACCGCACCCTGGTGGCCGGTCAGGCCGTCATAGCGATAGCTCTGGTTGACAGTGCCGAAGGCTGTGGCGACATCTTCCAGTTCCTGATTGACTGCGTGGGCGACTTCGGAAAGTCCAACGACAAGGGCGAGGACCGCGATGGTCGCGACGAGTACGAGTTCTGCGGAGACGATAAAGCCAGCTTCATTGTGATACAGGGAAAACAGAAGAGCATTCATGGGCAAATTCCTCGAAAACAAGATGAGTGTGTTTAGTGATTCAGAGTTTGCCATCTCGTGATTTCCATGAGCTGCTGCTCAAGGTGCATTGAAATCCGATGTGGCTGGTCGAAGGTGAAGAGTTGATGGTAGTGGCTTATGGGCGTTCGCCGGAGAAGTCGCCGTTAGGGACGATGTTGCAGTAGTTGTCGCAGAAATCTTGACGATCGCTGTATTTTGAGCCGTAGGTGCCACCCATGTGTCCATCGAGTCCACCCACCTTGTAGGACTGGTTGATGTTGCCAAAGGCAGCACCGACGTCTTCGAGTTCGTTGTTGATGTTGAGGGCGACTTCTGACAAGCCGACGATCATGGCCAGGACAGCAATGGTGGAGACCAGGACAAGTTCAGCAGAAACAATGAAACCGGCTTCGTCATTCAGGAGGGCGTTAAAGAGGTTGGTCATGATCGAGATCTTTCTGTTGTTCAAAGTGTTGAGAACTGTGTGATCCAGCGTCGTGTGGTGTTTCGCCAGATGGATAAGATGTAAAGCAGCTGTTGCGCCAATTGATTTGGAAGGGCGAGGGAGGATGTTTCCGAAAGTCAACCTGTTGTCGTAAAGTATTTATGGGCAATGAGTTATGATTGTTGACAGAAGCCCGCTTTTTCTTTTGACAAAGTGTTGCCAGCCCTCACCGCCGTGGTGTTTCGGCATCAGTGTCTGGAGAATGGTTCTCAGTTATCGATCTAACTGTATGCGGGAAATAAGGTTACGTTCTGTTGCCTCGCTTCCGGCAACATGAGGCCAATTGGCAACATGCCGTGGGTGGCTGTTCAATCGCTCTCAAGAGTTGTACGAATGAGTTCTGGAAGTGAGGCCACGTGAACTCCTCGCTCTCATGCTGATGAATCATCAGGATTTGTGGGTGAGGATGAGTGGATAAGAGCCCAGGCTGAATGATCACTGGTTCAATGAGCATGGGCCCAAAGTTGAGTGGAGTTTTCCTGAATGACAACGCATGCATCGTTCCACCCGTCATCGGCAGCACCCCTGGTGGTCGTTGTCAGCTTTGAACGATTAGCAGCGGCAGCGCTTGGTCCTTACGGAAATCAATGGGTGGAAACTCCCCATTTGGACCGACTGGTGATGGAGGGAGTCCTGTTTGAGCGATTGATTTCTCACGACCCGGATCTGGGAACGATTCCTGCCTGGTGGACGAAGGGGCTTCAACTGCTGGAAGCATCGACTCTGGCAGAGCAGGCGAATCGGTGCCGCCTGTTCGTCGAGGAGGAGAGTCAGTTTGCACAAAAGAGCTTGCAGGAAAAGCATCCTGCTCTGCTGAAATCACCTGTGGAGTTTGTCAGTGGTGGAGATGGGCTGGACGTGGCGCCCAGCCAGTTTCCATTTCCAAAACTGGTGGCTCGTGGAGTGGAGTGGCTAAAGCAGCTGGATTCAAAGATTGATCCATCGGGACGTCTGAGAGATGATGGTCAGAGCGGGGAATCGCATTGGTTATGGCTCCATTCTCGTGGAATTCCCAAGCCTTGGCTTCCTCCTCAAGAACTGGCTGATCTTTACTTTGGCGATTTTGAAGATCAGGGTTGGGCACTGGAGGAAATTGATTCGTCTGAATGGGGTGAGTTGTGGCCAGTCTATGGGAGTTATGCCTCGCTCATAGATCATGCCCTGGGGGTTCTCTTTGAAGAACTTCGAGTGCTCGCAGCGACTCGACCGGTCCAACTGCTGCTCTTTGCTGCAGCTGGTGAACTGATCGAATCGATTCATCCGGGGAGTGAGCGGATTCAGGGGACGGAGTTGATGAGTTTTCGGCCTCCCTTGATCTATTGGGAATCTGGATGCGAAGTGGAGATCTCAAACGATCAGGATCCTCTGGTTTCTACGCAAAATGTTGAGGCCTGCAGTCAAAAAGTCTTCCCTGCTGGTTCTCGCTGGAGCATGCTCCTGAGTGAAGATGATGTGGCGGCAACTATTGAGCGATGTCTGCGAAAAGCCAATCACTCGTCACCAACGTTACAGGATTATGCTAATGAAAAGTTTCCCTGCAGAGAGCATGTGATCTGGCAGGCGACAGCCCGGCAATGGAGAGGCGTGGTGACACCAGGCTATGTGTATCTGAGTTCGCAAGTTCAAGAAGATTCTCAGGGGATCGAAGGAGGCCTCACCAATTCTCCGAACGATCAAGTCTTAGAGCAGCCATGGAGCGATGCCACCAGGCGGCCACTCGACACAGAACTGGAACGACTGCATCTGCTCCCGGATGATCCCTGGCTCTTACTCAATGAAGCGGCTCAATCGCAGGACCTCGTCTTCGAAATGCGTCAAATCCTGGAGCGAAGAACGCCGTCAGCAGCAGGAAACCTGTCTGAGTGATGGACCAATGTCATTCACAAATCCTTTGTGCAGTGGCTGATTCATGGCAGATGTTGAGAGGTCGCCAATTCTTTGATCGGGAAGAATCTGTCGAACATCACATTCGACGACAGGTCATGAGGTTGATACCATCAATTGGTGTTGATTTGTTTTTGGGGACATCACTGAATGCCTGGTCGAGACCTTGGCCGTGCTTGAGGTTCATGGTTTATCCGAGTCTGTTCCCGAAAAACATCCTGAGTCATTGAGTTTCATTTTTAACTACCGCCAGAGAGGTCTGCGATGAGTGATCGTCCCATGGGTTGTACGCGTCGTGATATGCTTCGAGTTTCAGGGCTGGCAGTGGCCGGCATGGCTTTTGGATCGATGACAGCGACACGGTCAGTGGCGGCAGCTTTACAGACATCGGCCAGTCCGTTTGAAATTTCACTGGCTCAGTGGTCATTGCATAAGGCTTTCTTTGACAAGAAGGCTGACCCCATGGACTTTGCGAAGATCGCGAAAGAAGAATTTGGCATTAACGCCATTGAGTATGTGAATCAGTTCTACAAAGGCAAAGCCGAAGACCAGGCCTTCCTGGCTGACTTGAAGAAGCGCGCAGACGATCATGGGGTGAAGAGCCTGCTGATCATGTGCGATGGGGAAGGGGCTCTGGGTGACGCCGACGAAGCGAAACGCAAAAAGGCTGTCGAGAATCATTACAAGTGGGTGGCTGCCGCCAAGTATCTGGGTTGCCACTCAATTCGAGTGAATGCACAGAGCGGTGGATCGTATGATGAGCAGTTGGCACGTGCTGCTGATGGCCTGCGTCGGCTCACCGAATTTGCGGCGACTCACGATATCAATGTGATCGTGGAAAACCATGGCGGGCTCTCTTCAAATGGTGCCTGGCTGGCTGCTGTGATGAAGAAGGTCGATCATCCCCGCTGCGGGACTTTGCCTGACTTCGGGAATTTCCGTGTCAGCAAAGATGAGATGTATGATCGCTACAAAGGTGTTGAGGAATTGATGCCCTTTGCCAAAGCTGTCAGTGCGAAGTCTCACGACTTCGATGCGGCTGGCAATGAGATCCACACCGACTATCGCAAGATGATGAAGATTGTGGCCAGCTTTGGTTACAAAGGCTATGTCGGTATTGAATATGAAGGGAGTAAAATCTCCGAAGCTGACGGGATCAAGGCGACTAAGAAACTGCTTGAAACTGTACGCAGTGAGATGGCGTAGTTTGGTGTTGGGTGTTTGAGGTTTGGCGTTTGTGGGGAGTTGATGGTTGTGGGTGGGTTGTCATGGGATGGCCTTTCCAAACACCAAATGCCCAACATCAAACACCACCTCTCTCACTCCCCATAGGCCTCCTTCTCGAACGGATTTTCCCGATAGCAATCGCGGCCTCGGAGCCAGAGGAAACCACTGGCTCCGAGGTAAGCGGGAATGAAGGCCGGGCCCCAGCGTTCGTATTGACGGACATGGATCCGCTCGTGAGCACGTGTGAAATCGTGTGCTTCGCGTGATTGTGCCAGGACGGTATGGCCGAACGTGATGGCTGTGATACTGGAGAGAGCCCCCCAGGGGCGATTCAACCAGGAGGCAAGTTTGGGGCCGCTGATTTCCAGGACACCGTCGACCCAGACCCATTGATTGGTGCTTCGACCCACAATCAATGCCATTAGAATGCCAAGGAGGGTGTTGGGGGATGCCCAGGCATAGGCGGCTAATTTCTTAAGTCTGTCCATCATTCGCTGCCTGTCGTATTCGAGGGAAATTGAGCGAAGCATCGAGTGCCAGCGAACGGTCAAATTGAGATGATCGGATCGTCATCAGTAATTCTGGTTCAATTGCCTGTTGATCACGAAGTTTTGGGAACTCGTGGTGCAAGGATCCCTTCAGATCTCATGCACAGGTACATTTTGGATAATCAGGAATCTTGATTCAGGTTCCGGCAGCGCGATCCCATATCGCCGAGTTGACCAATCAGTGAATGGAGGCAAGACGATGTTAACAAGTTTTGGGAAATGCTTTGTCGGGATGGTGTTGGTATGTCTGCTGCCGGTGGTGCAGGGTGGAGAGGCCGAACAGAACCTCAAGGCTTTTCCTCCGGCTGAGCCGGGAATGACTCGACATGTGATCTTTCTGGAGCCGCAACCTGATGAAAGCCTGTTTAAAGTTGAGTTACAGGTGGGGAAAGTGGTCAAGACTGACAGTCGCAATCACTTCTTCTTCGGTGGAAGTCTAGAGGCCAAAAATATCGATGGTTGGGGTTTTACGAAGTATGTGGTTGCCAAACTGGGGCCCATGGGTGGCACTTTGATTGGCGTCGATCCCAATGAACCCCT
Organism: Planctopirus limnophila DSM 3776; assembly: GCF_000092105.1. Classification (NCBI taxonomy): domain Bacteria; kingdom Pseudomonadati; phylum Planctomycetota; class Planctomycetia; order Planctomycetales; family Planctomycetaceae; genus Planctopirus; species Planctopirus limnophila. The sequence continues at coordinate 3,425,263 of NC_014148.1, read as the reverse complement.
GGTGGATCGTTTTGTCACACTGGGAGGCGAACCACAGTTGATCCGCTACAACAGTCGGTTGCCAGTCGTGGTTTATGTTCCTGAGGGGGCCGAAGTCCGGTATCGGATCTGGCGCGCGGATGATAAAACCACCATCGTCCCAGCGAAATAGACAACGCTCGGCACAGGGTTCAAGATTCGACGACAGGAAGTGTTCGCCTGCAGTGTTTCGCTCATCGTGATTCACTAAAAGTGCGAAAACGATGTGTCGAGAGCCATCGATATTGTCCACACATGGTACCGATTCATCGGAGATTGTTGATGTGGACTTACGAAAAGGCCCTGCTGGATCGAATTTTGATCGACCAGACGCAACTTTTTCAGTGATCTGACTCGCTGGTTTCGAATTCTCATGAGAGAATGAGTTGAATTCGAGGCTCATGTACCAGCCTGGGATGATTCGAGAGTTGCTGGTCATTGATCGTTTTTCGATCTGGTCATCCATGGAAATCGAGGCACGGGATGTTGGTATTGTCAGGTACTGCAAAGCAATTTCTGGCGGTCAGCACTTGTGCTCTGTTGCTGATGACCGGTTGCCAGAAGGAGAATGCCTATCAGGAGCCACCTCCTCCCAAGGTCAAAGTGGCGCTGCCTGTCGTGCAGCCAGTCACGCAGTACTATGAGTTCACCGGGACGACAGCTTCTGTTGATACGGTCGAGTTGAAAGCCCGTGTCACGGGTTACCTTCATAAAGTCCACTTCAAAGATGGTGCCCGGGTCAAAGCGGGTGAGTTGCTGTTCACCATCGAACAGGATCCCTTCCGCATTACCCTTGAACAGGCCAAAGCGAATTTGAGAAAGGCCGAAGCGGCTTATGCACTCTCTGTAGCCGATCTGGCTCGAGTGGAAACGCTGGTCAAAAAGAATGTCGCCACCAGTGCAGACCTGGATACGACTGTCGCTGAACGCGATAGTAACCTGGCACAGATCGAAGCGGAGAAGGCGGCTGTCCAGCGGGCCGAACTGGATATGAAATACACCGAGATCCGCTCGCCGATTGATGGACGAGTTGGCCGGAGAATGATCGATGAGGGCAATATTGTCCTCGCACAGGAAACGCTTTTGACAACTGTTGAGGCCTACGATCCCGTGTATGTCTATTTCAATGTCAGTGAGCGAGAACTTCTGGAGTTCCGCGCGAATCTGGTCAAGAATGCGCAGGATCCAGAGCATCGTACTCCGGTGCCACTGCAGATGGGGCTGTTGACGGATGTGGGTTATCCTTATTCAGGATTCTCGGATTATACCGATCCTGGTGTGGATGCGAGCACAGGGACTTTACTTGTCAGAGGGACCTTCCCGAATCCGGATGGCGGTATACTTCCCGGATTATTTGTCCGCATCCGAGCTCCACAAAAAGTGCTGCCTCAGGCTCTGCTGGTACCTGATCTGGCGTTAGGAACAAACCAGGAAGGGAAGTACCTGCTGGTGGTCGATGCCGAGAATAAGGTTCAGCAGAAAACAGTGACGACGGGTTCGAAGATAGGCGAGTTTCGTGTAATTCTCACCGGGATCACTGCTGCTGATCGAGTCGTGATTTCGGGCTTGCAGCGTGCTCAACCAGACAGTCTGGTTGTGCCTGTGGTCGAGAAGCTTTCGCCCCCTTCAGCCAGTGATGTCGATCAATCAGCGGAGAGCACTCCAGCAAAGGCTGGCACTTCTCAGGACGGTCAACCGGCACAGAAAACTTCGGAGACGCCTGCCCAGCCAGCCGGTGATTCTCCACAGGCAGATGCCAAGAAAGAGCCCTCATCTCCCGGTCAGGGGAATTGAGGGTTCTGGTATGAACCAGCACCTTCGACAGTCTCTCCTTGAGCAACTCCGTGGATATGCTTGCCTTGATCTGAAAGTTGATTGTGCCAGCACCCTTTGCCGACAGTCAGTTTGTTACCATCAGTGGTCATCGGATGCACTACCGGGATGCCGGTGCAGGTCGACCTGTCATCATGCTCCATGGAAATCCGAACTGGAGTTATTACTTTCGAAACCTGATTGATTCGCTCAAAGCCACACATCGTTGTCTTGTCCCGGATCACATTGGTTGTGGACTCTCTGATAAGCCGGCCGATCGCGACTATCCTTATCGACTGGAACGTCGCATTTCGGACATCACGGAATGGATCGATGGGCTGCAATTGACGGAACCGGTGACTCTTGTCGTGCATGACTGGGGTGGCATGATTGGCTGCGGCTGGGCCGTCGAGCATGTGGAACAGGTTGAGCGTCTGGTGATTCTGAATACCGGTGCGTTCCCTCTTCCAAAGCAAAAGCCTGTGCCGTGGCAATTGCGACTGGCCCGCACACCGGGGCTGGGGTCACTTCTGGTTCGCGGATTCAATGCCTTCAGTGAAGGGGCTGTCCGCAGTTGTGTGACTCGTCGCCCCATGCCAGCCGATGTGGCTCGCAGTTATTGTGCCCCGTATGACTCGTGGTCTAATCGCCGGGCAGTCCATCGATTCGTGCAGGATATTCCTTTGAATGAGCAGCATCCCAGTTGGGTCGCTGTCTCGAAGACCGCCCAGGCACTGCACCGCCTGCAATCTAAACCGATGCTGATTGGCTGGGGCGCTAAAGATTTTGTATTTGATGACCATTTTCTGGCGGAATGGCGAGTTCGATTTTCTCAGGCTCATGTCCGTTATTTTCCTGATTGCGGCCACTACATCCTTGAAGATGCTCAAGAAGAGCTGATTCCACTGATCTCTGATTTTGTCCGAGGAAAAGAAATCAGCTAAGGTGTGTGGCACGATGAGTTTGAGAGACATGCAGCAGTTGAGCTGATCCTCGTCAACCGGGAGATTAACGCCATGGTACCAGCTTCGATGGAGAAAACGGATCAGACTCTGCGGCCTGTTGACTCAGAGGCTTCTTCAAAAGCATGGTTTCATCCGCTGGAGGTTTTCGCTGGCGAAGATGAGTCGAACAAATGGCGGCAGGAACTCTCGGAGCTGGAGCCGCCCGCTCATCGAACTTATACGCCGACTCAAGCGGTTCTAGCGCGATCTTCCGGAATCTACCATTGGACGACCGAAGGCCGCCGGTTGTACGACTTCACATCGGGAGTTCTCGTTTCGAATCTGGGGCATAATCCATTGCGTTGGATGAGGCGTTTTGCCAGGTATTCCCAGTGGCTGCCGAACCTGCTCTTTGGTGACATCGAGAGTGACGAAATCACCGGTGCCGAAGAGTTTGGCATGGGTTTAACCATGACGGCTTACAACAGTGTGACTTCGATTGAAGTGCTGGCCTGTGAACGTCTGGTGAAAAGTCTGCAACAGACACCACTCGGCAGACGACTGGAGACAATTGCCTGGGCAGCCTCTGGTTCAGAAGCCGTTCATAAAGCCCTGTGGGTGTGCCTGAATCGCGATCCATCGAGGCCCATGATTCTTGCCACGCGTTATGGATATCACGGCAAGAAAGGTCTTTCCAATGCCGTGACTGGCTCTGAAAGTGATCGGGAACGAGATCCTCGGGTGCGTTTCATTGGTTTTCCCCGCGAAGAGATTCGAGATCAGTCGGCAGCCGCTCCCATCGATTTGACGGTCTATCGAAAGGAACTGGAGTCGATCTGGGCCGAATATGGTTCGAAGATCGGGTGTCTGATTACTGAGCCTTATCTGGGAGGTGGCGGGAGCTATCATCCTCCGCGCGAATACCATCAGTTGCTGCAGCAGTTCTGCAGGGAGCACGACATCCTGCTGATCTTTGACGAGGTTCAAGCCAATTTTGGCCGCACTGGCTCGATGTACGCTTTTGAGAAGTACGGAGTCGAACCGGATTTTGTCGTGCTGGGTAAGGGGCTGGGGAATGGTGTTCCCGTGGCAGCCGTGGCGGGCTCGTCGAAATGGATGAAGATGCTCCCCTATGGCGAGTTGAGTGACACATGGAGTGCAAATCCACTTTCCTGTGCTGCGGTTGTCGCCACGCTGGATGAATTCGAGTCGCGTGATTTGATGAGCCATGTGCGGCAAATGGAACCACGGATGTTGGCCGGTCTGAATCGTTTGAAAGAGACCGGGTTAACTTCGTATGTCCGTGGCGAGGGGATGGTATATGGGATCGAATGCGCCCCATTTGCAGGACTGGCTCCTGCAGAAGTCGCAGCAGCGATTGTCAGTGGCTGCTATCAAGGCCATGGGCTTCAAAGTGATGGAACCTGGGGCGACGGGATTCATCTGCTGGGCCCGCTTTCCAAGTGCGTACTGCGTGTCAGTCCGCCACTGGTGATCACCAGCGAGCAGGTCGAAGCTTCGATGGAACTGTTCTACAACCTGTTGAAAGCTGTTCGTCAAAAGCTCTCGTGAGGCTTTTCAATCAGTGCCTATTTTCATACGAACTCCCGGATACAAGGGCGCATTGAGTGCCCAGCTTGTGGCTCGGAGCGAGCATGTTTGATCGACTCTTTGCACGCAATTGTTTTCTGGGATGCGTATCCGAGAGCGCCGGCTGACAAAAAGACAGGCCACATACTGCTGGCAAGTATGTGGCCTGTCGTGTTCATGCTGACCAGCAAACTACTGATCATTCTGCGAGTTGTGATGCCGGTCTACTTCTTGCCGGTGGTGGCGCCGGGGAAGTTATCGGTGCGGAAAGGGACGGCTGGCAAACCGGCTGCGTTGAACAGAGTCGCATCGGGATTATTGGCCCAGGCATAGCGGACAGCGACGGGCTTGGTGATCGAGTCAGGGACGACCAGCACGACGGTATCGCCATCAATCGACGCTTTGGCCCAGGCCCATTTTTTGTCTTCGCCGCAAACGGCAAAGCTGCGGAGTTCATCGCCAGCCACTTTCAACCCGCCATGGACATGATCGAACGCCAGACGGATTTTGTTGCCTTCTACGGTCATCGATTTGTAGACCGGGCCCTGCGAAGGGACATCTTTGCCATATGTGTTTTTCAGAGCCAATAGTGCCAGTCGCTTGCCGACATCCTGTTTGTTTTGAGGGTGAATATCCTTTTCTTCACCAATATCGATGATAATGGCTGTGCCTGCATTGGGGACATTTTTGCCAGTCAGCCACTGAGCTTCGCGAAGTTCAGCCCAGGCACTTTCGACAGGTTCTGGGGTCTTGGCGAGATAATTGGCAAGTTGGACGACATAGAAGGGGAAATCACCTTGTCCCCATTGCTTCCGCCAGTCAGCAATCATGGTGGGGAGCAGTTTGCGATACTGTTCGGCACGGCCGGCGTTCGATTCACCCTGATACCAGATCGCTCCTTTGATCGAAAAGGGAACGATCGGTGCAATCATGCCGTTGTAGAGAACTGAAGGGCGGTTGGGGCCGTTTTTCTGCTTTTCATCGTTGTTGGCAGCTTCACCCCGCTTGAGGATATCTGCATAGTCGGCATCGGCAGCCAAGGCTTCAGCGCTGGTCCAGGCTTCGCACAGCGTTCCGCCCCAGGCATCGTTAATCAACCCCACAGGTCGATCAAGTTTCTGATGAAGGTCGCGGCCGAAGTAATAACCGACAGCTGTCACGTTGCTAATAGTCTCGGGGCTGACTTCGATCCACTTGGCGTTGATATCTTTTTGTGGTTGATTGGCAGCCACCTTCGGCACCATAAAGACACGAATTCCAGGATACTTGGCCGCTGCGATTTCTTCTTTGGGGTTCATGGAACGCGAGACAGTCCACTCCATATTCGACTGACCCGAGCAGACCCAGACATCGGCGACAATCACATTCTTAGGTTCAATGGTGTTTTTGCCGGCGACTTTGAATGTTGTCGGGCCGAACTTCTCAATGGCCGGTAACTCGACCTTCCATGAACCGCCCGCTGCTTTGGTGGTCGCTGAGTTGGAACCAATCGTGACGGTGACATCTTCGCCTTCGTCGGCCCAACCCCAGACCTTGAGAGGCACGCCCTGTTGAAGGGCCATGTTGTCACTGAAGATTGATGGCAACTTGACATCAGCCATGGCAGAGGGCAAAGAAGCCACGGACAAGACAGCACAAGTTGCCGCCACCAGCCAGCTTCGAGAGCGGGTGCTTGTTTTCCCAGCAGTTTCAATCGAATGCGGAACGAATTTTGAACCAATCATGAGGCAGATTCCTGGAGAGAAAGATCGGAGGATTCAGTTGGAGGCGCTCATGGCCCGCTGGCTGTTCAGCACCACGGATCACGACAAACGCCGGCAACTGAGAGTGGAAGCAGGGTTAATCTGCTGATAACTAAACATGTTCATGGGAGAGATGCAAGCATCGGTGTTTTTTGATGGGAAGTTGCTGTGGACAGACGAACTTCAAATGGCATCACCAGTGAATCGAAAATTTGCTATCTTCTTGCAGCATGAACATGCCCTCGCTCCCGTTTCAGTTTGACGACAGTACGTCGCTTCATCCGCGCCTCAATCGGGCTTTGATCCTGCTTGAATGGCTGAGTGGTTTAGTGGCCTTGGTGCTGGTGTTAAGTGACCAGGGGTTTGTCCGTCAAAAGGAAAGCTTACCCGGGCAGGAACTGACCAATTCCAACTGGTGGCTCCTGGGTTTGACCGCAGCCTGCCTGGCATTACCCGTGGTGACATTGCCAGTACGGTATTGGTGGAGTCGAACCCGATCGACCTTTCTGCGATCTCACGCGCTCCTCGTGACCATTACGTTGATCTGGTTTCTTGGCGCCATCGCCTTTTCCATTCCTACAGCGACGATGGAAGTCATTCAGGAAGAAATTGCAGGGACTCACGGCCCCGGTCAGGGGATGATTTTCTGGACGGAATTATTTGGGCTCTTGCGAGGGATTTCCTCGCTGATTCGACTGATCCGCTGGTCGACCGAAGCCGGTTTGAGCCCGGCCTTAGTTTTTGTGGCCAGTTTTCTCCTGCTGATTTTCAGTGGCACACTGCTGTTAATGCTGCCTCGCTGCCGACCCGAAGGCTTGCCACCAGCAACGTGGCTCGAAGCTTTGTTCACCGCCACCAGTGCCTGCTGTGTGACTGGGTTGAATGTGGTTGACCCAGGAACATATTGGAGCCGGACGGGCCAGTGCGTCATTCTGGGTCTGATTCAGGCCGGTGGACTGGGCGTCATGTCGTTTGGAGCATTTATCGCGCTGGTTGTGACTCGCAACATTGCTGCCAGGGAAGCTGCCACTTTTCGAGATCTTCTCGAATCTGATCGACTGGGCGATGTTTCGGGGCTGATTAAGGACATCATTGCCTTTACGCTGGCCATCGAACTCGTGGGTGCGGTGGCGATTTCCGGATTGTGGAGCCATTTGCCTCTGGGCGAACAGATTTTTTACAGCGTGTTTCATTCGGTCAGTGCATTCTGCAATGCCGGCTTTTGTCTGCATGCCGAGGGCCTGATCGGGCGGGAACTGCGACCAGAAGTCTGGGGCGGAATTGCCCTGCTCATCATTTTGGGAGGGATCGGCTTTGGGCCACTCCACAATTTGCGAGAGATTGCCAGCCATCAATTTCTGAAAATCTTCATGCCTCAGAAAATCTCGCCTTCGATAGGCCGCATGCGGGTTTCCTTAACGACCAGAATTGTCTTTCGAGTGACGATCGCACTCCTTGTGGGTGGAGCTGTGGTACTGTTTCTGACAGAGCTGGGGCGTCCTGTGGCGGGCCAGACGATCTGGCAACAGATTGCGAATGCCTGGTTCCATTCGGTCACGTTACGAACAGCCGGCTTTAACACCATGGATCATTCACAGTTAACTCCAGCCAGCAAACTTATAAGTATTGTTTTGATGTTTATCGGGGCGTCCCCCGGATCGACAGGTGGGGGGATCAAAACGACATGTTTTGCTGTAGCGATCCTGACATTGAGGTCAGTCCTTCAGCAGAAGAGTCATATTGAAGCGGGAGGCCGCACGATCCCTCAGGAACAGATTCTGCGTGGCTTGTCGATTGTGGCCTTGTCACTGACAGCGATTATTGGCTGCACGTTGATCCTGGTGATCGTGGAGAACAAACCTACACTGTTTCTCGATCATTTTTATGAAGCCACAAGTGCCTTCGCGACCGTCGGTGTTTCCACGGGGATTACGCCGAGTCTGAAGCCCCTGTCGCAACTGGCATTGATTGCAACGATGTTCATTGGCCGCATTGGCGCTGTCACATTGGTGGTGGCTCTGGCAGGTTCAGCGAGCCAGGTGGTCTATCGTTACCCGGATGAGCGTATTTCTCTGGGCTGAAAGATAAAGATGAGGTTGCCGAAAAGTGGGAACCTTGCGGCTGTGAATCGTTTGTGAGGATGCAGGCTGGCAAACAACACAGCCCTGAAACTGAATCGATTTCAGTTCCAGGGCTGTGAATTGTTTTACGCCTGTTTTTGGAATCAGGCCAAGAGTTGGTTAGCGGGCAGTATCCCACCACCAGCGACCTTCCGGCAATTGTGGTCGAGCAGCTGCTTCGGAGACAGTTTCAAGACGTGGTGACAGTTGCTGACGGTTTTTGTCGCCAACCATCTGGGCAGCATTGGCCCGGACACCACCAGCGACCTGAACAACAATGTTTTTCCCATTGTAGACACGGTGATTGACCACCGAATCGACTTCTGTGGGGGCTGGCAGGTGAGCGGGGTCATAGCTTTCGCCAGCGGCAAAGACACCGAAGTTCCAGTTCACTTTCTGATCGAGTTTTTCATGAGTGATGATGGCCGCAGCCATGGCCAGTTCGAAGATATTCTTCGCTTCTCCGAAGACAAGATCGTTGGCAGCGAGTGTGTCGTAATTGGTGGTGAAGTTTTCGGCAAACTGGCGGTTCGTGGCCTCTGACAGACCTGTGGGCAGGTGCTTACCATCGGCTGTGAGGAGCTGATTCTCCGACTGGCATTTCACGGTTGTTCCAGCAAGCTGGAAGGTATCGCGATCTGGCGAGTGCGAAATGCTCTGGCAATCGAGTGTCAGCCACCAGCGGAGGGCATCCATCGAGCCATTCTTCTGCAGCGAAGCGGGGAGCAGGTCGAAGTAGCTGGGAACTTCCTTGGCGAGATCCAGTTGATCGACGCCGACCAGTTTCATGCGATAATCCGCTTCAACCAGAGTCCGGGCAGCATGGCTGTCGGCTGGGATACCCCAGACCACAATATCCTGACGGCCCAGCTTTTTCTGAAGCTGATTGACCCAGCTCTTCACAGCAGCAGGAGCCAGCGGCCCTTTCTGCTGAGAAGTTTCGGCATACTCCATGAGAGCTTTCACACCGGCTTCACGAGTATTGATCGAGCAACCGAAATCAGCAGTCCCCTGGGAGTAGGCCCGCAGCACAGTGACGAAATCATCCAGGCTGAGGACAGGTTGCTGGCTGGATGTTCCAATCGCTCGTCCCGCAGCATCGACAGACCAGCCTTCAGCCGGGCCACCCACCACAATATCGTTGTCTTCGGGATAGACGAAGACATATTCAATGGAGGTCAGGCCGGCAAATCGGCTCATCGATTCAGGAACTGGCAGTCCATCTTCAAGACGCTGAGCAACGGCCTGCTCGAGTCGCTTCAAAGAAACCAGACGCAAGCCGCTGGACTGTTGAAGTTCCTGATTTACAGCCGGGGTACGAACATTTTCGCGAAGTGCCTTCAGGGCGGTGCTGGTCACTTGTGTCTGCCGTTCCAGCAGGCCGCGACCATCGACACGAACACCTGTCGGGAATGGAGTAATGGCACCGTCGCCACCATCGATTTCATCCCAGTTGGTCGCACTGGTGTTTTCCATGATGATGAGTTCGAGTGTGCGGAAGTCTGGCTGCAACCCGCCACCGGCATGAGTGGCCCCAGCCGCAGCGCGACGGGCAGCTTGCCGGGCGGTGCGATCACTGATGCGACTGAGTGTGACGCGGGATGGTTGGAATTCACCCGTTGCGGCCTGGGCAGCTGCAATTTGCTGCAAGAGTGCCGTGCGTTCTTCGGGTGAGTTTGATGTCAGTGCGAGATCTGTCGCCTGTCCAAATTCGCCCGCATTAAGATGAGCATTCACTGCGTCGCCGATAGCGGCATGGGCAACACTCATCGAGGACAGAGCCCCGAGAGCGAGCATGGTACGGACGCCCCAATTGGCAAGTGAGCGGCGGAGAGTTGTCGGAATCATGAAGATCATTTCCCGGTTGACCAAGGACCAGACCGAACCCAGTCTGAAAGTTCAATCTAAGACAATATGCATGGGGCATTGTTCGTCTCCTGAGGTGGCTTCAGGAGTCAACAAGCACCGTAATATTCAGATTGCAAAAAACGGAATAACGAATATGGGCAGTATGAACTGCTGAGCAGGAACGAAATTTCTTTTCCCTAGTTTGTCTAAGTGCCCCCTCTTTTTGCCAGCGAATTTTCGCAGGCTCTCACAAGTTTTTGGGAGCAGTCGGTACGCTGTATGAGTTTTCTACCCCTGTAAAATCTTTAATACGTGATTTAGGCAGAATGGATTTCGAAGGCATAATCGTCAAAGATAGAATTGGATGCAGAACCCCATCTGGCGTGGGTGACGTCACGTTGTGGAGGCAGCATGACATCAAAACGTATTGTCCTGTGATCGTCACATCGGCCAGACCTGCTGTCCGGGCGAGAGAGCCTGCTGGAAATCGTGATTTTTTTCTGAGGAGTGACCTGTTTTGCCGGAACTGCCGGAAGTGGAGACCATGGTTCGAGGCGTTCGATCAGCACTCGAACGTCACAGGCTCGTCGCTCTCAGAATTCTTGACACAGCTTATCGGTCGCTCACGATCCTTCCTGACGAGCGAACGGTCTGTGAGCGTGTAGCTGGCCAGGTGATTCAGCGCGTCTGGCGGCTGGGTAAACGGGTGGTGCTCGATTTTTCGGATGGATCGACACTGACAATTGAGCCGAGAATGACGGGTTTGATGCTGCTGGAAGACCCGCCCAGTGCCGAGCACTTGCGACTGGAGTTTCGCCTCGCACCGGCGGGCTCGCATGGTTCCCCGACGAAAGGAAAGGGAAAATCCACATCGGTCTGGTTCTGGGATCGTCGGGGATTGGGAACAGTGACCTGGAGACCGCCGGGGGAGCTGGAGAAGCTTTTATCAAGCCATCAGATCGGGCCAGATGCGTTGTCACTGGCTGCTGAGGGATGGAAAGCGGCACTCGGGAAAACGTCGCGTCCTGTCAAAGTGGCCATGCTGGATCAGAAGCTGGTGGCAGGAGTGGGGAATCTCTACGCCAGCGAAATTCTGCATCGGGCTGGGATCTCTCCCTTATCTGCTTCCAGTCAACTCCACCCAGAAGAATGGGAACGTCTGGCAAATGCTGCCCGGCAGATCCTCGAACTGGCCATTCAGTATGAAGGTTCGACACTTTCTGATGGAACCTATCGCAATGCGCTCAATAAATCGGGGGGATATCAGAATGAACACCTCGTTTATGCCAAAGCCGGTGAGGTTTGTTCAACTTGCCGATCGGGTGTGATCCTGAGGATTGTGCAGGCCCAGCGATCCACGTTTTATTGCGAACACTGTCAGACAGTTGCGAAGAAGCGGCCCGGCAAACAGAAAAAATCCTGACATCGCATGCGAAGATCATGCGGCCAGATATCCGGAATCTCTGCGGGTTAGCGAAGTTGTATCAGGAGCGATGCAACGAAACAGAATCTTCTGCATTCTTGAAAAAGGAAAATTCGTGCAGGAAATTGACCTTCAGGCATGTTAAAACATGTACTGAAGTGGTGAAGAGTAAGTCGGACAAGACAGACTCAGGTTGAAGATTTTGGGGCAGTTCGCTGAATAGTCAACTCTTTTTGGCGAGCATTGAAACTTCTCACTGGTTTGAAAACTGCCTCGTAGTCCAAAGCCGTTTGTCGTGATGAGGTGCTGGCTGTAGTTCAGCCAGTTCCATGTGCCGTACTTGCCCGTTTACGATGTTTTAGATTTGAAGGATGATCATGAAGCAGGTTGTATTGAGTCTTGGATGTGCAATTGCAGTGGCACTCGTTTCTGGCTGTGATTCTAAGCCTGCCGCAAAGACGACCACTCCACCTGTGGCAGCACCTGGTCATTCTGGTGTAGGTGGCGAAATGGCTCCAACTTCCGAAAAGCCTGCTGCCGCTGAAATGCCAGCTGATCCTAAGCCCGCTGAAACCAAAGCTGAAGAGCCCAAGGCTGAAGCACCAAAGGTTGAAGAAGCCAAGCCTGCAGAGCCTAAGGCTGAAGAACCCAAGGCTGAAGAGCCTAAAAAAGAAGTTGAAAACCCATAAGGTTTTTCTGATCCTGTTCACTCGCTACGAGCCGCCAGGCAATTGCTGTTGGGATCGATGCCGTGTGAACTCTGTACTGATAATTGCTCAAACCCTGCCCGGGAGTTTCTCCCGGGCAGGGTTTTTCGTTGAGATCTGTTTCTTGATCATCGATCAGTGAGCAATTCACAGATTCTTTGTGGGGCAGACACTCATGTAAGTGTGCCACCTGTTATGTCAGACGAATCAGCCGTCCGAGGAGCATTGCGGGGATCAACAAGGCGACAGTTCCAAAAGAAAGCCATGGATTATTTGTGGACCAGTGCACAACGACTCCACTGCAGATCACATACGAAAACAGTAACAGCTTCACGGTGGACTGGATGATCTGTGGTGAGGGAGTTCGAATCGAAATCAGCATTCGTCGAATCGCGGAAAACCCGATGAGCAGGGTCACGAACCAGGCGGTCTGCGGATTGCCTGCAGCGTTCGGAGTCGAAGCAAACATGGCACACAGTAACCCCAGGCCGGCGGCTACTCCCAGCATACCACCAATGAGTGAGATTTTTGTGGAAGTGCTGAGTCGTCCTGGAACTCCATGGGCTTCATCTCTCGCAAACAAGGTCACTCCGGCAATGTAAGTGCCCATCGCCAGGGCGGCCATCAGTTGCGGCTGAGCAAAAATCTCAATGAAAGCGTTGCCGGCACTGGCACCCAGCAGCAGATTCAAGCCCCGGCAAAGCCCCATATTGATGGGGCCCAGCCAACTCCCTTTGGTGAGTGCATCGTAAGAGACAACAAAGAATGCCAGAATTCCGGCCACGATCGCCGATGTAGGGCCCGCGAGGAATGCCAGGCCGGTGCCGGCAATCAACAGAAAAAAACCTGCGCATAAAGCGATATTGGCTGAAATTCGACCCGAGGGAATCGGCCGTTCGGGTCTTTCGAGGGCATCCAGATCACGGTCGAAATAGTCGTTCAGCACCATGCCGGCGAGATACAGGCAGCTCGAACTCCCCAGAAGGAGCAAGAACTGATTCACAGGCTGCAGGGATCGATGGGAAAGGATAAACCCTGCGAAGATATCGGCCATGGCCGTAAATACTGCGGGGAGCCTGAGAATCTGCAGCCATGCCTTCATGAAGTGAATCGACCTTTCGGTGCCGATGGTTCTTGGAAAATGGGTTATTGCAGCCACGATTTCAATCAACAGCGAGGAGCCATAAAACTTGTTGATCTGGATTCAACCGCAGGATTCATCACGTGCTGACTTCTGGCATGCCTTATGGCTTCGCAGGCTCGGCAGGTGTGGCTGGTGAGTCGGCTGTGGGAGTTGCTGGAGAGTTCGAATCGGCAGATTTGGTCGATGAAGCATGCACAGGCCCAAGGCGCAGTTTCATGTTGTATGTGGCCAATTCGACTTTCTGACCATCCGGTGTGACCGAGAAGCTGTGCAGACCAGAGGAGGCAAATGGTCGAGACTGGCTGAAGAGGCTGGTTCCGGTGGCTTTGTCGATGACATCCATCCAGAGCATGGAGTAATGCACATCGGCCTTCTGTTTCCAGCTTCGCGAAGCAAACACCAGGACAGGAGCATCCGCCAGACTGTCCATGGCGAGTTGCTGGTTCGCAATTTTGCAATTCCAAAGGAGTTTTCCTGTAGCGAGGTTCCAGGTGAAAATCTCGCCACTGGCGCGATGGCTCGACAGGCTGTCGGCAAAGCGGGCGTCGCTGTAGCGGTTGTCATTCAGGAACAGGTAAATGCGTTCGCCATCCGTCGAGACGAATTTTTCGCCTCGATGTGTGCCGCGAGCAGAGAGTGGAATCGCCCCCAGGCTCTGGCTGGTACCTGTCGCGGCACTTAACCGTAACGTTTCTCCGGAGGGCTTGGAGACAAACCAATTGCCTTCCATGATTTCGGAAACGGCAGTCCCGGCAGGGAGTCCCAGACTCCACTCAACTTTTCCCGTGATTGGGCTTTCTTTGCGGATGGTGCAGTTGCCGGAGACCAGCCCCAGAAATCCTCGCTTGGTATTTTTGTCAAACAAGATCAGGCTGTTGCCTGTCGTACCAATGGCCTGGTGTAACCGCTGGGGCTCCCAGGGAGAGGAAATTTCGCGACCATCGTCTAAGCGATGAATCGCCATCTGTGATCGTTCAAACGAATAAATCAGCAGATAATCGTTGAGGACAATCACCCGACTGTCGGCTCTCATATTGATTTTCTGCCACCTTAAATCACCAGTGACAGGATCAAAGACATCAAGAGTTCGGTTGCCGAACAGAACCAGTCCACCGGGAGAAGCACCCGCAAATCGACCGCGCGCATTCAGTTGTTCTGAAGCCAGCAGCGAAATCATGTTGTTCTCAGTATCGATCAAGCCCATCGGGCTCGGTCTGTGGCCACTCCGGGCGTTGGGCCCAGTCTCTTCCAGCGAATAACTCCAGATCGATTTTTTCTCGAGCGGAGAAAGGAGCGTAAGGACCTGCTGATGCAGAACGTAGACCGAGTGGCCAACTGTCAAAGCGACCGTATGCTGGTTTCCTCGATTCCGAGAGCCGGCCAGTGATGGCCGCCAGTTCCACGCTGGGTTACTTCGATGACGAAAGGCGATTTTTTGAGCCTGATGATCGACATCGTATCGATAGGCCGAGATTGAGGGCAAATTCGAAGAGAGTGTGCCAGTCTGCATCTGCTGAGAATAGGTGGCTCCCATCGTCTCCATACCCCAGGGGGCCGGTGGGGTTGGTGCAGAGGCGGCGACCTCTTCGCCATTTTCAGGTGGTGTTTTTGCTTCGCCTTGAGCGACCGGACCAGGAGAAGGTGCAGTTACGTTTGGCTGACTGGGTGATGACTTACTGACCTGAGTTTCCGGACGTTTCAGAGCCGCGAGATCCTGCTCGGCATTTAAAGCCACGGTTATCTTCGCGAGCCTTTCATCGAGGAGTGATTGCTGAGATTCTAAGGAGCTCGATTTCCACAGCAGGAGTCTGAGTTCTGCTTCGGCCAGAAGTTTGTTCTCGATGAGTTGATCGATTGCCGCAAGCTTCAAGTTCTGTGTCACCGGATGAAAATCAGCCAGTTCGAGGAGCAATTGAAAGTTCTGTCCGGCGATTTCCTTCGAAGGAGTTTTCTGATCAGGAGCTTCTTGTTGGAGGTTCAGAGCCGAAGATTCGAGTTGTTTGCGGAGTAATTCTGACCAGGCACTGGCCATCGCCTGCTGCTCGTCGTCAGACGCGATTTTTTCTGAGGATGACTTGGGCGTGGCAGAATCTTTCTGCCGGGGAAGGGTTATCTCCCGCAGTAAACCACGAGCCCAGGCTTTGCCGGTCAGGCGGATCGATGAGTTCTGGTCATCCGGGAATGTGTTGTTGCCAAAGCTTTCGACGAATGCTGTCAATTCACTGAAGAATTTGATATCCGGATTCTGGCGGGAACGTGCTCTTAAACTGTGAGCGATGGCGAGCCCTTTTTCGGCTGTGGTCGAAGCAGCCCGCGATAATCGATCCAGATCGATCTGGTCGAAATTCCCCTCATGCAATCGGGTTAATGAGACCGTCCAGACAATGCGACGAAAACTTTCGGGAGTGAGTGGATAGGTCGAATCATCGGGCGATAAAGGTTCGCTCTTTGACGAGATGGTGTTGGTACGATCTGTTGATGTCCCATCAGGTGGCAATGCCTGCAGAATCCAGGCTGCGTCCAAGGATTGAAAAGCGTCATCGAGTGCCTGGCGAGCCTCGCGAGGCCGTCTTTCGACTAAAGCGAGTTGTGCGCGCAATGAATGCATCTGGGGTGCGTTTTCTTGCGTATTTTTCAGCCAGCGGGCGAGTTGAGGACGGGAAGTGTAAGTCACCAGGCCGTCTGTACTGAACGAGACAAGTCGATCTCCTGCAGCCACCAGATTGCCCAGGTAGCCGCTATCGTTGGCTGTTCGCCGTGTTCCGGTGATGCCACCATCCTGTAAATTGATGGAATAGATTCGACCCTGGCGGGAGGGGGCAAGATATTCGCCATTTCCTAAAACACCACGTCCAGCCAGAAGATCCGTCTCGGGAAGTTCGGTTGTCCATAAGGATTGCCCGTCCGCGAGATTCAAAGCTGTCAGACCGCGGGGATGTGCCATTACGACAGCGGTGGGTGTGACGGCTGCCACAAAGACATGATTTCCACGGTCAATCTTCCATCGCTGGCGACCACTGAGGAGATCAAAACAGAAGAGATGCTGGCTTTCCGCAGGAGCATAGACGACGGCATCACCCATAATGCTGGGAATTGAGCCGTGCCATTCGGAGCCTAATGATTGCATGCTGAGCAATTCAGCCCCCTGGTGAGACATTCCTCGCGATTCGTGAATCTCGGAATACCTTTGGGCCCAGAGGATCGAATGCCGTTCACGATCCACAGCGACCAGCCACCCTAAAGTTGTGGGGCAGATGATGATCCCCTGGCTGGTGGCAACGGAATTGTTGATCCATCGGCGGGCGATATCGTCTTCAATTTTGGAATCCGGGTAGCCAATCAGCTGAGACCACAGCATTGACCCGGACTGGGGATTCAGGGCGACTAAACGTACTTCGCCAGCAATTTCGCAGGTGACGAGGAGTTCATCGCGATCGGGTAGTGGGGCGCTGTGGAAATAGCCACCAGCCAGTGGCAAGCCGAGTGAATCCTGTGCACCGCCGCCACCAATCGTCCAGAGAATGCGGCCGGACGTCAGGTCGTAGGCTGTAAGTCGATTGCTTCGCCAGTTCTGTCCGAGAGGGTCTTGAATGTTGCCGTTCATGGACCATTGATTGCCAGGATTGGCACGAGTAATGACGGCCTGATCCTCGACCACGAAGAGCCGCTGGCCATCAGAAGAGAGGGAGTTGTAGGTCCCTTCGCGGAAGAGCAAAGTTCCCAGCGGATGGTAGTCTGCCGAGTCGCCATTATCGTCCATGGAAGAATCGGTGACCATGCCATTGCGGGCCATGCGGATTCCTGCCGCTCGATTGATGCGAACGTTCCCGCGAAAGGGGAGTGTTCCGTTGGCTGCGGGGGAATCGAGGAAGACATTTTCCGGGACAACGGTCATCTCGGTTTGCCATAACGAGCGACCTGTGCGAATGTCATAAACCTGGACACCGCCCAGATCGCGGACGATCAATCGATCACCGACGACGAGTGGCTGATTGGTGAGCAGCGGGATCCGTCCTGATTCCAGCAATTCCTCAGTCATCGTGCGGATTCGCTCGATCAGATAAGAACTGGTCGAGATGGGATGCGAATAAAGTGGCAGGAGGACATAGTCGCTGGTTTTGGATGCCGAAACCCGGCCGCCAAGACCTTGCGGGATCCACTGCTCTGTCAATGACTGAGGTGGTGGTTCGATAATCGTATGCATGCGATCCAGCCATTGGAGTGGCTGGCGAATTTCTCCGCTGGCAAGACTGGCTCCCTGTTTCCATTCCGGCCAGCTTTTGGTGAGGGTATCGAGAAATTCTTTTCGACCCGCATATTTGGCTGTAAGTGCGGCTCTCAATTGCCAGGGAGGGTTCTTGACGAACTCGGCCTGTGCGAGCCAGAGCATCTCATGCCAGCGACTGGCCAGACCGTATTCACCACGATCCAGGCTTCCGAGGGCAAGTTCATCGGCAGCAAGCTGGCCCGCAGGTGTCAGCATAAAACGAGTGGCGACGCTGGTCAGTCGAGTGCGATCGCTGGTCTGCCGGGCTTCTTTGCGAAGTGCCTCGGCCAGTGGAGCGTACCGTTCGATATAAGTTCGTCGAACATTTTCAGGGGCTCGCAACAACGTCTGTGTGGCCAGCCACTTGAGAGATGTCCAGGTGCCATCCTGATTGCGTTCGAGCGAGTCGTTGTCGTGATCGAGCACTCGTTGCAGGACATCAATGGCGGTTCCCCAGTCCTGTTGTTTCTCGATCCCCTCCAGCGCAGCACGATAAGCCGATTGCAGTTTCTGATCCTGCGGTGCACGACTATCGATATGGTCGCGATCTCGCGAACCACGCTCTTTCCTGGCTTCATCGGGTTCTTCATCGCGATCGACCGCCTGAGGCACAAGAATTCGCTGGATAATTTTACCCAGCGGGCCTAAGCCTCGATTCTGGGCATTCGCGTTTGGCGTCTGATACGTCGCCACGATCAGTAATGCGGTCACCAGGCCTGCGGTCACCACGATCTTGAGTCGAGAGTTCTGATTGGTTTGACGCTGACCCATTCCTCATCCTTCTCAGAAACTGATCATCCCGCAGAACTGATGACTCGAGATACCTGGCCTGTTTGGTGCGGCTGGAGGCAAACCGCTGGTTGAAGCATTGGTTGAAGCACTACTGGATACGAACGTCAGGCTTGCAATCCGAGTGAATTCTGTTTTTGTTCAACCCCAACCTCACCAAGATCTCTTGTCGAAGCGCAACAGTCACCACCTAGTACAATACCCAGGTGGATGTAAGAAGTAAGCACGTGAACTGACAGTTCCTGAAAAAATAGAGTTCGTGACAGGTTCCACCGGATCCCTCTTAAATGGTTCCAGCACGGATTTTTGCGGCACGACCGGCTTGCGATGTGCTGGCTTGCGATTTCCGGAACCACGACGGCTTGGTTGCGAGTCAAGCAACCCCCGGTTAATCTACAGGGTTTGCAATGCCTGCAGCCAGGATTGGCGGGGAACAGTTTGTGGTGCCCCAGACGGTTTTTGCTGACCGATTAGAGAAGGTTCTTTTGCGATAAGATGTTATTGCATAACGGTTTACCTTCTTTTTCTTGGGTGTCTCGGGTTTGGGTTTATTGTCACACATTCAGCTAGTGGTTTTGCGACCGGAGTTTCTCTCATGTCTGCGGATTCAAAAGTTTCGGTGAAAAAGCGTCAGAAGCTCGGGACTGCAGAGACTCGTCGGCTGCGTCTTTCGGGTCTTGTGCCCGGAATTGTTTACGGCCATCAGCAAGAGCCACAGCCAGTCGTTGTTGATGAAACTTTGATTCATCCCATCGTCGTCAGCGGTCACAAAGTTGTTGACCTCGACGTGGAAGGTGTGCTGGAAAAGGCCATCATCCGCGATGTGCAGGTTGATCCTTTTACCCGGCTGATTCAGCACATTGATTTCATGCGAGTTGACCCCAACGAGCGCGTGACAGTCGACGTGGCAATTGAGTTGAAGGGGACGGCCCCCGGTATTCTTTCTGGTGGTATGCTTGAGCATCAACTGCATAGCATCAAGGTGGATTGTCTTGCTTACCAGATTCCTGACTCCATCGTCGTGAAGGTGAGTGATCTTCAGTTGGGCGGTGTGATCCATGTGAACGAACTGGAGATTCCTCCCGGCGTGCACGTGCAGACTCAAGGCGAGTTGATTGTTGTGCATGTCGTGAAGGTCAGCACTCGCGAGCTGGATCTTGCTGCTCCGGGTGCCGCTGAGCCAGAAGTGATTGGCAAGAAGGCTGGCGAAGCTGAAGCCGATGCTGCACCAGCCAAGAAGAAGTAATTCCTGGGGTTTGATGCTTCCCAGGTGAGAGATTAACTGTTGGGGGTTGCCCTCAGAGCCGAAGCCTGCTTGAAAAAGCAGGCTTCGTGGCTTTTGCAGGCTATGGTTGGGGGCGGGTTGGCGTCGGATCGATGGCTCGCTTGCTGTGAGCTGGCTTGTGATATAGGTAAGTTCTTCAAGGCATTTTCTGAAGTAGATGTGGCATGAAATGCATTGTGGGGCTTGGAAATCCCGGTGGAAAGTATGTCGGTACGAGGCATAACATCGGCTGGGAGGTGACTGCTGAATTGTCGCGGCGAGGTGGGGCACCTGCGGGGAAGAGCCGGTTTGATGCGATCACTCGTGAAGTCGTGCTGAAGGGCGTTCCGGTGATTCTGCTGGAGCCACAGACATTTATGAATTTGAGCGGGCGATCCGTCGGCCAGATCGCGAAGTTTTATAAGATGTCACCCGCTGATTTCCTGATCGTTTGTGATGATTTGAATTTGCCACTGGGCAAGCTGCGCGTTCGAGCGGGTGGTTCCTCCGGAGGGCAGAAAGGACTGGCAGATATTCTGCAGGTTCTCGGAACGGATGCTGTTCCACGCTTGCGTCTGGGAGTGGGCAGGCCTCCGGGAACGATGGATGCGGCTGCCTATGTGTTGGCTCAGTTTCGGAAGGATGAGCGGATCGAAGTGGATCTCGCGGTAGCGACAGCCGCCGACGCCGCTGAGGTGTGGCTCGCGGATGGCGTGGATTCGGCAATGAATCGATTTAATGTGAGTTCAGATCAGAAGTGATTGTTTTATAACGGTTTGTAGTGTTTTTTCCGGGAAATCACCGGGGTCTTGAGAGACAAAATCAGTGGCTGGGCGCGGTTAGGTTGCATTCTGACGCTCAGGCGATAAAACTGTATGTTCACGCAAGGCAGCTCGAGATGAGTTCTGCCTTTTGTTTATTGGAGAAGAATTTTGTCCGAATACACTTATGAAGGCATGTTCCTTCTGGACAGCAACCGCTACGCC
This sequence comes from Planctopirus limnophila DSM 3776, assembly GCF_000092105.1. Lineage (NCBI taxonomy): Bacteria > Pseudomonadati > Planctomycetota > Planctomycetia > Planctomycetales > Planctomycetaceae > Planctopirus > Planctopirus limnophila. The sequence goes on along the minus strand of NC_014148.1, from coordinate 3,404,609 downwards.
GCCGATCCCGAGGCAGCGACTGCCAGCGTCATGGGGATGCTGGATCGATGTGGCGCGACTGTGGTGGCACACCGTCCCTGGCAAGAAAACAAGTTGACCTATCCCATTAAGGGGCATCGCAAGGGGTTGTATTACCTTGCCTGCTTCAAGATGGATGGTAGCAAGGTCGATGAGTTGACTCGGTTGGGCAAGCTCAATGAAACTGTCCTGCGTCAGATGGTCATTAACCATCCCCAGGTTGTCTTTGATGCCATGGTGGATGCACTGTCGCATGACGGAGCCATTCACAGCCCTGAACAGCGTCAGGATCCTATGGGGATGCGTGATGACATGGGGCCACGCGGTGAGAAGCCCACTGATTTTGAATAATTTTACTGTTATAGACCTGTTAGTTCACGGGTCAGTCAGCGATTGTTTGTCAGGACAACAAAGCCAGTCAGTCGTTTCCTATCGGATGTCGGGGTCGCCAATCATGGCCAGTTTCAACCGTGTCATTCTGATGGGTAACGTGACTCGCGATCCTCAGGTGAGATATACCACCGGCGGGATGGCAGTCACTGAACTGGGGCTGGCCGTGAACAGGCAGTGGTACGATAAAGCGTCGAACCAGAAAAAAGAGGAAGTCACTTATGTTGACGTAACTCTCTGGGGGCGACAGGCCGAAGTTGCTGGTGAGTATCTGGCCAAGGGGCGACCTGTCTTCATTGAAGGTCGTTTGCAACTGGATACCTGGGACGATAAAGAGACCGGGCAGAAGCGATCCAAGATGCGAGTGGTGGGTGAAACTCTCCAGTTGCTGGGTTCTCGTGATGGCGGATCTGCTGGTGGGCGAGGAGAATCCTCATCCCGGGGAGATTCTGGCTCTTTTGAGGGTGGTCGCGGTGGACGTGGTTCCTCACGGGATGGCGGACAGCCTGCACCTTCTGAATCGATGGGCAGTGATTACGGTGATTTTGGCGGTGGTGATGACGACGTGCCTTTCTAAGGCCATGCGTTAACCTTGTAAGCGTTCTGTCGGTCAACACAGTGTTCTGTCGGTCAACTCAGTCGAGATTTGAGATTAATATTTCGATGGTCGTGTTGAAGTGATTCCCAGTCATGGGCCTGTCTGAATCAGGGCAGGCTTTGAGGTTTACTGGGCCAGCTTGAACAGGCCAATCAAGTCAGTGAAAGAAGTGGCAGTCATGGGTCGTGCAAACGTTACCGCCTCCGGGATGTCCCGAGTTTCCCGTCAGGTTGAGCTTCTCCTGGTGGAATCGGTGGAATCATTGGGCGAACAGGGCGAGATCGTTAAGGTCCGACCCGGTTACGCTCGAAATTTTCTGCTTCCACAGGGGTTGGCAACGGTTGCGACTCCTGAAAACAAGCGAGCTGTTGAACGTCATAAGCAGAATCTGGCTGAACTCCAGGCCAAGCGTATGGCTGATCTGCAGAAGTTGGCTGAAGCGGTCGGCAAGTACAGCGTCACTCTGGAAGCAAATGCCAACGAAGACGGTCATCTGTTCGGTTCGATCCTGGGTCACGACATCAGCAAGTCGCTGAAATCGGCTGGTTATGCCATCGAAGCCGATCAGGTTCGTCTGGATGGGCCACTCAAAGAACTGGGTATGTACACAGTCAAGATTCATATTTACGGTGAAATCAAGACTGATGTTAAGGTTTGGGTTGTGCCAGCCGTCAAGAAGTAATATCAACTCAGCTTTTCAAATGATGCCGGGCGAAACTCGATTTTGCGGCACCACGAAATTTAAAACACCCAGGTATTCCCTGGGTGTTTTGTTTGATGTCGGGGAAGATCGGCGGCAAGCTTCTGGTGAATGGTTGTTACGAGGTCGATCCGAGATCGAATGGTCAAGGGAAGTGCCATGGCCACTGAATTTTCGCGATCAGAGAAATCACGAGTCAAACCGACGGCTTCAGATTTTGCGGGTCATGTGCCGCCGCAGAACCTGATTGCTGAGAAGAGTGTTCTCGGGAGTATTCTGCTTCAGAGTCGAGCCTTTGACGAAGTGGCCGACTTCCTGCTGGCGGATCATTTCTATCATCACGGCCATCAACTGATCTATGCCGCCATCAAGGCGATTGTTGAAGACAACAAGCAGCCAGTTGATCCAGTGACTGTCGCCGAGCATCTGGATCAGAAGTCGCAGTTAGAAGATGTGGGTGGTATTGAGTACCTGATGGAGGTGCTCGAGACGGTACCGCATGCTGCGAACGTGAAAGGTTATGCAGAGATTGTGCGCGATCGCTGGATTCAGCGATCATTGACTGACGCCTGCACCGAGGTGTTGCGGGATTGTTACTCGGGTTCGGATGATACCTCGGAGGTGCTTTCACGGGCTGAGCAGAAAATTTTCGGTATTCTGCAGGAGCAGGAGCGCAGTTCGCAGATCGACATGAACACGATCATGATGCAGACGTTGCATCGGATTAACGCGAGGTTTGATCGCGAAGGTGTGATCAGCGGTCTTTCGACTGGATTTCTGGATCTGGATCGCCAGACGAACGGGTTTCAGGCGGCAGAACTGATCATTCTCGCAGCCCGCCCCAGTATGGGTAAGACCGCACTGGTTTGTAATCTGGCGGAAGCGGTCGCCACCAATGGCAATACCGTGCTGGTATTCAGTCTGGAACAGTCGAAGCTGGAACTGGCTGAGCGATTTTTGTGTATCAGGGCACGGCTGGATGGTCACCGGTTGCGTAAAGGGGATCTTGATCAGGCCGAGAAACATGCCTTGATGACGGCTTCTTCGGAATTGAGCCGGGTGCCACTGTTTATTGATGATGCTCCCGGACGGACAGTGGGGCAGATCAGTGCGATTGCCCGCAGGCTCAAACGAAAGAATCAGTTGGGTCTGATTATCATCGACTATTTGCAGCTGATTGAACCGGAAGATAAGCGGGCGCCGCGTGAGCAGCAGATCGCGCAGATCACCCGGCGGTTAAAGGGAATCGCCAAGGAAAATGAGATTCCAGTGATTGCGCTGTCACAGCTCAACCGGGGAGTGGAACTTCGAGAAGACAAACGTCCGAAAATGGCCGACCTGCGAGAAAGTGGTGCCATTGAGCAGGATGCAGATATCGTCATGTTCCTCCATCGACCCGATGCTTATAACCCGGAAGATCAGCCAGGGTTGGCCGAAGTGATCGTGGCCAAACACCGCAGCGGGCCGACCGGGATCGTGCGGCTTACATGGCGAAGGGAATTCATGCGTTTCGAAGACTACAGTGCAATGGATGCTCCGGATATTGCGTTCTCTGAGTAAGTGAGAGTCGATATGCCCCTCGAAGCGGATGCGGTGCGATTTCTCGAACAGCTCAATGCTCTCCATCTGCCACCTGTGAGTGAACTGGGTGCAGTGGCGATCCGTAAAGCTCAGTGGGAAGAGGCAGCGCCTGCAGCATTTGCGGCCGATGATCGTTTTGAGATGATTGAGGATGTGTGCATCAATCGAGAAATGCAGCTAATTTCACGTGAGGTGGTGGGATCCTCACCAGTCAGACCGCTTGTGAGCGATGATAATCAACTCGCTTTACGCATCTATCGTCCCCATGCGGCTTCCGGGCATATCTGTCTGTATTTTCATGGTGGCGGATGGGTGATTGGGAGTGTTGTTTATTTTGATTCGCTGGTGCGGGAATTGGCACTCGCCAGTGGAATGACGATTGTTTCTGTTGAATATCGGCTTGCGCCGGAATTTCCGTTTCCTGCGGCGACAATTGATGCCGAACTGGCTGCCCGCTGGGTGTGTTCGCAGCTTTTGCCGGGGCAGAAGTATGCCGTGGCTGGTGATAGTGCGGGTGCAAACCTGGCGACTGTGCTGTGCCAGATGTTGCGTGATCGTGGGGAGCATCTGCCAGCGGCTCAAGTTCTGTTTTATCCGGTGACGGATGCCAACTTTGAGAGCAGCAGTTATGAAGCCTATCGGGCTGGGTATTTTCTCAGCCGGGAAGATATGAAATGGTTCTGGTCGCTCTACCAGCCCCAGGTTGCTGAGAGACGTCATCCCTATGCTTCACCGCTGCAGGGAAATCTTCGAGGTTTGCCGCCAGCGCGAATTTGTGTCGCCGGTTATGACCCGCTCTATGATGAGGGAACTCTCTATGCGGATAATTTGCAGGTCGCCGGGAATGACGTGGAGTTTGTGGAGTATCCGGGAATGATTCACGGATTCGTCAAACGCTTTACGGAGTTTGCCTCAGGTCGGCAGGAGATCATCGCGGCGGGTGACTACCTGCGTCGCAAGGTTCAATAAGGATTATTGACTGCAACTTGGTAAAAGGATCAATCGGGAGTCAGGCGATTCCAGCGGTTGCTGAGTGAGAAGGCCTCTCTGGGTGCAGGGGCAAAATAGATTTGCGGTAATCGCGTGATCGTTGTTCCGGCGATGACCACGATGGTGACGATGCTGACCTCTGTCACCAGCTGAGTGATCCAGCCTGCGGGGAAATTCAAGCTGATGAAGCTGGCTGTCGAGCCCAGTGCTGTCGCGAGCGGCAGGCTGATGATCCATTGCCATGGTTGATTGATTGGTGCCGAGTGCCACCAGATGAGACCGGCCATCAAGAGTGTGCAGGTGATGGTCTGCAGGCCCATACGGTTCGAATCAGACAGTCCGTCGAGTAACAATCCCATGCAGGCCGCTGCCAGAAGTGGAGCCGAAGCCGGAAGTCCACAACGGCCCCAAAGTACCATGAGACCTAAACCTAGCGCGGGAAGAATGAATCCCTGCCAGAGATTTTGAGCCACGGGAAGTACGCTGGCCTGGTCGTTATGGTCAGGAGCCAGACTCATCAGACAAGGAATCAGATAGGCCACACACAAGAGAGCCACAAAGGATAGCAAACGCTTCATGGCAGAACTCCCTCTGATGAGGGACTGTCATTCTCGAAACGGGATGAATTGGGACGCAGGCGCAGGATGCTCAGCTGTGCAGGAAATGGTGGCGATGGAGTGGAAGCTGTGGTCACCACTGAACTGGAAGAGACATATGGATCTGACGTTGTGAAGGAGGGATGGAGATACTCCGGTGTGACCTGAACTTCCCAGTAACGATCTTCTGCAGGTAATGTGGCTTTGGTAATCGTTCCCAGGAAGAGTGGTCGATTGAGAAGACCATCGTCTTCCAGTGAATAGACTTCATCTCCGACACGCAGGCCAATGTTGTCAGAGATTTTCTCAAGACGACATGTCTGGGTGCCATCTCCCGCGAGAATCGTTTGCGTAAGAATTGTGGGCTTCTGAGAAACTGTCGAGTTTTCACCCTGGCGAACCACCATGGCCCGGCAGCGAAATCTGCCATGAGTGACTGGTAGAAAAGTGCTCGTCCAGTTGCCGACTCGCTCCACTTTGCCAACTACGACCAAACCGGCTGTCAGTACGAGATCGGCCGGGGCGATGTTGTGATCATGGCCAAGATCCAGCAAAGGTTCGGAAGATTTCACGACCCAGGCCGACTCTTCGATTCCTTGCCGACTTCCCCGTGCGATGATGGCGCCGGATTTCCAGTTTCTGGAAAGTTCGCTGCCCAGCAATGTGGCTTCGATGAGATCTGCTACGAAGAGTCTTCTGCTGCCGGCGCGAAGTCGAGAGGAGTTCGATGTCTGTTCGAAATCGGCATGTTCAAAGCTTATGGGAACAATCCGGGAAGACTGTGGGCTGATGCTGCTATCGGGATGGAATGATTTGCTGGTGTGAGATGGTGTAAGTAGTAAGGCTGTGAGCCGGTGGGTTTTCTCGCGTTCGCGTTCGAGTTGCTGCCCAAGTATGGAAGCTGTGTTTTCGGATAAGTCAACAGCTTGCAGATCGTGAGAAGTCGAACGTTGAAATAAGCCCGTCAGACGGCGGGAAATGGGGGCGGCCAGATGAACTTGAAGTTCCCGCAGGATGAGACAGCCGGGGGCTACCACATCCCGAGCTGTTGTTTTCCACGCACTGGTCATGCCCGCTGGAAGTAATGGAACAAGTAGCGTCAGGATAACCAGTAGGGCCTGCGCAGGGCTGAAGTGAAGTGGATTGAAGAAGCGTCGATCATTCAATCGCAATAGGCCTTGAAACGAGATTGCTGACAGTCAGTTTTTCGAGAGGCGTGGAGTCGTAAAGAGCAGCCCCTGTCGATTAACTGTTGTGAATGCTGAACAGTGACGATTGCCATTCGTTAAGATGTTCGCTGCAGATGGACAGACCACGAACGACGGTTTGTTCAGGATCTTCAGCAATCAGAACGGGGATGGCCAGTTGCTCGCTGAAGAAGTCGTCTAATCCGGGAAGCAGGGCACTGCCACCAGCGAGCACCATGCCGGTATCGGCGAGGTCGGCCACAAGTTCTGGCTGGCATTGTTCGAGGACCTGTCGAATCCCGGAAAGGATCTTCGCCAGTGGGGCCATGATGGCCTGGCGAACCTCACCTGTGGTCACGAGGACTTTACGCGGCACGCTGCTCATCGCATCGAGGCCATTGACTTCGGTCGCTCTTTCACTGGTCTGGAGAGAGGCTGAGCCCACTTCGCGTTTGAGATTTTCTGCTGTCTGACGGCCGATTTTCAGGCCAAAACGCTGCTTCATCCAATCGACAATCGCGTCGTCGAAAGTATCACCGGCAATACGAGTCGAGCAGGAAGCCACGGTCTCTCCCAGGCTGAAGATGGCGACTTCCGTGGTGCCGGCTCCGATATTGCAGACCAGGCTCGCCAAGGGTTCGGAAATCGGCATTCCGGCACCAATGGCTGTGGCTTTCGCGGATTCGAGGAGATAGATCGAACCGGCACCAGCGCGTTCGGCAGTCCCAAAAACAGCTCGACGTTCGACCGATGTGATCGATTGCGGAACAGAGACGAGGACACGAGGTCGAAACCCGGGTGATTGTTTGGCCGCTTTTTGGACGAAGTGCCGCAGCATGGCTTCGCAGAGTTCGAAATCAGTGATGACACCATGACGAATGGGTCGAACTGCCGAGATCGAATCGGGAGTTCGGCCAAGCATCTGCCGGGCCAGTTTTCCCACGGCGGCACCGCGCCCAAGAATTTTTCGAGAGCCGTTCTGAAGAGCGACGACTGTGGGTTCGTCGAGCACGATCCCTTGATTGAACAGGGCAATGCGTGTGTTCGCACTGCCGAGATCAATCGCGAGGTCGGGACTGAGCCACTGCCGTAACCTGTGGAGCATGATTCACTTTGCGAACGATATCAGAGGTTGACGGAAACCGATTGGCGACTTGCGTTTGTTAGCGCCTCGGAGAGCCTGCGAGCGGGGCATTCTGCAGAATGACAGGCTGCCACGACTGAGCCTTGATCACATCGGTCGAGAATCGATCTTCAAAGGCTCGAACTCCTTTGAGACCAACCGGCTTACCAATCTGATCCGCGAGTTGAATCATGAGTTCATCGGAAGCTTCGACGTAGGCGAGGAGTTTGCCATCGGTCGTGGTAATTGCGAGTGGAGGAAAGTCGATGGGGCGTGGCTGAACTTTCTTGAGGACACCTGCTCCATCAAAATTGGGAATGGAAGCTCCCTGGGAGGCGGGCCTGGCTGTGGCTCGGATCGGGACTGAAGCCGTCATGTTCTGAGCATTTGCCGGGGTGATGGCACTGGTCGCTTGAGGACCTGTGGCTTGTGAATTTGCAGGAACCTGATGATTCACGGGTTGAATGGCGCTGCCGGGAGGCACCATTGAGTTTGAGGGCGCAAGGTGAGGAGCGGAAGCAGCCAACTGCCGGGGCGGTTGTTGTGCGATGGGCCGAGGGTAAGCAGTTCCTGGTGGAGCATTGCGGAGTTGAGCTGTGTTCGGAGCTTGTTGGAGTGCTGCCCGATTGACAGCCGCTTGTGCCTGAAGGGCAGCGTCTTTCTCGCGTGCCTCACGGAAAATGCGATCGAAGTCCTGATAGTCGCTGTAGATCTTCTGATATCGAGAGAGACTGTGAATTCGCTGATCGACAACATACTGGAATGTTTCGTCTGTCGTATCGGCAGCGAGTTGCCGGTACTGCTGTTCGATCCTGGTGAGATCCCAGCGATCCGGAGTTTGTGTCACCATTGTCCGGAGCTGCTGGTCGATCTGGCTGAGGTGTTCTCGACGAGTGCGGGGAGTGACTTCTGCTCGGGAAATTTCTGGAAGAGGGGCAGGTTCTACAGCCGAAGCGACAGGAAACGCTGGTGGGGCTGCAGACTCTTCGCGGCTGGTGCTGGTGGATGCCAGCGGCACAGAATCGCTGGCCTCTGTTGATGACATCTCACTCGATAATGGCGGAATTTCCAGTGAAAAGGGATTGGCTGATGTGGCTGCCGTTGTCGAGGAAGTGCCCGTCATGTTGGAGGCACTCGCCATGGTGCTGGAAGACGGGCCAGATGGACTTCCCTGTGATATCGGTCGATCGGTTTCGGGTCGAAGTGCGCGGGCAGTAATCCAGCGGTATTCGTGCGTCGGTGGAGAGATTTTGAAGTACCGCAGAGCACGATTGCCGGCGGGGAGCATGGCCTCTCCCAGAATCTGGACGTTGTCACCTGTGGTCAGACGACGCTGGACGACTTGCCGGGAAAGATTCAGTTCGCTCCCCACATACACCAGAGCGGTGCGGGCCGAGACTTTTCCTGAGACAGGTTGAGCGTCGTTGAGACGTGCGGCATCGGCAGGATCCAGTTCGATATCTTCAGCGGCAATCCAACTGAAGCTCCCTGCAGGTGGGGCAATCATGACCCAGCCACCGGGATCGTGTCGATGGACGGTCACTTGAGAACCGCGGGGCAGATCAGTCGTGACGTCATACCGCGGGCCGGGGCCACTGCGCACGGGTTCGGCATCCACATCGATGGTGGCGATGTAAGGGAAGGTTCTGTCAGCGGCAATGCTCTGTGAGGAAGCACACAGGGAGAGGGTCGCGATTAAAAAAGTCAGACAAAGGAAATGGGAAGGCCTGATTCCATTGCCTGGCGAAACGCATGACGCTGTGGGAGAAGAATTCTGCATAGGGCATCCTGCCTCAAATGTCGAGTGGTCGACACGGAAACCGGCAGAAATGGCCGGTGACTGCAGGCGAGGTGTAGCGAAAGTGGCGTATTGCCTCAAGATGAATGGTGTCTGGCCGTTACCGAAAAGATTTTCGGGTGTGCCGGAGAGAGCGCTTTGAATCGAGAATAGCTTCAAAGCAGTGAAAGTTGGAACGATAGGGAAGGTCAGTTGGCCTGACGACGGTAGAGGATGAGTGAGCGAATGGTGATGACGTGGGTGCAGTCTTTGTGAGCCGCCATTTCCTGATGAATGATTGCCTGCCGACGTAAACCACGTTTGCCCTGGATGCCAGTCCAGGCGATCCAGCCGGACGGGGCGACATGCGGCACAAATTTATGCAGCAAGGTCATCAATTCATGACTGCTCCGCGATGAGTGAATGGAGAGCATCGAAATGGGATCGCGAAAGCTGGAGCAGGCTGCCAGTGGGTGAATGTTCTGCAGCCTTAATCGATCAAGAATTCTGGAAACAGGGATTGGTGAGGGAGAGGATAACGAGTTGCTGAGTGGCGCAACGACAGGTGAATAGACATCACTGAAAGTCTGATCGACAATCGATCGCAGGTGTGCGGATTCGGCCTGACGGGCAAAGACCTGCCAGACACGATCGATTTCTTCTCCAATCGAAACGACGGTGAGGGGTGAGGGATGTCGCATGGCACCCATGGCCATCCAGGCAGCGGAGTATGTTCCCTGAGAGCCGATATCAACGAGGCAACCTGTGGGTGGTGCCTGGGCAGCAAGCCAGGCCGTCATGCGGTCGATTGTGCGATGTCCTGTTCCACAAATGCTGCTCAGAATCGCCTGATCCTGAGGGGGAAACCACTGGGCAAGATCGTAAGCAGCCCGGCTTTCCCATTCGTAGGCACCGGAGAACCAGCGACTGGCTGAGCGGAAGAACCGGCCGGGAGATCGCCACAAGTTACCAAGGAGACGAGAATAAATTGGAACTGTGGAACTGTGATTGGTCGAAATCGCCTGAGCGGAGTTTGCGGCAGTCATGTGCCAATCCTGCTGGTCGAGCTTCTGCCTGAGTCTGTCTGCAGGAATTCCATCCTGATGACGAGATGAGACCAAGGTTTGCTTGCCGGGGCAGGTGTGTAAACCAAAAGAGTTTTTCCGTCCAGTCGAAGGTGGCGAGGATTTGATCGCTGAAAACAAAAAACCCCGGTCACGTGAACCGGGGTGGAGTATCACCAGAAATTTCGTTTGATCGGGGCATCAGCCGAATCCGGGATGCCAGACTGGTCTGCCATCCAGAGGATTGGTATCAGCCGATTGGTGGGCCGAGAGGTTCTTTCTTTTCAGTGATTGGAGGGCACTGTTCCGACATTTCGGCGTTGAGCTTCAAATAGTCGGCCCATTGAGCGGGAAGATTGTCTTCGTGAAAGATGGCCTGCGGGGGGCACTCTGGGACACAGGCTTCGCAGTCGATGCACTCTTCGGGGTGAATGAAGAGCATCGATTCGCCCTCTTTGAAACATTCGACGGGGCAAACAACAACACAATCGGTGTATTTGCAGTTGAAGCAGGGTTCCGCCACAACGTGAGTCATAAGATCCCTTTGCAATTAAGCGGAAAGAGTCGATTCATTCCGCGGAGAAAGTGATTACCGGGAAAATGTTTACCGCAGAGTGTGAGTCTCGCATAACTTATCTGCTGACAACACATTGCAGAGTTATTCAGGTTGTCAGACGATGTTAGTTGCCACCCAAATAATCGTCAAGGACGTCCCGGTCAGGTGAAAGAAATCAACTCCCGAAACTGAGATGTTTTTCCTTCAGACAATGACTCTGGTTTTTGGGTTCGATATGTTCGCATGAACATATTTCTTGCCAGAGTTGGGTCATTGCCATATAACTTTGGATAGAGGTGTGTGAATCTGTCGAAAAGATTTACTGACAGATTGATCTCCCTCGTCTGGTAATTCGTATCAGAAACAATCCGACAACCACGTGAAAGCTACAAAACTGGCTGTATGTTCATGTGGTGACGAGCCACCGGTGGTGGCGTGTTGAGGATCAGGAAAAAAATTCTGAATTTTGTTGGTTACAGGTATGTGACCAATTCATGAGGGGATGGAACCAGTGAGCGAGTCGCAAACGAAGAGTGTACTGGCAGCTTAAGTATGGGTGTCCGTAACTTTTCGTGATTGGCAGGGCAGAATCGTGGCACTTACGGACACTGATCGAGATCTGATCAATCGCTGCCTCCGCCGGGAAGCCGGCGCGTGGAGGGAGTTTGTTGACCGTTTTTTGCCACTGTTTGCCCATGTGATTCATCATTCGGCCCAGGCCCGAAGTATTCCGCTGCAAAACTCTGATGTGGAGGATCTCTGCTCAGATGTGCTGATCGCGATCACTGAGAATGATTTTGCGGTACTGAAGCGGTTTCGAGGAAAGGCTTCTTTAGCGGCTTATCTGGTCGTGGTGGCCCGCCGGGTCGTGGTGCGAGAAATGATCAAACGCCGAATGTCTGAAGCATTCGGGCATGTGCGTTCAAATCATGTGAATTCTGGGCAGAATACCGATGCCATCGAGCCGGTGGCACCAACCGAAGTCCGACGGATTGAGCATCAGGAAGTCATTGAGAAGATCCTGAGTGGGCTGCCGGCCCGGGATGCCGACGTGGTGCGTAAGTACCACATGGAGGGAAGCAGCTACCAGGAGATCAGCCGTGAAGTGGGGATTCCGCTGAACTCGATTGGGCCGATTCTTTCCCGCGCTCTCGAGCGGATGCGTCATCGATACGCCTCGACGTAATGCGGGCTGATTTCGCAGTCTAAAATCGAATCCCGTTCAATGTGGCCAGGTTCGCAGCCAGGCCTGCAACATGAGCACTCCCCAGAGATGGTAATTCCAGACCGGTTGGCCGTGGGTATGGGCGTGCCAGCGCTGCCTGATGAGAGGAGTGTTATAGAAACCGGTGGCGTTCAGGCTTTGTTCTGAGAGCAGGTCTTCGGCCCAATCGCGAAGGTCCTCACAGAGCCAGCGTTCCATCGGCACGCCGAATCCCTTTTTGGGGCGTTCGAAAAGTTCTGACGGGACGTATTTGTTGAGAATACGCTTGAGAGGGATCTTGCCGTTGTTGTCTTGACGCTTGAAGTCGAGAGGTAATGTCCAGGCGAACTCGATGACGCGATGATCAATGAGCGGGGCCCGGGTTTCGAGTGCCACTGCCATACTGGTACGATCGACTTTTGTGAGGATGTCGTCGGGCAGGTAGGTGCGAGAATCGAGATCCATCCAGCGCTCTTCGGCATGAGGTGATGCCAGCCAGGTCTCACGATTCATGAACTCGGTGCCGCTCCAGGGAATGCCGATGGTGCCGGGAGATTGCTCAGTCCAATACTGCATGTGTGACAGATAAAGATCGTCGCTCTCGGCATGCGAAAACAAATGGCTGGCGTGGTTGAGTCTCTTTTGCCATCGAAGCGAAACCGTTTTTGCTAATGGTACAGCCCATTGACAAAGGATTGAGGCGATCGATCTGGCAGGACCAGGAATTCGCTGCAGCATCCTGGCAATCTGCTGGGTTTGGAAATAGCGGCGGTAGCCGCAAAAGAACTCATCACCACCATCGCCCGAGAGTGCCACGGTCACTGATTGTCTGGCGAGCTTTGAGACGAGGTAGGTTGGGATTTGTGATGAATCGGCAAATGGTTCGTCGAACATTTCCGGGAGGAGCGGGATGACATCCAGGGCTTCGCGGCCTGAGACAATATGCTCGATGTGATCAGTTTTTAAGTGCTGGGCGATCGCTTTGGCAAAGGGGGCTTCGTCGTAGGCTGGGTCTTCAAAACCAATCGAGAAAGTGCGGACAGGTTTGGACGACACCTTCTGCATCAAAGCGGTGACGAGGGATGAATCGATGCCGCCAGAGAGAAAAGAACCGAGGGGGACATCGGCAATCATGCGCAGTGCGATGGCGTTCTCGAGCAGTTGTTCGAGTTGCTGGAGGGCTTCGTCGAAGGTTCCCTGGAAGATATTGGCCAGACCTTTGGCAGAGGCATCTTTGCGCATGCTCCAATAAGTCTGCGGGCCTGTGGACTGGCCCTGGGCATTGATGGTGAGGATGGTTCCCGGCTGTAGTTTCCAGATGTGTTCGTAGATGGAATAGGGGCCGGGGATGTAGTTATGCCTCAGGTAGAGAGGAATGGCATTTCGGTTGAGCCTTGGTTCAAAGCGGGGGTGAGGGTGCAGAGCTTTGAGTTCGGATGCAAACAACCACGTTTGACCGATGCAGCCATAGTAGAGGGGCTTTTTTCCCAGTCGATCACGGACGAGAGTGAGTTCCCGCTCGCGATGGTTCCAGGCGGCGATGGCAAACATACCGACGCATTTTTCGATGGTGGGGCGAACCCCCCAGATGTTGAAACCTTCGACGAGCACTTCGGTATCGGAATGGCCTTTGAAGGTGACTCCGAGTGAGGCCAGTTCCTGGCGGAGTGTGTGAAAGTTATAGATTTCTCCATTGAAGACGATTGTCCATTCGCCATTGGCAGAATCCATCGGTTGGTGGCCAAGTGGTGAAAGATCGACAATGGCCAGTCGAGTCTGACCGAGTGCAATGCCTGATTGCGCATCGATCCAGCAACCGGCGTCATCCGGGCCGCGATGCTCGAGGCGGTTGGTCATCTGACGGAGAACATGCTCTGCCTCATGGAGCGGCATCGGGGCCTGAGGAGCGTAAAAACCAACGACACCACACATACCAACTCCGAACTCGAAGAAGATCCACCGGGAGAATCTCTGGATTCTGTCGTTACAGTTCTACTCCAGTTCTGCTGAACTTGAGTAGTTCAATGGTGCTGAGGTCTGGAATTTCCTGGGGGATCATGCTGATCGGTGGAAGAACTCCAGCGGAATTCATGGATTTGTCTTCGTGGAACATATCGGCCACTTGGAAAACTGGGGTCATTTTGACCGGAATCGAGAACTCAAGACAAATGACGAACCAAAGAGTCGGAAAAACGTCTTCCTGGGCGTGATCTCTGGAAGATTTATTGTGCGAAAAGTCATGTTGATAGACCCTGTGCGGTTGCTTGGTTGCGATGCGCGGCTCTGGTGAATTAGACTTCCGGGCTGTTTGAAAAGTGTGGTGGAAGTGCAGTTTTCTGTGGTCAAGTTTTCCACATGATCGATGCCGGCCCTGTTGAGATGAGGAGTAGTAGCCAGTGACCAGAGTCCTTTACTGCGGCGATACTTCGCTGGAGACGGCGGCTGGTTATCTGGCGGGCCTGATGACCTCGTGGCAATGGGAGTTTGACTATATCCCCAGTCATGTCGGGCTGGATGTTGGTGAACTGCTGGCAAAGCAAGATCTGGTCATTCTGAGTGATTATCCTGCGGAACGAATGACCGCACAGGCCATCGATCAACTGGTGACGATGGTCAAGGCGGGCTGCGGATTGGTGATGCTGGGTGGCTGGGAAAGCTACCATGGTCTGGGTGGGAACTGGGACCAGACCTTATTGGCTGAAGTCTTGCCGGTGGACATCAAATCTGCTGATGACCGGATCAATTTTGACCAGCCGACGTTGGCAATTCCAGCAGCGATCAACAGTGTATCTCATCCGATTCTGCAGAATCTTCCTTGGGAAGATCGTCCGCCGACCATTGGGGGCCTCAATCGCATCGCGGCTAAAGCTAAGGCTCAAACCTTGCTGATGGCCCGCGTCTGGCGGCCGACTTTCAGCTTGGAGCATGGGAAAACGACCTGGGAACACGCAGATCATCACCCACTTCTGGTGGTTGGAGAAGCGGGTACAGGGCGAGTGGCTGCATTTGCCAGTGACGTGGCACCTCACTGGGTGGGTGGACTGGTGGATTGGGGCGACGAGCGTGTGACGTCACAGGCTCCGGGAGCCGGAGCGATCGAAGTGGGAAATCTCTATTCGCAGTTTTTCCGGCAGATGCTGGAGTGGGTCGCCAAATCAACGCGATGATCGCATCGAATTGATGGGTCGGAATTCAGGGTCTTAACGAAGTTTCTGGAAGGTTTGGAACGAAATGCTCGCAGGCAATGCACTGATTGGACAATCGGGTGGGCCGACATCTGTGATTAATACATCGCTTCTGGGAGTGCTGGAGACAGCCCGGAAGAGCAAGCCCATTCAGCGTGTGTTTGGCATGCGATTTGGCATTGAAGGTGTCCTGGGTGACCACCTCGTTGATTTTTCCAATGAAGACGCGGCAGTCTTGAAGGGATTGCGAGGAACTCCAGGTTCGGCACTCGGTTCGAGCCGCCTGAAGCTGAAGGATGAGCATTTTCCGGCAGTGCTCAAGCAACTGAAAAAGTACAACATCCGCTATTACTTCATGATTGGTGGTAACGACACGATGGATACGATCCACCGTGTCGTGAAATATGCAGGGGAAAACGGCCATGAGATGATTGGCGTGGGTGTGCCTAAGACGGTCGACAATGATCTGTTTGGTACTGATCATACGCCTGGCTTTCCGAGTGCGGCCCGTTATGTGGCCATGAGTGTGCTGCAGGGTGGGCTTCTGGCGAAAGACATGCAGCGCGTCGATCAGTTTGTCGTGTTCCAGACGGTTGGACGCAGTGCGGGTTGGCTGCCAGCAGCGGCGGCATGTGCCCGAGGAAACGGTCTGACAGCACCGCACGTGATTCTCTTCCCGGAGCGCCCTTTTGTTCGCGATGCATTTTTGAGTGTGGTCAAGAAAGCTCAAGAGAAGCACGGGTTTGTTTCGATTGTCTGCGGTGAAGGGATCCGTGATGCCGACGGACAGCCGGTCAGTGCTTCACAGACTCGTGACAAGTTTAACAATGTCGAGTTTGGTGCGATGGGCGGAACCAGTGCGGCCATGATGCTCCATCGGATGATTTCGGATGAGTTCGGCTGGCGTGGTGAATTCCAGGTGACGGAATCGTTGCAGATGTGTGCGGCAGACCGTGGGCTGAAGCTTGATCTCGATGAAGCCTATGCGTGCGGTAAAGAGGCTGTTCGATTGGCTCTCGCGGGAACCAGCGGCGTGATGGTGACGATGCAGCGTGTCGGGAAGAAGACCGACGCGTACCAGATTGGTTTTGGTACGATTCCTTTGGGAGAAGTTGCCAATCATGAGCGTCCGATGCCGGACAACTTTATCTCCAAAGATGGCTTTGATGTGACGAAGGCCTTTTTGGACTATGCGAAGCCTTTGGTGGGCGAATTGCCGACTTACAGCGTGCTGGCAGCGAAGAAGGGGAAGGCGTAGGGTCCGCTGTGCGGACCATAATCATCGCCGTTTACCAATGACATTTTTTCAACTTTGGTGATATCTAACACGGTCCGCACAGCGGACCCTACTTTGACAGGTGTTTCATGTTTGCTGATCGTGAGCCGTATGCCGGGTTTGGACTTGTGGCCGATATGCTGGCTGTGCCCCAGGTGATTCGTGATTTTGATCCTCAAGTGGTGAGTGGGACTGCCCAGGAAGTGCGCTCGGCTGGTCGATTGCTGCTGACAGGCGAAGGATCGAGCCGACTCTTCCCGGGGAAAAATGCCATCATGTATTCCCGCCAGCAGGGTTGGCCATGTGTGCTGCATACAGAAGCTGGTCGGCAGTCGCAGGATTATGCCTTGAACGAATGGGCAGTCCTGGCGGCTTCGAATAGTGGCAAGACAGCAGAAGTCATCCGGCTGTTTACGCAGCTCAAAGGGGCCGGGCATCCCGCGCTCTACAGTTTGACGGCGATGGCTGCTTCGCCATTAGAAGCTCTTGCCAAACGCGGGCATGTCCTGAAGTGTGGTAAAGAAGGTGCAGTCGCAGCCACCAAGAGTGTGATTGAACAGGCTCTGGTGGTGCGGGCACTGGTCGAAGCTGTGGCGGGTGAGTCGAATCTCAAGAGCCAGTTGCCGACACTCGCCGATCAGGTACAGAAGGTGCTGACTCAGCCGATCGATCGCGAGATCATCGAGAAACTGGCCAAGGCCAGGACGATCTACTTCGCAGGACGGAATGATGGTGTCGCCGAAGAGCTGACACTCAAGACCAATGAAATCACGCGTAAGCCCAGCGATTTCCTGGAAGGGACGTATGCTGTCCATGGGATTGAAGAGATCATGCAGGCCGACGATGTAGTGGTGTGGATCAATCCATATGCTGAGTCGGAACAGAAGTTCATGGATGTGCTGGTGAAGGGCGTGGGCTTGACCGTCGTGACCATTTCGCCACGCGAGACGATGTTCCCGAACATTCAGATTCCGGATGGGGGAAGTCTGGCGGGGTTTGTCGAACTGTGTGCAGGCTGGAACCTGCTGGTGGAGATCGGCATGGCGCTGGGTGTGAATGTGGATAAGCCTCAAAGAGCCCGCAAAGTGGGCAACGAGTTCGTGGCGGGCTAAACTTGCTACGTGAGAAAGATGATTTCCCTCGTGAGAGACCAGCCACATGGCGGAGGATATTTGCACGCGACTGCTGGATCTCTGGCCGGCAGAAGTGGATCGGATTGATTATTCGTTGCCGACAGCTCCGGACAATCTGGCCTTTGACGAAGCACTGCTGCTGACAGTGAACGATGAGCCGGAAGCGGCCTGTATGCGGTTCTGGGAACTGCGCCGGTACGCCGTCATTCTGGGGCGTTCCAACTCGCGTGAGAAAGAGGTTAATGCCGAAGCCTGTGCTGCTGATGGGGTGGAGATCTTTCGGCGCTGCAGTGGAGGTGGGACTGTTGTGGCTGGCCCGGGCTGCCTGATGTTCACGGTCGTGGTGCCACTTACGGCAGAGATCTCCAAGCTGGGAGTACCGGCGACAACCTGTCAGTTATTGGGAAGAATCGTCAAGCAATTACGGCCCATGGTGGGTGATGTGCAGATCAAAGGGACGAGTGATCTGGTCATTGGTGAGCGGAAGTTTTCCGGGAACGCCCAGAAGTACAGTCGGCATGCGCTGTTGCACCATGGTTCGATTTTGTATGGATTTGATCTGCCAAGAATCAGTCGCTATCTGAACATGCCCTCTCGGCAGCCCGACTATCGAGTCGGTCGCAGCCATGATGAGTTTGTCATGAACTTGGCGGCGACGCGCGAACAGCTCACTGCTGCAATTGCCACTGCCTGGAATGCTCATGAAGATGAGCACTTTGTGCCCCCTTATGATCTGACGGCCCAGTTGGCGCGAGACAGATATCGCACTCCCGAGTGGAATGCCTGAGACAGTGCGACGAAGACGTTTCCAGGGGCCAGTTTGGGTCGTGAACGCGACTGAAGAATAACGAGACTTCGGTCGATGCGGGATTTGCGGCCCTGAAGATCGAAAAATTAAGTCACTGCACGGCTTTTTCCAGTCAATTGACTCCTAGAGTAGGACATGCTGTCCTCAATGTTGGGCAACGATGCGGCTCGTGTGATGAAATTGAGCTGTTCGATATGTCGTAGAGCGAGTTCCGGACGATTTGAAAGGTGGGCCATGGTCAGCCAGGAAGTGGGTCATCCTGTCGATTCTGAGAAACTCAGGCACCCCGCTGGTGGCCGACGGGAGTGGCTTTCGACGTTGCGCTACGGGCTGATTGTCGTGCTCGTGGGTTATCTGGCTGTGGCTTACGTCATTTTGCCCATGGGGTGGCGGCGGTATGAGAAGCGGCATCCGGCTTTGACGAATGCCCCCACGCTCACACACACCAAGCTCGGAATTCCCGGTGATCCGTTGAATGTGGGTTTTGTGGGGAGTGAAGAGCAGTTAATCAAAGCTTTTCATGCCATCGGCTGGACAGAAGCTGAGAAGATTGATCTGAAATCGAGCGTGGGGATTGCCGAGAGCACTGTGCTTGACCGTCCGGATGCTGTCGCTCCGGTGAGCAGTTTGTACCTGTTCGGCCGTAAGCAGGATCTCGCCTTTGAATTGCCCGTGGGAGAGAGTGCCCGCCAGCGGCATCATGTGCGATTGTGGCGCTGTGAAGAAAAAGACGATCAGGGCAGACTCTTTTGGATCGGGAGTGTGACATTCGATGAGCGGGTGGGATTGAGCCATACGACGGAAGAGATCACCCACCATATCAGTCCTGATGTCGATGGTGAGCGAGATGGGCTGTTGAATTCCATGCTCAAGGCCAAGCAGATTGAGGCGATTCAATATGTGGATGATTTTCAACCTCAAGCCCAGGGGAAGAATGGCGGTGGAGATCCCTGGAAGACCGATCAGCGATTGGGCTGGGGTACGTTGATCGATTGATAGGCCGTGGGGATGAGTGCGATGGGGTACCTGTTGCCGGGATGTTCGCCATGTGAGGGGATGGTTCGCGTTGTTGAATAAACCTGAAGTCCACAACCAGCCAAACTCTCCTGCTGACCATTGTGAATCGGCTGGTTGTGGACATGATCACGACCACGATCATGACCATGGTCACCGGCATGACCATCGGTCAGGTGCTGTGCAGCAGGGGCTGCCAACCGTGCCGGTTCGTTCGTGTGGTCATGGTCATGGTCATGGGCACGGGCATGGGCACGGGCATCTCCATGCTCATGGGGCCAGTATCAATCTGGGGATTGCGTTTGGGTTGAACCTGCTGTTTACGATCATCGAGTTTGCAGGGGGTTACTGGACGAACAGCATTGCGATTACGACAGATGCCGTGCATGACCTGGGTGATTGCCTGTCGCTGGGCCTCGCGTGGTGGCTGCAGATCATTTCACGGCAACCACGAAGTCTGCGGTTCACCTATGGGATGGGGCGATTGTCGCCTTTGGGGGCCTTTCTCACTGGCATCGTGCTGATCTTCGGGTTGATTTATGTGACGGGAGAATCGGTACAGCGATTGTGGGATCCACAACCTGTGGCAGGCGAGAAGGTGGTGCTGATCGCGATTTTAGGATTGGCATTTAATGGGTTTGCTGCCTGGCGACTGCATGGAGGGATGACACTCAATGAGCAGGTGGCGAGTTGGCACTTGTGGGAAGATACACTCGGTTGGGCCGCAGTGCTGGTGGGTGGTGCGATCATGTCGATCTGGCATGTTCCGCTCCTCGATCCACTGCTGGCCATTGGTCTGGCGGTCTTCGTGTTGTGGAATGTGAGCCGAAATCTGTGGCGAGTGGGCGAGTTGTTTTTGCAGGCACTCCCGGAAGGGATGGATGCGAAAGCGCTGGAGTTGATGGTGCAATCGATAGCAGGTGTCCAGAAGGTCGAAAATCTCCATGCGTGGACACTCGATGGTGAGCGGCATGTGCTGACGATGCGCGTGACCTGTTCGCCAGCGACCTTCGAAGAGGTCGAACAGGTCAAAGCCCGCATCCGAGAGAAGGTTGGCCAGATGGGATTTGAATCTGTGACGATCGAGACGTGATTGAACCTGTAGAAACGGGACAAGGCCGACTGGAGCTGTTGAGATTGACGGACGAATGCCGTCGGGTACTTTTCATACAGTTTGATATGGGAAACAGGAGTTCTGCCACAGGAACCTCGATCGCTGGGAGCCAGGACGATGCCCGCCGAGATCCAAGGAGATTGCGAGTCATGCGGCCATCGATGGGAGACCATCTCGCTGACTTATCGCATCGGTCCAATCGACTACCAAAAGGACAATCTCAGGTCGCTATGGTGCCCCCAGTGCATGCTTGAGCTTCATTGTGTGCAGTCAATCGACCGCAATGCCTGGGTACGATGGCTGCGGTCAAACGAGGAGTTTTTAACGCGGTCTCGTTTTGCAAGACATGTCTGTGAAGCAATCTCAGGCATGGTTTCTAATGGTCCGTGGTATGCGCCCGTTAAGGTTGAATTGCCCGAGATCCCATGCCCTCGTTGCCAAACATTGCTCGAATTGGAGATAGAAGGGCAAAAGACAGCAATATGCCCAGGTTGCAATCAAAGGTCGGGAAAGCTGGCAATCTGTGCCATGGTGTCGGTCGTCTATCCGGATGGCATCCCATAATTATGGCAATCACACCCGTCGCCGTTCTCCGAAGATCATGTGCTCAAAAGGGGCCGAATCCACCTGTCTCCTCCAAGCCAAGTACGGCCTGTGGTAAGTTAATGACGGGTGGCTGGGGTTGAGTCTTCGAACCCCCAGCTCTTGACAACAATCATTGACAAAGCCATTCCGGCGGGATTGCATCCACTCGAATGGGCGACGGCTTTCCTTCTGCATGCCAAGCCGCACTTGACCATTCCCAGTCCGCCGCCCGCTCGACAAGCCCACGACGTACCGGATTGAGGTGAATGTAATCGATCATTCGTAACAATGTTTTACTTTCCGTGATGTTCCGGTCATACCCGCCACCTGACTGCCAGAACAATCGCTCCGTTTTTGCGCCACGAGTTCGCGTGATCCTGGGAATCCACTCGACAGCATGATGTTCAAGCCATCGAATCGCATGACGGGCAACCGGTTCCTTAACGGACTTTCGAAACTCTTCAATGCGATAGGCTTTCTGTCTTGGGCACACCACGACATGAGCGTGTTCCGGCATCAAGACATAGGCCCAGAGTGAATAATCATGCCGACAAAGTGCCTCGTGAAGCGATTCCGCCAGCCATCGACAGGCTCTTTCCGATTTGAGAAATGGAAAACCGAGATAGCATGAAAATGTCAGTTCGTGGGCATGGCCCGGCAGGTTGTAATTGCGCCGATGAGGAATTGACATCCTGGAGGGCTCACTCTCGGAGGGAGCAGAAATCGCAATCTGATTCGTATCAAATACTTTCGATGGTAGTTTTGATCGACGTGGCATATTCGATGACTTCAATGAAGCGCCGTTTTTCACTAGCAACAAGAGCCGGGGGGTTCGCGAGGACGCTCAACCCCAGCGACCCCCAAAACACTTCTATACGAGCAAAAAGTGCTGGGGGTTCGAAGACTCAACCCCAGCCACCCTTTAACACAGGCCTCCCCTTAACAAAATCTGTTGCCTCAATACAAACTGGTACCGTTTGCAGATTATTCGACGCTTCGGTTCGCGCGGGCCAGGGTCAAGATTTCCTGTTCGGAGAGCTGGCGGGTGTTCATGGCGCTGCGGTCGCCTTTGAACTGGGTCGTCAGGCCATCGGAGGCCAGGGCGAATTCGCCCTGACCTTGCTGCGCAACGCGATCCAGAAGTTGCGGCGTGTCGCTGAACATGGATTTCACTTTGTTGATCGACACATTGTCGTTGAGCCGACCGATGGCCCAGGTGGCACAGTTGCTGCGGCAAGTGGAATCGAGATCACCCGGGGTTTGTGTGGCCAGGAAGACGCCCAGTCCGCCGGAGCGAGCCCGCTTGAGCAGGTTCAACAGCGGCTCCTTGGTGGAGGGTTTGCTGGTTGCGGGGACGTAGATATCGGCCTCGTCGAGGAGGATCACCGCCTGTAATGTCGCTGAGGGTGTGGCACTGACGTGGCGCCCCAGAGTCATGAGGAACCGCGACATCCAGAACTGGATGGCCGACATATCGACCAGCGACTTGAGGCTGATGATCGACAAGGGTGTACGGCCATCGGCAGTGGGGGAGAGCATCCGGGGGATGTTGAGCGGTGTTCCCTCTGTGGAGAGGAGCAACCTGCGGGTGATTCGCAGGTCGCTGAGTGCCCTGGCGAGTTTCAGATAGACCGTGGGTTGTGTCCAGCGGTGATGTTTGACCAGTTCCTGATCCTTCTTGCCGATCACCTCTTCCAGCCACTCCAACGTGACTTCGCCCTGTGTGGTATCAAGGATCACCTGCAGTGCAGTCAACAGGATCGGCTGGTACTCCCTGAATTGGTTTTCTGAGCAGCCGAGCATTTTCAACAGGCTGGCTGTCGTTGCTTCCAGAGCGGCTTCACGCTCATTGTCCGGCATCTGCCCCACGCCTTCGGGAATCAGCGGCAACAGGAGGTTATGGCCGGTGGGGTCGCCGGGGGTGTAGACGCGGATGTCGAGTTGCTTCTTGAGGATAGTGGCCCGTTTGAGGAGGGCGGGTTCGTTGGGCGTGCCCCAATCGTCCGAAGCATAGGTGGCGAGATCACCCTTGCGATCAATGAGGATTGCCGGGATGCCGGCGAGCAATAGTTGCTCGATGACATTGAGGGCGAGCGTTGTCTTGCCACTCCCGGCACCACCAACGAATGCCGCATGCCTTTTGAAGATTTCAGAGTTGAGCACGACCGGAGTTTGTCGCAAACCTTGGGTAAAACCCAGGGGTATTTCGAACGGCGTTTTGGTTGCCGGTGGGACTGGCGACTTCGCAGCGGGTGGGATTGGCGGCTCCGGTGGAAGAGGCTTGATTTTCGGAGGTGTGGGAGTCAGCGGAATCTGGTCGAGGTTGAGGAGATCGACCAAAGGCTTCACGTCGTTCAATGGGCGGCTGGAAGTGCGCCATTCCAGATACTGGCCCTGGATGGAATGCTGCTCGTGGAAGGCGCGAAGAGTGGTGAGGAATCGCCAGTGGCTGTCTTCCCAGATGATCCGCTTGAACTTGTCCTTGGGGAGCGAGAGGAGCAGTTCGCCGATCTTGGTTCCCTTTTTGACAGCCGGGAAAGCGGTATTCCGCAAGAGGGCCGCCGATTGGTCGCCCGCCAGTTTGACGATGGACTCGATTCGCTTCTGCAGCTTTCCGCCCTGGGGGTTTTCATCGCAGAACGCAGCCAGAAGTTTGGAAGAGCGGGTGACGCCGCCGATGGTGGCCCCAATGAGCAACGAATCGTCGTGGAGATCGGTCGACCATTCGGCGGCGGGTTGTCGTTCGAGAGTGCATTGTTCGATGGCCCAGTGCAGCAAGCGTAGTTGCTGCTCAGCATCTTCCGGGATAACGGGCGTGTGGCGTGCGCGGAAGTCATTCCATTCCTGTGGCCAGGCGATCGCCGGTGGTGGTGGAGGAGGTGGCGTCTCGACAGGCTCTCCTGTCGCTAGTCGATCCCGGAACGCGCGGCAGGCGAAGAGAATGTCGCGGGCGGTGAGTCCTTCGAGGCCGTCGATGAATTCTTCCGTGAAGGGGGCGATGGTTTCGGGGTTCTCCAGACCTGCTTGTTCGTAGACTGATTTCAGGCGGGTCTCGATGATCTGCTTCGCCTCGTGGCGGGTGCGGCTGGCGATGAGCTGGATCGAGCGGGGATCGGTGGCGACCCTCGCGAGAACCGGCGCGGGAAGTCGCGGCTCCATGAGGTGGTAGAGGTCGGCGAGACAGCCCACGACACAGAGCGCGCCGGGAATCCCGCCCACGAGCGAGGAGATCGCCTGCATGGCGTGGCGGAAGCGGTGTTCCAGTCGGGCGGGGTCTTCGTCGAAATTGGCCATCTCCTCGAGTTGATCGACGAGGATGACGAGCGTCTTGTTGGTGAGCTGGCGCATGATCTTGCCGAGGGCGGCAATCATGTGGGTGGGTGCATCGTCGGCTGTCCAACGTGGCATCTCCGGAAGGATCTTCTCGTCGAACGAGGAGAACGGCTCGCAGCGGAGGTACTTGAGCACCCGCGTGTGGACTTTGGGATGGCGGGGAATCAGCGAGAGCAGGGCGCGAATCACACCCGCATCCAACGTGCGATTGCCCGGGCGGGACTGGAGGGCGTCGGCCAGTTCATTGGTCAGCTGGGCCAGTTCATCGTGGGTCAAATCGTCTTCGCGAAGACGCTGTATTTCTTTGGGGAGGAACAGTTCCACTTGTTGACCAACGGCGTCGGCGAGCCGCATCAATCCGGTCTCGTCGCCATCGGGTTCGAAGTAAATCTCGTCGAGCGAATCGATGAGATTAGAAAGGACATACTGTGGATAGTTCTGGGTGCCCGTCGTCATCTGCAAATAGCCGCAGAACCCATCGTTGCTGTAGTGAACGTGGTTTCTGAAAAACCGGAGCAGGTGCGTTTTGCCGCTTCCCGCCTCGCCCAGCACCAGTTGGATCAGGCCGTAAGGGGCACCTCCTTCGGCCTTTAGGCGGCGAAGGAGGTTGTCAAACTGCAGGCGGGCAGTCTCGTGGATGTCGAAGACATCGAAGTTGTCGTGCCGCCAGATTTGATCCTTCTGGCAGACGGCGTGGAGGACTTCCTCGCCCCGGGGGGAGAGGAGCGCCTGGAGGTAAGGATCCACTACAGGTAGGGGGCTGGCAGCTTGAGGGGGGAGTTGTGTTTCGGTGTCGGCGGGCATGTCGTAAGGCCTTGAGGTAAGAATGTTGGCTAATAGACAAATAGGAAACGTAGAGGGTGCTTAAGGGGTGGCTGGTGGTTTGATTTCCCTCACAAGGAGGTGATATGTGGCTGGGCCATCCTCGATGCGGGATTCTTCGACGGCCCTCGGATCGAGGCGGTCGGTGAGGTCGGCCCGGACGAGTCGCACTTGCTGGCTCTTGTGGAGGGCGAGCAGCGCCGGGCGGAATTCGTCGAGCGTGCCCCGTCGATCTGGGGGGAGGTGTTGCCACAGGTCGCGGATGAAAACCCGGTGCGTGCCGAGCGGGCCGGCGGGAATCTGCGGGAGGGCGGCGTGGATGTCGGCCAGAGTGAAGTTGGGCGATGCGTGCGGAACGTGGCCTGAGGGAGTGGTGGCGGCTTGCCGGATCTTCTGGCGGATCAGTGATTGGGCGAAATCTTTGCCGGAGTCTCCCAGCAACTGTTGGGAGAGCAGCTTGGCGAGGGGGGCGGTCGTCAGCGTGCGGTCGGTGTTCAGGGAGACTTTGGCGAGGACATTGGCTGGCGTGAACTTCTTCCGTGAGTCGATGCCCAGCTCCTTCCAGGCAAGGGCCACGAGGAGTTGGCTGAGTGATGTGATCGGCCCTGCGAGTTGATGGCTCTGCTTGAGGAACTCGATGAGGAGATGATCCGCGTGTTTGGCTTTCGGGCCGGGCGGGGCGAAGCCGCAGAGCCGGGGCGTGATGTACTTGTCGAGGAGTTGTTTCCAGCGGAGGTTCTTGGGAAGTGCTTCCTCGCGGGTGAAGCCGCAGAACTCGAGGGCAGCGGCCATTCCCTCGGGGGTAAGGATGAGTTTGATCGCTTCCACATGACCGGCCGCACGCGTGGCGGCGAGGGCTTCGTCGAACAGGGCGCGCCATTCACCGGCGGAGTACTGCTGGGTGAAGAGAGGAGCGAGACTCTTGGCGAGCGTGGCTGGTGTGGGGGCCTTGGCCTGCGGGATTAGCAGACGGGCAATGATCAGTTGGGAAGTGAGAACAACTGGCGAAGTCGTGGACATTGGCTGACCCGCAAAGATGTCGATTTGGCCACTGGCACCTGAGTGTATGAGCTTACACTCCGAGGGGAGCGAGCGGAAAACTTCTTTTGGGAGAAGGAGCGAAAATTTTCCGCGTGGTCCAAGCGAGCAGCGAAGTTTGCCCAACCTTCCCGAATGTTGGGGAATCGTGGTTCTGCAGAATTTCGTCGGGTGGGTCAGAGTTCAACCAAAATGATATCACGGTTGGCGTGACGCGCGACGGTTCTGTGTTTGGTGCGACAAGGTGTCGGTTCGGGTGATGCAAGACGCTGGCAGATTCGGTTTTGCCGATGTTCAAAAGCGACTCTCTGCGACCTTGTGGCAAACTTTTCTCTCTGGAACATCTCTTGCAGCCAGTAGAATCGGTATTCGCAAAGATTGTGGTGAGATGGCCGGGTTAGGGAAGGAGTTCGAGCATGCGGGGAATCTGTTGGGCAGCGCTGATGGCGGGTTGTTTCGTTTTACCGGTGTCGTTCGAGGCGAGTGACATTGTGCATCCTGTTTCGTCGACTTGTGAAGGGGCGGAGGAGGGGCTCGCCGCAAACGTTGATCAGTCACGGGCCAAGGCGATCGAATTCCTGAAAACTTCGCAGATGAAGGATGGGAGTTGGACGACGCCGCGTACCTCGGGGATTACGGCTCTCGTGGTTTATGCGTTGATTGATGCGGGTGTGCCGGTGACTGATCCTGTGGTGGCTAAGGGATTACAGCGGATCGCAGGTTATGCCCAGCCAACGGGAGAAATTGCCGCCCCTGGCAGCCCGCATGCGAGTTATGAAACTTCGGTTTCCGTGATGGCGTTAGTTGCTGGTAATGCCGAGGGACAGTTCACGGAGATCATCAAAAAGGCGGAGCAGTATTTGCGTGGCGCTCAATATAGTGAGGCGAACAATACCGACAAAGCCGACATCGCCTACGGCGGTGCGGGCTACAAAGCGGGCGGTGGTAAGCCCGATCTGTCCAACACGGTCTTTTTTCTGGATGCTCTCAAGGCGACAGGCGCGACTGAACAAGACCCGGCCGTCCAGAAGGCCCTGGTTTTTCTGTCGCGATGTCAGAACCTGGAATCTGAGCATAATACGACTCCGCAAGCTGCCAAGATTAATGACGGAGGTTTCTATTACAACCCCAATGGCCCCGGTGTTTCGCCTGCGGGACAATCCGATGAAGGGGGCTTGCGGTCGTATGGAAGCATGACTTATGCCGGATTTAAGAGCATGCTCTATGCAGGCTTAAAGGCGGATGATCCGAGAGTTAAAGCGGCCCTCGACTGGATCAGTAAAAACTATACGCTGGAAGAGAATCCGGGGCTGGGCGCGGGTGGTCTTTACTACTATTACTATCTGTTTGCCAAGGCGATGGAAGCAAATGGTGTCAATGAGTTTACTGATGCCAAGGGAGCAAAACATAACTGGAGGAATGAGCTGGCTCTTCAGTTGATTGCACTCCAGAAAGCCAATGGAAACTGGCTGAATGATCGTTCGAGCCGATGGATGGAAGGCGACCCGAATCTGGCGACAGCTTATGCGCTGGTGGCACTCAATCGATGTGTGGGAAGAAAATGAGTGCCGCGGTCACGAACAATGTGGACGGTTGTCAGTAGGTCGAAATGAAACGCAAACTCTCGGAGTCTGAGGCAGACTCCGGGAGTTGTTGGTTTTTGGGCGGTGTTGTTCAAAGAATAACAACTTCTGGTTCAGGCAAGGAGCACTGCTGGCCAGCCAGCAGTAGCACCCTGAAAAACTCACGAGCGTCAATTACGCCTTGAGCGTGCCGCCGTAGCGGGCGTCTTTGCCGAGGAGTTCCTCGATGCGGAGGAGTTGGTTGTACTTGGCGATGCGGTCGGTGCGGCTGGCGGAGCCGGTCTTGATCTGGCCGGTTCCGAGAGCCACGGCCAGGTCGGCGATCGTCGTGTCTTCCGTCTCGCCTGAGCGATGGCTCATGATGGCGGTGTAGCCGTTGCGGTAAGCGAGCTGGACAGCGTCGATGGTTTCAGTCAGCGAGCCGATCTGGTTGACCTTCACGAGGATGCTGTTGCCCACACCCTTGTCGATGCCTTCCTGAAGGCGCTTGACGTTGGTAACGAACAGGTCGTCGCCCACGAGTTGAACCTTCTTGCCGATGGCGTCGGTCAACTTCTTCCAGGTGTCCCAGTCGTCTTCTGAGCAGCCGTCTTCAATGGAGACGATCGGGTACTTCTCGCTCCAGCTTTGCCAGATACCGACGAGTTCGTCGCCGTTGACCTTCTTGCCGTCGATATCGTAGAGGCCGGTCTTGGTGTCGTAGAACTCGGTCGAGGCACAGTCGAGGGCAAGCTTGATCTGCTTGCCGGGCTCGTAGCCAGCCTTTTCGATGGCTTCGAGGATCACCTTGAGGGCGTCCTCGTTGGTCTTGAGGTCGGGAGCAAAGCCCCCTTCGTCACCGACAGCAGTGCTCATGTGCTGGTCGTGCAGCACCTTCTTGAGGCTGTGGAAGACTTCGGCACCAGCGCGGAGGCCTTCGGAGAACGAGGTGAAGCCAGTGGGGACGATCATGAATTCCTGGAGGTCGATGCCGTTGTTGGCGTGGGCCCCGCCATTGATGATGTTCATCAGAGGGACTGGCAGAGTGTTCGCGCCGACACCACCCAGGTAACGGTAGAGGGGCAGGAAGCTGGCGCGGGCGGCAGCATGAGCAGCGGCCAGTGAGCAGGCGAGGATGGCGTTGGCACCCAGGCGCGACTTGTTGGGTGTGCCATCGAGCTCGATCATGGTGTGATCGATGGCGGCCTGGTCAGTGACGTTGAGGTCAATGAGGGCGTCGGCAATGGTTTCGTTAACGTTCTCGACGGCCTTGCGGACTCCCTTGCCGAGGTAACGCTTCTTGTCGGAGGTGTCGCGAAGTTCGCAGGCTTCGTGGGCACCGGTGCTGGCACCGCTGGGAACGGCGGCGCGGCCGATGGTGCCGTCTTCGAGTTCGATATCGACTTCGACGGTGGGGTTGCCGCGGCTATCGAGGATTTCGCGGGCATGAACGCTGGTGATTGCAAGTGACATGGCCAGGAGCTTTCGTAAAGAGGAACAAACCTCAGCAGTGAAACCGTTTGAAGGACACTTTGTGGTGAATGGTACAAGGAGAGCCGTGCAATTCTCCTCTGGAGGTCTACACTTGTAGCGTCCAGAACTCGATTCTGCCAACAAACAGCAGGTGTGAAGGGGTTTTGGATGCAGGATACACGTTCGGGAGAAGTTGGCATGTTTACGGGATTGGTCGAAGGGATGGGGCAGATTGAGGCTGTAGTCTCGGAACCTGGGGGAGTCAGGATCGTCGTTTCTCCGCCAGTGCAGATGCTCTTGCCCGAAGATCCTGCCGTGCTGGGCGAAAGCGTGGCGATTAATGGCTGCTGCCTGACTGTGGTGGAGCTTCAGAACCAGGGAGAACCGGCTGAGAAATGGAGTTTTCAGGCGGGGAGTGAGACACTGTCGAAAACAAACCTCGGAACGTTGGCCAGCGGTGCGAGTGTGAATCTGGAGCGGGCCATGAAAGCGAATGCCCGTTTTGGAGGCCATATTGTGCAGGGTCATGTTGATGGGACTGCCAGGATCTTGTCGATCGATCACGAGGCGGACTGGGTCTTTATGGCATTCGCGTTAGCTCCGGAACTGGCACGGCAACTGGTGCCTAAGGGGAGTGTGACAGTCGATGGTGTGAGTTTGACTGTCGTCGAGGCCAAACGGGATGGTTTCAGCGTCGCCTTGATTCCCCATACGTTGAAAGAAACGACGTTAGGCCAGCGTCAAGTGGGCGATACGGTGAATATCGAGACAGACATTCTGGGGAAGTACGTCGAGCGGCTGATGGCCGGACGGTAAAGACATGCTCGGTCAGTTCGAGTGAAATGCACTTGCTGGCGCAGAACTAACTCAGGCTGGAGGCTGGATTTCCATAAGGAGAGAGTTTGTTGCTGGAAGGCAGTGGAGAAAACTCGTAGGTGGATGAGGGGACGTTGTATGCCCCGGGGATATCCACAGGCTCCGCTTCTGACTGCCGGAAGGGGGAGCAGAGGACAGCAAAGGCATCAGCCAGGTGTTGGCTGAGTGGAGCGACAGTGACTGCGACCTGCTGCCATTGCTCGACGGGTGGAGCAGGGACAGGGACATAAAGCCCGCCGACAGTTTCCAGAAATGGACCCTGATGCTTTTGCTGAAGTTTGGAGTTCCAGGCCTCGACCGGTTCTCGCAGCTTCGCCAGAGGGAGCGCCGGCTGGCTCAATGACAGGTAGGTGGTCAACTCCGGCCGGCTGGTTGAACCTGCTGCAGGTATCGAATCCGAGGGTTGCATCGCTGCTGTGTGGAATTCTGAAGTCCCAGCCTTCGTTTGAGAAGCAGGTGAGAATCTGACTGTCTGGTCAGGAGATGAACCGCCTGAGAACTGGCTGGCTGAGAACTGGCTGGCCGATAATGTCGCAGCGGTGATCCATAGTGGTGCGGAAGTTGCCGCCGGACGATGGGTATCGAAGGTTGAAACAACGATTTCAATGGAGCTAGGTGCACGAAATGCGAGCACTCCCAGCACAAGGCAGGCTGCAATGGTGGTGATGGCCCAGCGAGTGATGTAGCGGCCTTGTTGAATATGCCGGGTTGCTGTGCTGTTGGTTGGGGATTTGCGACTGACTCGACTCTGGAGAGGCGCAGCGGAGGACTTTTTCGAGGTTGAATTTTTCCAGGTTGAGATGGCTGCGCTGAGCTGTGTTTCGTCATGCCAGTGAGTCAGGCAATCCGGACAATTGAGCAAATGTTTCCGGGCGGGTTCGCTCAACAAGGAATGATCAAGTTCGGTGTTGGCAGAATTCAGGCTGTCCAGTTCTGTATGAAATTGATGGCAATCCACGATTCACCCATGATCAAAAATGGAATCCCTAAAAATGGAATCCCTAGAGGTTTCACATTGCCTGAAGCTCATTTTGAGGATTCGGAAATGAGTTGTCGCTCTTTGAGAATTGTTGCGAGAGCCTTGCGACCGCGATGGAGCCAGGTCTTGACGGTTCCTTCAGGAACATTCAGGAGTTGAGAGATTTCATCGACAGATCGCTCTTCTTTGTAAAACAATTCAAAGACCTGTCGATATTCGGGCTTAAGGCTCTCCATAGCCACTTGAATTTGAAGTGCGGTCTCTGCCTGGATGGCCGATTGCGTCTGAGTTGCCGGGACACTGAGGTGCTGTGCCGAATGCTCTTCGAGGGAAGATCCCTGCGGACGAGATTTCAAGCTCAGTCTGGATTTGCAGCGGTTGACGACAATCGCTAACAGCCAGGGTTTCAGCGGACGTGCGGGATTCCAGTTACCCAGATGCCTGATGGCCCGCGTGAGTGATTCCTGGGTGACATCTTCCGCATCCTGATGATGTCCCAGCATGCGGATTGCAATGGAATAGACGAGTCGCTCAAATTTGCGCACGAAGAGAACTGTCGCGTCAGGTTCACCCTCGAGGCAACGATCGACAAGCTGGATTTCCGACGTTTCAGTCATTCCATGCATCCCTGTTTGAAAATACCCGCTTGTCTGGGGTGTGGTTTCAAAATGCTGAAACCTGCCGACGACCCGCATCCATGGGTCGGAAAATCGCTAACGATTGACAGCTTCGCGAACCAGTTGCCGAGCGACTTTGTAGGCGTGCCTGACGGCAAAGGCACGCACTTCGATCTGCTCTTCCGTGTAGTATTTCCCGGAGTCGCTTTGCGGGAGCCCGGCCAGGGATAAGGTGAGAGGCATCAGGTCGAGAAATTCCCGGTAACGTCTCTGCTGTTCAGCAGCATTGGTATCCGCAGTGCTCATAAAAAGATTCCAGCAAGCCGAAGAGTGGAGCCAGGCGATATCCTGTTCAATGAATGCTCAGACACAATTGTTCTGGGCATTTTGCAGGGCGAGGTCAAGATCTGAGTCTCAGTTTGAATCAGAATTTCACTCATTCCTTCCAAGAGCCGGGATGAATGCTGAAAAGACTTTAGGTTGAGAATCTTGGGGATGATCTCTTGGGGATGATCAAAGAGCGAGAGCCCAGAAATCAGCGACCACCACGTCGATTCAAGTACTGCTTGATGATATCGCCCGCTTTATCTGAAGGTTTTTCCGTTTTAGAAGGTGAAGGGCCACCAGCAGCAGGAGGTGGTGCGACTTCGACAGCGCCGGTCTCTTCAGGATTGGGGAGCCTGATCGGTGGCGGGACGACACCGGCTGAAGGCCCCTGTGCCTGAGGTGTTTCCACCGGTTGAGGGGCATAGCCGGGCATGGGCGCCGTTTGTGGATATGCGGGAGATTGTCCTGGATAAACTGGCCCCCCCGGATAGGCCTGCTGAGGGTAGCCCGGCATGGGATAGCCGGCGGGATACATTCCCTGTGGGTAGCCAGCCGGTGGATAGCTGGCGGCAGGATAGCCTGCATTTGGGTAACCCATGCCAGGATTGGTCATGCCGGGGTATTGAGGATTCTGGTACTGGGGCATGCCAGCCGGGTATGGCTGGGGGGGATAACCTTGCGGAGGTGCTCCGACGTTGGCGTAGCCCGGAGGAGGTGCAGGGGCTAAAGGCGGAGGAGGACTCCCCACAATGGCTGTATCGCCAGTGGCGACAGGAGTGACCTCTGGAGTGTAAGCCACCATTTCATAGCTGGTGTCTTGAGCTGCTGTATCCACAGGCAAGGCCATCGAGAAGTTGGCCAGTTCCAAAGTCGCACGGGCAGCATTTTCCTCATGGACAGCAGTGCCTAATGCTGCGGTGCCTTGGCGAGCTTCCGCTGCGGATTGTGTCTCGATACTGGCTTCCGTTTTGAGGAGCAGTTGCAGTTCCAGTTTGCCAATGGTGACCTGATCACCTTCGTTGAGAATCACTTCTCCGCGAATGTTCTCACCATTGACCTGTGTGCCGTTAGTACTGCCTAAGTCTCTCAGGCGGACGGCATAATCGTCGATGGTGAAGACACAGTGGTGCCGACTGACAAGATCACTATTGGGCCTCAAGTGGCAATCCTGTTCACGGCCAACGAGAAACTTTCTCGCTGCCAGGGGAATGACTTTTCCCTGATGCTTACCAACGAGGATTTTTAACTCTGCTTTGAGCATGAGTTGGCTGCTCCCAGGATCTTACCGGATGAAATCTGCCGGGCAGGAATCTTTTGAATCATTCAAAAGACGGTTACCCCGATGATGGATTCTCTGAGACGATGAACAATGGCTGACGACAAGGGGAGAATGAAGACGAAATATTTAGATACGTTTTGCGATATGCAGTCGAGACGTAACAAATGAAAAACAATTACCGTTAGCAATTCCTTGATTGTTTCACGCTACCAGTCAACGGCGAGAGCGTCAATCAATGAAGTTTCTGAATTCGAACTGAATTAGAATTCTTTCTCGATGTGTTCAAAGGTCAATGGTTTGTCGTTGTTTTTTTGAACATGAGCTTGTGTTTTTGGCTATTCAAAATCTGGTGGTCATGAAGTTGGAGATATTACCACAGTGGATGTCTTCTTGATGGAGAAAGAGTTTGGCGTGCCATCGCTTTTCTAAGTGAGAATTCCAGTGTGAGTGGTTGCTGTGGCTCGTGCGGGATCAGGCGGATGTCTCGGCTTCATTCAGGAGAGAACTCAGTTCGGCGGGCCAGTCGTTGTGAATGTGAACCTGCTGGCTGATGTGGCTGGCGATTTTTGTGGCGAGTACCAAACGGTGAGACTCGTTGAATTGTGTCCCACAGATATCGCTGACGCCGTGGATTTCGGGAGTCACTGGCGAGCTGCTGAGAATCAGGCTGCCATGTTGTAAGAGTGAGCCTTTTCGCCTGCGCTGGGCACTTCCCAGGATTTTCTGATGCCCGATGACGAGGTCGTTTTCGTCCGTGCGGAGAAAGCAGAGATCAGGTTCCATTGGCAAGTGAGTGGTGACCCCACGGAACTGTGCGGGAATGCCGATGGAGTTCAGGACATCAACAATGGGTTGATGAATTGTGGCATAGAGTTCGTGCGGCTTTTCGACGAGTTGTGGCCAATGGGGGACTGTCAGGCTGTAAGTCCATTCGCGGTCATGGAGAATGGCACCACCACCTGAAAGCCTTCGAACCACTGGCAGAGATTGCCAGCGGGGAGTGGCAACAATGGCTTCGAGTTTCTGAAAGTAGCCGATGGAGAGCGTGGGTTCATTCCAGGCGTAGAATCGAAGAATACCAGCCTGCTCTGGCCATTGGCTCGTCGCTGCGCCGCTCAAGAGTAAGGCATCCCGGCGCATATTCTCGAACCCCGAAAGTGGCTGTGGTTCGAGAATGATATGGCAGTGTTCGAGTTGGCGCATGGGGGACATTGTCATTGATAGGGTGACCCCAGGCTGGGGACTGAGCGGGGCGAATTTCTGAGTCTCTTTGCCTGGTATCCGTTCGACCTGCCCACTGGAATAAAAGAAGCCCGGCAGATGTCGTCGTCGCTTGGGATCAAATGACAGGGGTTGACATGAGCAGGGCTCAGGTGAAATTTTTAGTTCAGAGATCAAAACTTATTTGGATCACACTCCAACTTTCGGACTCCAGGAGAGGACTGGCTGCCGGGCCGCCTGGACGTCGTTGGGGCGGCTGACTGGCAGCGAATGTGGAGCATCGTGCAGGAACTCGGCGGATTCCTCGGTGATCTTGCGAATAGTTTCGGCGAAGGCATCGAGTGTGGCTTTGGATTCCGTCTCAGTCGGTTCCATCATCAGAGCTTCAGGCACGACGAGCGGGAAATAGACGGTCGGTGCATGGAAGCCAAAATCGAGCAGGCGTTTGGCGATATCCATGGCCGAAATGTGCTTTTCTTTGGAGAGTTTGGAGGCGGAAGCGACGAACTCGTGAAGGCAGTATTCGCCATGAGCGGCAGGAAGAATGTCCTTCAGGATGGCTTTGAGGTAGTTGGCATTGAGAATGGCGTGTTCGGCAGCTTTGCGAACACCTTCTGGGCCTAAAGTTCTTAAGTAGCAGTAGCCTCGAATAAGGATGCCGACATTTCCGAAGAAGGTACGGACTTTACCAATGGTCTTCTCGGGCGTGACGAGTTGATAGACAGTCTGGCCGTTTTCGGCAGTCGATTTTTCGATGATTGGTGCCGGGAGGTAAGGCTTCAGGAAATCGCGGACAGCAATCGGGCCTGACCCTGGTCCACCGGCTCCGTGTGGGCCTGTGAATGTTTTGTGGACATTGTAATGCATCATGTCGCCGCCGAAGTCACCGGGGCGGGTGATGCCCATGATGGCATTCATGTTGGCACCATCGATGTAAACGAGACCGCCCACATCGTGAATGATCTTGGCCACTTCAGCGATCTGTTTTTCGAAAAGGCCGAGCGTATTCGGATTGGTCACCATGAGACAGGCTGTCGAGCTGTCGGCATGCTTTCGCAGTTCTTCGACATCCATGAGGCCATTGGCAGTGGCTGGCAACTGGACACAGTCAAAACCTGCAATGGCAGCACTGGCTGGATTCGTTCCGTGGGCACTGGCGGGAAATAGCACCTTGCGGCGGTTTTCACCTTTGTCACGGAAGTAGGCGGCAGCCACCATCAAGGCCGTGAGTTCACCTTGAGCACCAGCGGCGGGCTGGAGGGAAACAGCAGGCAGCCCCGCGATTTCACCCAGCATGTTCTGCATTTCGTACAGAATCGCGAGCAGGCCCTGCATACGGTCTGCATGCTGATAAGGGTGAACGTCTACAATGCCGCCGAGTTTGGAAAGACGCTCATGACGCTTGGGGTTGTATTTCATCGTGCAACTCCCCAGCGGGTAGAAGTGCGTATCCACCGACATATTCAAGGTAGAAAGATTGACATAGTGACGAACAATATCGGGCTCGGCGACTTCCGGGAGTGGAAGTGGTTTTTGGGCGAGAAACTTTGCGGGAATGAGTTCCTCAACCGCTCGGTTGGGAACATCGCACTGAGGTAGTCGAGCCGCTCTGCGGCCTGGGCTCGAGAGATCAAAAATCAATTGAGTTGCGAGGGTGTTACGCATCCAAAAACCTTTTGGCGGAATTTTTTTTCGCTGTGCTTTTCGTTGCAAAATTGTTCGGTAGAAGAGCCTGCTGATGTGAAAATTACACGGCAAAACAGGCGGGTTGGATCAATGGCAGGCGGGAGCCTGCCCTACTTCTGCTGCCCTACTTGAGGAGGTTGACCAGATGATCGATCTGAGCTTTTGTTCTTTGTTCCGTGACGGCAACCAGCAAGAGATTTTCGGTATCGGGCATACCGGGAATCGGTGCAAACTGGCTGAGTGCGGGGCCGATATCCACACCCGCTTTAGCAACTTTTTCAATCAGCGTCGGTGCACTTTGGGGAGCCTGAATGACAAACTCTTTGAACTTGGGTGTTTCGCTGAAGAGAATTGTGTAGCCGGGGATAGCGGCAATTTGCCTGGCTGCGTAATGAGCTTTTTGCAGGCACAATTCGGCAGTCTCTTTGAAACCCTGAGGACCCATCTGGGCCATAAACATCGTTGCCCGGAGGGCCATTAATCCCTGATTGGTGCAGATGTTACTGGTCGCTTTATCGCGGCGAATGTGCTGTTCACGAGCTTGCAGGCTGAGAACAAAGCAACGCCCCCCGGTGCGATCAATCGTTTCCCCAATCAATCGGCCTGGCATGCGGCGGATGAAGTCGTTGCGGCAGGCAAGAATTCCGAGATAAGGGCCTCCGAATTGTAAGGGAATCCCGAGTGACTGGCCTTCGGCAACAACGATATCTGCACCCAGTTCGCCGGGTCTGGCGAGCAGGCCCAGACTGATTGGATCCGTCGAGACAACCATCAATGACTCTTTGGCATGAGTCAAGTCAGCAATGGCAGCGAGATCTTCGATGTTTCCCAGAAAGTTCGGATTTTGAACGATAACAGCTGCCGTGTTCTCGTCGATCGCTCCGGCGAGCTTTGTCAAATCGACCGTGCCATCGGATCCGACGGGAATGTGAATCACTTCGGTGGAAGTGTGCCCGACGTAGGTCCGCAGAACCTGTGTATATTCGGGGTGCAACGCACCAGCGATGACCACCCGTCCTGTGCGGCCCGTCGTACGCATCGCCATGAGAGTGGCTTCGCTGACAGATCCTCCACCTTCGTACAAAGAGGCGTTCGAGACCTGCATGCCTGTGAGCTGGCAGATCATGGTCTGATATTCGAAGAACGCCTGCAGAGTTCCTTGGGAAGCCTCTGCCTGGTAAGGAGTGTAGGCAGTGTAATACTCGCCGCGACCAGTGATTTCGTCGACCACACTGGGAATGTAGTGATCGTAAGCACCACCACCCTGGAAGCACATGCGAGAGGTTGCGCCGCTGGATTGTGAAGCGAGCTGGCGGAGATGCTGCTCGAGTTCCATTTCACTGAGAGCAGGCGGGAGATCGAGCAGTTTGTCGAGCTGCAGCGGTTTTGGAATCTGCTGCAAAAGTTGATCAATCGAATCAACACCAATCCGAGAAAGCATCGCCTGCTCTTCGGTAGCCGTAGCGAACAAATAGCTCACGAGTGGGAATCCTACCCTGGTAAAAATGACCGCCTCTCAGTAGAGCGAGAGAGCGAACTTAAAAATGCTTGAAAATTCGACAGATTTTACTGGTTTCATCACGAGGTCGAAGAATTATAGGCACTCGTGAGAATAGTCCATCGATGACAGTAATTTGACAGATCTTCGCAGTGTGCGGATCAGCCGGGAAGATCCTCGCCTTGCCGACTTAGTGAGCTTCGGACTCGCAGTGTTTTTCGTAGGAAGCTCGATCTAGGAGTTGTTCCAGACCTGACAGATCTGAGACTTTCATCTTGATCAGCCAGCCGTTGCCGAAGGGATCACTGGAGAGTGGCTCGGTATTATCGCCGAGACTGGGGTTGGTTTCTGTGACGACACCGGCGAGTGGGGCATAGACATCGCTGACGGCTTTGACGCTCTCAACCTCGCCACAGGACTCACCGACTTTGAGAGCTTTGCCGGGCTTGGGCAGATCGATGTAAACCAGGTCGCTCAAGAGCTGAACGGCGAAATCGGTAATTCCGACAGTTGCAACATCACCTTCAATCGCGACCCATTCATGAGTCTTTGCATACTTAAGTGCCGCCAAATCCATGAA
Organism: Planctopirus limnophila DSM 3776; assembly: GCF_000092105.1. Taxonomy (NCBI): domain Bacteria; kingdom Pseudomonadati; phylum Planctomycetota; class Planctomycetia; order Planctomycetales; family Planctomycetaceae; genus Planctopirus; species Planctopirus limnophila. The sequence continues at coordinate 3,366,419 of NC_014148.1, read as the reverse complement.
CGTCGCATCCTTCCGGAAAGTTTTTGTCAAAGAAATCAAATGATCTTAGTCGTCAGGTTTTGGAATTGCCCACGAGAAATACTGCTCGTGTGGTCAATCGTGTCGATCTCTGCTGTTGAAGCGGCAGTCACATCAAGATGTGTTTGAGCGTGATCAGGGTTATCGATGTCCTGGTCAGACACAGCTTCATGGATGCCATGGTCGCTCTTCATTGGGTAAAGCTGAGATGTCGGCGTTGTTCTCGATGTTGTGAAAAGAGATCAACACATCTGCCGGTTACTCAATGCGACCATCGGTGATTCATTTGCAGATCGACAAGACATGTCAACAAGATATCGCGACGATCGGGCGAGTCAAAGCGACTTCCCGGAAGAAAGTGATTATCGTCAGTGCTCATGACTTTTTGCGAAGGCATGCGAGTCAGGAGTTCGATGAAAATTCTTCGGACTCGTAATGAGAGATTTTGTCGACACGCCGGGCATGCCTGGCACCTTCGAATTCAGTGGTGAGCCAGATTTCGACCATTCTCATGGCAAATGGCTCGCCGAGAAGATCGCCCGAGAGACACATGACGTTAGCGTTATTGTGTCGGCGACTGAGTTCGGCAGTGACGTCATCGTGGCAAGTAGCGGCTCGAACACCACGGAATTTATTGGCGACGATGCACATGCCCATGCCTGTGCCACAGATGAGGATGCCACGATCGACCTCTGCACGAGAGACGGCTTTTGCCACGCGGGCACCGTAGTCGGGGTAATCGACGCTCTCGTGATCCTGCGGTCCAAAATCGAGAGCCTGATGTCCGAGATCGGACACCAGTGCGAGGATTTTGGATTTGATTTGCACGCCGCGATGATCGCTGGCAACGGCTATCTTCATCATGACGGGTGGGATCTTAACGACAAGAGGTCCTGAATAATCTGTTGCAAATGCGTTTCAATGACTTGCTTGCAGGAACGATAGACATCACGTCCCCCACCAATCGGGTCGGCAATGTCTTTCCCGGCGGGAGACAAAGTTCGCACGCGTGAAGCCAGATCCGGCCTTTCGGCAAGAATGGCGTCGCGATGTCCACGTGTCATGGTATAGATCATATCGACCTGCTGCAGCAATCGCTCGGTCAGAGGCTGACTTTCGTGATTACGAAGGTCAAGACCTTCATCGGCAAGCAGTGCAATGGCTTCGGGGTTGGCAGGTGCACCGATGGCTGCCGCTAAACCTGCCGAGAGAATGACGTAACCGTGATCGACAAGTTCTTCTTCGGGGCAGCTCAGTTTTTCCGCAAGGAGTTTGCGGAAAAGGACTTCGGCCATGGGGCTGCGGCAGGTGTTGCCTGTGCAGGCGAATAGGATGACTTCGCTGGCAAGTCGACCCATCGTGCGGTCGGAGACAACCCCTGGGAATGCGATGTTCCAATCGTTATTGCCGATCTGGACGACGGTACCCGGTTCGCCGTAGCGGGAAGGGCCGTCATCGACAATGAGTGCGAGGTTGTTGCCAAACCTCTGGTCGGCATCCCGGGCATGCCTGAGCGGTGGCCGGCCGGGCTGAGCTTCCGAAAGTGCGATCAGGGGGCCGGGCAACAAATTCAGAATATCGGCCGGGAGTGTGTGTGCCGGGACACGGAAAGAGACCGTGTTTTCTGGGGCCGTGAGGAGATGACGGCTGGTTTCAGGGAGCTGTTCGAAGAACCATCCGCAGTGAGATTTTGGGAATCGCAACGTCACAGGGCCTGGCCAGCAACGTCGGATGAGTTTGCGGCCGTATCGCGACTGCTCGACCAGATAATCGAGTGCTTCGTCAGCCGCTTTAAGCAGGAGTTCGAACTGGGGTGGTTGATGATTGACTGCGAGTTCAGTGGCTAGAGCCTTCAGCCGCTGGACACCAACTTCAGAAAGTGCACTGGCAGCAACGGTATAGGTGGTTTCGGTGGGGAGACCAACCAATTCACCTTGCGCCAAAGACTGGCACACCCGGTGAATGACATCTCGCGGATCATCAGAACGGCGGATCTCAACGATGTCAGTCATCGAATTATGATCCGTTCCGATCTCTCGTCTGAAGTGATGAACGCCGCGATTGCCTGCTGAAAGTGAAGTTAAGTCTAGGAAGCCGGGCCCAACGGTTCAAGAGCTTCGACAAAAACGTCTTGTGGTTTGGGTGCGTGGCCTGGAGAAGGGCCAGGTATGGCTGTGCGACAAACACATCACAGTGGTCGGTTTTGATGAGTCAGTTAGCGCGAGATTCGAATTGAGCTTTCAGGCGAAATGAGTCGGGAGAATCCGTTTTATCGTCAAAATGAACCGAATGAGAGAATGTTTCATATTTTACCCAGGCTTCTCATAGCCCTTATTTGTTCGTTGTGCCGATGGAAACGAGGGCTATTTGTGGACGGACGAATTGAGGGAAATTGACCGGGTGTTGGTTTGGGGAACTGTGGTTCGTCAGGCGTGTCGTGAAAGGATCCAGCCATGTACGATTGCACCATTGCTGGTGGAACGGCTCTCGCGGTCGAAGTGGCCACGACGGCGGCACGGCTGGGATTACGAACTGCTTTGATTGAACCTGCGTCGGCATGGGAAATCTCCAGCGAGTCTGTCGGGGCACAGTGGTCACCCGAATTCCTGGAAATGATCACTCAAAATGAGTTTGCCGCAGCAACGAGTTCACAGACTTTGGCTCGTCGATTGCTTCCTTTTGGCCGACGAGAGCAGGAACGCCAGCAGACGCTCTTGAGGGAGGCCCGGGTTGATTGTTTCCCCGGTGCGGCGAAGGTCGTGGGGGCCGATGGCGCCTCGATTGCAGTGATGCCCATGAGTGCTGCAAATCCATCGGTGAAGCAGCCGGTTGTTGACGGGCCACTCCTGATGACACATCTGCTGATTGTGGCGACGGGATCTATGGTGGCTCCTGTCCGCCATGGTGTTTCGCCTCAAGTTCCGCATGAATCGTTGAATAGCAAAAGTTCGCTGCCATTTTCACTGGGAGAATTGTTTTTGGCGAGGTCGACTCCAAAGTCGATGGTGGTGCTGGGGAGTAATCGCTGGGCCCAGGCGGTGGCGAAGATCTACAGCAGGTTGGGGAGTGATGTTCTGCTGTTGGGGCGGCGTTTGCCCGAAAGGCAGAAATCGACTGAATGGCAAGAGTTTCGCGCCGGGATTCGCGGATTGAGGCCACGCGGTGATTATTGCGAAGTGGAGATCTGCAGCGGGGAACGTGTGTTGGTGCAGACCGTCGTTTCCTGCCAGACAGAAGTCGGTGTGACGGCGGACCTTGATCTGGGCAAAGTTGGTATTGAATCGGATGAGTGCGGGAAGCTCTGGTGCGATGCCATGGGGCGAACCTGGCACCCGCAGATTCTGGCGATGGGTTCCGTGGTGGGTTTCCCGGAAGAACTCCAGCAGCCTCGAAATATCAGACAGCTTCTGGAAGAGGTGTATCTGCTGAAGGAGTCGCGAACTGGAAATTCCAGCTCACATCCAGCAGGCATAAGCCGAATGAAGTCTCCAAAGTGGCTGTCTGCCTCAAAGGCCAGTTTGCCGACAAATTGACCAACTCCTCGGCAGTGAGCTGTCGGGGTGTGCCAATGAGAAAGCCCAACTGTGGCAGGTTCCCTTTGCCGGAACCTGCCACCATATTGGCTACCTCACCGACGATATCCCGCAACAAACCCAGATCGCCTTCGGCACCGAAGCCCGTGAGCCGCTCGACAAACTGGTCAGCGACAGATTCTGCAACACTCAAGATGACTCGCCCAGGTGCTGTCCCCGTGAGGTCGATGGCAATTGTGATGGATTCCAGTGGTGGTGCTGAATCTGGAGGACAAATGGATTGAATTTGACAAGTGGCTTGAAGCATGCAGAGAAAAACTTCGGTGGCGGCATCGCAAAAAGGGATGATCCAGGCAGCTGGCGATGCATAGAGCTCTGTCACGACAAATCCTGAAACGTGGTGAAATTGCAAAAGTGCCCAGTGAGTTCTGACATCTGACCAGGACGCAGATCGAAAGGCATGGTTTGTGGGTCGCGTCAATAAGTTGTTCGCGAATGTCACCAGTATTTGCTGACGAGCCTTGAATCATTTGGAACGCGAAATGTATAGGGCTTCGGTTCCAATAAAGATCAGGAAGTTCGCGAAGGTCACTTAAGAAGTTGATTCAAGGGCTCTCAGAAATCAACGAAATGTCTGATTTCTTACTGTATTGATGGGGTCATTCAACTTTTTGATGTGCAGGGTCTCATTTTTTGATCCAGCCGAGGTCTACCAGAAATTTGTCAGCTTCAGTGAGAGTCTTGTCATAGTTTTCACCTCGATTGAAGAAGCCATGTTCTGCACCTTCGTAGCCTACTAACTTGCAGGGTCTGCCGGCTTTTTTCATCTCAGCTTCGAATGCGACGACCGAAGCGTAGGGAACTGTGCTGTCTTTCGTGCCATGGAGAATCAAGGTTGGTGGAGTCTGCGGACCGACGTGATGAGCCGGTGAGATGGCTGTGGCCTCGACGCCGAATCGTTCAGTGCTGAGTTTTGCTCTGGCTCCTGGGGGTTGCCAACCAGCGATGGGTGCGAGAGTGCAGGCAGGATTGAAGAGAATCATGGCGTTGGGACGTTCATCACTGCCAAAACCACTGATGGTGCCGGTTGAGGCTGCAAGGTGGCCTCCGGCAGAGCCTCCTGAAGCAGCAATCTTGTCAGGATCAACGCCTAATCGCTTGGCGTTTTCTCGAACCCAGGCGATAGCAGCCTTGGCGTCCTTTACGCATTCAACAACTTGCACATTGTGTCTGGATTTGACCCTGTAGTCGGCCACAATCGCAATCATGCCTCGTTTAGCAAAGTGCCGTGCCTGATTTTCAAATTGTGCTGGTGATCCGGAATTCCAGCCACCGCCGAAGAAAAACACAATGGCGGGCTTAGTAGTTTTAGGATCAGACTCCCCGAAGATCCAGAGCTTCAATTCTGTCGAACCTGTTTTTCGGTAGGTCTCGACTCGAGCCTCTTTGAATTCGGGTGGGTAGGAGAACTGTGCGGATAAAGATAACGGTGCAATTAAAGGGATCAGCAAGAAGCCTAAAATTCGAGTGAGTTTTAGTGATTGGTTAATTATTAGCCTTGATGGCTTTCGTTGATCGTCGTGAATCATGACGAGTCTTTCGGGTGGGTGCTATTTGTGGAAAATGTTGAGTGAACTTTAAATGCGATTGAGTGGGAATGTTTTGTCTTGGGCCGATTTATTGAGAGCGAAATGCATTCATGAACAGGGAATTGACCTGCTGGCCATCGAAGTATCTGGCACGACGATCAGATTCATTGATGACTGAAATTTAAATCTCAGAAAGTAAATGTTCAGAGACTTTTCGAAGTTCCGCAAAAATTTCATACTTGATTTGGCTGATCTTTTCCTAGCCGAGGACTTTGGAAATTGAAAGTCTGAACTTGAAGTTTACTCGCGTGAGATCCTGATGATCTTTGCAGGTTGAGCGATGACTTGGCAGATATTCTTGCTGGCGCAAACGGAATTGCAGGCGTTTGCCGCATTTGTTGCTGATGCTCATTAAGAGCAGCTTCCGAGTGATCGAAACTCAGTCGGCCGTCGGGCGTTGTTCAATGATTTTTTGAACTTCTATCCGACAGAGTGGAGTTCTTTGCTGAACCGCTTTTTCAAGTTTGGCCAAGGCGGGCGAGTTCGATGGCTTGGCGCAGATCGTCGGGCAAGGGAGCTTGAAAGTCTTGCCACTCGTTGGTGAGCGGGTGGGCGAAGGAAAGGCATGCGGCGTGTAAGGCTTGTCGATTGATGAGAAGAGAGACCTGCACGCGTTCACTTTCTGGCCAGACGAGTGGCCGGATTTCCCCTCCTTTGAGGTAGAACTCGTCTCCCACAATGGGGAACCCGATGGTTGCCAGATGAATACGAATCTGATGCATACGGCCTGTGCGGGGTTTGGCCTCGACAAGAGTGTGTTGCGGAAACCGTTCCACTACTCGAAGAGAGGTTTTCGAGGCCTGGGCTTCGAGAGCATCGGCCCGGCAAGACATGAGCGCACTGGAGCAACCTGGTGCCCTGCCAATCGGAAGGTCGATGACCAGTTGATCGTCTGTGAGGACACCTTCGACGAGTGCGAGATAACTTTTGGAAATTCGGCCCAGCTGGAACTGGATCGAGAGTAAGCGGTGGGAAAGATGTTCTTTGCAAATGGCCATGGCACCGCTGGTATCGCGGTCCAGCCTGTGGACAATCCCGGGTCGCTCAAGGCCGGGATGAGTCGATTGTTTGTCGAGATAATGCTGGACAGCGTTAATCAGCGTACCATCAGGGATTTCGCCAGTCGGGTGAGCAATGAGACCTGCAGGCTTGTTGATGACGAGCAGGGAGTCGTCTTCAAACAGGATTTCGAGCGGAGTTGGTTCGGGGGGGACGAACAGGTCGGGTGGCTCTGTAAGTTGAATGGTCACCTGTTGGCCGGGATGCACACGTTGAGTGGTGGCAGCGACTTGCCCATCGATCGTAACCAGGCCAGCGGCAACCATGCGGAGAATCCGCCAGCTCGTGTAGCTGCGAAAGTGTTTGACCAAAAAACTGTCGACACGGACTCCTGCCAGATATTTTTCGACAGTGACCGTTTTTGACAGAATGGCCATCGGTTCAGAGTTCTTGTCGGGGGGGCTTGATTGTCGAAAAATGCCGGGGTGAAGCGACATCGAGGGCGTCAGACATGAACGCTGATATCTTGTAACAGATTTCTGTATTAGAGGTTATGGTTGATGGCGGATTCCTGGAAAGAGCTGGCGATCTGCTTTGTTATCAGTGTTTAGGGATGGATCATTCAGCCAAAGAATTTCAAAAAACTGAGTCATTGATCATCTATTCGAGGGCCGAGAACGTATTAGTATCTGGTAGATTTCATCAGTCTGCTACGGTTTCCGACAGCAAATTCAATTTTTCGAAGGTCAGTACACGATGCGTACCGGGAATCCAGTTCTGAACGAGAGTGCTTTTGATCGCTGGGCTCATGAGGGTGGCCTGTCGTCGTCCTCTGTGATGACTGTTTCTGGAGCCGTCAACAAGTCGATGGTTCTGATTGGTTTGACAGCCAGCCTGGGATTACTGTCCTTCAGCTATCTGCAGAACAATCCACAGCTGTTAATGCCATCTTTGATCGGCAGTGCAATTGGCGGGCTGATTGCCAGCTTGTGTGTCTGTTTCTGGCTCCGCAGTGCACCTGTGGCAGCACCCATTTATGCACTCCTGGAAGGTGTGTTTCTGGGGGGGATCACCACAATTTTTGAGGCCCGCTTCCCGGGAATTGGCGTACAGGCGATCGCCGCCACCGTGGGTGTGGCTGCCGCGATGCTGCTGGCCTACAAGGTGGGCTTGATTCGTGCCACAGCCACATTCCGCGCCGGCATAATTGCCGCCACCGGAGGAATTGGTCTGGTCTATCTGCTGGCGTTCGTTTTAAGCCTGTTCAATATTCAGGCGATGTCATTCGTATATGACGCTTCGCTCCTGGGGATTGGGTTCACAGCCTTTTGCGTCATCATTGCGGCCTTGAATCTGATTCTGGACTTTGACTTTATTGCGACGGCAGCCTCTCAAAACTTGCCTAAGAATTATGAGTGGCTCGCTGCCCATGGGCTGAATGTGACTCTGGTGTGGCTGTATCTGGAAATGTTGCGTCTGCTCAGCAAGTTGCAAAGTCGAGACTAGAAACGACTTATGTTCTTTCTCCTGTGGTGGATGTGCCCTGCATTCCCCACACGGTAGAAAAATGAAACGAAACATGACTCGCGAGAATCGGCAGGTGGCTGGTTCTCGCGAGTTGTCTTTCAATCGTTTACAATTCGGCCATCTTCGTGTTGACTCACTCATTTGCTGGGTAAGCACCAGTGATTGTTTGATCGATTATTGACTTCGAAAAAAGCCACGCCGCATGAATCTTGAACTCAACGAACTGTCTCTCTCGATTATTGAAGAAGTCGTTGAGTCGCCGGATCATTTCCGGATTATTGCCCATGAATCGGCTGGAACAGGTTTGCTGCTCGATTTTGGAGTTGAGGCGGAAGGTTCACTTGAAGCAGGTCAGGTGCTTTCGACCGTCTGCATGGCGGGCCTGGCGACAGTCAATCTGCAGCCGCAGCTTTTAGGCAAGTGGCAGTGGCCCCATGTGGTCGTGGAGACCGATTACCCGGTGGCAGCCTGCCTTTATAGCCAGTATGCAGGGTGGCAGCTTTCGAGTGGCAAGTTTCATGCGATGGGGAGCGGCCCCATGCGAGCGGCGGCTGGTGTCGAACCATTGTTCGATAAGCTGTGGTACAAGGAAGAAGCCGACCATGTGGTAGGGATTCTGGAAACAGCCATGCTCCCACCCGAATCGATATTTGAGGAAATCTCAGCGAAAACGGGGGTTGAGCCGGCTGATATCACACTGTTGATTGCACCGACGTCATCCGTTGCGGGGAACTATCAAGTGGCGGCCCGTTCTGTCGAAACGGCGATGCACAAACTGCTGGAGTTGGGATTTGACGTGCATCGAATTCGCAGTGGCTTTGGTTCAGCACCTTTGCCACCTGTTGCCGCGAATGATTTGCAGGGCATCGGTCGAACCAACGATGCGATTCTCTACGGCTCGACGGTCACTCTGCTGATGACCGGAGATGACGCATCGATTGCCGAGATTCTGCCCCAGGTTCCATCGAAATCTTCGTCGGTCTTTGGAAAAACTTTCCTGGAGATCTTCGAAGCTGCCGGACGCGACTTCTACAAAATTGACAAGCTGTTGTTCAGCCCCGCCCAGGTGATTGTGCAGAACGTCGATACCGGTCGAGTGCATGTGGCGGGCGAGCCTCATGTGCCTCTGGTGCTTAAGTCGTTTGGTCTGGTTGCGGAATGACAGCCATCTTGAAGATGGGTGTGCTGTCACAGCCCGGGAACTGGTCGCTGGAGCAGTTGGAACTGGCCGCGAGAGAGCGTGGCCATATGGTCGTTCCGCTGGAGTTTTCTGAACTGGCAGCAAGCTGCGGATCAGGAACTCGATCAGCAGATCGTCCTATTGAGATCACAGGGCAGACATTTCTGACCCCATCAAAAGAGGCAACACCTCATTTTGAACTGGACGGATTGGATGCGTTGATTGTCAGGTCTATGCCCGGCGGTTCGCTGGAGCAGGTGGTAACGCGGATGAATCTGCTGGCGTTGGCCGAGCAGAAAGGTCTGCCGATCATCAATTCACCCAGGTCGCTGGAATGTGCGATTGATAAGTTTCTCACCACGGCTCGCCTCGCTCATGCCGGGCTGCCGGTGCCGGCCACATTTGTTTGCGAGACAGCACAGGAAGCATTGCAAGCCTTTGAGAAGCTCGGGCGAAATGTGGTGCTCAAGCCACTGTTTGGGTCTGAAGGGCGAGGGATTTTTCGTATCGAAGAGCCGGAATTGCTCTGGAGAGTGGCACAAACTCTGGTGCGAACGGGAGCCGTGCTTTACCTGCAAGAGTATATTGATCATGGTGGTCGCGACCTGCGAGTGCTGGTGCTCAATGGTGCGCCTCTAGGGGCGATTGAACGCAAGTCTCAAGAAGATTTCCGCACGAATCTCTCGCTGGGAGGCCAATCGATGCGTACAGAACTCGATGATGAAACAGCCAGCCTGGCGGTCGCTGCTGCAAAAACTGTAGGGACTGTGTTCGCAGGTGTCGATCTGGTACGACGTCCGGATGGTCAATGGCTGCTGCTGGAAGTGAATGGAGTTCCCGGCTGGAAGGGATTTCAAGCTGCAACAGGAATTCCCGTCGCAACACGCTTGATCGAGTATGTCGAGCAGCTCGTGGAGGCTTCACAGGTTGGGCGATCTGAACCGGGCCGCTGAATCGTTTCTTGTGTGTCATTGGTGAACTGACTGAAGACAACTTTCCCATCGATATTGCTCAATAAGGCGACGCTCCATGCAGTCTGAGTTTCTGATCAATGCGCTGAGTGTCCACCTTCCACCCATTTTGCGCTGGGCAGGTGCGATTGGGCGACGGTTACGAAGTCACAACATTTCTGTCGCCACAAAAACGACGGGAAGTGCGCTGACTGATGCACTCACTCTGGCCGATTTAACGATCCAGGAGTTGCTGGTGGCGGCTCTTCGTGATGTGGATCCGATCTTCCGGCATTGTCGAATTGAGGCAGAAGAATCAACAGGCGATCTGCATGCCTTCGCTCAGCAATCGGAGTTTGTGCTGGCACTGGATCCCATTGATGGAACGAAGCAGTATCGAGACCATACGGGGAATGGATATGCCGTGATGCTGCATCTGCGGACAGCCAGCGAAATGCTTTATTCGCTGGTGTACATCCCGGAAAAAGGTGTGCAGGGCTGGTGGGTCGAGGTAACGCCGGAACGCGTGGTGAGTGGGCCGGATGACTGGTCACGCCCCGCGACTGATGTCGTGCGAAGTCTTGTGGTTGCCGAGGCTGATCGGCCGACGACTTCGAAGAAGATCTACGTGATTGGCTTTCAGCATCGGGATGTGATCGCGGCCAGCGAGATTACGAGGTGCGGCTACGAAGGAGTCGCACCTGATGAGATGCCGGGAAGTATCTATGAACTGATGGCTTCCGGGGAATTTGCAGGCTCGTTGATTCATTCGCCGAATGTCTACGACTTTCCGGTTTCGATGCAGATTGCGCGGTACTTTGGTGGGAATGCCTGCTGGACAGATACCGGCGAGCCGGTCCATTTTCGTGAGACGTGGCTGGATGAAAAAGCCGATATGATTCGTTTACCACGGGTCGTGGCCTGCGCGAATGACCCACAGATTCTGGCAGGGCTGATCAATCTCGCGAAGTCGTGGCACCCTGTGCGTTACCGGCCCGGTGATTCACTGGTGGAGTAATCACCCAAGGGCAGCATCTCGGATCTCTCTTCCCTGCATCTGGAAGATCGTGCGCTGGCTCTGTGCCCAGCATAATCCGCAGAATCGCTGCACGTGTTAAACAGTGAATTGATACTACAACAGGGCATTTCACTGCCAACTCGAATTTGCGGGGCGAGTTCCTGCATTTCCTGCCACTGATCAGGCTTCGGCCTTCCGATCAAAGAGGCGGTGAGTTCTCTCGACGGGTTCGCCCATTGAGCCATCCGACAGCCGTCGTTCTCTTTGCCATATCGTTCCCGAAGGTGCCCTCAGCGAGCGGAATATCGCGGCATGTTTGTGATTATTGGATTCATCGTTGTAACTGGCTGCGTGCTGGGCGGCTACACATGGGCTGGTGGCCATGTGGAAGCTTTGATCCACCCCTCCGAAGTGCTCACCATTGGTGGTGCTTCGCTCGGGGCCATGCTGGTCATGGGCAGCCCCAAAATCCTCAAAGATCTGATCAAGTCGATCATCGGGGCACTTAAGGGGAGCCCGTTTAATAAGAAAGCGTACGGTGATCTTTTCAAGCTGTCTTATGATCTCCTCAAGACGGCTCGAAAAGATGGCTTACTCGCACTAGAGCCTCACCTGAACGATCCTCACGAAAGCAAGATTTTTTCGAAGTATCCCCGGCTCCAGAAGGATCATCATTTTACGACCTTTCTGTGTGATGGACTGTCTTCAGTCGTGGAGGCCAGCATGAGCCAGGAACAGCTCCACGACCTGCTCCAGAAGCAGATTGCTGTGATGGAAGAAGAGCATCATCAGGCCGTTGGAATTCTCGCCAAGAGTGCCGACGCGATGCCCGGCTTCGGGATTGTGGCTGCCGTGCTTGGAATTGTGATCACCATGGGTGCCATTGATGGCCCTGTGGAGGAAATTGGTCACAAAGTGGGTGCGGCTCTCGTCGGTACCTTCCTCGGGATTCTCGCCTCGTATGGCTTTATGGCTCCACTGGCAGCACGCATGGATCTTCTCGGGAAATCTGAGATGGATTTCTATCGCACAACAGCGGCGATCATCGAAGCCGCCATTGGTGGTGCTGCACCTAAGCAGATTATCGAACAGGCCCGTCGAGTCGTCTGCAGTGAAGCCCGCCCCGAGCGTGTCGAACTGGAAAAAATGCTCAAAGAAGCCGATGCAGCAGCGTGATTCCAGTCATTTGAGTCAGTTTTCAGGAGATTGAACGATGGCTGGTGGTGGCGGAGGAGCATGGAAAGTTGCCTATGCCGACTTCGTCACCGCGATGATGGCGTTCTTTCTCGTCATGTGGCTGGTGGGCCAGAGCAAAGAAGTGAAAACGGCTGTGGCGCACTACTTTCAACCGCCACCCGGTGCTGCTGCCGCCGAACTGGATCCCGATGTGGAGCCATCGCTCTTTCCGCCGCGTGCAGAACTGAAGATTTTCCACGACATCGAAAAGACGCGAAACGTGGGGACAATGGTTCTCTTTGCCGAAAAAGCCTACGCACTCGATGAATCGGCCATTAATCAGCTTGAAGCATTGCTTCCGGATCTGCTGGGGAAACCCAATAAGATTGAAATTCGGGGCCACGCATCTCGCCGCGAACGTGCCGACACTCAAACGAAAGAAGATCCCTGGCAATTGTCGTGGATGCGCAGTCAGGCTGTTAAAGATTTTCTGGTGAGTAAAGGTGTTGAACTTGGTCGCTTGCGGCTCAGCCAGGATGGTGCCGAAGAACCCTATAGTGCGAAGAAGCTCGATGCTGAACATCAGGCCCAGAATGCTCGTGTCGAAGTCTTTTTGATTGGTGAGCTCGCTCGCAAATATCGAGAAAGCCCAGACGAGCCGGGCGGTTTCTTTGGCAAGGCTGATCCGTCACAGGTTCCACCTGGACAAAGCCTGCACGCGAAGCCCAAGACTGATAGTCACGCACCCGAGAAAGCCGCGGGTCACGGTTCATCGGGGCATGGCTCTTCAGGCCACGGTTCATCGAGCGGCCATGGAGCGAAAAAGGAAGCTTCTGGGCACGGTTCTTCCAGTCATGGTTCCAGCAGCCATGGGGCGAAGACGGAGACCAAGAAAGCGGAGCCTAAGAAGTCGTCGGGTCACCATTGATCTCAAGCAATCAATGAATGCTGCATCCTGCGTGCCATGCCTCGCGGCTTTGAGCGAGCATGTCTGATGCCCATTCCCGAAATCGATGGCCTGTTGAGGGGTAGTCGAGCATGCTTGCCCAGAGCTGCAAGCATGGCACACTGCTGCAAGCATGGCACATAGAGCGCTCTTATTTCATGCATAGCGTATCACTTGCCCGTCAGTTCAACAGCACTCACCACAGAGCGATGATCTGAAGGGTAGGGGATGACGACCACATCTGCCGCCTCTTTCGATTCGCCCAGGACTTGCGAACTGAGGACTTTGCCACCTCCCTGACGCATCAGCACAAAATCAATGCGATCGTGGCGATCTTTGGGATCGGTGATCTTCGTGAGCGGTGTCCACGTGATTCCGGGTGCAGTGACCGGATCGGGATGGGCTTCGCGGTAGGTGTCAATGAAGCCTGTCTCTGCCATCATGCTGGTCGATGGCCATTTCACAGCGATCGGGCAGCGGCCAGCCTTTTGAGCTGCTGCTGTCCAATCCCAATGCGATGGCTCATTGAAATCGCCAGTCACAAAAACTGTAGCGTCAGCGGGAACTGTGGCTTTGATATCCGCAATCAGACGCTCGACCTGCTCACCGCGGGCCTTTTTCGCGAAGTCGATCGCTTCCTGCTCGGTCTTGATAAACGGGTAATCACCATAAGGAATATTCAACAACTGATAGGGCTGGTACGGAATATACATGAGGTGGGCATTGAACAAATACAGCTTCGTACCACTGGGATGTTCAATTTCGACACCCCATTTTCCCGGTGAGGCTTTGCCAATGGGATAGCGGCTCAAAATCGCTGTGCCTCCACCCTGATCGAAGTAATTCCAACCGAGGATCTGGGCAATCTCCTTGGCTCGATCAGGCCGAGGTTGTCCGCCGGTCGCATAGCCACGCGTCTCCTGCAATCCCACCAGATCGGCCCGGGCTTCACGAATCACCTTGGCGGTCTGTTCCAGCGGTTGCTTCCCGGCATCACCTCCATGCCACAAGTTGTAGCTCATCACACGCACCACGGGTGATTCAGCCTGAGTCACCGTAGAGGAGAGGAGTAGCCAACTGAAACCTGCGATGAATAAAGACTGCTTCAGTAATCTCGAAATCGACTGCCCATTCATGAAAGCATTCCTCAGAAAACATCTCAGGCCAGAGATTCAGCCTGCCATCAACCCATAGCGTTAGAAGACAACAGTGCCTTGAGTCAATCCAACAGGCTCAATGTCCTACCAAAGTTCTTCCTGGGGGAACACCAGTTTTGATCACAATTTTCAGGCACTGGCAGGAAATTCATTAAAGTTGCATGTGCTCTCAATCAATAGGATTTACCGGCTATCCGTTCAAACAAAAAACCGTTCGACAACCGTGGTTGTCGAACGGAATCAAAGGTGAATCGATTACAAATTCAACCTACTTGATGTCAAAGACTTCCGTGGTTTTCGCTTTGCCGGCTTCCATGCTGGCTCCACCCACAAACACCAGTTGATGCTGGTTGATGGGGAGCATGCGATGGAAGAAACGGGGTTTCTCCAACTGGTAGACCTGATCCCACTGGGAACCATCGGCGGAGAGCTTATAGACTTTGCCCGACATCACACTCACGAAGAGATGCTGATTGATGGCGAATGAAGAGTTGCCAAAGCCTTCCATTCCTTCGCCAGGTAGAGCAGGTCCTGAACTCCATGAATTTGTCGCAGGATCGTAGATGGCAACTTCTGTCGTCGGGCCACCCTGATTTTTCATCCCACCGATCACATAAAGCTTCCCCTGATGCTCGGCGAGGGAAAGTGCTCTGCGCAAGAACGGTGGATTTGCAATCGGCTGCCAGACAGGAGGATTTGCCGAAACGTCACACTTCCAGGCTGTTTCGTGCCACTGTGCTTCCTTGCCACCCCCATTGAGATTCCAGCCACCGACGACATAGATCGTTTTACCGATCACAGCAGCATCCAGCGAAGAGCGTGGCTCAGGAAGTGCCGGCAATTCGATCCACTGCTTAATGGCCGCATCCCAGCGGGCAAAATCGCTGGTGCTTTTGAGAACTTCCTTCTCTTCCTTGCCGTTATCAGCAATAAAACCGCCCATGCGGTAAAGGTCATTTCCCACGGCGACCATCGCCAGACCAGTTCGCTCTGGTCCTTCTCCGACCACTTTCCATTCGGAAGGCTGCTTGACGTTCAGCGCCAGCAGTTCACGCGATTGATCTTCTTTCGCGTAATGATGGGCACCCCCTGCATGGCCTCCGTAGACATAGACCACATCGCCCACGACAGCTCCACCAAAGCTGGTGATGCCGCGAGGAAGTTCAGGTAAGGCCTTTGATACGGCGGGTTGAGTCACTTCAGCGGGCGGCTTGATCAAGAGTGAAGTTGTGCTGTAGATCCGAATGGACTTGTATTCTTTATCCCCCAGCTTGCCTGGTTCTTCCAGCACTTTTTTGACGCGAATGGAATAGAGTCCGTTGGCCAGTGTTCCCAGGGCGAGTTCTCCCTGAGCATTGGAAACACCTTCTTTGCTGGCCGAAAGATCGCCACCATCGACAGTCACTTCAATCCCTTCGGCTGGCTGGCCTTGCCAGAAGGTACGCAGCAGGAAGCCGTCGCCTGAGCGTTCGGCGACAACTTCCAATGGCAATACCGCCGCATCGCCAATGACCTTGCCACCTTTGCGGTTGGCAATCGTTTGTGAGCGACCGCAGTATCTCAAGAGGTAGGGTTCGGCTCCACCTTTCGACATGACGCCGTAATCGAGAAAGACTCCGGCGTTGGTCGATTTGGGTGAGAAGGTGGCTTCCAGAGAATTTTCCCCTTTTTCAAACTTGAGGGGACTCACCTTGACGGCATCATCGTGGAGGTTCGCTTCCCAGAGCTTGGCCCCGAGGATTTTTTCCAGGAGTGCCGGATTATCAGGGGCAGCTTCTTCGGAGAAGTAAACATGCACCTTGCCATCGGCTGACTGGTTGGCATCCACAACCCACAGAAAATGGGCTTGAGCAATCAGCGGAACCGCGAGGTTCATTGCTAAGGTGGCGATTACGATTCCCCCACTGCGAAGGCCAGCGAAGAGGTAACTACGAGTCAACATGGATATGCACTCCCTTTTGGAGGTGGAAACAGTAAACATCAATTGATTGTGGACTCGTCGAGGGGTTATGCCCACAATTCATGTAACGAACAAAGATCGCGTTGTTCCAATCGCAGTGGGTCAACTTAGCCTGTAGTTATTGCAACTAATTTGCAATAGTGATTTTAGCCGGTTCGCCCTTTGAGCCAAGTTCAAGCTTCAGTCGGTTGCTGCCTGTGAGCGAGACATTGAAAAACAGCTTTGAATTACGGCGAAAAGCGGCAGGGATCTTCACTTGATCGAGTGAGAATGGTTTGCCTTGAGCTGCTTTTGATCGTTCTATGGCCTCGGCTTCGTCCACTTGATTTGGCAGGATCATGATCTGGTTTCTACCGGGAAAAGGTCCATTGGTATGTGGTAACGAAAACCTGCCGCCGATGATATTCGCCGTGGCTGTTTGGGGGGCCTGCGTATCAACAGAGACAAACGCGATGCTGGCGCCATCAAGTGGTTGCCCATCCATCAACACTTCGCCTGAAATCTCGCACCGCAACGGATCGGGCGTGGCACTGGCGCTCTGCTGACAACCCAGATGACTGACCAGACTCAAAAAGAGAAATGTCAGAAACCCACCATGAATCCAAAGCTTTAGGCTGGCGGCAATTCTGCTCTTTGGAAGTGGAATCGTCGTGGCTGCTTCCTCGTTTGAAGTTTCGTGCCGCGTGGTACCTAAGGCATAAGCATTAAGAACCCAAAGCGGCTCGCGTTGAGCAGGATTAGAACTCACTAAGCACCTCGCCTCCTGCTCTTGTGGCCAGGCCGTCGAGAAGTGATTTATCGATATTGTAGCTGATGAATCGGACAGAACCGTCTCCCAGCGCGAAGTGGAGGCCGCCGGTATGGTCGCTACGCCACATGCCGGTGGTTGTGCCCGTACCGACAACAACACCGATGGGGTAGGCCGTTGTGCCGGTTGTCATGCTGGCATAACCCAAGCCCCAACGATGATTGCCCCAGCGGGGTTGTCCTGATTTGGCGGGGCAACTGGATGCTGAGGATGTCCACAAATATTCGGCAAGCCGGAAGTTGAATTCTCCAATAAGAAGAGTGTTGGAAAGGCCATCGGTGATGTCGCGAAAGGGGATGCCTCCGACTGTGACATTCACATCGTCATGGGCGAATGTTCCGTTGGAACCGGAGCCACGCAGCAGGGAACCTGCGCTGACGCCATAACTGGTGGGGGCACCGACTTCACCGGGACAGCCAGGATCGGGAACTTCTCGCGGCAGAACCATCGTGGGACAGAGGAACGCGGGGATCCTCTGGTTGATCACCGCCACATTCACTGGATCGGTGTAATAGCGACTGAAGTCGTACTTGTTGTAGGCGTTCGCCTGATCGATGTATGGCAGTGTGGCTGTGAAGGCACTCTTCAACTGATTATCGAACCCCGGTGGCAACCGGTTAGCGACATCGTGATAGTTGTGCATCGCCAGTGCGATCTGCTTCAAATTATTGCGGCACTGCGTTCTCCGGGCGGCTTCCCGGGCCTGTTGGACGGCTGGGAGGAGCAGAGCGATGAGAATGGCGATGATCGCAATCACCACCAGAAGTTCGATCAACGTAAATCCGCGTCGCGGCAGCAAATGTCGCATAGAAATCTCCAAGCCCAAGGCCTTTGAAATGAAAGGCTCACTTCCCCATGAAGTGATGACCTCACAGGCTGGCTGGGAGAATCTCCTGGCTGGCAGAAATCTGAGACTGAGTCTCAATGTCAGTATTATTCATACTGGCAGACTTTTCGCAACTGTCGCTTTGAAAAATCTGCGATCTCCTGGATAAAAGAGTCGCAACTGTTGACCAAACTTGTGGTTACAAAAATAGATTTTTCGCGGCTAAAGCGACTGTTCCTCGCGATCCAGCGCCAACAGCCGACGATCTGCATTGAAAGTCGGGACGGGGAGGGCACTCGCTTTCTCAAAAGCAGAGGCGCGATCCAGCCCTTCTTTCCGTGTGGCGACACCTCGAAACACCGGTAACCCGCGTTTTGTCGCCAGAATCTCGCGGCGTGTTCTGCCGCGCGGTGCATCAGGCCATGGACCGGGGATCGCCCTCAACTCAAAGAATGCAGGAACTACCTGTTCCATGTACTGCCAGTAAGCCGGATGATCTGTCTGCAGGATCAACTCGCCTCCTGGCACTAACGCCTGATGGGCCATGGCGAGAAACTCAGGCGTCACCAGTCGCTTGGCAATCAGGTGCTCTTCGTAATAGGGCTGTGGGTGATAGATGCAGATCTTCGATACAGAACCTGGGGGCACGAACTGTGCGAGCAGTTCCTTCCCACCAATCACGGCAAATCGAAGATGCCCCAATCCTCTTTGGTTGGCACGCCTTGTCGCATAGCGAATGACGACGGGCAGGATATCAACACCCAGGTAACAGAATTGAGGCTCGACAATCGCGTGCCACAGCGTACTGCGTCCGTTGCCGCAACCGAGATCGAGCACCACACCCTGCTTCTGTTCCAGCGTCAGTCCAAACACTTCATGCCAGTTCAATAGACCGGAAGATGGAAGGGTTTTGATGGCTGTTTTGACCCACTGGTCAGGGGGAAGAATCTCACCGGGGATGGGAATGCCGAACTCTCGCTCAATCCGCCGACTTTTTTCGGGCTTTTCTCTTCGGGGCTTTCCTTCAGTGAATGCAGGCTGCTGATGGGCGAGATCCTGCACAGGCTCGGCTCGATTTTCCGAAAGCTCTGGTGGGCTTAGAGATGGCGGATTCTGTGCTGTTTCGTCGGATCCTGTCATCTCGGCCACGTCCTGATGAAGCTTTCGCACTGTTTTGTAAGGGCATGAGGGGTTAAATTCCCCCCTGCGTCCTTGAGTTTACCTCCGGGCAGGCTCATTCTGCGATGGACACCAGAAGATTGTTCTCCCGCCAGATCGACAGGAACTCATCCCATGAAAGATCTTCTTTACACACTATGCCACAATCGCCAGTCAGCATCTGGATGTCATTGGATGTCTGGTCGAACCTGCTGGTTGATGCTTTTGGGAGCCAGTGCCGTTTTGTGGCATGCCGTGGCGTACCTTCAAGTGGACGTGATGGCTGCTCCACCAACGGTCATCGACAACCCGGCCACAACCACTGCGGCACCGCCACAGACCGCCGCGGTTCCACAGGCAGAGCGATGGAACAAGGAACTCGCTGCTTTCGACAAGGAGAACACGATGCATCCTCAGCGCACGGGCGGCCTTGTTTTCTGCGGCAGCTCTACCATTCGTTTATGGAAACTCAAAGATTCATTCCCTGAATACACTCCGATCAATCGCGGGTTTGGAGGCTCCCGATATGACGATCTTGTCCGGCATGCCGAACGCATTCTGAAGCCACTCCAACCGGCTGTGCTGGTGATCTATTCGGGCGATAATGACATTGCCGCCAAGCAGTCCAGTGGAGAAGTCGTGCAGAACTTCGAGAAGTTTCATACCTGGGTTCGTACCGCATTACCCGAGACGAAAATCATCGTCTTGGGCATCAAACCCAGTGTTAAACGCTGGGAAATGATTGAATCCATTCGCGAAACCAATAGTCAACTGGCGAAAATCTGCGGCAAAGACCCCCAGGCCACCTTTATCGATACCGAAACGGTCATGCTGGGGGCGGATGGTAAACCCAACCCTGAACTGTTTGTAGCCGATGGGCTGCATATGAGCGAAGAGGGCTATCGCCGCTGGTCGCAATTGCTGAAACCTTATCTCGCGGTCATTCATCCTCCCCAATCAAGTGCGATTACCGAGTGATTCGTCTCGGGGATAAGACCTGACCATGACACACAACTTGTCGTCATCGCGCGGCCCAAACAAAGGTGATGACGGGTGGCCCGGCCAACTTGTGGCCGGGTTGTCGTGCATCGCCACGACAACAAGAAGCCGCGCCATGCGCGTGTCCTTCCACCATTTTTGACATTGGTCTTGGGTGGCACGACCCTGAAGGCTTTGCGCAAGGGCGTGGTCTTCATCGGGGTTTCTAGCGTCGAAAGTCTTCATCCGCCCCAGCAACAGAGTGTTGCCAGCACGAATGCAGCCGAGGCGTATTTTTCTGACTTTTGATCATGTTCGCTATGGCCGATGAGAATCGAACAACCTGGGGGCAAACGAGGACGTTTGACCCCAGCCACCGAGTCTTCAGTCATCCAGTCTCCAGCCAACCCACAAATCAACATGCCAGAATTCCCCCAATCGATGAAATCCCTGTGAAGATCGCATCGAGCCAATTGCGGCGTCATCTGCGAAATGTAGAGTGTGGCCGGGCCAATCTGCGAATGGCCCAGGCTCGCTGCGGTTGGTTGTCTCGCATTGGAGTGCGAGTCAACGAAATGGAGTATGGGCCAGATGGTGCGATTTCTCGCTTCTTGGGACTTCAAATATGACCTGTTTTCAACTCTCTCTGCCATTGGACTTCAGCATTGATTCTCGCAAGTTGTTGAGAGGGGCTTTGCTGGCTGTGGGTATCATGAGTCTCTGGGGTTGTGATCAGATCAATCCGCCCGCGCCGGAAGTGAAGCCAGTCATTGGCTTCAAGCGAGATGACGATGAGCCGGCACCACCACCTCAGGTGACACCACCACCCGCAGTGGTCGAAGCGCCAGCTGAAATGAAGGAACCCGAACCACCTCCGGCCCCTAAAGTCTTCACAGCTCGACTCTCCGCCTGGCGTATAGTTCCGACTCAGGAAAAGGGGGTGAATGGTCTGCTCTTCACGATCGAGTTCGAAGCGTTGGAGCATCTCAGTGAAGTCGTACTTGCGGAGGGCTCCATATTTGACAATCGCAATCAGGAAATTCGCCTGTTGCCGATTCGCGATGGAAATTTTTTCCGAATCACTAAATTTGTTCCAAAGGCCTCTGCTGCTGGAGCACCTTACTCCGCCGTTCTGTGGTGGAAAGGTGTTGATAATGGACCCTGGAAAGAAGCCGTTCGCGCCCGACTGTAAATGAGATGAGTCTCCAGATTGTTCAACAGGAAAGTATCCGGCAGAAAAAGTTGCTGAACCTGACAATTTCAAAAGCAATCAGATAGATTTACGAAATTGAATTCGTGAGTATTTTGGTGTGATTTGAAGCCTGTCAGGACCTTATCTGCCCATGAGAACCCTCTTCGCCGGTTTACATCAGTTTCATAAAGAGGTTTACGAGAAGCAGCGGAATCTGTTCGAGAAACTGAGTTCTGGCCAGAAGCCTGTGGCTCTGTTTATTGGCTGCTCCGATTCGCGTGTCGTCCCTGACCTGATCATGATGACGAATCCCGGAGAGCTGTTCATTCTCCGTAACGCCGGGAATATTGTCCCGCCGTTTGGAGCATCGACCGGAGGAGAAGCAGCCACCATCGAGTTTGCTGTTTCAGCCTTGAACGTCAGTGATATTATCGTTTGCGGGCATTCTCAATGTGGGGCCATTAAAGCGCTACTGAACCCCGCTTCGACTGAAAAGCTCCCCATGGTACGCCAATGGCTCCTGCATGCTGAAACCACGCGAAGGATCATGGAAGAAAACTATCCCGCTTTATCACCAGCCGATCGTTATGAAGTCGCCATTCAGGAGCATGTCCTCGTTCAGCTGGAAAATCTGCAGACGCATCCGGCTGTCGCTGTTAAACTCCAGCGAAATCAGATCGCGTTGCATGGCTGGATTTATCAATTGGAAACTGGCCAGGTGCATGCCTTTTCACCGAATACAGGTGTTTTTGAACCTCTAATGGGTGATAAATCGATGGACTCTGCGGCTTTGGCACAGCCAGTCACTTCGAACGTGCTCAACAGCGCCACTGGAAGCACTCCACAAAATCCTCCTGCCTGAAGGTGGCATAATGAATTCCGCTCCTCAGACGGCAGAAATTTCTGTCACAGAGACTAATCGACTGACGCCGGAAAAACTGCAGATCCGTTGGAAGGGGTTCGCACCGACAGTGGTCATCGTCAGTGGAATCGCGTTGGGTGGGCTGTATGCACTCGGTACTCGCGGCGGGACGCAAGGTCTGTGGATGATGCTGATTCTGGGTGTCACTCTGGGACTGACGATGACAGCCGCCGGGATGAGCTGGGCCGGTACCATAGCGCTGGCGGAAAATGCGAAAAAAGGTCTGCTGTTTGTGCTGTTTCCCCCTTACACACTCTGGCGTGTCATCGTTCGCTACGACATTTTCTGGCAATCGATGCTGGTCTTTGTGCTGGGGCTGATCATTTCCTTTGGCTGTGTCTGGATCGCTTCCGAAGGCTTAAAGTCACAGTTTGCCAGCTAATTCGGCAGGCACTCTTATTACTTCATGCCAGTGACTCATGTCGAGATATCGGGAGATCCCCAGCCGCCACCGCCGGGCGTGTGGATGGTGAGCAGATCACCTGTTTCAACCTGCAGGGTTGCTTTGCCCCCCAGATCGATGGTTTCGCCAGTTTGCTGGCGTGTGAGAAGATTCTGACCCGGTTGTCCCGGCTCTCCACCGGCAGCACCGTAAGGACGGAAACCCTCTCGTCTTTCCGAAAGAATGGAGACAGAAAGAGGTTCCAGAAACTCGAGCTGGCGGGTGACACCATGGCCACCTCGATACTGGCCTGCACCGCCAGAACCCTGGCGAATGGAGAAGTTTTTCACTCTGAGCGGATATCTTTGTTCGAGGATTTCAGGGTCTGTCAGACGTGTATTTGTCATGTGCGAGTGAATGGCATCTGCGCCGGGCCCTCGCGAAGTCGCCCCTGTTCCACCACAAATCGTCTCGTAGTAGCCAAAGCGATCATTGCCAAACGTGAGGTTGTTCATCGTTCCCTGGCTGGCGGCTGCGACGCCAAAAGCACCCAGAAGGACATCGACGAGCCTTTGAGACGTTTCGACATTTCCCCCCACCACAGCTGCCGCGAGCTTTGGATCGTGGTGAGCAGGAGGGTTGAGCAGACATTCGGGCAGCACAATCTCCACAGGTTCAAGCACCCCGCTGTTGAGTGGAAAGTGCGTGTGGGCTTGATCGGGATGATACCACTCGACAAGAGACCGAAGTGTGTACATCACACTGGCTGTGACAATAGCGCGGTTGGCATTGAGATTGCTTTTGAGAACAGGTCCCGTTCCTGTGAAATCGAGTTGGCAGGCAGGTGAGTTTGCCTTTTGATTCGATGAAGAATCCGATTTGAAAATGCGGCAGGTCAACTGGATCGGTGAGCCATCGTCGAGATGATCGATGAACGGGTACTCGCCGGGAGGGAGTTTCCCCAGCATTTGGCGGATCATGGTGGAGGCAATCTGCTGTAGCTGGTTCAGGCATAGCTCAAAGTGAGAGATGGATTGCTCCTGCACGAAGTCGGCAACCAGTTGAGCCCCACGGGTGTTCGCCGCAATTTGTGCCTGCAGATCGGCGAGATTTTGTTCCGGCATGCGGGATGGATAGGGGGGAGCCTTCCAGCGTGCCATCAGGCCCGCTTCATCGAGCACGCCGCCATGCACAATACGCAGATTGCTGAGCAAAACGCCTTCTTCGGCAAGACATTTCGAGAAAGGAGGCATGCTTCCCGGCACGATCCCGCCAATCTCGGCATGATGCGCCCGATTGGCGACAAACCCCGCCAGATAAGGTTTGTTGTTCGCAGTGAGTGAAGAAATGAAGACCGGACTGATCACCGTGAGATCGGGCAGATGCGAGCCACCGGCAAAAGGATCGTTGGTGAGAAAGACATCGCCAGGTTCCATGTTCGGATGAGCCTTGAGTATGGCTTTGACCGATTCGCTCATGGCTCCCAGATGGACAGGGACATGTGGGGCATTGACGACCAGTTCACCGAGCCTTGTAAAGATCGCACAACTGTAATCCAGCCGCTCTTTGACGTTGGTTGAAATCGCTGTCTGCTGGAGTTTGATCCCCATTTCGTCGGCAATGGAAGCCAGACGTTGATGAAAGACCTCAATTTCGACAGGTGAAATTTCGGGAGTTTTTTCGTTGAGCGTGGCTGCGGAAGAGTTTTCCAACTGCGGTTGTGATGGGCGGCTTGAGCCGGTCTGGGCTGCTTTCTCTGGTTTTAAAATGAGTAGTTCACCGCCGGGAAGTCGCCGGGCTTCATAACCGATATCGACAAAAGTGGTGGTGGTCGTGTCGGTGATCAGAGCCGGGCCGGCAATCACGTCATCCGATGTCAGTTGTTCCCGAGGGAAACAATCCGCCTGTTGCCAGTTGCCCGCAACCCATAGACGCTGTGCTCCCCAGCGTTGTGTCATGGGAGACTTCGACTTGTTGAATGCGGTATGAGAAACTTCATGAGCTTTCAGCACATCAGTATGGAATGAAATGCGTTCCCGGGTTGCCGAAAGTTCACCGCGCAGCGCCACCAGTTCGAGTTGAGCGGCAGGGCGGTCATATCCGTATCGAGACCGATGCAACCGGCGGAACTGGTTTGCCAGATCGCTCATCGACAGATTTGTCAGATCGTCCGGCAAGCGAATCTCCAAGACGGACTCGGCACCTGCATAACGGAGTGCGACATCCAGCCGCAAAGGTTTGAGTACCAGGCTCGGCAGATGTTCCTGCTCAATCTGTTGATGGAGATCTGCCTCCAGTTCACCAGCCAGTCTCAGGAGGTTATTCAACGTTTCTTCTGTGGCCTGACCACCACTGCTGGTCTCTTGCAATCGCTGGTAAATGGGGCGTTCGCCTCGGCGAGTCACGTTGGCCTGGCTGAGCCCATAGGCACACAAAAGCGCAGCCAGCGGATGAATGAGCACGCGTTGGATATTCAGCAATCGGGCAATACCGCAGGCGTGTTGTGGAGCGGCTCCACCAAAGGCCACCAGCAGATAATCTTCGGGTATTTGTCCTTTTTCGATGGAGATTTTCCGAATGGCACGGGCCATTGTGGCGTTGGCAATTTCGAGAAAGCCAGCCGCCAATTCCTCAATCGAGGCGATCGCCTTCATCCCTGCCTGCTCAAAATTAATGACGCTTTGCAGTTTCAAAAGCGTTTCGTGAAGTCGTTGCCTGGTCGCCTCTCGATCGAGTGGAAATGGAAACCGGGAAGTATCAATCCGTCCCAGCCACAGATTGCAATCGGTAATGGTTAATGGGCCGCCTTGTCCATAACAGGCCGGGCCCGGTGAAGCACCGGCACTTTGTGGCCCGACGACAAGTTGGCGACCGACAAGATCGCATACACTTCCGCCACCTGCTGCCACAGTTTCGATGGCCAGTCGATCACCAATCAGTTTGACTCCCGCTTTCACCCCTTCAAACTCTCGCAGAAATTCTCCCGCATAAATCGCCACATCCGTGCTGGTGCCGCCCATATCAATGCCAATGGCTTTGGAAAATCCAGCGTCTTCGGCGGCTCTGGCAAAGCCCACAACTCCTCCCGCCGGGCCACTGAGCACGCTGTCACTTCCACGGAAATTGTGGGCACTGACCAGTGTGCCGGCACTGGTCATGAGCCGCACCTGCCGGGATTGGGGAGAAGATGTTTGGTCTAGACCTCTTGAAAGACTGTTGAGATACGAACGGAGGACAGGAGTCAGATAAGCATTGAGAACCGTCGTCTCAGTGCGTGGAACAAGTTTGGGGAAAGGGGCTGTCTGATGCGACGTGCAGACTTCGATGAAGCCAGCTTCTTTTGCCAGAAGAGCAACCAGTTGTTCATGTTGGGGGTACTTCCAGGCATGCAGGAATGAGATCGCAATCGACTGTATCCCCTGCTGGAGCAATTGTTGGAGCTGCTCGCGAATCTGCTGAGCATCCGGCTGGACGAGAATCTCGCCCGCGGCGGAGATGCGTTCATCGATTTCAACCACCTGGCAGAAGAGCTGAGCCGGCTTTTCAATCTGCAAGGCGAAGAGATGAGGCCGTTCCTGTGATCCAATCTTCGGGAGATCGCCCAATCCGCGGGTGGTGAGGAGTGCCGTCTTTGACCCGTTCCGAGTCAGCAGTGCATTGGTGCCCCGAGTTGTTCCTAAAGATAGGTCAATCTCTGGCAATGGTTGCGAGAGGGGCAGGCGAAGAATCTGGCGAATCCCACAAAAGGCTGCTTCTTCGTGCGAGGTCAGTTCATAGAGTGTGCCTTCGCCGGGGATGACAGCCGAAACTGATGAATCCTGGGGCTGAATCGTGAATCTGGCAAAAAATGTCGCGTGGCTTTCACTCAAAGGTTCAGGAAATCGAATCTGTTCATGGCGAACAATTTTTGAACGGACTTGTTCCTCGGAGTGATTTCCCCAGAGGCACTCGTAGCCTGTAAAAAAATCAGCGGGAAACTGCCCCAGAGAAGCATCATCCCACTGGAAAAGTTCTGGATGGCCACGCTGGCAAACCCCTTTGATTCTGCCGGAGCTCAGTGTTTTGAGGAGTGCAGGGTGACCTTCTGGCGAAAGCGCGAGAAGATCGGAAAAAGTTCCGCCCACATCGATCCAGAATCTCCATTTCCGGTTGGTCTGGTGAACGGCGGTTATTCCCTGCTGCATCTTGCGAAGCCTTGCTCTGAGCGATGGGGATTTAATTCGTCTTGAATTTAAGCGTATCTGAGAATTGAATGTCGAATACGCACACGACAAAAAGAGGTTGGATAACGTGAAGAAAGTGGTGATCCTGAGATTTTGGAGATCACAAAGAGGTTTGTCCGGATACTGGAAACTGGCCGTTGCTTGACAGTTGTTTCCAGAAAGGAATACCATCCCTATTCGAGAAAACCAGATCGACGACAGTATCCGGGCGGTCAAAGAGCCTGTGCTGGATCGATTTGTGCTTGTTAAATCATTGTTCTGTAAATGTTTACGTCGATCGGAAGTGAGCCATGGCAGTTCCCAAAAGGCGGCAGTCAAAAGGGCGTTCCCGCCGCCGCCGCAGCCACGATTTTCTGACTCCGCTGCAACTGGCGAGCTGCCCACAGTGTTCGACACCGGTGCCAACTCACGTTGTGTGCCCAACTTGCGGCTATTACCAGGGGCGTACTCTCGTTGCTGACGAGAAGGATGCGGACTAATCGACTTGAGTCTCGCTGGTCGTTCATGAACCAGTCTGGAAACATCCAGTAAGGATCAACCTGTGGCGAGAGTCGCATTGGACGCGATGGGCGGGGACGTGTTTCCCGGGCCCAACCTCGAAGGGGCGGTTAAAGCTGTTGAGGCTCTTCCCGGCATTGAAATTGTGCTGGTGGGTGACGCACCCCTGTTGAGTCAAGAGATCGCATCGCATCCTGAGTTTGGTCGCCGTCTGACAGTTCAGGCGGCTGATGGCTATGTCGGCATGGACGAAAAGCCGACCGATGCCCTGCGAAGAAAGCCCAATTGCTCTCTCGCGGTCTGCTGGCAATTGATGGCATCGAAATCTGTTGATGCTGTGGTGAGTGCCGGGCATACGGGAGCAGTTGTTGCCGCCGGATTGCGAACCCGGCTGTTTCTGAGAAATGTGCGACGACCTGGAATTGCCGTGGTTTTGCCCACGATGCGTGGTCGGTGTGTACTGATGGATGTGGGGGCCAATCCTGCAGCCCGTCCCGAGCACCTTCTTCAATACGGCGTGATGGGGGCTGTTTACGCTCGCAATCTGCTGGGTGTGGAAAAACCTTCC
This sequence comes from Planctopirus limnophila DSM 3776, assembly GCF_000092105.1. Taxonomy (NCBI): domain Bacteria; kingdom Pseudomonadati; phylum Planctomycetota; class Planctomycetia; order Planctomycetales; family Planctomycetaceae; genus Planctopirus; species Planctopirus limnophila. The sequence continues at coordinate 3,338,751 of NC_014148.1, read as the reverse complement.
ATCGGGCTGATGAATATCGGCAGCGAAGATGGCAAAGGGAATGACCTGGTGCGTGAAGCCCAGGAGCTATATGCGAAAAGCAAGGCCATTCAAAGCTATAATTACGTGGGGAATGTCGAAGGTCGCGATCTGTATGAAGGTCGCACTGACGTCGTGATTTGCGAAGGTTTTGTTGGCAATGTGATCCTCAAGTCGAGTGAAGGCATTGTGGATATGCTCTTCAAGACCGTGGGGAAAGCTGTGGTTTCTGCTCTGGATGTCGAGCGAAACAAGGCCATTGAAGCTCTGAAAGCTCTCGAGCGTAAGTACGTCTATCACGAGTCAGGCGGCGCACCACTGTTGGGCGTGGATGGCAATTGCATCATCTGCCATGGTTCCAGCAATGGGCATTCGATCTTCAATGCCCTCAAGCTGGCCGATGAACTGCAGAATCGCGGCATCAACAGCCAGATTTGCAGCGAACTGGAAGTCGATCTCCAACTGGTCGGTTCTGCCTGAGTTTGCCCTGCGACAGATCACTGAGGCAGATTTTTCTCACAGAAAATTGCGTGCTTCGTTTGCAGCCTCTCTGTGTCTCTCGCACTCGGTTCTGAGCAGAGGATTCAGTCCTTTCCGACCCGTCCAATCATGTTGACGTTCCATACGGTCTTGGGAAATCTTCCTGTAACTTGCGAAGCTCGCGAGAAGTTGAGAATCTGCTGACATTCAGAGGTTTTTCCATTCCAGAGATCATGGAATTCGATAGAAGGCAGGTTCACCGTTGGCTAAGGTTGCATTTCTTTTTCCGGGACAGGGGGCTCAACATCTGGGGATGGGTGTCGGCCTGAGTGCGAAGTATCCCGCAGCGCGAGCTTTGTTTGACCAGGCCCGAGAAATACTGGGTTTCGATCTGCTGGAGGTCTGCGAGAAAGGGCCGCAAGAACAACTGGATAGCACGGTGATCAGCCAGCCGGCATTGTTTGTCGCAAGTCTGGCGGCATTGGAATCGCTGAAAATTGAGCAGCCCGCCTTAGTGGAATCGTGTGTGGCCAGTGCCGGCCTGAGCCTGGGCGAATATACCGCTCTGGTTTTCGCTGAAGCCATGACGTTTGAAGAAGGTTTGAAGGTGGTCGCTGTGCGTGGTCGCGCGATGCAGGCTGCCGCCGATGCGACGCCTTCGGGAATGGTCAGCGCGCTGCTTCTGGAGCCAGCCCAGGTCGAGCAGGTGGTGTCTGAATCTCAGGATGCAGGGAAGATCTGGATTGCCAATTATCTGTGTCCGGGTAACACAGTTCTCTCGGGAGAGAAAGCGGCCTGTTCCAAAGCGGCAGAAAGAATTGAAGCGGCCGGAGGCCGGCCGATTCCACTAGCTGTTGCCGGTGCGTTTCATACACCACTGATGGCCTCGGCCTGTGAGGAATTGGCTCAGGCGATTGGTGCGGTGAATTTGAAATCCCCCCGACTTCCCGTGATCTCGAATGTGGATGCCACAGCCCATTTTGAGCCGGAAGAACTGAAATCGTTGTTGATCAAACAGGTCACTGAACCTGTGCAGTGGGAGTCCTCTGTCAGAAAGTTACTGGCGGAAGGTGTGGAAACATTTTATGAAATTGGCCCAGGCAAAGTTTTGAAGGGACTACTCAAGCGAATTGATCGCAAAGCGAACTGCGAAACTGTGAACGATAGTGTATCCTGAGTTGTGAAAATTGTGCCTTTTGCGAGGTGGAGTCAACATTGCCCGGTCGAGGCGTGCAGATTCGGAATACGAATCTGACAAAACGGGTGATTGTTGTGGTTTACACGATGTAGAAAAGCCGTTAGTCTCTCGCCTCCAAGCGGGTGAAGTCTTCTTCACAACGTGATGGGAGCCTAAAGGCGATCTACGAATCAAGCGGCTTGAGGAGATTGGCGTGTCGTCGTCGGTAGAAGATAAAGTCATCGCAATTGTCAGCGAGCAACTCAGCATCGCCAAGGAAGACGTGAAGCTGGAGAGTTCGTTTATCGACGACCTGAAGGCTGACTCTTTGGACGTCGTAGAGCTCGTTATGGAATTTGAAGACGAATTTGGTATTCAGATTCCTGACGAAGATTACGAAAAAATCAAAACAGTTGGTGATGCAGTTAAGTACATTTCAGAAAAGCAATGACGGATGGCTAGACGAGTCGTCGTGACAGGGATGTCGGTCGTCACTGCCTTGGGCTGCGATCTCAGTGAATTCTGGGATAATATCTGCAGCGGCAAGAGCGGTGTGTCTCGGCTGGAACGCTTTGATCCATCGGAATTCAAAGTCAACTTTGGTGGGGAAATTAAAGATTTCCACCCCGAAGAACACTTTGATCCCAAGGAAATGAAGCGTTTGGATCGCTTTTGTCAGTTTGCCATGGCGGCAGCAGACAAGGCGATCAAGCAGTCGGGGATCGACTTTAAATCCTATACAGATCCATACCGCTGTGGCGTAATTGTCGGCAGCGGTATTGGGGGGCTGAACGAAATCGAAGAGCAGCATGCAAGGCTGTTCGATCGAGGTCCGTCCCGAGTATCCCCGTTTATGATCCCCAAGCTGATGGTGAATGCCGCCAGTGGGAATCTTTCAGTCTATTATGGATTGAAAGGCCCGAGCAGTGCAGTTGCCACCGCTTGTGCATCGGCTTCGAACGCCATTGGTGATGCCTTCCGTGTCATCCAGTCGGATATGGCTGATGTCATGATTGCGGGTGGCAGTGAAGCCGCCATTACACCTATGGGATTGTCGGGTTTTGCCCGTATGGGGGCACTTTCGACACGTCTGGATTCCCCGGAGTGTGCCAGCCGACCATTCGATCGTGATCGTGATGGTTTTGTGCTTTCTGAGGGTGCCGGTGTGGTGTTGCTCGAAGAATATGAGCATGCCAAAGCCCGTGGTGCCGAAATCCTGGCCGAAGTGCTGGGCTATGGGATGTCGTCTGACGGCAACCACATGACAGCCCCCGATCCTGAGGGAGCTGGTGCTGCCCGTGCGATGGCAAATTCGCTTCGCGATGCGAAGTTGAATCCATCTCAAATCCAGTACATCAACGCTCATGGAACCAGTACGCCCCTGGGCGATAAAGCCGAATCCAACGCCATTATGACAGTTTTTGGCGAAGAGTCGAAAACCGTCTGTGTCTCCAGTACGAAGAGCCAGTTAGGTCATCTTCTGGGTGCCAGTGGTGGGGTCGAGTTTGTGGTTGGAGTGATGACCTGTCTGCAGGGAATTATTCCACCCACGATTAATCTCGATAACCAGGATCCTGACTGCAAGCTCGATTATGTGCCGAACGTGGCTCGTGAGCGTGAAGTCAAGTGCATGCTTTCCAACAGCTTTGGTTTCGGTGGCCACAACGCCTGTCTTGTTGTGGGTCGCATCTGATTCCTGCAGGACTGCTGTAACGATTGCCAACTCGATCTTGCGCAAGCTGTGCTGACAGCGACTGCGCATCGCATTTGCATTCGATAGAGCGATTGATTTGTCATGCCAGCAGGGGAGCACGAAAGGTTCAGGGATGAACTTTCCAGTAAAAACTGGTGCTTTGGCCAGTGGTTGCAGTAACACTCGGGATGATTCGCGAGATGCGTGCTCCAAGTGGCTATGCTGTTTCTTGTTATGTGCTGTGTCGATCTCTCAGGCTGGTTGCACGCACATGAATGGAACTCGTCACGGTGCACTCGCTGGGGGCACATTTGGCGCAGTCGCCGGGACATTAGTCGGTGCCGCCACTGGTAACCCAAAAACCGGACTTGTGGCAGGTACTGTCATTGGTACAGCATTGGGTGCGTCAGTTGGTCATGCGGACGATGTGGCTGTCAGCCGGGCCGTCAGTCTGGAGACATCGGCACAGGAAGCAGCATTTGTGCATGTGCATGGCCGTGCCATGACGGAACATGATGTACTGCAGATGATTCACGCCGGTATCACTGATGAATTGATCATCAGTACGCTGGCCGATCGAAGGGGCCATTTTCAACTTTCACCGGCAGGAATTATCGAACTGCGAAACCGGGGTGTCTCCGATCGAGTGATTCAGGCCATGCAGCGCTATAATTTATGGCGGTAATCCCTTAGAATCAGTCGAGACAGCCAGTTGCCCGGATAGGGTTGCAAAAACATTGGGAATCGACTCTCTTTGCTCTTTGTAACGCGAACAAGCAGGTGAGAACTGTTGAGTTTTCACACCTCTGGCGTTCGATATTCGTCTGGTGATGTGAGTTTGATAGCAGCTCTTGGCCCAGGCATTGACAGTTGGAGATAAGACGCACGCCATGTCCTTAAAGAGCAAGAGCGCACAAGATATTGTCATTACTGGCGTGGGAATTGTGAGTCCCGTCGGAATTGGTCTGTCGGCCTTAACAGACAATTTGCGTGCCGGGGCCACCGGAATCTCGAAGTCGAAATTCTTCCCGGGATTCGCCAGTCCTGATGCCGTGACTGCTGAGATCGGTGATTTCAACGAAGAAACTGCCAAAAAAATCTATCTGAAGGAAGTCCGGCGAAGCATCAAGCTGATGTGCCGAGATATTCAGCTCGGTGTGGCCAGCGCTCTGATGGCTCTGGAAGATTCCAAATTAAATCTCGAAACCATCGATCATACGCGGATGGGTGTGGAGTTCGGTGCCAACCTGATGCTCAGCGAACCGGCTGTGCTGGGTGGCCCGGCCGTCGCGATGAGTGAAATCACCGGTGATGCGAGTTTCAAAGGCTGGGGAGAAGCGGGCTACAGTAAAATGGAGCCACTATGGCTGCTCCGCTATTTGCCGAACATGCCAGCCTGTCATATCAGTATTGCTTCCGATGCTCGCGGCCCCAGCAACTCGCTGACACTCGATGAAGCTTCAGGAAATGTGGTGATCGGTGAGGCCGTCCGCATTCTTCAGCGCGGTGCGGCAGATATCATGATCACAGGTGCCACAGGCTCGTATTCACATCCAGTGCGTGCGCTGCACCTGGCACTCGTCAAAACGTTGTTGGCCTCCTCACCGGCTGAGCCAGCCAGAAGATCGCGACCATTCGAAAAAGACCGAAATGGTTTTGTGGTCGGGGAAGGGGCTGGAACATTGATTCTGGAAACGAGAGCCCATGCGGAGGCGCGTGGTGCCACCATCTACGGGCGAATCCTTTCGACAGGAGCTGCCACATGTGTGAATCCTGATGGCGAACCCCGTTACCAGGATGCGGTGAAGGGTGCTCTCAAGGCCGCCTTGAGAAGTGCGGAAATCGAACCGACCGATATTGGCCATTACAACGCTCATGCGGCTGGTCTGCCAGAAGCTGATGCCGCGGAAGCTCGCGCGATTAACGAAGTCTTTGGCAGCTACCGCGTGCCCGTCACCGCTCCCAAGAGTTATGTCGGCAACTCTTCCGCAGGCTCGGGACTGGTAGAATTAATGACCTCGTTAGCTGGTGTGAAAGCAGGGTTTATCCCGCGCACTTTGAACTACGAGACTCCCGATCCCGCCTGCGATGTTTCGATTGTGACAGAGCCTGGCGTGAGTCCTGCGCTGAAGACCTTTGTGTCCATGAACGTGACTCGCAAAGGTCAGGCAGCGGCCGTGATTATCGAAGTGGAATAGCTTCGAAATCGAACTGAACGCTACTTCCAATCGAGTGTCCACATGATCTGATATTGTGTTGGCGAGAGTTGGATCTCGAACGGCACGCCGCACTTTTCATTGCTTAAACAAAGCATCGCATGGAGTTTGTCCATGCGATGCTTTTTTATTCAAGAAGATCAAGACTCTACGGATTCCAGTATTCAACTGCGCTCTTTGTTATGGGGTGGCTGGGGTTGAGCGTCTTCGCGAACCCCCAGTCCGTGCCAAAAATCGCTGGGGGTTCGAAGACTCAACCCCAGCCACCCGCCGCGCAGTTGTTTATTCGAATATATAATACTACTGAGCGAACTTGCCCAGAGCGAAGCCAGCACCTCGATAGGCAGAAAGATATCTGGCCTTGGTTGCCAGGGCCTGCTCAAAGAACTGGTTGGCACCCGCTGTATTACCTGCGCGCAATCGCTGCTGACCAATAAAGTAATAGGCCTCGCAGAACTGGGCATTTCTCAGGTTCAGGTCGTTCGGCTCAGCCGCATTGAAGAGTTCCTGCTCGCTGATCTTACCTGCCAGGAAGAGCACCAGTTGATCCATCCAGTCTCGCTTGTCGACAGGTTTCGAGAGACTGTCTGAGAAAGTGGCTGCTGCAGCACCTTCCTGTCCTGCGTAGGCCATGGAAAGGTATCGCCAGGGATTCAGATAGCGAAGGTTGGGATCTTCCAGTACGGCATTATTAAACGAAGCCAGTGCGGCTGGGTAATCCTTGCTGAAGAACTTGGTGAAGCCGATGTCTGCCATTGCAATTGGATTTTTAGGATCCAGTCGCAATGTCTCGTTATAGTCAGCCAGTGCTTCGTTGAGTTTGCCCTGCTGCAATTTTGCGGCCCCTCGCAAGCTATAGATCCCGGGCTGCTGAGGGTTGAGTCTGAGCGATTCTGTAAAATCAGCGATGGCTGCTGCCGGGTTTTCACCATCGTTCAGATAGGTAAAACCACGGTTCGTATAAGCGACATAAAAGCGAGGGTCGAGTTGGATTGCCCGTGAGAAATCGGCAATGGCCTCTTTAGGCTTTCGCTGCTGCTGGTAATACATGCCACGGTTGTTAAATACGAGCGGGTTGTTAGGGAAGACGCGTGTTGTATTCGAGAAGGCGGCTTCCGCCTCTGCAATTTTTCCAGCCGTTGCATAAGCACTGGCCAGAGCGACATGTGCGCCCAGATGTTGTGGGCTGGATTGAATGGCCGCCAGATAAGAAGCAATCGCCTGCTCGGTATTCTTGAGGTAAACCTGAGCGCCGGCTTTCTGATATTGCAGATTCGCCCGCTCTTCGGGGCGTAAATTGGGCCGGGCCAGAATACTGTCGGCAAACTTGATAACGACTTCGGCATGCTCCCGTTTTTCTTCCAAGCCCGCTAATGCTGTCATGCCGTAGAGATAAGGGAGGTAATAATTGATCTTATCTGTGCCGCCGACTTTGAGTGCTGAGCGGGCGTCTTCGATGCCACTGCGAATGAGTTCAAGATCCTGCTGCTGGATGCCGAGTTCCACGCGGGCCGAACCTCTCAGGTAAATCGCAATATCGTTGTTCGGATTACGGGCGAGCATGGCTTCTGCCAGTTGGAGAGCCTTGGGGAAATCACCGCGCTGATAGGCCGCCTCGGTTTCAGCCTGCATCGGATCTGCTGGAGCAGTCATCACATTGGCACCCGGTGTTCCAGGAGGAGTGGGTGGATTTGTCGAAGAACCTGGTGGCCTTGTCGATGGGCGAAACAATTGGGCTTGTGCCATCGAACGGGAGTTTGGGTTTTCAATTCCCAGTAAGGCATCTGTCACGCCGGCATCAGCCAGGCAGGCGAATGCCAGTACAACAACCCGGGGAGACCAGCCGGCCAGCCAGCGGCGGCCTGCCAACCGTATGGCGGGAACCGAATGTTTCAAAGAGTGGATGGAAACGAACTGGCCCGACTCTTGCTGAAATGTGGTCATGGATTTATTGGCTCCTGCGGAAGGTTCTGGTTGCGGCCCGTCAGGCGGCTTTGCTCAAACACTTTTGATCGTTGCCATTTATGACGAAATCCGTCAATGGGAGACAATAGCAGGAACGGGTAAATCGGCCCCTGCGTGTTCAGTATTTTCAGGCAATATAGAAATTGGAGGCAAAGAGATGGGCGTTAAACTTTTTGCAGAATTTCCATTTCTCCCAGATTGGTTCATTCCGCTGCTCTTGGGGAGTCAGTCTCTCGCTGTGGAGAATCCATTTTTATTCTCCGCGAATTCAAACTTCACAAGTTCTGGTTCATGGTAGAGCCGGTCGAGGTATGTCGGGTCGTGGCGTGGCTCTGAACAGTTAAATCATTTGTTGCCCACAGTTGCTGCGGCTTGACACTCTCTGTCGGCACTTGTACTTTGGCAATAGTAAGGATGTTCTGTGTTTATCAGGCTGTTCTTTCGTGCAGTGGTAACATTGTGTGGAGGGCCTGCTGACATTCTGCGGAGGCGATCATGGCTGGTGTTGGTGTACAACGATGGTGAGTTTCGGCTTTCCATCGCTGGCGTTCGCCGTGCTGCCAGTCTCTTTCTTTTAGCTCACGCCAAGCGCGGGCTGCGGAAAGAGCGGCACGCGATTATTGAACCCAATGCAGCGGGTGCTGCCGCAGAAAAGTAGGGCATTCCCTGCTTTTTTTGTTTTAGGGGACTTTGATCCCGGGAACAACTTTGTTTTCGGGGGCATGAATAAGGCGTTGCATTCAGTGGGGTGAGCGAACGGCTTTTGCTGGTGATGCCATCAGGTTTGTCTGCAGGTGCTGTTGAGGCAACTGGTGAATCGGGATGACGGTGCCTGCAAAAATAGCGACTCCAGGTTTTTCGACAATTTCACGTCGATTGCCCGGTTTTGCTGAGCAGTTCGTGAAGGGTTCGTCAGGTCTGGCGGTTTGCCATCATCGTGATGTCGAGCCATTAGTTCTGTGATCTAATCTGCTGTTTGTCAGCGAGTTCATCAAGAGGGTTGTCATGAACGGCAATGAAGTGCTGCGGATCGTGGATTCGATCCATCGCGATAAGAGCATCGACAAGGAAATTGTCTTCGAAGGGGTGGAGCAAGCCATTCTTTCGGCTGCGCGGAAGCACTTTGGTGAAGAAGAAGTCATCGAGGTTCATATTGATCGCACCAGCGGTCAACCAATGGTGAAAACCAATGGTCGCGAAATTGACCGCGATGAACTGGGTGATATTCTCGGTCGCATCTCGGCTCAAACTGCCAAGCAGGTTATGATCCAGAAGATTCGCGAAGCCGAGCGTGACACGTTGTTCGATGAATACGCCCAGTTGCGAGGGCAGATTGTCTCCGGGACAGTGACTCGCAATGAGGGAAGTGCCATTACGGTCAACATTGGCAAGGCGGAAGCGATTCTGCCTCGCAGTGAAATGATCCCGGGTGAATCGCATCGTCCGAATGAGCGAATTCGTGCCGTGGTGCTGGAAGTCAAGAAGATGGGGCCTCGCGTTCGCGTGGTGCTGTCCCGAGCACATCCCGATTTTGTTCGCCGTTTGCTTGAACTGGAAATTCCCGAGGTCAACGAGAGGATTATCGAGATCCGGTCTCTGGCTCGGGAAGCTGGATATCGAACAAAAGTGGCGGTCTCCTGTGCCGACAGCAATATCGACCCGGTTGGTGCCTGCGTGGGTGTGCGCGGTGCCCGCATTCGCAATGTGGGCGAAGAGCTGGGTGGCGAGCGGATTGAAGTTGTTCGCTGGAACGATTCCCTCCAGGTGCTGGTCCCGAATGCGATGCAGCCCTCGGAAGTGGAAGATGTGATTCTTTGCCCGATGCTGGGCCGTGTGCTGGTGCTGGTGCGGGATGATCAGCTTTCTCTGGCGATTGGCAAACGCGGTCAGAATGTGCGTCTGGCTTCGAAGCTGGTGGGCTGGGACATCGACGTGATGACTCGCGAAGAGCTGGATCAGCAGCTTGATCAGGCTGTGGTGGCCTACTCGCAGATCCCGGGAGTTTCCGAGGAGCTGGCGGAAGGGCTGGTATCGCAAGGTTTTCTGAGTTTTGAAGACCTGTCTGTCATCGAGCCCGACGAGCTGATGGAGATGGGCTCGTTAACTCAAGAGCAGGCCGATGTGATTGTTGAGTATGCCGAACGCGAAAGCGAGCGGATCGAGAAGGAGCAGGATCTTCGTCGGGCGACCGAGAAGGCCGAACGGCAATCTCAGGAGCGCGAGCAGCGCCGGGCCGATGAGGCCCGCGCCTCGAATCCCGCTGTCGAAAGCAAACTGCCGCCCGCTGCGGACAATGAAGCATCTGTTGAGGAGGCGGCCGGCAATAAATCGTAAACGATCAAAAGCTGGTGTTTGCCAGTTGAGCCGTGATGTGCATGGGATAATGGATGTGAGGCGGTTGGGTCGCGATTTGACTTCGGAGCGTACTCAGGAATTCCTGATTCGAGCCGGAACTCTGAATTAAGCCGACATAGTGAGAAATGATTCTGCCGGGCAGAATTGACAGACTCCTGTTTGAGAGTCTGACTCTTGTTTTGAACAGAGGAACGAGCGTTTGAAGATTCGAATTTTCGCTCTTGCCAAAGAGCTCGATATGGACAGCAGGCTGTTGATCGAGCACTGCGCTAAGGCTGGCATTGTGGTCAAGAACTCTGCCCTGGCCAGTATCTCGCCAGAGGAACGCGATCGCGTTCTGGCAATTATCCGCAATGGTGGTTCAACCACCGTGATGACTGCTCCGGGAGGTGAAGCTCCTGTGACGCCCCAGCGCGAAGAACATGTTCGCGAGCTGGCGGGAGCGGTTCGCAAACTGCGGGACATGATTTCCAAAACTCCCGCGACTAAACCGGCAGCTTCAGGAAAGCCCCAACCTGTTCACGAAGCTCCCCGGGAGCTGGATGGAGAGTCTTCGCAGGAAGTTCAAGAGATCGAGGCTCAGGAAGCCTCGTTTGAACAGACTGAGGAGACTGTCGTCGGTTCGCATGAAATGGATGTCTCGACCGAAGATGAAGTAGCCTCTGAAGCAGCGATTCTCCCTGCCGATGTGGCTGGTGAAACTGATTCCGATGTCGAATCAAGTTCTGCGGCTGTCGAGCCGGTCACTCCGCCAGCACCTGTGCGTGAACACCAGATGACCTCGCGTGGGTCTGTCAGTGCAAAAGGGAATGCTGGAACTGATGCTCCCCAGGGAGCCGGTTCCAAACCATTACAGCGTTCAGCACCCGGTGGTGGCGAGGGTGGAACATCTCAGCCATCACAGGATACAGGCAATCGCGTTTCGGGTGTGCCGGAGCGTCCTTCGATGCCTTCGCGCATGGCCGGTGGGCCGATGCGAGCAGTTGGCAGTCGCCCCATGCGTGATATGGGGATGAGCAGTCGAGGGACTCCTTCGCGAGGTGAGCAGGCAACCACTCAAGGGCCGCCAGCTCCCGGTGGTGGAGCAGCGCCCCCTGTGAATCGAGGCGGGAACGAGCCTTCCAACCGTCCCCGTATGAATGTGCCGGGTGTCGCGAATCTGGCGCCATTCAGTGGCGGCCCGGTCGCTCGCAAAGAAGACGTCAAAGCCCAGGTGCCCGATATCCGCATTGATATCAAAGGTAAGCTGGTTACGCATTCTCCTCTGGGAGATCGAGTCGCTGGCAGCGGTGGTCGCCGCGGCAGTGACGAAAAGAACAAAGCCGATCTTGCAGACATCATGGAAGGCCGTGCCGGCGGCAAAAAGGCAGACAAAAATGCCTTGGGCGCCGGTATGGAAGAAGTCCGCGAAGCCCGCCGGGTCAAGCGGACGAAAGATGTTCGTACGTCTGAGGAAGAAGAAGTTGCTGAACGTAAGGCCGTTCGCAAGCTCATTCGTCGGCCCGGTCAAAAGCAAACCACACAGCTCAAAACAACCGCCGAAATCGAGCCACCACTCACTGTGCGTTCTCTTTCGGAAGCGATTGGCCGGCCTGCCAAGCAGATCCTTGGGATTCTCTTCAAACGTGGCGAAATGTTGACCATCAACAGTCTGCTGCATGAAGAGACAGCGCTCGAACTCTCTCTGGAACTGGGCGTCGATCTCAAAATCGTCAAACCCAAGGATGTCGAAGACGAGCTGCAGGAATACATCGATCTCCCGGACGATCCCTCAGTTCTGGAAAATCGACCGCCAATCATCACGATTCTCGGGCACGTCGATCATGGCAAGACGACTCTGGTCGACAAGCTGCGCTCGGCCAACGTGGCTGCTTCAGAACATGGGGGCATTACCCAGCATATTGCTGCCTATCAGGTGACGAAGAATGGTCAGAAACTGACATTCGTCGATACCCCAGGCCATGCAGCGTTTGGTGAAATGCGTGCTCGCGGTGCCAACGTAACTGATATCGTTGTGCTGGTGGTTGCTGCGAATGACGGTGTCATGCCTCAGACTGTGGAATGTATTGCTCATGCCAAAGCCGCCGGTGTGCCACTGGTTGTCGCACTGAATAAGGTCGATCTGCCTGATCGAAATGAGCAGCGTGTCCTTCAGGAACTGGCTGCCCAGAACGTGCTGGCGGCCGAATGGGGTGGAGACACTGAAGTCGTACGCACCTCCGGTTTATCTGGCGAAGGTCTGGATGAACTGCTGGAAACATTATTGCTGACCGCAGAACTCAATGAGTTCAAGGCGAATTCGCAGCGTCCCGCCACCGGGGCCTGCCTCGAAGCCTTCCGTGATGAAGGTCGTGGTCCGCTCGCATGGCTCATTGTGCAGAAGGGAACACTCCGCCGCGGAGACGTCGTTCTCTGTGGGCAGGCTTACGGCAAAGTACGATCTATTTTCAACGAACATCAGCAGGAGCTCGATGAAGCTCCGCCATCGACACCTGTCATGCTGGCAGGTCTCGATATCGTGCCTGCTCCTGGTGATAAGTTTGTGGTGCTCGACGATCTGGATCTGGCTCGTGAGATTGCCGAGCGGCGACGGATGGCTGGCCGACAGGTCTCGCTCTCTTCGCGCGGTGGTAAACGAACTCTGGAAGATATTCTCAACGCTGCCCGCGAGGGTGAAGTTCAGGATCTGGGTGTGATCGTTAAGGCCGACACTCCTGGTTCTCTGGAAGCTCTGCGAAGTGAAATCGGGAAGTTTGAACATCCCGAAGTTCGCGTCCGCATCCTGCACGAAGGTGTTGGTGGCGTCAACGAAAGTGATGTCTATCTCGCCAGTGCTTCGTCGGCGATCATTATTGCCTTCCATGTGATTCCTGAAGACCGGGCGGCTGCTCTGGCACTGCAGGAGAACGTGGAAATCCGCCGTTACAACATTATTTACGAAGTGATTGATGAAATTAAGCAGACTCTGGAAGGGATGCTTAAGCCGGCCAAGAAGGAAGTCACGCTGGGCCGGGCGATTGTCCTGCAAACGTTCAATATCAGTCGTTTTGGTACCATTGCGGGCTGCCGTGTATTGAATGGTACGATCGAACGCACCAACCGCATCCATGTGATTCGAGATCAGAAGGTGCTGAACTCTTACGCCATTGCTTCGCTCAGGCGTGAAAAAGACGACAGCCGTGAGGTTCGCGAAGGGATGGAATGTGGTATCCGGCTGGAAGGATTTAATGACGTGAAGGAAGGGGATCTGCTGGAAGCCTATAAGATCGAAGAAGTCAAACGGACATTCGATTAAGGGTGGAAATGCTGGATCCCGGGCTGTCGTAGTTCTGGTGAGGATATAGGTAAAGGCGCTATCGCCATAAGGCACTACAGCCATGATGTCTCGACGACTTGCAAAGGCTTCTCAGGCTGTGCTGGAAACAGTCAGCCTGACCATCATGCGGCATATCCGTGATCCACGCGTCAAGAACGTTACCGTTCTTTCGGCAGAGGTGGCTCCGGATATGCGAACCGCTCGTGTGCATGTTTCGGTGATGGGGACTCCCAAAGAGCAGTCTTTGTGCATGCATGGTTTGCAATCAGCCTGCGGATTTTTTCAGGCCAAGATCGCAGACCGACTGGAGACTCGCTACACCCCGGTGCTCACATTTGTGCTCGATCAGGGCGTCAAACTGAGTATTGAAACGTCGAAAGCCTTGCGAGAAGTTCTTCCCACTGATGAGGCTGACAGCGATGAGGCTGATCAGGAGGGGGAAGATTCTCTGGATGACGATCTTTATGATGATGAATTTGAGGACGATGAAGCAGAAGTCGCTGGCGAATTGAACGAGGAGACATCCTCGTCGAGTGCCGTGGATCCAACGGTGACCAGTGAAGACTCGGGTCGAGTTGCTGATGGTGCGGCGGGCGATGATGCTGTGAATGGCGATGCTGGCGATACAGATGTCTCTGGTGAATCAAAATCGGTATAAAGTCAGCGAACCACGAACAAACTCTCTGTATGAGAATTGAAGATAAAACTGCAATGGCTGATGGTGAGTGGCTGCTCATGATCTGAGAATTGAAATTCAGTGGAATTCCTCCGGAATGATGGGACGTTCCTCTTGTATGATGTTGCCATCATTCCCGACGAACATGATCGTCGTGACGGAAGTCGATAGAACAGTGGTATTTCCCGGAACCTGACTGCGGAAGAAACACACGATGGCCTCTGCCGTACGAACAAAAACCGCCGACAAGCAGGCACTTCTGAAGAAGCTTCATCCGGTTGTCAAAAAGCTTCATAAACTGCCATCGTCTCCCGAGTTTCCGGTTCTGGAAACGATGCTTTTTGCGGTCTGCCTGGAAGATTCGCCGATTGAAGAATCGCAGGCTGCTTATGAGCAATTGAGAGCCGCTTTTACAGACTTGAACGAAGCCCGTGTCAGTTCTGTGACCGAATTACAGGAGGCTCTGGGGTCTCTCCATAACAGCGAGTGGAAGGCTTATCGTTACAAAGGTGTGCTGCAGCATGTCTTCGATAAGAATTACACTTTCGAGTTCGAAGGGCTCAAAAAGCGGACACTCGAACTGGCCCAGAAGCAACTTGTGAAAATCAAGTCGGCCACACCTTTTGTCCGAACCTACACACTGCATGCGGTTCTTGGTGCGCATGTCATCCCTCTGGATGAAAGCTCGATTCATACGCTGGTCTGGCTGGGACTGGCGATGCCCGGACAAAGTGCTGACGAAATCAGTGAGTCGCTCAAGACCACGGTCAAAAAAGCAGAAGTGGATAGTTTCTGTGGGATGATTCGTGCTCTGGCGACAGATTCCAATCTGCGAAGTGCCTTCAATAAAGAGGCTTATCCGCATCCACCAGAAGGTTTCGATGCCGGGACGGCGATGGAACGACTGGCCGAACTCATGAAGCTCGGGCCTGCCGCTTACTGGGAAAAGTTAAAGAAGCAGACCGAGCCTAAAGCCAAAGGTGGTTCAAAGCCTCCCAAGTCTGAAGAGAAGGCCACGGAAGTGGCGCCTGAAACTTCCAGCAAGACCAAAAAGCCAAAAGTTGATAAGCCTTCCGACGATAAGCCCGTCGCCAAAAAGGTATCTAAGCCCCCGAAGGAAAGCACTGAAAAGGGAGCGACTTCAAAGGCTGTGAGCTCAACTGCCAAAAAGACTGAGAAGACAGAAAAAGCCGAAAAGACACCCAGCACTAAGGCGGCTTCAAAAGCGGCGCCTGACAAGAAATCTACCAAAGCTTCGTCTTCAGCCAAACCCGCCAAGGGGGAAGGCAAATCCGCTGCAGCCAAGAGCAAATCAGCCGCTGCGAAAAAAACCGGCAGGGCGAAGTCGTAACGGATAAAGCCCGGGAGATGTCACTCCGTAACCTGTCGACACCTGCTCCCATTGAAGGTTGTTTTCTTGCACTGGCTCTGGTGGTCAAAAATTCCCGAAGGATGGTCAGTGCGAAGTCGTGCATTGGTTTCTGACGAAGAGACGCTCTCCTCGCGGCTTCTCTTGCGAACCAGCTTTCGAAAATGTGATCCATCGAACCTTGGCCAAAGCAGACTTTCGTCAAACTTCGGTTTGCTGCCTGAGGACATTCAGGGCTACAATCGGAAGGTGTCAAAATGTTGAATCGTCGCTGGACGTGAACACCACGTCTTCAGCAGATGCCCAGGGAAAATCTTGAGGGGCAGGGAATGGAACACGTCAGAAAATGGAGTCTGGGACTGACCGCATTTCGTCTGCGACGGGATGGAGGTTTCCACCTCTTCAAGTTCGGCCTGATGATTCCCTGTTGCGTAGCCTTATCTGTTGTGTCTGGGAACGGACTGGCCGACACTTTCTTGAAGCGTGCCGCAGCGCAAGAGGTTGCGACACCGCCTCCGGTCTCTGAAGAGGCAACCAAGAAAACAGCAGCTTCTGAGGAAACTCAGCCTGCTGGATCTCCCAAGGTAACCGCAGGGCCTGTCATTCAATTGCAAACGTTGGATGAACCGGCTGTTCCTCTCACTCCTAAAACTCCGCGCACTGCTGCTGAAGAAAAACAGGCAGAGGCTTTAGCGTGGTTCATGTCGGGCTCGTTGTTCGAATCTCGACTGGAGTGGAAGCGGGCCTACACGGCTTACCAGCGGGCTGCGGAACTCAATCCAGGCTCTGCCGAGACATATCGCAAGCTGATGCAGATTGCATTGATTCAGGAACAACCGGCACAGGCGATGTCCTGGGCCATGAAAGTTGTCGATCTTGATCCTGCCGACTTTGAAGTTCTCCATACTCTCGCTGCCGGAATGGCTGCCCAGCAGAAAGGGGCCGAGGCGATCAAGTTTCTGGAACAGGCAGCGAATTCTCCCACACTCGATCCCCTGTCGAACTGGGCGATCCGGTTACAGCGCGACCTGGCGATCCTGTATCTGGCGACGGGTGATATTCCCAAGGCAGCCGATAAGTACGAACTGCTGTTGAAAGTGTTTAAGAAACCGGATGAGTTCAAACTTGATCCGAGATTCCGCAACGAACTGATGAATGATCCCCGGACCGGTGCTGAGCGTGTTGCACAGGTTCTCCTGGATGCAGAACGGGTGGCACCTGCACGAGAAGCGCTGGAACTGGCTGTCAAAACCGGTAAGGCCAGCCGGGGAAATGTCAATTTCTATCAGGCCAAGCTGCTGCTTCTGGAAGGTAAGCCGGCGGAGGCTCTGGTTGAACTTCAGAAGTACATCGATGCTCAAAGACAATCCAAAGGCCGCGAAGCTTACGAATTGTTGTCGCAGATTCTCTCCCGCAGTGGTCTTGAGGGAGAGTTGATTGATCGCTTGACTGCGATTGCCGAGAAAGACCAGCGGAATTCGACACTGCAGTTCTTTCTGGCCGAGAAACTGACGGATCGCGGTGATTACGAAAAAGCCGAAAAGATCTACGAAGCCTCACTAAAGGGTTCGCGAGATTTAAAAGGATATCTGGGGCTTTCGCGTTTGTATCGTAAGCAGAAAGTGGCAGATAAACTGTTGGATACGTTAGGTCGCGGCTTGTCTCAGGCTCCACCGGATGGTGTGGATGAGATTGAAGCCGAGTTCGAGTCGGTGGCAAAGGATCGGGAACTGGTCGGTCTGGTGATTGATGCAGGCCGTCGGCAGGCCTCTGCCGAGCCTCGTGAATTGACTTTTGAAGAGGCCTACCTGGTTGCCAAGCTGGCCTCTCAAGGTGAGCAAATCGATGCTGCAATCGAATTCTTTCGTAAAGCCAAGGAGATTGCTCCTGATCGTGGAGGGATTGTGCTTTCCGATCTGGCGGAGATGCTTCTGAAAGCCGACCGCTATGCCGATGCTGCTCAAGTTCTGGAAGAAGCCTTGGAAGAGCCTGCGATGGCTGATCGAAAGCCCAATCTGCTTTTCCAGTTGTCTCAAGCCCGGGAGATGAATGGGAATACTGAAGGAGCACTGGAAGCGATTGATCAGGCGATTCGTCTGATCCCCCAGGCGGCTGTCCTGCAGTTCCAGAAAGGTTGGATTTACTATCACAGTCGCAATTTCGAAAAGGCAATCGCCCAGTTTGAAACTGTGCTCCGGGATTTTCCCGGCGAGACACGAATTGTGAGGCAGTGCCAATTCAGCCTGTCGAACATCTATGTCATGCAGGGTGATATTCCACGAGGGGAAGCGATCCTCGAAAAAGTGCTGGAGGAAGATCCAGAGGATATTTCGGTCAACAATGATCTGGGCTACCTCTATGCCGACCAGGGAAAAAACCTGGAAAAAGCCGAGAAAATGATCCGCAAGGCGGTGGCAGCAGAACCTGAAAATGCTGCGTATCTCGACAGCCTCGGCTGGGTGCTGTTTAAGCTCGGAAAGTATGAAGAGGCGCTTTCTCCACTGGAAAAAGCCGCTGAGATGCGGACGGGTGGAGATGGGACAATCTATGAGCATCTCGGGGACGTTTACAACAAACTGGGTCGAGCCGCCGACGCTCAGAAGGCCTGGGCAAAAGCGATGGAAAAATCCAGAGCCGAACGTCTCCCTGATGAGAAATTGCTCAAGCGACTGGAAGAAAAGTTAGGGACGGCTGCCAAACCCAAAGAAGGGGGCAAGCCACAGGCCATAGAGCCCACGTCCTGATATTTTGTATGTGATCAGCTGGCCTCCCTTAATCAAGCCCTTGTATATGGGCCAAAAACGGGTCATTCTGCGAGGTTCGCTATCAGCTGAAGAGATGAAATCTGTCGCTTCGTCGTTAGTTTTTGAACTGAATCTGCTTGTTGAGAAGAGATAGACAGTATGGCTGGCCATTCCCATTGGGCGAATATCGCTCACAAGAAGGGACGATACGATCAAAAGCGAGGGAAGCTCTTTGGCAAGCTTTCCAAGGCTATTATTGTGGCTGCACAGCGGGGGGGGGATCCGGCTGCGAATCTCGCGCTGCGCTATGCAATTGATCGCGCCAAAAAGTCGAGTATGCCTGCGGATACGATCGAACGGGCGATCAAAAAAGGGACAGGCGAGCTTCAGGCCGACAATTACGAGCAGGTACTCTATGAAGGTTATGGCCCCGGTGGTGTGGCTGTCCTCTGTGACATTCTGACAGAGAACCGGAATCGTACAGCAGGTGAAGTCCGCCGGATTTTTGATATCCATGGCGGGAATCTTGGCAGCACAGGTTGTGTGGCCTGGATGTTTGATCGCCGAGGGCTCTATGCGGTGAAGGCAGGCGTGACCGATGAAGACACGCTGATGGAGATTGCGCTCGATGCCGGGGCACTGGATGTCACCGCCGACGCTGGTGGTTTTTCTGTGATTTGTCCCCCGGAGACGTTTACTCCTGTGGGGGAAGCCCTGGAGAAAGCCGGAATACCGATGGAATCTGCAGAAATCACCATGCTGCCGCAGAACACGGTCGAGCTTGATCTGGAGATGGGGCGAGCCGTCCTGGCTTTAATTGATGCTCTCGAAGACAACGATGACATTCAGAATGTGATGTCGAATTTCAGCGTGTCGGAAGAAGTGTTGGCAGAGCTTTCGAAGTGATCAAACGAAATCCATTTCATGCAGGCTGTTGACTGTTCATTTGGTTTCTTGTATTTTTGTACATTCACGATGAATGTGGCTGCGTACGGATTGTGATTGACCGGAAAAGATTTCAAAAAGGATGACTCAGGATGTCGCCGAAGGCCAAGCCAGACAAGAAATCTGCTGCAGAAGTTGAACGCGAGCATGTGAAGTTGCTCGATAACACACTGGGGCAGATCGAAAAGGCCTTTGGTCGCGGCTCGATCATGAAGTTGACCGATGCCGGCATGGATGTTGACGGGATTGGTTCCGGGGCGTTGTCGCTGGATTTGGCACTGGGTGGTAAAGGCTTTCCACGGGGCCGGATCGTTGAGATCTTCGGGCCCGAATCAAGCGGTAAAACCACGCTGGCCCTGCATTGCATTGCGAATTCACAGCGTGAGGGAGGGATTGCGGCCTTTATCGATGCTGAACATGCACTGGATCCTGCCTGGGCGAAAAAGCTGGGAGTGAATCTGGAAGAGTTACTGGTCAGCCAGCCTTCGACGGGAGAAGAAGCTCTGCAGATTGCCGAGATGCTGATCAAATCGAACGCTGTTGACGTCGTGGTGATTGACTCGGTCGCGGCGCTGGTTCCTAAAGCGGAACTGGAGGGCGAGATTGGCGATTCGCATGTGGGGCTGCAGGCCCGCATGATGAGCCAGGCCATGCGTAAGCTGACCGGGGTGATCTCCAAAGCTAAAACCGTAGTGATCTTTATCAATCAGATTCGTGAGAAGATCGGCGTGATGTTCGGCAGCCCGGAAACAACTCCTGGCGGGCGGGCTCTCAAGTTCTATTGCTCCGTCCGGGCTGATGTCCGGAGGCTGGCAACTTTGAAAGAGGGGGATGTCACGACCGGGATGCGCATGAAGGTCAAGATTGTCAAAAACAAAGTCGCACCCCCATTCCGTGTGGCTGAGTTTGACATGCTGAGTTCACAGGGAATCAGCTTTTCTGGCGATCTTCTTGATCTGGGGGTCGCTGCGCGGCTCGTTGAGCGAAGTGGTAGCTGGTTTACTTATGGCGAAGTCAAGCTCGGTCAGGGCCGGGATAAAGCCCGGATCTATCTGGAAGAGCATCCGGAGTTGATGGCCGAGATCAAGGCCAAGGTGCTGGAACTGCATGCCGCTGGTCAACACATTTCCACCTCTTCCAAGGGAGAGTGACTCCAAGTGAGAATCACCTGGAAGTGACTGGGATCCAGGGTGTTGGTTAGGGCTGGAGTTCTGCGGGAAATATTGTGATGTGGTCATGTGAGTCCACGCCGCCCGTCTTCAAAGCTGTTTACGCAGCAAGAGCATCGTTGCGCGGATTGCTGGTCGTGGTTCTCGCGTGTGGTGCTTGCTGCTCGACGACACTTCTGGCACAGGCTCCAGCTCTCCCTGTGGTCGCATTCGAAAAGACGGTTCAAGATCTGGTTGAGCGGAATCAAGGGGCGATTGTCAGCATTGCCCGGGTGCGTCCATCGGCGACGGAAATGATCATTGGCCCGGATCAGCGGGTAACCCGGCTGGATCCGCTCGACCCTGATTTTGTTCCCAATGAGTTTGCGAGCGGGATTCTGATTCGCGGGGCGAATCCTCAGGAACCTGTGGTGCTCACCTGTTATCACGCTGTGCGAAATGGACAGCGGTATGGGCAGCCTGTGAAAGGGGATCAATCGCGGCTGTTCGTCACATTTGCGGGACGTAAGGGTTGCTGGGCGACAGTTTTCGCAGCCGATCCTCGAAGTGACCTGGCTGTTCTTGCGCTTGATAGCGGTGCTTTGAGATCAGGTGATTTAAATCTCACACCGTTGGAATTAGGCCGAGCGGATGAGATGACCAAAGGGCAGTTTGTGCTGCTGTTGGGGAATCCGTATGCGATTGCACGCGATGGTTCAGCCAGTGTCACGATGGGCATGATTTCCAATATGACCCGTCGTCCGCCTCCAGATCCGCTGGTGGCTCGGGATGATTCCCGCAAAGCGAAGCCCACCATTCATTATTTTGGCACCCTTTGGCAGGTCGACGCACGACTTTCTTTGGGGATGAGTGGGGCAGCCGCTATCAACCTCAATGGGGAACTCGTGGGTATTGGAAGTTCGCTGGCCGCCTTGGATGGTTATGAGAAGTCGAGTGGTTTTGTTATTCCGTTTGATGCAGGCGTCCGGCGGATTGTGGAGTCGCTGATTCGCGGCGAGGAAGTGGAGTACGGATTTCTAGGCGTGAGCCTCAATCGAGCCCCAGTGGTCATACCCCGGATCATCGAAGGGTACCCGCGTGTGTTGTACGGTACTCAGGTAGAGATGGCTTACCCTTATTCACCGGCATGGAACGGTCGGATTGAGCCCGGGGATATCGTGCTGGAAATTGGAGGGGTGCATATCCTTCAAGGGGATGACCTCATGCGGGAAGTGGGTTTGAAGGCACCGGGAACAGTCGTTCCATTCAAGGTTTTACGTGGTCAGCAGGAATTGCAGCTTTCTATAAAACTCGGGAAGTGGCCCGTCGACTGGGAAGATCAGATTGTGGCGTCGGGGGCCAGGCGAGCTGCTTTGAGGGGATTAACAGTCGATTACTCGACGGGGCGATGGAAACTTTTGCCACAGCCCATTCGCTTTCTCCCGGGCGTGCTGGTGACGGAAATCGTGGCAGAGAGTGCCGGTAGTCGGGCGGGGCTCCATGTCGGGGACTTTATTGCGGAGGTCAATGGGCAACCCGTTGGGACTCCGGCAGAATTCACAACTTTGGTAACTGCGGCGACCGGCAAGCTCAAACTCACGCTGGCAGATGGTCGGCAAGTGACAGTGGAAGCCGAATAAGTGCCAAATTTGTGGAAATCGGCAAGCGTTGCGCGACAATTCGCGATGCTGAGGATGCACCGGTTTTGCCGATTGTGATAAGTTGTCAGGGAAAGGCATGAACTTGCATGCCCGGACGTTTCCTCAATCGCCTTGCAGGCACGGCAGCCGATCGAACATGAAGACAGATGAACTCCGCGAAAAGTATCTTGATTTCTTCGTCGGGAAGGGTTGTCTCCGTCGCCCTTCGGATGTGTTGGTTCCAAAAGATGATCCAACCGTTCTTTTCACACCTGCGGGGATGAATCAGTTCAAGAATCAGTTTCTTGGAATCGGGCCTCTCGATTTCACCAAGGCCACAACCTGCCAGAAGTGCCTGCGCACGGGTGATATCAGCAATGTCGGGGTGACGTCGTATCACCACACCTTCTTTGAAATGCTGGGGAATTTTTCGTTTGGAGATTACTTCAAGCGAGAAGCCATCCACTGGGCGTGGGAATTCCTGACGGACAAGAAGTGGCTGGGCCTGGAACCCTCGCGACTGACTGTCACCGCTTATCTGGACGACGATGAGGCGGTCGGTATCTGGCAGAACGAAATTGGCCTCGACTCGAAGCAGATTACCCGCGAAGACGAATATGAAAACTTCTGGCCTGCCGGTTCACCCACCAATGGCCCGGATGGTGTCTGCGGCCCTTGCAGTGAAATTTACTACACGCCACCCAGCGGCAAGAAAGTCGAAATCTGGAATCTCGTCTTCACGCAGTTCAATCGCGTGGGGGATCCTCCGAACAATTTGAGGCCATTACCTAAAAAGAATATCGACACCGGGATGGGCCTGGAGCGGACTGCAGCGGTCATGCAGGGCTTCGAGAGCAACTACGAGATCGATATTCTCCGGCCATTGTGTGACCGCGGCGGTGAGATCCTGGGGGTCAAGTATGACTTTGCCAGCCCTGTGGGCCGACCACTTCGCCGCATTGCCGATCATGTCCGTGCCTGTACGTTCGCCATCCATGAGGGCTGTGTCCCTGGCCCGGAGAAAGAAAACTACATCATTCGACTGCTTCTGCGGCGGGCTTCGATGGAAGGCTTCCTGTTAGGAAAACGAGAGCCATTCCTTTCGCAACTGGTGCCCATGATTGCTGAAGTCATGCGGAAGCCTTATCCCGAACTGCACCAGACGATTGAAGCCGTCTCGCATGTGATCGAGTCAGAAGAAAAGCAGTTTCTTGGTGTGGTGGAGCGTGGCCTGACCAAGTTCCGCAAGCTGGTCGATCAGGCCAGAAGTGCGAATCGAACTTCACTTTCTGGTGACGAAGCGTTTGATCTGCATCAGACTGACGGCTTCCTGATTGAGCTGACTGAGACGTTAGCCGCTCAAGAGGGTGTATCAGTCGATATGGCCCGCTTCAAAGAGTGCCGGGAAGAGGCCAAAAAGGCGAGCGGACGCGGAGCGTTTGCAGATTCTGTGATGTCGGAAGGGCCGATTGATGCCCTCAAAAAGAGTGGCGGGACAGAGTTCCTGGGCTATGAGGCCATCGAATCCAAGGCCACAATTCGCGGCATTATTGCAGATAAGAAACTGGCCGAAAGCTATTCCAGCCCACTGGTCACCATTGGGATCGTTCTCGACAAGACACCGTTCTATGGTGAATCGGGTGGTCAGGTCGGTGATACCGGTACTATTCGCACTGCCAGCGGTGAATTCACCGTTTACGATACTCAGAAGGATGGCGAACTCTTTGTCCACATTGGGCAACTCAAAGCGGGTTCGCTGAAGGTGGGAGAAGAAGTCACCGCCGGTGTCGATGCCCACCGTCGAGCCGCTATCCGCCGTGCTCACTCGGCCACACACATTCTGCATCATGCTTTGCGAACGACTTTGGGGGAAAACGCGACTCAGCGTGGTTCGAAGGTCGAAGGGGATCAGCTGCGTTTCGACTTTGCTCATCCGCGCAGCCTGACGAATGAAGAATTGATCTCGATTGAAGATCAGATCAACCAGTTGATTGCGGAAGGGGCTCCAATCAACACGCGCGTGATGCCCATTAATGAGGCCAAAAAACTGGGAGCGATGGCCCTCTTTGGTGAGAAGTATCCCGATTTTGTCCGCGTGGTTGAAATGGGAGATTTCAGTCGCGAATTCTGCGGCGGTACACATCTTTCGAACACCGGGCAGGTTGGTATCTGCCGCGTGGTGAAGGATGAACTGGTTGCTGCCGGTGTGCGCCGCATCAGTTGCGTCACAGGCCCTAAGGCGATTGCCCGTATGCGGGAATCCGAAAATCTCCTGCGGGAAGTGGGAATGCTGGTGAAAGCCACGACTGCTGAAGAGTTGCCACGCAAGGTCGCAGCGCTGCAGGATGAACTGCGCGTGGCGAAGAAGGAACTCTCTCAGTACGCCTCGCAATCACTCGCTGGTATGGCTGCCAAACTGGTGAATGATGCGCCGATGGTGGGCGACATCAAGGTGATTGTCCACCGTGCTGATGAGCTGGCCCGCGAGCAGCTCAAAGAACTGGTCGATCAGATTCGTGCTCAAGCGGGATCGGCAGCGGTTCTTGTGGGACAGGCGGTCGATGGTAAGGTTTCGTTGATTGCCGGCGCAACCAAAGACCTGGCCCAGCGGTTCAGTGCCAGCGATGCCGTCAAGGCGGCTGCCAAACTGGTTGGCGGCGGTGGAGGTGGTCGAGCCGAACTGGCCGAGGCCGGTGGCAAGATCCCGGAAAAACTCGATGAAGCTTTGCAGGAAGGTCTGGCATTCCTGAAGAATAAACTCGGCGGTTAGTGCTCCCCTTTGCTTAATTCATTGCAGGATTTCCAAGGGCTACCAGAGAACTTTCTGGTAGCCCTTCGCATTGGTATCAATGAAAGATCACTTCGGGCAAATGTCTATCTCATTTGATCAATGGCACCGAGGCAGTGCCTGGGTAAGCTGATTGACGAAACATCGAGACCATTTCGGTTTCGGGAGATCGTGTCAGCTAAATCAGGTGCCGTTGGTTCTTTGGGAGAAGAGATGCATGTCAAAGAGAAGTCGAAAGTTTTTCGCAGGTTGGGGCGGCGTGTTGCTGGCGGTGATCTGTTTGGCTGTGTTGGCAAGCGATACTTCGGGTGCTGAAGCCAAACCCGTTCGCAAAGTCTTGATGATCGGGATCGATGGCTGCCGACCGGATGCGATCGAGGCGGCCCATACGCCCCATCTGGATCGTTTGGTCAAGCAGGGATTGTACTGCGAAAACACCGATATTCTGGCCAGTCGCGAAACCAAAGGAGATACCGTCAGTGGGCCGGGTTGGTCGAATCTATTGACGGGTGTCTGGCCTGATAAACATGGAGTGGTCGATAACTCCTTTAAGGGATCGAGTTATATGGAGTACCCTCACTTTTTTGCCCGAGTGAAAGAGGCCCGGCCTGAGTTGAAAACAGCGTCGTTCAGCAGTTGGCCACCGATTGCTGAAAAGATTCTGTCCCACTCCGATGAGACGATCAACGCGAAGGCTCAACATGCCCAGGATTATTTGGTCGCTGATGACGAACTCTCGACTGCAGCTGCGAAGTGTATTCGTGCAGGAAAATCAGATGTCGTCGTTTGCTACTTTGGCCAAGTCGATGAAACAGGGCATGGAAATGGGTTTCATCCCACTGTGAAGAAGTACGTCGAGTCGATTGAGCGCGTCGATGGATATATCGGTCGATTGTTAGCAGCGATTGACGAAAGGCAAAAGACATCTCAAGAAGCCTGGTTGATTCTTGTCTGTACGGATCATGGTGGCTCGGGGACGAATCATGGTGGTGGCCGGGAAAAGCCTGAGATTCGCCACGTTTTCATCATTGCCAGTGGGACAGAGGTGAAGGCCGGAAAAACGAGTGAACCGACCTATCAGGTGGATATTGTCGCTACCGCTCTGGACTACCTGGGGATTGTCCCTCAGGCGAGCTGGAAGCTGGATGGCCAATCTGTTCTTGATCTGAAGCGATCCGAATAGTCGTCAGCAAATGAAGCCAGGTGGTGTCCTTCGAGGGGGAAACCACCTGGCCAAGCCCGGACATCATGGTCATGCCGGGAATATCGATCTTGCTGGAACTGATCACATTAGAAAATCAGACTTGCCAAAGCAGGCATGTTTTTCGTTGATCAGACCATGGGTTTTAGAACTCGCCCACTTGTTCGCCATCCGCACGGCTGAGCAGGCGGCGGACGGTCTGGACGTCAATGTTCTCGGAGATGAATTTCACGCTGCCATCGCCGAGCAGGGCATGGACACCACCGGTGTGGAGGCTGAATGGCTCATCGTTGGGCCCGCAGTTGTTGGAACTCCAGGGACATGCTGTTCCACCACCATTGGGCGTTTTGTTGTTGTTGATGACGGCAATTGGAGCTGTTGCGCTGTAAGCCGGCGATGTGCTGGCTGGATCGCGAAGTGGGGAACCGGAGACACCACTCCCTGAATCTGGATCAGCCCAGCGATTGGGGCATGTGTTCGAAGTTCCGGGCATGGCGGCTGCGACGACGCCTTGCTGTGTCAGCGGAGTACCTGCGACGGGGCCGAAAAGAGCACCGGCGGTGTAAGAGCCTGTGACGACAGTCGTTTTGCCCGAATCTTCGATGATGGCAATGGTGTTGGTCAAACCATCGGTTGTGTCACTTAGCCGGTTGAAGAATCCCAGAACGGAGTCACGATCCCAGGTCGTGTTGAGCTTAGCGCGTTCGCCTGTCGTACCGTTGAGGTCGGTGTAGGCGACAGGCATGTAATCTGTCTGGCCGAAGTTCTGTGGATCGACCGGTGTGTTGGCATTTGAAGGGCACAGGAAGGCATTGATCTTGGCCTGTGCAGCCAGAGCATTGCCCGTCGATGTGCCGGCAACAAAGCCATTCGAGTAGTGGAAATTGAAGTTGAACTGGTTGTAGAGCGGTGCCTGATCGATGTATGGCAGAATCTGCACAAAGGTCGATGTGGGTGTGAACGTTCGGTAGTACGTTCCACCACGGCGATCGGTGAATTCACCAGCACTTGGAAAACGACTGAAGGTGGATTCGTAGTTGTGGAGTGCCAGCCCCATCTGCTTGAGGTTGTTACGGCACTGTGTCCGCCGGGCTGCTTCACGGGCCTGTTGAACGGCTGGTAACAGCAGTGCAATCAGGATCGCGATAATGGCGATCACGACGAGAAGTTCAATCAAAGTAAAGCCGCGACGTTGAGCCGCATTCAAACGAAGCATTTCAGAATCCTGACCTGCGAAAGTGTGGGCCAATCGTTTGCAGGCGAACATCACTGCAACATCACGGACTGGCGAGCGTCAGGCGAAATCTTCCTTGTGAATATGAATAAAAAGTTAAGGAAATGTGTGAAAATGGAGAGTGCTGTTTATATTTGTTAAGATGCATTAGCTAACGATGTTGTAAATCTATTCTGATGAATGGTTTATGAATTGTTAATAATGTTGTTCTTAATATTGTTGCTCTTGGTTCTTCATCGGGAATCTAACGGAAAGTTAATTTTACTTTTTGAGAAACAGGACACTCGCGAATTTTTGTCGTGTCTTCGTATGTCGAAACGATCTCATACCAATGAGAATGCCATGGGCACTCTTCCGCTGAAAAGAGGACCCATGGCACAGGTGAATGGCAGGATTTTCTTGGAAGAGAACTCGAACAAATCCCCGGTGAGGTGAGTTCTCTGAGACTTCCAGAGGGCATGCATAAGAGTCAGTCGAGCTGCTGATGTCTGATTGATCCAGCAAGCATGTGACGTTCTCAAATCATGAGAGATTCTCCGTTGCGGGCAGGTGTTCCAACCTGACTGAAGCAGTCAAACTGGCCAGATTCCGAGATCTATATTTCTGACGGAAAAAGTTTCTAGCGTGGTCGTCCGAGTTCAGTCAGAACCGTTTGGACGATCTGTGTGAGTTGATCTTCCGTCAGTGGTGTTGGAACCGGTGGAGTGTCTGCCTTGCCGGATGGTGATGATGTGAGCGGAGTACTGCCGAAGGTGAGTGCTGCCGGCGCCATTTTGGGGTCGCAACCGGAGTGAGGAGCATTGGTCAGGCCGTGCCGGGCGAGCAGGCACTGCAGAGTGTCGGCCAGTTTCGACAGTTCGGTCTGTTGCTCGGCAGTGAGAGGTTGACGACCAGCGCCAGTTTCGAAGCCTCTCAAGCGTACGCCGAGTCGAAAGCCATCGGGGAATTCGGCGGCACCGATCATGGCGTCGAACAAAGTGATCAACTCGAATTGGATTTCACGGGCCTGGTGATACTGACCCAGTTCACAGAGATCGAACAGCTTGCGGGTGATCTCTGGAACAACGCCTGAGCTGGCATTGGTACCACCATCGCAACCCATGAGCAGCATGGGAACAAGAGACGCATCCCAGCCCGTGAGAAAACTGAAATCGGGGCGATGTGGCCGGATCGCTTGAATCATGCGGGCCATGTGTGGCAAGTCGCCGGAAGAATCCTTGATGCCCACAATTTTGGGACAGTCGAAAGCCAGGCGTTCGACGGTCGGTACGTCAATCGGGCTGGCAAACAAAGGAATGTTATAGAGAGTCACATCGATGGGCGTGTTGTCGGCAATCTCTTTGAAATACGCGTAAACCGCCCGCGGACTCAGCTTGTAATAGAAGGGGGAAACAATGGCGACAGCCGTTGCACCCATGTCGTAGTACGTTTCACAGGCACGGATCGTTTCCCGCGTATTGGCTTCAGCTGCACCGGCTAATACGGGGACACGGCCGCGCACCTGATCCAGAATGATCCGCATAATTTCGCGGCGTTCATCGGCGGTAAACCTGAGGAATTCTCCCGTCGAACCGTTGGGGTAGAGTCCATGAACACCATGGGCAATCAGCCAATCCACATAGCGGCGAAGTTCTGATTCATGGATCCGCCCCTGATTATCCAGCGGCACAATGTTTGGGGTCAGAATTCCACGGAGCTTCTGGCTGGAGGACTTGGGGTTCGTACTCAATTGCATCGATTCCTGGATATTGAGCCGTGAATTCAGGTCTGCGACATGAGAAGTCTTATCGACCGCCAATCATATCGTTGTCGACAAAAGCAATCACATGGACATATTTTTATTCGCTTGCGTATTGTCACGCAAATGATCAGTATGACTAAAGCTTTTCAGTTCTGCGCTCGAACTGCAAAGCTTTCAGAGTTTGATTCGAAGTGACATGACGTCAGGCATCACAGATTGTCGGCCAGTCAGGGGCTTGCTCCGAATGGCAAGATGACTTGGCACTTTGAGT
This sequence comes from Planctopirus limnophila DSM 3776, assembly GCF_000092105.1. NCBI lineage: Bacteria > Pseudomonadati > Planctomycetota > Planctomycetia > Planctomycetales > Planctomycetaceae > Planctopirus > Planctopirus limnophila. The sequence goes on along the minus strand of NC_014148.1, from coordinate 3,309,774 downwards.
TTTGGAAAACTTTGGCAGGCGAATCGCCTGGATCCGCAGACTCAACGCATCAAACATGATGCAGTCACCAGTGCGTTGGATTCATGATGTGCAACTGATCTACCGATGCTCAAAGTGTTTGTTTTTTGCTTTCATCTCATATGTCAATTCGTATGGCGTTCGCCACAAGTCGCGCCGAGTGATGAGTTCGCTTCAGTATTGCGATTGATCAATCAAAAATTGGGTCAGCTCAGTTATTGATTTCGATCACAGAAGATTTCACATCTGCAAACCGTCAGCAATCAGTTCGCTTCCAGGTTGTAATCCATTTTCATATCTCATGACTGTCCCGGGCTTTCTGCCCAGTTTTCTCGATGTTCTTTCGAGCTTTTCTCAGGAGTTTATTCATGTCAGAAAGACGAACTTCAAATCGCTCTGCCGGGTTCACGCTGATTGAACTGCTGGTGGTGATTGCCATTATCGCGATTCTGATTGCGCTGCTGCTCCCCGCTGTTCAGCAGGCGCGGGAAGCGGCTCGGCGGACTCAGTGCAGAAACAACCTCAAGCAACTGGGGATCGCGATGCACAACTATCACGATACTTACAACACGCTACCACCAGCGTACGTGCAGGCCACAGTCGCCGATAACAAAGGGCATTGGGCCTGGTCTGCATTTCTGCTCCCTTACATCGATCAGACACCTCTGTTCAACACGCTCAACGTGAATGGACAACTTCCCAGTGCCGCCATTCAGGCAAACCTGGGTGCCATGCAGAATCAGCTGGCGGCTTTTGATTGCCCTTCGGATAACGGGCCGAGAGTGCATGATCCAGCTCTCGATCCCGGTTATGCCATTGAAGATGCCACCACCACGACCAATCGAGGTCTGGCACTGAGCAATTATGTGGCCTCGAACAGTACATCGGCACCAAGGCAGGCAGGTCGTGCTGGGACGGATGGTACGCAAGGGGCCACGGGAGCTTTTTTCCGCAATAGCCGAACAAACTTCTCGAATATCACGGATGGAAGCAGCAATACGATTCTTGTGGGCGAGCGGGCCTGGCTTTCCGGTGCACAGCGGATGAGTGCGGGAACGCTCTATGCTGTTCGCGACGCCAATGCGGGGGGGCCTGCTGCACAGGATGTAAATCCCGGCTGGAATCAGGGGATCATGACAATCGTAGGGACCTCGAAATGGGGCATTAATCCCGTTCTCACAGGGCCCAATACTGAAACATCCGCCAGCTATAGCAGCCAGCATACGGGCGGAGCACACTTCCTCATGGGAGATGGAGCCGTCAAGTTCCTCTCTCAAAACATCTTCAATATCGGTGAAACCGTTGCACCTGCCCCCATCAACAGCACCTTCGAAGCCCTGGTCGGGATTGCCGATGGATTTGTGATTGGCGACTATTAGTGGTGTCCACTTTTGTGGATTTTCTGAGCAGTGGATGATTCAAGCCCACTCGGGCCTTGGACAACTGGGTCAACAATCGAGGTGTTGAGACGACTATGTGGGTATTCGCATTACGGAGTTGGGTCGGACAGATCAGTCCGGCCCGGTTCCCAACAGTGGTGTTCTCTGTTGTGGCCATCCTGAGTTCAATGTCCTGTGGCTGTGGCAGCAGCGTGAGTGATCTGCCTCCTCTCGGCAAGGTTTCCGGAGTGGTGACGCTCGATGGCAAACCGCTGGCCAATGCGCGAGTTCAGTTTCAGCCGCCAGACAGTCGAGCCTCGGAAGGGATGACCGACGAGAACGGGGCCTACACTCTGAGATTCGATCTTACAAACTATGGCGCTAAAGTGGGGCCGCATGTGGTTTCCGTTACCACGCGTACGGATGGCTATGCCAAACCTCCTCAAAATGGTCAAGAGGGTGAGTGGGTCAAAGGACAGCCCGAATCTGTCCCAGCCAAGTACCTGAAACCCGGGGCACTCACTGCGGAGGTAAAAGCGGGGAGCAACACGATCAACTTTGAACTCAAGAACTGATCGGGTGCGATGATCGAGGTCATTGCCAGGTGGTTGACGGAATGATCATGGTTCCATCGGTTCTTCGACGGGTATCGTAATGGTGATGCTCGTCGGGCCTTCTGGCTGAGAGTCGATGGCAATCGTTCCGTGATGCTGACGGACGATCTGCCATACTTTGCACAGGCCAAACCCAATTCCACGACCCGCTTGCCGACCCGAGTAGAAAGGATCGAAAGCGTGCTGCTGATCCAGCGCTGAGAAGCCGCGCCCGGTATCAGCGACGATCAGTTGGAGTTGTGGTAAGCCATCTGTTATTCGGGAAAGATAGACTCGGATCACGCCACCATTTTCTTTCATCGCCTGGCGGGCATTTCGCAGGAGTTCTGCCACGACAATGGAGAGTTGGTGTCGATCGATAAACGCCAGGAACTTTCCAGTTTCGCTGTGCCCTTCAGGAGTGGTTTCCAGAAGCTCACTGGTGAATTCGAGTTCGCAGCCAGCAATCTGAATCTCCGGTTTTTGTTTAAGGCAGACAGTTTCAACAAGTTGCTTCACATCGACAAGAGCGCGCTGTGGTGCAGGGGGCCGTGCAAAGAGCATCAGGTCGCCAATCATGTCCCGAATACGCAGTGTCTGCGACATGATCGTTTCGAGATGTTTGCGACGATCCGGGTGCGATTCACCAGGGAGCAGCAGTTGCACTCGCCCGAGGATCGTTGCCAGAGGGTTGTTGATCTCGTGACCGGCACCGGCGGCAAACTCGGCCAAGGCCTCGAGGCGTGATGCATCCGGCGACCAGGAGTTCTCAGAGAGAGAGGCATTGCTGCTGGTTGCGGTATCGATGGGAAGAGTTGGCTGATCCTCGTCATTCATGGCCGAGGCCTTCTCTGGAACCGCATGTTCAACAGTATTCTCGGGGTGTTTTCCAGTGAGTGCCCAAGGCGTTTCAAACAGGACGCATGCAATAAATCTAGTAGGGTGCATGGAGTCTGCGGAATGCACCAGCATTGAGACTTTCCCCAGCACTGGAGAAACAATACGAGTGCAAAGGCTTACACCCAGCGACAAGCCCTGTCAGTCAACTCGATGACTGCTAGTACGTTCGATAAATCAAACCAGAATGAGTTGGGGCATTCCGTCGGAACTTCATGCACCCTACCCAAAAGGTTTTGCTTTGAGGTTGATAACCCCAAAGTTCCTCGTTTAGTTGTCAGAGGGCTCGACATCGAGCAGGCGGCACATCCGATCGACCAACGTTTCGACTTCGAAAGGCTTCTGCAGGAACTCGTTGGCACCGGATTTCTTCAGATCGTCAATCTTGTCGGCTTCCACCATCCCGCTGATGCAGATGATGCGCACATCATCGAGAGCTGGATCATTGCGCACCCGCTGACAGACTTCCTTGCCATTGATATCCGGAAGCATCACGTCGAGCACGATGATATCCGGGCGGTACTCTTTGACCATCATCCCAGCATCAAAGCCATTGTTGGCGACTCGCACTTCAAACCTGCCATCGGCTTCGAGGGCATCGCGAATCAGTTCGACGAGTTCGACATCGTCATCCACCACGAGAGCCTTGCGGCGGCCACTTTCTAGGGCATCCGTCGGAATGCCATTCTCTTTCATGAAGCGATAGAGAATATCGCGGGGGATCCGCCGGAATCGTGATCCCGGAACTCGAAAACCTTTGAGCTGACCCGAATCGAAACAGCGGATAATGGTCTGCTGGCTGACCTTGCAGATCTTGGCCGCCTCGCCTGTGGTGAAAACCGTTTTCATGACAAACGTCCATCCTTTGAAGCGGCTCCGCACACCCTGTCGATGAGCGGAACACTGGACTGTGACCTCTTCGCTCTCCGTAGTCGAAGAGGTGGCAATTCCCTGCCGAATGCCGCCAAGTCCGCGAATTGCGTCATCAGCGGCAAACCCCAAACCTGCCGAAAACCCCGAGGTGTGCAACAATGGTAACATTGCAGCAAGTTTTCGGGTTCTCACGAGTGTGATTAATTTACCGATCCTGCCGACTTGGCCGATTGTAGCCATTCTCTGCCATTGGTCAATGTTTGTTGGCTTGGGAAGTTTGCCTTGGTCAAGAGGTTTGCGGAATTCGCATTGTTTCAGCAGTTTTGGCCATCTTCACAATCTTCGGCTAGATTTCTTTGGCGTGAGCCTGAGCACTCAAAACGGGAGAACGATTTTAATCTTCCATAGAAGATTCCTCGTATGGCCGACAGGGTTTTAGAGTGCTCAGATTCTCTGGCATTTAGCAGGCAAAGCCAGTTTCCAGGCAAAACCAGTTTCACTTTCGAGGAAGTTGAGGGGGCATGGCTGCGGGAACCGGAGTGACACAGAAGAAACGTAAAAAAGTCACGCTCGATGTCTGGGTCGACGAGCAACTTCAGGAAGCGATGCTCTGGGCCGGAGGAGGGCTTGTCCTTGGCCTGTTCGTCGCCAGTTTCCTCACACTCTTCTATTGGAACATGATCTGGCCGATTCTGGTCATGCGATTCCAGTGGGCCATTGCTCCGGGCTGGTTTGCCGAAGTGGCGACAGGGATTTTTCTCCTGTTGGGGGTGATCTATTACTTGGTAAGTTGGAGTTCTCTTCAGAATTTGGGGACGACTCAGGCCTTCCAGTTTGGACAGTGGACGGGTTTGTCATTCTTGTCGATGGGTGTTCCGAGGGTGACTTTTGGCCATTCGTTCGACCTGCTTTCAACGGCCAAAATCTTTCTGATGTTCCTGCTCATCGGGCCAGCGTCGTGGCATCTGGTCTTCTTCGCCATTCAGCGCATGCTGCTCATTCGAAGGGCGAACCGTGAGCGATTGACCGCTGCTCTCCGAAAGCTGCTCGAGAGCGAACGCAGGATCTCTGTCTCTGCGGCACTGGGCGTTCATGCTCCCCAGGAGATGCGCATAGCGCTCGCTGAATTGAGCTTGTTTCACGGCATCAACTTTATCGAAGCCCCTCCAGCCGGTCTGGTGATGTCAGATTCTCTGAAAGATGAAATCATCGCCAGTTGCAAATCCGGCGACAAGAAATCTGTGGAAAGAAAGTCCACAACATAATTCCTGCTGATGACTTACCGTGAACTGATCTCTGCCTGAACTGCTCTGGGGAAATCCTGAGATGAGCAGGCGAACTTCCTTGGTGAAGCAAGATTTTAAAGATCGCTGATTGACTCATAAACATTCTCTTGTGTACGCTATGTAAAGTTTTCCTATCCCAGTTCCTGTCTTGTTAAAAACTTCTTCTCTTCTGACTGGAGGCACGCATGTCGCGTCGTGGTTTCACATTGATTGAATTGCTGGTGGTGATTGCGATCATCGCCATTCTGATTGCCCTGTTGCTGCCGGCAGTCCAGCAGGCACGCGAAGCGGCACGCCGCACACAGTGCCGGAACAATCTCAAGCAGATTGGCCTGGCGATTCACAACTACCACGACACCTACAGCACTTTCCCGATTGGCTGTCGTCGTGATGCAAACGGTGGCTGGGGGATGACGTGGTGGGTGGGTTTACTGCCAGGGCTTGATCAGGGGCCGCTGTTCAATTCGTTGGATATGAATGCCAGCAGTTCCGGTTTTGGTGGAGGCGGAAATAGTACACGCATCCAGAATGCCACTATTGCTGCTCAGCTTTGTCCCTCGAGTGCCATGGCACAACCGACTGACTGGCAAAAACGAGCGACGTACATTGGTATTGCCGGTGCGACCAGCACTGCCGCATTTACAGAAAGCCGTCTGAATACAACAGCGGCAGATTGTTGCAGCGATCGCGGAGCTTCTGGGAACGGATCCCTCAGTTCTGGTGGAATGATGCTCGTTAATGATGTGACGCGAATGAGAGATGCCAGCGATGGAACATCCAACATCATTATGGTCGGGGAATCCGGAGGATCTTTAGTCACTGCAACTTATCAAGCTGCGATACAAGCACAGCACGCACACACAATTACGGGCAATCGTGTGTTTCTAGGCGGTTCAGGCCCCCATTCCTGGACGATGGGAACAAGTGGTGGTGGGCAACGCCCAGGTCAGCGTACGTTCAATCTCACGACTGTCCGTTATGCGCCGAATACACAAAACTATGATCAGCCTGGCATCAATGTAAACTTCGGCCCGAACAACCCGCTTACATCGGCACATACGGGTGGTGTCCACTGTCTATTCGGCGATGGTCACGTGGGCTTCATCAGCGACAACATCAATCTCGACACGCTCCGGCATGCCTGCATTCGAGATGATGGCCAGACCATTGGTGAACTCTAAGAGTCTCTCGAACGTCTCACTCAGCAGCCGCTTGACTCACCTCGTCAGGCGGCTGTTTTTCTCTCCCCGCTGTCTGAATGCCGGCTCGCTTGTCGCTGGTCAATACCTGGAACTTGAAATGAACAGAACTCTGTTTTCTCACTGCACCGGATTCTGCCTCAGTCTGTCGATGCTCGTCGCGGCATTAGGCTGCGGATCATCCGTTCCCCAGATTGGCGGTGTTTCGGGCACGACGTCTGCCGCTGGCAAGGCTCTTCCCGAAGGAACCATTCTGACATTTTCGGCTGTCGATCGTGATGATGCCTTCGTAACGCGCGTGAAAGCCGATGGGACTTACGCCTACACACCACCCGGCGGTGCGAAAGTCATCCCCGGCAAGTACAAAGTGGTTGTGGCACCTCCCGGCCAACGGATCATTGAAAAGGATGGCGTCTCGATGGTCGATCCGACTGATAAAGCCACTTACCCTGAGATTACTGCGAAGTATAAAAGCAAAGAATCCACACCGCTGGAAGTTGAAGTCGGAGCATCGGCCACGAAGTTTAATATTGAGCTTGAAGCTGCTAAATAAACCTTTGTTGTTGAAGAGAGGTCGATGATGGCTGGCAGGAGGAGTCGTGAATGAAACTGCTCCTCATGCCTGGCATGGATGGTACAGGTGAACTCTTTACGCCGTTGCTGAGTCATTTGCACAACGATATCGAAGCCGTCGTCTTCAGATATCCGTTCGATCCCCGGATGGGTTATCCGGAACTGCTGACTTTCGTGAAACAACAACTCCCCGAAGATGAGCCTTACGTCGTTCTGGGGGAGTCCTTTTCCGGGCCATTGGCCATCCAGTTGGCTGCCACCAGTCCTGCGGGGCTTTGTGGCGTCATTCTGTGTGCCAGCTTTTTGACCTCACCTGTGCGATGGGTTCCCCGGTGGGCTGCATCGAGGGTTTCTTCATGGTGGTTTTCCCATCCATTCCGAACACCACTGGCAATAATGTTTCTGGCAAATGGAGCAGAGGCCGACTCGCGGCATTGGATTCGAACCGTTTTGGATCAGGTTCCAGCAGACATTCTGGCTGCCAGGTTACGAGCAGTCCTGCGGGTTGATGTGCGGCCTGAACTGCAGAATGTTTCCGTGCCGATTCATTACCTTCAGGCGACACAGGATCGACTGGTCCCTGCATCCTGTTTATCGATCATTCAGAAGTTAATGCCGAAGGTGACGTTCAGCCAAATTGCAGGGCCGCACCTGTTGCTGCAGACTCAGCCGGCAGAAGCGGCCCGGCTCATTTGTGCAAAAAGTCTTTCCTGGCAAGGGACTCCGACAAATCTGCAAACTCATGCCGATTGATTCTTGTGCAGAAGGCCTGCCAATCCGTATGGTGTCCGTCAATGAAATGTTGTGTTCAATAACACAAATTCTCCCGGCCATGACGGCACCACCACGGAACATTCCTCATGATCATCACCCGGATTTTTGCCCATCGTGTTGAGCTTCCTTTGTGTGAAGGGAGCTATCACTGGTCGGGTGGCAAGTCGGTTTCGGTTTTTGACAGCACACTCGTGGGAGTGGAGACCGATACCGGCCATGTCGGCTATGGCGAAGTCTGTCCGCTGGGGCCGTTCTATCTGCCGGCGTATGCGGACGGTGTCAGGGCAGGGCTTAAGGAACTAGGGCCGCACCTGTTGGGTTGGGACCCCCGGGAGATTTCCCAGCTCAATGAACGCATGGATGCCGCCCTTAAAGGGCATGCTTATGTGAAATCCGGGATTGATATTGCCTGCTGGGATTTATTGGGGAAGTGCACTGGTTTGCCAGTTTGCACACTTCTTGGTGGGCGCTATGGCGAAAAAATCCGGCTCTATCGAGCGATCTCTCAGGAAGCTCCGGAAGTCATGGCCCGCAAGGTCGCGGCCTACAAGACCGATGGCTACACCCGCTTTCAACTCAAGGTGGGCGGGAACCCGGATACCGATATTGAACGGATTCGCGCAGTTCGAGCTATGCTCGATAGCGATGATCGTCTGGTGGCTGATGCGAATACTGGCTGGTCACAGCATGAGGCGATTCGCGTCGTGCGGGCCGTACGTGATCTGGATGTTTATATCGAACAGCCTTGTCTGACTTATGAAGAATGCCTCGCTGTCCGCAGGGCGACGGATCATCCCTTTATTCTCGATGAGAATATCGACTCTTTGAGTATGTTCATGCGGGCGAAGGCCGATCTGGCGATGGATGCGGTCAATCTGAAAATCAGTAAGCTGGGTGGGCTGACAAGAACACGACAGATTCGCGATTTATGTGTTTCGCTGGGAATTGCCATGACGCTGGAAGACAGTTGGGGTGGCGATATCACCACGGCTGCCATTGCACATCTGGCTCATAGCACACCCGAGCACTATCGCTTTACAAGTACCGATTTTAACAGCTATGTCACGGTCAGTAATGCCGACGGTGCACCGATGCGTGTGGATGGTTACATGCAGGCGAGTGAAGCGCCTGGTCTGGGGATCGCACCAAAGTTTGATGTCTGGGGGCCACGCCTGGTCGATGTGTTTTAATTCAATCCATGTCGCAATCGTGTGAATCGGTTTGTACTCCTTGCCCATGATTCACTCCCTGCCGATGGCCTGGGCGTGATACCTTTCCTATAGAATATCCTACCTTCAGGTGCATGATATGAATTATCGCTCTCTCTATTTATCAGCAGTGGTTGCGAGTGCTGTCGTTCTTTCCATGCAGTTCTCTCCTGGCCATCGGGTCTCTGCTGCCGACAATCCGGCTGAGAAACTCACCCTCGATCGAATTTTTAACTCGAAAGATTTCGACGAACAACGTGTGGGGAGCTTCCAATGGAGCCGGCTCTCGAACAGCTATTTTTCATTCGAGAAAGAGAATCCTCAGGCGAAGTTTGTCAGCCTGATGCGGATTAACATCCAGACGGGGGCGAAAGAAGTTGTCATTGCAGGGAACCTGCTCATTCCACCAGGAAGCGAACAGCCACTGGCCGTGCAGCGTTTTCAGTTCACCCAGGACGAATCAAAACTGCTGATCTATACCAACAGCCAGAAAGTCTGGCGGCAGAATACTCGTGGCGACTACTGGCTGTTTGATCTCAAACAGCAGAAGTTGACCAAGCTGGGCGGGACAACTCCCCCCGCGCAGATGATGTTTGCCAAGATCTCTCCCGATCAAACGAAAGTCGCTTTCGTCTATGCTCATAACCTCTATGTTCAATCACTGACGGACTGGACGGTGACTCCTTTAACCACGGATGGTTCGGAGACGTTGATCAATGGGACTTCCGATTGGGTGAACGAAGAGGAACTCGCGATTCGAGATGGCTGGCGCTGGAGTCCGGATAGCCAGTCGATTGCCTTTTATCAGTTTGATACGACCGGTGTGCCACGCTTCACCATGATTGATCATGGCCAGCAGAACTATCCCAAGGTGATCACATTCCCTTACCCGAAAGTGGGTGAAAAGAATTCATCGACGCGTGTTGGTGTGGTCAACATCTCTGGTGGCAAGCCCACCTGGATTGAACTCCCCGGTGATCCTCGCGAGCACTACATCCCGCAGGTCGAATGGACACCGGCGGGTGGCCAACTCCTGATTCAACAGATGAATCGTCCGCAGAACCGCAATATCGTCTTCCTGGTCGATGTGACTTCCGGAAAACTTCGTACGGTGATGACAGAAGTCGAAGAGACCTGGATTGAGAACGACAATCCCGTCAAATGGCTGGCAGGCGGCAAGGAATTCCTCTGGATCAGTGAGCGTTCGGGCTGGAGGCACGTCTACCGTGCGAATCTGGAAAGTGGCGAACTTCAGGTCATCACTAGGGGATCCTTCGATGTGATTGATGTCGAAGCCATCGATGAGACCAAAGGGATTCTCTACTTCGCTGCTTCGCCGGAGAATCCGACTCAGCGCTATCTGTATCAGGTGCCCCTTCGAGGTGGCGAAATTCAGCGGGTGACTCCCGCCGGGCAATCCGGCTGGCATACCTATCAGATCGCACCCTCCTTTGAAGTTGCGATCCATACTTTCTCGAATCTGACGACCCCTCCGCTAACTGAAGTTGTTCGACTTCCCAGCCATGAGGTCGTTCGTACGCTCGCTGATAATCAGGTGCTTAAAGACAAGCTGGCACAGTGGAAGTTCCCGCAGCCGGAACTCTTCCGGGTTGATATTGGAAATGGCATTGAACTCGATGGCTGGCGGTTTGCACCGGCACACACAAAAGGTGAAAAGCAGCATCCTCTATTCCTGCATGTCTATGGAGAGCCGCATGGGCAGGTGGTGCGTGATGTCTGGATGGGGAAACGCGGCTTCTGGTACAGCATGCTGGCCCAGGAGGGCTATATCGTCGCGGCTGTTGATAATCGCGGCACCATGTCTCCCCGCGGGCGTGACTTCCGCAAATGCGTTTATAAGCAGATCGGGCTTCTCGCCTCACAAGAGCAGGCACTGGCTGTCAAAGCCCTGTTGGCGAAGTGGCCCTTTGCAGATCCTGCCCGCGTAGGGATCTGGGGCTGGAGTGGTGGTGGCAGTATGAGCCTCAATGCACTCTTCCGCTATCCCGAGATTTACAAGATGGCGATTGCTGTCGCGCCAATGCCTAATCAGAAGCTCTACGATACGATCTATCAGGAGCGCTATATGGGGTTATTAGGCGATAACCAGGAGGGATACAAGCAGGGCTCGCCGACGACGTTTGCGAAACAACTGCAAGGTGATCTGCTGCTGATTCATGGGACGGGCGACGACAATTGCCATTATCAGGCAACCGAGCAGTTGATGAACGAATTGATTGCGCATGGAAAGCAGTTTTCAGTCATGCCCTATCCCAGCCGGTCGCATAGTATCAGTGAAGGGCGGGGAACGAACTTTCATCTCTATCAGCTCATGACGAATTATATCCATGAGAAGCTCCCTCTAAAGAGTTCCCCGGCAAGTGAAAAAGCACCTGTTCCAGTAGCGGTTGCAGACAAGACCCAGTCAGGCATTTCGCAAGCTTCGAAGGAACCTGTGGAGAAAGAAAAATCCGGGGTTGAAGCCTACGATGAGGCTTTCATTCAAGGCTGGACAGTTCGCATTCATCGGCAACTCAAGGTCGAGAATTCCGAGAAGCTGAAGAAGGCACTGGAACTTCTGGAGGCACAACTCAAAGAAGTCGTGCAGGTGGTACCGCCTATGGCAGTACAGGAGCTGAAGAAAGTCACAATATGGTTGTCGCCAGAATATAAGGGGATTCCTCCCAAGGCTGTGTATCACCCCAGTCGTCAATGGCTGGTGGCGAACAATCGACTTCCCGAAATGGCCCGCGCGGTTGAATTCACCAACGTGCTCATTTTTGAAGAGGAGTCTCGTCGCATGCCCAATATCACCCTGCATGAACTGGCACATGCTTACCATGACCGCGTGCTGACGGGGGGCTATGCAAATGCTGAAATCATTCGTGCCTATGAGGCTGCCAAAGAATCAGGAAAGTATGAGCAGGTCGAACAGAGATTTGGTAATGGTCGTTCAGTAAAGACCAGAGCTTATGCGATGACCAGTCCGATGGAATACTTCTCCGAGTCGAGCGAAGCCTACTTCTCAACGAATGATTTCTTCCCATTCAACCGCGAAGAACTTGTTCAGCATGATCCCAGTTTAGTGCCTGTGCTGAAGGAGCTTTGGGGTGAAAGGTAGGTAATCCCAGAATGAACCTCAAATCTCAATCGCAGCGACTAAATCTTGACGCTTTATAGACCTGTGAGTCACAAATTCAGCGAGAACTGGATTTCTTGTCCCGGAAACATTTAACTCTTCGTATGCCGAACGTGAAGGAGAAGTCTACTCGATCAGTAGGGAAGAGTGATGTTTGGTTGGTTCAAACCCTGGTGTCCGGTTGATCCTCATGCAAAAGCATGGGTCGAACAACGTCTCATCTGGTTGACCCGTCAATTTGGGAAGGATGTGTTTACCCGTCGTGCCGTGATTCTTCCCACGGATGACTTTTTCCCAGAGATGAATCTTCAGTCGCCAGATGGAGTCAAGCGTCTTTTTCATCAAGTATGCAGCTACATGGATGTCGATTCTGAGCGAGTCATCCTCAAAACATTTAAGATTGAGAATCCTCTTTGGCTGGTCAACCAGCAAGGGAAGTATCTCCCTCCAGGAGCTGCTGGTTTATATGAGCAGAAAACTGGTAAAGCGAAAATACATATCGAGATCAGCGATCTGACTCAGGCTGTGGATTTGATTGGCACCATGGCTCACGAACTATCTCACTTGCGACTGATGGGTGAATACCGTGTACAAGGTGATGAGTACGACAACGAGCTTCTGACAGATCTCAATGCTCTGTTTCATGGATTTGGGCTATTTCTGGCAAATAGTCCCAGAAATTGGGAGAGTCGGAACTCCAGATGGCCTGGGACGAGTCACATTCGTCCTGAATATATGACACCTCCCATGTATGGCTATGCCCTGGCGCATCTGGCATGGTTGCGGCATGAGACGAAGCCAGAGTGGGTGAGCTATCTTCGCGGTGATTCGAAGACCAACTTTCGTTATGCGCACCACTACTTGCTGAAGACAGGTGATTCCTCTATGAAACCCTGATTTGATCGATGGGCTTTACCTCTTCACTCAGGCACTTGTCAGTCGATCACGTTCTTTAATATGCAGCAGCACGATGGAGAGATCAGCCGGGGTGATGCCGCTGATGCGGCCGGCCTGCCCAAGATCGGCGGGTTGGATGCGGGAGAGTTTTTCCTTGGCTTCTTTGCGAAGATGTTGAATCGCGTGGTAATCGAAGGCTGTCGGAATGCGGACATTGCTCAGCTTGGAGGCTTTTTCAATGTCGCTATCCTGTCTGCGGATATAGCCTGCATACTTGGTTTCGATTTCCAGTTGCTCAGCCGCTCGCGTAGAAATCGCCTGTGCAGCCACGACGGGTGAAAGTTCTTTTAACGTCTGCCATGTCGTTTCGGGTCGGCGAAGGATTTCTTCGAGTGTGGCTCCTTCGAATCGCTCTTTGCACAGTAGCTGACGGCCTGCCTGCAGGTCTTGCGTGTACTGTTCAAACGCCGTCCACCGCTCCTGATCCACTAGCCCCACATCACGTCCTTTGGCAGTCAGCCGGAGGTCGGCGTTATCATGGCGCAAAACGAGGCGAAACTCGGCCCGTGAGGTAAACATCCGGTAGGGTTCATCAACGCCTTTGGTGACAAGATCGTCAGTGAGCACGCCCAGATAGGCTTCGCTGCGATCCAGGATCAATGGTTCCCGGCTTTGCAGCGCCAGCGCGGCATTGATCCCTGCCAGCAGGCCCTGACCAGCCGCTTCTTCATAGCCAGTGGTCCCATTGATCTGCCCGGCGAAGTAGAGCCCCTTCACAGACTTGGTTTCCAGTGACGGCAAAAGTTGTGTCGGCGGTGCGTAGTCATATTCGACTGCGTAGCCATAGCGCATGATTTCGGCTTTTTCGAGGCCTTTGACGCTATGAATCATCTGATCCTGAACATCGCGAGGCAGGCTTGTCGAGATGCCATTGCAGTAGATTTCGCGGGTGTTGTAACCCTCGGGCTCCAGAAAAATGTGGTGCGAAGACTTATCGGCAAAGCGGACGACTTTGTCTTCAATTGATGGGCAATAGCGCGGTCCGCGCGAGTTGATCTGCCCCGAATACATCGGCGCGCGGTGCAGGTTGGCCCTGATGACCTCGTGGACCGATTCGTTGGTTTCGGTCAGCCAGCAACTGAGCTGCTGCTGGTGGAGTTTGGTCGTCATGAATGAGAAAGGCTGGGGGGCGTCGTCGCCGGGCTGTTCCTGCATGACGCTGTAGTCAATCGTGCGGCCATTAAGCCGGGCGGGTGTGCCGGTTTTGAAGCGTTCGAGCTGAAAGCCGAGTTCGCGAAGTGAATCGGAAAGTGTTCCCGTTGTGCCATCACCGGCCCGTCCGCCGGGAGTTTTAGCTTCCCCGGTATGCATAATGGCTTGCAGGAATGTCCCTGTGGTGAGAACGACGGCACGAGCCCTGTAAATGGCACCTCCGCGCACCAGCACGCCTGTCAGCTGTGGTCGGTTACCGGGAACATGCTCCACAAGGAGCCGTTCTGTGGTCTCTTGTCGAAGCGTGAGATGGGGTTGTTCTTCAATTCGCCGCTTCATGTCGAACTGATAGAGCTTTTTGTCGGCCTGGGCTCGCGGCGAGTGCATCGCGGGCCCTTTGCTGCGATTGAGCATGCGGAACTGCAGGCCGTTGGCGTCGATGACTTTGCCCATTTCGCCGCCGAGGGCGTCGATTTCACGAACAATCTGACCTTTGGCAACACCGCCAATTGCGGGATTGCAGCTCATCTGGCCGACGGTATCGCAATTCATGGTGAGGAGGGCGGTTCGCGCACCGAGCCGAGCCGCTGCCAGTGCTGCTTCGCACCCTGCATGACCGGCGCCAATCACGAGCACATCAAAATCGTAGGTCGACATTCGCTTGCCAATATCCGCAACAAGTACCAATCAAAATCTCATTGCCAATTGTGACAAGTCTGTCGGCTTCTGTCACATTTCCGGCAGATTGTAATACTTCGAATCTTTCGAAAGTGTGGCGGTGGCGCGGTTTCCACGAAGGCCCCAATCAACAGTCACTACATACACTCGCGATGCTTCTCCAGGTACATCAAGGCGCACGATCGCTTGTTTCTCTTGGAAAATCTTCTTGGATCGCACCAGAAATGGGAAAATCATGCGTCCATCGACCGAAACAGATCCTTGCAAAAGTGTCGATTGCCCTGGCGGTTGTAGCGTTTTCCATTCTGGGAATGAATGTTTCGTGTCGATGGCCTCCTGCACGATTTCCTCAGGCGAGTTGGTGTGAATCAGTCGGCAGCGGGCGGATTCATTCCAGGGGAAATCTTCGGCAGTGAGTAACCGCAGGTGAGAAGTGCCACAGCCCTTGTAAGAGGTCGGGAAGATCCAGTAACTGACACCGTTTTGCCGGATATCGAGCAGCATGACGCCAATGGTCAGTAATCCCAGTGTCGTCAAAAAGGTGATCGCCGAGTTAGAGAGACGCATGGGCTGGCCTTTCTGCGGTCACTATGGATTCGCACTGAACAGACCTGTTCCTTTGAAACTGCTGACCGACCTGCGATACTTCCTGTTGAGAGCCGGATCAATGGATTCGCTGAACAAACTCATCTTTCAGGGGGAGATGGCATTATGAAGCGTGCTGGGGCAACAACACTCAAGGGAAATCCTGTCGATCTGAAGGGCCGTGCGATTGTTGTGGGAGATGTCGCACCCACATTTTCACTGCAGGCCAACGATCTCAGTGAAGTCACACTGAGTGGCAAGACCACCATTATTGCCACGGTCCCTTCGCTCGATACTTCAGTTTGCGCTCTCGAAACCAAGAAGTTCAACGACGAAGTCAAGAATCTGCCGAATGTCGATGTCTTCGTCGTCAGTATGGATCTCCCCTTTGGCAACAAGCGCTGGTGTGCTTCGGAAGGGGTCGAGAACATCAAGACGCTCTCCGCTCATCGCTGCACCGATTTTGGTGTCGATTACGGCGTGCTGATCAGCGGCGGCCCACTCGATCGTTGCCTCGCCCGCGCTGTTTTTGTGGTGGGTGCCGATGGCAAGGTGAAGTACGTCGAATACTGCAAGGAAATCGCCGATCATCCCAACTACGAAGCTGTGCTCGCAGCTGCGAAGTCGTAACGCTCTGTGTGGGATGGAATCACGGGTGAACCCATGGGTGCCGGTTAGTAAAGATCGTCACCCATTTTTGTTCGCCTCTCAGTGATGTTCCCGCGGCGTTGATCTCGCCTGATACCTGATACCTGATACCTGAAGCCTCGTCCCGGTTCCACTGTTTCATTCCTCTGTCATATTCCAGCGGTGGAATGTTTTTATGCCCATGGTGAAGCGATTGAGTTTTCGAGCAGTGGTCCACGTTTTTGTGGATGCCGGCCGTGAATGGCTGGCTCATAAGTGTCCGAGGCTGGGGGCTTCGCTCGCGTTTTATGCCATTTTGTCACTGGCTCCATTGGCTGTGATTTCTGTCGGGCTGTTGAGCATGATTGTCGGTGGGGAAGTCGCTCGTGGCGAAGTGACCGACCAGATGCGTGAAGTTGTCGGTGAGGAAGCGGCCCAGATCGTCAGTTCAGTTGTGGCCAATACCCGCAAATCAACCAACGGATTTATCGCGACCACGATTGGCATCATTACTCTCGTGGTGGGAGCGATGGCGGTCTTCGTCGAATTGCAGGATGCCCTCAATACAATCTGGGAAGTCCCGCCTCATCGTACGACAGGCTGGTGGCGGTTCATTAAAGATCGATTCCTGTCGTTTTTCATGATTTTCGGCATCGGGCTGCTGGTACTGACTTCGATTGTGCTGAGCCTCATTGTGACCTCGTTAGGTAAAGTCGCGACCGATATCGTGCCAGCCACACAATCGCTGCTGCAGTTTTCCGATCCTTCGATCAACTTTGTGGTTTTTGTGCTCCTCTTTGCTGGTGTTTTTCGCTGGCTCCCGGATGTCTCGCTCACCTGGCGGGATACGGCTCTCGGTGCCGTCGTGACCGCGATTCTTTTCCTTCTGGGCAAGATCGCGATCTCGTTTTATCTCCACCAGAGCGGTGTGGGGAATGCTTATGGGGCCGCCGGTTCGATCGTTGTCTTCCTCGTGTGGATGTACTACTCGATGCAGGTGCTGCTCTTTGGGGCCGAACTGACGAGATCGTTCTCGCTCAACCTGGGAAGTGGTGCCGTGGTGGGCGGTGAACGCATTCCCCGCCGTGGCAGCGAGACCGAATCGATGCCCGCTGTGTCGTCTCCTTCCTGAAGTTTTTCCCTCCGGTCGGCGAGTGCTGCCACTGATTCTTCAGCGAGGGAGAATCCTTCAAGCCTCATTGAGCATGTAGCCGAAACTGGAATTGATAGGGCGGGATTCTGGCCACGATCTGGCGGGATAATCCGGCAGATTCTGCTGGTCTTCATTGCTCAATACGGTGGAACGACAGACGAAGGGAGGAACACGCCGACATGCGCTGGGTCTTCTTCCTGCTGATACTGGTTCAAGTCGTTCAGGCCCAGGGATGTCGTCTGCTGGGGCCTCTCTCGCCGCTCCGGCCTGTCGAACAGGTGCTGGTCTACCCCAACTTTTCTTCCCTCATTGCAGGGGGCGAGCAAAAGCCCGGCGAAGTCTTGCCGCCGGGCGAGCAGGTCACCATCGAAACCCCCGATCGTCAAAAGCTGGATGGTCGCTACTTCGCCCATCCCGCTCCTCAGGCCGTTGTGCTTTATTGTCATGGGAATGCAGGGACTGTCGATCAGTGGAGTGTGCTGGCTGCCCGGCTGAGTCGTCAGCATCGATTAACAATTCTGGTCTTTGACTATCGCGGATATGGCCGCAGTACGGGGATTCCTCATGAGCGGGGAATTCTCATCGATGCGACCGCTGCCCGTGACTGGCTGGCCAAACAGAATCAGATCGCACCTGAAGAAGTTGTGCTGATGGGCCGGTCGCTGGGCGGAGCGGTTGCGGTTGATCTCGCAGCGAATGGTGGAGCCCGCGGATTGATTTTGGAAAGTACCTTCCCATCGCTCCCGGATGTCGCCCGGCAACACGCCGCCTGGCTCTTGCCCGAATGGAATATGACCCAGCGGCTGAACTCGGCTGAAAAGCTGAAGCAATACCAGGGCCCTTTATTGCAAAGCCATGGCAATGAAGATCAGCTCATTCCCCTGGCACTGGGAGAGAAGCTCTTTGAAGCAGCCCCCGGGCCCAAGCAGTTCGTCGTCGTACACGGGGCCAGCCATGTGGATGACCACATTCACCTGTGTGCCGCCGAGCGAGAACTCTTCTTCCGCAGCCTGCCCGTCCCGCAGCCCAAAAACATCATCGACGGCCGCCTGCCGTAGCCTTGCGTAGGGTGGGTTAAGGCTCTGCGCAACCCGCCAACCCTAATGATCAGAATTACCATGAGCGATTATCGCCGGAACTACCACGGCCGAACGTTCTTCTTCACGGTCGTAACAGAACGCCGCCGTCCGATTTTGACGACCGATACCGCCCGTCACCATTTGCGTCAGGCGATACGCACTGTTCGCAGAAAGCATCCCTTTGAGATTGTTGCGTTCGTGCAGTTGCCCGACCACCTGCACACTGTCTGGACATTGCCCCGCAATGATGTTGACTATTCCCGCCGCTGGAGGTTGATCAAAATGTATTTCACCAAGGCGTGGCTTCAAGAAGGGAATGCCGATGTCACGCCCAGCACCAGCCGCCAGTCGAGAGGTGAGCAGGCGATCTGGCAACGACGCTTTTACGAACACACTTGTCGCGACGAGGAGGATTCGAAACGCTGCATCGATTACATCCACGCCAATCCGCTGAAGCACGGCTTGGTGAACCGCGTTGCCGATTGGCCTTGGAGCTCATTTCATCGGTTCGTGCAAGCTGGTGAATATACCCTGGAGTGGGGCCGCACGAGTCGATGGGACGACGACGAATTCAGTGATTTTGAGTGATGCCGGGGATGTGTTCATCACAATTGCGGGATGTGTGAGATGATGGTGGGTTGCGCAAAGCCTTAACCCACCCTACAAGGCTACATGGCTCTTCTTCCGCCGCCTGCCCGTCCTGCAGCCCAAAAACATGATCGACGGCCGCCTGCCGTAGTGATCTATAGTGTTTAATTCATGGGCAAATTGCCCTACAATGAATTGACTATGGATGACAACTCACTGACCAACTTGCTGAAGACCATCTATTACGGAACCATCACAGAGTTTCGTCAAAAACTGACACCAGAGACCTCTGTTAACACCGCTGATAGTGACGGTAATACACTCCTGATGCATGCCGTACGGAGTGAGGATGCAGAGAAGGTCCAGCACTTGCTGGAACGTGGAGCAGATTTCACTGGCATCAATCGCTTCAGCCAGACGGCTCTCGACGTGGCTGTGGAACAGAATTTCTTACCCGGCATCGACCTCCTCTTAAAAGCCGAAGCGACTCAGAATGCCCTCCCGCAGTCTTCGCTGAAAATGCATTCCGAACAAACGCCTCCTGGAAGATTGCCAGTCATCTCCAATGCCTGGAGCATCGAAGCGGTCAGGCGACTAGTCGATGCGGGACATGACCTGAATCAGGCGGATGAAGAATTCAAGCGCGAATATCTCGGCTTAAGACCTGATGCCACATTCGAGTTAAAACTCACGCCGGAAGAGTTTCAAGCACAAATGGCGCCGCGTGATGGCTTGACCAACCCTGAGTTGATGGAAGTCCCCTTCTGGCGGGAGATGGTGCGTACGGGAGAGAATGCCTATATGGGGTATCGACATTACGCGGGCGAAGCCGAACCAGACTATTCGCGAAAAGTCTGGACCTACGATCGTCACGGTGCCCCGATTGTTTCACTCCCTGACGGCCGCTTTGTCCGTATCGCAGGTGAACACGAAGACTATTACGACTCCGACTTTTATATTTTCAATGACATCACGGTCTTTGATGGCAAAGGGGGATTCCAGATCTGGGGATATCCCCGCGAAACTTTCCCGCCGACAGATTTCGCTTCTGCCACACTGGTTGACAATCACATCTATATCATTGGCTGTATAGGTTACCGGGAGCAGCGAAACGGATCGGTCACACCAGTCTACCGCCTGACACTGGATTCCTGGGAAATCGAACGTGTGGAAACAACAGGCGAGAATCCTGGCTGGATCTGGGAACACACTGCAAAACTCAACGCCTCTCAGGATGCAATCCTGATTCAAGGCGGTCAATACATCGAAGTCACCCCTCACGGTGGATACGAATACAACCTCAATCCACACCGCCACCAACTCGACCTGAAAACAAGATGTTGGACAAAACTCAATCAACAGGATTCTGCCAATCTCGTGTAGAAAAGAATTAGCAAATGAAATCGCTACTCTTTTTCGGCAGATATTTTAGTTTTCTTAATCTCCAGGGCAAACCTGCTGTCTCGATCGAAGACAAATCAATCTTCCATTCGGCGCTGGGAGTACCGTGTGCGGCGAATTGTATGAATGATCGCATAGAAGTCGAGAGAGTCTGTCGTGGCTTCAAAGATGATGAGATAAGGGAATCGGTCGAGGCGGTAATGTGTTCGTCCGAATTGATCCTCGCAAAACGAGTGGGATCTGACTGGATATTGTTGATTCCCCGGCGGACTTCGCTCAAGAATTCAGTTGCCAGTCCATCGCGTTGGGCATCGTACCAATCATACGCGAGCTGCAGGTCGGAATCGAAGAGCGGGTGATAGCGAGTCTGTCTGCTCGACATCAGCGGCCTTCCCACCGCTTCCAGAAATCATCGTCAGAGATCGCCTGCACTGTGCCGGTTCGCATCTCATGTTGGCGGCGGGAGATTTCCTGCTGGTCCTGCTCAGAGAGTTCGAACTCTTCGGCCAAACCTAATTCGCTGGAAAGGAACTGGAACAACTCTTCCTTCTCCGCGCGGGTCAGGAGTTTGATCGATTCGAGGTCGATGGCCATATTGTCCTCGCGGGTTGCCGCTGCGCTGCTGTTCTGGATGGGAATTACAACATTGAGTGTGCCACAGTAAGTCGGCGGACTCAATGCCGTTTTGCGCGAAGCGAGTTGTTGAGGTGGTGGCTCTGAGATGGCTGGAGAAATCACGGCTCGCGAGTGAAGACACGCCGCTTGGACGGTTGCGCGGCCTGCCTGTCGCCAGGAAACGTGTATGCCTCGGAAAGAAGCGGCTGAGAGTCTCACAACGGATGCCCTTGAGTTCTGGAAAACTCCATTTGGCACTGCCACCCCAAAAGAAATCATTAAATGAGCTGATCCACGCTCAACCTCTTTTCAGGATACCACGGCCAGATTACTGTAAGTATGCGCATGTGTCTTTGGCTGAAGGGTTCGATCCATGAATCTCCGAAGGGGTGTTATGTCTGGCCGTTTTGTCATTTTCTCGTTGGCGTTCCTGTGCATCGTTCACGGATGTTCTTCTCAGGCAGGCAAAAATCCTGCCGGTGCTGATGGATCGGCTTCTGAACAGAAACTGCAGGTCACAGAGCCTCAAGAGCTGGCGAGTGCGGCTCCACTGGCGACGCAGGATTCACCGGCCACCAGTGATCCACTCCCCACCAGTGATCCTCAGCCACAGTCTCAATCAGCCCGCCCGGAGTCATCGGCCGCCAGCGAGGCAGTCGTCATGACTCCTGCACAGCCTCCCGCTGTCAACCCGCAGGCGGCTGCCGGCTCACCCGCCGCTGTGACAGCTTCTCCGGAAGCTGCGACGAACAAATTCAACGAAGCGAGGAAGAAACTCCAGACAAAGATCGTCTCGGAAATTCCTCGCTCTGGGCCGCCGGAAGTTCCGCCCAAGTCCTCACAATTTCAATTGATTCGCTACACCAGCCCCGTGGGCAATCTGGCGGCGTATGTCACCAGGGATCCCCGAGATGGAAAGCGGCATCCGGCAATCATCTGGATTACAGGTGGAGACTCTAACGAGATTGGCGATGTCTGGTCGCCCGCCGATCGTGACTTCGATCAATCGGCAAGTGCCTTTCGCAAAGCGGGGATCGTCATGATGTTCCCCTCGCTTCGCGGCGGCAACAACAACCCCGGCGTGCGGGAAGGCTTCCTGGGCGAAGTGGATGACATCCTGGCGGCGACCGATCACCTGGCGAAACTGCCCTATGTCGACCCGCAGCAGATCTATCTCGGCGGACACAGCACTGGTGGCACCCTCGTCATGCTGGTGGGGGCAGCCAGTGATCGCTATCGAGCGATTTTCGTCCTGGGGCCGGTCGCGTTTGCCAATCAATACGATGGAGAATATGTCTATGGCGACACCTCCAACCGGACGGAAGTTGTTGTCCGCTCTCCATCATTCTGGCTCGATTCGATCCAGTCTCCCATGTATGTGATTGAAGGTGATACCGGCGGAAACTGGAATACGATCCGCTCGATGCAAAAGAAGAACAAAAATCCGCAAATCCACTTCCTGAAGATCCCCCGTAAAACACATTTCAGCGTCATCGGACCGGTTGCCGAGAAGCTGGCCCCGCAAATCATCGCCGGCCAGGTCACCCTGACCGAAGAAGACGCCGAAGCCATCAAGTAGCGAATGCCTATTCGGAACCGAGAGTTGTAGGGTGTGGTTAAGGCTCTGCGCAACCCACCAACCCCAAAGACCTGAATTCCCATGAGCGATTATCGCAGGAATTACGACGGCAGGACATTCTTCTTCACAGTTGTCACAGAACGCCGTCGTCCGATCTTGACCACAGACGCCGGCAGGGACCATTTGCGTCAGGCGATTCGCATGGTTCGCAGGAAATATCCCTTTGAGATCGTTGCGATCGTGCTGCTTCCGGATCACCTGCACACCGTATGGACATTACCTCGCGACGATGTTGACTATTCACGCCGCTGGAGGCTGATCAAAATGAATTTTACCAAAGCGTAGCTGAACGGTGGGGGCTCTGATGTTGCCGCCAACGCAAGTCGCCAGTCCAAAGGAGAGCGGGCGATCTGGCAACGTCGTTTTTACGAACATACTTGCCGCGACGAGGAGGATTTGAAACGTTGCGTCGATTACATCCATGCGAACCCTCTGAAGCACGGCTTGGTGAACCGTGTCGCCGATTGGCCCTGGAGTTCATTTCATCGGTTCGTGCGGGCGGTTTATCCCTTGGAGTGGGGCCGCACCTGTGAATGGAGTGGTGACGAATTCAGTGATTTGGAATGAGGGCGGGAGATGTGTCCACCATGCTTGGGAGATGTCTGCGAAGCTGGTGGGTTGCGCAAAGCCTTAACCCACCCTACGTAGCTTGTGCCCCGTATTTCGTGCCATGCTTGCGGTTCTGGGCAAGCATGCTTTGGGTCTTTATAAGGATCAATACTAAACGAGAATCCGGCATGCTCATCCAGAGCTATGAGCATGGCACGAAGAGTTCTGACCCCTGAACATGCCACCCAGCCCGGTGGAAATTAGAATTTCAACCGGGGCCACCCTGCGGTCACAACTCAGACGCTAGGCGACCGGTCGACTGCTCTGAACCACCAGCCGATGTTTTGTGTCTATAATGTACGGTCCAGAATATGTCGAAAGGGATGAGATGAGAAGTGATGACGGTCCAGATCCTCGCAAGAAAAAGCCGAAGCTCTGTATGTTTTGCTGTGGGGACAAGACGCAGGGCAAAATGAGCAAGGAACACTGGGTTCCCAAGTGTCTTTGGCCTGATCAAAAGCCGGTCGGCATGAAAACCTTGCCAGCACACGTCTCCTGCAATCAGTCTTTCGCAGACGACAATGATTACTTCCGCACAATTGTGAGCATGTACGAGGGAAGTGAGAAGCATTCTGAAGCGATGAAGGTGATCGGCGGCCCGCTAAAGAAACTAATGACGGAACGTAGGGGCCAATTCGACCGATATACCCAGAATGACTTCAAGGTTCGGTCACGATACACGGATGGCGGAATTTACCTCGGGGAGCAGTTGGCCTTTCCTATAGACGATTCTCGCATGTACCGCGTACTGGCCAACATCGTCCGGGGACTCTTCTACACAGTTGTAGGCCGCCCGTTGGAGGTGGATCGACGCATTCTGATCAATTACACAAAGGGCGAGAATGACCTGGAGGTCCAAAAATGGGCAAACAGGATGTACGGCTGGGTCGGATTCGGTGATGACACGTTTCTATGCCGGTACACGTTCGTGGAAGGATTCACGGACATCGCTTGCCATCTTTGGTTCTACAAGAATCTGATGTTCGATGCGATGAGTTGTGGTCCCGAAGAAAACAAGGAACCTTGGGACAAGGTTGCGGGGCGGATTAGCTACTAGACGAGAGGCGATCAAAGTAGGCTTCAGGTCCGAAGAGTTTCAGATAAGCCTTGTTTTAGGCGATAGCTGCTTTGAGTTTCGTTTCGTGATATCTGAGAGAAATAAACTGACCGTATTTCCTGATGTAAGCCTTCCAATGTTCGGTCGCCCTCGGAAAGTACAAAACACCCTTCAGTTCTGATTTGGATTTGGGAGGGTTCTTGTATTTGTGGCGGTCCTAGATTCCGGAGGGCATCAGAGATTTGGGAAAATGTCGTGAAGGATGTAGCCAACCACACCACCGAAGAGGACACAAAGGATAATGGTCGGGATTGGCATCATGGGAAAGGTGATGTGTTGCGGAGGCGGTAAATAAAAAAAGAGAGGCTGCTGGTTTTCACCAGCAGCCTCTCTTTTTGGAGCCGAATCAGCTTTTCAGGGCTGTTTAGTACATGTCATGGTCGCCGTGGCCGCCGTGGGCTTTATCTTCGGCCTTGGGCTTCTCGGCGATCAGGCAGTCGCTGGTCAGCAGCAGGGTCGAGACGCTGGCTGCGTTCTGGAGAGCGGTGCGGGTCACCTTCACTGGGTCGATGATCCCGCTCTTGACGAGGTCTTCGTACTCGCCGGTGGCGGCGTTGTAGCCCATGTTCCCCTTGAGCTCGGAAACCTTCTCGCAGATCACCGCGCCGTCGACGCCGGCGTTGTTCGAGATCTGTGTGAGAGGTGCCCGGCAAGCCCGCAAGATGATGTTGAAACCGGCGGTTTCATCATGGTTCAGGCCAGTGGGCTTGAGGTCGAGCGAAGCGCGGAGCAGGGCGACCCCACCACCAGGAAGAATGCCTTCTTCAACAGCAGCGCGGGTGGCGTGCAGAGCGTCTTCAACGCGGGCCTTCTTTTCCTTCATTTCGCTTTCGGTGGCAGCACCGACATTCACGCGGGCCACGCCGCCGGAGAGCTTGGCAATACGCTCTTCGAGCTTTTCCTTGTCGTAGTCGCTGGTCGAACTGGCCAGTTCACGACGGATCTGCTCGATGCGGCTCTTGACGTCGGCAGCCTTGCCGGCCCCTTCGATGATGGTGGTGTTGTCCTTGTCGATGACGATCCGCTTGGCGCGGCCGAGATCGGAGAGTTGGACGTTTTCGAGCTGGATGCCGAGGTCTTCGAAGATCGCCTGGCCGCCGACCATGATCGCGAGATCCTGGAGCATGGCCTTGCGGCGGTCGCCGTAGCCGGGAGCCTTGACGGCGGAGATCTTGAAGGTGCCGCGGAGCTTGTTGATCACCAGTGTGGCGAGGGCTTCACCATCGACTTCTTCAGCGACGATGAGGAGTGGCTTGCCGCTGTTGACGACCTTCTCCAGCACAGGGACGAGATCCTTGATGCTGCTGATCTTCTTTTCGTGGATCAGGACATAAGCGTCTTCGAGGACGCATTCCATCGTCTGGGGATCGGTGACGAAGTAGGGGGAGAGGTAGCCGCGATCGAACTGCATCCCTTCGACGACTTCGAAATCGGTCTTGAGGCTCTTGCCTTCGTCGACAGTGATGACGCCGTCTTTGCCGACCTGTTCCATGGCGTTGGCGAGGATATCGCCGATTTCGGTATCGCCATTAGCAGCGACAGTCCCGACCTGGGCGATGGCCTTCTTGCTCTTGCACTCGACGGCGGCAGCCTTGAGCTTGCCGACGATCTGCTCGACGGCCTTATCCATGCCGCGCTTGAGGTCGATGGGGTTCACACCAGCGACGACAGCCTTGAGGCCTTCGACGTAGATGGCTTCGGCGAGAACAGTTGCGGTGGTCGTACCATCGCCAGCGTTATCGCTGGTCTTGGAAGCGACTTCGCGAACCATGCGGGCGCCCATGTCTTCGAACTTATCGGCCAGTTCGACTTCCTTGGCGACGGTTACGCCGTCCTTGGTGACAGTGGGGGAGCCGAAGCTCTTTTCGATGATCACGTTGCGGCCGCGTGGGCCGAGAGTAACGCGGACGGTCTTGGCGAGCTTGCTGACGCCGCGACGCATCGCTTCCTGGGCTTCCTGGTCAAATGCAAGAATCTTGGCCATTGAGAAACTCCTGATAGAGAGGGTGGGTCAAGGTGTTGAGCCGCCTTCTCGGATGAGATTTGTTGAGTCGTATCTATTTGAAGGAGGAGCACTGCTGGGCCAGCCAGCAGTGGCACCCGGATGCCATGGCATCCTGTATCGTCAGTTAAAAGCAGCCACTAGGCGATGATCGCGAGGACGTCGCTTTCGCGGAGGAGGAGGTAGGTTTCATCGCCGACTTTGAATTCGTCGCCGGCGTAGGAGCTGAAGATCACCTCATCACCCACTTTGACAGTGAGGGGGATGCGGTTGCCGTTGTTCTTGACATGCCCTTCGCCAACGGAGAGGACTTCGCCTCGCTGTGGCTTATCGGTGGCAGAATCAGGCAGCACAATGCCACCAGCGGTCTTCTTTTCGGCTTCGGCTCGTTTGAGCACCAGACGGTCGCCGAGAGGGGTCAGCTTGATGCCGTCTTTGGCAGCCTTTTTGGCCATCGTGAGAACTCCTCGCTGTCAAAATCAGTAGTTGGATACGTTCAGACTGTCAGTCTGGTGGGATACGCCACCGTGTGCAATGAGTGAGGAGCGAAAACCATGCCAGCAGTGTCGTATTGACGTAACACGCATATAGGAAATGAGTTGCTGCTGCAGGTTGGCGTTGGTTACCTGCCAGAAAAGGTGCTGCCAAGGCCAGCGACGACGCTTTAGCTGCCAAACTGGCAGTGAACGAGAGAAGGTGGGAGGCGAGAAGGGAAGAAGGGAGGAAGGCAGGAAGGCGAGAAGACAGGAAGGGGAGAAGGGATAAAGTCAGGAAGTCAGGAGGGGGTGGAGGATTGAGTGGTCGGGAAGACGGCGTTCAACCAGGCGGGGGCCCAGGTTGAGGCAGCGAATTGTTCACTCACCACGCGATACCCCGCGATGCCGACTTGGGCACGCAGTTTCGGGCTGGCGATCAATTGCTGGAAGGCCTCGCGCCATTCGCCAGCCGTGCGAGCGAGAAAACCCGTTTTGCCTGGTTCGATGAGATCGACATTCATCCCGACGGGACTGCAAATGGCAGGGATGCCCAGGGCCATATATTGCAGGGCTTTGCAGCCGCATTTGCCGCGAGTGAACTCCTGATCCGGGAGAGGCATGATCCCCATGTCAAAAGTCGTGGCAGCGGCAATTTCGGTTTCGGGTGACCAGCGAATGAATTCGTAAGGCACGTCCTGGAGAAGTTTCAGATCGCAGTTCGAGAGATCATCAGCAATGAGTTTCACCTGCACCTGACCTGGAAATTCGGCAATGACAGGGAATACCTCATTCAGGTAGCGGCATGTGGCCCGCGAACCTGTCCAGCCGATGGTTAATAGTGGATTCGGAATATTTACTAGTGATTCATATTTACTAGATAAAGATGGATAGCGATTTAACTCGATAGTCGTAGGTATGATTTCCAGCTTTGATGTATGCACGCGGGTTTCATCAGCCAGGAACTGGTTGCCACAGATGACGAGATTCGCCGAGCGACACATGGCGCGGAATCTCGACATGCGGCGGGAATCGGGGCTGCCATCGCTTTTGCGCATAATCGCATCATCGACATCGAAGACGAGATGTCTGGTATTCCGCTTGAGCCAGGCAAGTTCGAAAGGGTGGAGTAATCGCTGTTGGATGAAGACTGAATCAAACTTTGCCAGTTGTGAGTATTGGCGAAGGCGACCCCACAGATGAGGTGAGAATTCGATAATGGTTGCCGCATGGCCCACAGTTTCGAGGTAGGGGAGATACTGCAATGCGCGAAATCGAAAGGATGGTCGGTCCCGCCACTGGCCTAGAAGTGCGACATTCACTGGAAAGAATCCCTGTCATACGAGGCCTGCCCATGATTTCCCAGGTGTCGTTGTGGAGTCATCCATCGGGCCAGCTGGAAGGCTGCGAAGCAGTGTAGAGCGACTTGATTTTCTTGGAAAGTTGAATGTTTGGCAGAGTCTCGGATGTTCCATTGGGGCTGCTGGAAGATGATGGGAAGTTTTTTGATGAGCCGATGTTATCGGGAAAATCTGTCACTTGTTGCCGTGAATTGTATCTCAGAGTTTGTGAACTGCTGGAGAGCACTTGTCTGAGAGAGTGATCAGCGGGGGAGAGTCGATTCACTTTGAGAAGGGATAAGAAAATGCTGAAGACGGTTATCGCGAATTTTCGACAGCGTCTGCGATATGAGTGGCTCGTGCCCATGCTCCTGGTGGCGATGAGCGGTTTCTGGTTCTCGGTCGCGACGGCAGCACCTCCGAAGTCGGGAGAAGTCGCCCCTGATTTTGAACTGGCCAATGTTGATGGGGGGACGACAAAGCTATCGACGATTGCAGAGCGCGGGCCGGTTGTGCTGATTGTGCTGCGGGGATTTCCGGGCTATCAATGCCCGTTGTGCAATGTGCAGGTTAATGATTTTCTGAAGTCGCAGGAGAAGTTTCAGCAAGCAGGGGCACAGGTTGTGTTTGTCTATCCTGGTGCTGGAAGTGGACTTGCCCAGAAGGCGAAGCAGTTTCGCGGAGAGCGCGTGATTCCCGAGCACTATACGCTGCTGGTCGATCCCGATTATCAGTTTACGAAGCAGTACGGCTTACGCTGGAATGCCCCGAATGAAACAGCCTATCCAGCGACATTTGTGCTCAATAGCGACCGAAAGATTGCCTTCTCAAAAGTGAGTGACAGCCACGGCGGGCGAACATCGGCCAAGGATGTCCTCGAACAGTTGGCGAAGAGTCAGAATCAAAGCGCGAAGTAAATTGATAGATGAGAGGCAGCGTGTGCCGGGGTGCATTCCGACACACGCTGCGGGCGTGATTGAGACATTGATTGACGCGACCTATTGATAAAGTTGAGTTCAGCTCCGTCGAGATTTTCAGGTCGCGACAACAGGTTTATGTCGCTCCAAAACCAATCGGTTTTTTAGCGGTTTCTGTGCGACGGGATTGGAATTCGGCCAGGGCACGATTCCAGTCGATCTCCTCTTCATCGAAATGCTGCATGGCCAATAACGTTTTGAGTTCTTCCAGTTCGGCGAAACTCATCCCTTCGGTCTGGCTGACAGCGAGAGGGATATCAATCTGCCGACGGAGGATTTCCGACCAGTGGATTTCCATCAACTGGCGACGCAGTTCGACATTTGGTTTGGTGAACTCAATCATCAGGTCAATGCGGCCTGGGCGGCGCAGGGCATGATCGATCTCGTTCCACTGCAGATTACTGGCGAAGAGAAAGACCGTACCATACCGGCGGTCAATGCCATCGAGTTCATTGAGCAGCGTACAAATATCAGTCGAATTGTGGTTCTCCTCGCGCCGCCGGATGAGTTCGTCGAAATCATCGAAGAAGATGATCCCGGGGGAACCCAGCGAAAGAAGTTCTCCTACCTCACAGCGATGTTGCGCAGCGCGGAAATGAGCAATGGAAATCGATTTCCACGCTAATCTGCGTTTCTCAGCTTCATATTTGAGCCAGCGAGCTGCCATGGTTTTGCCATTTCCTGGTTCTCCGCGCAGGAGCATGCCGCGACGAATGGCGACACCAAGTGCTTTCATGGATGCCGCATTGCGTGTCAGGACGCCAATGGTGTTTTTCCAGAGTCGCTCGCGAAGCGAGTCCTGCATCAGTGGTGCGACAACTTGTGAGCGGGCCTTTTCCAGGCGTCTGAGTTTGTAGTAGAGCGCCAGGAATTGCCGCTCGGCGACCAGCCAGACATCTCTCGTGAATGACGGGCATTTTTGAGAGGTTTGCTGGATGAGATTGATCACGCGGCAATCCCCAGTGCGGAGCGTGATCTGGTATTCTCGCATGCCGAAAACCATGCCCTGACGATGCGATTCGGCATCGATGTATCGTACGGGGGGTTGAGTAGGAAGTCCGCGAGCGATCGGGCCACGGGAATTCTGGCCCAGGAGAAATTCACCCACCCAATCGAGAGTGAAGGGGATCACGGGTTCGCCAAAGGTTTTCTGGCCAAGTTCAAGGACTTTGGCCAGATCACGATTCGCCAGGCGATCAAGCTCAGCACGAGGCTTGCTCGCCGTGTGGAGAGTGGTCGATTCGGTCGCGAATTCATCGGTGGTGTCTGTGCGCAAGGAAACTGGCAGTTCCAGAGTTTCCTCGGCTGCGGCTTTTCGGATCATGGCTGGTCGAATGGTTGAGGTTGTGTTTTTCATTGCCGGTGTTGGACACATCGCACGGAGCGAGGTTCGCCTCGCTGATTGGGATCAGGTTGTTCGCGACAGGGATCTGGGCTAACAACTTTGATGAAGGTAATGTTGTGCCGTTTGCTGCTTTCCTACTTTGCTTATTCGTCCCATTTTATTGCTGGCTGAGGGGATGGGAGAAATAGCGGGATGTGGAAGTCTGGTGTTGGTCTTGGCAGTTTTTGCCGAAAGTCTTAGAGTCGGGATCGATGGGCTCCGAAAAGCGGTGGAACCGCTATATCGGAATTCCGGCTTCCTCGTGTTGATGTTGGGCTTTGAGATGCTGATCAGGGCATCGCTCAATCCTGAACTGACGGAGAATTTCGGAATTTACTAAGGCAGTTCGGCCAAAGGATTGGCGAGAAGCGACATGTATAAACTGCTCTTGTGTCAGAAGTATCTGCGAACCAGATACATTGCGCTGGCCAGTATCATCAGTGTGATGCTGGGTGTGGCGACCATGATTGTCGTCAACAGTGTGATGGCGGGTTTTTCCAGTGAGATGCGTGATCGGATTAAGGGGTTGCTCTCTGATGTGGTCATTGAAACCAATGGCTACGATGGCGAGAAAAATCCCGATGCGCATGCGGCACTCGTGAAAAAAGTCGTCGGTGAACATATTGCCGGCATGACGACGACTGTCGAAATCTACGGGATGATCAGCTTCGAATATGCCGGCCAGTGGATCACCAGGCCCGTGACGTTGATTGGAATTGATCCGCAAAGTAAAGCCGAAGTTGGCCCACTGGTCGATTACCTGCAAAGTTATCGACAGGAAAAAGAGGGCGATGAAGTTGTTCGTGAAGCGGAACGGCAGGCGAACGAGCCGCCGGGCTGGTCATTAACAAGCTCGGCACGAAACTACCGCCGGGATCGAGCCGCTCAGGAGGCTTTCTTTCGCGAGCAGAGACTGCACGATCAGCGTCAGCGAGGTGCTGCTGTTCCTGAAAATCGCAAGCCAGCTGTGGATGACAGTGTGGTCGATCCCTTTGCCATGGAAGCGCAGGCTAATGGTGCCGCAGTGCCACCGGCTCCTGTGGATCCGACAGAACCACTTCCCGGCAAGCTCTACATTGGAGCTGGACTCATCAGTTTTCCATTCGAAGATGCCGAGACAGGGAAAATTCGTACCCAGTGGATGGTACGCACAGGTGATGATGTCAAAATCAGTACGGTGACAGCCGGGACGCCACAGCCTGTCTATTTCAATGCGACTGTCGTCGATACGTTCAAGAGTGGAATGAGTGAATACGACTCTTCACTGGTTTTTTGCAATCTCGAGTACCTGCAGCAGGTTCGCGGGATGGTGCATCCCACAACGGGCGAAAGGGCGATTACTTCGATTCAGTTGAAGCTCAAGGATTTCCGATCTGCGGGTGAAGTGGTTGATAAGTTGCGGGCCGCGTTTCCGCCGGGGCTGTATACGATTCGTACCTGGGAACAGAAGCAGGGGCCTCTCTTGGCTGCTGTGGATGTCGAATCATCCATCCTGAATGTGCTCCTGTTTCTGATCATTACGGTCGCTGGCTTCGGGATTCTGGCCATCTTTTTCATGATTGTCGTGGAAAAGACACGCGACATCGGAGTGTTGAAAGCTCTGGGTGCCAGTTCAACGGGCGTGATGTCAATTTTTCTGCTCTATGGACTCTCTTTAGGAGTTGTGGGGAGTGGTGGCGGTGTGGCCTGCGGGCTGCTGTTTGTGAGGTATATCAACCAGATTGAACTGGTGATTACCTATATCACGGGCCGCAAAGTCTTCGATGAGCGGATTTATTACTTCCCTGAGATACCGACATACATTGATCCCTGGATGGTCGTTTCTGTCGCACTCGGTGCGATGGGGATTGCCGTGCTGGCCAGTATTCTGCCGGCCCGCAGAGCTGCCCGGTTGCAACCAGTTCAGGCACTGCGTTCTGAATAATTGATTGTGGTTTCCTGTGTTCAAACAAGCCAACAAAGTTTATTTCGACCTTAGTCGTGAGGGCGGCCTGATGTCCGATCCTGTTGTCGACGAATCTTGCGAGACAATCTTGCTCAGTTCAGCCATGCCACCTCATGCACAGCTTGTCGCCACGGGGATCGATAAGGCTTACCGCAAGGGAGATCATCAGGTTCCTGTACTTCGCGGAGTCGATATCTCGATTGATCGCGGAGAGTTTCTATCGATCGTGGGCCAATCGGGCTCAGGGAAAAGCACGCTACTGCATTTGATGGGGTTACTGGATGCCCCTGATCTGGGTGAAGTGCTGCTTGATGGACAGCGGATTGATGATCTGCCAGCCCGCACCCGTGATCAGATTCGTAATCGCGTCTTTGGCTTCGTGTTTCAGTTCTATCATCTGATGCCTGAACTGACGCTGGTGGAGAATGTGGTTCTGCCACTGATGATCCGCCATTCGATCTGGTCGTATTGGAAGAACCGTCGATCGCATATTGACCGGGCCAAACAATTGATCGACCGCGTGGGGTTATCGCATCGATTGACGCATAAGCCTTCGGAGCTTTCCGGTGGTGAAATGCAGCGGGCAGCCATTGCCCGGGCACTCGTTTCGCAACCTCAGATACTGCTTGCCGATGAGCCGACGGGCAACCTGGATGAAAAGACTGGTCGCGAAATTATGGATCTGCTCAAACGGCTCAATACCGAAGAGCAGCTTTCGATTGTGATGGTGACCCACGATGCCCAGTTAGCGCGAGAAGCGACCCGAACTGTGCGGCTGACTGCAGGTCGTGTAGAAGCACTGGCTGGAGCTGCCTGAAGCCTCGGGTCTTAACGACTGTCGAGATGTCTCGATACGAGTTGTGAGTCGAAGAGGTCTATCGAATCAACGAACTCAGTGACACAAATTTCACTGTCACGTATCGGATTTGGGATTAATTCGATAAGTCCCGGTTTTGGAGTCGTGATAGATCTGTGGGGTATTGTACAGGCACTGGTACAAAACATTCCTGAAGTTTTTACTGGAAGTTTTGTAGCCCGTTTCGATGATCTTGTCACTCAGGTCAGAGAGCGCATACCCTGGCGGATGGTTTGTCAGAATGGAGATCACTGTGTGTCTGAGCGAGACAGGATTCCGTCCGCGACCGCTGTTGTAAGCTGGTGAGCGACTCGGGGTGAAATCGGCCCCCCCTTGAAGCTCAGTAATCCGTCGCGAAATGACGTCGAGTTCTTTTTGGAGCTTATCTCGCTGACCGATCAGCGAGGTCAATTCCTGGCGACGTTTTGTCAGCATGCGTTCGAGTTCTGCTACGGTGAGCTCTGCGGATGGTTCAACCATAATATCAGCCAGACTTTCGTGAGTTCAGGTGCCTGCATACCTGACCGAATAACACACCAGTGACAGTCTCCATGCATGTCTCTGTCGCGATTGTTCGATCTGTCGTGTTGGCAGTTTTCGTAGTCCGTTTTTCAAGGGTTGAGTTGGAGTGCACTCACTCTGCCCAGGTTAAGACGGTTACATCGATGGTCGAGGAGATGACTCTCCCATCAGTAACGACGACTCACACGTTTTCGTATCTGCCTCAGTTTTTCGCAGCGGGTCAGGGGGATGGATAAAAAGATCAAAACAACCGGGCGTCTTTGAGAGCCTAGCCATAACTTAACAGATTTCAACCATACGACGTAAAAACCTGAGGTTTCAAATCCGTAAGTGTTGGTTGTTATCGGCTTTCTGTTCAGTAGGTGGGCTGTCTTTCAGAGAGAATTGTGCTTTGTTTGGGAGTAAGTTACGGAAATTTCGAGTCCATGAGGTGTAAACCTGAGTGATCGGCTGTGATCAAATTTAGTCGCTCCACTTGTACTCCCTGGTGCGTTGGCTTGACGTGAGTGAAGTGTCGCAAGGTTTATAGAAGAATCGGCGTTGATATCAAGCGAATCGATCATTTGAGGTGTTTACGGTGATTGTTGTTAACTGTAATTTTTGGATGTTGGAATGGATCCCAATGCGGCTTACCCGATCCTGTTGAACCCTGATTGCTCATGGAAAGTCAGTGGGTTGTGGTTGTTGGTGCAAGAGCCAATTCATGAGAGCATTGAGTTCCAATCAGAGATTGTTTCCGTTCAGACATTTCTGAAGAAAAGGTTTGTAGCGACCATACTGTGAAATGACTAAGCTGTAAGATACTCGAATCGATGGTGAATGTGCTTAAGTGGCTGACGGCGCTACTCATCGGGAATCTGCTCGCTTGGATTGGGACAGCCGGTACAGTCAGTTGATTGCAGGCCACCTGATCACTTTAAACAACTCAGAAACAAAGTCAGCAAGGCACGAAAAAAACTGTTAAGCCTGTCACACAGGAGGAACCTTATGTTTTCAGCTCGGATGCAGTTTCTACCGCCGAATGCGGGATCACTTTCCCACACGGGCTGTGCCAGTCGGTGGTTACCAGGCGGCTGGTCTCGTGAGGTTTGGCTGGCTTTGTTCTGCGGCGCCGTTTTGCTGGCGATGGCACCGACATCGCTGGTGCTGGCAGACGAAGAAAAGGCCACACCTCCGGATGCTCGGGAGAAAGAATATTACGAGTTGATGAAACTGTTTGTCGATTCGTTTGAACAGGTCGAACGCAACTATGTGAAACCTGTGGATCGCAAGCAACTGCTGGAATCGGCCTTGAGGGGCATGCTGGCTGACCTGGATCCGTATTCGTCTTACATCGATTCATCGGGTCTGGCTGAATTCACTCAGCAGGTGGAGCAGGAGTTTGGCGGGATCGGCATTCAGGTTTCCCTCGATCCCAAAACGCGGCAGCTCGTCGTCATGACACCACTACCCGGGACACCGGCCTATAAAGCTGGAATTCGTGCCGGAGATCGAATTCTTTCGATCGCGGGAAAACCGACAGCCGAGTTCGCCGATGGTAAAGAACTCGAATCAGCCGTCGTGCTGATGAAAGGTAAACCCGGCGAGATCGTGAAGCTGAGTGTGCTTCACGAGACCGAATCGACACCCGTGGAGCTGGACGTCGAACGGGCCATTATTCGTACTCCTTCCGTGCTGGGTGATAAGTACAACGAGGACGGTAGCTGGTCGTTCTACCTCGATGGGCTCGACAAAGTGGCTTATGTCCGGCTCTCTCAGTTCGGCAGGAACAGTGCTGACGAAATCAAATCAACTCTGAAGGAGTTGGATCAGCAGGGGATGAAGGGCTTGATTCTCGATCTGCGATACAACCCGGGCGGGCTGTTGACGGCCGCCACTGAAATTGCCGACATGTTTCTTGATAGTGGTGTGATTGTGAGCACTCGTGGTCGCAATACCGAGGAACAGGTTTTCAAGGCAAAGAAGTCGGGGACGTTTCGCGATTTTCCTGTTGTTGTGCTGGTGAACCGCTTCAGTGCTTCCGCCAGTGAGATTTTAAGTGCCGCACTGCAGGATCATGATCGAGCGATCATTGTGGGTGAGAGATCGTGGGGGAAAGGGAGCGTACAGAATGTCATCAATGTCGATGGTGGCAAGAGCGCACTCAAGCTGACCACAGCCAGCTATCATCGCCCCAGTGGTAAGAACATTCATCGCTTCCCTAATTCGAAGGAAACCGATGAATGGGGTGTCAAACCCACCGAGGGCTATGAAGTGAAAATGACACCTGAGCAGATGCAGAAATATCTGGAATACCGTCGGCAGCGCGATGTCCTGCGGAAAGAAGCCGGAGCTTCGACGTTTGATGATCCTCAGTTGGCAAAGGCTGTGGAGTATCTGAAGTCCAAAATCTCGCCGGCTGCAGAAGCCAAGCCAGAAGAAGACAAAGATAAAGCCAAGGCTGAAACATCCCCGGCTGGGACTGCTCCTCAAGGTGATTCTGCTTCCAAAGAAAATTCTGCCAGGTAGAGACGGTAGATTTTCCTGATCCGAACTTTTGAGAGAATCTGGAATCCACTTGCTTCCATCTGATGTTGTTACGCCAGATTCTGCAGCGTCAGTGGCTGCAGAATCTTCTGAAAGTGGCTTTCTGCTGGCGATCGAATCTTCCTGTGATGAAACGGCCGCAGCAGTGATTGATCGCCAGCGGCGGGTGCTCTCGAATGTGGTGGCGAGCCAGTTTGAATTGCATACTCGCTTTGGTGGCGTGGTTCCCGAAATGGCGTCGCGGGCTCATGTGCAGAACATTCTGCCGGTGATCGATGAAGCGATCAGGCAGGCGGGGATTCGTCTTACAGATTTGACCGCCATTGCTGTCGCGACAACACCTGGACTGGTCGGTTCGTTACTCATTGGATTGACAGCTGCAAAAACCCTGGCATGGAGCCTGGGAGTGCCGCTGGTCGCGATTGATCACCTGCAGGCACACATTTACGCCTGCCAGTTGGCATTATGGTCGCAATCGGGTCAAGCCGCTGGGCAAAAGGGTCAGGCGGAGTCGATCTATCCCTGTGTGGGAATGGTCGTGAGTGGCGGACACTCGAACCTCTATGCGTGTGCTTCGCCGGTCGATTTTGAGCTCTTAGGGGCTACGACAGATGATGCTGCAGGTGAAGCCTTCGATAAAGTTGCCAAGGTCCTCGATTTAGGGTTTCCAGGTGGCCCGGCGATCGAGAAGTTTGCCAAAGCCGGCCGGGCGGATGCTTTTGCCTTTCCCCGGACTTTCATTCACGAAGATCGACTCGATTTCAGCTTTAGTGGCTTGAAGACTGCCGTGCTATATGCGGCTCATGGAATTCAAGGAGCTAAAGTTCAGCCCCCACCATTGGATGATGCCCGTCGAGCCGATCTGGCAGCGAGTTTTCAGGCGGCTGTCGTCGATGTTCTGGTTGCAAAAGCGGTTCAGGCTTTGAAAAAGACGAGATATTCCTCGCTCTGTGTGGGTGGTGGTGTGGCAGCCAATCAGGCTTTTCGGGAAAAGCTGGAGCAAGTGGCGAAAAAGCGAGGTTTCCGACTTCATGTCGCTCCGCGGGAATTGTGT
This sequence comes from Planctopirus limnophila DSM 3776, assembly GCF_000092105.1. Taxonomy (NCBI): domain Bacteria; kingdom Pseudomonadati; phylum Planctomycetota; class Planctomycetia; order Planctomycetales; family Planctomycetaceae; genus Planctopirus; species Planctopirus limnophila. The sequence goes on along the minus strand of NC_014148.1, from coordinate 3,272,556 downwards.
ACCGATAATGCAGCGATGGGAGGCCTGGGTTGGGAACTGGTCGAAAAAGGTCGATTGGCACCACTCGATCTGGATGTTTCCCCAGGGCTGATTCGCACGGCAGTCCCGCGGAAATCGTGATGAGGATCGTCTCAGGCGAGACTGAAGATTCGGGAATCTGGTCTCATCGTGCGGATGCCCGATCTGTTTAATTGCGGGCCAGTTGTCGAATGATGTAGAGGAATCCCAAGGTGAGAGCACCATTAGGGAGCCAGACCGCCCATGAGGGATCGACCTTGCCGACTTTGCTGAGATTTTGAGCCATCATGGAGAGTGGGTAATAGACCACCAGGATCGGAACAAAACAGAAGAGAAAACTGGTCAGAAACTGGTTCTTGGCCATATAGACGGCAAATGGTGCACCCACGAGCACGAAGAAAAAACAGCCAAACGCCATGGAAATGCGGTTGTGGAGTTCAGTGGTCAGTTTCATGCTGCGGTTGCGTTCTTCGTCGACCTGATAGCGACTGACAGCGAACTCTTTTTCCCCAAAGCGATCAAAATCGCCGGATGCCAGAATGAGAGCGGCCTCAATAGCCAGTTGGCGGGTGGCTGTGGCATCGCCTGTCGCCATCGCTCGCGTTTCTGCCAGAATTTCCCGGGATGTCATATCTCGGGATTTGGCCTTCTGACTGCGGTTGGGCAGGGGGAATTCGCGAGCATCATAGCGGAAGCGAACACGCGTATTGGCATCATCCGGAAGGCTGATGTAGCCATCTTTGAATTCCATGACAACGACATCACGGTCGAGATCAAAGCGGAGCCTGGCCTCTTTGGCCTGCACAGTGACCGGTTTATTGCCACGCATGTATCGGAACGTGGGCATGTAAAGCGTGCGGTCGCGGACATCCATGACGGTGATCGAGAGCCCTTGATCGCGTAGATTCAACTGGTTCTGGGCTTTGAGGACATCGAAAAAAATGTCTTCGACAGCCATTGCGATGGTTCGCTGGATACGCTTCATCGACCACGGAATCATCTGGTCGGTGATGACGAGCGTGAAGATGCTGAGAACCACACCCAGTAGAAAAGCCGGCCAGAGGACGGAGATGATATGAATGCCGGCTGCTTTCGCAGCGATGATTTCCTGATCACCCGATAATCGGCCGTAAACGACGCAAACCGTCAGGAGCAGTGCCGTTGGAATTGTGAAAGGGAGCAGTGTCGGGATGATGAAGGGGAGGATCTGCAGGATCTGCATAGGCCCCAGGCCATGTTCTTTGGCCTCAACATAAACCCCGGCAAAGACGAGCAAAAGCGTAAAGCCCGCAGCACTGACGGCGAACACCTTCAGTAAATCGACCAGGATGTATCGCTGCAGCAGCGGCATCACGGTCGCTGTACTCCTCTGGTGAAATGGCCATGCGGATGTCCTGAGGCATCCGGGGAATGAACTCAAGCAGGGTTTTCGAGAAAACCATGGAAATGGTCAAGGACGATTTTTCGCATCCCTGAGGCCGGTGGAGGCGTCAAGCCGAGCGGATACACCGGGATTAACGCGCGAGTTCACCTGATCCTTGAGGAATGAAGTTTTTGTATTGCAGTCGCTGGAGTGCAGAAGTCGATGGAAAACAGACATCGAAGTCAGTCATTTCGCTGGTAAGCGGCAAATGCAGGATCAGCTCCCATGAGCCGGTCAGATTTGTGCAACACCAGACATTTGCACCCTCCTGGCGAGGAAGATCATGGAAATTCTCAGGCACTTGATCGGTGATGACGCCACGGCTTTATTGCTGTGTGCTTCCGGGCTGGGCGCCGGGCTGGTATTGCTCAAGCTGGCTGGCTGGTTCCGTGCTGCTGAAGGACTGGATGCTCGTTCAGATGATGTCTGGCAATTGCCGGCGGATTTGCTTCCCAAGGTACCGAGTGAAGCGGTCCAGGTTCAAAATCATGGCTGGCAGGAAAAGGCCGCCTAACACAGGCTTCCACGCCGCTTCCTTTCGAGCCACCCAGCCGAAACTGTGTTGGAAACCAGGAATTGTTTGATGCAACCCGTTCGCTCTGAATATGCTTCTGATCCCGACTATGAAGAATTGATCGCTGATTTTGTGGCAGTGATGCCGGAGCGGATTTCTGAACTGGAACTGGTGCTGGGGCAAAAAGCCCACGATGAACTGAAGCGGAAGGCGCACCAGCTCAAAGGGGCTGGAGGTGGTTATGGATTCCCGGAGTTGAGCCTGCTGGCTGCTCAGGTGGAATCGGCCTGCCGGGAAAATCGGATGGATGACATTCTGGAGCTGACAGCCGAATTGATTTCCTACTTGCGGCGAATTTCAGTCTAACTTGAGGCTGGTCTTAACTTGTTTGTGGGTTATGGCTTACAATCTCTTTGAGCATGCGGATTTCCAGGTGGATGGCCTTGTTTTTCAGATTCCTCTTCATCGCGATGCCAGCGCGATCTCTCGTCTCAATCACTCCTGATGACGCGCATTTTCCCGGGATACCTTCCGGCGAAGTGATTCCTGAATCCGCGTGCTGAAGAAACAGGGACTTTTCCCCGGGGGATGCAGCAATTATGCTGTCAGGGAAGCCGTCTTGTGTGACCTAACACAGGAGATGACTTCCGGTCGGCACGAACGGCAAATTGAGTGCGGACCGACGAGTTGACTCCGCGAATGTGGAAAGTGCTCCTTAACAATCACACTTCCATGTGATTGGGCCGTATATTGCTGATTCGATATGCCCGTGGGATTTGAATTGAGGAAATGTAGATGCCGCCATCATTGAAGTTCGCTGGTGCTGTAAGCTGCCTGATTCTGGCTTTTGGTGCAGGGGTTAGCTGGCAGAAGGCCATGGTGCCACAAATCGCGGCTCAGGATGAGCAGTTTCAGGCTCCCTCAGAAGACACAGTCAAGAAGATTGTTGTTGCTTATGATTCATTGCGGGCCGCGATGGAAGGGCTCAAGCAGGAGCAACGATATGTTCCTGCGACAAAATCTCTGAATCCTTATGGTGTGATTGTCGGCGGGCTGGATGTGGTTTCCGATCTGGAATCAGGACGAGGCGTCGATCCTTACACGTTTGCAGCTCTGTATTCAGGCGATGCGACAGACGAAATTGCGACTCATCTGACGAAGGATGAGGAAGGTCGTTTGATGTACAAGAACCGCGTTATCCGCATGTATCCGATTTCCCGCTTCAAAAAGCTCGAAGGACAGCGGATCAGCCTCACCAGCGGAAAGGCTGCGGCGGCAGAAGCAGCTCCGGAGAATTAAGCGTCGATCGCGGATGGAATGGTCATCTCTTTCCGACCAGGTCAATGTTGTGCTGTTCACATGCAAACTGAGACCAGCCACGACATTTCCGTCGGTAGGGCGGGATCGTTTGCTGAAAGCTCAATACAGGTTGGGTTGCGATCTCCTGGGATGGAGAATTTAAGGAGCATCGACGATGTCTCAACCACCCAGTGTCTCGACGTACACCCTGGCATGCGTGCTGACATTCTTGACGTTATTTGAACTTCAAATCGTTCTGACTGTGCTGCGTTTCAGCGGTGTTGATCCTGGCGGAAATCGACCATGGGTGCGGGCCGGTTTAATGGTAGTGCCGCTCGCCATGATGGTTTTCTATATTTTCTGGGGCAGAACTGAGTTTGAAAAGGTGCGGCATCTGCGCGGCCGGTTCCAACTCACGACGATGCAGAGCTTGCTCGTGGTCGTCTGGATTTTAGGGGCGGTCGTTCTAGGAATGCAGGCGATTGGATAAGAATCAGGTTTCAATCGAACATTCGCTTTTTTGCGGGTATATTCTCATAGAGGCCGCAGTTTTGCGGCCTTTAAAATCATGTTCGGGTTATGCGGGTTGCAAGACTCATTCGCCTGTGAAGAACAGAAATCACGGTCATTGAGCGACTTCGCCGATCTTCCCGACGACCACCGATGAGACGGATTGCGCCGGGTAAGTGTGGTTTTTGCCAATTTGCACCCGAGAAGCGAGAAGATTTTTCTTCAAAGGTGTTGGTTCATGGCGGTAAACTTTGCGGATCAGGAAATCTGTCTGCTGTTGAAATGTTGATTCAGCAGCCCCATCTCGAAGATTCGGCCAGAAGTTCTGGAAAGCTCAAACATGCATTTCCTCTCTCAGCGTCAGTGGTCACGACTGGTGCTCTGCACACTCCTCAGCGGTTCGGTAGCGATTCCTCTCTCGTGGGCGGATGAGAAAGCCACCAGCCCTGCTGGAGCTGCCAATGCCCGCATTTCCCGGCCAGTCGCCACGACTGCTGGCGACCAGCAGGGAGTTCGCGCACAGGTCTTTCAGCAGGCAGATGCTGATGGGACGACTTACTCGGCAATTGCCTTGCGAGGGAAAAATCTTGCTCCGGTAGCGGGCCCGCAAGAACTGATTGTTCTGGTCGATACTTCCGCCAGCCAGGTGGGTGCCTATCGTCAGGGTAGCCTCGAACTGGTGAGCGAATTGCTCAAATCGCTTCCTCAAGAAGTCACAGTCAGGGTGGCTGCCGTCGATGTGGGTGTTGAATCCCTCATGGGGGAATTCGCATCCTCGACGACACCGGCTGCCGTTTCAGCTGTTCAACAGTTGAAGATGAGAACACCTCTGGGAGCCACCAATCTTCCAGCGGCTCTGGATGAAGTTTCAGGCTGGTTTACCCAAAAAGGGCCTCGACATATTCTTTACGTTGGTGATGGTCATAGCACTGCCGAGTATGTTTCGATCGAACGATTTCAGACCACTTTAAGCCAGTTGGAAAAGCAGCAGGTCGCTGTTCACAGCTATGTCCTCGGGCCTAAATTCAACGGCAAATTAATTGGTTCACTCGCTCAGCAGACGGGTGGAGCCTTGTGGTGCCTGCCTTCAGCCACACCGGCGGCTGATGCCCCACAAGTCGCTGCCTCAATTACCGCACCCATCCTGCGAGTGGAAGAGTTTCAGGTTGAGGGTGATGCCGCTTTTGAACTCATTCCTGCCCGTGGCCTGCCACTCAGGTCCGATCGCGAGACTGTTTATCTGGGCCGTGGAACAATTCATGGCGAAGAACTGACAATCCGTGGTGAAGTCGCCGGTCGGGCTGTCATCGAGAAATTCAACCTGGCTCCATCCTCTACCCATGCGGCATTCCTGCCCGCCTTTGTACGACAGGTGATTTCGGAAAAAGGGATCACCAATTCATTAGCAGGCCTGGAAGCTTTGGGCCTGGCCAGCAGTGAATTTGAAGAAGGTAGTCGATTACTGGCAGCCCGGGCTGAAAAGGCGTCACGCGAAGGTGATCGTCAGGTGCTCGCACAACTGGCTGCCCAGGCCAAAGTCCTTTCCGTTCAAAGTGCTGCCATCGAACGACTGGTCGCGGCTCCTCAGGAAGCACCCGCAGCCAGTGCACCCATGGTCGAACGAACTGTTCCAGGCCAAGGGCCATCACTGCTCGATGAGCGGGAACAACTGATTCGAGTTCAAGCCGAGAAGTTACGGCAGCAGGTCAGTTCGACAGTGCAGTTTGCCCGTTCAGCCGTTGATTCTGGCGCGGCACTCGATGAACTCAAACGATCACTCACCGCTGTTCGGTCTGCGATTGATATTAATGCTGAAGAGCGTGTGCGTCTCGAACGAGTCCTTGGCTCGGAAATTCTCGCCACGACAAATCGCATTGAAAAAGAAAACCTGGATCGCGTTCGCAATCTGGAACGCTCAGCCCAGCTTGAGGCTCAGCAGCGTCTTGTCGAACAATCGGTTCTGGATGATGAACGCCTCGCGAATCTGATTGACCGCATTCGTGCTCTGATGAATGCGGGATGGCATGGTGATGATGCCGCCTTCTCGGAAGCTGAGGCTGTGGCCCGAGTCGCGGTCGATCTGGAACCCAATAGTGGTGCAGCCGCAGCGGCTCTGTTCAATGCCGAAGCAGCCACACAGTTACGCCGGGTGTTCCGTTTGCGGGCTCGCCGAGCGGATATGTTCCTGGAAACACTTTACCAGGTTGAACTCTCGCACGTGCCATTCCCGGATGAACCTCCGATTGTCTTCCCACCGGCCGAAGTCTGGAAGGCATTGAGCGAACGACGCAAGCGTTACCAGTCGGTTGACCTGAGGCAGAACAGCCCCAATGAGCAGAAGATTCTGTCAGCGTTGGATCAGCCCACTGAAGTGGAATTCATTGATACCTCTCTGAAGGACGCTCTGGACTTCATCGAAGATCTCCATAAGATCGAGATCTGGATCAATGAAGCCAAGATCATGGAAGAGGGGATCGCAATCGATCAACCAGTGAATCTGCAGCTTTCAGGTGTCAGTTTGCGGAGTGCACTCCGACTGATGCTGGAACCTTTGCAGCTTACTTATGTGATTCGTAACGAAGTGATGGAGATCACTACGCTCACCGATGCTGAAACCGCACTTTCCACCCGAGTTTATCCTGTCGCTGACCTGGTGATCCCGATTCAATCGTTCTTTGGTGCCGGTGGTTTGGGTGGTGGTAACAATGGCCAGCAGAACGGTGGCCAGCAGAATGGTTTAGGCGGACAAGGTGGTCAGGGTGGACAGCAGGGCTTTGGTGGCGGTGGAGGCGGAAACTTCTTCAGTCTGCCTGCTGAGCAACTAAAAAAAAACCAGACCCGATAAACTCGACTCAGAGTTCTAAGTGCCTTAATGAAACTGCGGAGTTTGGGCAGGAGGTTTTGCCACCTGCCCCACTTCGCAGTTCTGTTTTTTCAAAGAGAACCTTCTGCCAGAAAAAAGACTCCGCACCGGCGGACATCACTTCCAAAACGGTGAGTTTCAAATCGCCAGAAGAATGGGATCGGTTTCTGGTAGAGAAATCACCCAAGCAAGATGTTGTCCGAGAGCTGATTACCGGATTTTCTTCATCAGGTCAGCATGCAGCAGCCATAGGTCTCATTGAGGCCTCAATCCGGGCTGGCCAGGTTCAGCCCTGGATGCACGAGGTGCTGGCGTTATCGATGGAGCTTGATAAACGCCCCAAAGCACAGATCGAGCGTGTCATGCTCTCGGGTGTCGATGTGGGTGCAAATGATCCCGCCTCATTGGCTTTTCTCGCCACCTACTTTTCTCGATTAGGGCGGCCCGAACGTGCACTGTCGTTACTAGACCAGGCGGTTCGGCAAGATCCAACGCGGGTGGAGTTGTATTTACTAGCCACCAAAATCGCGATGTCCAATAAAGCCTGGGATACCATTTTGTGGAGTGCTCCCGGGTTGGCACAGCATGCCTGGGGTGCTGATCGGGAAGAGATGCTCAAGCTGGCAGAAGCGGCCACAATCGAAGCGACCACGGCTTTCCGCCAGAAGGGCGAGACTGCAACAGCAGAAATGTTGACTAAACAATTTGAGCAATCCAAAGCTTGCGATCTCAGTGTCAAAGTCGAGTGGAACGGTGCGGGTGATGTCGATCTGCTGGTAGATGAGCCCGGCGGGTCGACTTGTTCGCATGAAACTCCGCGAACTCCCGCAGGTGGATTACTTTCTCGTGACGGCTTTGGGCCACGTCAGGAAAACTGCCAGGAAGAATATGTCTGCCCGTTCGCTTTCGATGGTGAGTATCGAATTCGGATTCGTCATGTGCAGGGTGATATTGTGGGTAAGCGGGTGGCTGTCACGATCACTCGCCGCAAAGGTCAGACAGATGCTGACGAGACGACCCGGACGATTATCCTAGGAAAGGATGATCAGGAGTTACGAGTTCTCATGCGAGGTGGACGTCGTCAAGCGGCTGCCCCAGTTCCCGATGCTTCATCGCGTAAAGCGACCAAGCCAACAACATCCGGGAATGTCGTCCTCTCGGCGCTGAGAGGGCATATGCCGGATGCTCGAAACTGGCCACCACTGGCTCAGGTGGGGCCAAATGCTGGAGGAGGTGGTGGTGTGGGTGTCGGGGTGGCGCTGCAGGCACCTCAGGTCACGTCGATTGCCGAGGGAGTTTCCATGGCAGCGCTGGCGGTGGTTTCGGGAGATCGCCGATACGTCAGGCTGACATTGCAGCCTAACTTTACGGCAATTCGAGATGTGCTCCAGTTCAGCACAGCTTCCGGCCCAATTGGACGATGACCGTCACTTGCTGAGGGCGCTCCGCTGACGAAATGCACAAAAAGACCACCGGCTGTGTGCCATGCTTGCAGCTCTGGGCAAGCATGTTTTCGCAAGCAGCAACTCGCCGTTATCTGGTGGGAAACGAATCAGTCATTCCAAAGCTGTTACCACCAGCCACTGATAAAGATCCACGCGATCAACTCTAAAATTGCTTCAGGAACCGCAGGTCGTTTTCATAGAAAAGTCGAATATCGTCGATGCCGTGGCGCAGCATACAGAAGCGGGCAATCCCTAATCCAAATGCAAAGCCAGTGATCGTTTCGGGATCGTAACCGACATTTTCGAGAACCTGTGGATCGACCATCCCTGCACCACCGAGTTCCAGCCAGCCGTCTCGCCAGCGGACATCGACTTCGACAGATGGTTCTGTGAACGGGAAGAATGAGGGGCGGAAGCGGATTTCGACATCTTCACCCAGATAAGCGGCCGCGAACATCTTGAGCACACTCTTGAGAGTGGCCATCGTGACCCCTTCGCCGACCATCAGTCCTTCCATCTGATGGAACATCTGGTGGTGGGTGCGATCGATTTCATCCGGACGATAAACGCGGCCCACAGAGACAATTCTGACGGGAGGCTTCGTTCGTTCCATCACGCGAATCTGGACAGTTGAGGTCTGGCTTCGCAGAAGGATGGGCTGCCCGTTCGCTGTTTTAGCAGCCGCCAGGTAGAAATTGTCGAGTGGATCCCGTGCGGGGTGATCCTTAGGGATATTGAGCGCATCGAAATTGTGATATTCGTCTTCCAGCTCAGGGCCATCATCGACAGTGAACCCAAAGCGACCGATGATCTCTTTGAATTCTTCAATCGTCTGAGTAATAGGATGTTCCCGTCCTAACCTCGGAAGATTTCCCGGCAACGTGACATCAAAGTCTCGAGGCTGGCTCTCCGGACGAGAAAGCACTTCCACCCGGGCATCAAACAATTGAGTGACCCGCAGTTTCATATCATTAAAGGCCTGACCAATGGCCGGTCTTTCTGCGGGAGTCGCTTTCCCCAGTTCACTTTGCAGGTCTTTCAATCGCCCTTTGCTTTTCCCGAGAAAGAGGATGCGTACCTGCTCAAGATCAGCCACATTTCGTGCCGCTTCAATCGCTGCGGTTGCCTCTTGTTCAAAGACCTGAAAGGCCTCGTAGGCTGTACTCATTCGATTCTCATCCGGTGATTTTGGGTAAGTGATGGAGACCCGTTTCGTGGCAGGTGTCGCTTTATCGGTGAGTCAATTGTCCTGAAAATTCAGCGTACAGAGGAGCTTCATATAAAAGAAAAGGGGGCTGTGGATACTCCACGCCCCCAGAGAGACTCTTCAAACATTTGAAGACTGGGCGATCTCCCATCGCCAGAACCATATCCTTAACTTCCTGAATCGCCTGAAAGGCAGCATTCAGGAAACAAATGATTAGACAGCAGCCAGCTTGCGACCAAAATTGACATTGTTCTTTTGCAGTGCAGCCTTCACGAGGTTGGCCACTTCGTCGAATACGGCTGGGTGATGAATTGCCAGCTCGCTGAGGGACTTGCGATTGAGCTTGATCCCTGCAAGATCCATTCCGTTGATGAATCGGCTGTAAGACAGACCACGCATTTGAGCAGCGGCTGTAATACGAGTGATCCACAACGAGCGGAAGTCACGCTTGCGGGCGCGCCGGTCACGGAAGGCGAAGCAGCGGTTACGAACCACTGTTTCTTTCACCAGACGAATCTGCTTACTACGACCACCAACCTGACCGCGAGCTTCGCGGAAAAGCCGTTTGTGAGATTTATGGCGGGCAACTGCAAAACTGATACGCATAATAACCTGTCGTAAACTTCAAAGGGCGGTATTCGTGTGATCGTTGATCAGCAAAGAACAAACGATATGAACGCGTTCCCAGCCACAGTGGTCATTAAAAAATAGGCCTGTCGATTAGAGAATTGGCCGGAGACCTTCAATAATATTCTTGGCATTCGGGCCTGTCACCACGTTATCAAGACGGAGGTGACGCTTACGATTGCCACTTTTGTGAGACAAAAGGTGCCCGCGGTATGCACTCCGGTGCTTGGCCTTGCCACTTGCTGTGACTTTGAACCGCTTGAGCATTCCCTTGTGGGTCTTTTGCTTAGTCATAACTCTTCTCAACTTTGGCTGCCAACATGTCGGCAGACTGTCTGTCGTGAAATGCAGTGAAATTGCTGCGGCTCAACAAAGTCTTTCATCAAAGGATCTGTTCCTCTGATCAAAAGCCATCAATTCAGGAACGGGGAGTATAGTTCAGTGGCCCGGTAAATTTCCAGCGATCGCGCTCAATCACTCAAGAACGCAGAATGATGAATGAGCCGATGGATGGAAAGCAGGCGAAGTGAGCCGGTGATCTCTCAGAATAATCACGTTTGTGATGCAATTCGACTGTTTGCATCTGCTGTTAAGTCAACGTGTTATGTCTTGGGAGCCAGTACGGCAATCATGTTGCGTCCACCTTCCAGTTTGGGCATTTGCTCAACTTTACAGTGCTCTGCCAACTGCTGGATAATGTTCGCGAGAATTTCTTTACCGCGATCGTGATGCGCATTTTCACGACCACGAAAGATGATATTCAGCTTCACTTTGTCTTTTTGCGACAGAAATTCCTTCGCCTGCTTCACCTTAAACTCGATGTCGTGTTCACCAGTTTTGGGGCGGAGACGGATTTCCTTAATCTGCACCTGATGCTGCTTGGCCGAATTTGCGTGTTTTTTCTTCTGTTCATACTTGAACTTGCCGTAATCCATGATTCGGCAGACCGGAGGGCGCTCGCCAGGAGCGACCTCAACGAGATCCATGCCAACTTCGAGCGCCACACGCATGGCTTCCGAGGTGGGGATCACTCCTAACATTTTCCCTTCGTGATCAACCACCCGAATTGGGGAAAGTCGAATCTGATCATTAATACGATGCGTCGTTTCGATTGCCGTAATCTCCAGTAAGGAAAGAAGTTATCTCAAATATCCAATGGCCGCAAACTGCATGGAATCAGCCGTGAGGTGGCGTCTGGCAAGCAATTGCCCTTCTCGACTGCACCTTGTCTCAACTGATTTATACCGGAAATCGTACTGAGTCAACAAGTTGCCGCAAATTGAAGTTTTTTTGACATCTATTTTCGGTGGATCAGTTAGTCACGTTCAGCATATCCGGCGGTGGATACAAATCAATACTCGTTAATGTATTTGATGGCATGACGTGCATTGGGGAACTTGCACCACAAATGTCAGTTAGGTCCGGGGCTTGGGTGGATTGGTTTTCGGTTCAGTGACAGCTGGCGCCGTTTTAGTGGTCGATGATTCTGCGGCCGCTTGCAGCTTTTCGCGCAGAATATCCCGGCTGTGGGCCACCATTCCCGTGACGCGAATGGCCTTTTTCCCTTTGACGGCACCGGGTTTCGCCATAAACATCGGGCAGCCCTCGACCACCACTTCCAACCCATCTTCTTTGGGGTGTTCAGTCATGATCACATCTCCCACAGCCAGATGAGCCAGGTCTCGCGCTGTGAGTCGAGTGTGTGCCAGATTCACAATCATTTTGACGGCGGCCTTGGAAAGCCCGTCTTCCAGAATCACTCGCTGTTTGGGATCAAGCCCCTTCTTCTGATAAGCCGACCATGTGTCCGACGAGAGTTTTCCGGAAAGTGGCTCGATCGTATTGAATGGAATACACAGGTTCATGATGCCGCGGACTTCACCCATCGTGATCTCAAAACTGACCAGCACAATCACTTCGTTCGGTGGCACAATCTGCACCAGTTGAGGGTTACTCTCGATCTGAGTTACCTTCAGGCCCAGGCTGCACACGTTATGCCATGCGTTTTCAAGCCCATTGATCACCAGTAATGTGATCCGCGACACCAGTTGCAGTTCAATCTCAGTGAGCGGCCGACTGGGAATGCTCGGGATGCTTTCTTTCCCACCACCTAAGAGACGATCCACAATCGGAAAAATGATCGAAGGACTCAAATCCAGGATCAGATGTCCTTCAAGACCTTTCGATTCGAGGAGGTTGAAGCAGGTGGGGTTCTCCAGGCTGAAGACAAACTCGCTGTACGTTAATTGATCCACGCTGATCAGTTTGACTTCGACAATCGCTCGCAGCATCCCCGAAAGTGCAGCGCCAAACTCCCGGCTGAAACCTTCGTGCAATGCCTGAAAGGCACGCATCTGTTCTTTACTGACGCGCTCGGGACGCTTGAAATCGTAAACACTGATCTGCGGCCCATTTTCTCGCCGACGGACTGGTGTCGAACTGGGTGCCGGGCCGCTCATGGCAGAACCAGCATTACTGCGTGGAGCCGGATCGAGTGCTGCCAGCAGTGTCTCTACTTCCGACTGGCTGAGTACATCGGCCATGTTGTCTCTCCACTTCCCTGTCGAGATAAATTCCGTCGAAATGAACTCAGTCGAAATTCTTTGTTTAGCTCAGATCACTGCCAATACGCTGCTCGTCTCTCATCCCTGCTGACAACTGGTAAGGCATTCTCTCTGGTTTAGCCACGGATTTGCCCAGCCCCACGAACAACATACTTGTAACTCGTCAATTCAGTCAGTCCACAAGGGCCACGGGCATGAAACTTATCAGTGCTGATGCCAATTTCTGCTCCCAGGCCCAGTTCTCCCCCATCATTGAACCGCGTACTGGCATTGACCATGACAGCCGCAGAATCGACCTCCTGCACAAACTGCTGAGCAGCAGAGTAATCATCGGTAATAATGCAGTCGGTATGGTGTGAACCATATGTCTCAATGTGTCCTATCGCCTGCTCGAGAGCATCGACGACTTTGCAGGAGATGATCATGTCCAGATACTCTGTGCGGTAATCGTTTTCCTCGGCTGCTTGAGCTTCTGGTAATAAAGAGCAAGTTTTCGAGCAGCCACGCACCTGGAGCCCGCGCCGGGACATGATTTCGCCCAGTCGGGGCAGAAACTTTTCGGCAATCGCTGCATGCACCAGCACACATTCAGCCGCATTGCAGACCCCGGTTCGCTGGCATTTGCTGTTTTCCAGAATCCGGCTGGCCATATCCAGATCAGCACTCGCGTCGATATAGACATGGCAAACGCCGTCGTAATGTTTAATGACCGGCATCGTCGCTTCTGACATCACCCGCTCAATCAGCGACTTCCCACCACGCGGGATCACCACATCAATCAAAGTGTTCAGTCGCAGCAGTTCTCCGACCACTTCCCGGGCTGGTGTATTGACAATCTGGACAAGGGCAGGGGGTAAACCCGCTTCAGCCACAGCCCCCTGCACAATTTCACCCAGGCACATGTTCGAGTGCATGGCCTCTTTGCCACCCCGTAAAATCACCGCATTCCCGCTCTTGAGGCATAAGGCGGCAGCGTCTGTGGTCACATTCGGACGGGATTCGTAAATGAACAGTACGACACCCAGTGGAACTCGAATTCGCTGCACCTGCAGCCCGTTTGGCCGAATCGAACCATCAATGACAGCTCCCACAGGATCAGGGAGTGCGGCTACTTCTTCGACGGCCCGCGCCATCGCCTCAATGCGGTCTGTCGAAAGTCGCAGTCGATCAATCGCCGCCGAGTTCAGTCCAAAGCCGGGGGCTGCTTCGATATCTTTCGCATTCGCAGCGAGAATCGCCGCCGACTGGCTGCGCAAGGCTCTGGCAATGGCCAGCACACCTTGAGTCTTGCGGGCCGGGGAAACATTCCGCAATGCCACGGAAGCATTTCGTGCCGCTTGACCAATATCTTGTGAGTACGCTTGCCAGGACATCGCGACAAATTTCCCAAACGAATACCGGAGTTCAACAATCGAGGTGGTCTTGGAATTCCTGCCCAGAACCTGTTCATTGCCTGATGAATCGAGAATTCAGGCCAGACGCGAAATCAGGGTGGCAGGTTCAAGTTCGCTCAAAGTTCAATGGGAATCATCCCGGAAACAGGGGAATCGGTCAATTCCGGCGTTTCTGGTCAATTCCTTAACTCGAAACTCAGAGCGAAGAGTGTCGTGAAAAAACGCAAGCCAAACTCCCGACAGGAGCCAGCGCTGCTGATGCCTGCGAACGAACCTCGCTTTCAAGAGCATCGTCTCTTCTTTACAATCCCTGCTCGCCATTCACGTTAAGCCCGGTTGCTATCTGCCATATTTCAAGGATGTTACTCGTGCGCTGGTCACAGTCTTTCATTCCCACGCTCAAAGAAAATCCTTCTGATGCCGAAATTCCCAGCCACCAGCTCATGCTGCGTGCCGGCTATGTGCGTCAATTGATGGCCGGTGCTTACACCTATTTGCCGCTGGGCTGGCGTTCGATCCGCAAAATTGAAGCCATCATCCGCGAAGAGATGGACGCCACCGGCGCGCTCGAAATGTTGATGCCCGCCCTCCAGCCCATCGATCTCTTCGAACGGACAGGCCGCAAAGAGGCCTTTGGCAACGTCCTTATCAACTTCAACATCCGCCGGCAGAATCATCAGGTCCATCTGGCACTGGGGCCGACTCACGAAGAAGTTGTGACTGATCTCATGTCGCGTCACATCAGCAGCTACCGCCAGTTACCCATGACGGTTTACCAGATTCAAACCAAATTCCGGAACGAAGAACGGCCTCGCTTTGGAGTCTTGCGCACCAGCGAATTCATCATGAAGGATGCGTACAGCTTCCACTCTTCGGTCGAATCGCTGTCGGAGACTTATCAGAAGATTTATCGCGCCTACTGCCGCATCTTCGCCCGCTGCGGTCTGGAATATCTTCCCGTCGAGGCCGAAAGTGGGCCCATTGGTGGCGATGCCTCTCACGAGTTCATGGCCCCCGCTGCCAATGGCGAAGACCAGATCGTCTTCTGCCGCAAGACACGCTACGCCGCCAATCTGGAGCGTGCCGAGACAGGTCGTGTCCGCAGCCAGGTCAAACCAGTTGATACGGCTCTTCCCGCATCGGAAAAACTGCATACTCCCAACGTGGGGAGTATCGATGCCCTGTGCCGCCTGCTGAACTGCCAGCCGACACAACTGATCAAGACCTTGATCTTTCTGGCCGATGGTGAGCCTGTGGCCGTCCTTTTGCGAGGCGATAACGAAGCGAACGAAGGAAAAATTCGCCGCGCTCTGGGCGCCAAAACTCTGGAAATGGCCGATGCCGCGACGGTTTTCAAGGTTTCCAGTGCTCCCATTGGCTTTGCCGGGCCTGTCGGTTTGAAGTGCCGCTTTGTGGCCGACCATGATATCCCTCAGGTCGTTCCCGCTGTCGTCGGTGCGAATGCCGAAGATTATCACCTCGCCAACGTCGTATTGGGGCGAGATTTCGATCTCCCCAGGACGGCTGAAGGTGAGTATGAAACTTTCGACCTGCGCAATGCGGCTGCCGGTGATCCCAGCCCGCGTGGTGAAGGGACTCTCGAACTCGTCCACGGGATCGAAGTGGGCCACGTCTTCAAACTCGGGACGAAATACAGCGTTTCGCTCAATGCCACCTACGACGACGAAGCCGCCACCCGGCAGCCACTCATCATGGGTTGCTACGGCATCGGTGTGAACCGGATTCTCGCTTCGATGGCTGAAACCAAATTTGATGACAATGGCCTCGTCTTACCATTGTCCATTGCTCCGTACTCCGTCGTCATTTCGACGATTGGCGTGAACGATCCCGAGGTCGATGAAGTCGTGAATCAGTTGGAAAAAGAACTGACAGCCGCTGGTGTCGATCTGCTGATCGACGACCGCGATCAAAGGCCGGGCGTCAAGTTCAAAGATGCCGACCTGATCGGCATTCCGCTCCGCGTCGTCATTGGTGGAAAGGGATTAAAGGAAGGCCAGGTCGAACTCAAATGGCGCCACCTTCCAGAAGCCACAAAAATCCCCGTCACCGGCGCCGCCCAAGCGATTCTCGACCAACTCGCCACCCGCCGAAAAGAAGAAGCCGCCCACGTGCCGGAGTAATCGATTTTGTTTGTCAATGCATGAAAAGAATAACCCGGCGTTTCGCAGAACGCCGGGTGTTCTTATTTGGGCGCCAAAGTAACGACGGAGTGAAGGTGTCTCGTTTAACGGTGCTACTTCAGCAGAGTGTGAAGTCTAAATCACAGGTACGGGGTAGAGATGTCGCCCGCCACCTAGTCCTCATCGTGGCACCAAAGCATTCCGATGTTTTGCGAATCCACTGCGATTACTCCAGTCTCGAATGTCGCGCCCGCTACGGAGTTACCACTCCATCCGTAATTGGTGAATGTTCCATTAGTGAAAAAACGCACCTTGTCATCAAACATTGCAAGGAACAAGTCACGAATTGCCATCGCTTCAGCTTCATCCATCTCTCGATAGCTACTGTATGCAAGGTCGAATTCGAGGATTCTGCAAATGATGGTGCCAGCTGTGGCTTCGTTGATTTCATCCCACCTCTCCCCTAATCCTTGAAATTTTATCCATTCTGGTTCGTTATCGTTTATGGATTCAACAAAACGATCGATTTCAGAAAAGAGGGTGCCTTCTAATAGCGTCCGGGGCCGAAATTCGAGTGTGTGACATCTTCCTTGAGCGTCAATTGCGGCCCGGATATGTTCGATGCTCATTCGCATGACTTTCTGATTGGTGAAACATGGCCATACAACATTGAAGTGATTGGATTCTGCCACATACTCAGGTATGTGTACATGAAGTCCTCGAAATGCACCGGCATAGTTTATAATTCGATAGCTCAAATGATTGGCTAATTCGTTATTTGTTTCACAATTATCGTAGCAGGAAAGTTCTTCGACACATATGTCACCTGGCAAGTCCCCGGCGGATGTCCTCTTCGACGAAATAGTAAAACGAGCGGTGACATCCGTCCTGAAGCCTCTCGGTTTCCGCAAGTCCGCGATGAACTTTCATCGTCGGCATGAAAAGGTCATTCAGGTCGTCAATCTTCAGCTCAGCCAAAGCTCGTCACACGACGAGAAGATATTCTATGTCAATGTCGGTGTCGCGTTTGATGAGATTTGCCAGCTGGCCAATCTTGAGATCCTTGAAAAACCGAATGAATACGAATGCGATTTTCGTGGTACACGGGATCGGCTCGAATGCCTCATTGATAACTTGCCGAAACAATGGTCAGTGCAAGCTGATCTCGATGTTGAACTCGTAGAAAGGCAATTGAAAGCAGCAATGGAGCAACTGGCCTTCGAATTTGCATCACTTGATGGCGTCGCGGCCTATCGAACGCATCGGTGGTTCGACCGTTTTCGCCCCAAACAGGAGAACGCGCAAGTTCTCTATATACTCGGCGACATGGACGGCGCGTTTCACGAAGTGAACCATTTATGTGAACTCTTCGCAGACAGGAAGACCATCAATCAGCCAAAGTGGTGGATTGACCAATTGGGTCTCTCGAAACTTTCCCACATCTTGGGCACACGATCTCCTTGAGATTAGCATTCACTGGATTCAACCAGATTGCTGATTTCGGGTGACATGCTGACAAGTGTTAACAACATTGTCGGCTTACACGTTATCTCGAACGAATAGAGTACAGCCCGTTCGTTCACCTCAAGGCAATCAATGGCGTATCACTGATTCAAGCCATTTTGTTCAAATAACACGCTGGGTGAACCTTTTTCTTCCAGTCTTGTCTAGGAGTCGCTTGTTGATGTAATTCCCAATGATGTGGGCGCCATCTTGACCATTGATCCTCGTTTGACACGTCTGGATGCCACGCGTTTGCGTGTGAACAACGCTCGTGGCGTCGATGCGGTGTTGTTTGCCAACGAGCAGGTGCCGGTCGAAGGGGCTGCGGTCACGGAGTTGATCGAGTTTCTCGGTCTGCAGCAGACTGTCGAACGTGTCGCGGAGGCTTCGCCGGGAAGCTTCGATGAACCTCCGGGCATCACGCAGGTGGCCATAACTCCCGACTTCCACAAGGCCAAAGGGATCCCCGTCGGCACGGTGCTGCAGACCAGGGGATTCGTCGTCCCGCAGGCCATCGGGAATGACATCAATTGTGGCATGCGGCTGCATGTCACATCCCTCCGGGCAGAGCAAGTCACCGGCAAACTGGATGAACTGGAGACGGCCTGTCGCCGCATTTACTTCGAAGGGGGCCGCAACATTCCCATGTCGCGTGGACAGCGGGAAGCGTTGTTCAAAAACGGCCTGAGCGGCCTGCTGGAGTCAGTGCCAAAGTCGCAAACTGAGGGACTCTGGGGGCTGTTCCATGATCTCGACATTGGTCGCGAACTCGATCGCGTCGACCAGCGTGGCAGCTTGAAGTCGAACCGGACTCTTGGCTTGAACGATTTCCTCGGGCCGGACGACCGGGTCAGCCGGGATGGGCAGATTGGCAGCATTGGAGGCGGGAACCACTTTGTGGAAATCCAGCGGATCGACAAGATCCACGACAAGGCCGTCGCCCACGCCTGGGGTCTGAAACCGGGGATGGTCACGGTCATGGTCCACACCGGATCGGTCTCCATCGGCCACTTCTGCGGCGGCTACTATCGCGACAAGGTGCGGGCGATCCATCCCGCCGGGCTCAAGCATCCCGACAACGGCATCTTCATCCTGCCGACCGGCGAGGCTCACCGCGAAACAGCCGAACTCTTCTGGGACACGCTCAATAACGCCGCCAACTTCGCCTTCGCCAACCGCATGTTCCTGGCGATCATGGCGCTCGATTGCCTGCGCCAAGTGGTGGGCAAAGCCGATTTCCCGCTCCTCTACGACGCCCCGCACAATCTGGTCTGGAAGGAGGAGCGCGACGGAGCCGAGGTCGTGCTGCACCGCAAAGGGGCTTGTCCGGCGCGAGGGTTCGAGGCGATGGAGGGGACGCCGTTCGCGTATCAGGGGGAACCAGTGCTGGTGCCGGGATCGATGGGGGCGAACAGCTTCATCCTCGTAGGGCAGGGGAATGCCGCCTCGCTGTCCAGTGCCAGCCATGGCGCAGGCCGCACGCTCTCACGCGGCGACGCGATGAAGGGGCATCATGCCGAGTTCGAAGCCTTTCTGAAGGCGTTCCGCATTGTCACACCGGTCGACCTGCGGCGCCCCGAAATCCGCCAGCGCCGCGATATCCTCGAAGCCAAGCTCGCCGACATCAAACAAGAAGCCCCCTTCGCCTTCAAAGGGATTGCTCCCGTCGTGGAAACCCTCACCGCCGCCGGTATCGCCAGGCCCGTGGCAGAAGTGATACCGCTGATGACGGTCAAGGGGTGATGGGCATCGATTGAACCTGAGAGGGGGTAATGCTGTTTGTCTACTCAAGTTCTACTGCTGTGTTGAGACGAAAAAAAGGACTGACTGATCATTGATCAGCCAGTCCTTTTTTAATTCATGCAGCTTGCGAGGTAGTTGAACCAAGACTGGTGCATTTCGAGGACTTCATGCACCCTACCTGAAGAGCGGGCGGCAGACTCTATGCAATGCCCGTCAATGGCCCGTCTTTGCAGTAGTCGGGGTTGCCGAAGCGGTCGAGGTGGTGGCCGAAGGCGTGGGCGATCGAGAGCAGCAGCCGGTTGTGCGGCACGCGGTCGAACTTGAGCGACTGGCCCATCTTGAAGCCGGGGGCGTTGCCGATCATCACAAAGGGAATGTTATCCAGCGTGTGACTGTTCCCCTGGCCCAGTTCGTTTGTCCAGACGACGAGCGTATTATCGAGCAGGCTCCCGCTGCCGTCAGCTTCCGGTGTGTTGGCCAGTTGCTGGCACAGGTAAGCAATCTGCTCGCAGTACCACTTGTTGATCTTCGTCAGCTTTTCCTGAGCTGATTCGTTGCTGTCAGGCTCGTGGGAAAGCTCGTGATGACCTTCTTCCACACCGGCCCATCGCATCTTGGCTCCACCGACTGAGTTGGTGAACTGGAATGTGGCAATGCGATTGAAATCAGCCGCGAAACTATGCACCAGCAGATCGGTCTGCTGCTTTGTGAGTTGTGGCATCTGGTCATTTTCATGACGCAGGCCCGGCTCAAGAACAGGGATGGCATGACCCATCTCCATGTTCTTCGAAGATTCGATTTCCTGCTCCATGGCCCGCACAAACGACGCGTGCTCTTCGATCAACTGACGATCACGCGGGCTGACGTTCGCTTCCAGCCGCTTGAGATCGTCGAGCACATCATCGAGGATGCTCCCCAGATTGGCCTGATCTTTCATGCGGCCGTAAAGTTTATGGAACATCTGGTAAGGATCGTCAATCGGCGCGATGGGTTTATTGCCGGCGGCGTAGACCATGCGAGTCCACGTATCGGCCCGCTCGGGAACCATCACCCCAAATTCGAGTGAGCCAAATCGAGTACGCGTTTCGGGCCGCGATTGCAGGAAGGTTTTGATCTCCTGATCGACCGAAATTCCGCTCGCCCAACCAGCAGGTGTATGCGAGCCACCCTGAATGTTGCCCGGGAAGAGTTCGATCCCTGTCAGGAGACAACCGATGCCGCGCATGTGGTTATCACCGTCGCCACCAATGCGGTCGGAAACACCCTTCAGGAACAGCAGGCGATCTTTGAAAGGAGCCAGCGGAGCGACGCTTTCCGGCAGTTCAAACTCGGCGCCTGTCTCTTTAGGCCAGAATGTTTTTGGAACGATGCCGTTAGGGCTGAAGATCACCACCAGCCGTTGTTTGCGGGTTGTGGAATTGGCCAGAGCGAGGCTGGGCAGATTCAAAGCAAATGGGAGTGCGGCAGCAGAGACACCCAGGTCGCGAAGGAAACGACGGCGGCTGGCAGGGCTGAACATGGCGGGCTCCGATCGGGCAGGCGGGACGGATCAGCAGGCATTGATTCTTTATAGTAATCGATCGACAACTTCTTTTGCCACTCTCTTTTTCCATCGAATTCTGGCAGAAAAATGGGGAGATCTAAGGCATCTGCCACAGGTCGATGTGGACATTTTTATACATGCATCCGACGATAAGTGCGGAATTCGCCTGGTGTCACTTGGCTATGGGGTCGTTGGAGAGGGAAGAGTCAGCAAGAACCGACTCTTCTTTTCGTCTTTTCGAGGTTGTAGCGGACCTCGAGTCATCATGAGCAGCAGTCGTATTCCATACTTTGCATAGTTTGAGGTTGCTCTTCAGAAAATGACCGGGCCGACAGCACTCGCATATCTCGCGAGAGAGATCATTTCGATCAATGCTGAAACGGACGCGCTCATCGGGGATTGGCGAAAAGGAAGCTGGTCATGGAAGTATTCTACGGTCTGATCGGCATTCTGTTTTTGGGCATGATGCTGATTATGCCGTTTGTGATGGTGGGCATGCTGGCCAAGCTGAAGGAGGAAATGCTCACACAGATGAGCCGGTTGCTCACCCGCACAGAACAGCTCCGCGACTTACTCAACGCTCAGGGACGCGAGATCGATCGCATTGCGACGCTCGCTTCCAGGCCTGAAGCAACGATCTCCAGATCCAGCGCTCCCCAGCCAACGGCAGACGTCGATCCACCGGCAGCCTCCGTTCCTGTTGTTCCTAAACAGGTGGTCAGCGAGTCACCACTGGTGGCAGCTCCAACTGCTGATTCACCGCCATCGACCATCCCTGCGGAAGTGACGCCGAACATTCAGAAACCTCTCAGTGTCACCCAGCCAGTCGTTGTTGCTGAATTGGAGGACTTCATCGACGAACCGGAAGTGGCAGCGGCTGTGCCTTGGACGGCGAAAGAGAAAACGCGTGAGGCCACGCGTGAAGCTCGGCTGGAGAGTCTCCATCGAAGTCACAGCCAGGCCCAGGCTACCTCTGCAGCCAAACCAGAAGTGAAGCCTGTTTCTGAAGCGGTTCCTGCAACAACCGAAATGTCGGAATTCGAGACGCAGGCCTATGACGTCCTGAAGAAAATTCGCAACTGGATCTTTATTGGCGAAGATCAGATTCCGAAAGGTGTTTCGCTCGAATATGCCATCGCCAGCCAGTGGTTAATGCGTATTGGCATTCTGGTGTTGATCCTGGGCGTGGGGTTCTTCCTGCAGTATTCGATTGAGAAAGGCCTCATTTCTCCTTTCGCACGGCTGATGATGGCGGTTGTCACAGGTGTGGGGCTGGTTGGTGGCGGGATCTGGTTACTCCCCGGGAAGTTCCGCCTGCTGGGGCATGCCCTCATGGGAGGCGGTGTCACCACGCTCTATTTCTGTATCTATGCCGCCATGTTCCTGCTCAAACTTATCGACGAGCCCACGGGTTTCGGATTGATGATCGCGATGACCATCACGAGTGGCGTTCTGGCAGTCGGGTTCCGCTCTCAGTTAATTGCCGTGATTGGAACGCTGGGTGGCTACGCGACACCATTTCTAATTAGTGGAAATGGAAATGTGATTTCGCTCTATATTTACCTGCTGATATTAGGAGCAGGCATCTTTCTGATGTCGCTCCGAGTCTACTGGCCGCTGATCCATACGATCAATATCCTGGGAACATATGGCATTGTGATTCTCTCATTGCCAGTCGATCAGCCGGAAAAGATCGTACAGGCCGCATGGCTGCTGGCAGGCATGTTCTCGCTTTTCTCCTGTATGACATTCATGTATCAGATTGTCTGGAAAAAGCGTTCCAATGCCCTGGATATCCTGCTGCTGCTCATCAATGTGGCTGTCTTCTTTACTCAGGTCTACCAACTGATTGAACCTGTTTATGGCCAGAGGATGATGGCGGTCATATCCATAGGTTTGTCTGTCTTTTACACACTGCATGCCTTTGCTCTCTTGCAGCGTCAACTGGTGGATCGTCCTCTGTCGATTGCGTTTACCGCTCTATCGTTAATTTTTCTAGTCATTGCTATTCCGCTGGCCGTTTCCGAGAAGTGGATTACTGTTGTCTGGGCAGCCGTTGCGATCACTCTGGCCTGGATGGGGAAGAAAATTGGCAGTGAACTCCTGCGATTGTCGGGTTCGCTGGTCTGCCTGCTGGTGATGATCCGGCTGGTCGGCTTTGATTTTCCACTTGGATTTTCATCGAACCTGGCGTCAACAATGCCGGTGAAACTCGTGATTCTCCAGTTCCTGGAACGTCTGGTTCAGTTCGGGATTCCTGTCGCGGGTCTCTGGATTGTGGGTTACTTCCAGCGGCAACCGCTGGATTCAGTCGGTATCGAAAGTGAATTCCGGCAGCTTCGTCAGGCGAACGACCTGGCTCCACTATCGTTTGCACAGCAGTTGGCAGGTGTTCTGAATGTAGCCAGCTATGTCTTGCTGTTTATTTATCTCAATGCCGAATGTGTTAGAACATTGGGCTACTTTGATGAGCGTCTGAGATATCTGGCCATCACAGCAATCTGGGCGGGCTATACCCTGGGCCTGTTGCTGGCCTCGAATCGTCGGCAATCGCCCATTCAGCTCGCCTTAAGCCTCATGATGATGATTGCCCTGTTAGGAAAACTGGTCTTTGTTGATCTGAATCCGATGAGCGAGATTGGAATTCAATACACCTTGCCGTACGCATGGCTGGACTCAGAGATCGAAGTTTCAAACATTCAAATCTGGGTTAATGCGGTTTATCGCCTGATCAACGTCGCAATGGTGTTATTAACACTGGTGGCGAGTGCTGTGATTGCAGGGAAGCGAGGCGAAGATCGTCTGATGCTGCAGCGGTTGTACTCGATCACCGCACTGCTGTTACTGTTTGGCTGGTTGACAGCAGAAATCTACGAACTGTGCCGCGTGTTCAGCCCGGGTTTGCGAGATGGCGCGGTCTCGATGCTCTGGTCGGTCTTTGCTCTGGGAATGTTGCTATATGGTATTACGCGTCATGCGAAAGAGTGGCGTTATGTGGCTCTCGGACTCTTTGGGGTCGTGGCCATCAAGGTCTTTATGATCGACCTGGCCGAGCTGGATTCGTTCTATCGAATTGTGGCCTTTATCGTCCTGGGAATCGTAATTCTCGGTGGATCGGCGCTTTATCTGAAGAATCGAGAGAGTTTTGAAACGGGAGTTGATGAGAATAGTCAGGATTTACAATGATCGACTGGTTATTTACATTTTGCGTTTGAGTAAAGACTCTCGATTCAAATAGAGCGTGACTGCCGCAATAACCGCGAGCCAGAGGATTAATCGAGTCCAGAAGCCTGATGAGGGTTGTTCGGGTTCATTTTTGATGGCATTGGCGAACTCACTGGCCTGATAGCGGACATCCTGTTCGGGATCGGCTTTTTGAAGTCGCAGGGCGATCTCAGCAAAGCGTGAGGATTGTGGCCAGGGTTTTCCCAAAAGCTTCAGACCCGCTTTACGGGCTTCTGGTTCCGGGCGGTCAAGGAGTTGACCAGCGGCTGTCGCTGTTTTCTGGCCGAGTTGATCGAACGAAAGCAGAGTGGCGACAGCTTGTTGTCGTTCACCAGAGTCTGTTCCAGTAAGCTTTTCGCGCCATGCGGCCTCGATTTTTTCCAGGCGAAAACTCGCCGTGCGGTAGGCAAAACAGGCTTCAATCAACAGTATTGAGAGGATGACGACGCCGATGATTAGCGATTGTTGTGTTCTTAAGGTTCCTGCAGGTGCTGTAGCAATCTCTTCGTCTGAATCCATGCGGACGGTCGATTGAATCGCGGGCCCATGAGTCACTGCTGGTAGACTTCCAAGAGCCGCCTTCAGGAAAAAGTTGTCCGACGAAGGTGTCACAGCCTGGTGATCAACATCAGCGGCAGTCCCGCGTGAAGGGAGCGCAATGGCTTCCAGACGCTTGGCGACTATGGCAGCCGAGGCGGGGCGCGCCTCGGGATTTTTTGCCAATAGATCGACAATCAGCGCATCGAGTGCAGCGGGGCAATCGAGCATGCGTGTGGCCACATGCGGGATCGGTGCGTCGACATGTTTCTGCAAAGTTTCCGCCGGGTGATTTCCCATATACGGGGGATTGCCCGTCAGCAATTCGAACAGAACACAGCCGAGGGCATAGAGATCGGTGCGGGCAGAAACGGGAGGCTTGCCACGAATCTGCTCCGGGGCCATATAGTAAAAAGTACCGACCGTTTTGCCCGCTTTCGTGATCTTCTGCCCCGAGGTGATCGTTGCCAGGCCAAAATCGGCCAGCTTCAGTTGACCGTTTTTCCCAATGAGGAAGTTTCCTGGTTTGACGTCGCGGTGGATGACGCCTTGCTCATGAGCATAGCCCAGCCCGGCACACATCTGCATGCCCATTTCGATCACTTTGTCCCATGAATATCGCCCTTTCTTGCGAAGTTCATCAGCCAGTGTGCCGCCTTCGACAAGTTCCATCGCGTAGAAACGCTGCTTCGTTTTGCAGACACCACCAAAGCAGTGCACCACGTTCGGGTGGCGTAACTGTTTGAGAACCTCCATTTCCCGCTCGAATCGGGCAAGAATGGTCGCATTCTGAGCGACATCATCCGGCAACAGTTTCAGTGCGACTTCGCGATCATTACCGACATATCTCGCCCGGTAAACGACACCCATGCCCCCTTCGCCGAGTTTTTCAGTAAGTTCAAAGGGCCAGATCCATCGCGATTCGGTGGTCATGAGGAGAGCTTTCATCCCACGTGGAATACATGATGCGAATTCAGTGCGGGAGAATTATATCTGGTCTGCGGAAGGCTCGCGAAATCGATGATGAAGGAGGTCAATTTCATTCTTTAACCCAGGCACAAGTTCGCTGAGCCTGGCCGGGATATCACGAGCTGTGTGTATGACTGTCAGGACTACCACCGATTGTTGGTAAGTATCACAAACAATCAGATGCTTATTGACTCGGTAAAATCGTAAAAATTCGTGCAGATCATTTATCTGCTCAAGCAGGTCTGAGTTTTCTCGCAGCTGATCCAGACCTTGCTGAAGTTCATCCAGATACTTCTCGGCAACATGTTCTCCCCATCGAAGTACGGATTCATCATAGATGTTCTGAAGATCGAGCAGCGCTTGCCGCGTCAATTGGATGAATTGACGTTGCCGAGACGTCATGAGGGATTTCTCTTCATGAGAGCCCTTAAATCACCCTCATAAGGTACGACATGACCATCGATCGCGTCGTTGTAGCCCGCAACAATCGATTCGCGAACCTGTGCTGCTTCATCCTGCAGTTTACGCTGCCACAACAGGTGTTCGACAAACTCACTCGGATTCGTGAAATTCGTACCATCGCCACTGTTAGCATCAACAAAAGCTTGTAATTCGTCCGTTAGTCGGAGAGTCAGAGGATGAACTTTTGCCATACAGTTTTCCTTCATTCACTCCATAATACTACAAAAACTCCGATTGCCGGGTAATCCCAATCACCGCAGAACAATCGAATCGTTTTGATTCTCAACCTCTTGTGAATTTGCGAGTCACCTGCGGTTTGAATCAAAAACGTCTTCAAATTCTCAGGAAAGATGGCCGGGGCGCAGCGAACGCATCAAACCTTGGTTATTATCGCCTGCTGAACGAGGTTTGGCCAGATGGTGGTCGCCCGCATTCCATTCATTTCTCCAATGAACGTCATCATGAAGAATCTGAATATTGGCATGATTGGCTACGGCTTTATGGGCCGGACTCACTCCAACGCGTACTCACAGGTCAATCACTTTTTTCCATTGAAATACAAGCCGGTGCTGAAGGCGGTTTGTGCCCGCGATGCGGAAAAGGTGCGGTCATTCGCTGATCAGTGGGGTTACGAGTCAGTCGAAACCGACTGGCGAAAGGTTGTTGAGCGGAAAGATATCGACGCGATCGATATCTGTACTCCCAATAACCTGCACAAGGAAATTGCGCTGGCGGCGGCAGCCAATGGCAAAATGGTGCTGTGTGAAAAACCACTCTCGATGAACACTGCCGAAGGTGAAGAGATGGTGGCCGCCATTGAACGTGCCGGCGTTCCTAACACCGTCTGGTACAACTACCGCCGGGCACCCGCCGTGACGTTGGCCAAACAACTGATTGACTCTGGCAAGCTGGGCCGCATTTTCCATTACCGGGCGAACTTCCTGCAGGATTGGACGATTTCCGCAGATCTGCCACAGGGCGGAGCTGCTCTCTGGAGACTCGATGCCGCCGCCGCTGGTTCGGGTGTGACTGGCGACCTGCTGGCCCACTGTATTGATACAGCACTCTGGCTGAATGGATCGATCACCGATGTCAGTGCGATGACTGAGACATTCATCAAGGAACGTAAGCACACACTCACCGGGCAGATCGAGAAAGTCAGCATCGACGATGCTTGTACGTTCTTCTGTCACTTCAAGAATGGATCGTTAGGGTTATTTGAATCGACCCGGTACGCCCGCGGCCATAAGGCTCTCTATACACTGGAAGTGAATGGCGAGCACGCCTCCCTCAAGTGGGATCTGCATGATCTCCACCGTTTGCAGTGGTTCGATCATGGCGACGAAGGGATTGTCCGTGGGTGGCGTTCGGTGCACGTTTCCGACGGCGATCAGCCTTACATGAAGAACTGGTGGGTTCCTGGTCTGCAGATTGGCTACGAACACACATTTATTCATCAGGTGGCCGATTTCTTGAAGGCTCTTGAAGAAGGTAAGCCTTGCTCGCCAACATTCCGCGAAGCTTTGGAAACACAGAAGGTTTGCGACGCGGTGATCTCCAGTGCTAAAGAGCGAACCTGGAAGACGATTGCGTCGTAACTGTAGTTTGCACAAGAGGTTATGATTCGCGAATCTGCCAAGGCAGGTCCGGCGGTGGAAACTGGGCAGGCTTTTTGTTACGCTTATATTAAGGAAGGCGGGCTGTTGAACGACAGCCCTGCCTTTTTCGTTTCCAATGCCGGTCTTTCAGCATGGCAACTCGATCGAGTGGCCATGCATTTTTCATGATATGAAGCTTATTTGCCTGTGAATTCACAGGCCGTGTGGAGTCTGTGATGGAACTGCAACCAATCTCTCGCGAGGGTTACGACAAGCTCAAGGAAGAAATCCGCAAGCTTGAGCACGACGACATGCCCAAAATCGCTGAGGCGATTGCCGAGGCGCGCGCTGAGGGGGATCTGAAAGAAAACGCCGAATATCACGGCCAGCGCGAAGAGCAGGGGCGTTTGCAGGCGCGGATTAACTCTCTCAAGTCGAAGCTGGCGAGCTGCTACATCGTCGACAAATCCACCCTTCCTAAAGGGGTTGTCGCATTCGGAACACGTGTCACCGTCAAAAATACCGACGATGGCGATATCGAAAAGTACGAGTTCGTGGGGCCGGGTGAAGAAGACTACATGAGCGATGTCATGAAGATTCTCACGACCAGCCCATTGGCCAGTGCTCTGTTGGGCAAGAAGGTTAACGACAAAGTCTCGATTCAGGTTCCTCGCGGTACCATCAACTACGAGATCACCGAGATCGAAGAACTCGCGTAATCGTTTCGTCCATGGCAGGGTACTGAACGATCAATACCCTGCATTTGAGCTCTGCTTTCATCGCAGCATTTCGATTCTTCAGACGGCTCATGGAACCGCGAGTGTCGGCGCACCAGAGCCTGCCGCAGGGACACCAAAGCTCAGACCTTCGACGAACTCCAGGTCTTCCTTGCCGAACTTCTCCAGAAGCGAAGAATCGAGCGAGAACAGAAGCGAAGTCTGGCGCCCCGTACGCTCGGCCACGAGGAAGTAGATCCACGTCAGAGCCTGCTCTTTTTGAATCCCCTGGGCTACCACGCGGTAAACGAATCGTCCATTGGCGGCCGGTATGACCTCTTTCTTCGGCATCGTCCGGAATCGCTCACCCAGAGCGGTCCGAATATCAGATTCGAACTCGGCTTCGGGAAGGTGACTTCCCGGCTGGGCATTGGGAAGTGGTGAGATATTGCACTGGGCAATCAGTTGGCCATCCTTCATCTTACGGAAGATCGCCACCTGTGGTGTTTCATGATACAGGTGCCACAAGCGACCATGCAGGATGGTCAGACCCCACGGAGCATCGAACCGCACGCGCATTTGCCTGGTGGTGGGCAGGACAGTGGCTTCATCGACATATTTGGTTTCGCCCACACGGCCGGGAATCTGCGCAGGTCGGCGACGCAGCCGCAATCGAGCCGTAATATCGAGCCCGGGGCTGATCGCACCGATCGAGCGTTTTTCCACTTGGGAAAGTTCGACTTCGGCGATCGATTTTGAAGTGAGGTCGTAATCCAGATTTCCGGAGATTGTGACTTTTGTCGTCGCTCCTTCAATGGCCCCATTCAGCTCGCCTTCGAAGGAAATTCGAGCCATATTCCCCGTGATTCCCACGAATGTGCAGGTCAGCTTCTGATCGACCACAGCCTCGACAGCCACGAACATGGGCAACACCCAGTAATCCGGATTCCAGGTCTCTCCCGGCTTGACGGCTTTTCCTGGCAGAAGTGCAATCAGTGAGAGCGTGTCGCCAGGGGTCTGGAGCAGTTCCATTTCGTCGGTCGTCATCGGGCCGCCCAGGCTATAGAGCTCGATCCCTTCCAGACGGCCCTGAGCGACAATCAGCCGGAGTGTCTCAGCGAGTTGCCTTCGGGAGGCTTCGCCAGCGACAACGATATCGGCTGTTGTCTGTTCGTATTCGCGAATGGAACGCAATGCTTCCGCATCTCGGCCCGGGCCCAGCAGACGGCGTTCACGAAAAGAAATTCCGGCATTGAGTTTCAGTGGCAGCGATTTGGCCTGAGCTTTCTCGTCTTGTGTCTGCACCTGGCCAATCACTTCGATACGTGCACCAATCCCGAACACGCGGAAGTCATCAGCCGGCTCTTCCAGCGTGTAGACCGCATCCTCCTCAGCATGAAGCGGTGTCGGCCCATGCCCCAGGCAAGCCCCGGCAGCCAGCGTGAGGCAAGCTGTAAGTGCTTCTCTGCGATTGATTTCGAGTCGTAATTCCTGTTGCTGTGAGCCGGTCTGTGGTGAGGCCGTCTGTGGTACGATTGATGTATTCAGATCCTGGCGCATATCGACCGCTTCCCATCAGAGCATTCAACCATCCTTGTCATGCGAAACCGCCCGCATCCGGAAAGAATCGCCAACTTCCGCCATCATGGCAACCCCGTCTTTGCCGGTTCAGTATTGGATTCATCTGCTAGAGCGAGGTAGCCGGGTGGCTCATCCAACTTGTGCCCAATTCGCCTGCCCCGGGTTGTCGTGCAGAGCCACGTCAACAAGCAGCCGCGGCATGCGTATGACCACTCTCACAGCATTATTGAGCCCGCACACATTTCACGGACAAGTCGGTTTTTGATGGGAAGGTGCTGAGACTTCTGCCAATTCACGCATCATGCAGTGTTCACTTCGCAGCCGTTTCGGCAGTCTCTGGAACGCGGGCTGTCGCGACAGCAATGGCCACGGCCAGCTCGCGGATATTCAGGTTTGAAGCCGCAAACTTCTGATCAAGTTGTGTCAGGAGATCTTTACTGTAAGCCGGCCACGCCTGTTTCACGAGATTCTGGAAGAGCTGCTGAGTGAAAGCGGCTCGCGTTTCCGCGCTGGTCGCGAGGAACTCGGCCAATGCCCGGCTCCCCGCAAACTTCTCTTCCACACCAGTTCGCGTGAGGTATTGTCCAGTCGCATCGACAGGCTTACCCTTTTCTTCAGCACGGAAGCGGCCCACAGCATCAAACGATTCCAGTGGAAAGCCCAGTGGATTGATCAGGTTGTGGCAGGTGCGGCACATCTCGGCTTTAGTCTGTAAATCGACACGTTCACGCGTTGAAAGATTGGGATGCAAATCGGCTGGCTCGGGAGAAACAGCAATCGGCGGCATCTTGAGTGAGCGGCCCAGCACACTGCGAGTGACAAACACGCCGCGGTGAATCGGAGATGTCGTCGAAGTATAAGCAAAGCCCGCCATCAGGAAGGGATGAGTCAGCACGCCGGCCCGCTGGCCATTATCGATACGCACTTTCTGGAAATCTGCATTCTCAGGTAGGTCGGCTCCATAAAATTTCGCGAGGCGACCATTCATCCAGATGTGATCTTCGAGAAGAAGCTGCTTGAGGCTCGCTTCATTACTCTGCAGAACTTCATCAACAAACAGTTCGAGTGACGTTCGCAAATCGCTGACAATCGCTGGTGTAAACTCGGGATATTGCTGGGAATCTTTAGCAATATCGTGCAAATGCTCAACACGCACCCAGTTCAATAGAAAGGTCTTCAGCTTGGCTTTGCCCGCATCTGTTCGAACCAGGCGTTCCGCCTGTCGCTGAAGCTGATCAGGCTTTTGCAGTTCATTTTTAGCAGCCGCATCTCGCAACTGCTGATCGGGAATGGTGTCGCAGAGCGTGAACGAGAGTCGCGAGGCGACATTCCAGGGGTCATTGGGCGAACCGACGATCTCACGATACAGAAATCGCGGCGATTTGAGTGTCAGCAGCACAATGCGTTGCACGGCTGTTTCGAGGTCTTCGGTGGCATCGAGCCAGCGATCGACCATGTGGGTCTTTTCGTCGTCCGAAAGTGGCCTGCGGTGGGCTCGTTCGACAAAGCGAATGCAGAACTCGCGAACTTTTCGCTTCTTCTCTTCCGGATTTGCATCGCGGCCGTAACCCGCCAGGTCTTTGAGTTTCTTTGCGACGTAAGCTGCCGTTTCAATGGCGGCATCGGTCGTCGATTGTTCCCATTCTTTCGAGATGCTGTTGCCTCGCTCGTAGCCGGCACTGCGATCATCGGGCGGGAAGGGGGTGTTGACAATAAAGACTTCGGGTGTCCAGGCAGGGAGCAGATAACGCGTAGGGATCAGCTCTTCCGTTTTGTGGGGTGGTCGCCACCACAGGGCAATCGCAGCGGTCTTTTCTTTGGCATTTTTCGATTTGAACATCTGCAGGCGCAGTCGATACCTGCGGCCACCGAGCAGGTTGATTCGCTCGCGCCATTCGACATCGTTCCCTGAGCGAACTCGGCCATCGATGAGAATTTTTGATTCATCATTGAGCCAGAATTCCACACCATTGGCAGTCTTGATGATGATTTCGTATTCGCCAGTTTCCGGCGCAATGAGTGAGCCCGTCCAGTGAATCGAGAATTCATCGCTGGCCATTTCGACATCTGGCAGTGGCTTCCCTTCACCAAAATCAAACTGCACGACTGGATCAATCCGTTCGAGCTTTTTGTCTTCTTTACGGAAGCGACGCCCATCAAAATAGGTCGCTTTCAAGCCGAACTCGTTGGTGTTCTCGTAGCCTCCACGAAAACTGCCGAGCAAATCGGTCACTGCCTGCTGGTATTGCCTGACCGTAAGGCGGGAAAGTTCGATGCGGGAGGGGGAATTTCGAATCTGGGCATCGGGAGAATAGAAGGCGTCGTAGATGTATCGAGCCACATCTTCGGATTGAGCTTTGTCGAGTTGTTCGGGCTCACCTTCGGGCATGGTGGCATCGATGATGCGGGTCAACTCGACAATTGAGGCATCACCGATCAATGGCGTCTTGTAGCTATCGGTTCCTCCTTGGCCAGCCGCACCGTGGCAACTGGCACACTTCTGGGCAAAGAGAGCCTGTCCACGAACTTTCGCTGCCTGATGCGGGTCTTCCTCACCAGAGACAGAGGAATTCATCCAGGGACAGCCGAGGAGCACCACACAGACGGTGAGGTTCTTCAAAAACCAGAACTTGGAGGTGTGGGGCATCATATCCTCTCGACTTGGCGGAAGGTGTCTGGCGTTGACCAGTCTGGGGAAGGCCATTCAGCGGGCGTAAGCCCATGCAGGCGGGTTGTCACTTGAACTTGGCAGGATCTCTACAGAACTTATCGACATTCTTTGATGGTACGGTTGTGGGTGGCTGGCGTCAAATTTCTACTGCGGCAAAGAGTGTTGATGAAATGTGCAGCTTCACCGACTGTGGTGGCTGTTCGGCTGGCTCTTTTCTCGTCAAACTCTGGCTAAACAGAATTTCTGCCCGCTGAAAATGCAGGGCGGGTCGTTTTGTTCAGTAGATGACAAGGTCGATGTCGATGGGCCAGTTTTCGAGGCTTATCGATACTTCTTCGGGCCAGTAAGTATCAGGGAAAGCAGGCACATGACACGCGTCGCCATACTTGGTGGAACAGGGTACACCGCTCTGGAACTGCTCAAGATTCTCGCCCGGCATTCGAGCGCGAAAGTAACGGCTATCACCAGCCGCACGGAAACCAGCCCCATTCGCGAGATTCACCCGTCATTAGCGGGGCGATTTGATCTGTCATTAGAGAATCTTTCACCACAACAACTCAAAGAGCGGGCCGATGTCGTCTTCTGCTGCCTGCCACATGTGGCCAGTATGGAGGCTGTTCCCGGCCTTCTCGAAGTCGGGTTAAAAGTGATTGACCTGAGTGCGGATTACCGCCTGAAAGATCCCGAAGTTTATGCCAAATGGTACGGGCATGCTCATACCGACGCGGGTCGATTGAGTTCGGCTGTGTATGGTTTGCCAGAGCTTTATCGCGATCGCATTCGAGGTACCAATCTCATTGCCAACCCGGGTTGTTACACCAGCACATCGATCCTGGCATTAGCCCCCTTGATTCAACAAGGGCTGGTGGAGCCGACGGGGATTATCATCGATGCCAAGAGCGGTGTTTCTGGTGCGGGGCGAACACCCAAACAGAACATTCTGTTTGCGGAGTGCAACGAAAGTTTCGGTGCGTACTCGGTGGGTAATCATCGCCATCAACCCGAGATTGAACAGATCCTCTCGGAGTCCAGCGGCCGCAACGTTGATGTGATCTTCACTCCTCACCTGACACCGATGGATCGAGGGATCGAAGCCACCATTTATGCAGTTCCAAAG
This sequence comes from Planctopirus limnophila DSM 3776, assembly GCF_000092105.1. Lineage (NCBI taxonomy): Bacteria > Pseudomonadati > Planctomycetota > Planctomycetia > Planctomycetales > Planctomycetaceae > Planctopirus > Planctopirus limnophila. The sequence continues at coordinate 3,238,886 of NC_014148.1, read as the reverse complement.
GCCAAAGCGACACAACAGGAACTGCTGGAAGTCTGCCGGGCGTTTTATCAAAACAGCCCTTTTGTACGGGTGGTTGATCGAATTCCGACCACCAAAGATTCGGCCTATACCAACTTTTTTGATATGACGATTCGCATCGTCAAGGATCGCGTCGTGATCCTGGCTTGCCTCGATAATCTCATTAAAGGGGCCAGTGGAGTGGCGATTCAGAACTTCAACCTGATGTATGGCTATGCGGAGACCGACGGCCTGCTGTAACTATTGATTGGCAGGCTTGTTTCGCGCGAAGTCGCGAAGAGTGCGAAGGAAATGGAGAGAGTTCAGGAGTTTATGCATGAGTGCCATGCTTACGGCTCGGAGCAAGCATGCTGAATCGACTCTGTACACGCCATTGATTTCTGGGTTGGGCAAAAGGTCTTTTCAACAGGATTTTGCGACGAATTAGCCGGGCATCCTATCCGACGATGAATTCTCAGGAGGAGATCTTTTCCTCCAGATTTCTCCTGCCAGGCTGGCCTGATTTTTGAGGTGCTCACGAAATTCCTGAGTGGATGGAAACTGGCCTGATCGTTCGCGCTCAATGGCCCAGATGATGGTCTGGCCGAGCCCGTAAGTTGTGGCAAATGCCAGCGCCGACGACGTGACAGAGCCGACATAAGGAATGATCTTGAGGAGCTCGCGCAGACCCTGACGGGCAATCATCTGGCCGGAGACTGCCGAAACCAGTTGTGCAATCCGCGAACCCGAATATTGATAGCGATATTCATTCGAGATCTGCCAGGCCAGTGCTGCTTGTAATCCCACCACAACAGGAAGATCAAACCACGGGGCGGGAATGGCACCAGCCACTGCTGCAGCACTGCTGTAAATCCAGAGTGTGCGCTGCAGCCGGGTGGTGAGATTGGCGGGCAATCCGGCCTGAGCACGCTGAAACTGCTGCAGTTGCGAGAGTTGTACCATGGCGGCATCGGGCAAAAGCGAGCAGATATCGCGGGTCAGTTCTTGAGCCCCCAGAAATGGGTTCGTAAAGCCGTCTTCGGGTTGTGTGAAATCAATGGTCGCGTGCCCATGGATGAACTGGCCGAAGGTCATCAGTTGCTGCTCGATCGATCGCGCCAGTGCTGATGGCCAGGGAGGCATCTGTGGGGTGATGTTCGACTTCTCGGCTGCCAGCATTTCTGCCGGATGATCCTGTCCCGGATAAGCCTCATGCAGATGAGTCAGTACGAGCAGGATGGGGATTTGTGACGATTGCTTACGAATCTGCTGTAGCAGGGCGACCATTTCGGCTTGTGCATGATCCATGGCCCGCACAACGAGCAGAATGAGATGGGCCTGTGTTGCCAGCGAAGCCACATCGGGCTCGTGGTCGTAACCAGCTTCACCCAATCCGCGTGTATCCAGAAAGGTCAGCAGGGGCTTCTCGACAGATGGAAAGTCATATCGATTCGTGCACTTTGTTTGCGGCCTGAAGCCATTCCCGATCTCGGCAGTGGTTGATTCCGTAAGATAGCGGATAATCGAGGTTTTCCCACTGCCGGTTTTTCCCAACAGCCAGAGGACTGGAGTGGGAAAATCGACGGGTGGTCGATCTGATTTCGTCGCACCAGCCGCTGTGCCACCGATGCTCGCGACGGGATCTTTCTTCCAGAAATTCCAGAAGGGAGCCATCAGTCACCTCGTGTCGATTTAATGAGCTGGCTGATCGTCTTGAACTGTGGTGCCTTCGAAGACTGGCACCATTCGAACAGAACAGATTCGGTCGAAACGATGGTGGCACCCGCCTGCATCATTCGCTGAAGTGCCCACTGGACATCTTCGGGGCGATAGCTGCCGGTGGCATCGTAAGGGACAAAGACCTGATAGCCCTGGGCCAGCAGGTCGAGTGCTGTCTGGAGAATGCAGATATGCGATTCAATCCCGCACAAGACGATTTGGGTTCGTTCCACCGCCGAATCGTGAGCAGGCTTCCAATTGAGGGCCGACCAGCCACTGAATTCGAACTTGGGAAGCACTTGAGTGCATGAGCTTTGCAGGCTTTCGATGGTTGAGCCCAGCTTTTCCGGGTACTGCTCCGTGGCGATGATGGGGATGGGCCAGCTGGCAGCGGCCTGTACCAGAACTTCGACCCGACGAACGATTCGTTCCGATTGATGAATGACTGGTAACAATCTGGTTTGCAGATCGCAGACAATCAGCGTCGATAAACTCGCCTCGAGTGACAAAGGGGGCTTGCGAATTGTCTCGACCATGGAAGCGGCCTCCTTAAAGTGTAGCCGTGTTAGGACCGACAGAGACTGTGGATGTCAAACGGAGTGGAAATTCGCGAATGACATTCTGCAGATCAGCCATCGTCACCTGATCGAGTGCCTCTAGTTCATCGTCGAGAGAACGGTATTCCATGCGGGAGTGCCAGTTCTGGCCAATGGCCAGCATGCGGTGCATCGGTTGCTCGCCGCGCGAAACCAGCCTTGTTGCCAGCAGATTGCGCGCCTGCTCCATCTCCTCCACAGTGAATGATTTGGTGTTAAGTTCATCGAGCACTTTGCGAACGGCCTGCCAGTTGTCTTCGGCAGCTTCCGGGTCACAGCAGAGATACGTGAGCCACGTACCACAGCCTTGATAGTCGCTGTAAGAAATCTCGGCGATATCTGTTAAGCCCGGGTCAACCAGTTCCCAATAGAGGCGGCTGTTCGAATCGTCTCCGACAATAATCGAGACCATCTCGGCGGCATATCGAAGTCGATGGCACGAATCCGGTGCCGGAGAGATCGACATGATGTGCTGCTGCTGGAGAGCCGGTTTTGCGATAACGACTGTTTGTGCTGCTGGAGCAGCACAGCGACATGGATGTGCGGTTTCCCCAGCGGGCCAGTGACCGCACTCTTTCGAAGCCAATTCCAGAACCTGATCCCAGTCGAAATTCCCGGCAACAACGAGCGCGATGTTCCCTGCGAGGTAATGCTCGCGATGGTAGGTCTTCATCTGCTCAGCCGTCAAAGACTGAATGCTCTGCGGAGTGCCAAGGATCGGTTGACCCAGGGGATGCTCGCGGAAATGAAGCTGCATGACATGGTCATAGGCGACGTAAACCGGTTGATCGGCATACTCGGCGATTTCTTCCAGAATCACCTGTTTCTCAGTGGTAAAGTCGTCTTCGCGCAGGCTCGGGTAGAGAATGGCCGCCTGTAACGGGAAGACCGTTTCGAAGTATTCTGGCAGGACGGCAGCATAGAAGGTGGTGACTTCTTCACCGGTGGAGGCATTGTAGTTGCAGCCAAGATCGTCAAAGAGTCGGTTGACCATCTCGGCGGGAAGCTTGTCGGTCCCTTTGAAGACCATGTGCTCGAGAAAGTGGCTGACACCACTTTCGCAGGCATGATTTTCGTCGCGGGCACCGGTGTGGACAAAGAAGCCAAAGGCAACACTCTGGGCACTGGGGCGATGCTCGCCCAGAATTGTCAGACCATTGGGAAGTTTGGCTTGCTGGAGCATGGGCTTCTGCCGGTTAAACGTAGCCATAGAAAAACGTCTATATTCAAAACTTGGGTGCAGGCACAGATTGAAGGGAAGTCCGGGTGGTTCGCCATCCGTTAGAAACTTGTCATTGAGCCATGTTGTTAACCAGCGGTTGGGGGCCAACCGTCAGGATCTGCAGGTTCGCCAATGGCCAGCGATCGAGATAGGCAAGAAGATCAGGAACTGTCAGATCTTCGATCTGCTGCTTGAGGCTTTGCAAAGTGCGGACATAACCCAGTTGATACCAATCCCGTGCAATCGACGCAGCCCGGGACGATGTTGAATCTTGTGCCATCACAAGTGAACTCTTGGCGAGGGCCTTGCACCGGGACAGTTCTTCCTCGGCAATACCCAGCTTGAGTCGCTGCAGCTCAATCAGGAGGACATCGAGTGTTTCCTGAGCCCGCTCATTCTGACTGCTGGCCGAGCAGATCACCCGGGCGGCCCCTTTGAGTGAATGCAGATTGGCACTGACCGAATAGCAGAGACCTCGCTTCTCGCGAACTTCGGTAAATAACCGCGAACTCATCCCCCCGCTCAAAATACTGACAATCGCCCACGCTTTGAGATAATCCGGGTGAGTAGAGTCTGCAGCCGGGTAGGCAATGCCGATCTGTGTCTGCTGGGACTCATGCGTTAAATGCTCGTAACCACCTGTGGTCGGAGGAAGTGGTGGTGCTGTGATCTCGCCAGGTTGCCAGTCGCCCAGCAGCTTTTCGAGCGTGGGGAGCAAGTCGCTCATTGCCAATGAGCTGGCAACACTGAAGATCGCCTGGTGCGGCTGCAGAGAACTCTTGGCCAACTGGCGGACATCTTCCATGTCAATTGCGGGAAGGTCGGCTAGTTCTCCATCAGCAGGAATGCCCCAGGGCGCAGGATACGTCCGGCGGCGGAGTTCCAGCGTGAGCTTCTGGCGCGGGTCGTCTTCGTTCGATGCGAGGGTCATTTCAAGCCCGGAGCGGGCCGCGTCGAATTCTTCTTCGGGAAGGTGCGGCCGGCGGAGAATATCGGCATAGACGGGCAAGGTCTCGACCAGATTGCGGGCTTGCGTCACTCCCGAAAGGACCAGATGAGCGGGAGTGATTGACTCTTCGTTCTGCACACCCAGCAGACTGAGTTGGCCCAAAAGTTCTCGGCCTGATCGTTGGCCCGCACCGCGGAAGAGAAGATCGGCCAGAATGGTCGATGTTCCCGCTTTACCGGGCTGCTGGTAAACGCTGCCACCGGGCAACAGCCAGCAGAACGCTGCGGCTCGTGTATCGGGCATTCTTTCGGAAACAATCGCCAGCCCATTGGGCAGAACGATCGATTCAATCTGTTGTTGCATGTCGCCTCAAGTCTGTCGTGATGATCGCCCAGCAGATCCGCTGCTTCAGTCCTCTCGTCGTGTCGAACAAAGGGTGTGGTCGTCGAAACGATCGCTACTGGAACAACTGACGAACACTGGACTTACAGCAGTATTGACGATTGGCGGGAGCGAGGCAAACCTGCTGAGTCAGTTCGCGGAACATTTTTGCGTCGCTGGAAAAGAGGGTCACACGGACTGCGATTCGCCTTAATGGAGAATATGAGTCATTTTTGCGATAATAAGTGGCTACGATGGAGTGATGGCTTTGGTGAAAATCGGCTGGTAGAAAAGAATTTGAATCCATTTCTCAATTGAGTGTGTGACTAATATGTCATCTATCGTCGAAGCCTCGTCTGCAGCAGCATTAAATTCCGTGTCGACTCCAGAGTCGCCCGGAACATCCGCCCAGATTGTGCTGGTGCGGGCTGGTCGCATGCCCGAAGTGGAGCGAGCTGTTGTCAGTGAAGGTCTCACTGTCCAGCGGGGCGATGTCGTGATTCTTGAAACACCACGCGGCCCACTCACGGGCCGGGTGCTTGAAGATATTTCGAAAACATGGCGACTCATGTCGCATGAAGCTCTGCCTGCGATCACTGTTCAGCGGTTTCCCACAGAAGATGACAAGGTCACAATCCGCGAGCTCGAATCGCTGTCAGCCCAGGAGTTCATGCCGTGGATCATGCGTATTCGGAGCTGGGATCTGGATCTGGAGTTGGTCGATCTGGAGAAAACTCTGGATGGTGAAAAGTGGATCCTCTACGTTCTGGCGGGCCGCGGCCCCGACTGTACTAAACTGGCCCTTCAGGCTGCGGCGGCTGGTTTAGGAATCATTGAAGTTCAGCCCATTCAGGCCGCAGGAACACGCCCGAAAGAGGAAGCGAAAGGTTGTGGAACAGGTGGCGGAGGCTGTGGTTGTGGTTCTTGAAGTGACATCTTCCAGCATTACCCCCAGAGCAGCCTGAGTATAGCTATTTTTGCCTGCAGTTGAACTTATGGCTGTTTCGAGTTTTTCGCGACTTGTTCCGCTTCTTTGAGGACTCTCAAGATATTGCCGCCGAGGATGGCGTGGATCTGGGGCTTGGTGAAACCTCGGCGAATGAGTTCCTTTGTCAGATCCGGATACTTTGAGACATCTTCGAGTCCCCGGGGAAGCTGGCGGACTCCGTCGAAATCGCTGCCGATCCCCACATGTTCGACACCGGCCACTTTGGCAATGTGGACAATATGATCGACGACATCGTCAAGAGTACCGACATCTTTGGGATTGGCTTTGAGCCTTTCTGTTGGCACGATGTAGCCAGACATGAAATTGACCATGACGATGCCGCGATTGGCGGTGACGCGTTTGAGGACCACATCGGAGACATTGCGCGGGTGATTGCAGATCGCTTTGGCAGAGGAATGCGAGAAGATCACGGGGGCTGTAGTGATGTCGAGTGCATCGAGCATCGTCTCTTCGGAAACATGCGAAAGATCGACGAGCATCCCCAGTCGATTCATCTCGCGCACGACTTCTTCGCCAAACGGAGTCAGACCACCATGTTGCGGTTGATCAGTGGCGGAATCGGCCCATTCGATCGTTTTCGAATGGGTTAACGTCATATAGCGAACTCCCTCACGATAAAGCTGCTGCAAAATGGGGATCGAGCATTGAATGGAATAGCCTCCTTCCGCTCCCATGAGTGAGGCAATTTTCCCTTGCGCGACAATCCGTTCAATATCGGCTGAAGAGTCGGCCAGTTCGAGTTGATCGGGATACTTCTGGGCCAGCTTCCGGACGATCTGGATCTGTTCGAGAGTTTGAGTCAGAGATATGCCTTGCTGGTAAGTATCGGCGGGGACATAGACCGACCAGAACTGTGCCTTTAACCCTGACTGTTTCAGTTTCGGGAAATCGGTATGAAGCAACGGTTGCGGCACCGTGAGATCGAGCCGATCGACAGAGCCTTTGGCAAGTTTATGGATCTGCCAGGGGAGATCGTTATGTCCGTCGAAAAGCATGCCCGAAAAATGAATCTCGCGGGTCAGAGCATCGAGTTCTGCTTCGCTGAGAGTCCTGGCAACTGATGCTGAGTCTGATGAGGCTTGGGGACCCAGAGAAACCTCGCTGGCAACTAGATCAGTCATGACAAGACTGAGGATAGCCAGAACGAGTCGCGAAGACGTGTGAATCGGTGTGCCTCTTCTCCGGGAAGATGTCTGACGATGGATCATTTCGCTTGGGGCCTGAAATTGTTCGTAGTCAAATTCATGACAAATGTAACGATGAAAATGCTGGCAATGGTTCTGGTGCGAGCGGCCACCCAAATCTTCTCGAATCTATAGAATTCCACTCGAAAAACGAAGTAAAAAAGCCAGCAGCATGACCAGCAATTGTTTGGTCATGCGGCTGTTGATTTTGATCTTGTTCTTGCGGGTCAACTGCAACTACCCGATCAAATGTGATTCGAGGAACCAGAGTTGCTTATCGGTTTCACGGGAGATGCCTGTGAAAAGGTCGGCCGTATCGGCATCGCCCGCTTCATCCGCAGTCTCGATGGCTGCTCGGGCTGCTTTGCCGAAGTAGGCAAAGGCAGTCACCAGAGCCTGCAGATGATCCTTGCCCGAAGTAATACTCGTCGAATATTCGGGAAGTGTGGTGGCTTTGGCGACGTTTTGAGTTGTCCCATAGGCGGTACCACCTAAAGCCACGGCCCGCTCAGCAATGTCATCGACAAAGCCATCTACAAGATCGCGCAGTCCATCGAAGAAGAGATGCAACTGCATGAAATGCGGCCCCTTCACATTCCAGTGGGCCTGCTTGGTCTGCAGTGCGAGGTCGATCGAGAGTGCCAGTTGTGTGTTGAGCAGTTCGACCATAGCAAAACGGACATGTTCGGGTAGGTTGTTCTTGGTGGGATGCATGGATAAACCTTTTCTGATGGATCAAACACTGATTTTGCAGGATTCACGGATTGTTGAATCGCTCGAATGCAAACGAAAGCGAAATCTGTGCCTGATGGAATTACCCGGATCTTGTCAGGTTTCTAACAGAATTCGGCCTGTGTGAGCTGATTTCTCGCATAGAAACCTCAAGTTTAAGTGGCAGAAGTTTGTCCAGACTGGTGTTTGAGCAACCAGCCAGAGAGGAGTTCTTCAGTCGCCTGGCCGAGAGCTGTCAGATCGTGGTGATGATGAAGTTTCGCAAAACCGGCAGCACCCATTTGCATTCGCATTTCGGGTGAGAGGAGAAGTTGTTCAAGCTGATCAGCGAGATCAACAGGGTTATCAGGCGAAAAAAGCAGCCCGCCCGCTTGCGAATAATCGTCAGCAGGAACGATTTCAGGAAATGCGCCATGAGCCGGTTGAACGACCGGCAGGCGATGAGCCCAAGCTTCGAGTAGAAAAATCCCTTTGGGCTCACGATAGGTCGTCGGAACAGAAAAGAGATCGATCGCACGGAGAAAGGCATTCTTTCCGTGGATCGAAGGGGGGCTTCCTTCGTATCGAAAGCGGTCTTTCAGAGGATTGGCGCGATGCTGGACTGCCTGAAGATAATCTCGCTGCGAAGGGGGCAGATAGCCGGCGGCACGAATCTCGAAATCAAGCCCACGTTTGGCAAGAATCAGGCCTGCTTCAATCAGTTGATGGAGGCCTTTTTCAGGACAGATCCGGGCAAAATATCCAATGACAGGGCGCTGACTGCGAGAAGGTAAAGTTGAGTCGAGTTGCACATCTTCCATCAGGCGTGAGGTATCGACGGCTAAGGGGAGCCGGGCGAACTTCTGCAGATCGAGGTTGAGCATGCTCGACATGTGCCGGGCGTAGTAATCGCTCTGGGTAATATAGCCATCAAACAGGCTGGCATTGGCAGTGATCTGCTCGATCGCTTGTTCGCGATACTCCGGGAGGAGGCCATCGAGGAAGATGTCGTCTCCTTGCAGCATGCAGAAGATCGGCCCGCGAAAGCGGCTCCGCAGATTAACCAGCGGCCCGCTCATCAGGGCGTTGCTGAAGAAAACAGCGTCCGGGCGATACTCATTAACGATAAAGCTGGCGAGTTCTTCAAAGCTCTTCGTATGTGGCCCATGGGCACCACGCAGCATCGAGAGAGCGAGTTCTCCAAGTTCTTTCGCCTCATTACTGACAGAAAAACGCGAGGCAAACGAGAGAATCTGTGGATGATCGAGCCACTTGCGTGTCCAGCCCGGGAGCCTGCTGATTAAAGGATACTTCTGTTCGAGATAAAGATTAATACCCCCGATGAAGATACGAGAGGTTGTCGGCGGTTCGTCGTCGAGAGTGAGTGGAGTGTAGCAGGGAATCAGCGTGGCTTCGTGCCCGCGTGCCAGCATCGATTTGGCCCAGGTGCTGTCGTGCAGGCAGGAGCCGCAGAACATGCCTGCGCCACCAGCAGTGATCATCGCCAGACGCATGGTCTCTCCATCATGTGATGTAGTCGTGGCATAAGGTGTTGACAGCGATCATTTTCATTCTGGAGGCCGGGCAACTGATTCTGCGGAACAAATGTTCCTTTGACCAGACTCCTCTGAGTATAGTCGGAACGCACATATATTCTTACAGGATTGTGAGGGAACTTGGCTCAGCCGTCATGTTCACACGCCTAGGGCATCCCCTGTATTAGTGGCATTGAGTCAAGCAGAATAGGCAGAGTCGTACAGTAAGTGCAGGAAGATTTTGTGATTGAACAGCAGGCCAGATCATTGAACCCTGCGGAGGATGAGCCCTCATCGCGTCGGCCACCAGTGTTATGGGGCCGGGTTCCTGCTTTGGCAGCGGCAGGAGCTATGGCCTCGGGGATCGTGCTGCAGGAAATCTTCGGCCTCGGAGTTTGTTTTGCTGGTGCTCTTGGTGTTCTCGTTTGTCTGATCGCCTGGCGAGTAAGCCTTCAGCGGAAGCATGTCGCCTTTGGAGGTGATCTGTCTGGGTTTGGGCCCGGCTTTTTCGTCACAGGTGCGCTGCTGGCACTCGCGAGTGCGGCTGGCTTGTGGCACGAGGCGACATGGAACTGGACGAGCCGGGATTCGTTGAGCCGCCTGGCGGATTTGCGTTCGCAAGGTGTTTGCCTTGAAGGGATTTGTCGCTCGACAGTTCTGGTTGAGCGCATGCACTCTTCGTTTGCGAAATCTTCGCCCGTCGCGATGGTGGCGTCAGGTTCTACACCTGCAGAAGCAACGAACGATGGGCCAGGATCAGATCGGGTGGCGAATGGAGAAGCTGCCGGTCAACGCGTGATTTCGCGATTCGTGTTCTCTGTTGAGAGGCTTGTTGTAGGGCCTGAGCATCGCCAAGTAAGTGGAGATGTACAGGTCGATGTGGAAGGTGAAACGCGCATTTTTCAGCCGGGAGATCGCCTGCGGATCTATGGCAAGTTAAGTCGTCCTGCACCGCCAATGAATCCGGGGGAGTTCAATTACGCGGACTGGCTTTACGCTCAGGGGATCGTCGGGCATGTGAGAGTCAAACATCCTGAGGCGGTCGTACAGACCAGCGACAGGATTCCGGTCAGCTGGAGGCTGCGCCGCTGGATGTCGTGGCTCCGTCAACGGGGAGAACGCAGTCTTGAGCAGGTGATTGTACGTTCGTCACCCGAACTGGCCAGCAGCATATTGCTGGGTGGACGCCAGCGTCTGGATGCCGATCTGCGGGAATCGTTTGTACGAAGCGGATTGCTCCATATTCTGGCCGTTTCGGGCATGAATGTGGGGTTGGTGGTCTTATTGATGATGACCCTTTCCAAGGGGATTATCCGGCATCCCTGGAAATTGGCCGCCTGTGGATTGGGAACGATTGCGCTGTTTCTGATGCTGGCCGAGAATGATCCGCCTGTTGTAAGAGCGGCTTTCTTTGGAAGTGCCTGGATTCTCGGCAGCCGCTGGGCAGGGGTGGTTGAACCTTTGAACGTCCTGGGGCTGACGGCGGTGACTTTGATGATTCTGAGCCCGCACGACTTGTTGCAGTTAGGTTTTCAACTTTCGTTTCTGGCGGTGGCCACGCTGCTGATTGTGGCACGCACAATGGGAAAACCACAGGTCATTCAAAGTCAGTCTGAAGGGGCCATGGCTGCTTCCGGCTGGCGAGCGATCCGGGGGCATAGGTGGCTGGCAATCCTTTGGCAGTTGATGATTGCCACCTTCGTGATCTGGTGTCTGACGACACCATTGATTGCCGCGACCTCGGGAGTGATCTCGCCTGTCGGTCTGATTCTAAATATCGCTCTGGCACCGCTGGTGCCCATTATTCTCTGGAGTGGCTATATCACGTTGCTCCTGGGGATGATTCATCCGTGGCTGGCGATCCCTTCGGGAGGGATTTTCGACTGGTCACTCTATTGGCTGATCGACGTGGTCGATCAGGCGGCTGGATGGAGATACGGTCATTTTGTGCTTTCACCACTCCCAGTGGAATATGCTTTGATCTTTTACTCAGCCGTGGCGGGCATGCTGCTCTTCCGGGTGCATCGAGTTCGCGTGGTCATGCTGACGCTGGGCCTGGGAGTGATCTGGCTGGCGGTAGGATACTGGCCCCAGGAGCGGCCTTTGCGTTTGACTTTCCTGTCGGTGGGGCATGGATTGGCCGTACTGGTCGAGACTCCCGACCAGAAAATGTGGCTATATGATGCGGGTTCTTTAGGGCAGGATCGACGGGCCGCACGAGTCATTGGCCAGGCCATTCGACATTACGGATCGATCCAGCTCGATGCTGTGACGATCTCTCATGCCGATGCTGATCACGCCAATGCCATTCCTCGATTGACGCGCGATGTGACCATTCGCTGGCTGGGAATGCCGAAAAGTGCGGCCGATCCTGACCAGCGAGTGATTGGTGAAGCTGTGGCGGCTGTGGCTTCGCAAGGGGGCGTCATTCGACTGGTGCAAGGTGGGCAGAAGTTCTGTCTGTCTCAAGATGTGGAGATCGAGTTTTTGTGGCCTCTATTCAAGAAAGAGGAGACGCTGCTTTCACGAAAGACGACCGATAATTCGGAAAGTCTGGTGGCGAGAATTACCTACCAGAACCGGGTGATTCTGCTGACCGGCGATCTCGAAGGCGAGGGGCTTGTCCACTTGCTGGAGACGCCACCAGGCATGGTCGATGTGCTGCTCGCTCCGCATCATGGGGGAAAACGCAGCAATGTCGCTGCATTAAACCACTGGGCCCGACCACAGCATGTGATCTCCAGTCAGGGGCCCGGCGATGTGACGACAGGCCTCGAGCAGACATTTGTCGATTCGAAGATCTGGGTTACATCCAAGCAGGGGGCGATTGTGGTGGAGATTGACCGCGCGGGAGTTGTGACCGTTCGGTCTCAGCTGCCTTGAATAAATACTCGTCTCATACGGATCCCAAAAGATCATCGCGACGAGTGTGCCATGCTTGCGGCTCGACAGGTGGCCCGGCCAACTCGTGGCTGGGTGGTCGTGCAAAGCCACGACAACAAGAAGCCGCGCCATACGCATGTCATGCCACCGCTGTTGACCTGGTCTCGGATGGCTCGCGAAAGGGCTTGGTCGTTACGCTTTTCAATGTCACATAGGATTTAAGAATGGGTGGCAAGGGTCGGATGTCTTCATCCGCCCCTTGGCCAATCAAGGTCACCAGCACGAATGCATCCGAATCATGCACTTACGACTTCCAAGCCAATTCGTTAAGAATGATCAATGTCCCATAACCTGGGGGCAAACGAGGACGTTTGACCCCAGCCACGCAGTCTCCAGCCAAAGCGCAGATCAATAGGCATACAAAGTTGTGTGTAAAAGACAGCGGCTCGGAGCAAGCATGCTTGATCGACACGCCAGACGCATTTGATTTCTGGGATCGGTATCAGACAGCCTGCTCAAATCGTTTGATGATTGGAGCAATCATGGCTTCGACGAAGACTCGATTGACACAACTCAGATGGCCACCGGTGTGAAACCAGCGGGTAAACGACCAGTCATAGGCGATCTGGTGGAAGGGAGCACCATCTCCCTGGCGGGCGGAAGGATGTTGAAAGCCCAGCATGCCACTGCAGGGGGAGTATTTGCCGTCGAAGGTTCCCAGGAGAATTGTGCCGGCACCCACAAAAAAGACATCCAGCGGCGAATAGAAGTGCCAGATCCCATGCATCACGCCTTGACGAGCCCTGGTGAGGTCGTACTGAGTGGAGACTGCGGGGGCGATGAGAACTGCGGCCGAGATGCGGGATTGAGGCCCGAGGAGTTCGAGAATCCGTAAGGCCATGCCACCGCCACCCGAATGGCCCACGAGTGTGACAGGTCTGCCGGGGTAGCGGGATTGATAGTTGCGGATCTCATCCGCGATAAACTGCGCCACTCTCCAGTTACGACGATCTCCCCGGAGATGATACAGGAACAGAAAATCCCAGCCGGTGGTCCAGTCGATAGTGCGAATGGCCGAGCGGACTCCACCGTCGAGGAGGCCGCAAGCCGTGCCGAGATTCAGAAAGCTGAAGCTGTCGATCCCCGGGAGGATAATGACAAGCCCATGTTCGAGTCGATCCGCCGAGGTGTGATTAGCGAAGCGACGCGGGACAAATTTTCCCAGTGGGGAAATCAAAAAGGTGAACGCACAAAGCGTCCCCCGCAGCCAGGCTCCCGGCTTGGGTTGTTGAGCCCAGTGAGGCATACGGGTGTTCATGGGGAGTGGTTTCGCAGGCGTGTTTAACTCGCAGGCCGAAGTGTCAGTGGTGACTTTCTGACCCCGCTCTGAGAGTCGGTGTATGAGCAGATTGTTTCAAAAGAATTTAGCAGCTCACGACCTTAGGGGCGATGAATTCCTTTTTGATGTGGACAGAGTTCATTGGGCTTAGCTGGATGCACGAAAAACCGGGCTGGAACCTACGCCTTGGGCGGAGAAAGGAATTCCCTATCAGCGTGTGAGAAGAGTTGTAAGACACAAAAGGTATAAGAGTGGCTATGGATTTTGTGAGCAAAAGCTGCAATTGCAAACAGAATTCATTTGTTGATGGGGTAGGGACTTACGAAGAGTATTCAATCGATTGTTGAGACAGATGTTGCTGTGGCTTGTGATTCTTGTGGCGACGTATGTTGGTAGTTGCACTTATTCCGTGCAGGGTCGCAACGGGATTGTGCGATTTTGTGTGATTGACTAGCACGTCAAGCAGCGAAGAGTGCAATTATGAGTGTGCCAGCTGTCTGGAATGATCAGGATTCTTGATCTCAATTTGGTCTTTGAAGTCAATACCGCTGATGAAAAGTAACAGAGGATGCTTCGTGGTTCGTGTCGACAAACCAATGTTTCATCGAGCTTTCGTACAGCCAGAAAAGTTCCGCAAAAACTCGAAATTCTTGCGAAATTCACAGAGATTTTAGCCTTGCGAGCAACATGCCCGACCCTGGCTTTTCTTCGAAGCGTGTCAAGATCAAATGCCTCTGGTTTTGCGATCCGAGTGTTGCGGTACCAAGTGACCCGAAAATTCATTCCTGAGTCGTCACGAGGCGCAAATTCCCGGCTCAGGAATTTGCCGGACGTCATGGCATGGTAATTGCCTAGGTGGCGAGTTGTGCTGCATTCTTCTGCAGCTCTCACTTCTGTAACGCCCTGTATGCCGCTGCTGTTCAAAAGCAGCCGGTCGGTTCTCTCATTTCGTTTCTTTTCTTTAGCCTGTTGGGAGTGGTCTTATGGTTTTCTCTCGTTCCGGTTTTCCCGGTGTTTCGCAAGCTCGAAGAGGTTTTACGCTGATTGAATTGCTGGTGGTGATTGCCATCATCGCAGTGCTGATTGCACTGTTACTACCAGCTGTTCAGCAGGCCCGTGAGTCTGCCCGAAGAACACAATGCAGGAATAACCTCAAGCAGCTCGCGCTTGCGGTTCATAACTTCGAGAGTACCTACGGGCGTCTTCCAAGTGGTCCCTTGAACGATGCGGGAACCCCTGCACTGGCTCACCCACCTTCCACTGCCTCAAGGGTCAGCACACTCGTCCATTTACTGCCTTATATGGATCAGGCTCCGTTGTTTAATACGATTGATCCTAATCAACTCAATCCGGACATCCTGCCACCCAATCAGACTAACTGGTTTTGGGATGCGGGATGCAATCGCGCGGCAGCCACTTTGATTCCGGGATTTATCTGCCCGTCGGATTCGATGGCAAATCAGGATCCTACCGCCCAAGTGGTGATCGGTCTTTCCTGGATTCAGACATCAGGTGGCGGGTCACGCAGTCTTTCGTTCTTCTCTCCCACGACTGTTCCAACCACCGCAACAGGGTTACCAGCGAGCAGTTTCAAGCGTAGTAATTATGCGATGTTTGCTGGGGTCTACGGTGATGTCTCCGGTTGGGGGTTGTATAAAGGAATTGCGTGCAACCGCAGCAAAAAGCGGATGAGAGATATTTCCGACGGTACGTCGAACGTGATGATGTTCGGTGAGCAGATTGGGGGCATCACTACGCAAGGTTCGCTCGCAAGTAGCATGAGCTGGATGGGTGCCAGCGCGAAACTCACTTTTCCAGGTATGTTCCTTGCCAACCCAGCCACAGCTGATGCATGGCGTTTCTCCAGCCCTCATGATGGGATGATGCACGTCGCGATGTGTGATGGTTCAGTTCGTGTGCTCAATGCGAACATGAACACAACGGTCTTCCAGTACTACCTGGCTGGTGCCTCAGATGGAAATAACGTTGGGGAATTCTAAGGTTCCTATATTTTTCTTAAATGTGGAGTCTCATAGATCATAGGGATTAGTATGAATCATTGCTGGATTGTAGCGCTCGGCGTTGTGCTGATGGTTTCTGTGGTTGGTTGTGGTTCGTCGCCTCCCCCGCCGGTTCCATCGAGCGGGCCGGCCGTAACGGAGAGCCCCCAGGAGGCTAAAGCAGAGGCCGATTCACCTGGCCCACTTCCCGAATAGTGGGAATAATTTCAGAAGGAACAATTAAGCCTTGCATGTTGGCAGCCTAGACAGTGTTTTTCGCCGTCTAGGCTGCTTTGCGTATTGGCTCTCGTACTTCAGTTTTATGGCGAGTCATCATTGGCGGACATTCGCTTATCCTCTTCTGTGAATAGAAAATATGACCAAGCCTTGCACTCTAGAGAAAAATCTTCGGAATGTATCTTCGCTTGACAGGTTGTGCGATGCTCTCAGTCTCTACACGCGACGACTGGCCGTCTTGATCTTCTTGTTGGGGCTGACATCCATAGGATGCTGGTCTGGAAGCGGTATGTCACCAGTCGAAGGTATTGTGCAGCAGAATGGACAGCCCGTTCCTGCTGCGTTCGTATTCTTCAGGCCCGAGAAAGGGAAATCCTCAGCCGCGACAACGGATGCCAATGGACGATATATCCTTTCGTCTGTTTCGGGAGAAATGCAGGGTGCGGTTTTGGGGTCACATCAGGTGACGATTACGCTTGGCATTTCGCCAGAACCGGTTTCTGACGGTAAGACGGTTACGAATGACGGTGCGTTAAAACTTAGTCAATATGTGCTCCCGGAACCTGTGATCGTGAAGTCGGGTGGCAACAATATCCTGCTGGTTATCCCAAGCGAAACGTCTACATCCCCTTCGGAGCCAACTCCTGAAAAGTGAATTTAAGGCGGTATGTCAGCCCCGGCACTTGTTTAATGATCAAGTGGTTCAGGCTTCACAAGTGACCACAATATGACCCATGGGATTATGCCCTGTTATAGCCCCAAAGACGTTAGAGCATTCCAGTATTTTCGGGCCTTTATGGCTGTGATGACTGGGAGCTTTTGTTGTTAACGATCCTGTTGTCAACTTTTCGGTGCGATCGCTTGAGATCCCCGCAAAAGATTCAGGAGGCGTGGTTGAAAATGGCGTGAGTCGTGAGGTTGCTATTTTCGCAAGCCGTGAGATTGGTGCATGTCCTTCGGCCTTTCAACATTCCGGCCCTGGATCATTACGGGGACTTTCAGAAAGCGTGTTTCGGGATCAGTCGTTTCGATTTCAATCAGGGCGTGGTGGCGGCCGGGGGGGAGTTCGGCAACGACGGTGATGTACACAATCTTCTCGTTGGGCTGGTGAGCTTCTTCCGTCACAAAAGGATCGGAATGACCGGCTGATGGCCGTCTCTGTGACCGGTTTTTGCCTGCTGTGGTTTCGGGAAGTGGCTCTGTTTCCGGGATGGGAGTCAGCGAAGGTTTGACTGGCGGGTTGATATTCGCCGGGGTCAAGGCGGAGACAGCTTGTGCCGCTTCCTTCGATTTTTGAGCAGGTTGGATCTGTTCAAGTGAAAAGCCTTCCGGAGGAGTCAGCGAAGCTTTCACAAAGGGGGAACCTGTGCGCAGGCTCAAGATTTCGACCTGGTGGCCCCGGCTGTCGTGAACAAACAGAGGCTGTGTCGTCGGCTGGTTGCTGAGCTGATAGACAATCAGCGCTGGTGGGCGGACACTTAATCGCTGTTCCGGGAGATGGAGGCGGAAAGTGAGCCGGTCCGTTCGCGTCTGTGTATCGCGATAGACGACATCGCAGAAGAATTCTTTCTCACCGGGCGTTTCGTTAGCGGGCTGCATGCGAAGATTGATCTGTCCGGCTTCGCCGGGGGCATAGACCTGTTTATCGAGGCGAGGCATCAGGCAGCCGCAACTGGGGATCAGTTCTTGAATGGTCACCGGGACAGTGCTGGTATTGCGAAAGCGAAACGTGGCACGGAGTTCGTCGGCCGGCCGCACCTTGCCCAGATCGACGGCATATTGCGAGAAGGCGAGTGCCGGGCCTGCTGGTAAGGCCTGCTTCCAAGGAGTGGGCTGGCTCCAGAAAGGGGCCGCCCAGGCCAGTGCTGGGGGCGCCATCACGATCAGGCACAGAACCACAGCCAAGGGCAGGTTCCCGCGAGTCGAAGTGGTTCTGGATGCTGGTGGTATGGAAGCTTGTGACATGGGAGGAATCACTCAGGCAAAAGTACGTGGCAAAGGTACGGGGCGAAGGTTGTGGGGGTGATCGCTTTGACCTCCTGAAGGCATCGCTGAGGCCGAAAAACTGACGATGGAATAGCTGGAAATGGCTTTTTGGTGAAGATCATTCGGGAGAGAGAGGCGGGTTTCCAAAGAATCTTGAGGGATGATTGGTTCCGAAAACTCGCTTTGAATCGATCTGTGCAGGCAGGTTGGGAGTGCCAGAAAAACAGAGTATTCGCTAAAATGCGGTATGGACAGCACTTGGAGGCAGGTGCTGACCGGTTGGCAGCAGGGGAAGTTCGATCGCTGACTCCCTGGCATTTTCTGGACTGAAAGTTTGTCGTAACATCTAAGGATGTTAAGTGTTGCGGCGAAATTCGGTGTTGAAATTGGCACTGCTGCCCACGAAAACTTTCGGTAATACTCATTGAGACTGGCTGACCTGACGCATGGTTGATATTTCCCGCCCCGGACTGTTTGAGTCGCTTCTGGATGATCGCATTCTGATTCTCGACGGGGCGATGGGTTCGATGATCCATCGGTTCGAGCCGACTGAGGCCGATTATCGGGGTGAGCGATTCAAGTCGCACTCAATCGACTTGAAGAATGCCTCGGATGTGCTGGTGCTGACTCAGCCCCAAATGATCCAGTCGATCCATCGGCAATACCTCGAAGCCGGTGCAGATATCATCGAGACCAATACGTTTGGTGCGACAGAACTCATGCTCGATGAGTTTCATCTGGGGCATCTGACTCATGAGATGAATATCGCAGCGGCGACCCTGGCACGCGATGTCTGCGACGAGTTCACGAAAAAAAATCCTGCCAAACCTCGATTTGTGGCAGGTAGTATCGGGCCGACGAAGTTCCAGCTTTCGTTCAATGCCGATAAGCCGGGTTATCGGCCCGTCACCTTTGAACAACTGGCGGCTTCGTACGCAGGGCAGGTGCGGGCCTTGCTGGATGGTGGCGTCGATCTACTGCTGCCGGAGACATCATTCGACACGCTGAACATGAAGGCTTGCCTGTATGCCATCGAACAGGTCTTTGCGGAACGCGGCGTTCGCATTCCTGTGATGGTGAGTGGCACCATTTTCCAGGGTGGCGTGACGCTCACCGGGCAGACGATGGAGGCCTTCTGGGCAGCCGTCTCGCACAATCCCATGACCAGCGTGGGTTTGAACTGCGCACTCGGCCCTAAGCAGATGCGGCAGTATGTCGAGACGCTCGCGAACACTGCGACCAGATACATCAGTTGTTATCCCAATGCGGGCATGCCCGACGGCATGGGGGGCTTTGATTCCACACCCAGCGAGTTTTCGGGTGTCATTCGCGAGTTCGCTGAAAATGGCTGGGTGAATATTGTCGGTGGGTGCTGTGGCACGACCCCTGAGTTTATTCACGCCGTCGCAAATGTTGTGAAGGGGGTCGCTCCGCGCAAGGTGCCCCACGAGAATCACTGGTCGGTTTACAGCGGGTCGGATGTCCTCAAGATTCCGGCTGCCGATGCTGTGTTCGACGAAGGCCAGTCGGCACCGAACCGATCGTTCCTGATGATTGGTGAGCGGACGAACGTGACGGGTTCGAAGAAGTTCGCCCGACTCATTCGCGAAAAAAAATACGAAGAAGCTCTCACCATTGCTGCCCAGCAGGTTGAGAACGGCGCGAACATGATCGACGTCAACATGGACGAAGGTCTGCTCGACAGCAAAGCGGAGATGGTTCATTTTCTGAATCTGATCTCCGACGATCCGGCGATCAGCAAAGTGCCGGTGATGGTGGACAGCTCGAAGTTCGATGTCATTGAGGCGGGGTTGAAATGTCTGTCTGGTAAAGGGGTTGTGAATTCGATCAGCCTCAAAGAAGGGGAAGAAAAGTTCCTCGAACATGCCGGGATCATCCGCAAGTACGGCGCAGCAGTCGTGGTGATGGCGTTCGATGAAGAAGGTCAGGCGGCGGATCAGGTGAACAAAGTGCGGATCTGTCAGCGGGCGTACAAGCTTTTGACAGAGAAGGCCGGGTTCCCGCCGGAAGATATCATCTTCGATTGCAATATCCTCACGGTGGGTACGGGGATGGAAGAGCATGCGAACTATGCTGTCGAGTTCATCGAAGCCGTTCGCGAGATCAAGGCGACCTGCCCTTATGCCCGAACTTCCGGCGGTGTGAGTAATGTCTCGTTCTCCTTCCGCGGGAATGAGCATGTTCGCGAAGCGATGAATGCCGCCTTCCTGTATCACGCGATCAATGCCGGTCTCGATATGGGTATTGTCAACGCCGGGCAACTGGCCGTTTATGACGAGATCGAGAAGGAGCTGTTGACCTACGTCGAAGACGTGCTGCTGAATCGTCGGCCAGATGCGACGGAGCGTTTGATTGCGTATTCGGAAGAACTCAAGGCGCGCGAAACACGAACGGATGACAGTGGCCCGGTTGTCGAAGCGTGGCGCAGTGAATCGGTCGAAGAGCGGCTCAAGCATGCTTTGCTCAAAGGGATTGCCGACTTTATCGACGAAGATACCGAAGAAGCCCGACTCAAGTATAGCCGACCGCTGAATGTCATTCAGGGGCCGCTGATGGACGGCATGAATGTCGTGGGCAAGCTCTTTGGCGAAGGAAAGATGTTTCTGCCGCAGGTCGTGAAGAGCGCCCGCGTCATGAAGAAGTCTGTGGCCTATCTGCAGCCCTTTATGGAAGCGGAGAAAGAAGCTCTGGCTGCCAGTTCTGAGGCTGCCGGTGAAACAACAGTGGCAGCACAACCGACATCGACAAGCCGGGGCAAAATTCTGATTGCCACCGTGAAGGGGGATGTGCACGACATTGGCAAAAACATTGTGGCTGTGGTTTTGCGCTGCAATAACTTCGAAGTGCTCGATTTAGGGGTGATGGTTCCCTGCGATAAGATTCTGGACACCGCGATTGCGGAAGGTTGCCAGATTATCGGTCTGTCGGGATTGATCACGCCATCGCTGGATGAAATGACCACTGTCGCCAAAGAAATGGAACGGCGCGGGTTCAAGATTCCCCTCCTGATTGGTGGGGCGACCACGAGTGCGAAGCATACCGCAGTCAAGATTGCTCCCCATTACTCGGCACCGACAGTTCATATTGTCGATGCCTCGCTCTCTGTTCCTGTCGTCGAGAACCTGCTGGATGATGAGCGGCGTGATGAATACTTGAAACAATTGGCAGCCAATCAACAGCGTGATCGAGATACCTACGGGCATCTGCAGAAGCGCACGCTGGTTCCGTTTGAAGAAGCGTGTCGCCGCCGGTTTGAGACCGATTGGAAGACCGTGAAGATCGACACTCCCGACTTCTGGGGCGCGAAAGTGCTGGATGATTTCCCGCTCGAGAAACTGGTGCCATACATTGACTGGTCACCGTTTTTCATGACCTGGGAGTTACGCGGGAAATATCCGAAAATCCTCCATGATCCAGTCGTTGGTGAAGAAGCCAGCCGGGTCTTTAGTGATGCACAAAAGCTGCTCGACCGGATTCTGAAAGAAAAACTCCTCCAGGCCAAGGGTGTGTACGGTTTCTGGCCGGCACAGGCTGATGGTGAAGATATCGTGTTGTACTCGCCAGAGAGTGTGGCGGCTGGAAAACCAGAGATCATCCAACGCTTTCCGATGCTGCGTCAGCAGTGGGAACGAGTGGGCCAGAAAGAATTTCGGTCATTGGCGGATTACATCGCACCGATTGAAAGTGGGCGGATGGATTCGCTGGGGGCTTTTGCTGTGACCACAGGGATTGGCTGTGATGAACTCGCGGATGAATTTCTCCACAAACAGCATGATGACTATCTTTCGATCATGACGAAGGCTTTGGCCGATCGACTGGCCGAAGCTTTTGCCGAATATCTGCATCATGAAGCCCGTCAACATTGGGGCTTTGGCAAAGAGGAATCGCTCTCGAAAGAAGAGATGATCGAAGAAAAGTACCGTGGGATTCGGCCTGCCTACGGCTATCCCGCCTGTCCGGATCATACGGAAAAAGTTCCGCTGTTCGAACTGCTGGATGTTGAGAAAAATACAGGCATCAAGTTGACGGAAAGCTATGCGATGCACCCGGGGGCGGCTGTGAGCGGTTTGTATTTCGCTCATCCAGAATCCCGCTACTTCTCGGTCGATAAAGTGACCAAAGATCAAATTGAAGACTATGCACGACGCAAAGAGATGTCGGTTGCAGAAATCGAAAAATGGCTCATGCCCAACCTTGGCTACGACAACTGATGGATCGTAAAAAGGGTGGCGGAAGTCGAGAAATCGTGGAGTTAGACTTGTGATGTGCGGGCCAACCCGCCATCTTCGACAAGGCAATCGAGATGCTTACCTGATGATGACTGCGATGTTCAGTTGGGCCGTGAGGGACTGAACGGCCCCCGAATTTTGCTGCGATAGGAGTTCCATGGCCAGGCGGCTCATACTTGAACTGAAAGATGGCGATAACGTTGATGAGACGTTTCTGGTGGCAGATCGGCAATTGCGTGCCAATCGCAATGCAGCGCTGTATCTGAATGTCGATCTCCGCGATAAATCGGGGGTAATCAATGGCCGCATGTGGAACGTCTCGGAAGAATCGGTCGCACACATTCAGGCCGGTCAGTATGTGCGTGTGCGGGGAAAAGTGCAGCTTTTTCAGGGCGTCTTGCAATTGATCCTGACGGGAGCACACCCAATCGATGCAGCGACGATTGATCCGCTCGACTTTCTGCCGGAAACGACAGCAAATATCGAGCAGTTGATGTCCCGCTTGCGGGAACATCTGCTGAAAATCGAGTCGGTCCCACTGAGAACGTTGTGTGAGTGCTGCCTGCTCGATGAAGAGCTGATGGAAAAGTATGCCAAGGCACCCGCCGGCATCAAGGCTCATCATGCCTACCATGGGGGATTACTGGAACACGTCGTCACGCTGATGGATCTGGCCCGCAAGGTGGTTGAGGTTTATCCGACCCTGGATGCAGATCTGCTGGTCTCCGGGGTCTTCTGGCACGATATCGGCAAGATTCGCGAACTGAGTTATGAAACGTCCTTTGCCTATACGGATGAAGGACAGTTGATTGGGCATCTGCAGATTGGTGTCGAGATGCTTTCCGAGCGGATCCGCGAAACGGAACAGCTATCGGGAGAAAGGTTTCCTGAAGAATTGTCGTGGCGTCTCAAACATTTGATTCTGAGTCATCATGGAAGCTATGAGTTTGGCAGCCCGCGTCTACCGATGACACCCGAAGCAATGGCGCTCCATTTACTAGATAACCTCGATGCCAAGTTGCATGAGTTCATGCGGGCGATTTCTGAAGACCCGCATGGCGAATCGCACTGGACGCTGTTTTTACCGAGGCTGGATCGCAAGCTTTATAAAACACCCACGGATGCTTCAAAGCGACTGGAGTAACGTTTTGTCGCAGTGTGTCGGATCGATGGGTGTGGCAAGACCCTGATGGCCCCAAAATCACAACACTGCGAAAGGGCCTGGTCTTTGTCTTGTGAGATTCATGTTCACGCCCTTCGGAAGACCTCAGGGACGTGCCACATGACTTTCTATATAACGTGATGTAGATATCATTGTGAGAAATGATCGAAACAAGACGGCCGGTGTGGGTCGAGTTTAGATGAATCCTGCGAAGACTCCAGCAATCCCGAGCCTCTCTGAAACCCAGCACAACATCTATGACCGGGTCTTCTGGCTGGCGTACCTGGCAAACATTCTGGCTGTTATGGCCAATGCACTTACGTTTCGATTTGCCGAACTGGTTCACTATCTCGGCGGGAACGAGCAGACCACGGGCAATATCGTCAGTGTGGGTTTGATTGTCGCTGTGCTCGCGCGGCTCGTGCTCTCCAGCAGCATTGATTATTACGGCACCCGGCTCGTCTGGACGCTCTGTTCGGCTTTATTCACGGGAGGGAGCCTTGTCTTTCTCTTAGCCACAGGGCTGGGCTGGCCACTTTATGTCGCCAGAGCCGCGTTTTATACCGGGTTGACGGGGATGTTCGCCTGCTCGATGACACACATCCAGAACCATGTGCCACTCAGCCGCAGAACTGAGGTGATCGGCAATCTGGGAAGTAGCGGGTTTGTGGGGATGATCATCGGCTCGAACATTGCTGATCAGGTGGTGCGCTGGATCCCTGATCTCCATGAACAGTTTTATGCCCTCTTTGGCGGGGCGGCGGCGATCGGTCTGGTCTATTTATTGCTCATCCGGCAATTCCCACAGACGGGGCATCATGAGCCGATGACGGAGCCGCAGTCGGCGGTCCGATTGCTTTATCGATACTGGCCGGGAGCGGTGGTGCTGGCTGCCATGATGATGGGACTGGGGCAGACGGTGACGACGGTTTTTCTGACTCGCTTTGCGACAGAGCGCGGGCTGAACGGGATTGCGATTTTCTTTTCGGCCTATGCCATCAGTGCGTTCTGCTTCCGGATCAGTGTGCGGAACTGGGGTTGGACAATTGGTCGGCGGTGGATGCTCTTTCGTGGCTTGATGGGCCAGACAGCAGGCCATCTCATGATCCCATTCGTGACAGAGGACTGGCAGCTCCTGATACCCGCGATCATCTGTGGCTTTGGGCATGCAATTTTATTTCCGGCTGTCGTATCGCTGGGAGCAGGTGCTTTTCCCGTGTCGGCCCGAGGGACAGGGACGGCCATCATCCTGGGGATGACCGATCTTGGCGGTCTCGTCTTCGCCCCGTTTCTGGGCTGGATCATCGACGAAGCCGGCTTCTTCTGGATGTTCGCGACCAGCGCGGCCAGCGCCTTTCTGGTGGGTTGTTTATACCTTGTCGTCGCCAGTCGGCATCCCGATGAAGAGTCGCGGCATGGGCGGGTAGCGAGTGGTGTCGGCACAGCACCCTGATCGAGTTGAGACTTACCTGCTCTTATCGTGAGCTAACTGCTTAACGGTATTCTATAGCTACTGATACCAAATCTAGACTTAATCGCGTTCCTTGGAATGGGATGGCTGGGGCCAAACGTCGTCGCGTACCCCCAGTTCGTGCCGAAAATCGCTGGGGGTTCGAAGACTCAACCCCAGCCACCCGCCACGCAGTTGTTTATTGGAATCGGCATTAATTCGGTAAATAAAGTGTGGGTGTGTGCGGGAGTGTTGATTGCCATGGCGTGCGGACACCGGCTTTTCGAAGAGCCAGGCCCACCCAGGAGTTGCAGGTGTTGAAGAGATGGTAGCTCCCATGGGCTTCGAAGAAAGTGTCTGTCTGGCTATATGAGTAGCCTGGAATAGGAATGATTCGGCCCTGGTGGTCTCGCTGGAACGTGGACTTGATAAATTGCGTCAGTTCGCGGTACTGATCCCGGGAAAGCTTGACTGAGACCGCAGTGGTATAGTACTCGGGCTGTGTCAAATCGACGTGGAGGCAGGTGCGGGAAGGCCAGAAGAGGGCATTGATCACCGTTGAAAGTTTGAGATCTGCCCAGGTTCGGGTATCAAGGAAAAAGCCACGATCACCCCAGCCTATGGCCACATGGGAATAGCGACTGATATCTCCTGGAAACCAGGCAGGATCAAATTCCTCTGACCAGTCGACTAACTCGTGCGAAACGGGAACGATCAGATCGGCATGCACTTCCGTGGAAACGACAAAAATTTCGACTCCCTCTGGTGAGGGTTTGAAGTCATTGTTCACCGGGAAGAGGCCGATGACGATCAGGGCGGCATACGCAAGCGCGCCAAAGAACGTCCACTTCCCCAGTCGCCAGGCCCAGCGGGTGAATCTTGAAAACCAGGTGGCAGGAATCGTGGAACTCATACTGGTTTCAAAGTTTGGGGTAAGGGTTCTCTTTCCGGTCAGAAGACAAAACCCGTCGCATCAAGACCGATGAGCAAATGAGTGTACACCTTATGGTCTTGTTGTGTCGTGGAAATCTGTCGAGCGATCTGCATATTGAGCTTACGGCATTTCGTGAACATAGCCGACGAGGGCCGATGGATCTGATCTTCTGGAAAGTGAGATGCATGCACCCGAAGGCTCAGATTCTTGAAGCAACACAACCTTAACGATGTCGAGAGAGTCTCAAGAAGTGTTTGCACTGAAGGTCAATGTGCTGTACTGTAAGCACAAGGAAATGCTCTTTTGTTTCTGAAGATTCATGATTGAAGAGCGTTTGCTGAGGTGAATGCTGGTTTCAAAGTTTTCAGTTCGAAAGCTGGTATTGATCAGGTCCTCGAAGCGATCGCTCGCGTGAATAATCGATGGCTGTGTGCCTTGGGGGATCAAGCCATACAACCCCTGTTGAAAACGCATTTTGGCTTTGGAAAATACCTATGTCTCAAAAGTTGCCGCCAGCACCTCGCCCGAAAAAGAATGGCCACGGCCAGGCTCCACAGGTGCGTCGAGGTGCATCTTCATCCTCGGCCAGGAAGAGTGTCAAATCGACAGGGAATAACTCCAACCTGCTCGCCATTAGTCTGGGTCTGGGAGGTGCAGGACTGCTGGCCGTGATCGTCGCATTGATTTTTTTGACGCGACCTGCTTCAACGTCCGCCGAAGGAGCTTCGACTGCGGCTGTGGTTCCTGTGATTAATGGGAATACTGGTGCTGAGGCCTCGACCACTGGAACGACCGTGGCTGTTTCCAGCAGTCCGAGTGACGCTAAAGCGGCAAGTAACACGATTCAGGATAGCACAGAGAGTAGTCACTCTTCCCATGTGGTTACGGCAAAACTGGTGGAGCCGATTGATCCCGCCGTCGATTTGTGGCTGAGTGATTTTCCTGCACAATCGTCAGCATTGCGAGGAAAGATTCAAGCATTAGAGGCCAGCAATCTTACAGCCAGGTTACGAGAACCAGCACTTCGGCGGGAACTGGTTCGCCATGAGATTCTGCGTCAGTTCTCGCCTAAAGAGTTGCTGGTTTTTTTGAAGTCGCCCAGCGAACAGGCTTTCCTTAAGGAGTTTTTCTCGCAGACATTATGGATGGAAGAGTTTGTCGGTTCTGGCAGCTTTAAGAATCCCGTCACCGGATTACTGGCTCTGGCGGCCATGGCTGAGTTCGACCCCGAAATTCGAAAGCCATCTCTGGAACAGAAAATCGCGACAAGTGTCGCATTGGAAACGGCGATGTCGGATCAGACACCGGTCAATGCCGTGCAGATCTACCGTTATTATCGAGATCGCAACCGACAAGGAAAGCTCCATCCCGGCTTTGTTCAGCTCGATATCTGGGAGATGCGGTTTGCAGTGGCAGCGACTGTCACCTTTGATGAATTGACATGGATCGGAAATCGCGCCAGTTTTTCACCGACCGAAGCCAGGTCGGCGGCATGGCAGGTTCACTATTTAGGGGATAGTCCGTTTGGCGATTCTATCCAGTCGGCCTGGTACTATATGCCCTGGAGCGAAAGGCTGAACTATACGCAAAAGACGGTCCGAGTGGGTGGCGTTTGTGGATCACTCAGTACCACTGGAGCATTGTCAGCTAAAGCGGATGGAATTCCAGCGACGACGATGGGAGAACCGGGGCATTGCGCTTTTGCCGTCCGCCCGGAACGAGGAAAGTGGGTCGATGGCAACAGTGTCGATGGGAATCATCGGACCCCCCATCGGAATTATTTTGAGGCCAATTGGGCGGACCTCTTTGCAGGTGATGCCGCCTGGATGCATCCGAATTTGCGAGAGGCGCAGTATCTGGCCTGGGCCGCCGAAGTTTTGCCGCAAGAAGAGACGAATGTACGAACACAAATCTACAAGCAGGCAACCATAGCCAATCCGTTCCATTATGGATTTCAGGCGAAATACTTTGATTTGCTACAACAGCAGAATGCACCGATAGCAGTGAAGAGTGAAGCCGCTCAATTGGCTGTAACGACTTTTCAACGAACTCCCGAGACAAGCTGGCTCCTGATCAAGCGGTTTTGCCAGGGGGCAACTTCAAGTAGCGATCGTGTGGCTTTGCAGAAGATCTGGCTGGCCGGTTACGAAAAGCCGGTGGAAAATCTGGTCATGCAAATGCCTCTGGATCGAATCGTCGAAGAGATGGGTAAACAGCGAGATCAGGCGGCAAAGCCTGGCCTGTTTGGAGATGTCCTTCAGACGACGATTTCGAACGATAAGATTTTTGCTCGCTTTCTGGATGCCTGCCAGAAGATGGCCGCTCAAGATGTTTCATTGAAAGAAGGGCTTCTGGCGGGGTTAGCTGCAGCCGCCACAAGCACTGCAAGTAATAGTGAAGATGCGTTGAAGAGTCTGTGTCGGCAGGGAATCTTGCTGGCCGAGCAGACAGCAGATAAATCGGCTTTTTATGCACTTTCTGAATTGGGCGCGAAATTTATTAAACCGAACTACAAGACGGCTCATAAGCCCTATAGTGGTGTGCTGCTGAGTGAAGGGGGTATCCCTGCGATCTCGACAACCTGCCGCTGGGATGAACCTCTGGAGCATGCGGGGATTCTCAAGGAATCGGGAGGGCGGTTTCATACCGATCAGGAAGCGAATCCCGCCCTTGTCGTAGAGTTAGGGAAGCAGGGAAATATCAGTGGGATCGCCATTGTTAATATTGATGGTGGAAACTCTGCCCGGGCTGTTCCATTTAAGGTGGCTGTCTCAATTGACGGGAAGAACTGGCAACAGGTCTATAAAGCGAACAAGAATGAGAAGGTCTGGCAGATTGACCTGACTTCACGCCGGCCACTTGCCAAATATGTGCGAATTGAAGGGGATTACCCAGACGGTCGCAAAGACTTTCTCCATCTCAATGGTGTGTACGTCTACGGGAAGCCTGCTCAGTAGTTAGGTGGCTATTATATATAGCGTATTGAAGTGACGATATTGATCTCCGTGGATCAGCGTCATTACTGATACTTCCCCAGGAATATTGAGACGGTGTTTGTTGCCGTTCTTGATGAGAGCTCATGATGTCCGTGATACGAAATCTGGTTATGTTGCTGGTGGTGATTGTCTCTCTTTCAGCAGGCGTGATGGCTGCCGAGACAAGAACTGCGCCGACGTTGAGTGATGCCCTGGAAATGGCGAAAGCTGTGCCGGGCGATATTGTCGTGCTGGTGACGGGAAGTGACTGGCATCCTGGTTCGATGAAGTTTCTCAGGGATGTCTTCGAGACGTCGGCCTTCCGCAATGCGCTGGGCGAGAACGTGATTCTCGTCCACGTTGACCATACCGAAGCAGAAGCCGCCAAGCCTAAGCAGGAGCGCGACAAGAAGAACAATCTCAATCGCTATCTGTTTCAGGTACCACTCATCGGCCTGTACGATGCACAGGGCCGGGATATTGGTCAGTTGACGGAAAATCTGGAACAGACCCCTGTGGATGGTGTGGCCGCCCAGATTCAGGAGCTTCTCGCAAAACGTAAAGAGCGGGATGAACTCTGGGAGAAGGCAACTAAAGTCCAGGGGAAGGCCCGGGCTGATCTTCTGGGGAAAAGCCTCGAACTGATGAATGTCGGCTGGGGGATCAATGAGACCTATCGGCCGAAAATTGATGGCTATAAGCCCGTATTGGCCGAGTTGAAGGCCAGCGATCCTCAAGATCAACTAGGCTGGCAGGCCAGGTATGAATTTCAGCCCTATAAGCTACTCGAAGAAGTGACCGGACTCGCAGAAAAAGGGCAGCACAACAAAGCGATCGCCACGATTGATAACGTGCTTGAGAACAAGCAGATTACCGTCGAATACCGGCAACGGGCACTGGCTGCCAAGTATGCTGTGTACCGCAGGTGGAAAAATCATGAGAAAGAGTCGCTGAAGGTTCTGGAGGAGATTCAGAAGCTGGATCCGAATTCTTTAATGGGCCTGGGGGCTCAAGGGTATGCCGAGTTCTTTACCGGGCCGGTCGACCTCAAGTATGGCTGGCGACCGCATCACGTCCAGCAGGAGATTTCGACCTGGGAAGTCGATATCACTTCAGAAGTCGGCGAAGCCGGGTTTTATCGTCTGGAACTCAATCGTTACTGGAACGTCGGACGCCATAACATCAAAGTCAAGTCGCTCACGATTCTGATGAACGGTGAAAAGGTGTGGTCGGCGGATAAGCCCATGAAGCCGAAGATCGAAGAGATTGTCGAGCTTCCGCAGGCGAAGGGACGCCAGGTTCTCCTGAGAATTGAAGCCCAGGGCGATGGCGGAACCGACTCGGCAGGCACGATTTCGATGAAGGCCTATTATCTTCCCGGCGGCAATCACTCAGGTAAGGCCTCCGAATGAGGCAACGCGGCACGAGCAGTGGAATGTGAAGACAAACTCCGCTCCCCAATTCAATAAGCCGAAAAATCGAGTCTCACCCAGCGGGTTTTGAGCAGGTGAGCTGCGCAAAGCCTTCACCGCATCCTACGCCTGCTGAGGGCCATCCTCTCGTGCCGCTGGCACAGGTGCTGAATGCTCGCCCCCAGGCTGCGGTGGTGAATCACTTTGCCTGGTCGTCGAAGCGGGGCAGCCGGATGGTGAGGCGGTGAGGGCCGGTGGCTGGAATTGTGACTTCCAGTTCGGATGTCCGATAGTCGGCGAGCCTCGAAGAGAGCCTGCGCGGGGCTGCTGAGTGGGTTCGATGTGTTGCCAGAACTGAGGCGCCTGCGTAAGGGCTGATGGGCGGCAGAACAATCACACGATGCACTCCGGGCACTGCACCATCGCCGGTGGCGAACGTCGAAAGCTGAAACTCCCCTTTGGCGTTCAATTCGCCACGGGCGTTGATGCCGCCAGTTTGAGACTCCAGTTCGACCAGCCCGCCTGAGATCGGCGAGCCATCGAAGTCCATGACGATGCCGGACACAGGGATTGTCGTGGGTGTCGTTGGCCCACACCCTGAGATCAAACCCAGAATCAGGCCAATCGGTGTTATCCCCATCAGTAAAGTTCGTCGATCCCGTCTCATCTTAATTCTCTGCCGCTGGGGCCGCGTCTTGTCGGTGGGCCAGATGACCGAGCACAGAGGTCGACATGTGATATGACAGGCTGCGGACACTTCCATCCGCAAGGGCGAAGTTCACGGTCTCGTGATGCCAGCTGCCAAAGCGGTAGGTTCCAATCGTGTAGGATGCTTCAATTCCATCCGGGCGCTGTAAAGGTGCCCCCGGTCCAGCAATCCGGGCATAGGCCGAGAAATGGTCACCGTTATAGGCGGCACCGTTATGGGGAGGAACGTTGAGCTTTCCTCGTGGAATGTGCATTTCTCCCACCAGTAATGTATTCGATGATCCATCCTGCAGTTTGGTGAAGCTGATACGATCAATCCAGCCGAGCGGCTTTAGTAAGTCGCAAACGCCACGGCTATTGATGAGCACACCGGTTCCGTTCCCGCCCCAATAGAAGTCGTTTACGGAGTAGTTCGCTCCGGGGGAGAGATCTCCCAGATTGCCAGCGTAGTCGGAGGTTGCCCCGGCGGGCAGGACAATATCGAATCCACAGCCGCAAGGAGCAGCCAGGAGAACTTGCTGTGCTTCGGAAACGGCATTGTCAGGGCCCCTGCGAGAAGGGCAGAGATAGTGTGGGACCGCGCGTCGCCGGACTTCTTCCGAATGGTTCATGAAGGGTGCAGAGACATCCCATTCGGCGTATTGCTGACTCCTCTCCAGATACGGCAAGAGTCGAATCAACCAGGTTGCTTCAGAACTTCCGCAGATTTGGCTCTGGTCACCGTCGGGACGTGGTTTGATGCTGGCGGGTGGGAAAGCCTGGTGGACATCATGAAACTGATGGAGAGCCAAAGCGATCTGCCGCAAGTTGTTCTTGCATTGAGTGGCCCTCATCGCTTCTCTCGATTGCTGCACTGCGGGGAGGAGAAGTGCAAGCAATACCCCAATGATGGTCAGTACGACCATCAGTTCGATCAAGGTGAAGCCGGCGGCACCACCACGAGAGGTCTGGTGCAGTTTGGGATCGTGATAACGCACAGGGACGCCTTTGCAATAAGTATGCAAAAGTATGGAGCGTGTCTCCAGGCTGTGTCAATGTCGGTCACCAGATGAGCGGGGCTTCTGCTGAATCTGGCAGGTTTTGGCCACGGAAGGTGATCGGCGGGCGAAATTCCTTGCAATCCGCGTAATTGCACCTGGTTTGCAAGTCCGGCGCAAGCCCACGGGTGGAGCGCTGATTCTGGGCTGCCTGGCACAGATTACCCGTTGGCGAGCGACGAGTGACCAGTGGCCAGGGAGGTTGTGGTGCCAGAGTGACTGACTTGAGAGACTCGAAGGTCTTGAGTGGAGCTTGGCCAGAACGGAAGGGCGGCGGGATGCCTTCTGTGGCTTGACCATCCCGGTAGAAATTGGAAATTCAACCGGAGGCACCCTGTGTTGGAGATTCAGGTTGGGCGCTTTTCGGTGAAGACCGTGAAGAGGAATGCCGGGCCGTGGTCGTTCCCGAGATCTCCGATCAACAGAGCCGTGTTTTTCAGGTGGTGGGTTGCGCAAAGCCTTAACCGCACCCTACGTTTGAAACGGTAAAGCTGTGAAGTGACACGGCCTAGTCGGTTGATCGATACAGCTTATTCAGAAACTCAGGAAAGCTGTCGGCAATATGGTAGCAGCACTCGTAACCCCATGGACGCTCAGGCAGTTCACCTTCGTCTCGCAGTCGAAAAAACTCGATGATTGAAGGATCGAGAGCGGGATAGCATGCAAGTGTTTCGTCATCCCAGTAATACCGCATCTCCGTATCGAGGGAAAAGACTTGTCCGTGATCCAGCCCCGCGATAGATAAGCAGGTTGTCATGCCAAAGTGGCCGCAGCCGATGCAGATCATATTGCGAGGAGTGATTGTTGAGTCCAACAGGCCCAAGACATCATCAATGGAATGCAAAACGGTGATGTTGTGTTCGCCGAACGGTGTTGGGCTGGTGCACTTCGCTAGACCGTCTCGCAAGTAGCCCCCTCCATCCGTCAGGAGGAAATCACGGTAGGCTGAAGGCAAGGTGACACCGATCGCGGTTTCCAGGTTGGCAATTGACGAGGCGTCAGCCGGTGCACCGTGCAGAGAGTATTCGAGTTCGACTTTCCAGTTCATGAAGTGAAATCCTGTTTCATGTGCGGCTGGCGTGCAACTCAGGTTCGAGACTCATAGTTGACGAAGGCAATGTGAAAATCGGGATCAATGGTCACGGTGATTGTGACTGAGAATGGAAAGCGAGTCTTGTCGAAAACATCGCCCGCTTCTAGATACCAGAACCGATTCGGGGCGACGATGCAATCTTCGAATTCCAGGTATCGGCCACGGTCATCATCGATCAGCCGAACTTCGCCTCGCACGTAGGCGGCCCAGGTCGATAATGCCTTTTCTGAAGACAATCGGAACAAGGATGCCTGAATTACACTCTCCATTTCCCAGACCGTGAAGAGCAAACGCAGTCCGTTCCTTTCGGCCTCGTAGTTGTAGGAAGCGGCATAGTAATCTTCGAGGATGGGTGCTACCGGAAAGAATTCAAGAAAGTCCAGTTCATTCCACTTGAAGTCTGGCATTGGCTGATTCATTCGTTGGCGAAGTGACGGTGTCTTTCGACAGTCAATACCCGGGCGGGAATTTGCCGCATAGTATCCCTACGAAGTTGGTGCATTGCGTCGAAACTTCATGCACCCTACGAGATAGCCGGTTTTTATTACGTTGCGGGTGGTTTGGGGGGGGCGGGTTTTTGGATTTTTCCCGCTTGGATGTCTTTCACCACCTCGGCCAGGATCGCGGCGTCGTCTGAGGCGACGACGTGGGCGATGCGGGAGGCTGGGACGCCCATGCGGGTCATGATCTCTTGAGCCGTCGCCCAGAGCTTGGCCTTCTTTTTGCCCTCCGTCAGGTAGAGGTCGGCAACAAGTTCGCTCAGCCTCTGCTGGTCGCTGGTGTCGCGGTTGTCGTAGAAGGCTTTGATGACTTTGGACTGGTAACGCGAGTATTCACGATCGGCCATGATGTGAACTCCGGGGTTGTGGGTTGATGGTTGATGGTTGATGGTTGATGGTTGATGGTTGATCGTTGGTGAATACGAAGAGCCCTCACCCGGCCTGCGGCCACCCTCTCCCATGCGGACATGGGCGAGGGTTGAGGTGGTGGGTTGCGCAAGGGCTTAACCCACCCTACGCCTAAGCGAGGGTTGAGTTGGTGCATTCCGAGGACTTCATGCACCCTACCGAATTCTGCACCTGCTGAAAAACGCTACAGGAACGTTAGGAGTTCCGCTTGTAAAAGGGAAGGGGGACGACGGTGGCGGATTCCCGTTTCCCGCGGATATCGACTTCCAGCCGGGTGCCAGGTTCGGCAAAAGCTGCATCCACATAGGCCATGGCGATCGACTTCTGGAAGGTGGGGGAGAATGTGCCGGAAGTCACTTCACCAATGATGTTTTCGCCAGACACGACCGGGGTTTTTTCGCGGGCAATGCGTTTGCCGTCGAGTGTCAGACCCACACGCGGGCGGGGAATGGGGCCTGTGGCGATTTTTTCCAGTGCGGTTTTTCCAATAAAGTTCGCTGGCTTCGAGAGCTTGATGGCAAAGGAGAGCCCGGCTGTTAACGGGTCGATTTCTTCCGAGAGTTCGTGGCCGTAAAGGGGCATGGCGGCTTCGAGGCGCAGCGTGTCTCGGCAGCCCAGGCCGCTGGGGAGAATCCCGACCGATTCACCCGCAGCCAGGACAGCCTGCCAGAGAGCCAAAGCAGAGCCGCTATCGATAATGAGTTCGACGCCGTCTTCGCCCGTGTAGCCTGTGCGGCTGACGAGGACGGGTTCGTTCGACCAGGTCATGGGCTTGCCGGTGTAATACTTGAGCTGGCGGACTTCATCGCCAAGTAGCTGTGCGGCAATATCGATGGCGTGGGGGCCTTGAACAGCGAGCATCACCCTGGTGAGGGTGAGATCTTCAATCGAGACGGCATAGCGCGTAGCGAGAGGAGTCATCCATGCGAGGAGCTTTTCGCGGTTGGAGGCGTTCACCACCAGTTGAGGGGCATCGGGCCAGTCGTAAACGAGGATATCGTCGAGAATGCCGCCTGATTCATTGAGCATGAAGCCATAACGAATCTGGCCGGTTTTGAGTTTGGAGAGATCGACGGTCTGCACTTCGTCGAGAAATTCGCGGGCATCGGGGCCGGTAAAGCGAAGACGACCCATGTGAGAGATATCAAAGAGGCCGGCCGCCGTGCGGACGGCGTTGTGTTCGTCGACGATCCCTTTGTACTGGACGGGCATGTTCCAGCCTGCAAAATCGACCATTCGGCCGCCATGGGTGCTGTGCCAGTCGCAAAGAGGAGTTGCCAGAGTCATGTTCGTTTCGTTCCATCCGGGAAAAGTGTGTTACTGCGATTTGTGTATTGTGTAGAGGAACAATCCGATTGAGCAAATGATCGGAGTGATTTTGCGGTCTGAATGCTCAGGACATTCGTGTGTGCTGATGGATTGTCGAAAGCCGGGGGGACATGGATCGCGGGAACTCGATCATTGTGGAATCTGCCCGGCGAACCGATGATCTACCTGTTTTATCGTCGTCGAGACAATTCGATCGTGCGCAGGTGAAGGTCGCTGTTGCATGGCTTCTAACAAACATCATGGGAACAAGGAGCGTGGTCGCAAGGCGGCTGCGATGGCATCGGCGAGTGACGAAGCGCAGCGAGTCGATGCCGAGACGAAGCCGCATGCGGGCGTAGAAGTCTCTCGCAGCGATGACTCGACACGGCGTGGGCTGCGCTGGTTCTGGCCAATCGTGGGTGGATTGTTGCTGGTGCAGGCTTTCCTGGCGGCGGATTGTGCGAGGCGATGGTCACCGACGCATGATGAATACTGGCATCTGCCGATCGGGGTCTTTTACTGGCAGACCGCCGATTGGCGAGTGGATCCGATCAATCCTCCGCTGGTGCGGATGTGGGCGAGTTTGCCGCTGGTTGTCGGAGGAGTGGGGCTGGAGCTGCCAGAGAAAAGTGGCTGGCCAGATCGCGTCCCTATGGCTGAAGAAGTGGGAGATGCGTTCCATGACCAGCATGCCGAGAGCTATCGCCAGCATTTCTTTCTTGCTCGCCTGATGATGATTCCACTCGGGACAATGGCTGGTTTACTACTGGTGATCTGGGCACGGCAATGGTTTGGTGAGTCTGCCGGTTTACTGGCCGCCATGTTATGGGTCACATGTCCGACCGTTCTGGCTCATAGCAGTCTGGTGGCCCATGATTTACCAGCAACCTTGGGAGCGTTCGCAACAGTCGCCGCGTGTGTCTACTGGCAAAGCCGACCCACCTGGAAACGGGCCTGCCTGTGGGGAACTATGCTCGGGCTGGCACTGCTGACGAAGTTGACGGTGGCGTTTATCCTGCCGGTGTGCATCGCAATCTGGGTGATTCTGCCGAAGTCGGTATTTATCACGAAGCGAAAGGAGATCGTCTGGCAGATCTTCGCGGGATTGTTCATGACATGGCTGGTTTTGAGTCTGCAGTTCTTTGCCTTAGGGGTCTTACCCGCACCATATCTGGCGGAATGGGAAGCGTTGCGCGAGGTCCTGACTGTTAAACATCCGGTGTTTCTGAATGGTGAGTGGAATAGCGAAGGATTTCGCAGTTACTACCTGTGGGCGTTCATCTGGAAGCTGCCTCTGGCAATGCTGGTGTGCCTCATGCTGGCGATGGCTTTCGTCGTGAGGAAGAGTCGGATTGTGGGCGAGGGGGAAGGGAAAAACCTGTTGTGGCGACGAAATCTGTTACTCATGACGGGAGTGGCAGTGTTTGTGATCCCTGCAAGTTTATCCGGGAATCAGCTGGGGATCCGATATGTTTTGCCAGCCTTTCCATTTCTGATGCTGTTTGCAGCTCAGGCAGCCGGCTGGTGGCAAAAGATTTCTCCGCAGTGGATGAATGTCGTAGGGGTGATCTTGATCGCTTGTATGCCGCTCTCGTTAAGGCAACATCCCGATCATCTCGCTTACTTTAATCTGCTGGCCGGTGGATCGACCGGTGGGCTTGACCGGCTCTCTGATTCGAATCTGGATTGGGGGCAGGATCTTTACCGGCTGCAGGAATATCTGGATGCCAACGAGATTGAGCTATCGACTTTGGCCTACTTTGGAAGTGTGAGGCCCTGGAAGATCGGATTAACTCAGGACGCACCTGCGGCCTATACTCCCGCAGCAGGCTGGCATGCGGTGAGTGCGAACTATGTCCAGGGCCGACCACATGCACTGCGATTGCCAGATGGCAGTTATCGAGCAGTGAATCTGGACGAGTTTGGATATTTTCGATTCTTCGAGCCAGTGGAGAAAATCGGCGGTTCGATGTTTTTGTATCAGCTCAGTGAGGAGGATGTGGAGCGGTATGTTGAGGTGCGGGAGAGGATGAGGGGAAGTTAGAAGTTGGAAGTTGGAAGTTGGAAGTTGGAAGTTGGAAGTTGGAAGTTGGGTGAATACATGATAGGACGAAATTGAGAATTGAAGTTGGACGATGGTGCATTTCGTAGGAACTGCATGCACCCTACGCATGAATATAAATCAAGAGACGATGCGCTGTTGCATGCAGGGCATCGTCTCTTTTTAATGTGATATTGAGATGGCTAGGTACTCAAATCAGCTCTGGTCGGAGGCGAGGAGAGCGCGGATGTACTCGCGATTGAGGCGAGCAATGCTGGCCAGCGGAATCCCGGCGGGACATGAGGCGGCACATTCGCCTGTGTTTGTGCAGTTGCCGAAGCCTTCGGCATCCATACGGGCCACCATCTTCAAAACGCGTTCATTGCGTTCGGCAGCACCTTGTGGCAAATGTGACAGGTGAGCCACCTTGGCCGAGGTAAAGAGCATGGCGGAGGCGTTCTTGCAAGAAGCGACGCAGGCACCACAGCCAATACAGGCTGCGTTTTCCATCGCTTTTTCCTGCATTGTCCCGGGAACAGGGATTGCATTTCCATCCGGGGCATTTCCGGTATTGATCGAGACATACCCGCCGGAGGCAATGATCCGGTCGAAGGCCGCACGGTCAACGACGAGATCCTTAATGACCGGGAAAGCATTCGCCCGCCAGGGTTCAAGAATCAGCGTATCGCCGTTTTTGAAGCGTCGCATGTGGAGCTGGCAGGTAGTGGTGTTGTTATCCGGGCCGTGCGGTTGGCCATTGATCATGATGCCGCAAGTTCCACAAATGCCTTCGCGGCAATCGTGGTCGAAGGCAATGGGCTCTTCGCCCTTGAGAATCAGTTGCTCGTTGAGGACGTCGAGCATTTCGAGGAACGACATGTCTGGCGAGATGTTAGCGATTTCGTAGGTCGCGAGATGGCCGGGCTTATCGGTCGCGGGCTGGCGCCAGACTTTGACAGTCAGTTTCATACTGTCGCTATTGTGAGCAATCATGGAATTAGTGCCTGCTTCAATAGGGATTGCCGCTGATACGTGCTGGCAATGAATGAGGGATGCTGCAAGTAAAAAATGCGTGATTCAGACTATTTGTAGCTTCTTGTGGCGAGGGGGATTTCCTCGAATTTAAGGGGTTCTTTCCAGAGCCCGGGTTCAATACCGACCCCTTTAAACTCCCAGGCTCCGACATAGCAGAAGTCTTCGTCGTTACGTTTGGCTTCGCCTTCTTCGGTCTGATATTCCTCTCGGAAATGGCCGCCGCAAGACTCTTCCCGGTGGAGGGCGTCGATGGCGAGAAGTTCAGCGAACTCCATGAAGTCAGCCACACGGCCCGCA
Source organism: Planctopirus limnophila DSM 3776 (assembly GCF_000092105.1). Classification (NCBI taxonomy): domain Bacteria; kingdom Pseudomonadati; phylum Planctomycetota; class Planctomycetia; order Planctomycetales; family Planctomycetaceae; genus Planctopirus; species Planctopirus limnophila. The sequence continues at coordinate 3,200,528 of NC_014148.1, read as the reverse complement.
TATTCGAGGTTCTGGTTCAGCGTGTCGGCTGTCCCGGGAACCTTGACGTTTTCGTGGAATTCGTCTCGCAGGGCGCGAATCTGTTCGACGGCAGTCTGTAGGCTGGCTGATGTCCGAGCCATACCGACATGATCCCACATGATGTGGCCCAGTGAGCGGTGGAAATCCTGAACCGTGCGGCTGCCGTTTGTCGCGAGAAGCGTTTCGATACGATTTCGTGATTCGATCAACGCTTCTTTAACCGCGGGATGATCGTTGGAGACCTTAGGCAGTTTTGTCGATGCGAGATGATTGCCAATCGTGTAGGGGATCACGAAGTAGCCATCGGCGAGTCCCTGCATCAGAGCACTGGCTCCCAGTCGGTTGGCTCCGTGATCGGAGAAGTTGGCTTCGCCGAGCACAAAAAGCCCGGGGATATTGCTTTGCAGATTGTAATCGACCCACAGCCCACCCATTGTGTAATGGAGGGCGGGGTAGATTCGCATCGGCTGCTTGTATGGGTTTTCAGCCGTGATTCGCTCGTACATATGAAAGAGGTTTTCATATTTACTGCGAATCACTTTTTCGCCATCTCGCTGGATCGCATCGCGGAAATCCAAATAGACAGAAAGGCCATTAGGACCAACGCCATAACCTGCATCACAGCGTTCTTTGGCAGCCCGGCTGGAGACGTCGCGTGGGGCGAGGTTGCCGAATGACGGGTAGCGACGTTCGAGATAATAATCTCGTTCATCTTCCGGAATCTGCTCTGGCGAACGGGTGTCTCCCTTTTTCGTTGGAACCCACACGCGGCCATCGTTTCTCAAGCTTTCACTCATCAAAGTAAGCTTGGATTGATGGTCACCTGAGACCGGAATACAGGTCGGGTGAATTTGAGTGTAGCAGGGGTTAGCAAATAGAGCCCCGCGTTTATGGCAACGCCAGGCGGCTGTGACGTTACAGCTTTTGGCGTTCGTGGAAAGGTAATAGACGTTGCTGTAGCCACCTGTGCAGAGGACGACGGCATCGCCGAGGTAGCATTCAAAGGCCCCTGTCCGCAGATTGCGAGTCACTATCCCGCGAGCGACGCCATCAATGACGATGAGGTCACTCATTTCCTGCCAGGTGTGAAGTTTCACCCTACCGGCTTCGACCTGTCGCATCATGGCCTGATAAGCGCCAAGCAGAAGTTGCTGGCCAGTCTGGCCTTTGCAATAAAAGGTGCGTGAAACCTGTGCTCCACCAAAAGAGCGATTGGTGAGAGTGCCACCATATTCACGGGCGAAGGGAACACCCTGGGCGACGCATTGATCAATAATGTTGGTACTGATCGATGCGAGACGATAGACGTTCGATTCACGGGCGCGGAAATCGCCGCCTTTGACTGTGTCATAAAAGAGGCGCCAGACGCTGTCACCATCGTTCTGATAGTTCTTGGCAGCGTTGATCCCGCCCTGAGCTGCAATACTGTGTGCCCGTCGGGGAGAATCCTGCACACAGAATGAGTGAACGTTGTAGCCAAGTTCGGCCAGCGAGGCAGCGGCTGAGCCACCTGCCAAGCCTGTACCCACCACTAGGATGGTATATTTCCGTTTGTTGGCAGGATTGACGAGCTTCATATCCTGTTTGTGCTTCGGCCAGCGATCTGCAATCGGACCGGTGGGACACTTTCCGTCAAGAATGCCAACTTCAGTTGCCAAAGACATCAAATGGCCTCTTCAAAACGATATAGAAATGTTGGTGAACAATTCCTGGATGCTGCGACTGTATTTATCGATTGCGGTTGGTACCAGGTTGAGCAGACGAACGAGATCGAAGACTCAACCTAGCTGATTTTAGTCATGAGCAGGGAGATCGACTGCTACTGCTGGTGCGGGTGCAGTACTCGTCGTACTGGCTGGTTTGGCTGAGCGATTTGCCATGCCGGGAACCAGAATGGGGAGGCTGGCAAATCCAGCACCAATTGCGATCCCGAAGACAATCGACAACTTATAAATCAGCCCTGAGTATTTGGGATGAGTGAGCCCGAGCGACTGGAAAGCACTGGCAAAACCGTGTGCCAGGTGAAAGCCAAGGATGATTGGACCCACGATGTAGGCAATGCGGCCAATGGGGTTGGAGATGGCCTGCATGGTGTTGGCGTACGCTGAATCGGTGTAGACAAAATCTGGACGGATGCCGATGCGAAGATCGACAAGATGCAGCAGGAGAAAGCCAAGAATGATCGAGCCCGAAATGAACATCCAATTATGGGCAGGGATCGGCAAGGTCAGGTCGTATTGTTTCGATTCTTTGACGACATACCTTTGTTGACGGGCTTTGCGGTTTTCAAAGGTGGTGACGAATGCGAGGTAAATGTGAGCCAGAAACAATAGCAGCAGGCCCAGTTCAATGAGCGGGAGAAGCTTCTGATGGTGAATCCACTCCGCATACTCGTTGAAGTCTTTCTCACCCTTGAAGAGTAGAAAGTTTCCAGCGAGGTGGCCGACCAGGAAGCCACAGAGCAAAAGCCCAGTGATTCCCATGATGAATTTGCGGCCGATCGAAGAGGTGATTAATCGATGCAACCACTTGAGATTGATCTGACGAGCCAGATTGCTGGAGGCTGGCGATGGTGCCGGATCCATTTCGCTTGAGTCCTTCGTCTGATATCTGCGTTGGAACGATTCTGTGAATGTCTTTGAGGTTTATTGGTAACCATCAAGCCTGGTCGAGCTGTTGGAAACCAATTTGTTGCTCAGAAGACCATATGTTTTCCTGAGGCTGATTGAATCAAAAGATAATTGAAGCCATGTGAACAGGGGCCAGTCGAACCCACTCCACTCTAACCTAGCCGAACGCAAAATTCCCTGAGCAAGATCTTTCTCTGACCCGTTGTCAGGAGAAATCGGTTGGAGCGTGGCTGACTGAGTCAGAAAAAGCTCCAGATTCTGCCGAATGAGGAGAATTATCGCGTGAGAGTGGCGGTCAGTATTGAACGTGATGCCAAGCCAATTGATCATTTTTTACAATGTTCTGGATCTGAGGATCGGCCCTGATAGCCAACATTCGATATCCGAATTCCCAGTCTTTGCTCTCTAACGAATCATAGCCACGTTCCATGGGTCTGTCATCCTGTGGGGGACACAACCGTGTTGTCTGACGATTAAAACAGAACTCGTTGCGGAAAAGAGATCCGGTCAGCGAGGCTTCTTGCGAGTTTTTTTGGGGCTGGAGCTCTGTTTTTTCTGGCGGAACCCACCCTTGGCAGAAGCGTTTGAGCGGTCTCCCGGAAAACGTGGTTGGGATCGTCGTCTGGGACTGCTGGATGATTTATCGGAAGCGGAGCGAGATCGATCATCCCCGGGAGTTTCCCGAGAGAATTCACCTTCTGAAAGAGTATCATCCTGGCCGGATCGCCCGACAATGCGAAAGTTGAGTTCTCGCTTCGCAGGATCAACACTGGATACCTGAACACGCACAGGATCACCCAGGCGGAATACCCGGCCAGATCGCCGACCAATGACGGCATGGGCAATCTGATCGACGTCGTAGTAATCACCAGGCAGGTCGGAAAGATGCACAAGGCCTTCTGCGGGAAGTTCAATTCCCTGGCAGAAGAGGCCAAAGCGTTCCACGCCGGTAATTGTCGCGTTGAGTTCGAGGCCCACCTTGTCCGCCAGATAACGAATGAGGCGGATTTTTATCAGTTCCCGCTCGGCTTTCTCGGCTCGACGTTCGGTGAGTGAGCATTGCTTGCCCAACTGTCTCAAGTCGGCTTCCGAGAGAAGATCGGCTCGTGAAGATTTCGACTTTTTGCGATCACTCGCTGTGTTTAATGACTCGGCGGCTGGAACACTGTGCGTGAAGGATGCATCGGCGATCACATGTTCCAGCAGGCGGTGAATGGTGAGATCGGGATAGCGGCGGATGGGACTGGTAAAGTGGGCGTAATTGTCGACTGCCAGGGCGTAATGGCCAATCTTTTCGGGAGAGTATTCGGCCTGCTTCAGACTCCGCAAAAGTGCGTAATTCAGCGGGAAAGCCTCAGGCTGGCCGGCGACTTCATTAAGCAGTGCCTGAATCGCCTGACGATCCTGTGCGCGCGGTAAATCGTAACCGAGAGTGGCGACGAATTTGGCAAAGTTCTGCATGCGGAGTTCATCGGGGCTGTCGTGAACCCGGCGAAGGAAAAACCAGCCGCGGCGATCAAATTCTTCGGCCACAGCGACGTTGGCCGCCAGCATAAACTCTTCAATAATCTGGTGGCTGGCGTCGTGCAGAGCTCGGTGTGCCCCGGTGACATTGCCATCGTCATTGCAATCGAGTTCGACTTCGCCGAGCGAGAGTTCGAGGGCACCGCGAGAAAAGCGGCGTTTGCGAAGAATCATGGCCAGTTCGTACATGCGTTCGAGAAGCTGGCAGATTTCTTCGGGAACTGTTTCACCTTCGGGAGCCGGATGTTCGCCCGGAGATTGCCGGTTTAACAAAAGTGGCATGACCTGTTCGTAAGCGAAGCGTCTGCGGACCTTAATGGCGGCATTGGCAAAGCTGGTGTGCTTCACCATGCCATCAGGGGAGTATTCGATGAAAGCACTTTTGACAAAGCGGACTTTATCCTGCTGAAGGCTCGCGAGTGCATTGGAGAGCACTTCGGGGAGCATGGGAAGCACTTTGCCGGGAAGGTAAACGCTGTTGCCTCGTCGAATGGCCTCTTTGTCGAGTTCTGTGCCGGGCCGCACAAAGTGAGCCACATCGGCAATGTGGACGCCGAGAGTCCACGAACCATCTTCGTGCCGCTTGAGAGAAATGGCGTCGTCAAAATCCCGGGCTGTGAGGGGATCGATGGTAATGATCAGTTCGTCGCGAAGATCAAGGCGGTCACCGATATCGTCTTCGGAGAAAAGCTGTGCCTGCAGTCGCGATTCTTCGAGCACACTTTCGGGAAATTCATCAGGCAGGCCGAACTCATAGATGATCGATTGTAAATCGACGCCCGGTTCACCCCGTTTCCCCAGGACTTTGAGCAGCACCGCTTCTCCCGGAGTTGAAAACTCGGGGAAGTGCACCATTTCGATAACGACCTGATCACCAGGGCGGACACCTTTCGCACCGGGGTCGCCGACATCGATTGGCCGTTCAAAGCGGCTGTTATCGACAGTGACATATCCTTTGCCGCGGGATTCGTGGTATTCGCCCACGAACTGAGTGGTGGCACGTTCGAGGATATCGATCACGCGGACGGCGATCTTTCCATTGGGGCCCCGCTTTTTGAGGATGATGGCTGAGACTTTATCGCCTGTGAGCGCCGAGCCGGCATCTTCGGCAGCAACTGTATAAGGTTCGATATGCGGTTGATTGGCGAGTGATTCGGGAGTGAACCAGGCGTGGCCGCGCGCTGCGCGTTTGATGGTGCCGATGATGTGCTCGCGTGCGACAGGGACTTTGATCAGCCCGCCGGAAGTGCGATGCAGCCGCTTGCCTTCGATGAGTTCTTCGAGCGAGCGGCGGAACTTCGTCCAGTCGTGTTTCTGGGCGCCGACTTCTTTGGCCAACTGCTGCCATTTGAGTGGTGTGTACGCTGGGTGCGTGACGACACTCAAGATTTGTGGTTGCCAGTCGGCCATGAAAGTTCCCTTTACGCGTAATGAAGCCCAGAGTGGAGCACTCTGTGATCATCTAAGGTAAGGGACAGGGTGGGAAAGTGCGAGCGGCAGCCGGTGATCCCTTATTGGTTCCCATGGATCAGGGAGAGATCGAAACAGTCTGCTGCCTTAGTCATCGCAGCCAGCGGGGCTGTTGCCAGGTGTGGGCTTCAGGGACCCAGGCGAGATTCGTTACGGAGCTGGTCAGCCCTCTGCAGTAGATCTTCGCTGGGCGGGATCTGTTTGGGCTGCATGCTGTAGCTCAGCCTGCGGCGATCTGTCACACGGTGGGGGAGCAGGTTATCGGAAAAGAAATCGATGCCGGGCCACTGGTACCACGGTGCGGGAACGGGCTGCATGACTTTGAGAGTCTCGTAACCATCCTTAATCAGCGTGATTTCGCGCGTGCCATAGTAGGTGAAGTCGACAGCCACCGGGGTGTAGCCGACTTCTTCGCCTTCGAGGAGGACGAGAGCCCCTGGAGGATTGGACTGCACCATCAGCCGGCGGCTGACGCACCCCGTCTGCAGGAGGCATAAGCCAGCCAGCAAGATCCAGAGACAACGGGTATGGCCGAGGCGGGAGACCACAAACAGCATCCATGCCAGGAGTGGGAAACCTTCACGATTTGGCGTACTATAGTCGAGAGGACAAAGTGCGCGAAGAGGTGCTGTTGTTGATGCGCAACATGTTTTATGGTAATGGTTTGCGATTTGTCGCTGGAGAGGGATGTCGGTATGCAACGGATTGGCATGGGGCATGACCGGCATCGTCTGGTCGCGGGGAAGCCCTTGTGGCTGGGTGGTGTGTCGATCCCGTTTGAACTGGGGCTGGATGGTCACAGCGATGCGGATGTGGTGCTGCATGCCCTGACGGACGCATTGCTCGGGTCTTTGGCACTGGGAGATATCGGCGATTGGTTCCCCAATACGGACGAGCAGTGGAAGGGGGCCTCTTCAGACCGGTTTGTGGTGGCAGCCATGGCGGCTGTGCGCGAGCGCGGGTGGGAAGTGTGCAATGTCGATGCGACCATCCACGCCGAGCGACCCAAACTCTCGGCATATAAATCAGCGATTGCGGCCCGTATGGCGGAACTCCTGGGCGTTGAGACTGACCAGGTGAGCGTGAAGGCCAAAACCGGTGAAAAAGTCGGCCCTGTGGGACGCGGCGAGTGCATCGATGCCGATGTGATTGTGCTGGTGCGGAAGGTATGAGTTCGGGCGTTGCGAGGTGGGAGGTGGAATTGTTCTTCAACTACAACCTCAGGGGCGGCTTTGGAGGTAGATTTCTGTGAGGACGTCCTGGACGTCTTTGAATTTTTTCTTCTGGCTGGCGACCTGGTCGATTTTGTCGCGGGCCTCGATCGAGGAGTGGCCTAACGCCATCAGGGCTTCATAAGCTTCTGTGAGGACGTTGCGGTCGACATCGGCTTCACGGGGAACTTCGCGAGCGACCATCAGGGCGAACTTGGTCATTTTGCGGCGGAGCTTGGCCACAATCCGTTCGGCCATGGCGGGGCCGACGCCAGGGAGGAGTGTCAGTTCCTTGATGCTCTGCTCTTCGATGGCTTCGGCGATTTCACGGACAGGTCGAACCATCGCGCGCAAGGTCTTTTTGACACCCATGCCATCGACGGAGCAGATCATTTCGAAGAATTCGAGCTCGGTTTCGCTGAGAAAGCCGGCCAAGCGCGGCACCAGGCGGCCCTGCTGCGGATTGCCATCGAGATAGTCGATCGTGCAGAGACTGACGACTTCGCCCAGTTTAGGCTGGAGCTGACGACGGACGAATTCCGGAACAAGAACTTCGTATTCGAATGCACCAATTTCCAGGCGGACGATGTCTTCGCTCAGCCGAACAAGTTTTCCAGTAATGCGAGTGATCAAGAGAGGCCTTTCGACTTGAGCGAGTCACTTTTCCGAAATCATCAACGTTGCACTCGGAGATATGAAAAGCATGTCGGCTCGAAGCCGCAAGCATGGCACACCAATTGCGTTTGAGTTTCATGATCTTCAGTGGCGTTTGTGGTGCCGCGAGATGACTTCAGTCTGAGATGATCCATGGATCGCGCCTAGGGAAGATCTCGAAGCCTTGAACGCTGCGCTTCGTGAACTCCCGGTCGTCCGTCATGATGAACGGATATGTTTTCGAGAAAGCAATAGCGGTTTGTGGGTTGTGAAAACATGCTTGCCCAGATCTGCTGTCCAATACACACAACTTTGTTTGTCTATTGATGTGCAGTCTGGCAGGAGACTGCGTGGCTGGGGTCAAACGTCTTCGTTTGCCCCCAGGTCATTAGACTCTTATGAATTCAGCACGAAAGTGCTCGAAAGTTATGAAGGCTTGTTCCGGACGCATTTGCGTTGGTGAAGCCGATTGACCAGGGGGCGAATGAAGACATTCGACCCCTGCCACCCGACGTCCGTCATGATGAACGGAAATGTTTTCGAGAAAACAATAGCGGTTTGTGGGTTGTGAAAACATGCTTGCCCAGAGCTGCAAGCATGGCACACAGAGGGTTCTTATCTCAGGGAAAGCGTATGAGCAGGGGAGTCGGGCGGATGATCAGGGAAAGAGCGAATACGAGAGCCGCTGTCCTGGTTATGTTTTGGGCTTTACGACAATCGGCAGCACGACTCGACCAAATCCGGTAAATGGCGAAGTATGAAATGCTTCTTTTTGGCGAGTCACACTGTTGTTGTAGATCGGATCGGCACCACCACCGGCAAACTCACTGCCACCTCGCGCGACACCCTCGTACTTTCCCGGCTGGGTAAACGGGTCGACGACATCATTGGTCGGATAGGGCATAAAACGATCAAAGCACCATTCTGTGCTGCCCCCATAAAGGTCGAGGATGCCAAAAGGATTAGGGATTGCCGCTTCGCCACGGCTGTAAGTTTCGTATGCACGGATGACTTCCGGATTTGAGGCAATCTGGCGGTCATCACCAAAGTTCCACAATCCGGTGGTGCCGGCCCGACAGGCATATTCCCATTCGGCTTCGGTGGGAAGTCGATAGCCATCTGCGTCCATGATCCGTTGTGTAAAGTCCTCTTCCATCTGGAATGCCGGACTCTTCCCTTCGAGTTCACTCAGCGAATTGCAGAAGCGCGTGGCATCAAGGAGACTCACATTGGCCATGACTGCAGTTTCTGGCTTCTGGGGATCATTTTTCTCTGGAAGAGTCCCCATGAACTTCTGGTAGATCCCGTTGTTGACTTCGTGCGTCTGCAGGTAGAACGGGCGGGTGATTTTCACACGATGTGGAGGTGTTGACGTAGCAAGCATTTGACGCTGGATGGCAGCAATACCTCGGTCGAAGTCGAGTTTGATCAAATCAATATCTTCCTCAGTGCAACCCATGGTGAACTCGCCTGGCGGGATCAACCGAAACTTCATGCCAACTGAGTTGGTAAATTCAACCGGTATGCCCAGATAGGCGGCCCAGTCTTCCTGGTGTTTTCTGGCTTGGGAAGAATCGAACGGTGCAATTGCCAATGGTGGCCCGGATGTCTCTGAACCTGGTGCGATGGACGCTACCGGAGTTTCGACCGCCATGGAGGCTGGTGGTGTTGAGGCAACCGGTGTATCGACCGGCATATTGGCTGGCGTATTGGCCGGTGCGTTACCTGTGGAGGAAGTGGTCAGCCCATGCTGTTTGACGGCTTGCCGGGCAATGACTTTTTCTCCGCCGTTGATGACAAGATGGTCGCCTACTAACTCGGCCTTAACGCGGAACTCTTTGCCTTTATTGATCGCGAAAGACTCTGTCTCGAAAGTCAAATCGCCACGAGTGACCACCAGTTTCTTCTCACCAGTCTTCAGTGAGACGGGATCAAGGTCCGGGCTATGAAATGAAAGTTGAGTCCCTTTGACATGCATCTCGACTGTAGGGTCCAGAATTTCCACTCGCAGCGTGCCGGTGGGTGTCTGGAAGAAAAAGACAACAGCCATTAACAACATGATCATCGCTACTGTTCCACTGCCGATTTGAACGCGCCGGTCTTGAATCCAGGAGGTGGATTTCGCCTTTTGAACCTTTGGACCACGAAAACGTTGAGTCTCGTGCTCTCTTCTCTGAGAGATTGTCTCATCCATCGATGTAAGAGTCGCTTGCGACCGCGCGACAGTTCGCGTGCCCGCACCCGCGGGATGAGAACGCTTGCCACGCGGGCCATCGGTGGGAGAGTCGATCTGGTGCAGGAAATCCTGAAACTCGTCGAGATCTGTCCCGGCTTCGGCGACGGTGACGGCTTTGAGAGTAGCCCCTGTCCGGCAGGCCTGCAGATCGACAATTAACTCTGTTGCCGTCTGGTAACGGTCGTCTGGTTTCTTGGCCACGAGTTTCGCAAAGACATGATCGAGGGATTCGGAGACCTCTGGTCGAACCGTCCTTAGGCTGGGAATGGGTTGGTCGCGATGAGCGAGCAGCCGGGCCATTAATGAGTCACCCTCGTAGGCCGCTTTGCCAGTCAGTAAATACCATAACGAGATTCCGAGGCTATACAGATCGCTGCGGGCGTCGGCGTGTTTGGTACTCAGTGCCTGCTCTGGCGCCATGTAGTCGACAGTCCCCATCACAGTCCCGGTGCCTGTCAAATCGGCCTGAGTCGCGACATCCTCTGACTCAATGCGTGCCAGGCCCATATCGAGGATTTTGACGACGCCTTTGGTATCGAGCAGCAGGTTTGCGGGTTTGATATCGCGATGGATCACTCCCTGTGCGTGTGCAAACTCCAGGCCTCTGGCTGCCTGTACGATGCAGTCGATGGCCTGATCGATGGAAAACGGGCCCTTTTTCTTCACGATTGTCGCAAGGTCGTCGCCCGGTACGTACTCCATGACGAGGAATGGCGAACCGTTGGTTTCTCCGGCATCAAACGCGCCGACAATATTGGGATGTGTCAGTCGTGCCGCTGCCTGGACTTCGCGCTGAAACCGCTGTGCCAGTTCTTTGGTCTTCGTGACGGAAGGGGATAGCACCTTGATGGCGACCAGTCGCATCATCATCCGGTGCTCGGCCTTGAGCACCATTCCCATGCCGCCCTGGCCGAGTTTATCCAGAACGGTGTAGCTCCCCATGGTCAGCGACTTACCCTTGCCTGAATAGACAACCTGGGCCTGGTAGGCGCTAATTTTCTTTTGTTTTACGAGGGATTTCGCAAGTTGCTCGCCATTCCCAGGCTGTTCTGCGGAAGGGAGTCTATCGATGAAGGCTCGTAAATCGGGTTCCGAAATGACTCCGCTATCGATCAGCTGTTTGGCAAACTGTTCCGTCGAGACAGCCATAGTGAAAGATTTTTGGTGGTGAACGGTTGTGGAGACTTTTCACATGGCTGCATCATGACGGTCGTGCAAACAAATTGCTATAGCCTACTGGGATGGATTTATGTCGCACGATGGAATGAGTCGAGATAGATCGTCTACCAAATTAATATGTTAGACATAAGACTATGAGACTCGTTGGAGAGGGCTGATGACGAGTGAGAGCTGCGCTTCAGGGTTTTGGCAGTGGTTGATTGAGGCGGCTGGCGAAGGCGTGGCAGACGGCAATGGCGGCGGCGTCGGCGACATCGTTGGGTTCGAGAATCGACGGGAGCTTCAATTCGAGTTGTACTGCTCGCTGCACCTGTTCTTTACTTGCTTTGCCACTCCCTGTGAGGAGACTTTTGATCTGCCGGGGCATGTAGTGAACAATCGGGATGTTGGCTTCGCTGGCTGCATAGAGAATGGCGCCGCGGGCGTGCGCCATGAGAATTGCCGTTTTGGGAAAACTGGTATGTGAAAAGACCTGTTCGATCGCGATTGCGCGGAGTTCATGGCCTGCGGACTGATAGTCGGCCAGAACTTCACGGAGTCCACGACCGATCTCAGTCACACGGCTGGCAAGAGAGCAACCCTTGGTGGAGCGAATGACGCCCGCTTCGTGGAGTACCAGTTGGCGACCATGGCAGGCGAGAACGGCATAGCCTGTGGTGTTGAGGCCGGGATCGATACCGATAATGAACATCGCCGCTACCTGGCTTTCTGATCGGCATCGCTGGGTGATCGGTAGATACCGGCAGCGGTCAGGCGGTTCATGACCCAGGTATTTTCTTCGGCACTATAGGAAGGCAAAGGTGCTCGTTCGTAATCGCTCGTGGAATAGGCGGCTTTTTCGAAGGCTTCACTGACAAGTGGCTGGATCTCGAGCGCTACGTCTTGATCCGTCGGACGAAGTGGAATGGCAATTGTCGGGAGAGGTTCGGACAGTTTGACCTCGTAGCATTCCGCTTCGTCGGGAAGTTCAGCTCGTACGACGATGATGCGATAGGGGTTGCGGCAAACTTGTGGAACAAAATCCTCGTCAGGAAACATCGTCCATTCACCTGCACGCACGAGGTCGATCTCGACCAGGTTCACACCAGCATCAAGCAGTTCTTCCTGCCTCTCATGAAAAACAAGCCTTCGGCGTGTATTGGACTTATACTCTGGGCAGATGAATTCGATGGTTGTAATGAGACGGTCGGTCGGTCGTTCAATGACCGAAATTCGTCGAAAGAGGTTCTTGGGTTGAAAATTAACTACATGGGGTTTGGCTGTTGAAAGGCGAATATCAGCAGTCTGAGTGACTGAAGAGTTGGTTGCAAATTCACTCTCAGTAATCTGTACATTCGGATGATAAACAGCCGATGCTGCTATGCGGCCAGTCACTTCATCTTCAGGAAGAGTCAGTTGAACTTGCTCTTCGAGCCGGGCCCGCAGGTCGTGTGGGAGCTTGGTTTGAAGCTGGTCTCTCGTATAGGTGCAAAGACTGGTGTGGGCATCACTCCACGATGATTCGAGGAGTGGATCCATTCCTGGAAAAATACTTTTCATGTTGTTCTCCCAGTTGCCTGAGAACTGGCGGTCCGTCGATCAAGCTTTTTTCCAGAGGGTGCCGTCGGGACGATCCTCCAGTATGAGCTTCAGTTCAGTCAGCTTGTTGCGAATGAGGTCGGCCACAGCAAAATTTTTGGATTTTCGAGCATCGGCACGAATCTGAATGATGAGCTGCATGAGACCATCGAGCAGGCCGTCGTCTGCGGAGGATTCCTTTGCACGTGGTTCGCGGAAGACGCCCAGCAGCAGGCCGAGTTCACGCACGAGAGTCATGGCGTCGGTCAGTAACTGCAGATCAGCGGCTGAACCAGCCCCTGTTTCGAGCTTCTTTTCAGAGATAAAGCCATTGATGACACGTCGCATTTCAAAAAGGAGACCGACGGCACCACCTGTGTTGAAATCGTCGTCCATCGCATCGAGGTAGCGATCTTTCAGCCCGTTGAGTTCAGTCGCGAAGGCTTGCTGATCAGGAGTCTCGGCCGTGATGGGTTTTGAGTCACTTCGTTTTGCTGCGGGGATGAGCGAGTAGAAGTTCTTCTTCGTTAATCGTTCGTAAAGTTCGAACAGTCGGAAAAAGCCCTCGAGGCTCTTGCCGGTTTCGGCAATGCGTTCGAGGCTGAAATCGATGGGACTGCGGTAGTGGGTGGCCAAGAGGAAGAAGCGAACGGTCTCCGGGTGATGGTGGGCAAAGACGGCTGTTTTGACAGATTCTGCCCCTTGTGAGCCTGCGAGTTTACCGGCGATCTGGGATTCAGCGTCCCCTTTTTTGTCGTGTTGGCCGCCGACTTTGCCGGCCTGGCCGCTGGCCTGCATGAGGCCGTTGTGCATCCAGTAGCGGGCGAAGGGATGGCCCGTGCAGCTTTCACTCTGGGCGAGTTCGTTCTCGTGGTGCGGGAACATCAGATCGAGCCCGCCGCCGTGGATGTCGATCGAATCTCCCAGAATCTTCTTGCTCATGGCGGAGCATTCAATGTGCCAGCCGGGCCGACCTTTTCCCCAGGGGCTGTCCCAGGCGGGTTCACCAGGTTTGGAGCCTTTCCACAGGGCAAAGTCGGCAGGGGATTCTTTCCCACCCATCGATTCGGCCCGTGTGCCAGTGAGCATTTCTTCGAGACTGCGGCGGCTCAACTTGCCGTAATCTTCGTCTTTGGTGCAGCGGAAGTAGACATCGCCGTTGAGCGGGTAGGCGTAACCCTTTTCGACCAGTTTGCCGATCATGTCGAGCATGTCGCCAATGTGGTCTGTGGCGTAAGGGAAGTGATCGATGGAGTCGACGCCCATGAGCTTCAAATTATCGAAATAGTCGTCGGTCATCTGTTTGGCGAGGGCTTCGACAGTCATTCCCTTTTCGTTGGCTTTGTTGATGAGCTTGTCGTCGACATCGGTAATGTTGACGACGAAGGTGACGTCATAGCCGGAGTAGGCGAGGTAGCGCTTGACGGTGTCAAAGATGACGGGGCCGACCATGTGGCCGATGTGAGCGGGCTTATAGACAGTGGGGCCGCAGAGGTACATTTTGACCTTGCCGGGCTCGACGGTCTGAAAAGTTTCCTTTTGGCGAGAAAGTGTGCTGTAGACGCGGAGAGGCATCGCATCAATCCGTGATGAATGGAGGGGTTGGCGTAATCCGTAAAGCCAGAAATCGTGGCTGCTTCGGTAGAATAGCAGCCCGGGGACTGCGCGCGAACAGCAGCCGCCTAGCGAAGCGGGCTTTGGTTGACGGGTTTCTTGGGATTCTGAGGAAAAACTGGAAACTTAGAGGCTTTCGGATCGCGGAAATTTGCTGTAGTTTGTGATGATCAATGGACATGTAGGTTTCTTTTCAGCACGCTTTGATTGGAAAACCTGCTATTCACCAGCTTAACTTAGAAGTTCCAGTACCGCAGGGATGCGATATGTCGGCTGCTCATGTTCCTGCATCGCGATCACCCGTGGCCACGAATTTGTCCAGTGGCGCGGTTGAGTTCACTCAGCATTTGAGGGAATTGCAGAAGCAGATCGAAATGGCCATGGACACTGCCCTGAGTGCGACGCCTGACGTTACCCGATTCGTTCCACCGTCGCTGTTTGAATCGATGAGATACAGTGCCCTGGGGGGAGGAAAGCGGCTAAGGCCGGTTCTGGTATTGCTGGCGAGCGAAGCTTGCGGAGCCGATCCGCTGCAGGCGATGCCCGCTGCAGTTGCGCTGGAGATGATACATTGTTATTCGCTGATCCATGACGATTTGCCGGCCATGGACGATGATGATCTGCGTCGCGGACGGCCCACGAATCATATCGTTTATGGTGAAGCGACAGCGATTCTGGCGGGTGATGGCCTGCTGACGAGGGCATTTGAAGTCCTGGCGACGGAGATTTCGAACAAAGAACTGGCATTGGCCTGTGTGGCGGATCTGGCATCAGCCGCAGGTTGGTGCGGCATGGTGGGTGGACAGGCGGCTGATCTGGCTGCCGAGACGACACCCGTGACCACTCTGGCCGAACTGGAGCAGATTCATCATCGCAAGACCGGGCGATTGCTGGCATGTGCCTTGACGATGGGTGGCCGGTTGGGTGGAGCTTCGGTCCAGCAACTGGAATCGCTGGCCCGTTATGGGTTTGCCATTGGCTTGGCGTTTCAGATTGCTGATGACCTGCTGGATGTCGAAGGTTCATCGGAAAAGCTGGGGAAGCAGACGCAAAAGGATGCTCAGGCCGGGAAGGCGACTTACCCTGGTTTTCTGGGTGTCGAAGCCAGCCGTGAGCGAGCGGCAGATCTGGTGAAGCAGGCCTGTCGAGAACTGGAAGTATTCGGGCCACGAGGCCAGTGGTTGAGCGATCTGGCACTGTACATTATTGAACGTGATCACTAAGTCTGTCGGCAAGACGGAAGGGATTTCGGGGCAAAGTCGAGGCGCCGTTGAGAAGGTTAATCGGGAGAGTCTGGCTGCGGTCTAAGAATGAGTTTGTCGAAGCGAAAGCTGCTCCGGGATGCTCTCAGCCTGGTTTTCAACATGAATTGCGAATGGAATCGAGTTAATTTCTTGAAAGATTTTACTCTTTCGAGAGCCACGAACTGACTGGTCAGGAACACGATCATGCAGATGGAACATCTTCCGAGGATTACTTCTCCCAAGGATTTGGAGAAATTGAATCCTTCTCAGTTGATTCAGCTGGCCGATGAAATTCGGGAGGCGCTCTGCGGGGTGGTTTCGGATCGAACGGCTCACTTTGCCAGCAATCTGGGTGTGGTCGAGTTGTGCCTGGCACTCCATCTGGAGTTTGATTTTTCCCGCGATCGATTGATCTGGGATACGGGACATCAGATCTATCCTCACAAGTTGATCACCGGTCGGTTTGCCTCTTTCCCGACAATCCGGCAGCGTGGCGGGCTGATGGGTTTTCCTAACCCTCAGGAAAGCGACTACGACCTGTTTATGACAGGCCATGCCGGTGCAAGTGTCTCGACTGTCCTCGGATTAAAGGCGGGTGATGACCTGGCGGGTGAAGATCGCAAGTCGGTCGCAGTGATTGGTGACGGAGCACTCCCTTCGGGTGTGGTCTTCGAAGCCATGAACAACGCGGCAGAGCTTAAGAAAGACATGCTGGTCATTCTGAATGACAACAAAATGGGGATCTGTCCGCGCGTGGGAGGCCTGGCTCAATATCTGGATAAAGCCCGCAGTGCGCCGATGTACGATGGGCTGAAGCGGGATATTACGCGGTTCTTGAAGTCTGTTCCTGTCGTTGGTGAAAGTGCGAAGCAGACACTTTCACAGATCAAGGATGCCGTCAAAGGGATGCTGCACGGCGGTATGCTCTTCGAAGAGATGGGCTTCAAATACATTGGCCCGATTGACGGTCATGATCTGCCGACACTCCGGAAGTATCTGGCCATGGTCAAGAAGATGAAGGGGCCAGTGCTCCTGCATGTGTTTACCAACAAGGGACATGGCTTCCGTCCGGCTTGTGATGATCCGGTGACGTTCCATGCACCACCTCCGTTCCAGAGGGATGCGTATGGACAGATCGTCCAGATGAAATCGACATCGAGCCGGGCGTATACGAATGCCGTCAGCGATGCGCTGTACAAATCGATGGAGAAAGATTCCCGGGTTTGTGTGCTGACAGCGGCAATGTGTGAAGGAAATAAACTGAGCCGCATTCGGCAGGATTTCCCTGACCGATTCTTTGATACCGGGATTTGTGAAGCTCATACCGTGGCGTTTGCGGGAGGGATGGCAAAAGCTGGAATGCGGCCTGTGGTCGATATCTACAGTACGTTCCTGCAACGGGCGTTTGACCATATTTTTCAGGAAGTCTGTCTGCAGAATCTGCCTGTAGTATTTGCGATGGATCGCGCGGGGATTGCAGGACCGGATGGGCCGACGCATCACGGGGTGTACGACATATCGTATACGCGCATTTTCCCGCACATGATCTGTATGGCTCCTGGTGATGAAAGCGATGTCGCGCCGATGATGGATCTTGCGCTGTCGCTCGATCGACCTGTCGCGATCCGCTATCCGAAAGCCAACGTCGAGACGATTCCCCGCACGATGACTCCTGTCGAGTTAGGGAAGGCGGAGGTTATTAGTGAAGGACAGGATGGGACGCTGGTGGCCTATGGTTCGTTGCTGACCAGTTGTGTGAAAGCAGCTGAGATTCTGCGTGAAGAACATGGCCTCGATGTCGGGATTATCAATGCCCGCTTTGCCAAACCTCTCGATGAAGAATGCCTTCTGGGGGTGCTGGAGCAGGGCTTTGTGATCACGATTGAAGAGCATGTTCTGGCCGGTGGATTTGGTTCTGCGGTTCTGGAGGCGGCATCCCAACGAGGTGTCTCTTGTGATCGACTGAAAATTCTCGCTCTGCCAGACCGATTCGTGGAACATGGTGAACGCGACGAGCTGCTGGCCGAGTGTGGTTTGAGTGTGTCTGGGATTGTTGCGACGGCACTGGAGATGGCTGGGAGAGAAGTGGAGATCTGATTTTCCACTGGAACTGCTGATCCGCTGTTTCAGAGTGTGCTGGTGTGTGCAGTTACTGCAGGCCAGTCAGCAGGGTCGCCAAGCTGCGGGGCCAGCCTCGTGTCATCAAGTCACCAGAGCGTGGTGAGCCAAGTTTTCAAAGCCCGATAAAGGCCAGAGAGTTGAGCACGCCACAAGATTTCCGTTGGTCTGCGGCCAGCCCCAGAATGATGTCGAGCTTGATTGAGGGCGGGAAGATGGCGAGGACGGTCTGAATCCAGACACCGATTCAACTCAGTCAAGAAGGCATTTTTACTGCTTTCTGGCAATAATCAATAGGCATGATCCGGTGTGTCCCGGGTGATGAATGTGCTGAACCGGTTTTCTATCGCGAGAACCTCTGCGCTTCATGATTTTTCAAGTGGGGCAGCAGGCTCTGGCCCCGTGGGAGAAGCGGGTTTGCTGAGGCTTTTGGGGGCTGTGACTCCCATGGAGACGTAAATGCCAACGAGGTCTTCGAGGCTGCAATTGGCGGGTTTGACCCAAGCCTGTTTGACGCAGAGCAAAGCTCCGCCAAAGGGGACAGGGGCTGTGGGCAAAATGACGATGTGGTAGGCTTCGCCTCCAAAATGAACGAGTTCGGAAGTGGGCATCAGTGCCGGAGTTCCGATATCACTGCCATCTCCAAAAAAGCACATGACGGGCGTCATGGATTGGAGTGAATCTTTTTTTCGATCGAACAGACTGGTGACATGTTTCGAGGCATCGTAGATCGTTCCAAGGGCCGGTATACGTCGCAACCCTTGATCCAGCATGCGTTGCCAGCCTCCACCCATGCCATTTTCCACGAGTGCTCCCATGCCATAAATGGCGAGGACCACTCCGAGGATGCCAATCAGGTAAGCCGTGGTTTCGCAAGCCACGAGGGGCATGCCAATGGACATGAGGGCTTTGCCGAAAGGGCTGAGAGGCCCAAACAGGTCGTGGATTAACCTCACGACCCAGACCAGAACAGCCAATGTTAACGCCAGAGGCAGGAGACCAATTAACCCTGTGACAAAAGTGATGCCCACACGTTCCGGATAAGTGCGGGAAGTTTGTGCTGTGGGTGCGGGGCTATTGGCCATGTGGATCAACTCTTGATTGGCTATGAACACGAGACAAGACGAATTCTCTCGCAGAATGTGTTTTCGCTATTCTGGTCTGAGTTCGCGTGTGGCTGCAATCGCGTGGGGCCTTAATACGTTTCCCAGAAGTTACCAGCGACTTGTTGGTTGCGAAAACATGCTTGCCCAGTATTTACTCAAGGCAGGCTGCAAGCATGGCACCCATCTGCAATCGGGTGGAGCCTCAGAATGTGGTGCTGACGCGATAAGGTGTGGTCATGAATGCACAAAGCCCGGCATCTTTTTTGATGCCGGGCTTTGAATGATGCGTGTGATGGGAATTGACTCGCGAGGTGAATCTTTGAAGTTGTTCCCTCGATGTGCGATTCAGGGAGCTCTCTTATCGCTGGATTTGCCGGACTTGATTGCCCAGGACGGCCGTAAAGATCGGCTGCATGACGACCTGCACGATCACTCCCGGCTGGCCTTGAGAAGCATCTTCAGTCTGGCTGGCGACCAGAGCTTCATTCGCCAGCGAATCCTGGCCGGTGGAGGCGTAGCATTTCGAAAGACTGGCCCAGGCCCGGCGATTCATGGGGGCAGGGAACAGGTCGGCAGCTTTCTTCAGGGGCTCAATCGCTTCGTCGAACTGGCTGAGACCTGTGAGAGCTTCGCCTCGCAGCAACTGCTCGATGGCATTGAAAGGGCCGGCATCGTCGATTCGATTGAGTTCGGAAAGAGCTGCCTGTGGCAGTTCAAGTTCCAGATATCCCTCAGCAGCGGCCAGTCGTTTGACGACTTTGTATGAAATCTCGTGATTCATGATCAGCCCCTTCACTTTCGAGGATGCCTGGCACTTTCAAGGATGTCTGGTGACAAGTGTCGCCTGGTGGTGCGATGTTCGCAAAAGTGTCGAATCACACCAATTCAATCAATTATGTTGCAAGTTATGTGCCCTGAATTCGAAATCGGCAAAGCCATGATCTTTATGCCGATTCTCATCAGGAATTCTCGTTAAAAGTGGCATGGCTGTTACGTCAGTCTCGTCGATGGGCTGTCCAGTGGGTGAGATGACCTGTGTCCTGTTTGGCAGGCTTGCTGTCAAAATGACAACCCTTTGGATTTGTGTCGAAACCTGAGGCGGAGCTGACAGTTTCCAGAGCATGGAAAATCAGGGGTGATCCCTGAGTTTCCGGCAGCAGAAGTTTCATTCGACTGAAGTCATCGTGAAAACCGGCAGTCCGCCATAATGCAAAACAAGAACCTCATGGACTGTAAGTATCTGATTTGACGCGGATGCATGATTCCAGGTTCACTTGTCGTTCCTGCTGGAAGCATTCGATGCTGCTCATGCAGTCGTCTCTATAAGAATTACTACGAGAAAGGCGAAAGCTTTCGGGGAGAAATGACTGTCTCTGCCAACGTTTTTTCGAGTTTTTCTGCAACAGCGAAAAGGGGCCATGAGTCTCAGAATAGAACAACCTCAAGGCACGCCATCGAGGCCGGTCGGCAGGAGTTCAAGGAGCCACTTTGACCGCATGGTGGGCCTGTCTGTGAGTTGCACACTTGCGGGGGAGTGTCGCGATGCGGGAGAATAATCTGTTATCGTGTCGATCACTCAATGGAGATTGCCGGGCCAGTGCATGGACTCACTGGTGTGGTGACTCTCACGTCGCAAAGTGCCCTTCGCATGTTGCTGTTTGTCTGTGCCTGTGTACTTCCCTCATTCTGGGTTTCATTCGCGGCCGTCGGTGCGATGCGCTGGATTGCTCCCCAGCTGGGTCTGATCGATAAGCCTGCTGCTCGCAAAGTTCATTTAGTTCCCAAGCCCATGGGGGGCGGGATTGGTCTGTGGTGTGGTGTGCTGATTCCACTGACCGGAGCATTGCTGATTGTCTTTTTTGCACCGGAACTGTTGCCCGTCAAAATTCCCGGGAAGACGATCTCGGCTGATGGCAGTGTGCTGTACCGTCTGCCTCAGCTATTGGCTGTGACTCTGGGAGCGTTGGCCATGGGCCTGGTGGGGTTGGCTGATGATTTTCGTCCTTTGCCATGGCAGCCCAGGCTCTTTCTGCAATTTCTGATTTCCGCCATTGTGGTGGCTTGTGGAGTGCGGGCGACTTTTTTCGTCGAGAGTTTCTGGCTGGGGGCGATTGCCAGTGTGTTGTGGTTTGTGGTGCTCGTGAACTCGATCAACTTTCTGGACAACATGGATGGGCTGGCGGGTGGGATTGGCTTCATCGTTTCGGGTGTGTTTGCCTGTATGATGCTTTCGAGAGCTGATGATCCCCGTTGGATGGTCGGAGGCTATTTTCTGCTGTTGTGCGGCTCGCTGCTGGGTTTTTTGTGCCACAACTGGTCACCAGCCCGCATTTTTATGGGAGATGCCGGTAGCTATTTTCTGGGCTTTTCGCTGGCGAGCATGACGATCCTGGGGACGTTCTACACTGTAGAAGATGGCCGGACGCATACGATTCTGGCACCACTTTGCGTGCTGGCTGTGCCACTTTACGATCTGCTGTCGGTAATCAGTATTCGTTTGAAGGAAGGGCGCAGTCCTTTTCAGCCGGACAAGAAGCACTTTTCGCATCGACTTGTGGCGCTGGGGCTGAAACCTGTCCATGCCGTACTGACGGTGCATCTTGCGACATTGACGACGGGGCTGGCTGGTCTTTTGCTGTGCTCGGTCGATTCATGGGGTGCGGCGCTATTATGCCTGGGGATTGTGGTTTGCATTCTCGCGATGATTGCCATTCTTGAATCGGCACCAAGGCCTGCGATCGCTGGTTCATCCTTGGGAACAATCCCTGTGGTGGCGATGTCGGCGTCTGCTGGGCCTGCACAAAGCGTGACTGAAGTTTCAGCGAGTGGCCGCGAATTGAATGCGCACGCTTCGGATCGGACTTCGACCGATGTTTCGGCAAGGAACTGGTAAATGCCTTCTTTGCGAACGATGGCGTTTTCGATCCAGAGTCTGTTGTTCGGGGAGCAGGCGATTCCTGTTCGCTCAGATCTGGAAAAGGGGCGTCCTCCGGGATGGTTGTGGATGTCTGCGAGAGGAAAGAAACCTGTTGTTGAAACCCGGCGGGCTGGAACTTCGACAGGTCAGCGAATGGTGCAGGATGCGGGTGGGCTGGCTGAGCCTTCGCGATCGCAAGAGCGCGTGGCGGGTTGGCTGGTCGTGCTGCTCGCCAGTCTTTTTTTTGCGAGGTTCTGGACACCTCCTGAAGCCGCAGTGATGGGGGAATCCCTCTGGCTGGCGATTCTGTCGATGGCCACATCGGCGCTGCTGCTGATCCTGTTGCCTAAAACAGAGCTTGCTTCGCGTGCCTGGCGTTCAGGGTTTGTCTGGGGATTGCTGCTGCTGACTGCTGGTCAGGTGGCTGGGACAATTCACGTCTGGCTGGCTCAGGGAGATCGACGAGCGGCTGCCAATCTGCTGATTGAGTTTTTTTCTCTGGCCATGGGAGCCTGCGTGCTGTGGCGTCTGGCACCTCGATTGCCGGAACGACCGGGCCACGTGATCAGCCTGAGTGCGATCTGGCCGTTTGTGATCACGACATTACTGTCAATGTCTGTACTGGGGCTGTATCAGCATGAGATTGGCCTGCCTGCGATCTCCGGTCGATATATCAAAGCGATACAGGAACTGGATCGACTGGAGGGTCTGCAGGAGCGATCCGCAGAAGATGAGTCAAAGATTTCACAGCTCAGGCAAAAGCTGGAAAGCGATGGCATCCCGACAGAACTGCATGCTCGCAGAGCGTTCTTTCAACGATTGACCAGCAGTGAACCTTATGGCTTTTGCGCTTTGGCGAATACATTTGCGGCTATCCTACTGGTTCTGCTGGTATTGAGTCTGTTTGCCTGGCCAGAGGTGACTCAGCAGCGCACGATGTGGTCCTGGCCAGATCTTTCCCGCCCGTTCACCTGGATTCTGCTGTCGGCATGGCTATTGGGAGGCTGGACCTTGCTGCTGACGAAATCCCGTACGGCAGTGCTGGCACTGGCTGTCACGATGCTGCTGCTGGCTGTGCGGCCACTTGTCAGCCAGTGGAAAGCTGTGGGCGAGCTGCGTGTTTCGTCAAGATCGTGGTTGTGGATCTTCGGTGCTGGAACAGGATCCATGCTTCTGCTGGTCGGCCTGGTGGTCTGGAGAGGCGGGCTGGATCTGGAGGTGATCACAGAAGCCCCGAAATCACTGCGATATCGGCTGGAATACTGGGTCGCGACATTGCAGATGCTGGCAGATCACCCCTGGTTGGGTGTGGGCCCCGGAAACTTTCGCAGCGTTTATTTGTCGTACAAACTCCCGAGTTCGAGCGAAGAGATCGCTGACCCTCATAACATGGTTCTTGAAGCGTGGAGTTCGGGAGGAGTTTTGTCGCTCGCGGGGTTGCTGGTGCTCGCGGGAACTGGGTTATTCGCTTTGGGGAAAGGGTTATTGAACTCGTCGCCAGTGGTGAATGATCAAACTTCGTCGGAAAGACTTTTCATTCAGTATTCTCGAGCTATCCACCTTCCTTCAAATTGGCCACTGTGGGCTGGTGCTGGCAGTCTGGCGATTGCCTGGTGGGGCCGGTTTCTGCTGGATGGGGTCTTTGACGATGCGCTCATTGTGTTTGGTGTCTTCTGGACTGGGCTGTATCTGATCATCGACCGGTGGCGATTGAACTCATCGATGAAGTCAGAGACGGCCGATGAATCGCCTGCTGCCCCGCAGGAATTGAGGGCCGATCGGGATGCTCGTGGCTTCGCTCACAGTTGGGGAGATCTGGCATTTCCAGCTGCGGCGTTCGCTCTGGGAGTGAATCTCCTGGCGGCTGGTGGGTTTGGCATGGCGGCCATCCTGGGATTATGGCTGCTGTTGATTACTTTATCGACATGGCCGGTAGGTGCCGTTGTTACACAGATGAGAGAACCCGGAGAATTTCAGGCTGTCAAAGCTGGTTTCGGCGAGGCTCTGATCTCGTCGATTTTCAGGTGGGGAAGTCGATTACTCCCCGGGGCGATGGTGCTGGTGATGGTCCTTTCGATCTGGGGAGCATGGCCAGTCTGGATGGTCTCACAGGGGCGCATCCAGATGTCAGCTCGACCAGCCTCGACGCGAGGTGCTGCCATACGGGAAATGGTGAAATTGGCTGAATTGGATGAGTGGTCTCCCAGCCTGGCCGAGACGGCTGGCATGGCGTGGTTTTCGAATGCCGAAAGTTCGACGGATTGGGCGAACGGTGAAAAATGGATGAAATCTGCCAGTCAACGCGATTTTCACAGTTACCGGCCTCATGAGCAGTTGGCGCGTGCCTATTTTGAAAGAGCTGTGAGCAGTCCTGCTGAGCGACAAAATTTTGCCGAGAAGGCTGTGGAATCTTTTGAGGAAGCGAATCGCAGATATCGCAGTTCGAGTCGACTTCTGGCTGGGGCTGCGGAAGCGTTGGCATTGGCAGGGAAGCGAAAAGAGGCCTCAATTGAAGCGAATCTGGCTTTGAAGCAGAATGAATTGAATCGGCAATTGGGCCACTCGGATCGTGTGCTTCCTGAAGAAGTTGTCGAGCGACTCAAGCGACTGCAAGCAGAAAAGCTGGATGAAGATCCTTTGAACAATGGGCGAGTCCAGTGACTCTCTCCAGCATTTCCGATTAGACTGTCGTATATCGCTGCGGAAGCGTGTTGAAATTGCCTGCTGAGCTGGGCGGTTCTACAGAAGATATTCTGCAAACGAAACTTATGACGAGATCAACACAGGCCCGGATTGCTGGAGAGGATCGCTATGAAGCCTGCTGCCATGGCTGTTTGTGCATTTTTGACGGTGATGACGTTAGCAGCGATTGCGTTTTTCGGCCGTGGAACTGCGACGTTACCGGTCAACGTGGCTCAGCCTGTGCCAGAAACTGAAATTGGCCCTAAAGTGGCCAAAGAAGGGCCACAGCCCAAAGCGGTGATTCCTGAAGTGGAGTACGACTTCGGGAAAATGGAAATGGGCGACGAAGGATCGCATGTCTTTATCATTAAAAATGAAGGCGAAGCACCGCTGGAGATCCTGGCCCGTAAGGAAGAAACCACCTGCAGTTGCACCGTGGGGAATGTGGCGGGTGATGGTAAGCTGGCACCCGGTCAGCAGACGGAAGTCACTTTGAACTGGAAGATCAAGCTCGCAAATCCCAGCTTCCGGCATCATGCGGTCATTCGTACTAATGATCCTGGTAATCGCCGAATCGAACTGACGGTGGTCGGGAAAGTGGAAAACGGCCTGCAGCTCAAACCCGAAGGGGAATGGGCGATGGGGCAATTGAAAATTGGAGCACCATCGGAAGCGACGGGTTCGATCTACAGCCCGCTGTTCGACAAGTTCGAAATTACGGAAGTCAAAACGGATCTTCCCACCACACAGATCACCTGGGTGCCTCTGACTGAAGAACAATTGGGCGAACGCGGTGCGAAATCTGGTTATCTGCTGAAGGCGACTGTTTCCGGTGATGTCCCGGTCGGCAGCTATTCTGACCGGGTCGTTTTACAGACCAGTCTGGAAAAGCATAAGGAAGTCAGCTTTACCATCAAGGCGACTCGCCCCGGGCCGATCGATGTCATAGGACGGGGCTGGGCCAATGAATCGACCGCTCTGATCTTAGGCGATTTTCCGGCCAAAGACGGGAAGACGGCCGAGTTGTCGCTCTTTGTGAGGGAATTGGAAGGGGATCTGGAGCTTAAAAGCTACGAGACCGCTCACAATGCGGTGGAAGTCGCCTTGCGAAAGGACGACAAGTACATGGGCAAAGGGGTGCAGCGATACTTTCTGACAGTCAAGGTTTTGCCTGGTCTCCCTGCCGACCGGCAGTTCAAGAAATCCGAGAAAGTGATTCTCAAGTTGAATCATCCACTCATCCCGGAGTACAAGTTCTTTGTCAGCTATCTATCGCTGTAATTGACAGTTGATATTGGATTGTCGAGAACTGCACAGGCACTGCCACCAGGGGTGTTTCAAGGTCGAAAATTTTGTGCAATGGCGTTGGATGAACCAGATTTCTGGTTTTTGCATGCCTCGCCAGGGATGTCTGCTATGCCTCGTCATCGTCGTCAGCGTGCTATTTCCTGTCCTCTGGGTGGTCAAAATCGCCCCGCGCAGTCCACTTCACCTAAATTGGGCCGGGTGCTCTGGCCCTGTCTTCTGGGACTGGCTTGCCTGACAACTCTGCTCACTGGAGGGGCGTGGGTCACGCGACTTGTTCCCAGCGATGCACAACTGGCAAGCCGAACTTCAACACAAGCTGTCTCCAGCTCTTCTTTGCCGTTACAGAACTCTGTATTGTCCGTCATCCCCTGGAATACGACCCTTGCACAGGCGGCTCAAGTGCCAGCCGGGCAGCTTCCTTCGGATACCAAATCATCAGAAGCCACATCCCAGTCCACCAGCCATACCAGTGAACCGCCTGTGGCGGAAGACTGGCCTCGCCCGCAAGCGGTCCTCATGCTCTCGGCAGAAACGAATGGCTATCTCGAACCTTGCGGTTGCTCATTAACCCAATCGGGTGGGATGTCGCGCAGGCTCGATCTTTTCCAGCGGCTTACCAAAAGAGGTTGGCCCGTCGCGGGGCTGGATGCCGGGGGATTCGTCAAGCGTTCCCGCCGCCAGGATCAGATCAAGTACGAAGCGATTCTGACGGCTTTGCGATCACTCAACTATCAGGTGATTGGCCTGGGGCCTGCGGATCTCCGTCTGGGGGCCGACTTCCTGCTGACACAACAGGTCGCTGATCCTGAGGAAGTGCAGAAGTCGCTCGCTATTTCTGGAGCGAATGTCACTTTCTTTGAATCACCCGATCTTGGCACTCCACTGCGTACAAAGACCTTCAAGATTGGCGAAGTGAAAGCCTGTGTGGTTTCAGTCCTTGGGAAAAGCCGAAGAGATGATGTCGCACCGGCCGGTGTGGCCAACAACATCACCTTCAGCGATCCCGATGAAGAGATTCGTAAAGCAATTGAGCAGTTCAAAGGTGAGAAGCCGCATCTGCTGATTCTGTTGAATAATGGGACTGTCGATGAAGCGAAAGAGTTCGCCCGCAAGTTCCCTGCGTTTCAGTTGATTGTCACGACGGGAGGGCCGGAAGATCCTCAATCGAAACCTGTGATGGAAGGTCGCTCGTGGATCATTCAGCCTGGCCAGAAGGGTAAGTATGTTTCGCTGGTGGGCTATTTTCCGGATGATGTAAAGACTCCATTCCGTTACGAACTGATCGATCTCGACAATCGCCGGTTCAAAGCGACGAAGCCGATGGAAAACCTCATGGCCGACTATCAGAAGCGGCTGGAGCTTGAACAAATCTCTTTAACACCAGAACTGGTCATTCCTCACCCGAGTGGACGCAAATTTGTAGGTTCTAAAGTGTGTGGCGATTGCCACACGAAAGCGTATGAAAAGTGGGAAGAAACCGGCCACGCCAAAGCGACTAAAAGTATCATCCATGGTCGTGGGGGGATTGAAGGGGAGTATATTTCGCGCATTTACGACCCGGAATGTATTAACTGCCACACCACAGGGTGGGAAGCACAGCAGGTTTTGCGGTATGACTCCGGCTACCGCGATCTGGAAACATCGGCCCATCTTTTCGGAAATGGCTGCGAAAACTGTCACTCTCCCGGGAGTGAGCATGTGCGGATTGAAAATGGTGGCAAAGCGACTGAAGAAGAGCAGGCCGCCGCTCGGCTGGCCATGCGTGTGACACTCGATCAGGCGAAAAAGACAACCTGCTATCAATGCCACGATGGAGATAACAGCCCAGGGTTTGAATTCGACAAATACTGGAAAGAAATCGCTCATCCCTGGAGAGATTGATCGATGGCTTTCGGAGTTGGGTGTTTGGTATTTGGTGTTTGAATACCGGCGGCTTACTCTCGACTTATCTCTCCAAGATCCAACACGCAACACCCAACACCCAACATCAAATTTTCCCATGCCGACTGATGCTCCCGAGATCATCCGTGCTCACCGTGAGACCGGGCTGTTTGAACTCAAATGGCCTGGGGAGAGCGAACTATTTGTTCGCTTTTTTGATGTTCGCTGCGGCTGCAGTTGTGCTGTGTGTGTGGATGAATTCACGGGCGAGCTACTGCTTGATCCTGCAAAAATCCCGGCTGAGATTGCCCCCGCTGGGCTTGATCTTGTGGGGCAGTATGCGATTCGCATTCGCTGGAACGACGGTCACAATACCGGGCTTTATACCTGGGAACGTCTACAACAACTGGCTCATGCTGATCGTTAATAGATCCCCAGGCATACCCTTCTTGATGTAGGGTGCAAGAAGTTCCGACGGATTGCACCATCTTCGCTTTCGCAAAAACCAACCGACCTGACTGATCAATCTTCTCCCGGCGAATTTCTCTGCTGTTCGGGATGCTCGCTTTTCATAAAAACGAGCGAAGGGTACATGATTGTTGGTCTCAAATCGGATATCCCCCGAATCACAAACGTCTTCCTTTTACAGATCGCTGAGCAGGCATGGCTGATATCGAAGTGGAAATTAAGTTTTCTTTGAACGATGTCGAAGCGTTTCGTGGCGTTCTGCTGGAGCACGAGGCGATTTGTGCCGGGCCCGCCATGACGGAAAGTGATGAGTACTTCGCACATCCTGCACGCGATTTCGCGACAACCGGGGAAGCGTTACGGGTCCGTTCGACGCCGCTGGAGACCATTCTCACTTACAAAGGCCCCAGGCTCGATCAACTCACGAAAACACGTCATGAGATTGAGGCCCCGCTGGTGGGTTCGACGGGGCCATTGGCTGCAGACAAGTCACCCCTGGCGATCTGTCAGATCCTCTTGGCGTTAGGGTTTCGCTCTGTTCGAAAAGTTGTCAAGAGTCGGCAGTTCTGGACTCTTCCTGATGAAGAGTATGTGCTGGTCTGCACGATCGATCATGTACCGGAACTCGGCCACTTTGCCGAACTCGAAATCATCACTGAGGAACAGGCCTGGCAACCCGCGCGGGATCGCCTGCTGGAATGGGCTGCTCGTTTGAAGTTAGACCAACCCGAAAACAGGTCTTATCTGGAACTTCTGCTCGATGATGAGCAAAGGCCGTCATGAGCCTGGGCCGTCATGAGCCCGGGCTTTCGTGAATGATAAACTGTCCATGAAGGGCTTTGCTCATTTTCTGAAAGACCCTCTTCAGTTCACAGCGAACACTTGTTAACTTCTTCGCGTCATCAGTTCTGCAATGATCGAATTGAAGTAATCCATCGGAATTGTCGCTTCGTAAGCATGGCCCGAAGTACTTGCCCACTTCAAGCGGGAGCGGGGATTGCCAAGTGCCAAGTGTTCTGCGTTCTTCGTGAGTTTTTGCCTTTCCTATCGTTCTCCATCGTCAAGGTAACCAATCCGTGGCCATTGAATTCAACTGTCCGCACTGTGATAAATCACTCAGCACCTCTGAGGATCGGGCTGGACGTAAAGCGAAATGTCCTGGTTGTGGCGAAGTTGTCACTGTGCCGGGGCTGGATCAACCGGCTGCCGAAGATGACTTTGAAGAGGGTCTTCCGCCTCCGCCACCTGTGGGGAAAATGCGTGACACGCGAGCGAAAGTCGCCTGCCCCATGTGCGGTGGCGAAGTCCTGGCGGCTGCTAAGCGGTGCAAACATTGCGGTGAAGATCTCTCTCCTGAAGGGGGTGGTGAGGCATCTTCGGGAGCCACGGGAGAACTGACAAAGATCGAAGCTGGGGAAGTCATTGGCAGCGCGTGGAAGGTTTACTTGAAAAACCTCGCCCCGTGTCTGGTGGGAAGTTTTCTCGTCAACCTGTTGTCGCAACTGGCCACCATTCCACAGCAGATCATCCCTGGTCTCGTGATGGGTGACGGTGAAGATCCGACCGGTGTGATGGTCGGGCTGGCCATGCTCTTAGGCTTCATGGCCATGTCGTTCTGTGTCGGTGCATTTTTGCAGATCGGGCTTTGCCAGCTCTTTTTGAAAGCTGCCCGCGGCGAAGATCCTCAAATTGGCGATATCTTCAGCGGTGGCAAATTTTTCCTGCGCTACGCCATTTCGCTGGTGTTGTTCAGCATCGCATTTGGGATTGGCATGGTGCTGTGTATCATTCCCGGGATTCTTGTGAGTTGCATGTTCTATCCGTTTGCCTATGTGATTGTGGCTGAAAACTCTAAGGGGATTGATTGCTTTTCGAGATCACAGGAAATAACCAAAGGGAATCTGCTGCAGATTTTCGTGCTGATGCTGGCTGGAGCCGGGATTAATCTGCTGGGGATTCTGGCGTTGTGCGTCGGGGCGATCTTTACTCTGCCACTCACGCTGTTATTCACCGCCGTCGCTTATCTGAAGATGACTGGGCAGGAAGTGGTTGAAGTCTGATTCTCGTGCAGAATTTCCTGAATCTGCATTTCAAATCCGGCGCTGATCAGTTCGAAAAGAGTTTGCGAGAAAGGTTTTCTCGTCCGTGACCCTGGCGCGGACGAGAAAATCGGAATTTGCCCAGCCTGCGAGCCAGTTTACATCGCAGGGAATGGTGAGATCGGCTAATCTCCGTTTGTATTTCAGGAGTTGCCCGTTTCGACATTCCCACGGAGAGGGGTATGGCTCGCGAAAAGATCTTCACTGGCCCGGCTGATGGAGCGGTCGCCAGTACTGTTCGTTCCAGTGCTGCGGGGGCTCCTGCAGCGAATGCGTTCGATGACCGTGCGCTCGACGAAGAGTTACGTCCTTCGCGGCTGGCCGATGTTGTCGGTCAGCGAAAGGTCGTCGAACGTCTGGAAATCATGCTCGCTGCGACGAGGATGCGCACTGAGCCACTCAGCCATATTCTGCTCGATGGTCCGCCTGGTCTGGGCAAAACGACCCTCGCTTTGGCACTGGCCAAAGAACTCGATGTCGAATGCCAGATCACCTCGGGCCCGGCCCTGGCGGCCCCGAAAGATCTGCTGCCTTATCTGACAAACGCGAGTGGCAATTCGATTCTCTTCATCGATGAGATCCATCGTCTGCCGGCCGCCGTCGAAGAGTTTATCTATCCCGTGATGGAAGACTTCCGTGTTGATATTGTCCTCGGGGAAGGGCTCAACGCGCGGACCATCAATATGAAACTCAAGCCATTCACCATTGTGGGGGCCACGACGCGTTCTGGCATGCTCACTGCTCCTTTGCGGGATCGCTTCACGTTTCGTGAGCATCTGGAGTTCTACGAAGAGGCTGATCTGGCAGAAATCGTTCGCCGTAATGCGATCAAATTGCGGACCAAAATCGACGATTCCTCAGCTCTTGAGATTGCCCGCCGCAGCCGGGGAACACCTCGTAAATCGAACAATCTATTGCGCTGGGCGAGAGACTTTGCGACTGTCAAGCAGAAGGAGGGTCTCATTACTAATGAGATTGCCCGACAGGCTCTCGCGATGCTGGAAATCGATGTGCTGGGTCTCGAAGAGCAGGATCGCAAGTATCTACGTACGATTGTGAATGTCTTTGGTGGCGGCCCGGCTGGTCTGGCGGCGATTGCCCACACGATGAACTGCCCCCCCGATACACTCGAGGATGAGGTCGAACCATTTCTGTTGCGCTGCGGCTTTATCCAGAGAACACCGCGCGGCCGGATCGTGACGGCTTCTGGGTTGAATCATCTCTCGGGGTAGCATGCCCACTTTGTTCATGATCTTCTTGTGCAGCTTCTCGATTAGATCGATCGATTCACATGCCAGCCAGGGGCCATTCGCTCATGAGTCAGGCGGCAACAATGGATGACAGCACTTCCGGCGATGGCCCGATCTGCCTGGCGATTACGTTTTTCCTGTTAGGGATTGGCTACGCATTGCCAGTCGTAATGTGGCCGACGATTGATCCTTCCCTGGAAGTCAAAAGTACTGGCACGATGAATCTTTACACGCTCACTGCCTGGGGTGGGCTGGCTCACTTTTTCTATGCGTGGCGCGGGCAGAATCTGGCTCTTGGCGTTTCATCTGCAGCGACAGGTTCATGGGCCTGGAGTTGGCGGCCCATGTTTTTAGGAATTCTGGCTTTGATCTTGGGGGTGACGGCTCTGGGGAGGTGGTTCATTCCGGTGAGAATTTTTGATGGGGTTGTCTGGGTCTACTTCATTCCGCATTTTCTGAAAGCGGAAGGGATCTTTCAGAAACGAGCGGCACCCCTTCGCCGTGACAATACCCTGCTGCTGATGAGCTTTGCCTACTTTTCAATTGTGATTTTAGCCCACGAATTCTGGGCTGAGCATCAGGTGCTCGCTTTCAGTCTGGGTGTGGCGATGATTCTGGCCATTGGCTATTGGGGCGGCCTGGCGGCTTTGAGAAGTAAAGATCGGATGCCTGTCACTCTCATGTCGGCATTTCTGGTGGGTGAAACACTCGTCTGGAGTGAGTATGCACCCTATATGTCTCCCACGTTTGCCGATGGTGTCTATGGTTTTCATGTCGCGGGTGCCAGTTTCTATCACTACACGCGGGCTTATGCTTTTGGAATTGCGAGACAGTCGACGGGCAGTCTGAAACTCACCGATCTGTGGCTTTCGATCCCGCGTATACTGATTGTGCAGATGATGGTTATTGTGCTCGGTATTCTGATTGGCTACGCATGGCCTGTGAAGCTGATGTCACGTTCATCTCCTGAGCTGCTGGCACTGCTCTTGAGTGGGATCTGGGCACCACAGTTCTTTACCGTCTGGGTTGGCTGGCATCTTCTGAGTAGTGATGCTTTCCCCTATTACCGCCGCTGGCTGGCACGATGGTCGTAGATGTTCGTTTGAAGGGATAAGGCTGATGTCTATCGCCCGGTCTTAATGAGCAGCGGATGGTCTGCTTCACTGTACCAGAGAGGTTTTCTGGCAATAGAACCACTGCGTGATGGGCACACAGGTACGTCGTATATGGCTTGGATTTGTGGCCTACTCGTTTAATTATTGCTGTGATGCAGGAGCACTGCTGGGCAAGCCAGCAGTGGCACACCTGGCTATCTTGTTTCTCTTGATTTGGCTCAAGATAGTTCAATAATCCAAGAGTGTAGATGTTTATCGAGCTGGTTAGTCATCCAGCATGAGTTCTGGGGCGAGCAACTCATCTGCAGCAGTTACCTTGGCATTACGAACAGTGTATCGTACTTCATAATCAAAGCCTGTTTTCTTCCGAATCTGCTCATTGATCGACTTCTCGGCTTCGACAAGTAGTCCGGTGATTTCAATGGGCTCCTTATACAAGCGGGCGTTTCCCTCGATGAGTTCTTCCAGTCCTTCCACTTGCAGCACATTGTCACGGTAGCTGAAAAGCCATTCCCCTTGCTTGGTGTACGCGATCCCCCGGAGTGCCACCTCACGCCCAACCTGATCTTCGAGAAGAGTGAGCCGGGCCCGTCCTTTCTCGACGCGGAAAATGTCACTTTCGTCTGTGGCACGAACCACTCCAAACACCTCAGCCTGTTTTCCTTCCTCTGCTTCGGACCATTTTCTTAAATCGGTTAATATCAATTTCCATTCGGGGGTACGGATGGTGGCAACATCGCCTTCATTCTCCGCCGTTCCGGAGAGAAGGGCGGTAGTTCCGATAAAGTCGATGGGCTTCCATTCGACGGCATTGGTTTTCTCCATAGGAAATACAGTCAACGAGTTGCGAAAATAGAATCCCGTCGTCTGGATCGGTATTCCCCCAGCCTTATAGGCCTCAGACGGAATTCCAACGAACCCCCCCGTCTCATAGGCCAGCATGCTGTATGTACTTCCATTGACGATTTCAAATGGCTTCTTTCGACGACTTCTGCTCTTCCCCTGAAAGTCGTAAAAGTAGGGAGTCATGGGGATGCGGATGTGCCGCTGCGTCGGTTTGCCATTGATCATTTGGACTAGCAGATTCGGTCCGCCCTCATAGCCCTTTTCAGGCCCTTCGATCGCGACTCCTCTGACGGTTGCTAACTCTCCCAGTGGGATTCCCAGTTTTCCAATCAGCTCAAATCGATCTCCTGGATCGTTGATGGGTACGGGGATTCGGGCCTCCTGGCCAAATCCAAGAGAGGCGAGGCATATCCAACAAATAGAAACTGCTAATTGTTTCATCTGGTCCGATCTCTCTCATTGTTAATCGCATCCGGTAAACGCTGGGGAGCACTGTCGTTGTGTGGAACAAAAGTGACTTTAATCAGTCGCTGAGTTGGACGAGTTTTCTCGATTACCAACCCGTTACAACAATCGGCATTCCTTTGGTGATGATCATCGTGTGCTCGTACTGGGCCGATAAATTGCCGCGTGCTCCCACCAGTGTCCAGCCGTCGGGTTGCTCCTTGACCAGTCGGCTTCTGGTGGAAAGGAATGGCTCAATGGTGATGACCATCCCCTCTTTCAATCGCCTGCGGTCGGTCGGATCGTAGTAGCCGGCGATATGCTCGGGGGCTTCATGCAGCGCCCGGCCAATTCCGTGGCTGCCCAGGTTTTCGAACACCTGGAAGCCATGCCTTTCTGCTGTTCGCTGGATCGCTGCGCCGATCCCATGGATCGGCTGCCCGGCAGTGGCTCGCTGCATGGCTGCTTCCAGAGCCTTGCGAGTCGCCTCGCACAACCGCGTCTTCTGCGGATTAGTGGGCGGCAACACCTTCGTCCCCCCGGTGTCGGCGAAGTAGCCATCCAGCTCGGCGGAGACATCGATGTTCAAGACATCGCCCGGTTGGATCACCCGCTCACCCGGAATTCCGTGAGCCGCTTCTTCGTTGATGCTGATGCAGGTGGCACCAGGGAAGTTGTAGGCGAGGCGCGGTGCTGATCGGGCGCCATAACGCTCCAGTAATCTCTCACCGATCGCGTCCAGTTCCCGCGTCGTCATTCCCGGTACTGCGGCCGCCAGCATCTCTCGTAATACGTTGGCGACAATTCCACCGATCCGTTTGAGCGCGGCGACATCGTCTTCCGATTCAATCGTCATGAGTGTTTCCCTGCGAAAAATGGCATATCGCTAGCGGCAGGTTTGCGACTTCATCGACCCAGCCGGATTTGTAGGCCTCGTCGATCGTAAAGTCGAGGCTTTCGGTGGTGTGATACAGATCCGGGAGTTTCTGGCGATCCAGTCGAATGGTGAAATTCGGTTTCAATGTGATCGACGATCAGGATGGTGCATTTCGTCGGAACTTCATGCACCCTACTTGAATGCGGTGGGTTGCGCTTTGCTTAACCCACCCTACGTTTGAGACTACGTTTGAGACGGAAGGACGGCAGGGCGGGGGCCTGCCCTACGGTTTCCGATCAAAATGTTATTCGGCATGCTTGCTCAGAGCCGCAAACATGGCACGAAGAGTGTTGTTGTTTTGTGGATGTGGGTTGCTGGTTGGTTGCTGTTTGTGGTGCATTTCGTCGGAACTTCATGCACCCTACTTGAATGCGGTGGGTTGCGCTTTGCTTAACCCACCCTACGTTAAATACTACGTTAAAAACGGAAGGAAGGCAGGCGGGGGCCTGCCCTACGGGAATGTGTCAAGACAGTGTTATTTGATTGTTATGATAACCTCGGCTGCGCCGACTTGTACGGGTTTTCCAGAGAGACCCGACGCGGGGGTGATCTCGTTGGCGAGGGTTTCGCTAGAGATCAGGTCGGACCACTCCTTGAGCATTTCTGCCACAATCGGTTCGCTGGTCTGGTAGTTGACGGTGATGCGTTGCTGGATTTCCAGGTTGGCGTCTTTTCGGGCCTGCTGGATGTGGCGGATGAAGTCGCGGGCCATCCCTTCCATGACAAGTTCTGGAGTGAGGGTCGTGGAGAGGGCGACCTGGATGCCGGATTCATCGCCGGCGACCCAGCCTTCGGCCTGATCGGCTCCGATGAGAACATCGTCCGGGCCAATGATGACTGCTTCGCCGCCAACCGTCGCGTTGATCGTCTGGCCACGACGGAGCGATTCCAGCAGGTTGCCCGGGAGCTTGGGAAGTTCTTCGCGGAAGGCATTGAGGAGCTTGCCGTATTTCGGGCCGAGGGTTTTGAGGTTCGGTTTGTAGGTGTACTTGACGATATCGCCCAATGATTCAAAGCCGCTGACGGCTTTGACGTTGAGTTCGTCGGCGATGACGTCTTTCAATGAGCTGATCGAAGTGAGGTCGTCGCTGCTGAGTGTGGCGAAACGGAGTTCGGCCAAAGGCTGACGCACGCGTTGATCGGCGACTTCCCGCAGCTTGTGAGCGACGCGTACGACCGTTTGAGCCAGTGACATCCGCCTGTTGAGTGAGGTATCCAGCAGCGATTCGTCGGCAGTGGGGTAGTCGCAAAGATGGACCGATTCGGGGGCGTCGGGCTGGCCCGAGGTGAGGTTGCCGTACATCCGTTCGGCGAGGAACGGCGTCATCGGTGCCATCAGTTTCGTGAGGGTGAGGAGAGTTTCGTAGAGTGTCTGATAGGCTGCACGCTTGTCGAGATCGCCGGTATCTTTGGAACGCCAGAAGCGGCGGCGATTGCGGCGGATATACCAGTTGGAGAGATCATCAATGAAGCGGGCGAGGGCTGCACAGGCGGCGGGTGTGTCGAACGCTTCGAAGCCAGCGCGGACCTGCTGAATGAGGGCTTGCAGGTTCGAGAGCAGCCAGCGGTCGATCTCGGGGCGTTCGGCCACCGGGACGATCGCCGCATTCGGGTCGAACTCGTCCAGCCGGGCGTAGTTGACGAAGAAGGCGTAGGAGTTCCACAGCGGGATGAGGACCTGGCGGCGGACTTCGTCGGCGGGGCCGCTGGTGACTTTGCAGGTGGGAACACCATCGATGGTGGTGTTGGTCGGGCCATTGACCGTTTCGAGAGTGACCTTTTCATCGGGATGGCGGGTGCCGAAGCGCAGGTCGGAAGCGGGGTTCTGCTGGAGATACATCCAGCGCATGGCGTCGACACCGATCTGTTCGGCGGCTTCTTCAAACCAGATGGCCGTGCCATCGGATTTGTGCATGGGTTGGCCTTGCTCGTTCATGACGAGGCGGTGGCCGAGGAGGGTTTTGAAGGGCGGCGTGCCATCCATCATGGTGGCCATGGAGAGGAGGGAGTAGAACCAGTTGCGGAACTGGCCGGGGAAACATTCGGTGACGAGGTCGGCGGGGTACCACTTCTTCCACATGTCGGGATGGGTGTTGTAGCCCATGGTGGAGAAGGAGACGATGCCGGCGTCGAGCCAGGGGTTGCCGACGTCTTCCACGCGGGTCATGAGGTTGCCCGTTTTAGGATTGCGGATCTTGACGCCGTCGATCCAGGGTTTGTGGGGCGTGTGGCCCTGGAAGTCGTTCCAGCCTTCGCCACCATCGAGGGCGCGCTCTTTAAGTTCGGCGAGAGAGCCGATGACTTCGAAGTCGCCGGTAAGTTCATCGACCCAGATGGGGAGGGCGAGGCCCCAGTAGCGTTTCTTGGAGATCATCCAGTCGCGCATGTTGGTGAGCCATTCGACTTCGCGTTCCTGGCCCTGAATGCTGTCGGGAAGCCAGTTGATCTGCCTGGTGACGCCCATGATTTCGTCGCGCCAGTCCATGTTGATGAACCATTCATCGACGAGACGGAAGACAAGTTCATCGCCGGTACGCCAGCAGAAGGGATAGATGTGCGGGTACTTCTCTTCGGCGACGAGCAGGCCTTTCTCCTTGAGGCTGTCGATGACGAGTTGCACGGTGTCGGGATGGACGGCGTTCTTGCCGGTGAAGGGGCCGAAGCCTTCGAGGAAGTTGCCGTCTGGGCCGAGCGGTGCGATCGTGGGGAGACCGTTGGCGAGGCCGATCTGATGATCGACATCACCACAGCCTGGCGCACTATGGACAATGCCTGTCCCTTCGCCTTCCTTGACGTTAGGTGCCCCTTTGAAGTCGCGACCACCGTCGATGACCCGATGGCATTCAACAGCAGATCGCCTTGCCAATCCCTGCAATTCTGTGTCCAGTTGAAGCACTAGTGTCGAGTGTAGTCTCGCAATAAGTGACGTTGAATCGTTACAGAACAAGCCTTCGGAAAATAATAAATTGCCTTCAAACAATAAGTCCTCGTGCTGAATCATTCTCTCATTATCGAACTCTTCCCTTTCGTCGTGATTTTCAAATTCTTCGATCAACAATGATACTTCTTCGAGTGTTAACCAGCATTCAGATTTTAGAAAACTGGTCGAACCGAGGCGAACTAGTAAATCCTTGATCTCACGTAGCGTCATTGATGGGTTAAGTTCTGCGGAGAAGAACCCCAGGTTTTTGTGCTTTTTAAGAATTGCTCGAATGTTTCGGAGTAAATGCAAAACCTGGGAACGGATGATTGCGAACCTTATTGCTACAAATGATGCGGCAAGTTCATTCTTCTTGTCTATCGATAGGTCCACCATGACATTATAAATGTCGGCATCGTCTGTTTTGTATTTGTCGAGTGCCTCATTGATTTTTAGAACTTCACTATTGTACGTCGCCTTCAATGAATCTGCAAAAGCGTCGTTTTGCAGTGTTGGTCCATAAAAGTCATTAAGGAGAAGATCTTCGAGATTTCCTCGCGATGACGTATAGGCGCTTGAGCGTGGGGCACCTCCTGCAGAGTTCTGCGCGTCGAGTTCATCAAATGGGCCGCGATATTTGCGGCCGACGAGGGCTTCGCCCTTGACGGTCTCCAGCACTTCGTAGCCGCCGGATTCCTTGAAGATCTGCGAGAGGGTTTTGAGCTTGGGGGTGCCTTTGGGCCATTGCCATTCGGGGCGGCCGAAGCCTTCCTTGAACTCTTTGGCGAGGCGCTGGAATTCGAGGTTGTCTTTGGCGAAGTAGTAGACGAGGCCGTCCTTTTTGGACTGGAGTTTCACATACTCGAGTTCGGGGTTGATCATGGCGGCGACGTTGCTGGTGAGCGTCCAGGGAGTCGTCGTCCAGATGAGGAGGTTTTCCTTGGTTTCCTGTCCGGCGTCATCAAGGAGTGGAAAGCGGACGAAGAGGGCGCGGTGGGTGGTGAGTTTGCGTCCGTCGGCGACTTCCATCTGGCTGTAGGCACTGCCGCCGCGACCGGACCAGGGCATGACGTCGTGGCCGCGATAGACCTTGCCGCGTTCGAAGCATTTTTTGAGGAATGTCCAGATGGTTTCGTTGTTTTCGGTCGAGAAGGTGAAATAGCTGCCGCCCCAATCGGGGTTGCCGAGGCGTGAGACGAGTTGTTCGGCTGGTGCGGTCTCGGTGATGCCTTTGGGGGTGGTGAGGGTGACGGGGGTTTCGCTGCCAATGGCTGAGGCCAGTTTGCGGAGTTCTTCCGGGCGATCCCATTCCATCCAGTAGCCGAGGCGGACGGATTGTTCGGTCTGGATGGCGGCGTACTTCAGCACGCGGCGTTTACACTCCTGCACGAACTTATCGATGCCGAACTCTTCGATGGCACTTTTGGCACCGAGGCCGAGTTGCTTTTCGACTTCGACTTCGACCCAGAGGCCCTGGCAGTCGAATCCGTTCTGGTAACGGAGGTCGCGGCCGTTCATGGCCCAGTAGCGTTGGAAGGAATCTTTGTAGGTGCGGCCCCAGGCGTGGTGGACACCCATGGGATTGTTGGCAGTGATCGGGCCGTCCAAAAAACTCCAGGGCTGTTTGCCGGCGTTTTTGGCCCGGAGTTTCTGGAAGATGTGGCGTTCGTTCCAGAACTTGAGGACGGTGTGCTCACCCGTGATGAATTCGGCGTCGTTGACTTTGGAGAACATAGGTGGTGGAGACTTTGGAAGTTTGAAGTTTGAAGTTGGAAGTTGGAAGTACGGAGCTGGGAGTTGGGTTATTTCCAGTAGTCGAAGACGAGGACTTTTTCGCGTTTATCTTTGACGACGTTGACGTAGGCGAGGTGTGCGGGGTGTGTCAGGTAGGTTTGCAGGTCGGCTTCGGAGCGGAAGCTGACGACGAAGGCCTGGGTCATCCCTTCGGACTTGCCTTCCTGGCTGACGTTGGAGCCGCACTCGAAATCGGCGATTTGTGGAATCTGTTTGGGGAGAGCCGAGAAGGTGTCGATCACTTCCTGGACTTGAGCTGGCGTGGTGGTCTCTTTGAACTTGTAGAGCACGATATGCCTTAAAAGTTTCTCGGGAGCCCGGGCTTCCGCACCTCGCAGATTTCCCTCGCCGGAATGAAGAACCAGCGAGGAAACGATGGCCGCAAGCAGCGCCACGCTGGCGATGGTCTTGATGTTCAAGCGGCTGGTGGGGAAGAGGTTGGTGTTCATGAGAGGCTCCAGTCGATGTCTGTTGTTCAGGAGAGTGGCGACATGTCGCAGGCAGGCTCCCGCTTATATGTCAGTTGTAACGATTTCTGCATTTTTCGGCACGGGTAGAAGGTGCCCACCGCATGCAGAAACGGATTTTGCAGTGGCAGGAATGACAACCTCTCGCTCCGTTCCGTTCGGTCGCAAAGTTGCGTAAGCTGCCCAGATGCAGTTTTGTGCGTGAAGTTGAAATCTGCCAGAGTGTTACCGGCTTTTGCCTGCTTATTTTTTTGAGGGGCCCCTGTGATTCTGGAAGGTTTATTGCTCACGACGAACGCCACGGGTCAACTGAATCTGGCTCCGATGGGCCCGATTGTCGAATCACTCGAACAATCGTCAACAGAGCTCACACGTTTCACTTTGAGGCCGTTTTATCCTTCGACCACGCTGGCGAATCTGCAGGCTGTTCCCCAGGCGACTTTTCACACCACAGATGATGTTCTGCTGCTGGCGCGGGCTGCACTGAAAGAATCGTTGCCAGAGCCATTCGCGCTGCCGCCAATCATGCCTCTCGATGCTCCTTCGACGGGTTATCGGCTGGTGGATTGCTGCCAGTGGTGGAGTCTGGAAGTTCTTTCGATCGACGCTGGATCGCAGAGGGCGACGATTATCATGCAGGCTGCCAGTTCAGGAATTGTCAGGCCCTTCGTGGGCTTTCATCGCGCCCGGCACGCCGTCCTGGAAGCGATCATTCTGGCGACGCGGACATCGATTCTCGAACCGGCAGTGATCTGGGAAGAGATCAGGCGTTGGCAGCCTCTGGTCGATAAGACAGGTGGCCCTCGCGAACGGGAAGCGTGGGAGCTGGTGATGTCCATCATCGAACAGCGTCTGGCGAACAGACCGTAATCGAGTTAAGGTTTTGGAGTCCGTGAGAATGACATGTCATTGATGGGCTCGAAACGAGCCTTTGCTCAAAACCTGCCAGCAGATGCTCATGAATGCTGAAATGATTGTGGAAACCGGTTGCCGACTGCACTTTGGGCTCCTCTCCACAGACCCTGCCCACGATCGCTCGTTTGGCGGGCTGGGTGTGATGCTGGAATCTCCTGGTTGGTCAATTCATTTTGCGGCAGCAGCGCAGGACAGCGATAGCGTTGTGGCGGATGGCGAGACTCAAGCCCGCATTCAGCGGCTTCTGGCACTATTACGCGTTAATGAACCCTTTGCGGGCCAGCCACCATTGGCGGTGACAGTTCGACGACCGCTGGCTCATCATGCCGGCCTGGGTTCTGGGACTCAACTGGCGATGGCGGTGGTCGATGGGTGGGCCCGATTTCTGGGCCTCACGCTGGCCAACGACGAGGTTTTTCGCCTCTCGCGACGCGGGGCGCGTTCGTCGATTGGTCAATTCGGCTATTTTTCCGGCGGTTTTCTGGTCGATGCGGGGCACAATCGTCCCACGGATCAGGCGGTTCACAAGCGGGATTCCATCGTCGTTCGGATGGATTTTCCAGAGCAGTGGAATTGGTGGCTCATCTCTCCACAGAATTCGACGGGGTTATCGGGCGAGGCCGAGCTGAAGGCGTTTCGTGAGATGTCGCCAATCCCGCAGGCGATGACCGATCGGTTGGCTGCGCTGACGCTGCTTTCGATCTTGCCGGGGCTGAAGTCGCGAAATTTCGGGGAGTTTGCTACGGGGCTGCATGAGTATGGTCGGCTGGTGGGCGAGCATTTTGCGGCAGTGCAGGGGAGTGTGTTTTCGTCGCCACTTATGGGAGATCTGGCGAAGCATTTGATGGGAGCAGGGTTGCCGTGTGTGGTGCAATCGTCGTGGGGGCCGACGGTGGCGGTGCCTGTGACAACAGAGATCGAGGAAGAATTTGAAGCTGCCTGGAAGAAGTGGCCGCCGCATGAAAGATGCGATCGATTGAGAACGAAAGCGATGAATCGCCGGGCTGTGATCCGTCGATGATTGTGCGGAGAAGCTTCAACGTGTGAGTCAGGCTTTTTCTAATAAGATCATAGCGCTCTGTTGAATGCGAAGCCATGCTTGTCCAAGGCTACAAGCATGGCACAAAGCTGTTCTGGCGCAATGCATCTACTGGCAATGAATTCTATATATAAGCCAAATGAACTGCCTCTGTCATCAATCACCAAAAACAAATTAATCGGTCCATTCTTCACCGGTTTGTAGTGATCGTAAGCAGAGCAGACGGCGCGTGGTATTTGCTCGAAGGGAAATCTTCAGTCCTGCGGTTTCACAGATGATCTCACGCGCACGCCTTTGGCGAATGAGGCGGCGGGCCATCTCAGGATCATTAATGATGGTGGTCATTTTCTTCTCCTTGCTACGTCTCGCCAACTCATGGGGACGTGGATCGTACGAATGGATCTATCGCCATGCTCAGGTGGCGGCAAGATGGGCGTCTGATTCCTGTTCTTCCCGATCTGGCTAGTTAGAACTCTCTGGAGGGGTTATGGGCTGCGCTATGTTGGCCCGCAGTTTTTGAATTTCCCGCCTGAGTGTTTCTTCGGGCACTCCATTATGGCTACCTTCGGGGATCGTGACGAACTGCTTCGCTACCTGAGAGGCTGATCGTTCAGGGGCAGCAGCGAAGAGTCGTTCGGCTTCGAAATAGGGCGTGATGCGGTCGGCGGTCCCATGAAACTGCAGGATCGGCGAGGTCACTTTCCCAATTCGATCAATCGAAGGGAATGGATCCCAGACGAAGAGTGATAAGAGGGGCAGATATGGGTAGTGATAGCGAGCGGTTGCGGGGATGGATGAGTAGGTTGATTTGAGAATCAAGGCCGCCGGTGGGCTCTTGGCTTCAGAGAGTTCGGCTGCCAGTCGAGTGGCCACACCGCCTCCCATCGATTCCCCAAAGAGTGTGATCTTTTCGGGCGAATAGCCGAGTTGTGTGGTTGCGAATTTCCAGATCGCTTGAGCATCGCTGGCGAAGTGCTGCTCCGAAGGTGATCCCTGGTTCTCGGCATAGCCTTGATAGTCGAAGATCAGAATGTTGTAACCCAGTCTCAACAGATCGAGGCAGATCTCCTGCCGGTCACTGCGGGTGCCCGAGTTGCCGGGAAAGTAGATTAACAGTTGCCTGGCGGGAGTCTCGGCTGTGGCAGGCCGCTCGTAATACCAGCCGTGGAGAGTGAGTTCATCGCTGATTTTAATCTTCACATCCTGCACATCGATCAGGCCAGCACCTGCCAGGTGACCTGAAAGCGGGGCTGTTTTTGTGGGTTGAAAGATCAACTGCCGCTGAAAAGTGATGAGGAGCAGATGCACCAACACATAGGGCACGAGCAGCCAGATCAATAGACGGCGGCCATACAGCCAGAGGAGATTCGTGCGGCGAAATGGTTCTCGTGGAGGAAGTTCAAGCGGCATCTGATGATGTCCTTTGCGCTCCAGGATTTCTGGCAAGAACGTTTTGTGACCCGCCAAAGTCTACCATGAACTTCTTGCAGATCATCTCGGAACTCATTGTTCGTCTGCCAAATGATGATGAGTGGGCATGATCTGGATGTCATGCCCAGGCAATTCCATGGAGGTGCAAACGGGAAGAGATGGCTCTGGGAATACTGGCTGTAGAAAACAGCATGGCCGGTGTCAGGCGAAGCTGACACCGGCCATGAATAATTCTTGATACACAACCCGGTGAGCGAACTCATGAGTCGAGGATCTGCACCTTCCGTTTACTTGGCATCGGCCAGAGCGGCCTGTGCGGCTGCGAGGCGGGCGATGGGTACTCGGAAGGGGCTGCAGCTGACGTAGTCGAGGCCAATCTTATGGCAGAAGACGACGCTGGATGGCTCGCCGCCGTGCTCGCCGCAGATACCGATCTTGAGACCTGGGCGGCCCGAGCGACCCTTTTCGACACCCATCTTCATGAGTGTGCCGACGCCGGCCTGATCGATCATCTGGAACGGATCGTTCGGGACGATGTCGTTTTCCTTGTAGTGGTTGATGAACCCACCGTAGTCGTCGCGGCTGATGCCGAGAGTTGTCTGAGTCAGATCGTTGGTACCGAAGCTGAAGAACTCAGCGGCACCAGCAATCTGATCGGCTGTGGCACAGGCACGTGGAACTTCGACCATGGTACCGACGAGGTATTCGACGCTTTCGCCAGTTTCCGCGAAGACCTTCTCGGCCTGTTCGCGAACGACCTTTTCCTGATTCTTGAATTCAGCGACGTATCCGACGAGCGGAATCATCACTTCAGGAATCACAGTCAGGCCTTCCTTCTTCAGCTTGCAAGCGGCTTCGAAGATGGCCCGGGCCTGCATCGCGGTGATCTCTGGGTAAACAATCCCCAGGCGGCAGCCGCGGTGACCGAGCATCGGGTTCGACTCGTGCAGTTCATGCACGCGGCGAGAGATGTAATCGGCTGGAATGCCGATCTTCGCAGCCAGATCGGCCTGCGAGGCATGATCGTGTGGCAGGAACTCGTGGAGTGGTGGATCCAGGAGACGAATCGTCACTGGCAGACCATTCATGGCCTTGAAGAGGCCGTAGAAGTCTTCACGCTGGAAGGGGAGCAGCTTGGCCAGTGCCTTCTCGCGAGATGGCAGATCGCCAGCCAGAATCATTTCGCGGAATTCATCGACATGATCGAAGAACATATGCTCGGTACGGCACAGGCCGATCCCTTCGGCACCGAACGAAACAGCCTGTGTGGCCTGCTTGGGCTCGTCGGCGTTGGTGCGAACCTTGAGAGTGCGGTACTTATCAGCCCAGCTCATCAGCTTGGCAAATCGCTGATAGGTTTCCGATTCTTCGGGCTTCATCGTCTTGCTGATGAGGACCTGAATGACTTCGCTGGGCTTGGTATCGACCTTGCCTTCGAAGACTTCGCCAGTGAAACCATCAATCGAGATGAAATCCCCTTCCTTAAGGGTCTTGCCACCCACGGTGACGGTGGCCTTTTCGTAGTCGATGTTCAGCTCGGAAGCACCGACCACGCAAACCTTACCCATCTGGCGGCTGACGAGTGCGGCGTGTGAGCTGGCACCACCGAAAGCTGTCAGAATACCCTTGGCAACCTTCATCCCGCGAAGATCTTCAGGAGTGGTTTCGCGGCGAACGAGAACCAGCTCGGCCTTAGGATTCTTGAGGAAGATTGCTTCAGCATCATCAGCGTGGAAGACGA
Organism: Planctopirus limnophila DSM 3776; assembly: GCF_000092105.1. Classification (NCBI taxonomy): domain Bacteria; kingdom Pseudomonadati; phylum Planctomycetota; class Planctomycetia; order Planctomycetales; family Planctomycetaceae; genus Planctopirus; species Planctopirus limnophila. The sequence continues at coordinate 3,155,710 of NC_014148.1, read as the reverse complement.
TCTGTCCGAAGGCAGCGCCAGGGCCGGCATTGATCCCCTTGGTGAGGAGTTTTCCGCCTGCTTGTGCGGCCTTCTTGCCAGCGAGGTCGAAGACGGGCTGCAGCAACTGATTCAGGTCGTCTGCAGGGATACGCTTGGGCGAAATCGCTTCCTTATCGGTGATCTTGCCTTCTTCGACGAGATCGACCGCAATACGAACGGCAGCAAAACCAGTTCGCTTGGCGTTACGGGTCTGGAGCATCCAGACCTTGCCCTTCTCGACTGTGAACTCGATATCCTGAACGTCCTTGTAGTGACCTTCCAGAATCTTGCCGATGGAGTCGAGTTCTTCGAAGGCCTTGGGCATATCCTTGGCCAGAGTTTCTTCAATTCGCAGCGGGGTGCGGATACCGGCCACCACGTCTTCACCCTGAGCGTTGATCAGGTAATCACCGCAGTAGCCGGGTGTACCCAGAGCACCATCGCGGGTGAGTGCCACGCCTGTCGCGCAGTCATCGCCCAGGTTGCCGAAGACCATCGCCTGCACGTTAACAGCGGTACCCCATTCGTGAGGAATACCATAGGTGCGGCGGTAAACGATCGCTCGGTCATTCATCCAGGAGCTGAACACGGCTCCCACAGCACCCCAGACCTGCTTCTTAGGATCGGTCGGGAAGTCGAGGCCGGTCTTGGCCTTGATGGCGGCCTTGAATTCTGCCACGAGTTCCTTGAGCTGAGCGACGCTCAGTTCGTTATCGAAGTGGACGCCCGCTGCGTGTTTTTTCTTTTCGAGCAGTTCTTCGAACGGATCGATATCGGTCTTCTTTTCGGGCTTGAGACCCATGACGACGTCGCCGTACATCTGGACGAAGCGGCGGTAGCTATCCCAGGCGAAACGTTCGTTGCCGGAAGCCTTGGTGAGAGCTTCGACAGTGACGTCGTTCAAGCCGATGTTGAGCACGGTATCCATCATGCCGGGCATCGATTCGCGAGCACCGGAGCGGCAGGAAACGAGCAGGGGATCGGTGGTGTCGCCGAACTTTTTGCCCATGGCCTTTTCGACCTGAGCCATGGCGGCATCGACCTGAGCTTCGAGTTCCGGCGGATAGGTCTTTTCGTGAGCGTAATAGTAGGTGCAGACTTCAGTGCTGATGGTGAAGCCAGCAGGGACTGGAAGGCCAATGTTGGTCATTTCCGCGAGGTTGGCCCCTTTGCCACCCAGCTCGTTTTTCATTTTGGCGTTACCGTCCGCCTTGCCAGCTCCGAAGAAATAGACGTACTTCGTCGACATACCGTAATCCCTAGCCTCTCATGCGAAGGTATGGCAGCAGGCTGTGCCGCCAGCGGATCAGACCGAGAAAAACACTGTAAACCAAGGTGAGAAAGCACCCTGGAAACGAAACGACACTTCTTAGAATGTCGATTTCACGTTTGAACCGTAGCAGCCAAGGACCGGAAGTTCAACCATCCAGACGAATTGCAACGATTCGGCCTTCGCCAAACCCTCACAAACCGGCTACCCGGCGCCGATTTTTGGCTGCCGATTCGTTTTGCGAATGACTTAGTGCAACCTGTCAAAGCATTGCTTATCAAAAAACTCAGCCCCTGATTCGCCGCACATCGATACCCCAGTTTTTTTGAATTAATTCTGGAATGAATCTCATGCTGGCGCGGCCATCGGCCCAGAGGATCGTTTCTTTTAATTTGGCGTGGCTGGTGTTGAGATAGTTTGGGTGCGGGGTGATGCCGACGCGTCCGAGATCTAGACGATCAGCATCCCAGCAGGTCTGAATGGTGACGTCGGGATGGTGCTTCTCGTGGGTATGGCCACGGCAGGCGGTTTTCAGAAGTTCCAACTCGCCGGCATCAAGTTGAAACACCTGGCCTTGAAGGCCCTCGGCAAAGAGAGCTGCTCGTGGGCCGTGAGCAGGGTCGGAACATTCGTTGATCCGCTGCGAATCATGAAGCACGGCGAAGAGGGAGACGACCCGCAGGTTCGCGCCGGCGTGTCGACCGACCAATAAGCCGTTTTCCAGCACACGGGCCCAATGGATGATGCCGTGATCACCCGTCAGCGGGAGTTCGTAATCTTTGAGGACGGCTTCCAGCACGGGCTTGAGATCGAGATTCTCATGGGGATGGGGGTTTGTGGTCATGGTATGCTTTTGAGGAGTACAACATTCTGAATCGTGTGCACTGATTATCTTCTGTGCCAAATGGTCAACGCCCGGTGAGTCTATGCCGGTTATGTCAGAACCTCGACTTTACATCCTGCTGCTATTACTGCGTGCGACGGTCGTGTTGCTCATTTTGCGAGTGACGATCGGGATTGTCAGCAATTATCCCGATTACCTGCCCCCTGATTTCGACGCCGAGTTTTTGCGGAATCGAGAGGGGTACTTTTTTGGAGTCTATGCCTGGGCTTTTTATACCCATATTGTGAGTGGGCCATTAGCGATTGTGTTCGGGCTGGTACTGCTCAGTGGGAAGATCCGCAGCCGGTGGCCTGTGTTTCATCGCTGGCTGGGCCGAGTGCAGGTCTTGATGGTGGTGGGAGTGCTGACGCCGAGCGGCCTGGTGATGTCGTACTGGGCGGCCTCCGGGCCGATCGGCGGGTTTTCGCTGGCGACACTGTCGATCCTGACGAGCCTTTGCATCCTCCAGGGCTGGCGAGCGGCTGTGCGGCGGCAATACGCTCGGCACCGCCGGTGGATGGAACGCACGATGATCCTGCTCTGCTCGGCGATTACTTTGAGGCTGATTGTGGGGACAGCGCTGGTGACTCACGCGCAAATTTCGTGGATCGATCCCGAGATGTTTGATCCGGTGGCCAACTGGCTCAGTTGGGTGGTGCCACTTTTGATTTACGAGAGCTGGTCTCGAAACTGGCGGCAGAAGGGGGCTTTCCCGCAACACTGAAGGCGATGCTAAAAGTCGTCCTTCAAGAGTGGGGCGTCGATGGAGAGGAGGCTTTTGAGTGTTTCCTGGGGGAGATCTTTGCTCACGAAATAGACACGCTCATTAGCCAGCAGTGAATTGAATCCACCAGTGTGGACGGTTTTTCTATCGGCCGGAGGTGTGAGGAGTTCGGCGGCTGTGCCATCTTCGGGAGACATCCAGTGAACCGCCCGTTGGTCGTCCCGCTCGAAAATCGCGATCAGTTGAAAGGTCTTATCGGGTGGAAACTCAGAGAGTTTCCGGGGATGGTTGGGTGAAAAGAAGTTCTGTTCTCCCACAACACCCACATAGGTTGTCATGCCCGCAGGGAGCATACTGCTTCGGCACCTGTAGCAGGCCAATGCGGTTTCTTTCGCGTGAGCATTGGCGGGATCATCCCATGGTTTCGAGAGATCAATGGAGTCGTAGAGGGCTGCCTGATCGAGATAAGGCAAGATCAGCGTGCGCCAGCTATGGAGAGGTTTTCCTGCTGCATCGACTGTAAATGCCGGTGGGAAGACGCCGTGCTGATCGTGATAGTTATGTAATGCCAGGCCAATCTGTTTGAGATTGTTGCGGCATTGCGTTCGCCTTGCAGCTTCTCGCCCTCGCCTTGTGGCGGGCATGAGAAACAGCACCAGTGCTACGATTACGCCGAGGGCGACGATCAGTTCCAGGGCAGTGAAGCCACGTCGAGTGCTGCGTTGATCAAGTGATGTGCTCTTCATCGTGTCGCTCCCGTGGCCTGTGCGAGAATTCACTCTCTCGATCATGCTCGATATCGGGGAAGCGTGCCAGCACATTTTTACGAACGGCGGCTATTGCTTCAGCCAGCTTTTCTTAACGAATTCGACGATAGGTGTGGAATCGGTCAGTCCGTGGGGGTGATGTTTGACGCCGGGCTTGGGAATGAGGGTGATCTCGCCACCCAGGGCCTTGTACCTGGTGGCGAGTACTCCCGTGTTTTCATCCCAGGGTACGACTTCGTCGGCATCGCCATAGACATGGAGCAGGGGGATGTTTGCCTTGGCCAGGGGTTCGAGTTGATCGATCGGGCTTAAGCCGGCTTTGGCGATCTCGGCATCGCTGGCGATCCCGGCTATTTCCTTGAGTGCTTTCCAATTGGGAGCGCTGCCTGGCCCTTTGTATTGGGCGTTGACAGGTTGACCAGCGGGCCAGCTCAGGATATCACACACCGGGGCGTCGCCGTAAATGCAGCAGACTTTGTCGGGATGCCGGGAGGCCCAGTTGTAAACGTATAAGCCACCCCGGCTGATGCCGACGAGTGCGGGTTGCTGGTCAAAGCCATAGTCGCGCGTGAGACGGTCATAGAATTCTTCCCACGCTTTCATGGCGGGGGCTAATCCGAACTGATTGGGAGTGGGTAAATAGACAATGGCGAACCCTTCCCGCAGCATGCGGGTTTCAAAGTCATTGAGCACATGGGGGAACTCGCCAATCCAGACCCAGGGCTTGCCGCGGCCTTCGGGAATGTTGTGTGCCATCTTGGGCATGACAATCATGGCCTGTCTGCCACCACTTTCGAGCTGATGGACGGGAAAGCCCTGCCATTGGGCGAGGCTGGGTGGTAGCTCCTTCAGCTTCGAAGAGATTTCCGAGAGGGAGAAGACTTCGGTGGCGTTTGCCGTCTGTTCCAGGGGTGGATCGGAGGCCTGACAGGCAGCGGAATTCCCATCACATACCATGAAGGCCAGAGAACCTAGAAGCCATGTCATTCGGGCGTGTTTGAGGAGTCGGTGAATGGCTGCGGCACATTCGGAGAGCTGTTTTGGCTGCATGATGTGAATCTCTCTTTGCAGAGGTGAGTTTGGTACGCTTTCCAGAGATCAACGGCGAGATGAGAGATACCGACAAACAGGCTTGCTGTCTTTTGTGACAAATTTGTGTGAGCACTGATTTCAATGTGTGGCTGAAGACTGGTCAGACGTCGTGGTTTGTCCACAGGTGACGGACGCTGATTGTGTATGGCGAATATGCTGTCACGTCGGCAAAACATATCGCGGAAGCGTTTGAGCTGGCAACACTTTGTGGCCGGGAGGCGGAGTAGGAGATCTGAATCCGGCCATTCGGTGGTACACCACAATGTGATGTTGAGGAGTGGAAAGACCACGCCCTTTCGCAAAGCCTTCAGGGTCGTGCCACCCAAGGCTGTGCCACCCGTTGAATGCTTGATTATGTTCTGACTCTTTCGCCAATGCCACCTTTTCCAAGTGTAGCGTGAGTGGAAACACTGTTCGGGCTGATGATGAGAGTGGTGAACTGATTCAGGAAGTCTGTCAGTGGCGAAGAATTTCATAAGGGCTATGCCGAAATCGACTGAATTCTTTGCGTAACAATTTCCTGGAGCCGTACGGTGCCGCCTAGTCCGCCAGACAACCCTCGAGTTTCGAGGTGTGCCCGCGATCCGCGCTGGATTGCGGGAGCCGTCGCTCTCTCGTTTCTCGGCCTGATTCTCTGGGATCGATCCTGCTCGCTCAATTCTGAACGCGATTCTCTGCTTCCCTCATCGAGCGTGAACCCTAGCGACTCGCCGCCACTGGCATCGTGTCCGAAATTTATCCAGACGGCTCATCTGGCCAGTACCCATGAGATGTGCCCGCTTCCGGCCTCTGCTTTCGGTGTGCCGGTTTCTGCGATATCGCCGGTCAATCGACTCGATCATGCACCGTCGCGGACTGGTGCATCGATTGTCGATTTCTTCACTGGTGGCGGCTATTACATGCCCCGCACACATTGTCTGCTCACATCTGAGGGGACAAGTGATTGGCCGTGGATCATCGCGCTGCTGGTGCTGAATGCCGCGGTGATTGTGGCCTATCTACGAATTTTTATTTTCTGGATGAGATCGTACTTCGACGAGCGGGCTGAGGATCGCAATCAGCAGTTGTTCGATCTGGCCGCGATTTTTCTCTTCTGCGCGATCTGCGGCTATGCCATGTCGATGCTGATGTTTGTGTGGCCCGCCTACCGGCTGCTGGCATTCTTCCTTTTGGCACTCAATATCTTTTCCTGGCGATTCTGTACCAATCTCGCATCGTTCGGGAAGGTGTTTGCATCGAAGAGGTTGGAGCGCCAGTTGCGTGAGGCGGTTGAGTCGAGGGCCGTCGAACTGGAGCGGCAGGTGAGGAACCGCACCTCCGAGGTGAACCGTCTAGCGGAGATCGCCCGCCGCACAGCGAATGGTGTGGTGATCACCGATCGCAAGGGCCGTGTCGAATGGATCAATGAAGGGTTCACCCGTATCTGCGGTTATACGATTGAAGACCTTCGCGGGAAGAAACCGGGAGACGTTCTGCAAGGTCCCAATACCAACCCCATGGCGATCCAACGAATTGGTGATGCGATCCGCCAGGGGCTTCCCGTCACGGAAGAAGTCGTGAACTACTCCAAGAACGGGCGAGAATACTATATTCGCATTGAAATCGATCCACTGCGTGATGAACGTGGCGAGATCTCGGGTTTTATGGCGATTGAAAGTGATATCACTGAGCAGCATCAACATCAGGAGGAACTCAAACGCCACGCTGAGGAAATGGAGCGTCTCAGGAATGCCGCCGAATCGGCCAACCGTGCCAAGACCGATTTTCTCGCGAATATGAGTCATGAAATCCGCACGCCGATGACCGCGATTCTGGGCTATACGGAACTCCTGGCCGAGAATAGTGATCCGGCCGGGACGACTTCGGCTGAGCGTATCGAGTGCATTGAGACGATTCGCCGCAACGGAGACCATCTTCTGGAGATCATTAACGATATCCTCGATCTCTCGAAGATCGAAGCTGGCATGATGACTGTCGAGAAGATTCCCACGGATCTCGCGTATCTAGTTAAAGATGTCGAATCCCTGATGCAGTTCAAGGCGACTCGCAAGGGGATCAATCTCCGTTTGAACCTTGTGGAACCACTGCCCACGATCATCCATACGGATCCTGTGCGGCTGAAGCAGATTCTCGTGAATCTGCTGGGGAATGCCATCAAGTTTACCGAGCATGGCGAAGTCTCGATGAAGGTGCATACCGATGCGAATACCTTTCCGGGCTTAATCGTGATCGATGTTGTTGATACTGGTATCGGGATGACTCCGCAGCAGATGAGTCAACTCTTCGGCGCTTTTGTGCAGGCCGATACCAGCACCACGCGCAAGTTTGGCGGCACTGGTCTTGGACTGCGCATCAGCAAAAGTCTGGCTCAACTTCTGGGTGGAAACATCACGATCAGCAGCGAGCCAGGAAAGGGGAGTGTCTTTCAACTCACTATTTCAACGGGGCTGGCTGAAGCGCCACATGAAGTCGTCACAGAGGTCAAGCCCGAGAGTTCCACGAAACGACTGGTGAAAGAAGAGTTGGCAGTGGAGATTGTCAAACAGCTCCCGCTGGATGGCTTGAACATCGCTCTCGTTGAGGATGGATTGGATAATCAGCGACTCATTGCTTTTCATCTTCGTAAGGCGGGCGCAGATGTCGCGGTGTTTGACAACGGGAAACTGGCACTCGAAGCGATGACATCCGACGGAACGATTCAAGGTTCTCTGAAGAATGTCGGTCTGTTTGATCTCATTGTGACCGATATGCAGATGCCTGAAATGGATGGCTATACCCTGGCACGCTCATTGCGGACGAAAGGATTCACTCACCCCATTATTGCCTTAACGGCGCATGCTATGGAATGGGACAAGAAACGCTGCCTCGATTCAGGATGTGACTACTATATTTCCAAGCCGGTGGATCGTGCGGCACTGATTGATACTTGCCGTAATGCGGTAGCGGCATCGATCAATACAAATTGATACGAATTCCAGCTACAAGCAGCGGTCATCGGCAAAAACTGGGGGTTCGCGAAGACGCTCAACCCCAGCCACCCGGTCGAAGATCGCTGGGGGGTTCGAAGACTCAACCCCAGCCACCCGGTCGAAGATCGCTGGGGGTTAGAAGACTCAACCCCAGCCACCCAATGCGCACTCGTTATTGGAATCCATATAGAAAAATGGGCCTATTTGGAGGTGAGATCACCGCGTTTTCTTTATTCAAAAAGGAAAAAACCGCCGAATGGAAGAACTTGAAAAAGTTACTTTCCATCCGGCGGATATCGTTATATGAGTTGGTTCGCTTATGGCTTCATTTCTTCGAGTTGATCGGCTTTCTTTTCGCCAGCCTTCTCGACGGCATCGGCCTTCCGCTCACCAATCTTCTCAATGTAGTCAGCCGTGTCTTCCGCGACGCCGGACTTTGATTCACCCGTAATGGTCTTTCCCGTCTGATTGCGAATCGCTTCGGCTGCGCTATTCGCTTCGTTACGGCTATCATTGGACACACGCTTTGTTTCGTGCCGGATCATATCAGCCTGCGGCTGCATCGGGCTTTCGCTGCATCCCACCAAGCCGGCAATCAACGTCATCGCCACGGCACCGCTCATTAAACTCTTCATCATGTTTCTCCTCAAAAGGGTCGTGCGAATTCAGCAGTCATGAAGCAAATCTCGGTGGGGCGACCTTGAAAAGCCTCGCTAAAATTCGGGGATAGCGTGCAAGCCTGAGATCTAATACGTTTCCCAGGAAATCACAGCGCGTTGTTGGTTGTGAAAACATGCTTGCCCAGAGCTGCAAGCATGGCACAAAGATCGCCCTTATTTTATGGAAAGCGTATCAATCACCCGTTCATCCCCGACTGACGTGGATGTAACATTAAGCAAGTGGTGTGCCGACTTCGTTTCGCTCAGGTTTCAGCGAGTGATCACGGAAAATCGACAAAAGAATGGTCGTTCAGCGATCACATCGACTCCTGGCAACACGCAGAAGTGAGCGATTGAACCTTCGGCTCTCGTGGCTTACGGCCTAAATTCGCTCAGGGCGATCGTTACAGAGAGGGTTGAGGTCGTATCAGGCTCAATCCGACCCGTCGACGTTCCTTGTCAATGTCCGCGACCCAGACGGTGACGCGGTCTCCCACCGAGACAATTTCGTGCGGGTTGCGAATGAACTGATTCGACATTTTGGAAACGTGGATCAGAGCGCTGTCCTTTAAGCCAATGTCAACAAATGCACCAAAGTCGACCACATTGAGGATGGTCCCTTCCAGTTCGACACCTTCCGCGAGGTCTTCAAATCGCAGAATGTCCTGCCTGAAGACCGGCTTGGGCAGGTCGAGGCGCGGATCGCGCCCGGGCCTTAGCAGCGAGTCGAGGATATCGCGCAAAGTTTCCATGCCGACATGCACATCGCTGGCCAGACGTTCCAGTTCGGTGGGTTGCTGTTTGATCTGTTCGGCCTGCTGCAGCAACTGGCTCCGCCATAGATTGGTGGAGTTTTCGCCGGTTAATTCGACGAGTGGAACCTGCAGCTTTTCCAGCAGGGTTTTGGTGGCTGGGTAGCTCTCCGGGTGAATCCACGTGCCGTCCAGTGGTTCACTCCCGGCGACTTTCAAAAAGCCCGCTGCCTGAGTGAAGATCGTGGGGCCGATCCCCTGGACTTCGAGCAGTTCGGCCCGATTTCGAAATGGCCCACGAACTTTGCGTCGATCGACAATTCGCTTGGCGAGGAGTTGATTCAGCCCCGAGACATACCGCAGTAACGAGGCACTCGCCGTATTGAGATCGACACCTACATAGTTCACACACGATTCAACCACACCATCGAGAGCCGACTTCAATTGTTTGGGCGGAATGTCGTGCTGATACATGCCGACACCTAAGTGTTGAGGTTCGATCTTGACGAGTTCACTGAGGGGATCCAGCAAGCGGCGGGCAATGGAAATTGTCCCTCGAGCGGTGGCATCCAGCTCGGGGAATTCTTCGCGGGCAATGGTGCTGGCGGAGTAAATGCTCGCCCCGGCCTCATTGACGATAATGTAATGCACATCGGGCAGTTCATCGCGAATAGCCTGTGCCACGAGTTCTTCCGTTTCGCGGCAGGCCGTTCCGTTGCCAATCGCGATGGTTTTGATGCCATGCTCGCGAACCAGCTGGACAATCTTGTTGCGTGCCTCGAGTTGCCGGTCGGCATTGCCGGTGATGTAGACCACATCGAGTGCGAGGACATCGCCGGTTTCGTTCAGCACAGCCAGCTTGCAACCCGTTCGTAAACCAGGATCGATGGCCAGCACCCGCTGGGGTGATAACGGAGGTTGGAGCAAAAGGTTGCGAAGATTTCTGGCGAAGACATCAATCGCGTGTTTCTCGGCTTTGAGTGTGACGTCTTTGCGTAGTTCCCGGTCGAGCGAAGGGAGCAGATGCCGTTCGAGTGCTTCTGCAATCGCCTCGTTCATGAACTGGTTGTAGCAGCGGGCATCGACATTCAGAATTTTGCCAGTGACAAACTGTGCGCGATGTTTATCCCACGAAACCTTGATGCGCAAAACCTCTTCGCGCTCACCTCGATTGAGTGCGAGCAGCCGATGAGGAGGGATTTTCATGATCATGTCGGAGAAGTCGAGGTAGTCGCGGTACTCGGCCTGCATCTGGGGTGTCGCTTTTTCGATCCCCGTGGATTGCAGTCGACCTGTCTGACGGAGAACCTGTCGGCACGCCTCGCGAACTGCTGAGTTCTCACTGATCCACTCGACGATGATATCCTGAGCACCACTCAAAACTTCTTCGACGCTGTTCAACCCCTGTTCGGTGGAGATGAAACTCTTCGCGGCCTGCTGCAAATCTCCCAATGTCCGATCATCATGCAGAATGCGTGTGGCCAGCGGTTCCAGCCCACGTTGCCTGGCAATTGTGGCCCGGGTTTTTCGCTTGGGGCGAAATGGAAGGTAGAGGTCTTCGAGTTGTTTGAGTGATGTCGCCCCGCGAATGGAGGCTTCCAGTTCTGGCGTGAGCTGCTGTTGCTGCTGAAGCAAGCGGGTAATGGCCGATGCCCGTTCTTCCAGTTGACGCCCGGACGTGAGCTCTTCGCTGATAAGCCGCAGTTTCTCTTCATCGAGATTGCCGGTGGCTTCTTTGCGATACCTGGTGATGAACGGGATCGTGTTCCCTTCATCGAGCAAACGAACGGCTGCTTCGACCTGGGCAGGTCGAAGTTGCAGAGCTTGAGCGATTCGATCCGTTAATGGTGCGGGAGACGGCATCCGTGATGTCTCGATGGATCAGGAAAGTGGTATCAGAAAATTGGAAAGTCGGTCTCTCATGAAACAAATCAACGATTGGCCTGGGCAAACTTTGCACACGCTTGCGTGTCCACACATCGTGGCGTGTGAACAACTTAAGTGCCAGTGCGTGCCATGGTCTGTCGAAACAGTACCGACAATAGCGATTCTTTCAATTGTTCTCATCGGTCTGGCTGCGAATTGTGATCTTCGGCTGCAATTGCCGATCGTGGTGCAGTCACTGGAGAGTGATTGCCGATTCTGCCTGAACAACTGGCCTAACGCTAAATCCATGGGACGGATTAGCGTAAGCCTCATGTCAGGCATCGCTGGAAGAGCATGCTTGCCATGATTAACTGACGCTTGCGGCTTGATCCCACTTTTCGGAACAAATTGATTGATTTCGGCGGCTCTCGCCGGTCGATCACATGAAACAGCTCAGATGGAAGATTGAACTTCGGGTTCGATTTCGATGCGAGTTGTAACCGGGAGTGGTTACTGGAAATCAGGTCGCTGCCTTTCAAGGAGGAATCATGCGACACCGACTTCGACTTTATACGGGTGATGACAGCGAGTGCCTGGCTCAGGATAACCGAGTCCCTGTCCGGCTGAGCGAAATCCGTCGTGCTCTGGCTGATGCGTCACGATTTAATCGTGCGTGGCTCAACGACTTCGAAGACGAAGAAGTGGCCATTTCCCCAGACCTGTACGACGTGCTGTCGGCATATCTTCACATGCGTCCGGGTGCCTGAGCTGCCTTCGCGGTTCAACCTGATTCTGGCCGTCGAAGCGCTGAATCGACTTCAACAGTTGGCCCTTGCTCCCGTTCTGATGGGAGCGGGGGACGTTGAGTTTCGCCAATCTCAATGGCGGCTGGGTTGGAGATCGATGAGATGGTTGGGGGTTAAACATCTTCGTTTGCCCCCAGATCATTAAACTTTGTGCGTCTGTGGCGAACTTTCTCAACGGTCATGAAGCATGTGTTCAGATGCATTTGCGCTGGTGAAGCCGAATGACCAGGGGGCGGATGAAGACATCCGACCCCTGCCACCCGAAGCGAAGACATGCTTGCCCAGTATTAACACTGGCAGGCTGCAAGCATGGCACACAGATCGCTTTTTTTTCATGGAAAGCGTTTGACTCATTTCGTGGGATTTACTCTGCGTCTGGATGTGCGGGTGCTGTCTTCGGCTCATGCGGCGGTAAGGTCGAATAGACGGAAACCAGCCGCGACACGAGAATCGCCATGTAGAAGACGCCCGTAATCGCTTCGATCATGGCCAGCATGCGTGCCAGTGGTGAGATGGGAATAATATCGCCATAGCCGGCTGTTGTCAGAGTGATGAAGCTGAAGTAGAGGGCATTGAACGCATGCATCCGGTGGTCGGGTTCGCTCGGTGTGCTGAACTGAAAGGCGACGCCACTGATCGCCAGATCATCTGCGAGCATGTAGAGCGGGATCCAGGCCATGCCGAGCATGAGATAGCCACAAATGGCTGCGCAGACGACGCGCTGGTCGACCTGAGGTGCTCTCACGATGTACTTCAGCAATTGGGCAATCACGTACAGAAAGAAAATCGTGGTCGTGACCAGATGAATTTCCGGGCCGAGGAGTCGGGGCGAAAAGTGATTGATCCACTTCATAGCCAGCGTCGGGATGGCCAGTGATAAGGCCACAATCAATGCCGATTTCTTTTCGGAGACGGCAATGATGGCCATGGTCATCACGAGTGTGATGAGTACGGATTCAATCAGATCTTTCTGTGGCATGCGTTCGAGAAATGGCGCTGCCAGAAAGAGCAGTATGAGCGAGCCCAGCAGTTCGAAAGTCGAATAACGAATCGGCAAAGCTCTGGGTTTCGATGGGGAGCCTGAATTTTGCCTTGCAGGACTGGCTGCGAGAACTTCAGGGGGATGGGAGGTTGTGCTCATCGGCCGATCTATCAAAGAGTTTCCTGTTTGTGTGGCCATGGCCCATGCTCTGCTGCTGGTCGATCTAACTCACGATTGGCAGATCATTAAGGCGTGACCTGCGACTCATGTCGAACCTCGGGGTTGATCGTGAAGCTCGGCTTCATGAGTGGTATTCGGCAGTTTCGATGTGTTCTGGCAAGGGGCCCAGGCCGATCATGCGGGCCATGCGTCGGCGCACGGGATTCGCCATGAAGAAGATCATCCAGCGGAAGATCCACATGCCCACCCCTTTGGCGCGAAAACCTTCATTGGGGTTGAAGATTTTCGCATGAGCGAAAGCCTGGATTTTCTGGATAAACTTCACGGGCTTCTCACGGCGCAGTTGCACCAGATGCAGATCGTCCAGTGTCACTTTCCCTTCGCGGAGCTTTTCTCCCAGCAGGTTTGATGTCGCCACGGCATCCTGAATGGCCATGTTCACACCGACGCCACCGGCTGGCGACATGGCGTGGGCGGAATCTCCAATACAAAGGAAGCCAGGTCTGGCCCACTCATCGAGCCGATTGATCTGGACGGAGAGCAGTTTGACCTGATCCCAGCTCTTGATCGATCTCGTGGCTTCTTCCAGAAATGGGGCCAGTTGCACCACCTTCTCGCGGAAAGCTTCCAGGCCATCGGCCTGAATCTGGTTCAGCTTGCCTTTACCAATCACTGTGCCGCACTGGAAGTAATCTCCACGATCAATCGTGACCATCATCTGGCCGTTGCCCACTCGACCGAGGACATGGCCTTGCGGGTCCTCCATGGTTTTAGGCAGGTGGTACCACAAGACGTCGATGGGGACACCGATTTCCTGCACGCTCAAGTCGGCCTGGGTACGTAATCGCGAGCCGCGACCATCGGCAGCGACTACGAGATCGGCACGGATTTCATACTCTTCGCCGTCGTGGATCGCTTTCACTCCCACGATCTCCCCATTCTCGAACACCAGGTCTTTCGCTTCGGTGTTCATCATCAGTTGGAAGGTCTCAAATTTCGAGGCGTATTCGGCCAGGAAGTTGAGAAAATCCCACTGGGGAGCAATTGCCATGAACTTACAATGTGTCGGCAAGGTGGTGAAATCAGGCCCATCAAAGACGTGGCCATCGAGTACCACCTTGAGACTCGGGTACTCCTGGTGAGGAACCTGGGAGCGGAACGCATCCAGTTGCCCCAGTTCGTAGAGGAGTTCGAGAGTGGAAGGATGGATGGTATCTCCCCGGAAATCCCGGAAGAAATCGCCATGCTTTTCCAGCACGATGACTTTGACTCCTGAGCGTGCCAGCAGGCAGCCCAGCATCAGGCCGGCCGGCCCGCCACCCACCACGCAGCATTGCGTCTGAATCATCTTCGTCCTCTTCCAGCTTGGCGATTGGGGTGGGCAACCCACTGTTTCCGGGCGCGGCGATCAGTCAACCTGTAGGGCAGGCTCCCGCCTGCCGATGCCGCAAAATGGGCATATCACGTCCATCGACCATCACAGTGCACGCGCATGCACGAACTTCGTGATGTGTGCAAGCATGGTGTATTCCGAAGACTCCATGCAGCGTGGATTCAAGACGACACCATCGGCAGGCGGGAGCCTGCCCTACGGAGTTGGAAGAGTCGGCTCTACCGTTGGAATCAGCCTGTTGAGAAACGTCGGCAAGGCCGGTGCATTCCGAGGATTCTTTCACCCAAGACTTGGGGGCCGAAAGTGGCAGGCGGGAGCCTGCCCTACGGAACTTTTTAAGGTAAATCTAGGAGTAAATCACGGTTCTACCCAGTGAGAAATCATGGCTGCGTAGAATCAAAGCGATCGCACGGGCAATTTTTGATCCTCCGATCTCTGATGGTTCGATCGGGGAGATGGAAGAGTAGTCACGATCTTCGTCGCAGATCAGCCGCAGGTCGAGCACTGGAAATCCCGCCAAGACCGCCTCGCGAACGATGATATCGTTGAACAGAGACAATCCCATCCGATCCGTGTCCGGCAAACCCGGGATGGCGTCATAGATCGTGCAGACGACAATGTTCGAAATGCGGTGAGCCAGCAGACGAAGTAGCTGGCGGTATTCCGATTGAAACTGTCGCTGCATTTCCGCCAGGTCATCAAGGAGTGCTGGCAGATCCGCTCCGCTGGCACGGAAGAGTGGGGCACTTTCGAGAGCGTTGTTGCCTCCGGCACTGAGTACCAGATGGGTAGTCCCATCAGGAATGGCTTGCAATTGCCGGGGAACATTCTCCACGACGGCTCCATCGCGGGCGAGAAGTGTGGCCTGCCAGTCTGTCGGCGACCTTTTCCGTAAGTGCTCAATCACCGGCGAACCTTCGGCCACGTAAGCCGCATTATCGAAAATCGAATCGCCAAGCAGCACGGCATGGGGCATGAGAGAGGCTCGCGAATTTTGGCTCAACTTCAGGGAACATTCCAAAAATCGATAACGAGTTGCTATGTATTTTCCAAGGCACCATCTTTGGCTGATCAACGCAAGGATGGTGCATTCCGAGGACTCCTTGCACCCTACGTTTGGACGGTCGTCATCGGCAGGCGGGAGCCTGCCCTACGGAACTGCGCGACGAAACTCTGGCTTCTTCCCTTCCCACCTTCTTCCCTTTTTCCCACGCCTACACCTCGACCTTGCAAATCCCCCATTGGCCGAAGTTTTCTTCGACTTCTGCCTGTACGTACTTCACCTGCTGGCCCGGCCATGCGCGGACGACTTCGCACAAGTGCTTTGCGAACCAGTCGGCGAGAAGTTCGGCCGTCGTGTTGGCGATTGGGAGCAGGGCGCAGTCTTCCAGCGGGAAGACCCAGCGGCGATCCTCGAACTTCGCTTCGACTTCTTTCGGACCAACTTCGACTTTGATGGTCGGATGCTGGAGCGGCAAAAGGACTTTGTGATCCAGCTCGTGGACGAGCTTCTGCGTCGCATCCCGGAGTGCAATAAAATCGAAGACATAGCTGTTTTCATCGAGCGGGCCAGTCAATTCGACGGCGACTCGCCAGTTGTGGCCGTGGAGCCGCTCGCAGATGTTGCCGTTGAAGGTGATGAAGTGGGCCGCACTGAAAACGAGATGATCTTTGGTCACGCGAACGCGGAATTCGGGCATGGTGGGGGTTCTTTGAAGTTTGAAGTTTGAAGTTTGAAGTTGGTTGTGAAGTAGGGTCCGCTGTGCGGACCATGTTGGACTCGAAATAGTTTTTGGTTCGTCAGAAATCCAGTTGATTCACGGAGGTTTGTGAGGTGGCTTGTTGATTGTGGTCCGCACAGCGGACCCTACTACGGAGATAAAATCCTACGGAGATAAAACCATGCGAAGGTAAACGAACCAGGTGGCGGCGATGATGTCGGCGGTGGTGCCTGGGTTGCGTTGGTGGCCGTCTGCCCGCAGCCATTGGTCAAAAGTATGATAGAGCTGCCAGCCAGTGGCAGTATAGGGCCAGTCGGCTTCCAGGATCTTTTGGGCCTGTAGGGAAACCTCGGAATGGAACTCAGGCCCCAGTTTGCGAGCAATCAGAGAATCGCCGTGGTGTGCCAGCAGTTCCAGTTGTAATCCGATGGTGGCGACTTCCCACGCAGCGGGTGGAAACTCCCAGCTTGAGGTCAGACAGCAGGATTCCGCATTCGCTTTGCTCAGCTCATCGATCCACTGGCTTAAGCGTGGCAACCAATGCTGGAACAGGCTGGCGAAACCGTCGTCATAGCAGGCGGCAATCTGATCACGATCCCGAGCGAGATGCATGGCCTCCTGGAGTGTCACGGTGGGAGTTTCTCTCACATCCTGTGTGGCACTTTTTCCGAGCCCGCCGGGTTTGGCTGCCATAATTGCCCGGTACATGGCGGCTGCATCGGCGGTGGTTGATGTGGCGATTAAGCGGGCAACAGCCTCCTGCCAGTTCGTCAGTGTTGTATCAGTTCGCGGGGTCATGCCAGTTCGCCAGGTCATGGCCAAGGGAGCGATCAGCAGGACGATCCCGAGGTTCACATTGGATGTCGAGGAACTGTGCGATGCAGCCACGGCCTGTTCAATCCACGTTCCGAGTGAGCCGGGGGTTTCCTGGCTCGGCTGGGGATTTAGCGCAAGCTGGCTACCGAACTTTGCCAGTGATTCGCCTGCATGGCAGAAATCGACGTAGGAAAGGTCGTCAAATGATGCCCAGGGATGCACATTCCCGGCTTTGCGTGAGGTCGCCTCGATGAGGCACGCCAGTTGTATGGCCTCGCCGAGGAGAAGGGTCTGGTTCTCAACGGCTTTTTCGATCTTTCTGGCCTGTTTCTGGTGCCAGCGAGAAAGAGTTTCCGTGATCTCTTGAAAAACTTGCATCAAAAAAGCATTTCCTGTGGGTGCCTGCCGGTGGCCAGATTTCGTATTTTCTGCTGGAGAGATGTCGAAAACGAGGTGAGTGAGAGGACTTTCGTCAAAGTGAAAGCCTCTCGATCTTTAGAATTTTGCCAATTCGCCAGAGTCTGTTGGAAGCTCACTCTCCGCCCCGATATCATCTCAGACGCTGCAAGGGCACAATAGCCCATGGGATCACGTCAGGGAAACTGGTTGTCGACCTGTTTCAGAGTGTGCTGAGACAGGGCCCACCGAAGTAACGGAACAATGCATGAAGATTCACGAGTTTCAGGCAAAAGAACTTCTGGCCAAAGCCGGAGTGGCTGTACCACGCGGAATTGTCGCCAAGACACCTGAAGAGGCTCAGGCCGCTTACGGTCAACTGGGAACAGCAGTCGCTGTCGTTAAATCGCAGATTCATGCGGGTGGTCGAGGGAAGGGTCGGTTTAAAGAGCAGCCCGAGCAGCCCGGGGTGGTGCTGGTGAAGTCGGCTGAGGATGCAGCTGCCAATGCCAGTCGCATGCTGGGCAATACCCTCGTGACGATCCAGACGGGTGAAGAGGGTAAGAAAGTTCAGACGCTGCTGGTCGAGCAGGGTCTGAAGATTGCACGCGAGATCTACGCCGCCTGTGTGGTTGATCGCGAAGTGGCCGGCCCTGTCATCATTGTCTCTTCGGAAGGGGGCATGGATATCGAAGAGGTGGCGGCCCATCATCCGGAGAAGATTCTCACCGAAGCGTTTGATCCCGTCTATGGTCTGGAAGGCTATCAGGCCCGCAAGCTGGCTTTTGCTCTGGGGCTGGAAGGGAATGCTCTCAAGAATGCCGAAAAGTTCTTCCGGCAGCTTTCGAAGTTCTTCCTCGATAACGATTGCAGCATGGCGGAAATCAATCCGCTGGTCGTGACGGAAGAAGGTGAACTGCTGGCTCTCGATGCCAAGGTGACGTTTGACGACAACGCACTTTTCCGCCATCAGAACGTGCTGGCTTATCGAGATCTGGCCGAAGAAGAGCCTTCGGAAATCGAAGCTCAGAAGTGGGGACTGAGCTACGTCAAGCTTGACGGCAATCTTGGTTGCCTCGTGAATGGTGCCGGGCTGGCGATGTCGACCATGGATTTGATCAAGCTGCACGGCGGTGAGCCAGCCAACTTCCTCGATGTGGGTGGTGGTGCCAATGTGGATCAGGTGACGGAAGCCTTCCGCATTATCCTCGCTGATAAGAACGTCAAAGGGATTCTGGTCAATATCTTCGGTGGCATTATGAAGTGCGACACGATTGTGACAGCACTTTTGACGGCCTACGACAAGATTGGCATTCAGGTGCCGCTGGTGGTTCGGCTCGAAGGAACCAATGTGGAACTGGCCCGCAAGATGTTGGCGGAAAGTGGCAAGAAGATCACGGCAGGTCTGGATCTGACTGACGCTGCCAAAAAGGCCGTCGCTTCGATTGCGTAATCAGACGCTTTCACACAACAGGTTTTGAACCTCTTCATTTTCCGAACATCACGTATCTATCGTCGTAGAAAGAATTCTCGAAATGTCGATCCTTGTGGATAAGAATACCAAGATCATTTGCCAGGGGATTACTGGCAAAGCCGGGCTGTTTCATAGTCAGCAGTGCCGGGCCTATGCCAAAGAGCATCGTCCTGGTGAAAATGTGTTTGTCGGCGGCGTGACTCCTGGTAAAGGGGGCACAACAGTCGATGATTTTCCGGTCTTTAATACAGTTGCTGAGGCCTGTGCCAAGACGGGTGCCAACTGCTCGCTGATTTTCGTACCACCACCCTTTGCAGCCGATTCCATTCTGGAAGCGGCTGATGCCGGGATCGAGCTGATTGTCTGTATTACTGAAGGAATTCCCGTGCTTGATATGGCGCGGGTGAAGAAGGCGTTGGCTTTCTATCCCAAATCGCGTCTGATCGGGCCGAACTGCCCGGGTGTGATCACTCCCGGTGTGGCGAAGATTGGCATTATGCCCGGCTACATTCATAAGCCTGGGACTGTGGGGCTGATCAGCAAGAGCGGTACGCTCACCTATGAAGCCACATGGCAACTGGGAAATCTGGGGTTAGGGCAATCGACAGCTGTCGGTATTGGTGGGGATCCCATCATCGGGACACCTTACATCGAGCTGCTCGAAATGTTCCAGAACGATCCGGGGACCGAAGCGATCATGATGATTGGCGAAATTGGTGGAAATGCCGAAATCAAGGCGGCGGAGTACATCAAGGCCCACGTGACCAAGCCAGTGGCGGCATTCATTGCTGGTCAGACCGCACCTCCTGGCAAGCGCATGGGTCATGCGGGGGCGATTATCTCGGGTGGTGCAGGGACAGCCGAAGAAAAGATGGCGGCTCTGGAAGCTGCGGGTGTGGTTGTGGCACGCAGCCCAGGCGAAATGGGTGTGGCTTTGAAGAAAGCGATCGACAATCGCAAGTAGACTTTCCTTTGTGGGAGAGTCATGCTGGCGAAGGATGCAACGACTCTTTGGAGACCCCGCCGGAGCAGGGGATTTGCCCAGTTCCGGTGGGGTCGATGATGTCGAGTGTCGTTGAGAATCCGCTGATTGATTGAAACTGGTGATTCAGACTAAGTCATATCAAGATGGCGATGGGAAGATCGTGCGAGTGCACTTTGCCTCGTGTGGTCTGGCGACAGCCTCCTCGAATCGGTGAGTCCATCCTCCACAGGAAGACCCTTGCATGATTGCAGCCTCGCATGATGATGGATACTGGCTGGGGTTTGATTTAGGCGGCACAAAAATGCATGCCGGTCTGTTTGACCGCAAGCTGCAACCTGTGGGCCACCGGAGAAAGAAAACCCGCGGGCATGAAGGTGCCGAAGCGGGTGTGGAGCGAATTTGCAACAGCATTGAAAAGCTGCTTGTGGAACTGGATGTCTCAGTTTCTCAATTGCGCGGGATCGCAGTAGGCTGCCCGGGGCCGTTGGATCTCGACAAGGGAATCATTGTCGAGTCTCCGAATCTGGGTTGGAAGAATGTGCCACTGAAGGACATTCTGGAAAAGCGATTTGGTTGCGAGGCCACCATTCTCAATGATGTTGACGCCGGTGTGTATGGCGAGCATCGCTTTGGAGCAGGTTCCGGTGCCCGCACGACTTTGGGAGTTTTTCCTGGGACAGGGATCGGTGCAGGTCTCGTCTATGAGGGTCGAATTTACCGCGGTCGCAAGTCGTCTTGTCTGGAATTGGGGCACATTCCGGTGGTGCCCAATGGGGCCATGTGCGGTTGTGGCCGCCGAGGATGCCTGGAAACGGTCGCGAGTCGACTGGCGATGTCGGCAGAGATTGCCAAGGCGGCCTATCGAGGGCAGGCCCCCCATCTGATGAGGGTTGCAGGAACGGACCTGGCGAACATTCGCAGTGGAACATTGGCCGAGGCCATCAGCGATGGTGATACAGTGGTGGAGAAGATTGTTCGCGATGGCGCCCACCATCTGGGCGTAGCGATTGCAGGAACTGTCAACCTGCTGCTTCCCGATGTGATTGTATTGGGCGGGGGGTTGGTGGAGGCATTGCCCAAGCTCTTCCTGGAAGAAGTTCAAAATGCATTGGGATCTCATATCATGCCCGCCTACGAAGGGGCTGTCGAAGTTAAAGTTGCCAAGCTGGGAGATGATGCCGGTGCACTGGGTGCTGCCGCCTGGATTCGTCATCTCGTCGAAGAGAAAACTGCCAAGAATTGATGTCTTGAAGAGCCAGGATATTGTTCGAGTGACCGGCGAGTCGCCCTTGAAAGACGTTGCGTTTCGATCCCTTCCCTGGCATGAATCTGTGGATTGATACCGGGGCAGCATGGAGGAGGCCGGCATGTTGATAGGTCTGAGAGGATTAGAGGGCGTCGAGAGTGGTGGAGGCCATCGATCTCCACCCCATGTTCGACCGGTGGCTGTGATTGATATCGGTGCCACGTCGATTCGCATGGCGATTGCTGAACTTCACGAATCGGGAGAGGTGCATCTGCTCAGCACCCTATCGCAAGCTGTGCATCTGGGGCGGGATGTTTTTTCGAAGGGTGTGATCGACAAAGCGACCATTGAAGAATGTGTGCGTGTGCTGCGGAGTTATCGGCGTGTCCTGGCGGAGTATGAACTATCCCGGCCCGACCAGATTCGTGTGGTAGCGACAAGTGCCGTTCGCGAATCGATGAACAAACTGGCCTTTCAGGATCGAATTTATACAGCCACCGGATTGCAGGTCGAAGTGATCGACGAGGCGGAAGTCAGTCGGATCACTTACCTGGGTGTTCAGCCACTGCTGAAATCCGACAAGCAGTTTGCCGAATGGGGAACGCTTGTTGTCGAAGTGGGTGGGGGAAGTACGGAAATTCTGGTGCTCCAGAATTGTGATGTGCAGTTTTCACAGACCTATCGGCTGGGCTCATTGAGACTGCGGGAAACGATCGAAGCGTATCAGTCTTCCCGTGTCACGATTCGGCACATTCTGGAAACGCAGATGCGGCGTGTGATCGAGCAGGTCTCGCAGCATGTCAATCGTTCAGAGATCCGCAATATGGTTGCACTGGGTGGCGACATGCGGTTTGCCGCCCATCAACTGGGTGGGGAAGTGGGCCACGATGGCATGCTCAAGCTGAAAGTGAATGAACTCGAAAAGTTGACGAATACGATTCTCGACCTGAATGAAGACAAGATCGTCCATAAGTATCACATTTCATTTCCGGATGCGGGGACATTAGGGCCGGCACTGCTGGCTTACGTCCAGATGGCGAAGTCATTCCAACTCGATGAGATTCACGTGGCGAACGTCAATCTGCGCGATGGCATGCTGACGGATATGGCCTCGCATGGGGCTCTCAATGAAGATTTTCGCAATCAGGTGGTGCGTTCGGCGATTGAGCTCGGGAGGAAGTTTAACTTTGCTGAAGCTCATGCTCGGCATGTGGCTAAACTCTGCAAAATCCTCTTTCAAGGTTTACGAGAAGAGCATCATCTGGAACCCCGGTTCGAACTGCTGCTGACTGTCGCTGCACTCCTGCACGAAATCGGCCTGTATATTGGCCCGAGTGGCTATCATAAGCATTCGATGTATCTCATTCTGAACAGCGAGCTTTTCGGTCTCAGCCGGACGGATGTGATGCTGATTGGCCTGACGGCCCGGTACCATCGCAAGACATCCCCTAAGCCGACGCATACCGGCTTTACGCAACTGGATCGCGACCAGCGAATTGCGGTCGTCAAAATGGCGGCATTATTACGGCTGGCCGATGCCCTCGATGCTTCGCACAGCCAGCGACTGCACGAATTGTGGTTTGCCCGGGAAGGTTCGAGGCTGGTGATCAGTCTGCCTCAAGTCGAAGATCTGGCTCTTGAACAACTGGCACTCAAACAGACAGGGGCACTTTTTGAGGAAACCTACGGAATGTCGGTTCTGCTTCGAAAACTGAGGCAGTAAGCCATACGGTTGTTGAGCCAGTGGCTATCAGCCATCGAGCCGGACATGACAGAGATATCTATTGATCGCGATCGATCACTCGCCGTTCATTGTTGAAGAAGTCGCCTATGAATTCCAAAACCAGCCAGCCTGCTCAACCTGCTGTTTCACAGTCTGCGGAGAGT
The DNA here is from genome assembly GCF_000092105.1 of Planctopirus limnophila DSM 3776. Classification (NCBI taxonomy): domain Bacteria; kingdom Pseudomonadati; phylum Planctomycetota; class Planctomycetia; order Planctomycetales; family Planctomycetaceae; genus Planctopirus; species Planctopirus limnophila. The sequence goes on along the minus strand of NC_014148.1, from coordinate 3,132,821 downwards.
CGTTTTTTCAATCGCGAGTTGAGCTGGCTCGAATTCAATCAGCGGGTGCTCGATGAAGCACTCGATGCGACATCGCCGCTGTTAGAACGACTCAAGTTTCTGGCGATTACCGCTTCGAATCTTGACGAATTCTTTATGGTGCGGGTGGGCAGTTTGCAGATGTTGAGGCGACAGCAGAACACGTCGCGCGATCCTGCCGGTCTGACTGCGATCGAACAACTGGAGGCGATCAGCCAGCGAACACATCAGATGGTGAGGGAACAGTATCGCTGCCTGCTCAAAGAGATCGAACCTGCCCTGCAGGCCGATCAACTCCGTCGAGTCACCAAAGATGAGCTTTCGGATCGCCAACATACGGTCATCCGGCAGGTCTTCGAGCAGAAGATCTATCCGATTCTCACTCCGATTCGAGTGACAGGGCATGATGATTTTCCACAACTCGTCAATCAGACGATGAATCTGTGTGTGCGATTAAAAGGTGAGAGCGATGACAAACCCAAGTTTGCGGTGATTCCCTTTGGCAGGGGACGTGAACGCATTGTGACTTTGCCTCATGAGGCGGGTGGTTACTCATATATCCTGTTGGAAAACCTGCTGGAAATCTGCATCGGCAGCTTCTTTGCCGGTGAGATGGTTCTGGAATGTGTCCCTTTCCGCATGACTCGCAATGCCGATATGGAACTGCGCGAAGATGGTGCGAGCGATCTCTTAAAGGAAATGGTGGAGGCACTCGATGCCCGCCGCGAAGGGGATTGTGTCCGGTTGGAAGTGGCTTCCACGGTTTCTACAGAAACTTTGAGCTTTCTGATGCAGGTGACAGAGGTCTCCGAGCAGGATGTTTATCTGCTCGACGGGCCGCTGGATCTGACCGTGATGATGCGGGTGTTTGAGATTCAAGGGTTTGACCAGCATCGCGATAAGCCGTGGCCCTCTCGCAATTCGCCGCGGATTGATGCGACTCAAAGCATCTTTCAGGAGATCGCCAAGGGGGACATATTGCTGTATCACCCTTACGAAAGTTTCGATCCCGTCGTGCGGTTTATCGAAGAGGCGGCTGTTGATCCTGATGTGCTGGCTATTAAGCAGACGTTATACCGCACCAGCCGCAACAGTCCGATTGTATCGGCTCTCAAGCGGGCGGCACAGAATGGCAAGTATGTGACGGCTGTCCTGGAACTCAAGGCCCGCTTTGATGAGGCACGCAATATCGAGTGGGCACGCGATCTGGAACGATCCGAAGTTCAAGTGATTTATGGCGTCAAGGGTCTCAAGACGCATGCCAAAGTCTGCCTGGTGGTCCGCAGAGAGCCGCATGGCATTCAGCGGTACATGCACTTTGGAACAGGCAACTACAATGAAATGACATCGAGGCTGTATGTCGATGCCAGTCTCTTTACTTGCGATGAAGATTTAGGGTCGGATGCAACGGCGCTGTTTCATGCGGTGACGGGCTACAGTCAGCCTCAGCGTTTTCGCAGGCTGGAAGCAGCACCCTTAGGGTTACGCGAAAAACTGCTCGAATTGATTGATGCCGAGATCGACCGCAAGAAGCATGGCCAGAAAGCGATGATTCATGCCAAGCTCAATGCGCTGGTTGATGAACAGATGATTGAGGCGCTCTACCGTGCGTCTCAGGCGGGTGTCAAAATCCGGCTCAATGTTCGTGGTGTCTGCTGCCTGAAACCGGGCATTGAAGGATTAAGCGAGAACATCATAGTCACCAGTATTGTGGATCGATTTCTGGAACACAGCCGGGTTCTGTACTTTCATCATGGGGGCGACGAGCTGGTTTTCATTTCCAGTGCCGACTGGATGCCGCGAAACCTGGATCGACGGATTGAACTCCTGGTTCCGGTGAATGCACCAGCTGCCAAATCGAGGCTGCTCAGTATTTTGAAGACCCATTTCATGGATACTGCCAAAGCTCGAAAACTCATGTCTGACGGGCGTTATGTCCGCAGTGCTGTTCCTGCAGGGACAGAGCCATTTCGCAGTCAGGCTCAGCTCTATGCGAGAATTTCCGAGGAAGCTCAGGAAGCAGAGCAGATGCGGCCCACCATGTTGGAACCACACCTCCCCTCCGATGTGGAGAAACTGAGTCGCTGATCTTTGTTGAGGCAGTACATTTCGCAGGAGATAACTTCGCAGGAGATAACAGCGAAGTGTTGGTGCTCAAGGCATGCTTGCTCCGAGCCGCAAGCATGGCACATTGCGCGAGACACTGTTCTGTCATCGGGCAATTCTCAGGACAGTGGCACGCGACAGGGTGGCAGGGGTCGGATGTCTTCATCCGCCCCCTGGTCATAAACGTTCGCAAGCACGATTGCACCGGTAACGTTCCTTCCCATAATAATTGCCATGAACTTTAACGCACCATGACCTGGGGGCAAACGAGGACGTTTGACCCCAGCCACCCCGTCGCTCTCTATGACACACATCTGTCACACAAGTGTGGCCCGGCCAACTTGTGGAAGGGTTGTCGTGATTTTTCACGACAACAAGAAGCCGCGCCATGTGCATGCCCTGCCACCACAAGTGACTTTATGCGTTAGGTGGCACGCTTTTGTGTGGCACGCGATGATTACCGGGGCTGATTCAGCCACTCGATCGGCTTTGCCTCGCTGTCAGTCGCTTTGCTCTCTTTCGATAACCCTTTGGCATCGAAGCGTACCATGCGGCCATGTTGATCGCCTGCCAGCAGATCGCCTGTGGTTCCATCAAACGCCAGTGAAAGAGCCACTGCAGGAAGTTTCAGTCGGTTTGTAATAGATCGCTTTTCGGGATCACCGCCAATGAGCACGATCTGCTGATCGCGAAGTGCGATAGCGAGGCATTCTTCGATCCCGGCAGCGGAGTTTTGAGGGCGGTAGGCCAGGCGAACAGGAACTGCGGGGAGCTTCACTTTCTGTACGACTTTGCCATCCGCAATACTCCAGATCAGAAGTTGTGCTTCCTGAGCGATACTGGCGGCCTGCTTCTCTGAAAGACAAACGACATCACTGATCGAGCTCGTATGAGATGAAAAAGTCAGTTCAATATTGCCAGTTCGGGCCGAGGCCACTTTGATCGTTTTGTCTCGACTGGCAGAGAGCAGTCGCTGGCTGTCAGGTGTCCAGACCAGAGCGGTGATCCAGTCGGAATGATCTTCGGAGAGTCGATACTCGATGAGCGATTGTCTTTCATACCAGCGGATGGCCCGATCCGTTCCGCCGGTTGCCAGCCATTTGCCATCGGGTGAAAAACGAACTGCTGTGGCTTCATCGACCGTCATGGCGATGGTTCGATAGGTTGGTGATGTTGCCGACGAGAGTGGCCAGGGAGCAATGCTGATGGCACCCCATCGGCCGGGCTTCCCGGAAGCGATGGCAAGCGTCTGGCCATCGGGCGAAAAACTCAGCGATAAGACTCGTTCACATGGCAATTGCAGGCGGTGCGAGAGCTGTGCGGCTCGATCCCAGGCAAGTACTTCCCGATAGCCAGATGTGACAATCTCGCCGGAGGAAGGATGCATGGCCAGCGCTGTGACGGCTACCGGGCGAGTGACAGTCGTTGTGGAGTTTACCGCCGGATTAGTGCTGGCTGCTCCAACCATAGTCACAATCGATGTTTGCTCGTGGAGACCGATACCCGGCGAGGCACCTTGTTCAATCCAGTGCCGGAGCAACGCGAGCTGAAGATCAGAGAGTGAAGGCTGATCTTTGGGCATTAAGCCTTCGCGGCAATCAGTATAAAGTGATGATTCTTCGGGGCGGGAAGGGATAAGAACTGCTCCGGATTCTCCACCACGCTGCAGGCTCGCCCAGTTCTCCAGATTGAGGCTGCCTCCAGCCACCCGGCTGTTATGGCAGGCATAGCAATGTTCGACCAGCAGGGGGGCAATGTGCCTGGCGAAGGTCAATTTTCCATCACCCCATCGACCGTTTTTCAGATCTTCGTCCCGGGGTGCCTGACGAACTTCTGCGGCTTGAAGCCATGCCGTGAGGCGGGTGTCCGCGACACGATGATCAAAGCGTCGAGCTTCCTCTTCGATGGTCAAAACTTCGAACGCTTCGCGGGCTTGATCGACGGCTTGGCGGAGTGCTTTCAGTTCGGGTTCCGCTTGTTGAAGTTGCTCCTGCAGTGGTTCCTGACGCTGCTTCAGCTCGATGACTTTTCGCTGTAGAGCAGCCTCTTTTTCTGAAGGGTAGGGGGCTCCGGGCAGTTCATCGTCTTTTACGGTCGACTTGGCGAACTTCTCGCGAAGCTCGCGGATCTCTTTCTGGCTGGCGTCCATCTCACGACGGATTTCGCCCAGTTGGTCGTGTACGGGATCAAGTGGCTTGGCTGCACGCCTTAGTTGATTCTGGGCATTCAGCAAGACCTCTTCCGCAGCGAGCCGGCGCGAGGTCGCCGACTTCCAGACTTCTGAAGTTCGAGCGACAGCGGCAGTCAATTCCTCGGGCGGACGAGTTTCTTCTGCCCATGAGGTCGTGGAACAAATCAGACCGCAGGCGATCGCACAGGCGAAGCCAGAGAGGATGGTGATTGCGATCGACATCCTGTGAGGGATGCTATGGGGAATGACAGAAAGCCAGGCGAAATGAGAGGGTCTCTGCATGGCGGGCGGGTGTCTTCTGTACAGTTTGATCTAGGCAGGGGGGCAAGTCTCCACACATGCGGAGGCCATTTCAACCCATCAAACTACACAGATCTGTCGTGTTATTCGAGAGGATTTTTTCGTGCAGATCGTTCTTTGAAATTGGCAAGATTCAATGCAAACAGACCATGAGACGCCAGTTGGGAACTGGTGTGACATGGTCTGGAAGAATGCATGTGGCTGACCCAGTCGCATGTGTGACTGCATAAGCTCAATGTTTTCAATTACTTACGATGACGAATTCGAGCCCGCATCTTTCGCTTTTTGCGACCAATCTTGCGGCGGCCCCGCCCAGTTTTCTTAACACCCATGACCTTAACGCTCCGTTGTTTCAGCGTCCGCGAAGTAATTTATTCCGTCAGAAGTGATGAAGGTTAGCAGCAACTCGACGTTCCTTCAAGCAACTGCTCGGGAATCCATCACTTCAAGGCTGCTTGTGCTCTCCTCGCCCATGGTCATGAGAGTGGTCATGAGAGCGGTCGTGGGAATGGTCATGGGAATGGTCATGGGAGTGATCATGGGAGTGATCGTGGGAATGATCGTGGGAATGATCGTGGGAATGATCGTGGGAATGATCGTGGGAATGATCGTGGGAATGATCGTGGGAATGATCGTGGGAATGATCGTGGGAATGTCGTGTGGCGATCTTTTCCGGTGCGATGACCTGCTGGGGCTGCGTTCCACTCACGAGAAAGGCGGCTTCGGCGGCCCGATAGATCTCACGAATCGGGCGGCCCGCCAATTCGGCCACCTGGCGACAGCTTTCAAACTCAGGTGCAAACGATGGTGCCAGTTGGGTCCCCAGCCCGAGTTTGCCTTCCACGGGGCCAAACTCGGTCTCAACGATCACCGATTGTCGTGTGCGTTTGGATCGTCGCATGATCGAGCGGCGGATTCCCAGCGTGCCGGTTTCAGAAAACAATATCGCTTCCAGTTTCGGGCCGTCAGCCGGGTGGCACAGGAGACTCAGCAGCACTCCAGGGCGGTTTTTCTTCATATCAATCGAAGTTAACCACACATCAAAAGCCCCACTCCCCATGAGCTTTTCTCTGACATAGCCAATCACTTCTCCACTGACATCATCCAGATTTGTCTCCATGAGCAGAACGGTGTCGCTCTCGGGGTCGGCAATGGCCTCACCGACAAACAGCCGCAGAATGTTTGCCCGTTCGGGCATGTCGCGAGTTCCCGCGCCATGTCCAACTTTTTCAATCACCATTTCCGGAACACCCAGCGTGAACCGGTTGACCAGCACCCGCAGAATGGCAGCCCCTGTGGGGGTTGTCAGCTCATAAGGGAGATCTTCCTGCGCGAGGGGAATCCCTTTGAGCAGTTCGGCTGTCCCTGGCGTGGGAATCCGGCAGCGGCCATGAGCAATCATGACATCCCCACGACCGGTCGGGGTCGGGCTGGCCAGAATTTCATCCACTCCCAGGAGATCAAACCCTACGGCTGCTGCTGTGATGTCCACAATCGAGTCGATGGCTCCGACTTCATGGAAGTGGATTTTTTCCATGGTCGAGCCATGCACATGAGCCTCGGCAATGGCTATTTCCTGGAATATCCGCTTGGCCAGAAGCCTTTGCCGGATGGTCAATTCATCAGCACGATCAAGGATTTCGTAGATATCGGCAAGATAGCGGTGGGCATGCTGTTCGGGATGATGAACTTTCATGTGTCGGGCTCGAAAGCCACCCCGCATCACGGTTTCAAATTCGATCCGAACTCCCGGCAAACGCAACGAGTTGATCGCGGCTTCGATCGCGAGCTCATCGACACCGGCATCAACCAGTGCCGCTACGGTCATATCTCCACTGATTCCACTGGCGCAATCGAGGTACGCAATTCTCATGCTGCTTCATTCCCTGGCCATGTTGCCCATTTGTTTCAAAAATCAATTGGCCCAGAGATTGACGTTTTTCGGGCAGGTTTGGCAAGTGCGAGAGAAGTCGGCACAATACAACCTCATCGCCGCCAGTGAATTCACTGACCGGTATTCAGTTTGAGCCAGTCGTATAACAGGAATGGCGTTTATGGCCGACATCCGTGTCACTCACGAAGCGCAGGTGACCGTGATTTCGTTTCCAGCAGTCTTTCAGAGATTGCGTGAAACCGAAGTTGAACAGATTGCCTCCACATTTCTCGCTGCGATGCAAGGGGCGCAGCCGAGGAAAGTTCTCATTGATCTTGAAGGTGTGGAGTTCTTCGGCTCATCGTTTATCGAATTGCTGGTTCGTGGCTGGAAGCGAATTAAGGAAGATCAGCAAGGGGTCTTTGCCCTGTGCAGTGTCTCGCCTTATTGCGTGGAAGTGCTCCAGGTGACTCACATTGATGAAGTCTGGCCACGCTACAGCACGAAGCAGGAAGCGCTTTTAGCTATGGCTTCCTGAATCAGCCGAAGATGTCAATCGCTCCATGAATCATTGGTGCGCTGAGGTTGCATAAAGCATGCTTGCTCAGGGCCGCAAGCATGGCACAAAACCGCTGTTGAATCGTGGAATCCGTATAGCTCGTTTTTTCGTCTCAAAGAAAAACCCCTGCCACTGAGTTGTGAAACTGAGTGACAGGGGTTTTTTATTAATCAACTCTCTGGCAGCGTAAGCCTCAATCGTCTTTTGAACGACTTGCCCACATACGCTGCCCCAAAGCCCGCGAGGGCCCCGTGAGGGCATTAGTCGACGGAGCTGATGGAGAGTTGGGCTTTCTCGACCAGTTCGATTTTCGATTTGAGGTCGGCCAGGTGTGCAGCGGTGTAAGGATCGAGTTTGACGCCGTCCTTCTTCTGGGCTGCTTCGATCTTGGCCTTGATCGCATCGAGGTGAGTGCGAGCCAGGACGCGGGCATCATCTGGTGCACCCGTAGGTCGGGTGGCCATTGAGCCGAGTGCCTTGATGATAGCCCGCTGCAGGTTGCGGCGGTAGCTGTCGACCAGTGGCTTGCGAGCGGTGTAGTCGCCAGCGGCTGGATCGTTCAGTTCGCTGAAGACCGGCACAACGATCAGATCCATATGCTCGGCGAGTGTGTAGGCATCATCATCAGCACCCACCTTGCGCTCGTTATCTTGAATGCGCGAGAGTGTGAGCGATGACATCAGCTGGCTGAGCAGCTTGAGTTGCTGTGTTTCGACGAGCTGATGCAATGCCAGATCCTGTCGTGTTGGTGTCGTGGTTCCCCAGTGCGACCACTTATTGGTTGCCAGGAAGTTGACCAGATTAGGGTCGAGCTTGGGTGCAGCGAAGGCCATTTCAGCCAGAAGCTGAGTGGCGGCCCGCTGTTGTTTGGCATCCATGACACGGAACGGTGCCCGGGCATTGGCATCGCCCTTATGATCTCGAGCGACCTGCAAACCACCCGGCAGACGAGCAGCAAAGTTAGCCGTCTCCCAGTATTCGCCCAGCAGGTGGTTGAACGCGAGCCGGACATTCTGATAGCCATCCCCTTCGACAGCGATCTTTTCCACGACCTTGGGCAGCAGTTCATTGACGAGAGTCATCTGACGTTTGGCAAAGGCCGAAATATCATTCCCCATGTCGAAGCGGTTCGAATAGGGGTCTGCATCGCTGGGGCGGGTGTCTTCATCGGTCGAGTAATCAAGACCAGGTTCAGCGGAGCGGCTGGCAATCTTCTTCAGCTCGGCAGGTTCGTCGCCACTGATCGGTTTATAGCCAAATTCGATCGCCCAGTAATCGTATGGCCCGATCGTCTTGGTGTAGTAAGCACCTTGTGGTTTGCCGGGCAGGGCAATACTCACTGGGCAGTAATCCATGACTGAAGCGACAGTGGCTTCGTTGGCTTTGGCGGGGTCTTCAATATCCGCGAGTGATTTCCACGCACTGGCTTTGAAGTTATGCCTCAGTCCGAGTGTATGGCCCACTTCGTGCATGACGACTTCCTTGAGTGCCTGCTCGATGTATTCTTCGGGAAGTTTGCCGTCTTTCGTCATGTCGCCGCGTGCGAAGAGAGCGGCTGCCGCCACACCCATCTGCCGCTGCATCCCTGTGGTCAACTGGCACAGACGGTCATTGCCTGGCATCGCCACAGTGGCTTCGGGTTTGGCCTGAAGATCGAACAATCCGTTGGCTTTATCGCTGGGAGTAGCGAACAGGTTGTAATCCCGTGCCCACGACCTGAGGAAGCCGGCATCGAAGAGAATGTCGGCGTCGAGAATCTGACCTGTGAGTGGATTCACACGCGATGGTCCAATCGCAAAGCCGGCATCAGCGGTGATCCAGCGGAACGTGTTGTAACGCACGTCTTCCGGATCCCAGTCGTCGTCGTCACGCTGCTGGCGAACTTCGATGGCGTTGGCAAAACCGACTTTCTCGAAGGCTTTGTTCCACTCTTCAATCCCGGCACGAACGACAGGCCGCAGATTGATAGGAATGGTCTTTTCCATGTAGAAAATGATGGGATCTTTAGGTGGCGAGAGTCGGGCGGAAGGATCAGCCTTCTGCAGATCCCAACGGGTAATGTATCGCACAAAGTGCTGAGGATCGGCGTTGTCGGAGAAATCCTTGGTGGCTGTGAGGAAGTAACCCACTCGATCATCGGCTTTGCGAGGCTTGTAACCCGTTGATGGAAGCTGGCTGATGCTGTAATGCACACCGACTTGAACACCACGGGAATCGGGCACGGTCTCGATGGACATCGAGCTGGAATAAACCGCATTGACGGCGATTTCCATGTTCTTGGGGAAGCCTTTGACCTTGTTGATCGTGGATCGATCCATCACAAAGCTGCCACCAAAATTGCGGCCAATCTGCTCGTCATCGCTCAGGAAAACACGCGTCATATCGACGAGAATGCCACTTCCCGATTCTGCGACCACGGGGAGGGCATACATGATGCTGTCGCTGTAAGCGAGTTGGACGGCTGTTGCTTCAGGGCTGCCGGGTTTGGCTTTGAAGCGGACATTCTTTTTCAGCAGATGAACTTTTTCGCCCACCTTGCGGAATGTCCAGATGACGTCATCACCCCAGCTCATGCCGCTGGAGAGGAATCCACCTCCCACACCACTGACGCCGCGTGCCAGCGACGAAAGCATGAGGTATTCCTGCTGCAGTTGAGCAGGTTTGAATTCGACCAGCACCTGCTGATCTTTGAAATAGATGGTCCAGAGACCTTCGACCTTTTTGGCACCTTTTGTTGCCAGAGCAAACTTGTCGGGTGCAGCTTCCTGGGCCTGGCAGGAGGATGTGGCCCAGTCCCCCGTAACTGCCGAGGCAACAATGAGTAAGGCCCCAAGCCACCACGTTCTACGCATAGATCATCCTTTGGAACTGATTTGTCGTGCTAATTGATGCAATCGATACAGATCGCCCAGGTTCTTCACCTTCGCTACAAGATTCTAGCTGATGTTGAAGCGTGTGGAATGGATCAGTTCGCTAGATCGATCGCATTCGTGAAAATCATCGCACCCTCGATTTCCCGAAAATGCGGGTTCGGAGGTCTGTACCAGAGAATCTACGACAACTTGGCAGGCAGTGTGGGAGGAAGATTTCACAGGGCGAAATGGTCTCTTGTGCACTTTCGGTGAAGTTATAGCGCCCTGTGTGCCATGCTTGCAGCACTGGGCAAGCATGTCTTCGCAAGCAAAACATCGCTTTTGTTTTCAGAGAAACATCTCAGCGCCATTGGCAGTTCGCAAGGGGCCTTCATAAGGCGAGCATTCCTTAAGTGAAATGCGTGGAACTTGGCACAGACAGCGTGTCTGGGAGCTTGTGAACGACTAGATTCAGGCGTCGACAAGGACCACAATCACCGTGATATTGTCCTTCGAACCACCATCTTCCGCAGCTTTGACAATGATCTCGGCGATCTTTTGGGGATCGTCGCCACTGGCCAGAAGTTGCTGAAGCTGAGGATCTGGAATCCCCCCCGTGGCTCCATCCGAGCAGAGCAGAATGCGATCGCCGGGCTGAAGTGGATAAGGCTTGGCACCGCTTCCCTGCGAACCATCTTTGGCCCCCAGATACCGATAGAGCACATTGCGATATCGATGGGTAAGGGCTTCTTCCGGAGTTAAAGTCCCCGCGTCCACCAGAGCCTGGGTGAGCGAATGATCGGTTGTCAGTTGCCGAAAATCATGCTTTCTCAACAGATAAGTACGGCTATCTCCCACTCCTCCTGCGAACATCACGTTATTGACGATGACGGCAAAAGTGACCGTCGTGCCCATGTTGTGCAGTTTGGAATCGAGTTCGCCAAGAGCCATGATTTCGCTGTTAGCCAGCGCAATGGCGTCGTCGATCACCTTGACCACATGCTCGTTTGTCGAGCTCGAAAATTGAATCTGGCTGGCTATTTTTTTGGGGATCACTTCCATCGCCAGAGCACTGGCACGCTCACCAGCCGATTGCCCACCCATGCCATCAGCGACAAGAAAGAATCGATTCTGAGCATCCACAAAGAGCGCGTCTTCGTTGTTATCACGAAAGTTGCCCTTAATACTTGTGGAACCGACTCGAAACTTCATGATCTCGACACTCACTGGAATTCATTGAATCAGGCAGGCAAAAAGATCCTTGCTCCCTCTGAGAAACCCGTCAGATCGAGGGATTCCACAGGCTCTTTGCATTGCCGGATTTATGGCACTCTGTCAATTTCGGCGTATGTCAATTTCTGCGTCTGTCAACATCTGTGTTCGTCAACTCGACAGCTCATTTCATCCTAGCTGAACAGCCTCACTCACAACAGTATTTCATGGCTCTTCAGGGACAATTGTGAAAACATCAAAGCCTTCGCGTAACTTTTTTACCGAAAACCCGAATTCTCCAGCAGTTGAGCAGCAAAACCTGTGAATTTTCTGGAGACAGAATCCAATCGTGAACATCATGTCGGAAATTTGAATCACTGCGCGATCGTTTGACTCACTGACTTTTTTCGCTCGTGCCGGGTGCCGATTTCTGGCGTGATGGCAAAAAGGCCTCCAGCGGGTCGCTGACACCCAGGGTTGTCACTGAGAAAAGAACTTCACCCGCTTCAAATCCGCAACTGGCCCCGGCACATCGCGAAGTTCCTTCGATCAGACGGAAGACGCGATCTTTCGTGGGCGGAAACTGTGACTCGTAGGCCCGTACCGAGGCGATCTTCTGGGATAAAGTGGCCGAGATATCCATCACAAAGGAGTTCGGCCCACTGAGAGAATCCAGCGAACTCAGGCTCAGCGAATACCAGAATTGTTTTGAAACCGTGTGGACTGGTAAGTCGCCAAACTCGTCATCCCACTTGGAAAGTCGGCTGTAAAAAACAGCGGCATCGGTAATCTGAGCTGCCTGCCAGTGATCGGGCGAGGCCATAGGTGTTTTGCCTGCAATCCCCAGGACAATTCGCGGACGATACTTACGAAAGATTCTTGCCAAAGCCACTCGCTGCCCGAAACCGTCAAACAACGTTCGGTTCGTGATCAGGAGATTGTGGCGCATGTGAATCCCCAGTGCCTCGGCAGCAAGGCGGGATTCTTCCAATCGGCTTTCACGGCCGGAGCTTAATGGTGTCGGCTCACCATCTGTCAAATCGACAATGCCCACTCGATAGCCGAGTTGTACGAAAGCCGCGAGACTTCCACCGCAGCCAATCTCCACATCATCCGGATGAGCACCGACGGCAATCACATCCAGTTCATCGTGAGTCGAGGTCAAAATATCGCGCGACATGCAGCGGTATTCCGTGGGTCAAGGAGTCCGGTTTTTGAATCAATCAGCAGGCATCTTGGCCATGTAAGCTGCCAGATCAGGCTGGGAAATTCCATCCCGAGAGACGAAATCATTCTTTGGCAGAAACGAGATCTATCCAGCCGTCAGTTCTGCATCGGCTCGGCAAATCAGGTCGTAACTGGTGTCACTATCCGGAGCGAGTCGCAATTCATCGACAAACCCAGGCTTTTGCAATAAACGACCCAGGCGAGCGAGAACATGCAGATGCGTGCGAGAATCCCGGCACAGTACCAGAAAGAAGATATCTGTCAGGCCGCGATTCGGTGCTCCAAACGGAATTCCCGAGGGAGTACGCCCCATGGCGATCAAAGATTGCCCCAAGGCATCCGGGACGGGATTTCGCGGATGAGGAATCGCCACACCCATATCGAAAGCCGTCGATAGCACCGATTCCCGCTCTTGAATTGCCGCGAGTAGTGCAGCGGGTTGCCAGATTTGCCACGTCCTTCCGGCAACTTCCAGCATAGATTCCAGCACAGATCGCTTAGTGCGTGCTTCCAATGGAACCTGAATTGTCTCACGGCTCAATAGGACCGCAATGGGTGAAGCGGTGGCATGTTCAACCGTCCGATGGCTCTGCTCGATAATGGCCAGTTCCCGGTCGGTGTATTCCCGCATCTCCTGTTCGAGCCAATGCGTGATTTCCGTCGGGTGGAACTGCCAATCTCCAGCCACTTTACGACCCGGAATTCGCCCGCGATTCACGAGTTTTTCAATCTCGCGGCGGTCTCGGCCCAGATGTCGAGCCAGTTCATCGAGGCTGTACCAGTCGCGCGACATTCCTCTGGCCAGGTCAGGAGGTTTCAGCAGATGGAATCCGTAGCAGCCGGCTCTGCAGATCGTCTGCTAATAACATGCAAATAAACCAGACAAATTGTCTGAAAAAACACCAAAAATGGATTTCACCAAGAGTGGCGGGCTTAAACAATCTTCACGAGACAGAACCTGAGTTTTTTTTCGCGATTTGCGCCAGTTCTGTCTCCCTGGGGCAGGTTCTCTGCCGTTGCAGTTCACAAAAGCCGCATCATCGCTGACGAAAAGGTCGGCAACTCGGTCAAAAGAAGTGAACTTAACATCTGTTGTTCTTGAGAGTCACAGCCGGATGAATCGCTCCAACCTCTACAGATCCAATTGTGTGATGAGAGGCCCTGAGTGAATCAGGCGGCAACTGTGATTAAAGTCGACTGAGTTCACGCGGGAGAATCATTACGGAATTGACGCGCCCAATGTCCCCAGGCGGCCGGCCAGACTCGACCCAGCGATTCCCTCACGTTCGCAAACAAACGGCGGGACGGAAGTTCCCAAAGTTTCTCTGACCAGACGTGAACTTCAAACTTGCCTTCAAAACCACCGATCACAAATTCTTCCAGAATAGCCCGAACGGGGAGAATGCCATCACCCGGCAGACACATCTCGTATTCAGTCGAATTTGGACAAGGAAGATCATTCACAAAGACCAGCGAGGTATGCGGCGCGATCGTTCGGAGCGATTTCTTCCAGTCAGCTTCGAGGCCGCAATGATATAGATCAATCGCCAGTCCCACATTCGGACACTGAATCTGATCGAGGATGCCGATCGTCTCATCGCAGGTGTTGAGAAACGACCAGGTATGGTGGAACGTTTTGCGCATGGGCCGCAAAGCCAGTTGCACTCCCAGTTGCTCGGCGCGTTCCGAAAGAGTGCGAATGCCATCCACCACATTTCGCCGCGCATGCTTCGTGATATGTCCATTGAGACCACCGGCCACCAGAACGACGGTTTCGGCACCAACGATCGCGGCCTGCTTTAGCGCATCGAATCCATCGTGGATTGCTTCGGTATACCGATAGCCATGCGAGCCCGTAAAACCACCGGCAAAGCTCAGTGAAGAGACGGACATCCCTGCATCCTGTAACAGGATGGCCGCTCGATCTTCACCAAAATCAGCCAGCCTGGGACGCCACAGCCCGATCGACCTGAAGCCCTCGGAACGAAAGTTCAACACCGCTTCCTCGAAAGGCATGCGCATCAGCGTTAACTGACTCAATGCCAGTCGAGGAAATTCCCGTTCTCCCGGAGAAGAGAACGAACCCAATCCCTGAGGGATGGGCTGTGCCAGAGGTGGCGGTTGTATCTGTGACCAGAGATGCTGAGTATCCACTCGTCATTCACCATCAGGTAACGATTTGCATCAATCAACAACAATCGTCTTGATCGATGATCAAACAATTGCCAGTCGAGGAAGTCCGTCGCCCTGTCCTTCCACATTGTCAGTTCATTCAGGTCACTGACTCTGACGGCCACAGGTCTCGCTGGTTACTATGAGCCTCCAGCAAACTTCCGACAAGTCCATTTCCTGAAGACAACCAAATCTCTTTCAGTCGTCTCGCGGAAGTTTTGCATCATAGGCATCGCGTACCGGCAAGTCATCCGTCAGAGACAGGGAATTTTCTGAAGCTCATTCCCTGTCTCTGACTGGCTTAACTTACGCAATTCTAAAGACTACCCCCGCGTAGTGATGGCATATTTGGAAGTGTCGGCGATGTTCACCCAGACATGCACATGCGGTGCACCTCGATAATGCCACACAAATGCCGGCCCTTCGATGCGCCAGTTATCCCACACGCCATCATTCCCCAGATCGTTCGATCGATAGAACGTCAGTCGGCACTGATCCAACCCGCCCTGTGCCGCCAGACACTTCATCACTTCCTCGCGATCAATCTGCCGATAAGGCTCCACTAAAGTCGCCAGGATGTCAGCCGCAAAAGCCTGTTGATCTTTCGACATCTCCGAGACAAGCAAGCCGACCGGGGCTTTCTGGCTGCCAAAATTCACCTGGGCTTCTGGCGGTGCCTGAGGTGCCAAAGCCTGCTCGCGCTGTTTGCCATCGAGCATTGTGTACAGGCTGTTGGCTTTCAGTGCCTGTGGCCAGAAAACATTCCCTTTGTGGCTGGGTTCTTCGTTGAACGCTTCGGCTGCATGACCATAGAAAATCGGCCCGCCAAAGCAGGCATGAGGTGTGGTGTCTCCATCGCAGCGAATGGTCAGATGCCGACCTGTCATCACCAGTTCAAACGGCCCTTTTTCGGGATCACCAAAAATCGCAATCGACTGATGTTTCCCATATCCACCCGCATCATCCTTCAACTGCTTTCGAATGCGGTCATGCCAGTCCGGGTGATACAAACCCCAGAACATCGCTTCGATCATCTCCTGCTGATCTTTTGTAAAGAGCTTGCTCCCGATGTTCGCATCCGAGATCTGCCAGTTGTTTGAAACATGCGTTCGCAGCACCCCTCGATCGTCTTTGTAATCCCAGTCGTAACAAACCTCTTCCCTCTGTTCAGGAGTCAGCGATTGAAAGAGCGTTTTGACCAGGTTTTCAGAAGTCGGGGTGGTGGCGGCTTTGTCTTCTGCGAGCAATAGAGACGAACTCGAGTGGGCGAGCATGGTGGCGGCAGAGGCCAGAGCCGCTGTCTTGACGAAGATTCTTCGCGAAGGTGCCGCAGGCGTTTGTTCAATAGGGTTCTGGCAGCAATCGTTGATTAACGATGCTTTCCCGACGGGGTGTTCACTGGGGTTCATGTTCATGTCCTCGAGCGCAGGGGTCTTCCATCACGTTGCCGGCATACCGCCAAACAATCAGTATCTGGTTCATCCCCCAAAAAGGCAAAGAGATTTCGCCTCGGATGAGTTGAGAGATTCTGCTGCCTGTTCGAGGTGGTCTTTAGCTGCAAACAACAGCAGCCTGGCTCGTCAGCGTAAAGCTGACTGAGCCAGGCTGTTTGAAATCAAGTTGTGCCAAAGAAAACAACCGATTATTGGTCTGCTGTCTGTTAGAAAATCCCCAGATGATCACGAGCTTCATCGGTCATCCGGTCAGGTGTCCATGGGGGCGACATCGTCAGCTTGATGGTCGCTGTTTCCACCGATTCCAGTCGTTCCAGTGCCATGCGTGCCTGATGCACAATCTGTGGCCCGGCGGGGCAGGCAGGGCTCGTTAAAGTCATTTCCACTTCGACCTGACCACCATCGAGTGCCGTCACTCCATAAATCAGACCCAGATCCACGATGTTGACCATCAGTTCCGGATCGATCACTTCGCGCAGCGCTGTCAGATACTCATCCTGTGCAGCAGCTTCCGCCATTGCGGTCTGAGCAGCCGTCTCTTCAGAAGCCGCAACGGGAGCCAACCTTTCGCTGGTAACGGGCTCAGTCACCGTGGCTTTGGCTGGTGCTGTCGCTGGTTCATCAGAAACAAAAATCTCGTCATGGCGTATTTCGACTGCGAAGGTTCGCACACCTCGCGTGGCGGGCATGCACATCGCTTTGCCTGTGGCTAAATCAAACCGTGCGCCATGACGTGGGCACTTGATTTCCTGCCCCACCAGCGGCCCATCAGTTAATGGTTGACCATCATGCGTGCAAAGATCTTCAATGGCGTAAAAGAACTCGCCCAGCCGGATGAGCAAGGCAGGGGTTTCATCCACTTCAATTGAAAGCCGGCCGCCGTCTGGAAGCTCCGCAACACTGGCAACTCGTTCAAACCCCATCACAAAACCTCAAAATTCCTGGTCGCATTTCGCAAAAGTTGTCAGTTCATTCGGTCCGGCCTGCCAGGGGATTCAGCCATCTTTCTCGACTTCACCATGGCAACCCGGCGGGATTTACTCGCTACGTATCTCTTCCCAATCCCAGCTTGCGCTCGACCGCCTGGCTCAATGTCTCCTGCACCGCAGGAACCGGAATGCGGTCATAAACCTGCTGGAAGAAACCTTCGACAATCATGTGCATGGCTTCATGACGCGAAAGGCCTCGGCACATGCAGTACAAAATCTGATCCTGATCCACTTCACCCACTGTCGCACCGTGTGTGCAACGGACATCATCCGTCTCGATTTCGAGGCCAGGGATGGCATCCGCACGGGCTGTTGTCGAAAGCAGCAGACTGTCATTTCGCTGATAACCGTCCGTCCGGGGTGCCCCTTTTTCGACATCGATCATCCCGCGCCAGATCACTCGCGATTCATCCCGCAGCACGTCTTTATACAAAAGATCGCTGCGTGTATCCGGTGCCCGGTGTGTCTGCTGAGTGTAGTACGAAATGACCTGACGATTGATCGCAAACGTCACTCCATTCACTTGAGCCACCGCGCCGCGTCCATCCAGCGAAACATCCTGATGAGTATGTGCCAGACGGCTTCCCAATCCACCCACTGTCCACTGCAGGAAACCATCTTTTTCCACATGCCCGGCCTGCGTCGCCAGATGCCAGGTCCGATGATTCCAGTTCTGAAGCTGCACATATCGCAAACGGGCTTCCTGTCCCAGAAGCAGCTCCACACCGCCCACATGCAGCCCGGCATGGGTCGCATGCAACGAGGTCGTTTCTTCTAAGAGAGTGGCTTCGGCACCATCTTCGAGAATCACAATTGTGTGGCTGAAGTCAGCCGCTTTATCCTTCGCGAGTGCCACCAGTCCATAGAGCGGGGCTTCCACTCTGACATTTCGCGGAACATACAGCACTGTTCCACCCGTCCAGAAAGCAGCATGCCAGGCACTCATCCGGTCCTGATCATGCTTGACTGCCTTCTGCATCAGGTAAGGCTTCAGCAGTTCGCCATGTGTTTGAATCAACTGGGTCAGACTGCCAAACACCACGCCGCGG
Source organism: Planctopirus limnophila DSM 3776 (assembly GCF_000092105.1). Lineage (NCBI taxonomy): Bacteria > Pseudomonadati > Planctomycetota > Planctomycetia > Planctomycetales > Planctomycetaceae > Planctopirus > Planctopirus limnophila. The sequence continues at coordinate 3,114,819 of NC_014148.1, read as the reverse complement.
GCCGCCAGTTCTTCGGAAAGCTCAGAAATCACTGATTGACCATCCACATGAATCACACGCCCGGCAAACTCCGCCCGATCGGCCAGCAAAGTGCCAATGGCCGGATCCGAATTGGCTTCCAGTCCACTGGCGGCATTTGCTTCTGCCGCAGCTTGTGTCGTGACCAGATGAAATTGCGAAGGCTTCAGCGCCCGCAAGTCAATCCGCTTCCATTCCTCGGGATCGAGCGGCTGCTCAAGAAATTCCGTGTACTTGGCAAAAGCCTCGCGGCGAAGTTCACTCACCCAGGCCGGCTCATGGCGGCTGGAGAGAAATTGCTCGAAAACTTCCTGAGAGAAGCCGGCAGCAGAACTGGAAGCGATGGCAGTCGACATAACCTGAGTCACTCAAACTACGAAGATAAGCGGATCTGTCGATTCTGCAATCTGGGCAGAAACAACCGTAAAAATTCATGTCGCTAAGCAGATGTTATTCCACGAATCAGCCAACGCTGCCTTCCATCTGCAACTCGATCAGTCGATTCATTTCGACGGCATATTCCATGGGCAACTCTTTGACCAGAGGCTCAATAAACCCGGTCACAATCATGGCCGAGGCTTCGGCTTCCGTCAGGCCGCGGCTCATCAGATACAGCAGCTGTTCTTCAGCAATCTTCGAAACCGAAGCTTCGTGCTCGATCGCCACATGCTCCTGCTCGATTTCAATATACGGATAGGTATCACTGCGGCTGTCCGCATCGAGAATCAGGGCGTCACACACCACATTCGATTTGCAATTTGTGGCGTGTGGTTCCACTTTGACAAGCCCGCGATAACTGGCTCGACCACCCGCCTTCGAAATGCTCTTGGAAACAATCCGACTCGAAGTATTCGGTGCGCAGTGCACCATCTTGGCACCCGCATCCTGATGCTGACCCTTACCGGCAAAGGCAATCGAAAGTGTCTCGCCGCGAGCACCCGGTTCCATCAGGTAGATCGCAGGATACTTCATCGTCAGTTGAGAACCCAGATTGCCATCTACCCACTCCATGAGTGCATTGCCATAGGCCATGGCCCGCTTGGTCACCAGGTTGTAGACATTGTTCGACCAGTTCTGAATCGTCGTGTACCGGCAACGGGCATTTCGCTTGACGATTATTTCGACCACAGCCGAGTGCAGACTTTCGCTGCTGTAAGTAGGAGCCGTACAGCCTTCGACATAATGGACGGAGGCTCCTTCATCCACAATGATCAGCGTTCGCTCAAACTGGCCCATATTCTCGGAGTTAATGCGGAAATAGGCCTGAAGTGGAAACTCGATCTCGACCCCTTTGGGGACATAAATAAACGAACCACCCGACCACACCGCTGAGTTGAGAGCAGCAAACTTGTTGTCGAATGACGGAATGACCGTACCAAAGTGTTCCCGCACCAGCTCAGGATAATCCCGAATGGCCGAGTCAGTATCAGTGAAGACCACACCCTTCTTGGCTAGATCTTCCTGCAGACTGCCGTACACCACTTCCGATTCGTACTGCGCCTTCACACCAGCGAGATACTTCTTCTCGGCTTCAGGAATACCCAGTCGATCGTAGGTCTTGCGGATGTCGTCGGGAACGTCATCCCACGACTGTTCCTGCCGGTCAGATGCTTTCATGTAATAATGAATGTCCTGGAAGTTGAGATGCGAGAGATCACCACCCCAGGTCGGCATCGGCTTGGAAAGGAAGATGTCGTAAGCTTCCAGGCGGAAGTCACGCATCCATGCCGGTTCTTTCTTCATTGCGGAAATCTGCTCGACGATCTCACGATCCAGCCCTTTGCGGCTCTTGAACGTGTAATTGTCAGTAGAGTCATGAAACCCGTACTGATATTCGCCGATCCCCAGGTCATCGCTGGTCGAACTGCTGAGATCTGTGGCCATTGCTATCCCCTTAATCTGTCATGCCAGCCCATAGTCCGGAGCGAAGATCGTCCGGAGCGAACATGGGCCAGAGCGAACAGGTCTGTTTTCTAACGTCAAATCCATTTTCATCTGCGATTGGCATCGCATCGGTACTTCAAGCCAAAACAACTAGACGCTGGCGGGCTCCGCAGTGAGGTTTGCTTCTGACGAACGACCACTGGCACGGGCCGCTTCTTCAGCAGCTTCTTCCGGATGGCGCAGCCTGACTTTGGAATAACCTTCGTTATGAAGCTCGCGAGCCAGTGAAGCATCGCCAGTTTCGACAATCTTTCCAGCCAGCATCACATGTGTGAATTGGGGAACGTTGTATTCGAGCAGCCGTTCGTGGTGCGTAATGATCAGCACGCCCATCTGTGGGCCGGAGAGCTTTCGCAAACCTTCGCTCACCACGCGAACCGCATCGCTGTCGAGACCCGAATCCGTTTCATCCAGCACAGCAAATCGTGGCTTGAGCATCGCCAGTTGCAGAATTTCCATCCGCTTCTTTTCACCACCCGAGAAACCTTCATTGAGGTATCTGCGGGCAAATTCGCTATCCATACCCAACTCATCCATCATCGACTTGAGTTCCTTGCGGAACTCCCGCATGGGGATGAGCCCTTCGCCTTCCTTGCGGTCAGGATTACGGATGTTCGTAATCGCATGACGCAGAAAGTCAGCCACTTTCACACCCGGAATCACAATCGGATACTGGAATGCCAGAAACAATCCCAGTCGGGCTCGCTCGCAGGCATCCAGCTCATTGAGAGGCTTGCCATCGATCTCAATCGAACCCTGTGTAATTTCATACTTGGGATGACCCACCAGCGTATAAGCCAGTGTGCTTTTGCCCGAGCCGTTCGGTCCCATCAGAGCATGGATTTCACCCTGGCGAACTTCGAGGCTCACGCCGCGAAGAATAGGGAGTCCTTCCACCGAAACATGCAGGTCTTGAATCTTGAGCGAGGCAACCATGAAACTCTCTTTTCCACTCTCGACAGAAAACAATGGAGGATCAAAATTCGCTGAAACAGCGAGATCAATTTATGTGCTGACAAACTCAGTTGTATTGTTGCTGGTTACTGGCGCAGTCACCGACGGAATCGAGACCACAGGGGCCAGCTTCCCATATCCCGAACGATGCGGCACAGGGAGTTGAGACACCGTATTACGGCCCAGCTTTCGGGCACGAATTTTATCCTGAATCCGCATCACCCCTTCGAGTAATGCCTCAGGGCGAGGTGGGCAACCGGGAATGTAAACATCCACAGGAACCACCAGATCGACACCTTTCACCACATGGTAGCCGTATTTGAAATACGGCCCACCACCAATGGTGCAGGCACCCATCGCGATCACGTATTTCGGATCTGGCATCTGGTCATAGAGCCGCCTGATACGACTGGCCATCTTGTAAGTGACAGTCCCCGCGACAATCATCAGGTCGGCTTGCCGAGGCGTGGCACGAAATGCTCCCGAACCAAATCGATCCAGATCGTATTTGCTCATCCCTGTGGCCATCATCTCCATGGCGCAGCAGGCGATCCCAAATGTCAGCGGCCAGACACTCGAAAGCTGACCCCAGTTCATGGCCTGTTCAAGCGTGGTGACAATCAGATTCTCTTCAAATCGCCCTTCAATCCACGGGCTGCCAGCACTCGGCAGAGGATTATTGTTGAAGTCGATTCCCGCAGCAGAGGACGGTGTTTGTTCGCGATTCATGATGTGGCCTCCACCGCATTGCGACTCTGTAATGCCAGTGCTGCTACATCAGGATTGTCCAGACGAACATCCTGTCGGATGGAAGCTTCAACCATGGCTGTTGGAGCCGGAAATGCCTCGATCGGATGGAACTCACAGTGACCATCGCCATTGCGGCATCGATGTGTCATCGTCAGTGGTACGCCCAGCACCTTCTCAAAGACCTGCTGTTCCAGATCGCAGATCGATTCGTCGCTCGCCGCCAGTTCATGATAGGGGCAGTTGTTTTCCCGCAGCACAGGCAGACTTCGTGGCCCGTCAGTGGTTACATCAACTGCATGCACGCTGAAGCCGCTACTTTCAAGGAGTGCCGCTAGTTGCTGCATCCGCTCTCGCAACTCAGGAGCATTAACCGATTTCGAGTATTGCTCAACCAGCGCATCTCGGATGCGACCTTCGAGAATCTTGCGAATGCCCGCATCAGGAATATTTCGCAGTTCCCGCCACAGAATCTGAGCCAGGTCGGCATAGTTATCCCCCAGCTCTCTCAAACCAGCGGGGGAAACCGTGTAAGAATGATAGGGTCGGCCGCGATGCGCCTTAACTGTCTGCCGCAGAATCCAGCCACCAGAAAGCAGCCGGTTCAGGCGTTGACGCACAGCGGTTTGCGTGACTTTCACTGAGTCACATAAATCCTGAATGGTGACGGCACCCAAAGGCTGCATCCGCTCAAGGAACTCACGGTCCCCGGGATCCAGTATTGGTTTCATCACTCGTTCTCCTGATCGATTCAAATCGCCAAGCTGAAAAATCAAGTTCGACCGAACTCTTTCTCAGGCAAATTCACTCCAGCATTACCCGATCCAACCCGGCTTTATCGCTCGTTCCCATCAGCAGTCCGCAAGCCATTCTGTCAGGCCAGCAGACGGAATGACGTAACTCACTCGCAAGATTAGAGTTGCGAAGCTCAGGAACTTTGCCAAAGTGGTCACTGATCGCAGGAGTCCGTAGGCTCCTAAAGTGCCCTCACTTGCTATGCTAGACATGCCAAAAGGTTTTGACAATGAATTGTGCGAAAAATAATAAGTTGAGACTGAATCTCAACTTAGAGCCGGCTAGTCACAGCCGACCATTGGCAACTCTGGTGTTTACAGTTCACCATTACCAGGTGTGCCCACACTCGTCATCACTGCCATGCTGCAAGCCGGGAAATTGAAGGAAATCGTTATGGAAGCTTTGTCGTTGGAGCGGGTGGCCAATACCGGAGAGACTCTGGAACTCGTCTGGGCTGATGGGTTGGTGCAGCACATCACCTGGAGCGATCTTCGCCGAAAATGTCCTTGCGCTGTCTGTCAGGTCGAGCGAGAAAAGCCTACGCCCGTCGAACCGCTCAAACCTGCCAGCTTATTGGCAGTGATTGATCGAGCGGAAACACTCCCCATCAAACCCACCTCATTTCGCGCCGTTGGCAACTACGCCTACGCCATTTCCTTCAGCGATGGACATTCCTCAGGGATCTATTCTCTCTCCACACTCCGGCAGATCGGCAACTAGTTTCACCATGATTGTCCGGCGTCCTTTCCTGGTTTATACGCTTTCCATGAAGTAATAGCGCTCTGTGTGCCATGCTTGCAGCTCTGGGCAAGCATGTTTTCGCAACCAACAAAGCGCCGTTATTCTCCGGGAAATGTATTCCACATCCAGGCCGCACTCTCTCAACATGACTCCCTCTCCAAACAAAAAACCCGGCAGCAACTGTCACCAGTCACTACCGGGCTTATGGAAATAGAAGTTGACAAACACATCCGCAACAGAATCGGAGCGCAACCAGAGAGTCAGCCCGCGAAGTCACCTTCGGGAATTCAACGTGCTGTTTGCATGCACCTGGCCCACCAGTCTCTTCAACCTGAACTATGACTGGCAAATCACTTGATGATCACCAGCCACCACAGTCAGGCACGTCTGATTCTCAGGCTTGCCGATTGATCAAAAGTCACCTTTCCATCAGTCAGCCAGCCAGCAGGAATCGAAACAGAGATCAGCATCGGTCTCTCGAATTCGAGATGAGAGCGCAACCACGCTCTCATACTGGAGTTTGTTTTTCGACATCCTCCAGCGTTACGGCTCCGAATCAGCCGCAGATGGAAAAGCATCTTCCGGATCGCAGGTGAAATCACACATCTCACCCGCGAGGCGCGCCGAGCGATGCTCTTCTACCCTAAAGCCTTTTGTTGCGCAGAAACGATCTTCAGCCTCTGAAACCCTCGCCCACGTCTTCGTGGGAGAGGGAAGGGTGAGGGTCTTCTCTCTGATCTTAAGTAGGGTGCATGAAGTTCTTACGGAATGCACCAGCTCCACGTTGACCTGACAAACTGGAGTCCACACGCCATTAAGGCAACTCTTCGATGAAAATGTCCTTAAAGCGTATCTCCGCCACTCCGCCACCATGAATCTGCAGCGCCAGTCGTCCTGCGAGTGGGATCTTGGCGTCTTCTTCGGTGTAGTCGATTGTTTCGACACCATTGAGCCACAGACGAATTCGCGGGCCTTCACATCGAATGCGGTAATCGTTCCATTCACCTTTCTTCAATGAATTGGCCAGAACTTCAGCCGTCGGCTTAGCCAGCATTTTGTTCCGCCGACTCTCGTCATAAAGAGCCCCGTCATACCCCTGTCCAATATCGGCCTGATAGCCAATCATCTCGTGATGATCCGGAATCCGCTCCGAGCGAATCTGCACGCCACCATTTACGAATCCTTCCTCTCCCTCAAGTTTGTACTTCAGCCGCAATTCAAAGTTCCCGTAACTTTTTTTCGAGGCCAGAAACTCGTTACGGGGAACCTTTTCTTTGAGCGAGCCACCCACAATCACGCCATCGATGACCCGCCATGTTTTTGTCGTGTCACCTTCCCACCCTGCGAACGATTTCCCATCAAACAATGAGACCGGATCAGCCGCATGGGCTGTTGATAAATTTCCTCCGCACCAGGCAAAAACTCCACAGAGCATTCCCGTCCAACAAACCCATCGTTGCCACATCATTGAATTCCTCTTGGGGGGCTATTTGTCATGATCATTACAGTCAAATCGACGAACTCACTCTGTCTAGTAAATATCTCTTTCCAGAAGATATCCCTGTCCAGAAGATATCACAGTGCATCCGCGTAAGAACTGGGAGCAGGTTTGGCTCCGGTCCTTTCAAGAGCACTGAAAAACTCTTCCAAAGTTGCCAGATAACGTGCCGTGATCCAGTCGTTATGTCCCACTTCGTCCAGCAGAATAAACCGGGCTTGAGCGTGAGCTTTCGCTACCAGCTTCCGGATCGATTTCCAGCGAATCAGTCGATCCTGAGCTCCATGGCTGATCAGGATCGGGCAGTGAATCTCGCCAATCGCTCGCCAGGAGTTGAGTTTCGATGCCGGGATCACCCAGGCCAGTGGGCCATAATTTTGCCAGGCCACATTCTGTAACGAGCGAAATGAACTCTGCACAATCAACGCCCGCGGAGTGATCATGCGTGCCAGTTGAATCGCAATCGCACCACCCAGAGACTCACCCATCAGCACCACATCGGCTTCATTCACACCAGCCAGTTCCGCCACTCGCGTGCGGGCCGCTTGACTGTCTTCAATCACACCTTCAATGGTCGGCACACCTTCACTGCGGCCATATCCACGATAATCAATCATCAGCGTGGTCACTCGAAACTGCTGCTGCAGAATCGTCAGCCATTCCGTGCGATAAGCAATGTTTCCCGCATTCCCATGCGTAATCAGAATCACCGCTCGCGGGTTCTCACAGGGGCAGTACCACGCGTGCAGCTTCGTACCATCTTTCGATTCAATCCACACATCCTGCTTGACGAGCCCCGGCGGATTCCAGCGGCCTACCGGATACTTCACGGGATAGAACAGCATCCATTCGTAAATTCGCGGCCGCTTCGATTTTGGCTGCGGATGAGAGGAATTCGAGCGATGACCAATCAGCGGCAGATGTCGAATTGTCAGCCGTACCGCTCGCCTGATCTCGCGGTAAAGTCCCATGATCCATCCCCGTCGTCACAATCTCAACCAGAAACTTCTCTGTCATAAATCGCGATCATACCACAGCACCCGACTTTCCACTGGCACAATGTGAGGCTCTTTTTCTCCAGCTCAATTGCCGGTTGTCCATCCCCGCTGAAAATGATGTACTCTCTACCAGAAAAAACAAATCTCAAATCCATGCCGATCCACTGCTGAACTCCCGGAGTACTCTGATGCCCAACCCCAAGAATTTCGCATTTTTACTGGCGTTGATGATCTTCATCTTCCTTAGGCAGCCGGTGCATGCCCAGGAACTAGTGGCCAAAGCGGGCAGCAAACGCCCACCCAATCTCATCTGGATCATGGCCGATGATCTCGGATATGGCGAACTCGGCTGCTATGGGCAGAAAGTCATTGCCACGCCTCACATCGATCAGATGGCGCGGGAAGGGATGCGCTTCACGCAGTTCTATGCCGGTGCGACTGTCTGTGCCCCATCTCGCAGTGTGCTCATGACTGGCCAGCACCACGGACACACCCGTGTCCGCGGCAATGCGGGAGACAAAAACCCAGCCGCCCAGGCCCTGCGAGAGCACGATATCACCGTGGCCAAAATGCTTCAGCAGGCGGGCTATCACACGGCACTCGTAGGCAAATGGGGGCTCGGCGATCAAGGGGCAGCCTCGACCGGAATTCCCGCAAAACAAGGCTTTGATGAGTTCTACGGATATCTCAATCAGGTGCATGCCCACAATCATTACCCCGATTTTCTCTGGAGAAATGAATCACGCGTCACCTTGCCCAACAAGGTTGTTCCCGTGGGTCAGAAGGGTGGGGGATATGCGACAGAGCCTCTCGCCTTTAGTGATGATCTCTTCGCTGATGAAGCCGTCCGTTATGTGGAAAATCATCGGGAGAAGCCATTTTTTCTCTACTGGAGCATGGTGGTTCCCCACGCCAACAACGAACGTAACGGCGCATTGAAAAATGGCACGGAGGTCCCCGATCTTGGTGACTACGCCAGACAGGAGTGGCCAGCCGCCGATCAAGGCCATGCCGCCATGATCACCCGGATGGATAGCTATGTGGGCCGCCTTCTCAAGGTTCTTAAGGAGAACGACCTCGCTGAGAACACATTGGTCATCTTCACCAGCGATAATGGCCCGCATAACGAAAGCAATCACAACCTGAGCCGCTTCCAGCCCAGCGGCCCATACAGCGGTATCAAACGCAGCCTGACGGATGGTGGGATTCGTGTCCCTTTCATTGCGTGGTGGCCGGGAAAAATTTCTCCCGATTCCACCAGTGGCCACGTCGGCTATTTTGGCGATTGGATGGCGACTGCCGCCGACCTGGCGGGCACATCCATACCACCAAACTGTGATTCCATCAGTCTGGTTCCCACGCTCCTCCGCCAGCCTGAAAAGCAGCAGTCGCACGAATTTCTTTATTGGGAGTTCCATGAAGGAGGCTTCCGCCAGGCGGCTCTCTATCAAGGTCGCTGGAAAGGAATTCGACAAGGTGGCCCGGATCAACCCCTGCGTCTGTACGATCAACAGCACGATCCCGCTGAAAAAACCAACGTCGCTGCAGAGCATCCCGAAATCGCAGCAAAAATCTCGGCCTATCTCGCCACCGCCCGCACCGAATCTGCCGATTGGCCCGCAAACTGGCAGCCAACAGCCAGAAAAGGGAAGTAACCCATCAGGCAGCTTCAATAGTTTCCGTATACAAGAGAAGTTTTTCGGCAGGGAAGTTTTTGGGCTGAGTTGAAACCCTCAACCCGTCCGATTCTTTCGCCCAGTTCACTTCCACCACTGAGCAACCTTACGGGTTTGTCACGTACTGACGAGGCCTCGATTCGCGGTGAAGATTCCAGTTCGACATGCCGAACTGGACAGATGGGGCATTTCCCAATGCTCCAGGAGCGCTCAACCGACCATTTCACCATTCTCGAATAGACAGGCGGGCCAGCTTTGGAACGGACACGCGCGAATCAGCTCAATCGGCGTCGTTTTCTGGCTCAGGCTGGTCTTGTGGGTGGCGTCGGAGCCGTCGCGACTCAACCCGGTTCCTCTCAGGCTCTGGCCGCCAGCAACTTGGCATCGAGTTCAAAGCCCAGCCGTGTTCTGGTCCTCGGTGCCGGAATGTCGGGCCTGACAGCCGCACTGGCACTCCACCGACGGGGCCACGATGTCCAGGTTCTTGAGTACCAGAATCGAATTGGCGGCAGGCTGATCTCCGTCCCACTCAAAAATGGACAGACAACCGAAGGGGGCGGTGGTCACTTCCGCACCAACATGCCCCTCGTTTGTGGCTACATCAGCAGGTTTCGCTTACCACTCATTGCCATGAATGACGGCTGCCCCAGGTTCCATGTCGCCGGGCAGATCGGTGACGCCAATCTCATGCAGCCCTGGCCGTGGGAGCTTCAACCGGGCGAACGCAACGTCTCTCTCCCCTCATTGCTTGCCAATGCCTTGGTCAAAGTCGGCATCAATCTCAATACCGTTCTCGAACCACATTGGCCCAATCCACAGGTTCTTAAGCAACTTGACCCTCTGACTCTCAAAAGTCTGCTGCAATCGACGGGAGCATCGGAAGCTTTGATTCGTCTGATCGATGCCTACGCCGCCGAAGCGACAGTCGATACTGCCGTCCTCGCACTTTTGCCAGATTTTGCCTATCACTTTGCCGATCGAAATCTCTTTCGCATTGCCGGTGGCAACGAGCGTCTACCTCAAGCCATGGCACAGGTTTTGGGGAACCGGGTTCATCTGGGAGTACCAGCCGTCTCGATCCGGCAAACGGCTAACGAGATTTCAGTCGTGACCAAAGACGGCCGCACATGGACAGCCGATTCCGTGATCAGCACCATCCCGTTTACCATTTTACGGGAGATGGAAATCACACCCCGCCTCTTACCCAGAAAGCAGGCTCTCGTCGATCAACTGGAGTGGTCGCCCGTCGTGAAAGTTTATGTTCAGACTCGCACACCATTGTGGCTTAAAAATGGCGTGCATGGCTGGCCGATGGCCGCCTCCGATCGTCCCTGGGAACGCGTGATTGATATCACGGGCAACGAGCCGGGAGGTTATGGCAACATCTTCTTTTACCTCACTGGCAAGAATGCCGAGAACTTCCTCAAACGCCCGAAAGAAACCCGCGCCATGGAAGTTGTCAATCAGTTTCGGGCCGACCTGCCCGGCCTCATCGACGAGGTTGTGACCGTGGGTGAATTTTCCTGGCCCGATCAACCGTGGATCAAAGCCGCTTTTGCCAACCTGCCACTGGGGGCTGGCTGGATGATTCAGGAATGGCAGATCCCCGAAGGCCGACTCCACTTCGCCGGCGATTTCACCACGCTCAAATCGGGCTGGGTCGAAGGAGCGATTGAATCCGGGTTACGTGCCGCCCGCCAGATCGATCCCCAGGCCAGACCCGAGTTTGAGATTGAGCTGAGTTAGCAATGACCACGTCATTGGCTTGATCAGGCAACTCACAGAAGTGGGCGAGTCTCACCCACCTTTGCTCTCGGCAAGGCCGTTCTGATCATCCATCGACCAACGTAAAGCAGCATCCCCGCTAGCGCCGTGATGATGCAGAACCAGTGAAGCGTGCCCACATCTACCAGCCCCACAAAAGGGTTCCATCGGCTGATCGGCACAAACGGTTCCACATCCCGGTGCATCACAGCGTCCAGCAGGAGATGGCTGTAGGTGCCAAAGAACGCACTCCACCAGATCACGTTCCACCGCACAGGGATGAATTGCGACTGCCCGAGGAGACGGAGTCCCAGATGTGTCAGCGGCCTCCCGAACGCACCGGCCAGCACACCAATGACAGTGGCTCCCAATAGCGTGTGCGAGATGCCATGCAGATGGCCCGGCACACCGAGAAAATCTTTTCCGGTTTTGAGGACATACAGTGGCTCAAGATCAATCAACACCTGTGCCAGGCCAAAGGTGATCAGCGAAAGCCCCGCAGGCTGAAGCCCCTTCCACAATAGACCCGGCCCCATATGAAAAGGTGTGAATGGCATGCTCTTCTCAGACGATGGCCACAATCCATATTTCAACGCCCACTTGCGAGTCTTGCACAATCTCTTGGCTTTGTCACTATGAATGATTCTGATAGCTGCCCAAGCGTCGATTGCCACCACCTGACTCAATCATTGAAGTGAACGATGCGATATCCGATTTACTTTGCGCTGTTGTTGTTTATGGGCGCGCCGTTCTTCCCGGTTGAAGCGAAGGAAATGGCGGACAAACCCAATGTCCTGCTGATCTTCATCGACGATCTCGGCAAAACCGACATTGGCATTGAGGGCTCCTCGTTTTACGAAACACCACGCATCGATGCTCTCGCAAAATCCGGGGCACGCTTTACACAGTTTTACTCGGCACATCCTGTCTGCTCGCCAACTCGGGCCGCTTTGATGACTGGAAAAATGCCTCAGCGTTTGGGCATTACCGACTGGATTCGCCCCGAGAGCGACGTCGCTCTGCCGCAATCCGAAGTCACCATCGGGCAGGCTTTTCAGGAAGCTGGCTATCACACCGCGTACCTTGGCAAATGGCACCTCGGGCACAAACCACAACAGCATCCTGCAGCCCGAGGCTTCGATTGGACGAAAGGCGTCAATCACGGTGGCCAGCCCTCCAGCTATTATTTCCCGTACAAAAATCCCCAGAAACCCGATGCGCCGAATAACGTCCCCGATTTTGAAAAATGCCAGCCAGAGGACTACCTGACCGATGTCTTGACCTCCAGTGCCATTGAGCATCTGCAGCAGCGCGATCGCACACGTCCGTTCTTTCTGTGTTTAGCTCATTACGCAGTCCATACACCCATTCAGCCACCTAAAAATCTGGTCGAAAAGTATCAGGTCAAATTGGCCACACAGAAGAATCCAAAATCTCCAGGCGAGGGGATTCAAGAAGGTTCGGCCATCTCTCGCAGCCAGCAGGATCATCCCGCATACGCAGCCATGGTCGAGAATCTCGATACGCAGGTGGGCCGTCTGCTCGATGAGCTCAAAACTCAAGGAATTCTGGATCAGACGATTGTCGTCTTCACTTCAGATAATGGCGGTCTGTGTACGTTAAATGGTAAATCGCCAGGGCCGACCTGCAATCTTCCTTTACGAGCCGGCAAAGGCTGGACTTATGAAGGGGGCATTCGCATCCCCACGTACATTTCCTGGCCCGGGAAGATCTCGCCTCAGGTGCTCGATATCCCAGCTTACACTTGTGATATTTATCCGACACTTTTAAGCCTGTGCCAGATACCACCCAGGCCCACTCAGCATGTCGATGGAATCTCACTCGCCGGTTTGCTCACGAAGTCGTCAAGTTTGCCAGAGAGCGAACGAACTCTCGTCTGGTATTACCCTCATACGCACGGCTCAGGCCACAAACCCTCAGCCGCCATTCGACAAGGCCCCTGGAAGCTGATTCATTTTCTCGAAACAGACCGTATTGAACTCTACCATCTCGAAGACGATCCTGGCGAAAGTCGCAACCTCGCATCGAAGCATCCCGAACGAGCCCTCCAACTTCAGAAGGAGTTGCAGAAAATCATCGAGTCTTCCAGTTAACCGGAACGAATCACGGTGCGGGGCTTCATGCAGCCTTCAGGTTGTACCAGGTATGCTGATGACTTCAGTCCGAGCAGTTTGGAAAAATGGCACATCGTGCACACCGACTCCACCATGTTTCTTACAGGGGTTTCTCGCATGTTGCGATCTCTTCACACCATGATGATCTTTGTCGGTCTAACAGGCTGGTTTGCCGCTGCTGCTGATACCTCAGCGAGTGAACTGCCGACCGATCTCCAGCCCATTGGTGGTCACTGGTTTCTCAAAACCACTCCCAAATCTGATAAGGCAAGTTCCGACAGGCCCATCTATTTCTATCGTGATGGTGAGCAATTTGTGGACTTGTTTTCCTATCACACGAAAGATTCCAATCAGGATGGCATCGATAATCTTCGCCTGAGCCACGACGAAAAATTTCTGATCATCGAGAGCCAGGGATATCCCAATCATCCCACAGCGATCTTCCCGAATTCAGGCAACCCGAACTCGATCCGAGTCCAATCGTTCAAGTTCCGCCTGCCTCTCCGGCCCCAACTGGCTAAGAGCATCACTCGCTTGCCGCGTGGCCCCATTGGCATGGCGCTCAATGGCGTCGTCTTTTTTAACCCCTTCGAAATGGAAGGCCAGAATGCTGTGGCCGGATATTCGGAGGTATGGCTCGATTCGTGTTGTGGCCACCCTCAGCAAACGGGTGTTTACCACTATCATAAATATCCCACATGCGTAAAAAGCCCTTTCCGTGAAAATGGAAAGCAGCATTCACCGATCATTGGTTTTGCGTGGGATGGCTTCCCGGTCTATGGCCCGTTCGAATCTGCCGGAGTGAAGGCGATGGATCTCCAGGGCCAGCAGGCACTCGATGTCTGCAATGGTCATACCGATGAGCTTCGCGGATACCACTATCATGTGACACCAGGACGCTTCCCTTACATCCTGGGGGGATATGCCGGTGTGGTGGAAACCAGCAACAGCCGTGACCTCAGGCGGCCGCAGCAGGGGGCCATCGAAGACAATACTCAACCAGGAACTCGCATGGAGGATGTCGTTGTTTCTGTCAGGCCAGGAACTGCTTCGCGAGGGAAAACACATCAGATCCAGTTGGTTCTGAAGCCCGAAAACGCCCGCCGCCGGATCCCGGACGGTACTCCTTCATGGATTCAAGTGGGCCCGTATGAAGCGGCAAAGATCACACGTCAAGGGAATCTCGTGACCGCCGATCTCACCATCCCTGACGACGCTGCTGTCGATGTTATGCTCGATGTTCATGTCGAATTTGGCGGTAACCGAAATCCTCTCGCCTATAAACGCAACGATGCCTTTCGAGTGGTGGAATGATACAACGATTAAAGGTTTGCGACGAACAGCTCAAAAGCCTGCTCAGTCTTTCAACCTGTTGTCAGCCAGCCTTGGGTATCACGATTCTGCGTGGCACGACCTCGGGTGGCACGCCCTGAAGCCCCTAAAAATCAAAACAGTGCGGAAGGGCGTGGTCTTTCTCGGCGTGCGAGGGGCCGGATGTCTTCATACGCTCCCCGGTCAATCGAGTTCACCAGCACGAATGCATCCCAGGCATGCTCGATAAACTCTCCACGCGCCATGGATTTCTGGAATGGGTACGATGCTGGCATCCATTGACTGAATCTTCAGATTCCGATCTCCCGCTCAAGGAGCACAAAATGCGAATTCGCCGCAGCTGTCATGGTACGCTTCTCTTCTTGGCACTCATGTGCACCATTTCATCAGCGACCGCCGCAGACTGGGCTCAATTCCGCGGTGCCGGAGCGAGCGGTGTGAGCACTCAATCCAAGCTCCCCATCCGCTTTGGTGAAAACGAAAACCTCTTGTGGAAAGTGGCACTTCCGGGTGCCGGTTCTTCGAGCCCTGTTGTCTTTGGGAAAAAGGTCTTCGTCACCTGCTACTCCGGCTACGGACAATCGAAATCGGAAGAGGGAGATATCAATTCGCTGCAAAGACATCTCGTTTGCGTGGACTGCGAAAGTGGCCACGTGCTCTGGACGAAAACCATCGCGGGAGAGCAACCTGAGGATAAATATCAGGGCTATCTCACCGATCACGGCTATGCGAGCAATACACCTGTCACCGATGGTGAACGGGTCTATTGCTTCTTTGGCAAAAGCGGGGTGCTTGCGTTTGACTTCTCGGGAAAACAGCTCTGGCAGACGAATGTCGGCAAAGAGTCCAGCAGTCGCCGATGGGGTTCAGGTGCCAGTCTGATTCTTTACAAAGATGCTGTCATCGTGAATGCGTCGGAAGAAAGCCAGTCCATTCGCGCACTCCATAAACTGACTGGGGAACTCCTCTGGAATGAGACCGCGTCGGCCTTGAATCTGGCTTACGGCACCCCTTCAGTGATTACTGTCGATGATAAACGCAGCGATCTGGTGATTGCCGTCCCGGGTGAAGTGTGGGGCCTGAATCCTGATACGGGCCGCTTGCGCTGGAACGCCGAGCACAACCTCACGGGCAATATCTGTCCCAGCGTCTTTTCTCAAGGCGATGAAGTGTTCATCTTTGGTGGATTTCGATCGGCGGGGAGCTTGTGCCTGAAGGCGGGCGGGCAGGGAGACGTCACCTCTTCTGTCATCAAATGGACCAGCCGCAACAGTTCGTATGTCGCCACACCGGTCCTTTACGAGGGGCGACTCTACTGGATTGATGATCGCGGGCAGGCATTCTGTGCGGATGCCAAAAATGGTGAGCTGGTTTATCGAGAGCGTCTGGAAGATCTCAGCTCCGGTGGTCGGCCCGTCTATGCATCACCTGTTGTCGCCCAGGGGCTGATCTATGTTCCCACCCGGTGGGACGGTATCCTGGTCTATTCGGCCAAAGAAAAGTTCGAGATTCTGGCATTGAACAAGTTGCCGTCCGATCAAAGTGACTTCAACGCCACGCCGGCGATCAGCAACAACCAGTTGTTCCTCAGGTCAGATCGATTTCTGTATTGCTTCGCCGAGAAGCATCCGTGACCACTGCTTCCGTGATTGATCGTCCCATTCTGCGATAACATCTGGCAGGATCTCCCAGTTCCAGCTCTGCCACGCCACCGGCTGGTTCCTTGCCGCCTGACTGAGGCTGTATCACGCCTGCAATACGCTTTGGCGGATCCAGTACAGTCGAGTCCGCTCTGGAAAGAGCAAGTCGGGAAAGAGCCTTCACCCAAGCCCTTGCGAATTGACCCACCGCTCAACAAATCGTGAGCGGGCTGAGAAGCTGCAAACGAAAAAGGCCCTTAAACCTGTTGGTTTAAGGGCCTTTGAAGTGGAGGCAAGAGGACATCGATAGAACTTTTTTCGGAAGGGGTATCGTCGTGGAATCAAGAAACCACGTCGCTACTCGTGTCTCTTCCGATTTCGCAAATCTTGACGGTGTGAGACGTTCGGCCGGGGCGATGCTTACCGCAACCAGCAAGGGGCGATTGTCGGAAATCTCCCCAAAGCTGTCTCAACTCGATTAAAGGATTCGTAGACCGAGGCACCATGCACATCAATAGGTTGCGTCGATCTTTGATCATCACGATTTGCACATCCGCAACCCCGTTCGATCTGATCCGCTCTATCTGGCCGGGTACTACCAGTCCCTGTTCGACTCCGACAAGTTCAATTGCAGGGCGACTTTGGCCCGTTTTCTTTGCCTCAGTCGGGCACCGGTACCCCAAGTTCTCAACAGAATCAAGTCATGCGACTCCTGTCCGATAACAACTTTCAAAGAGAAGCTTTCAGCCTCATGAATTGAACTCATGTTCAAACTCAGTACTGCCTTTCGCACTGGCGAATCGCTCTGCGCTGTAGACTTTCGAATTCACTCCAATGCCACGTTTACCTTGCTGATCTTTCCATCGAACTTAAACGGACGCCGTTCAAAGTAGTCGCGGGAGACCGTTGAGCCAAGATCAATGCCAACATCGAAACTTTCGCTGGCGGTGAATGCGGCGGGCACAGTCATCTTCGCCGTGGTGCGACCGACTTCCTTGCCGTCCACAGTGAGCACGATGTCGGCTGGCGCACCGGGTTTGGCGGCCCTGAGTGCGGTGTTCACGACAATGGTGTGCTTGCCGGGGGCGATCTTTTCCGCCGACTTCGCAATGGATCGGTCTATGATCATGAGATTGTATTCAAAGATCAGATAGCCCTTGTCCATGTAGCAGGTCAAGCCGCCGCCCGAGCCGCCCATCGCATAGAGCACGCCGCTGGCTTCCTTGCCGCAATCAAGATCGATAGTGACGATGTTGTTGTGGTTGCCTAACGCGGGCGCTGTGAACTCTGGCATGCGGGTGGTGGTGTCATCGAAAACCCAGCTCGTGTAGGGTGATTTGATCCGGTCTTCGGGATGGATTCGCAGCCAGATGCCAGCCCCGATGGGGAATGCTTTGTTTTCCTCAGCCTGTGCCAGAAAGAGCTTCTTCATTTCCTCGACTTTCTCCGGATGCTCTTTCGCGAGGTCGTGCATCTGCGAAAAGTCCTTGGTGAGGTCATACAGCTCCCAGACGGCTTTCGAGGAATCCCATTGATCGAGTCCGGGCTGGGCATTCAGCCAGGGGCTGAGCGGCCCAAATGTGCAGGCATACCAGCCATCCTTGTAAATGCCGTCGCTGCCGTTGTTGTCGAAATACTGGACGTGTTTATTCTCTGGTGCCTTCGGGTCGGCAAAGCTGGCGGCCATGCTGACGCCGTCGATGGGGTCCTGCGGGAACCCGTTCACTTCGTTCGGGGCCTTGATGCCGATCACGTCATAGAGCGTCGGAACGATGTCGTTGACATGATAGAACTGAGAGCGTGGAGTCTTATCGGCCTTGATTCTCTTCGGCCAAGATACGACGAGCGGGTTACGTGTGCCGCCAAAATGAGCCGCGACGAGTTTCGTAGAACGGAAGGGAGTGCTCCCAGCCCAGGCCCAGCTCGCATGATAGATGTTGTCGGTCAATGGTCCGCCCAGCGCCTTCAGGCCGCCCAGTCCCTCAAGCGCCTTGATCTGCTGTGCGATGGTGTTGGGGATCTGGTTCTGCGCGAGGAGTTCGCTAATAGAGTCGTTCTGACCTTCGGCCGACGAGCCGTTGTCGCCCCAAAGGTAGAGGATGATCGTGTTGTCGCGCTGACCAGATTCATCGAGGAAATCGACCAGCTTGCCGACCTGAGCATCTGTATGTTCGCAGAAACCAGCATAGAGTTCCATCAGCCGCGTTTGGAAAGCCCGTTCCGCTTCAGGGATGTCCCCCCAGGCGGGCATAGTCGCGTCTCGCGGTGTGAGTTCAGCGCTGGCGGGTATCCAGCCAAGCGTCTTCTGGCGGGCGAAGACTTCCTCGCGCAGCTTGTCCCAACCTTGATCGAACTTTCCCTTGTATTTGTCAGCCCAGGATGCGGTGACGTGGTGCGGGCCGTGGACGCCGCCGGGAGCCCAGTACATGAGGAACGGCTTATCCGGGGAAAACGCGCGATGCTTCTTCAGCCAGGTGATTCCCTTGTCAGCCATGTCCTCAGTCAGGTGGTAGTTCTCATCGTGCGGCGGCTCGATGGCTGTCGTGTTCTCGACAAGGCGCGGCTCCCATTGCGAAGTTTCTCCGGCCAGGAAGCCGTAGAAGTATTCGAAGCCATAGCCCGTGGGCCAATAGTTGAACGGCCCCATCGCGGTGGTTTGGTCGGCGGGCGTGTTATGCCATTTGCCGAAGGCAGATGTCTTGTAACCGTAGTTCTTCAGCACCTCTGCCATCGTCGCGGCTGTCTTCGGCATGATGCCGGTGTAACCGTCCCAATCCACCGCACGCTCGGCGATGGTGCCATTTCCAACTCGCTGGTGATTACGACCGGTGAGCAAAGCAGCACGGGTCGGCGAGCAGATCGATGTGGTATGGAAGCGGTTGTAACTGATGCCCTCGTCACGCAATCTCGACAGCGTCGGCGTGTGCGCGAAACCACCGAAGGTGTCCGGCACGCCGAACCCGGCGTCGTCGATGAGTACGATCAGCACGTTCGGCGCGCCTTTCGGCAACCGATTCGGCTCGATGCGACGCTTATGGATGGATTCTTGCAGCGTTGGCCCCGCCTTACTGGCAGTCGGAGCCGGCGGAAACGGCAGGACAGTACCTTCTACCTGCGCTGGACGCGCCTTGTTTTGACCAAGTACGTCGGTGAGTGTGCCGCACATCCCCAGGCCGCTCCCAAGCATGCCGCAGATGAGGGCGACCACGGTGTTGGTCATTGTTCGCTGTCGCATAATGGCTTTCCCAGTCATCGAACAGATCGTCTAGTTTGACACCTTGGACACAGACGCCTTCAAGGAATCAGGCGAGCTATCAAACGCGGCTATTTCGCCCAACTCCAGGGCATCAAGCAGCGAACTGGATTGACGTCCCAGGCGTTCGCTGATGCCGATCATTTGGGAAAATGGCAAATTAATCGGTCGTACTTGTGCTCCCTCGACCAAAGCCATTGAACCGGTCCAGGCATCGGGGGCACCAGGGAAGTAAATCACGACGTGTCCTGAAGCCAATCGATCCGCTTCAAACGCCAAGAGGAGAAGGCCTTCTTTCCGCACCAGTACGGGACGCAACGACGGCACGTTGTCATCTCCACCGAGTTTTCCAGCGAGCAGATCTTTATAAATCGCGTATTTCGGATAGACCTTGATCAGCTGCTGCTCAATTGTCCGCGTGAAATGACGTCCAATGGCCCGTTGTGCGAGGAGTCCGAACACAAAGCAGGTCAACAAAAGTGCCACGGTCGCCAAACAGAACACGAGCGCGACGCCGGTTGCCTTGTCGAACGGGATCCACGGCTTCACATGGTGGTAGCTGCCCGCCGCAATGCTGTACACGTAACCCAGCGCGATACCGATGACGATAATCGGTACCAGGAACAAGAGACCGCCCAAGGCGGTCGTCTTGACTGCTGCATATGAATGACTGAGTTTGTCTCGCATCACATTCCGGTACTATTTCTTGGGATAGGCGATCTTCGTGGCGCCGATCGTGCCATTGAACTTGAACGGTGCCTGGTCGAAGTAATCGAGCGAGACCGGGGAGTCCAAGTCTGCGCCGATGTCGAAAGTCGCATTCGACGTGAAGTGCAGGGACATCGCGGCTGGCACACGGCCTTGTGCCACGTCTTTGCCATTCACCCTGAGCGTGACATCCATCGGCCCGCCGATTTTGGCCGCCAACTTGGATTCGACTTCAATTTTCACCTTGCCCGTCGGGAGTTTGTCTTTGGACTTGAGCTTGGTGCGCTGAATCTCAAACAGATTGAACTCGTAGCACAGGAAGCCGTCTTTCAGGTAGCAGGTGATGCCGCCGGAAAAGCCTGCCAGGGCATAGAGCACGCCGTTTGCATTTTCTGGCACGTCCACCTCCATGCTCACCAGGCTGTCCTGCTTGCCGAGCTTGGGCGCAGCGGACTCTGGCATCCGGGTGATCGGGGCATCGAATGTCCATTCCGTGAGCGCGGAAGCAGGCGAGTCTTCGGGATGGAACAGCGCGGTGGACCACAAGCCACCACCGATGGGCAGATTCTTGTTCTTCGTGGACTCGAGCAAGAAGAGCAGTTTCAGCTCTTCGAGTTTCTTCGGATTCGTTGCGGCGAGATCGTTCGCCTGGCTCCAGTCTTCATCAAGGTTGTAAAGCTCCCACTTGTCCGTCAGTGGTGACCACTCCTTGATTCCCTTTGGGAGCCCACCCACCCAGGGTTCACGCGGTCCCGGTGCGCTGGCAAACCAACCGTCGTGGTAAATACCGCGGCTGGCCATGATGTCGAAGAACTGTGTCTTCCGCGTTCCCGGTGCCTGGGCGTCGCCCAATGCATAGGCCATGCTGACTCCGTCAATCGAATCTTGCTCGAACCCGTTCACAACTTTTGGCGGCGTGATCCTGGTCAGTTCGTAAATCGTCGGCACAATGTCGATGACGTGGTGGAACTGTGATCGCGCTGTCGGGTCCGCCTTTATGCGCTTCGGCCAGGCGACGGCCATCGGCTGTCGGGTGCCTCCGAAGTGCGCACCAACGAGCTTGGTGGATTTGTAGGGAGTGCTGCCCGCCCAGGCCCAGCCCGCGTGATACATGTTGTCGGTTTTCGGGCCGCCCAGCGCGTCGAGACCACCGAGTTCCTCCAGCGCCTCAAGGTGCTGTGAAATCTTGGTCGGGATACCATTCTGTGCGAGTTGCTCGCTGATCGTGCCATACAGCCCTTCAGCGGAAGAGCCGTTATCGCCCCAAATGTAGAAGATAAGCGTGTTATCGAGCTTGCCCTGGCGTTCGATTTCATCAATCACGCGGCCTGCATTGAAGTCGGCGTGCTCAGTGAAACCGGCGAAGACTTCCATCAATCGACGCTGGAACGGCTTTTCCTCATCGGGGATCGAATCCCACGAAGCCATCGACTCTGGGCGCGGCGTGAGTTGTGCCGTCTGCGGAATCCAGCCCTTGGCCTTGGCCCTCGCGAAGACGCGCTCTCGATACTTGTCCCAGCCGTCATCGAACTTCCCCTTGTACTTGTCAGCCCACTCCTTCATCACCTGATGCGGACCGTGCGAGGCACCGGGCGCCCAGTACATGAAGAACGGCTTGTCCGGCGCATACGCCTTCTGTTCCCGCAGCCAGGTGATCGCGTCCTGCGCGATGTCATCCGTGAAGTGGTAGCCTTGGGGGAGATGCTCGGTAACTGGCGAAGTATTGCGGGTCAGCGTCGGCTCGTACTGCGAAGCCTCGCCCGCGAGAAAACCATAGAAATACTCGAAGCCATAGCCGGTGGGCCAATACTCGAACGGTCCTTTGGAGGTGATCTGTTCCTCCGGTGTGTTGTGCCATTTCCCCCAGGCACCTGTGTTATAGCCATAGTTCTTGAGTACTTCGGCGACTGTGGCAGAGGACTTCGGGATTGTGCCGTTGAAACCGTCGAAGTCGTTGGCAATGGCCGCGATCTGACCGTTGCCGACGCGGGTGTGATTGCGCCCGGTGAGCAGTGCCGCCCGCGTAGGCGAGCACATGGCCGTGGAGTGGAAGCGATTGAACGAAACACCCAGCTTCGCCACGCGTTCAAGCGTCGGCGTGTTGATCTCACCGCCATAGGTTGAGGCTGTCCCCGGGCCCACATCGTCCATAAGGATGATGAGGATGTTCGGCACATTTTCGGCCAGCCGCTTCGGCTCGACGCGTTTCTTGTAGGTGGAATCCTGGATCGTCAGCCCGGGAGTGGAGCCGGACGGCGCGGGGGGGAAAGGCAAAATCTCTTGAGAGTCTGCCGTTGACGCGAACCCGACTCCCAGCGCGAGGCTGAGAACGGCCAATAGCGATCTGATGTTCATGGAACGAATTCTTCAGCTTCGGGAATCGATTAGTTATTCGGCTTGAGTTTCAAGATCTGCGACTGGATACCTTCGAGCGTCTTCGCCATCTGGGCACTCAGCCCAAGCTGGCGGACGGGAAAGTCACGAAAGGTCGTCAAGTGTTTCTCCGCGATGCCAACGATCGGCGTGAGCACCCAGGTCTTGTGTTCCGCATACTGGCGGTTCACGTCTCCGGTTTGTCGCTCAAAGGGGTCCATCCGCAGGTTGGTGATCATCGGTCGGCCGAGGCCGACCAGCGGGTCATCCCAATGTCCGCCCTCCTTGATGGAAAAGGTAACCTTGAATGATTCGTAGCGGATGGCTGTGAGCACGGTCTCGTCGTAGTAGAAGACGAATTTGCGAGCGGACTTGTCGCTCTTGCCGGTAAAGAGGGCCGTCTGATCGTAGCCATCGAGATGCACCTTGTAGTTCTTGCCGCCGTAGTCGGCACCCTTTTTCAGCTTTTCGACGGCGTCAGTCTCGCCAGCGGCAGATGCCAGTGTGGGCAAGAGATCCGTCATGTCCACGATCTCGCTGCTAACGCGACCACCGACCGCTCCGGGCCAGCGGACCATGCACGGGGCGCGAACGCCGCCCTCCCAAGTCGTCCCCTTATCGCCGCGGAAAGGACTGGTGCCGCCTTCGGGCCACATGTATTGATAGGCCCCGTTATCGGTCACATAAACGACGATGGTGTTCTTATCGAGGCCTGTGGCCTCCAGCTTCGCCAGAAGTTGACCGATATGGCCGTCGTGTTCGGCAAGAGCATCGCCGTAAACATCTTCGCGACCGGCTCGCGACTTCCCGCGAACGCCTTCTTTGAAGTGAAAGAACACATGCAGGCGGGCGGAGCAGTGCCAGAGGAAAAATGGTTTCTGATCCTTGGCCTTGCGGTCGAGAAAATCGAGTGATTTGGCGACGATCTCATCGTCAAAGGTTTCCATCCGCTTGGTCGTCAATGGACCCTCATCCTTCGTCGGGCCATCGGCCGTGCCGGAAACGACTCCGCGCGGATCGAACTTCTTGCGGAACTCGGGATCGGTCGGCCGGTCCGGATCTTCCAGATCCTCATTGCCGTTGAGATGGTAAAGGTTGCCGAAGTACTCGTCGAAGCCGTGCCGGTGTGGCAGATGCTCTTCGAGGTCACCGAGGTGATTCTTGCCGAACTGGGCAGTCGAATAGCCCTTCGTCTTGAGAATCTCCGCGAGCGTGATGTCTTCCTTTTGCAATCCGGCCGGGGAACCGGGTGTGCCGACGGTTGTCAATCCAGTCCGCACAGGAAGCTGGCCGGTCAGGAATGCCGCTCGTCCGGCTGTACAACTTGGTTGCGCATAGAACGACGTGAAGCGAATGCCCTCCTGGCCGATGCGGTCTATGTTCGGCGTGCGAATACCCATGATGTCGCCGCCGTAGGAAGAGACGTTCATCCATCCGACGTCGTCCGCCATGATCACGAGAATATTTGGCTTGTCTGCGGCGGACGCGGATAAGCAGAATCCGGCAATGAAGAGGCATGTCAGCCAAAATCGAGAAGCCATCATCGAATTCCTCAAAATCAATTCGTCTCATACGAGCGAATCAAAGGAGGACGACGTCGGCCAACTCTGATTGTCGAGAACTTTGTTCCGCAGCCTGTTCGAACCCCATACTCAGGGCAACATCACTTTTTCAAAGGGTTTGCAATTTCTGATAATACAGGCCAAGGAACTGGCCATGTAGCGAGTGATCTTTTGGCCGTTGAGGACAGATTCGAGAATCGACAGCCACCACAGGAATCTTCCGCCGCCGCTGCATCAATAAGCGAAGGCATTGAGAGCAGCGAACCACTCAGCGACGAACCAATCAGCGATACCACCTATGTGACACTCGCCTCCAGTGAAAAAACTTCCGTCGATGAAATCCCGCCCGGCTACAACGATGCCACGCTCGCGACTGAGGAACAGGCGGGACGTTTCAATACAGCGCCTTCAGCGAGTGCATATCAGTTGAGCCTGGGGAACATTCTCTACCTCGCCGATGTTCAGAACCCGAACATCGCGTTGGCACGGGAGCGAATCAACGAGGCTTATGCCCGTGTCGAACAGGCCGATACCTTGTGGCTCCCATCGATTCGCTCGGGGTTGAATTACAATCATCATGACGGGGCGATCCAGGATGTCGCCGGGCGAGTCTTCAACACCAGCCGCAGTTCATTCTATGGCGGCATGGGGGCCGGAGCAGTGGGTGCCGGTTCGCCCATAGCACCAGGCCTTTTGGCTCAATTTCATTTGACTGATGCCATTTTCCAGCCACGCATTGCCACTCATCAGGCCAGTTCCCGGCAATATGGCGCGGCAGCCACCCGCAACGACTCGTTGCGTGATGCCGCTTTCGCCTATCTGGAGCTTGTGCGAGCCGAACAGGATCGGGCCATTGCCCAGCAGGCGCTCTTCCACACAGAAGAGCTTTCTTCAGTGACGACCGCATACGCCCGGACAGGTCAGGGCCTGCAATCCGATAACGAGCGAGTTTTGGCAGAGGTCGCCGTCAGACGAGATGAAGTCGTCCAGAGCGAAGAGGCGGTGGTCACTGCATCCGCACGGCTGGCCGCTCTATTGCATACCGATCCTTCGATGACGATTACCAGCGGAGAACCCGTGGTGATTCCGTTGGAAATCCTGACTGTGCAGGGAACAGCGGGGGAGTACGTCGCCACTGGTCTTTCCCGCAGGCCGGAACTTGCTGAGCAGCAGCAGCTCGTTTGTGAAGCCATCGAACGCATGAAGCGGGAACGCTATGCCCCGCTGATCCCCAGTGTGTTGCTCGGCGTCAGCTACGGCGGCTTTGGTGGCGGCTTTGGCAGTGATATCACCAACAGCAACGGCCGCCTCGATGCCGATGCCATGGCTTACTGGGAAGTCCGCAATCTGGGCTTCGGGGAGAAAGCCGCCCGCGAACAGACATCGTCTGCAGTTCGTCAGGCCCAATGGCGCAACGTGTCTCTGATGGATACTGTCGCCAGGGAAGTTGTTGACGCTCACACGCAGGTGATCAAACGCCGCGAGCGCATTGAGATCTGTCGTCTGGGTGTGATTGCCGCGAGGCGTTCGTTTGATCTCAACCTCGACCGGATCCGCAATGCTCAAGGCTTGCCGATCGAAGTGTTGCAGTCGATCCAGGCTCTCCGCGTGGCCCAGCGCACCTTTCTCAACGCAGTCGTCGACTACAACCAATCCCAGTTCCAGCTCTGCCACGCCACCGGCTGGTTCCTTGCCGCCTGATTGAGCTTGTATCAGACCTGCAACAGGCTTGGGCGTATCCAGCGCAGTCGAGGCCGCCCTCGAAAGTACAAGTCTGGAACAGACCTTCACCCAAGCCCTTGCGAATTGAGCCGCCGCTCAACAAATCGTGAGTGGGCTGAGAAGCTGCAAACGAAAAAGGCCCTTAAACCTGTTGGTTTAAGGGCCTTTCAAGTGGAGGATAGCGGGATTGAACCGCTGACCTCTTGCATGCCATGCAAGCGCTCTCCCAGCTGAGCTAATCCCCCATGTTTCCATAGTCACACTGGGTCAGTGACTTGATGGATTCAATTCACCGTTTCCAGCGAATCGCGTTCGTCATTTCCTCTGACACACTACATCGGCGTCAGGTTCGTAACGACTTGAAGAATGTTAGTCGTTGATCACTCCCCTTGCAACTGTGCGGGTTATCCGGATTGGGTGAAGTTTCGGCAACTTTTGCCGCTCGGGTTCTTCTGCTGGCATTGATCATGTCCAGATGCGCATGCTCATGAGCGCATTGCACTATGCCTTGGGGCCGAAGCGAGCCAGTGCACAGTCTTTAATCCCCTTCAGATCGAGCTTGCCAGTCCCCAGAATCGGGACAGCTTCGACTTCGATAAAGCTGTCAGACCCAGGAATCCAGAGGTTGGGAATCCCTGTTTCGCCCAGTTTACGCAGTATTTCGGCAACCGGCTGAGCCAAAGGACGATGCACCACAACCAGCCGTTCTCCACGCTGTGCGTCAGGAACAGCCGTCACCGCCAGGGGCAGGGCTCCTTCATCGTCCGAGGTCTTGACGATTTCCAGCAGCAGCTCTTCCACGCGGAGGTGCGGCACCATCTCGCCACCGACCTTCGAAAATCGCGAAAGGCGGCCCGTAATCGTCAGAAAACCCTCGTCGTCCAGCACTCCCAGATCGCCCGTGTCATACCAGCCATCCTGCAGAACTTCGCTGGTCTTCTCGGGATTCTTCCAGTAGCCCGCCATCACGTTGCCACCCTTGAGCTGGACGCGCCCCTGGATGTTCACACCCACTTCCTGACCATTCTCCGGATCCAGAATTCGCACGGCAAAGCCTGGCAATGGTCGGCCCACGGTTCCCAGCTTGGTTCCCTTTTGCGAGGTCAACTCGCAACGATGATCAGGCACGTTGACGAATGCCGGGCCCGTGGTTTCTGTCGCGCCATAACCTTCTGAAGGTAAGACGCCAAACTTCTCCTTGAACTCGTTCGCCAGTTCATTCGGAAGCTTTTCTGCTCCCACCACCACCAGGTCGAGTTTGGAGAACTGTGCCGGTTCACAACGTTTGAGGTACGACCGCAAAAAGGTGGGCGTGGCCAGCAGAATCGTGGCGCCATATTTTTCAGCGAGCTGCCCGACCACGCGCGCATCGAGCGGATTGACGTGATACACCACACGCGGCGGAAGGCACAGGGGCAACCATAAGGTAATGCTGTACCCGAGACTATGGAAAAAGGGCAGCACTCCCAGAACCGTATCATCGGCTTCAAGCCGGGCAATATGGTCGGCGGCGTCGATAGTGATCTTCAGATTGTTGTGGGTGAGCATCACCCCTTTCGGCTGGCCAGTCGATCCTGAAGTAAAGATCAACGTCAGGAGTTCATCAGTGCCGCGGGTGGGGCGGCCCAGCCAGGTCAGCAATAACGAAGCTGGCATGGTGTAAGCAGCCAGGGCAGCACAGAACTTGTCAAAAGTCGAGATCTGCGGCTTCAAGTCTTCAAGGAGCAGGAACTTCGTATTGAGTTGGAAGTTTCTCTTCTCCAGCACTTTGCGGCTGGTAATGACCGTCTTGATATCGCCCTGTTCGAGGCACGCATTGAGCTGTGCATCGGAAAGGGTGTAATTCAAATTAGCAGTCACTTTGCCCGCCAGGGAAAGTGCCACATTCGCGAGGACTCCACCCACTGTCGGTGGGAGGAGGATCCCGACCACCTGCTCATTGCCCGGAATCTCTCGGCGGAACAACCGGTTAAATGCCAGCGTGGCAATCAGCAGTTTGGTCCCTGTCAGTTCCATGCCGCCAGAATCAGCCACCTTAATGCGGCTACCGGCACTCCGGCAGGTCTTGATAAATCCCGCCAGCAAGGAAGGCTCTTTCGATTTAAGCTTTTGCACGGATTCGACTCCCAGAAGTTGGACTGCTGAGCGAACCTGATGAACAGTTTTGGGTTCGTGAATGGGCTGACCGTAGAGGATATTGACGGGAAGGAGTAGACGCTTTGGCCATTTCCAGAAAAATTTTCCGCCCTTAAAGCTGAAAATACTCCCCCACAAACCATCGAGATAGACCGGTATCACCGGGGCATTGGTCCCCTGAATGATCTTGAGAAAACCAGGTTGAAAAGGCTGCATCTGGCCGGTGCGGGTCAAACCCCCTTCGGCAAAGATACAGACCACATGTCCTTCTTCAATGGCTTTGCGGGCTGTCCTTAACGATTCAATGAGAGCTTTCGGCCCACCATCCGCCTTAATGGGGATGACCTCAAAAATTCGTGCCAGCCATTTCAGCCACGGATTATTCACATAGTCGGCATAGGCAATGAACCGCACAGGTCGTGGAGTCATCGTCATCAGCAGAATGCCATCGACCCACGTGACGTGATTCGAGACGAGCAGCGCTCCCCCTTTTTCGGGGATATTGACTTCACCATAGCGGCGAATTCGATAGAACGAATGTGTAAAGATAAAGAATAGAAATCGAAACATGGCACCTGGTATCAAGAACATGACGTAGATGGCGACGGGGACTGTCCCAATCCCGCAGACGAGAAATACCGCAGCCGGGCTGAGTTGCAAAACGGCGAGTAAGAAATAAAAGATCCCCGCTGCAGCCAAAGCTCCGGAGAATGCCAGAAAGTTCGTCGCTGCCAGAATTTTTCCCAGCACTTTGGGCTCGCTGCGATGCTGCAAATAAGCTTCCAGTGGAACATCAAATAACCCGGCAAATACACCCAGGAAAAACAGACCAGCCACCGAAAGTTCAAAGGCAATCAGACGGTGATCGTCATTCACAATGCCAGCGAGATACAACACGACAGAGCAGATAGCAATACCCATGGCGCCAATTGGCACCAATCCCAATTCGACATGGCCACCCGAGAGATAACCCGCCAGCAGGCTGCCGATGCCGACACCCAGCACCAGCACCATGCCAAAAACACCCACCTGCCACTGCTTGAGTTGCAGATCATGACCGGCAAACGTGTCGATGTTGAGTTGCGCCATCGAGGCCAGCAGCCAGAAGAAGGCAATACCTAACGCTGTCCGGGCGAGAAAAACATCACTCGAAAGGAGCTTCAGGCTTTGCCAGGTATCGACTGGAAAATTCCACGGAAAGCGGCACTCCGGATCACCAGCCGGCACCCTGCGAATCCCCAGGCTGACTACCCAGCCCAGCACGGCAATCGACATGATCACCACAAACGCCGTACTGAGCGATTGCCACGAAATGGAGTCACTTTCGCCCGGTTGAGCGAGTGTCGCCAGCAGGTTTCCTAAAAGAAAACCCAGCGCACAGGGGACAACGTTCATCAGCCCCATCAACCCGTTGGCACGCGAGAGCGAACCATCGTGGACAAGTTCCGGGATGCTCCCTTGCCTCGCTGGAGCAAACAGGGCATTCATCACACCCGTAAGTGCCACCACGATGAAAAGCAGTGGGATGTTGCTGAAGCCCAAAGCCGCAAAGCCCGCCAGCATGATGAGAATTTCCGCCAGCTTGCACCAGGTAATGACCTTGGCCTTGCTGAAGCGGTCTGCGAGATAACCCGCCGGCGCTGCCAGAAAGAGAAATGGCAACGTGAAGGCGGCCAGCCCGAGAGCCAGCATCGAAGCATCTTCTGCCAGAGAAACTTTCCCGGGTGTATGGCGGAAAAGGCGTTTGGCCAGAGGAACCACCAGCCAGCGGAATGTATGATCATTCAGCACCGTCAAAAACTGAACGGCCAGAAGACTGACGAAGCTGATGGACGAAAGACGATCATGCAGGTCGGCGGGGCGGGGAGATTCCGTCGATTCATCAGTCCGTAGGTTGGAATTAGCCTCCGAGAGCGTCTGCATACCCGAATTGTCCAGTCGTTCTCGCAATCAATGGGGTCGATTCTCTGTTCGCTGGCAGTTACCTCGTCTTCCAGCAGGCTGCTGTGAGCAGTTTCTGGTGAGCCCACAGGTTGAGCAGCGTGTGAGAATGATAGCCGATCCGAATTTTTCTGCCTTACTCGAAGCCTGAGCGATTCTGCCAATTTTGATGGTTTCGATTTTGATGGCTTATTGTGCAGTGAATCCCTCAATCCATACGAATTGTCTCTTGACTGACGGCTCAGGCACGAGGACTAAGCCCTTATTGACCACAGCACTTCTTGAACTTCTTACCACTGCCACAAGGGCAGGGGTCGTTACGCCCCACACGCTGGCTGCTGTTGCGAATGGTTTCTACCACCGGGCTGCCATTGGCACCTTCACCGCGGTGAGCCACCATGTTGGAGCTACCGTCCTCCGACAGATCAGCCACAGATCCCGGAGCGGCATGCGTTTCTGAAGTCACACTCCACAAAGAGCCAACGAAGTCCGGGCTGACATCCTCAATGCGGAAAATGGCACCCGTCACCTGATCGCCAATTCGATCCCACATCTGCTCGAAGGCGCGCATCCCCTCGCGGCGGTACTCGACCTTCGGATCTTTCTGGGCATAACCCACCAGTCCGATGTTCGATCGCAAGTGATCCATGTAATACAGATGATCTTTCCAGGCCCCGTCGAGGCATTCCAGAATGAGCATCCGCTCAGCAGTATGCAGTTCCGGTCGATAGCGCCGGGTGAACTGCTCAATCAGATAATCGCGCGCCTTGGTGACATCTTTATCTTCGAAATCATCGGCTTCGAGTTCCGATCCAAACCGATCATTCGACCATTGAGCCAGACGATGTGCCGCCTCGGGGCTGATCGGACGGAATGGAGCTTTGGGCGTTTTCGCTGTTGTTTTCGCACTCGCCTTATTAGGGTCGAGATCACGATCTTCAGGAACTTCGCCACAGGTTTGAATCACCAGTTGCTGGATTTCTTCGAGAATTCCGGCTGGTGGCGCAAACTGCTCACTCTTCAGAATCAAAGCCGACTCGATACTTGCTCGAGAGAGATTATCGAACTGATCCGGTGAAAAGCGTGTATGGAAACGAGCATTCGACCACGCGACCAGACCACTGCGATCATAGCGCTCTGTCGATTGACCACCCGTTTCCGCCAGGAATTGCGACATCCCCACCGATACGGGGAAGGTGATCTCTTTACGTGTGTAATGATCCAGAATCCGGCTGCGAATATGAACTACCGCTGCCGGTGGTTCGAGACCTTCGAACTCTTGTGGCGGAATATCCAGCCCGAACTGATGCTGGATCCACCCAGCCAATGAGCGGCGTCCCCAGTCTTCAGACAAATATTCAGTCAATGGTTCAAACTCATATCGTCCAATGGCATCTTTCGCCCGCTGGTAGAGATAAATCTGCAGCTCATCGATACCGATTTTACGCAGTTCGCGATCATTGGTATTGATGCCGAAGTGGTTGTTGACCCACCGGCTCATCGCCGACCAGTTGCGTTCGCGATCATCCAGATCAGCTGGCAGATTTTCCTCCATCTGCTCGCGGATCTGATCTTCCGCCTGCCGCTCGGCCTGATCACGCAGGTAATCAACCATCCGGTCGTAGTCCATATCCCGGACATCACTGGCATCAACCTGAACACCAAATTTCTGTCCCGCCCAGTTAGCAGCAGTTTCCCAGCGATACTGCGGACTCAGGAAGGTCTTCGTCCACCGGTTCAACTGCCGGTCGATCATATTCAGGATCAGTGGGCGGCAAATGGCCCCATCGAGAATTGATTGCCGATAGCCATAAACGCGTTTGCGCTGCTCATCCATGACTTCGTCATACTCGAGCAGATGCTTACGCGATTCGAAGTGTCGCTCTTCGACCTTCTTCTGGGCAGCTTCAATACGAGAAGTGACCATACCGCTTTCAATACGCTCACCTTCCTGCATCCCCATGGCCGTGAGCCAGTCCTTCACCCACTCGCCACCGAACTTTCGCATCAGGTCGTCTTCGAGCGACAGGAAGAACCGGCTGGAACCCGGGTCGCCTTGCCGACCCGCACGACCGCGTAACTGCAGGTCGATTCGCCGGCTGTCATGCCGCTCGGTACCGACCACATGCAGGCCACCCAGCTCGGCAACTTTTTTTCCTTCGCTGTCCATTCCTTCACGGACAGCAATACGCTTTGTTGTTTCATTCCAGACCGATTTCGGGACATCAAGTCGCGAAACATAAGTGTTCTTTAGCTCATCCCAAGCCAGGTATTCAGGGTTACCGCCCAGAATAATATCCGTACCACGACCGGCCATATTGGTCGAAATCGTCACTGCACCCAACCGGCCTGCCTGAGCAATAATCTCAGCTTCCCGCTCGTGATACTTGGCGTTGAGCATGTTGTGCTTCACACCTTGCTGTGTCAGCTTGCGGCTCAAATGCTCCGAGTTCTCGATAGAGACCGTTCCCACAAGGACTGGTCTTCCTGTCGCGTGAACTTCCTTCACTTCTTCGATGACCGCATCCCATTTCTCTTTAACGGTGCGGTAGATCGCATCAGGGTAGTTAATGCGCTGTGTCGGTCTGTTTGTAGGGACGGCGACCACATCGAGTTTATAGATCTTCCAGAACTCGTTGGCTTCCGTCATGGCGGTACCGGTCATACCGCTCAGCTTAGGATACAGCTTGAAGAAGTTTTGTAATGTCACCGTAGCGAAGGTCTGTGTATCTTCTTTAATACGAACGTTTTCTTTCGCCTGCACAGCCTGATGCAGGCCATCACTCCACTGACGGCCTTCCATCTTACGGCCAGTATGTTCATCAATAATGATGATCTCATCATTCTCGACAATATAGTTGACATCCCGCTTGTAGAGATGAATCGCCCGCAGTGAGTTATCAATCAAATGCGGCCATTCCATATTGCCCGCTGTATAGAAACTCTCCACTCCTGCCAGTTCTTCAGCGTAGCGAATCCCTTCATCGGTCAGATGGCAGGTATGTTCTTTTTCTTTGACTTCAAAGTGAATATCCCGCTTGAGCTGCAGACCGATACGGTGAGCTTTGGGATACTTCGTGACATCGTCGTGAGCCGGCCCTGAGATAATGAGCGGGGTTCTGGCTTCGTCGATCAGAATGTTATCAATTTCGTCGATAATCG
Source organism: Planctopirus limnophila DSM 3776 (assembly GCF_000092105.1). Classification (NCBI taxonomy): domain Bacteria; kingdom Pseudomonadati; phylum Planctomycetota; class Planctomycetia; order Planctomycetales; family Planctomycetaceae; genus Planctopirus; species Planctopirus limnophila. Next base: position 3,081,720 of record NC_014148.1, on the reverse strand, counting down.
CGTATTGGCGGCGCTTTTGAACCTGCAGGTCTTTACGCGGCTTCATGTTATCGCGCAGATAATCGAAGCCAAACTCGTTGTTCGTGCCATAGGTAATATCACAGGCGTAGGCCTTCTGACGCTCAGGCTCGCGCATGTTGGATTGAATGGCACCGACAGTCAGGCCTAGTCCCGTATAGAGAGGGGCCATCCATTCCATATCTCGCAGTGCCAGATAGTCGTTCACCGTGATGACATGCACACTTCCCGCCAGCCCATTGAGAAAGGCCGGCAAAGTCGCAACCAGCGTCTTACCTTCCCCCGTCATCATTTCGGCAATCATGCCTTTGTGAAGGATAAAGCCCCCCACCATCTGCACGTCGTAATGACGCATTCGCATGAAACGCTTGCCACCTTCGCGTACCGCAGCGAAGGCTTCCGGCAGTATGTCATCGAGTGTCTGACCCGCACTCAATTTGGCTCTGAGCCTGGAAGTGGTCTGCTTCAGCTCGTCATCCGTTAGCTTTTCCATGACGGGTTCAAGCTGATTGATCTGATCCAGCGTGGATCCCGGAGTGATCGTTGTGGCCCCCTGGCGATCGCGCACAAAGCCAATCTGCCGCACACGCCGCTCGTTCGATGAGCCGAACAACCGGGTGAGAGTCCGTTCCACACCGCTGATGACCGCATTTGTCGCATCACCAATTTTGTCAATCAATTCCATCAGACATCCATCCGTGTTTGCCAGTCTGCCATCACGCACAACTGGCAGTGGAGTAATGGGTTGCTCGTTAACGCTCATCAATTCGAGTTCAGAAGAACCACGAAAGATTCGTCAACCAGCTCAATCGTTTCCCCGAGACCATTGTGACTGCCAAGTCAAATCAACGTAAACTCTTACAGCAAAAAGTTTAGGCGTTCTGCCAAAGAGGGTCAATCTCGCTCATGATGAACAATCCGCAACTTAAGTGCCAGCTCGCCGTTCAAACTCGATAACCCGCCACAAGTTGTTCATCTCAAAATGGTTGTGGAGAATGTCAATATTTCCATGCGGAAGCAGTCAGTGCCAGCTTGGCAGTCGCAATCAGGCATGGCGTTTTTGGCAGTCGAGGTTGTCTTCCCGATTGGTTTTCCTGTATCAGCAGCAGTTCGACTCAGTTTGAGACCTTAAGAATTACTCAAAAGGTTCGGACGGAACGCCAGTCATGAACTTCACGCAGCCACTTGCTCGCTTCGTGGAGAAACAGGCTTGTTATAAGTCTCATCGAACAGGGAGCTCCAGGCTGAATCTGCAGTTTTTCCAGGATATTTGCTTTGAACAAGCGGCGTGATTTCATCAATGAGCATGCACTGCTGCTCCTTCGCTGGCTGCTGACAAGTGCCATGCTCAGCGTAACAGTCGGGAGTGCGAGCGCACTTTTCCTCTGGCTCCTCGATCTCGCCACGAGAACCCAGCAGAGCTCCCCGTACTGGCTCTGGTCGCTGCCATTCTGGGGAGCGATTTCTGCCTGGCTGTACCTGTTTTTCGGGCGAGAAGCCGGGCAGGGAAATAACCTGGTCATCGCGGAAATTCAGCACCCGATGAAAGGGTTACCCTGGTTTATGGCACCATTGATTGTGCTTGCCACCATTCTCACGCATCTCGGTGGTGGTTCGGCAGGTCGCGAAGGAACTGCCGTCCAGATGGGAGCTGGTTTGGCAGGCATCTGGGCCCGCTGGACGAAACCGTGGCTGGGTGAAGACTATCGCGAGATCCTGTTAATGGGGGTGGCCGCTGGCTTTGGTGGCGTTTTTGGAACACCAGTCGCCGGTGCGATCTTTGCTGCGGAAGTCCTTTCGGTCGGAAGGCTGCCGACCTCTGCGATCCTGCCGTGCCTGCTCGCTTCCTGCGGAGCCGATTTTGTCTGCACGACGGTCGGGGGAACTCATCTGCATTATCCTGTGGACTGGGCAGAACTGAATCCATCAGGTTGGCTGCATCGTCTGGGAATCGTAGGGCTGATCATACTCCTGGGAGCTGTTGCCGGGTTGGTTGCCAAAGGGTTCTCTGAAGGATTGCATCTGGCCGGTCGCTGGTATGCCAAACTTTTACCTGATCCTATTCGCCGAATTGCCGTGGGAAGTCTGGTCGTCGTCTTCGTGGCCGAGTTCGTGGTGGGCAGAGATTATCTGGGATTGGGGACGACAAACCTCAATCCTCATGCGGTCACAATTGGCAGTTGTTTTCGAGCGGGTGGTGCTCACGACTGGAGCTGGCTCTGCAAACTCCTCCTCACCATTCTCACCTTGGCCTGCGGCCTCAAAGGGGGCGAAGTGACGCCTTTGTTTTTCATTGGGGCCGCACTGGGGAATGTGCTTGCAGTCAAGACGGGGCTATTACCTGTCGATGTCGCTGCCGCTCTCGGGTTTGTGGCCGTGTTCTCGGCAGCAACCAATGCGCCTCTGGCCAGTAGTGTACTCGCCATCGAACTCTTCGGGCCTGATCGGATCGAGTACGTCTTCGCAGCCTGTTTTTCGGCCTGGCTGGTGGCTGGAGGTTCGAGCATTTATTCGACCCAGCATCCAGGTTGGGGCAAAATGCTGAAAGAAACTGCAGGAAATCATCCGCTCGACACAAACACATCCACCTGAGTGGACATTACCCTTTAATCAACCGCGCGACTTCCGATTGACGCTTCTGACCGATTCGATTGCAATCGCCGGTTTGACTGCGGTATCGCCGGCAAACCTGTTCAGCATGCAGCGGAATCGAGAATCGACATGGAATGGTTGGTCAGCCGGTCTTTGAATCTCGGTTATCTGGCACTACTGCTGGTCGCCAGCCCGTGGATTCTCTGGAATCGACTGGTGCATGGAAAGTACCGCGAAGGGTTTCGCGAAAAAGTTCTGGGCGATCTCCGTCTTTCGCAAAGGGTGGATGCGTCTCCGGACAACGGGCGGCCTCTCTGGCTGCATGCCGTCAGTGTGGGGGAAGTTCTCCTCCTCAAACCATTGATCGCGGATTGGATTCGCTTCTACCCGCAGGTTCCAGTTGTGCTGACTGTCACCACACAGACGGGCCGGGGTGTCGCCGAGAAAATGATTCGCGATCTGGGGGCGAAACAGATCGAGGTACGTTACTTCCCGCTCGATTTCTCATGGAGTGTCAACCGGGCGATCAGGCAACTGCAACCACTGGCTATTGTTCTCGTTGAACTGGAAATCTGGCCTAATCTGGTTCTGGCTGCTCGCCAGCAAGCCGTCCCTGTCATGGTGATTAACGGTCGTTTAAGCGAACGGAGCTTTCGGGGCTATCACCGCTTTGTCGGATTTTTCCGCTGGCTGCTGAAAGAGATTTCCTGCGTCGGAGCCCAGACAAAAGAGTATGCCGCACGATTTGAGAAACTTGGAGTTCCGGCCTCACGCGTTGTTGTGACTGGAAATCTCAAATATGACCGCATTGAAACCTGCCGACAGAATCCCAGAACGATTGCTTTACGGGAGCACTTCGGCTTTCATTCCAAGGATATCGTCTGGATTGCGGGCAGCACACAACATCCGGAAGAAGCCTTGGCAATCGATGCCTGGTTATCACTCAGAAAAGAATTTCCTTGCCTGCAGTTGATGATTGTCCCCAGGCATCGGGAACGCTTTGAAGAAGTGGCTCAACTGATTCTCGCAAAAGGTTGTCAGCCACTGCGGAGAACATCACCCACTCCGCACAACTCCCCGCATAATGAGCTCCCTCCCATTCGTTTGTTGGATACACTTGGGGAATTGGGAGCCGCCTGGGGATTGGCTGATCTGGCTTTTGTGGGTGGCAGCCTGACCAATCGCGGCGGGCAAAATATGATTGAGCCGGCCGGTTATGGCGCAGCACTATTTTTTGGCCCCAACACCCAGAACTTCAAGCAGACAGTGGACTTACTCCTGGCCAACCAGGCAGCAAGTGTGGTTTCCAGCGGTGCCGATCTCGCAACTTTCGTCAGAAAATTGCTGGAGAACCCTCAGCAGCGAATTCTCCAGGGTCAGGCGGCTCAGCAACTCGTTCTTGATCAAAGTGGAGCTGTTGAAAAAACACTTGAGCTCATCACCACCCACTCAAAGATTCTGAAAACAGGAAGTGCTGGCGGTTTGGGCAATCTGGGTGCAGGGGTGATCCATGATCATGCAGCGTAATCTGCCGGTACTATCGATGTCTCGGCTGAGGATCTCGCCTTGTTCGGATTTCTCGAATCAATTATTCCTCACCAGCCGCGATCAATGCCTGTCTCAATAATTTCACGTCGCGCGACTCATGGATGAAAGCGAACCGCATGATGCGGCAGCCAATCGCACCTGTTTTCCGGGCCAGAGGCCTTACAGCAGTGTTCACACTGTTGTGGGCGATTTTCTGGGCAGGAACTGCTGTGCATGGCCAGTCCGCACCATCAGGCTCACCGGTACCCGCCAAAGCTGACCGCAATTCACTCTCGACACCGCTTTTCGTGCCACCAGCAGCTTTCACTTCGGGATCACGCTCGCCGGTTGCTCGTGGACAGAATGGAGATGATCTTGAACCCTGGATGCTCGACGAACCAGGTCAGGCCACATCACCCACCGTCAAGACGGTCAGCAGCACCAAGTCCGACCAGGAAACAGGCCGTGCTCGCCTCGAAGAAGATCGACCAGTTCTGCCAGGTGGATTCTCGAAACCACAGGTGACGCCCGCAGGTGGTACAACTCCCCAGCGAAAAACGCTGGCACAGGTCATGCATCCCGAGGACGAACTTCTCCTCGATGAAAAAGATCGCGACAGTGGCAACTTCCCGAAGTTTGACCCGATGAAGAAAAAACCTGGGCAAATCTTGCGAACTTCAGCCGAAGAGCAGGCCCCGGCCGAAGTCGACTTCAATTCCCAGGTTGTCGAAGTTCGTGTCGAAGGGAACGACACCATCCAGGTGCGAGAAATCGAAAAGCATATTAAGGTCCGCCCCAATCGCACTGTTAACGAACGCCTGATCAAACAGGATGTGGACGCTCTGGTACGCACTCGCTGGTTCACCACCGTCGAACCCTACGTTCGACAAACCGACGAAGGTCTCGTCGTCATCTACCGTGTCCTGGAGCGGCCGATCGTTCGCGATGTGCAGTATATTGGCAACCAGAAGATCAAAACATCCGTCTTCGAAGGGCTCACCAACTTAAAGCCCGGCAGCCCTTACGATATCAGCGCCAATCGTGAATGTGCTCGCCGAATTGAAGCTCACTACAAAGACAAAGGCTATTCGTTTGCGACTTGTACGCTGGAAAAGGGCGATTCCCGCGACGAACGAGAGGTTGTCTTCCGCATTCATGAAGGCCCCAAAGTGGGTGTGGATGCCATTCGCTTCGAAGGAAATGAGTTCTTCAGCGACAGCCTGCTCAAAACCAAGAAAGTTTCCAAAACCCGGGTTCTCAGGCTCTTCGGTGGTAAATATGACGAATCGACCATTCCGGATGATAAAGAAAGTCTGCGGCAGTACTATCACAGCCTTGGCTTCTTTGAAGTCGAAATTACTCATCGAGTCGACTTTAACGAGAGCAAGTCAAGTGCTACCTATGTCTATGTGATTAAGGAAGGCCCTCGATACAAGATTCGCAATATTTCCGTGGAAGGGAACAACGTTCTTACTGAGGCCGAAATTCGTCAGTACATTAACTTCAAGACGGGCGATCCTTATAGTGCCCGCGACATTGCGACAGATGTTGACAAGATTCGTTCCCGGTATGGTGAACAGGGACGACTCTTTGCGACGGTCGATGCGATCCCACAGTTTCTGGAAACACCCGGTGAGCTCGATCTGATTATCCGTATCAATGAAGACAAGATCTACGTCGTCCGCGAGTTCCGCGTGCATATTGAAGGCGATTACCCTCATACGAGGCATAACCTGCCCCGGAACATCTCGCGAATTCACCCGGGTGATCTCGCCGATCCTAAACTGATTAAAAAATCGGAACGACAACTTGCTGGATCTGAATATTTTGAGGGTGGGCCTCAGAATGGACCTCGGCTAGAAATTTCGCGAGTCTCCGAGATCGCCTGGCTGCAGGATCGGAGTCAACTGGCTGAAGGTGGCGATTCCAAGGCACTCGGTCAGTCAGAGTTTCTTTCGCCAAAACCGGATTTTCTGTCAGAAGCGAATTGTCTGCCAACTCAAAATAGTTCGACTTCTGGTTCATCAGCAGGGCGAGTCCAATCACGATCTGCTTCGAATGGGGCAGGTGCTGGAAGTCCATCCGTGCAGCAGGAACCGGAAGGACGCAGCTATCTGAATGGCAGCGGATTTTCTCAACCTTCAGTACCAACGCCATCGCGGACCGTCGGAAAAGCTCCCAGTAGCCAGCCATCCTCGAAAAAGACCGAGCCAGATTCCGGGGCAGACGATCCCGACGGGATCTATTTCATGCCCGGCTCGATGTTGAAAGTCGAGCAGCCTCAAAGTGTCGATGCCTCTGATCCACACGTCAGCGTTGTTCGCGGGCAGACGCGTGACATGCGTGCTCCTCAAAACTATGAATATGATAACAGCCCCCAGGGAGATCCCTACGGCAATCCTCGTCGCTTTGACCAGAATATCTATGATAACTCGGTTCCACCAGAATTTATTGATATCGATGCGTATTTGAAGGAAGCTCGCACCGGGCGGCTGATGTTCGGCGTCGGTGTGAACAGTGATGCCGGTGTGATTGGTAACATTGTTCTCAGTGAATCGAATTTTGATATCTTCCGCCCACCCACCAGCTTTGAAGATATCGTCAATGGCACGGCCTGGCGTGGAGCTGGTCAGCGATTTCGCTTGGAAGCGGCACCAGGTAGTGAGGTCAGTCGCTACACCGTCGACTGGTCAGATCCCTATTTCATGGATAGTGACTACAATATCGGTGTCAGTGGTTTCTACTACACTCGATTTCTCGAGTTCTGGCAGGAACAACGCTTAGGTGTGCGGCCACGTGTTGGTCGGCAGTTGACGCCTGAGTGGTCAGTTTCCGGAGCGATTCGTATTGAAGATGTCCAAGTAGATAATCCTGTCTTTCCACAACCGGAGAGTCTAACGGAAGTGGTCGGAAGTAATTTCCTGACGACAGGCCGCATTGGTCTGGCACATGATACGCGCGATGCCCCGTTTAATCCTTCGGAAGGACATTTTATTGAAATGTCCTACGAACAGGCCTTTGGTGATTTTGTCTATCCCAAGCTGGAGTTAAATGCCTGGCAGTACTTTACGACTTATCGCCGTCCCGATGGTTTCGGTAAACATATTCTCTCTCTCCATGCCGATGTGGGTTGGACAGGGAGCGATACACCGATCTTCGAAAACTTCTATGCTGGTGGTTTCCAATCGTTCCGCGGCTTCCGGTTCCGTGGTGTCAGCCCCGTGAATACCGGCGTTCGTACCGGTGGTAACTGGATGTTCCTCGGTGGTGCCGAGTATCAAATGCCAGTCACCGCCAACGAAATGCTGCATCTGGTGGCATTCACTGACTTCGGTACAGTCACCGAAGATGTGACACTCAATAACTTCCGTCTGTCAGTTGGTGGTGGCTTGAGAATCACTCTGCCAGCGATGGGGCCCGCACCCATTGCTCTCGACTGGGCTGTTCCCATCATGAAGGAAGAATTCGACCGGACACAACTCTTCAGCTTCTACATCGGCTTTACTCGATAACATCCGCGATGGGTTCTGGTTGTCTAGTAAAACGGGAAGTCAGTCTTCTGCAGTCGTCTGGCTGGCCTGTTCTTTAGCCAGTTTCGCTGCCTGTTGTTGACGGATGATTTCCATCGGGCTGAGTGGTTTCGCTACGGGCAGAGGATCTATCATTTCCTGAGGATTCACTGGTGATTCCGGCTTTTGAACCTCTGCCTGAGCCCGCTTTTGTTGTTCACGAATCAGTTCGATCGGGCTTTTTGCCGCTTGTGGAGCAACGGTTTCGCTGAGCTTTTCTTCAGCTGCCAGTGGCGAGCCACTTTTAGCTGCGTTCGTCGCTGGGTCTGCTTTTGCACGTGCCGCCTGCTGTGCACGAATCATCTCGATGGGCGATAGTTTTTGGGGGATCGCTGTGACAACGGCAGGGGCCATCGGCTCTTCTGGAGTCGCTGGCAGTTCCTCTTTCGGCGGAACCTGAGGAGTTGATGCTTCTAACGATTTGGATTTCGCCTGCTGTGCCCGAATCATTTCAATCGGCGACAGAGGCTTGGCGGGAACCGGTGGAGAAGTTAATGTCGGTGATGAAGACGCCGTCGGCTTCGTGAGCGGAGCAGTGCCCTCTGAGTGGCTCTGATTTGCCGATTTCGCCTGCTGAGCACGGATCATTTCGATCGGAGAGAGCCTTTTGGTCGTTTCTGGCGGTGCCGCAGTGACCGGCGGTTGAGGGACTGCCGCCGGGATAGGTGGAGTTGTCGCGACCGGTTCAACGACCTTCGGTGCTTCCACGCGAATCACATGCGCGGGGTCAATGTCGTACCACGAAATATCGACCGTCTGCTGGAATTCCACGAGCAGGCGACAGTTCATATTCACTGTCTTCACGCAGCCCGTGAGTCCGCGAAAACGAGTCAGCGCAGGGATCCCTTCGCGCACTTGAACGTACTGATCCGTCCAGGTCCGCTTCAATCGTTCGGCTTGATCAATCAAAGACATGAACCTGGCTTTCAAAGACGCAGGGCTTGCGACCATCGAGATTCATAATACCGATTCCAGAATTTACGATCACTTTCGTGCGTGCCTGTTTCTGGCGCGCTTGCCAAGTTTGCGGCGTTCGTGCCATGCTTGCGGCTCTGAGCAAGCATGCGATCTGGATCCGCTCACCCCGTCATTTTGAGCGAATCCACCCCGATTGACCAGTCACAAGTTCACCAGTCAGAGGAATTCTCAACCGACTGCCAGATGGGAATCTGCTGTTACTTCGGTCGTTACGACTGACGGATCGCCAAACTGGTGTTCAAAGGAAATGCCAGCTTGGAGACGACGCGATCTGCTCCCTGATTGAAGAGATATTGACGAGTTGAGTCATCATGCCAGGCCGTCAGTGCGACAACTTCCGTAGACTCAGCCAGGAGTTCGCCCGCGAGCAGGGCAGCATACTCTTTGAATGTTGCCCGAGCACTGATCGATCGAGAATCGCTCGTCTGCTGGCAGATCCAGGCATCCGCATCGACCAGCCAGATGTTCTTCGACGCTTCCTTCTCGGCACAATTCTGAAGTTTTCCATTTGCCGGCGTGAGCAGCAACTGCATCGATTCCCGCCAGATCGCATCGGGCGAGAGCACTTTCCAACCGGCGGTATTCATCGCATGGCTGGTGCAGGTTTTCGGCAAGATCCAGCGCATGACTTCTTCTCGTGAAGCGGTCCACGGGAGTGCAATGTCACGATTTCGAAGTGCATCGAGAATCTGTTGGATCCAACGATCCGCCCAGACTTGAGGGCATCGCAGGGCCGGGGGCCAGATATTCCGAGTCCGCCCATCCCCTTCACACCAGGGGCCGTAAATCACCACCACCTGACAGGCCTGCACAGCCGCTAAAAATTCGTCGGCCTCTGCAGGTTCAAATTCATCCGATGTCGTTTGTTCAATAACGATCAGTTCCACCACTTGTGATTCGGAGAGCTTGATCTTTCCTAGCCAGTAATCAATGGCTTCCGAGAGTGAGTGGACCTTGATCCATTCCAGATTCTCTTGGACACCCCAGGCAGTGAAACGTTGATATAGATTCGAAGCCTCCTCCGGAGAGACCCACAGGCCCGTGATCTTTCGATTCGCATGATTGTCAGGCATTGAGAAGAGTCTTCGAGAAGTATCGGTTGGAGTCATCCAGTCCGCAGATCATCGTCGGGCAGCTCAGGAGGCTGGACTTTCGACAGGGCTGGTCGCCCGCGGCGCATCCAGTGCTGGCCGAATTTTATGGAGCTGTTTCGCGAGGCCGACCTGCTGTTTCACCCGGCACACTGTCGCGGTCGGACATTGACTGCTGCAAGGGCTGGGTTTCAATTTGGTCGCTCCATCGACCATGAATTCACCATTGCGAATACTGATGGCCAGATCAATCACACTTTGCTGGACAGCCTCTTCAAGCCGGTGGACAGAATCTTCATCGAGGCGATTCCATTCTTTGGACTTCCTCCCGGCTTTCAAACCTGCCACGAGGCCTTCTTTTCGCAATCCCCAGAAGCCCGCCTGCCATGCTTCAGCATCATCTCCCGCCATTCTCAATCGTTTTACAGCCAGCAGATAGACCACCAGCTGCAGGCTCAATCCCTGCTGCACAGCCTTTTCGTCGAACCGGTATTGGCTCGCCCCGCCCGATTTGTAATCGATAATCGAAAAGAACTGCTCACCAGTAGGAAGTTTGTGAGCATCAATCCGGTCGATCTTGCCACCCAGCCGTACCAGATGCCCGCCTCGCGAAATCTCCAGGGCAGGGTACGGCCCGTGAATCAACTCCCCGTGATCATCGTAAACCTGTCCAAAGGCAACTTCCGGCAATGTGGTTTCGGGCATGCCTCCCCAGGCACTGACCATCGTTTCCAGATACTCTCTTTGTGACGCAGCAAATTGTTCGCTCCACGCACTGACAATCTGGGAATCCAGCCGGGCCATGGCTTCTGCCAGCGGAGAACCTTTCGCCCGGCGCTGCATTTCGACAGCCACATGTTCGGCAAAAATCCGGCTCAATTCCGCTTCATCAGCCAATGCCAGCCGGCCACTTCCCAATAGGGACGCTAAGGCACTATGAAGAGCAGTCCCTCTCATGAGGTAATTCGTCGAGAGTTGCTTTGTCTCACGTGGCGCGAGTCCCAGCACCTCTTCGATCCAGAATCGAAACGGACAATTGGCATAAAGTTCTAATCTCGTCACGCTGAATTGATGCTCTGGCCCATATTGGCGCGCAAACTCCTCGCGAAGAGCAGGTTCGTTGAGCATTCCCTCGTACTCAGTAAAGCCTTCTGTTCGATATCGAGCCTGCAGCATGGGGAGACCGCGAGCCATATTCCGATAGGCCTGACCCTCGGTCGTGTCCAGCAAACCCGTCTTCCACCAGCCCGCATGGCCTGTCATCGCCTGCTCAAACGCCACAATGCGCAAGTCCCGGCGGGTATGAATCTCTTCCCGCTCCGGCATGACATGGATCGATCCCACATGCCGGGGCAACTGCACGTCTTTTGTGAATAGGTCGCAGGCCGCCAGCACAAATGGGCTGGGAAAAAGCTCCTGTCCTTTGGCATTGATCGCGGGATAGGTGATCAGCAGATTCTCCGTGGCCATGGAGACCAGTTGCCAGAAAAGCAGCGTCTCTTCGGAAGAATGATCCTCTTCCCGTACCAGCCGAAGACCCGCTGCAATCAGGCTTTGACGCTCGGCATGACTGTAAAGGCAATTGGTATGATCTGCCGCCGGGTAAGCCTGTTCGGTCGCACCCACAATCACGACGCACCGCGCTGAATCGAGAAATCGTGCCTGGGCCGGATCAATCAGCGAAATCATTCCTGGGGATGGAGCCGGAGGCAAACTGCGTTCCACACTCAGGCAGGCTTCGACTTCGCTCCACCACGCCTGCAGACTGAGTCGTTCGGAAGGCTCTTGCCATGTCCCCCGGCAGCGAGAAACCCGGCGGAGAATCCTTTGCAGAAGTTCCCAATCCGCACGATCTGCCCTATCGTTTGATGAATCCGGCAAGAAGGGTGTCCATTGACTGATGATCGCCGCCCACAGATCAATCCACCCTTCAAAGCTGTGCGATGTACTGAGTTTCTCGGTCACACGCAGCAGTGTTTCCAACCCCTGACTGACCAGCGTGTGATTGATCTCTTTCTCAGTTGTCAATGCGCTGGGATCTGCCGCCCGTTCGCGGGCTTTCAAGCTAAGAATTTTGCGGCTCGAAGCGGGTGATTTCGCCAGCCACGCCAATAAGGCCCGCTTGGCTTTGGAGGGAAACTGGGCAGGGCGAAAAAATGTCGATGAGACGACCAGACGCAGGTCGTGGCTCGTCCAGTCATTCAATTCCAGTTTGACCAGTTGAGCCATCCAGCGCACGACGGGACAGCTTTCCAGCGATGAGGCCTGAGGAGCATAAGCCGGTATCCCCGCCAATTCGAAATGATCCAGCCAGCGCGAGGCTTCACTCGCCAGGCCTCGAACCACAACCACGATCTCTTCGGCCAAAAAACCACTCGAACGCCACTTCTTGATCTGATGACTGACCGCCTCCAGCTCGCGATGCGGCCCACCCGCAGCAATCGCATCAAACCCGGCAGCCGTTGAACATCGGCTGACAATTCGCGGGTTACCAAAAAGATTCCGTGCAAGTTGTTCGATTCCCGTAGGAACAGCTCCATGATCTGGATTTGTCGATATCGAGTGGACTCGAATCTCTTGCAGGGGTTTGATTCGCGACTTCAGAATCTCAAGTGTTCGGCGAGGAATCGCAAACAGTTCGCTTCGATCAAAAGACGTATTCCGCTGGCTGGCGAATTCATCGGGCAAGGTGATGACAATGTCGGCGTTCCATCTCGCAAATTGCTCGAGTAACTCGTACTGAATCCACGTGAAGTCGACGAAACCATCGCAGACCACAAGCCGCACCTGATCGAAAGGTGCCCTGGCTCCCTGGGAGACGGCTGCCCGAGCTAACCACGATCGACCTTCCTGATCGTACCAGCCGCGTGCATTGAGCAATGCCTGGTATTCGTGATAAATCGCCGCCAGTGCCAGATCCTTGCCTGTCGCGCCCCCTTTTTGCTGCTGGCAGCTTTTGAGAAATTCCTCAGGCCACGTTTCATCCCGCTTAAGCTCGGCAATCCAGTCACTGACGATTTTTGTCAAACCCCGAGTCTCGATGACAGCGCTGAACTCCTCGCAGTCGCCCCGCTGATAGACGGTCTGGATCGCGTGTGACAGCAGCAGAAACTGCGTGGATGGCGTAATGGGAGTCGCTGCCGCAGACCCATGACTCAGAATGATCTCAGAGAACGACTCAAACGTATGCAGGTTGGGGGCGGCAATCTTGCCCTTCAGTAATTCCAGCAAAGCCTGATAAGTCTTCGAGTGCGTGCGTGCCGAGGGTGTGAGCCACAGGCCAGTCCCCAATTGACCGTCTGCGAGACCCTGACCAAGATGACTGGCATAGCGCGCCAGTGCCTCCTGATGACGTGCGGCACCAGTGCCAGTCAAAATCTCAAGCATCAAGACGCCTTAGTAGGTGCAGTGAGGATGGGAATGTGTTTGCCAGGGCGACATTCTCTGGTTTCACTGAGTTTGCCAGATTGTCACACGAATCGACCTTGTCGGCACAGGGGATTTTTCGGTACAACCAGATTTTGTAAATTCTACTTGAGATTTCTCAAGTCTTTAAAGATCACCACCCGGAAAGGATGCCGGAATGGCTCATACCATCGAGTCCATCGCCTCTTTGATTGGCGCCCGTATTGTCACGCTTGACGGATGCGTGGCCACTCCTCAGGAACCTGTGACCGGTGCCGCAGCGATTGAACAGGCCAAGTCTGGTGAGCTGACCTTCCTTTCCGAAGACCGTCATATCAGCCGGTTGAAGGAAACCAGTGCGTCTGCGGTGGTCATTCACCCCTCACAATCCGCCCGCGTCAATGCGGATTATCCTCGACTTGTACTTCTTGAAGTGGAAGATCCTCAGGCCGCTTTTCTCCAGGTGCTGCCACTCTTCCGTATCATTCGCAGTCGCTTGAAGCGAGGCATTTCTCCTTCGGCCTTTATCAGTTCCACAGCCCGGATTGGCGAAAACTGTGCCATTGGGCCTGGTGCCTATATTGGTGAAGACGTCATCATTGGCGATGACTGCGATATCCATCCAGGTGCCAGTATTGGAGCCGGTTCGCGTCTGGGGCGAGATTGCCAGATCTATTCGAACGCTGTGCTTTATCATGAAGTTTCGCTGGGCGATCGCGTCATCATTCATGCGAATGCGGTCCTGGGTGCCGATGGTTTTGGCTATCGTTTTGAGCAGGGTCGATTTATCAAGGTGCCACAACTGGGTGGTGTGATTATCGAAAGTGATGTGGAAATTGGAGCTGGCGCGACGATCGACCGAGGTGCTGTCGATGCCACTGTCATCGGTGCTGGTACCAAGATCGACAACATGGTCATGATTGGTCACAACTGCCGCGTGGGCCGGAACAACGTCTTTGCTGCTCAAGTGGGTCTCGCAGGTTCCTGCAGCACGGGCGATTATGTCCGGCTGGGTGGCCAGGTGGGTGTGAAAGATCACACACACATGGGCACAGGTTGCATGGTTGGTGCCAAGGCCGGTGTGCATCGCAATGTGCCCGACGGTGAAACCTGGATTGGTTACCCCGCGAGCCCGGAAGCCGAACAGAAGCGACTCGTCTTCACGCTCAAGCGAGTTCCCGAAATGCGGGAAGAAATGCGGGCCATGGCCAAGAGGTTGGCTGAACTTGAAAAATTGATGGCCGAGGGCGCCGGCAATCCTCTCAAGGCCGCTGGTTAAATCAGAAGCTGGTTTTCTTGAGTAAGCTCAATAACTGGCAGTGAATCACAAACTTTCGAACAGGATGTTCGTTCGTCATGATGAGCATGGATGTTCCAGGATCCGCGCAAAGAGTGGGCCTGCTGGCAGGTGCTGGCAGGTTTCCGATTTCCTTTGCGGAAGCTGCCAAAAAGCAGGGGATCAAAGTCGTTTGTGTCGGTGTTGCCGGCATGGCTTCTCCCGAGCTGGCAGAGCATTGCCACATCTATCAGGAAGGGCCACTGGCTCGATTTGGCTACGCCATGAAGGTCTTCAAGCGGCATCGCGTTGATCGACTGATCATGGCGGGAAAGATCGAAAAAACCGTCCTGTTTCAGTCGTGGAGAATCTTTCGGCTGCTCCCCGACTTCCGGACACTCCGCATGTGGTACAGCTTTGCCACATCCAACCGCAAAGATGACACCATCTTACTGGCGGTGATCCGCGAGTTTGAGCGTGATAACTTCCATTTCGATTCCGCCCTTGATTATTGCCCGGAGTTGCTTGTGAAACATGGATTTCTCACCCGGCGAAAACCCACCGATGCCCAATGGCGCGACATTCGCTTTGGTTGGAGTCTGGCCAAGGAAATGGGGCGGCTCGATGTCGGCCAGTCAGTCGTGGTGAATGACATGGCAGTCATTGCCGTCGAGGCCATCGAGGGAACCGATCGCTGTATTCGCCGTGCTGCCGAACTCTGCCGTCGCGGCGGATTCACAGTCGTCAAGGTGGCCAAGCCCAATCAGGATCGCCGCTTTGATGTCCCGACAATCGGGATTCAAACGATCCGCACGATGCACGAAGCGGGTGGCCGCGTACTGGCTGTCGAGGCCGGGCAAACGATCATCATCGATGAACCCGAAGCGGTCGAACTGGCCGATAAGCTGGGAATCGCCATTGTCTCCCTCAACGCCGACGAAGTCGAACAGCACATCGCCGCCTGATTCGGTTTCCAGATCGTTCGAATACCAGGGTATATTCGCCGAGAGTGCCATGCTTGCGGCTCCGAGCAAGCATGTTGAACAGCCGTGTTAGTCTACTAACTGACCGATATTCACCTCCCGCGCCGGGTGAAGGCAAGCAGAACTTTTGCGAACTCCCCGGAGATGGCGACTTTTCGCAGGTACGGATGGGTGGCGTCTGGCAAAGGCATCGGGACGTTCAACGTCGCGTGGAACCACGCCTCCACCAGCTTGCGGCGGGTTCATGGGGAGGGCTTTGACTGGGAGCCGTCGAGTTTTCGCAACTCGTGGCGGGCCATGTCGTACGCAACGAAGGTTTTTGTGCCATTGTCATCCACCCACTGGAAGCGGGTCCGGGCTTCGTCGGGGCGGTTGTCGAGGAGAGCATCTAGACCGATGTAGCACTCGGCATCGGTCCGCTTGTCCTGATCGACGGCCAGTTGCAGCAATTCGTCGGCTGTCAGTTCCCGCTGGAGGTAGCGCACAATGGGTTGCGGCCACTCGTTCTTGAGCTTCGAGGCAGATGCCAGGAATTTCGCGGCTGCGGCAGGCTGGTCAACCCGCCGGGCGGCCAGGTTCCCGAGAATGATGGCGTAGGCCGAATATTCGCCAACACCTTTCTCCAGTTCGAGAAGTTTATCACAGTCGGTGAGAGCTTTGGAGTGGCCTTGCACAAAATGGCTCGCTCCTCGGCTGTAGTAGGCATGTATGTTTCTCGGGTTGAGTCGGATAGCCTCGTTGTAATCTGCCATCGCTTGATCGAGATCGCCCTTCGCTTCCCACGTGTAGCCACGGGCGAAGTAGGTTTCGGCTCTGGAGTCTGTCAGCTGGGAGGAATCGCCGCCAGTTCGTTCATCAGAGTTCAAAACTTTTATTCTTTCCGAGGTTGGTGTGAGTCGCAAGGCCTCTGTGTAGTCGGCCAGGGCTTTGTCGAGCTCCCCCTTTAACCGCCATGAATTACCACGGTTGGAATATGCTTGAAAAATCTTCGGATTTAGCCGAATGGCCTCATTGAAATCCGAAATGGCCTGTTCCTCATTTCCTTTATTTCGCCACAATAGCCCACGATTGTTGTGCCACGCATCAACCCCCGGGCTGCGTTGTATTGCCTCGTTCATATCCGCCAGAGCGATGTCGAGTTCCCCCTTCATTCGCCAGATCTGGGCACGGTTCCAATAGGCATTGGCCGTGGGATTCGCCGCGATTTGGCGGGTGTAGTGATCGATGGCGTCGGTGAAGGGAATGACATCACGCTGCAGCAGATACGCCTGCTGGGAGGGGATCCACAACCAGGGGGGGGACACTTTGCCCACGGTGAAAATCGAGCATTCCGGCACGGTGCCCGCCGGTTTACCGGAGACCTGCAGTTCGGATTTCTCGGCGATCACGACGACCCGCGTTCCCTCGCGAATCTCCTCAGCCCGCGTACTGTGCGCGTCGGCAAGCAATGCGATCACCACGACCAGCCCCAATGCCCGTTGCATAATGGCATTCCCCACTTGGCACTCATTCGAAAACATTTGACCACCTGTCCGTCGCCGCTGATATTCACCTCCCGCGCCGGGGGAAGGCAAGCAGAACTTTTGCAATCGCACGGGGAAGTTTCTACGGCGCAGGGGTCGCCCCGGTTGAAATTCTGGTTTCTATCGAAATGTTGAAACCACAGGAGGGGACTGGGAACGCGAAAACTTTAACGTTGTTCCATCTGAACTGTTGAGAAATTCGCTTGGCATTTCATCAGGCAACGAAACCGCCCCTGTCTCCAGCAGGCAGATCGACGAGCCGGAAGCGTCAGCGACGGGGACTCTCATCTTCCGCAAGAACCATGGCAAGTCGATTTGATAGCTAAACTTGATAGTCGAAAAAAATGAAAATGCCCGTCGCTGACGCTTCCGGCTCGTATAGCTCGTGATCCTTCCTTGCAAGTAGCCAGGCGAAACTCAAGGGAGTGGCGCCAGTTGGATTGATTTGAAATCGAACTGAGTCGTGGGGTCATGCCCCTGCAAACTAATGTGCCCCGCTTCTAATCGCAGTCCTTCACGGGGATTGACGTTCGGCTGTCGGCTGTCGGTCCAGTCCACCATTTGAATGCCATTCACCCACGTCGAAAAGTGTGGTCCATCCGCGATGAGTGTGCCTGTCAGCCATGCGTTATCGTTAGCGACAATGCGACGAGCAGAAACCCGGCGGAAGATCGCACCCGTTCCGTGATCCAGTGGCTGATTGCGGTCGCCATTTTTGAACCCGTTATGAATCTGAAACTCATAACCATGGGATGGGGCTTTCTCGGTCCCTTCCATCGCTCGGAAGAAGATGCCGCCATTGAGATTGTCAGCCAGAGTCCGCGCCGTGAACTGCAGAATGAAATTGTCAGCCTTGGTTTCGGTTTCGAGAAACCCGCGACCACCCGCAACATGCAGCAACTTTTCCTTGACTTCAAATGTCCCGACACTCCCGGGCACCACCCGCCAGCCTGAAAGATCCTGGCCATTCCACAGGGATTGAAAACCGAGGGGTTTGAGGTAAATGTTTCGAAATCGAGCCGGCCCACCATTCTGCTGCA
Source organism: Planctopirus limnophila DSM 3776 (assembly GCF_000092105.1). Lineage (NCBI taxonomy): Bacteria > Pseudomonadati > Planctomycetota > Planctomycetia > Planctomycetales > Planctomycetaceae > Planctopirus > Planctopirus limnophila. Next base: position 3,063,718 of record NC_014148.1, on the reverse strand, counting down.
GACCAATAAAGCCCGTCTTGAGGGGATTGGCCGTTTCATCTTTGTAAGTTGCCATCACCTGACCATCGAGTTTCACGGTCACGTCCGGGCCAGCCACGGTCGCTTCATAAGTGTGCCAGCCACCTGCTGTCGGCACTGTCTGGGAAGGTTTGGCTCTCGCCACAAGACTGCCACTGGTAAAGCCGGCAGGGTGCTGATCGCAGATGTTCAACTCGTAGCAATCGACAGCCGGATTGGTGGGCTTGAGTGGAGTCCGCAGGAAGATGCCACTGTTGGATGTCGTATCAATCCAGGCATCGCAACGCAGTTCAAAATCAGCAAAGCGGGTGGTGGTGCACAATAACCCTTTGGGACCCTCGGGAATCTGGATTTCACCATTAGAAACGATCCATTCGGCTTCAGAGTTGGGCTGCCAGCCGAAGAGTGTGTGGCCATCAAAAAGCTTGATCCAACCCGCTTCAACATCTTCGGCTGAAAGCTGGTTATTTCCATCAGCCGAGGGAACTTCGAGTGCGGGAGTAGGAGCCGCCGTTGAGGTGGCAGGTGCTGCCGCCTGGCTTGTCGATGGCGTGGGATTCTCAGCCGCCAAGTTTGCCTGAGCTTCCACTGCGACATCACTGGTCGGCGTCGCTACCGGCTCAAATTCGTTGTAAAGGCAACCACTCAGAAGTAATGTTCCGCACAGCAGGCTGTTGAATGAAACCGGCCTGTTGAGAAGTGGCAAGGCGATTCGAGGCATGACGATTTCCACGATTTTCGGAGAGACAACGTTCGGAGATGATGCGACTTGAGGTATTTCGTAGACCGAATGAATGCAGATGAGTTACGCCTCACTCTGGGCAGCATGAGCTTTCAGCGCCTGAGGTCGGACTGTCAGGACAGGGCATGGCGATTTGCGGGTAATACGCTCGGCAGTGCTCCCGAGCAGCACATGGGCTAAGCCCGTGCGGCCGTGAGTTCCCAGCACAATCAGGTCGATCGCCTGCTCTTCGGCATATTGCAGGATTTCCAGAAATGGCACTCCCGATCGAACGGCTGTCACCACTTGCAGGCCAGTATCCTGCAGAGGTTTCGCCAGAGAATTCAGATTTTCCTGAGTCGCAGCCATCAATTCGGGCAACTGACCCGTGGGGAGCAAAAATGGCGATGCGGGATCGGGAGAGATCATCTCGATATCTTGAACCACATTGAGCAGGTGCAAGGTGCTTCCCAGCCGGTTCGCCAGTTCGGCGGCATATTGCTGGGCAGGTAAGGCAAAATCGCTGAAATCTGTCGGGAACAGAATGCGTTCCAGGCGAATCATCATGGCTCTCCTCAAGAGTTCAGACGGCCGAAATTCTGTGTGATTCTTTACTCAATCAGATCAATCTGCAAATGCTACTGTGTTGATAGAAAACATGCTGTCAAAAAAAGAGCACGCGTGTTTGGCGCGTGCTCCTTTTTCATCAGAATGAAAGCCTGATGGCTTACGCCGATTCGGCCATATCCCAGCGTAAGTAGGCTTCCAGAAACTCGTCAATGCGTCCGTCGAGGACGGGCATGGGTGTGCCAACTTTCAGATTGGTGCGAGTATCTTTAACAAACTGCTCCGGGTTGAGGACATAGTTACGAATCGTTTCGCCACCAAAGCCAATTTTGGACTTTTGCCCTCGCTTGTGAGCCGCTTCGTTTTCCCGTTTGACAGTTTCAAGCTGCAGCAGCTTGGCCACCAGCATTTTGCGGCACCACGAGCGATTCTTATGCTGACTGCGTTCGTTCTGGCATTGAACCACGGTATTCGTGGGCAAGTGAGTCAAGCGAATGGCCGAGGATGTTTTATTCACATGCTGACCACCCGCACCACTGGCGCGAAAGATATCTTCGCGGATGATCTTAGGATCTTCCCAGTTGATATCGATATCAATCGTGTCATCCGGTTCCGGGATCACATCAACAGCCGCAAAAGATGTCTGACGACGACCGGCTCCATCGAACGGGCTGATGCGAATCAAGCGGTGAACTCCCGTTTCACCTCTTAGCAGACCGTAAACGTACTCTCCACGAATGGCGAGTGTGGCATTGCGAATACCGGCTTCTTCCGCCTCGGAAATTTCAATCAGTTCCGTCTCAAAGCCACGGTCTTCGGCCCAGCGGGTGTACATTCGCAACAGCATGGCCGCCCAGTCGGAGGCATCTGTTCCCCCTTCGCCCGCTTGAATCTGCAGATAAGCCGAACAGGGGTCTTCGGGACGACTCATCATCGCCTTGAGTTCGACCTGCTGGAATTTTTCCTGCAAGGAAGCGAGCAGGCCGACCATTTCGTCACGTGATTCTGACGAGTCATCTTCCGCCAGAAATTCCCGCAAGACAGCCAGTTCTTCAGTACCGTCAATGAGTTCCTGAAGTGGTTTCAAAGACCCATTCACATTGCGCAGCTCGGTCACCAGTGCTTGCGCCTTCTCCTGGTGATCCCAGAAATCGGGTGCAGACATGGCTTCGTTGATCTCGGCAACTCGTGCCTGCCACTGATCGTAGTCAAAGAGAGTCTCGGAGCTGGAGGATGCGAGATGTCAGCTCTTTGGATTGTGCAATCAGTTCGTTATCCATGTCGTCTTCAGTCAATCCCTGTCAAACGGACGAGTCGGGCAGTTGTAGATCTTCTGCCATCAGACAAAGAGTAGTCGACCATACGCAGTCAGAAAAGCGTGACGGAGTTTCTCAATAACGAATTGAGTACGTCTCACTTCACAAAAGCACGATTTTTCAAGAAAGCGGATGGCACTCCCGATGCTCCACTTTCCCCATCAATCACAGGGATTCATCTCTGTAAGGCTGTGGCTCTCCGAAACTGCTGAGCATCAATCCCGGGTAGCTGAGCCGAGAAGAGCGGGGCCGTGGTGTCGACCAGTTGTGAATCGGCAGGGTCTTCCGAAGCTGGCCCGGCAAATGTGACTTCACCGAACAGGACTCCCTGAATTGATGTGGGTTCCTCTTGAAGCAATCGAGGAGCCTGGCCAGCTAATGCATCCCAAAGACAGATCGCCGGGTGCCCGACCAGGATCGTCCCTTCGCCAGAAATCCGCACCGCATTTTTCCAATCAGCGCGCAATTCTGAGGCTGTTCGCCAGCGGAGGATGGCTGCATGTTCATGGGCAGGTAACCAGACGGTATCGATCGCTTCAATCTCGATGGGTGTAGAACCCGCCTGACTGGCCAATTCGCCCTGACAATCAAGCCAACTGGTGGTGCCTCTCAAGGTGCAGCGATTCAGTTGCAACAGGAATTCGCTGCGACGTGTCGATTTTCCCAGTGAGACCAGCCCTGCAGACTCACTCTGTAATACCTGCGAGCAAACGACCTTTCGAGGTGTTTCCGCCGCATAAAGCAGAGTCGCCGAGCCCGATTGCAGCACCCGTTCAAACTGGGCCACACCACCGGTGGCATCTTTTTGCTCGGGTGGTCTCCAGGCAATGGCCGCACGGGCTGGCCCCGCAGGATCTTTCGGCAAGATGAATTCACAATCGGTGACCGTGAGATTGCGAGCACGCAACGTCATGAGTAATCGGGAAGCGGCTTCCTGCGAAACATCTGGTTTGAAAAGAAAACGAATTCCTCGCAGATGCAGCGTATCTGCCGTGATCTTGAGTGGTTCGTGACCGATGACGATCTGTGGTGTTACGCCTGGAGCCGCCTCAAGAGTGAGATCCCCGACAAACGAAATCTCGGCCACTTCATAGCTCGTCGATTCATTGAGCAGCAGGCTCCCTGTCGACGACGGGACAGGAAGAGGTTTGCCCGGGATAATCGCCGTGTGTGCTGAGAGCCGGAGAAACGTTTGCTGTTGACCAGACGTTATCGGGACAACAGCTGTTGTTTCCGGGGAAGCAGATGTGGCCGCCTGTTGTTGAACAGCTTTGGCCTTGGCAGGAATGGCCAGTAGCCAGAGATGATCCCACTGGTTGCGGGTCGCTGTGAAGAACACGCCGACCGCGACCAGCAACACCGCTGCCGCCCACAATCCGCGTGATACGGTCGGTCTGGGTTGATTCTGATCAAAATGGGGGACTGTTTCCCGAAACGATCTTTCGAACTGACTGAGGATACTTGCATGACCCGGGCCCCACAGTTCGACTGCTTCTCGAATCGAAGCGGGCCGGTCAGCAGGATTCTTTTGCGTCAACAATGCAATCGCCTGAGCCTGTTGGGGCAGAACTTCAGGAGCAATCTCGGCAATATCAGGTATGGCTCGCTGCCGATGAGCCGCCACGCGCTGATAGAGATCTCCCATCAGAAAGGGCGGTCGTCCCGCCAGAAGTTGCCAGCAGAGACAACCAACGGCATAGAGATCGCTTTGAGCAGAAGGCGCTGCCTGATGAGAGAATCGCTCCGGTGCCGCGAGGTCCAGGACGGCCGGGTGCGGAGTATCGTGCAGATTCAGCACCGGAGTCAGGATTCCCCCGATCGCTGGATCGACGAGGACGATCTTCCTGCTGGAAGAAGAGAGACGGAGATTTTCCAGGCGAAGGGCACCCTCCGAAAACCCCAGGCTTTCCAAGGTCGCCAGTGCTTGGAACAGCTGCTGGCCAATCGCTTGCACAACGGCTGCAGGAAAGCGGCCACGACGGACCAGAAGTTCCGTCAAAGGTCTGCCCTCCACGAAAGGGCTAACGACCGCTAGTCCCGAGGAGTGCCCCAGAGTTGCCGGGGTTGTTCCAACTAAAGGAGGAGCTGCTGAACCCCAGTCACCCATCCGAAAAACTTCTTGCGGGCAGGCGATTGTCGAAGGATCGATAGTGAATTTTGCAGGCTGTTGCCGGGAACTCGTCAGCGAAGCCAGAGCTGCGACGAGTCGCTGCAAAGCCTGTTCGATACGTTGAAGTTCATTGCGATCAGCATGGATCATGCGGAGGGCGACTCGCGCACCATCTGTGATGCGGTGCGCCTCAAAGACTTTGGGGAAACGATGCTGCCCCAGAGGACGCCTGAGAAGATAACTTCCCACGAACAACGAATCGGTTTGTTTGGCTTCGATGCGCTCGGCCTGCCAGGCCGTCAGCAGCTTTCGACGCACGAACTCATTGAGATACAGGCCATCAAATGCCGGGAGGTCGTCTGACAGGCGTTGCATCACTCGACGCGAGATTGCCAGAGCACTGGCTGGGGTAATTCCCAGCCGCTCAAGCTGCATCAGGAGATCGCTGGATGGCGGTTCCCGCACGAGGTGGATTCCTTTCCACAACTCAACCTGTCGATCAATTGAAATCTAACTGGTGGTCAAGACTCCAGCGGCTGACGAGTTGATTTTTGGCCGATCACTATCATTTCGGCCAGCAGAAGCAGGGCAGATGCTGTGGCTGCAAGTCCCACTAGACCTGCCAGTGCTGTTGACCAGTAGTGAGTCACTAGCCCTGGTATGGTGTAATCCGGCAGCCATGATTCCCATGTTTGGGCATTCGCGAGAAAGCCGACCACTTCGCCAGTCGCCTCTAAGCCATCGGGCAGGATCGAAGCCGCGGGAGTCAAAGGCAGGATGCACAGAGCCAGCACAAACAGAATCCGGACTCGAACTGTGGCTTCGTAAGGCAGCACGATGGCAGCCAGTAAGGTTGTGATGAGCCCTTCACTAAGAGCGATGGGAACATGAGTCTGTAAGAGCAGGAGAGCAGTTTGTGTCCCGTCGATCGTGGCTGTCGCACCCAGAGCCAGTTGCACACCCAGTGCCATGACAGCTGCCATCACACTGAGAGCTGACACCGAGAACCAGGTCAAAGCACGCAGAGCCAGCGATCCTGTGGCGGATGCTGGGAGCTTCTTCAGCAAGAAGGCTGTGATGGCCGCAGGGATCACTCCCATGTTGAGAATGTTGATCCCCAGTGCTGAGAGTCCGCCATCTCCAAAGAGGCTGGCCTGAATCGTTAGAATGACGGCCATGATCACACAGGCCGCCCAGGGGCCCAAAAGAATCGTTGCCAGGGCTCCGCCCATCAGATGGCCGGAAAAACCCTGGCCGGGGATTGCGAAGTTGCACATCTGCATGGCAAAGATCGCACAGCCCACACCTGCTGCCTGCAGGACGGACGGAGTCGCTGTTGGTTGACGGAGAAGTTCATTCCGCCAGTTCCATAAACTGAAGGCGACTGCAGCACTCGCGAGGGGAGCAGTGCTCAGGCACAGCACAGGAGACAGGACACCATCTGGAACATGCATCGCGAATTGATCCGTCTGAAAGAATGTCAGGCTTCTGATGAATTCTCATCAACCAGGCTATTACGTGATTACGACGACTAGAAGATATCACGAAGCTTAGAACTCTGGAAGCACTCCCTATGCTGGAAGCCACTGCCCGGGATCAGCATACTGTGCATGGAGGCTATCGAGGATTGATGCACCATCACATGGAGTAGGCACGTTTGAATTTCACGGCTGACGAACAGATCGAGTGGGAACGCTGGCGGCGGCTGAAAGAATTGCCCGAGATTTTTCAACGTCTGGCTGAAATCGAAGGGCCCGAGTTTCGACGTCAGGAACTTCTGCGGAGAGAGTACCCTGCCGAACTGGTGACGTTAGTCATGCTGGTGGCTGATCTGCGGCAACGGGCTCAGGGACGTTTTGAATATGCCTCCAGGCTCTGGTTTGACCGGAAATCCCTCGAACAAACCACAACGGAAGCGATTGCCAGGCATAAAGCCAGGCGATTTCCTGTGGGTGAAACCGTCGTCGATTTATGCAGTGGTGCCGGCGGAGATGCGATCGCGTTAGCAGCACGTGGCCCCATTGTGGCTGTCGATTCCAATCCTCTCCAGCTGGTTCGACTCCAGTGGAATGCCGAGGTCTATGGCGTCGACCAAAAGATCGAATTTCAGCAGGGGCTGGCAGAGACCATCGACATCTCGAACAAGTGGGTTCACATTGACCCGGACCGTCGGCCCGATCTGTTGACGAAAGGTCTCAGTGGACGAATTCAGCGAATTGAGGATCTCGCACCACCACTCGAAGTACTGCAAAATATCATGCAGCAATCGCGTGGAGGTGCCATCAAGCTTTCACCAGCCAGCAACTTTGGTGGTAAATTCCCCGATGCCGAAATTGAACTGATCAGCCTGAGTGGAGAATGCAAAGAAGCCACGGTCTGGTTTGGGGAGTTAGCCGGAGAAGCCCCATTTCGCGCGACCATATTGCCCGAAGGTGCCAGCCTGGCCGGTCACCCGTTAAGTGTGATGACTCGGGTCGAACCACCAGGACGCTACATTTTTGATCCGGATCCGGCCATCGTGCGATCTGGATTAGTCGATGTGATGGCAGATCAGTTGGATCTGTGGCGATTGGATGACGCCGAGGAGTATCTGACGGGATCTGAGCCTACGTTAAGCCCGTTTGTACAAACATTTGAAATTGAGCAGATCGTCAGTGGAAACGAGCGAGAGTTGAAAGCGGCTATTCGAGAGCGTGGTTATCGCGAACTGGAGATTAAATGCCGCCATGTTCGCGTGGATGCCAATCAGCTGCGGAAAAAGCTCCCTTTGGGGAATGGGCCCGCCGGTGTGCTCTTCGTCGCTCGCATTGCCGGGAAGACCAGCCATGTTCTGGCGCGTCGCTTGAGTTATCGCAGCCAGTCTGCTGTCTCGAAGATGTAACACGGCTTCCAATAAAGAACTGCGATCCTTGGTATAGGGTGGCTGGGCTTGAGCGTCTTCGCGAACCCCCAGTTCGCGCCGAAAATCGCTGGGGGTTCGAAGACTCAACCCCAGCCACCCACCTGCAGTCAGCCTGATGTCTCAAACATGTAACAAGTTCAGTGGCCAAAAAACAGCGACGCTGCAGTCTGGTAATCCATGGCTGCAGCGTCGGAAGCTTGTGCAACAAAGTTCAGGACATCTAGCGAAAGCTATTCCTGGGGAGCGACATCGCGGAAGCTGAAGAAAGCAAATGGCTGCAGTGTCGTGGGTGGCAATGGCTTGGGCGCGAGTTGGAACGGATAGCGATAGGCGACAACTTTTCCGGTCGTCATTTCACCAATGTAGACAACACCCGTCGAAATCTGAGGCCCACCCCGTGTGGTGAGATTTCCGTCGCCAGACATGATGACGAACTGAGGCTTGGCAGCCGGGTCGAGACCAAAGTCGGCGGCAATGCTGCGGAAGTAAAAGTTCGTGAATTGTGCCGACTGCTGATTCAACAACGCGCCGACGAGTCGGCCAGTCAAAAAATCGAGCACGAAGATGGTATCCGGGTTCTGAAAGCCGGTGGTGGCTGTCGTGATGGCGAATTTATCGGTGCGGTCTGTCCCTCGAGCCTGCACCTGTTCAGCAGGCCAGAATGAAGAGATCGCAATTCCCAGAAAAATTCCCGCAACCAGCCAGGGGAGTTTGTTGGAGGCAGCAGGGCGGGATGGGGCAGAATCATTGAACATCATCATATTGAGAGGACTCCGAAGTGAGAGGTTATGCCGAGAACTCAACTGAGAAATGACAAAGGCAATATACTCACAACATGGTCGAGCTGGAAACTATGAATCTGCATGGAATTCTGGGGCTTTTGGAGGACTAGGCAGAATTCACGGCCGCCAGAGAAGCGATCTTTTGCCTAACGAACGATCCAGCTCTTATCGCGGTTCGAGCAATCCGCGATGGTGGTTCATTCAAGGCAAGTCCGCACGAGTCAGGCTGACCTGTGGCGATTGCTCTCGCTGAGAGATATTCTGCGAGAAGTTCTGTAAGTTCCATTCCCTCGATCGATTGATGGACAATTTCAAGAAATGAATCGAAAGTCGGTCGTGGAGTGGGTGCAGGGCCTGAAGGCATTTTGATTCTCCCGGTTTTGATTCTCTCAGCACGGAAAGACCAGAAACATGGACACCACGAATGGCAGCTTGAATCGTAAACTCCGGATGGCCCTGGTGGGCGGGGGTTCGGGATCATTTATCGGTCGTGTGCATGCAACAGCTGCTGTCCTCGACAATAGGGCTGCTCTTGTGGCAGGAGCTTTGTCTTCAGACCCCGTCCGTGCAAAATCTTCGGCAGCAGGATATGACATTCCTTTGGATCGGGCTTATGCATCCTATCAAGAGTTAATCGAAAGTGAACTGGCCAAACCAGCCACTGAACGCATTGACTTCCTGACGATTGCGACACCGAATCACATGCACTTTCCAGTCGCCAAGGCTGCTGTCGAAGCGGGCTTCAATGTCGTCTGCGACAAGCCGATGACATTCGATCTGGCTCAGGCCGAAGAGCTACAGAAGCTTGTGGAAAAATCGGGTGTAGTCTTTGCTGTGACCCATAATTACACGGGGTATCCGCTGGTGAGGCTGGCCCGTGAAATGGTGCAGAATGGTGAGTTGGGCGAGATTCAATGCATTCGCTCCAACTACATTCAGGGCTGGTTGCGAACCCGGCTGGAAGCTTCCGATCAGAAGCAGGCCGCCTGGCGGACTGACCCCACACGATCAGGGGCTGCTGGCTGCTTTGGCGATATCGGTACTCATGCTTACAATCTGGGTCGATATATTTCGGGGTTATTGCCCAAACAGATTTCTTGCCACCTGAGAACCTTTGAAACAGGGCGCGCTCTCGACGATTACGGTCACGCGGTGATTCAGTTTGAAAATGGTGCTTTGGGGACAGTCACAGCCAGCCAGGTGACCCATGGACGTGAAAATGATGTGACGATTGAAGTTGACGGAACCAAAGGTGCGATTCAGTGGCGGCAGGAAAACCCCAATGAATTGATTGTCCGTCGCAACGGGTCGGCACACCAGATCTACACCCGAGATCCGAATGCTCCGTATTTCCTGCCCCTGGCAAAGTCCTCCTGCCGACTCCCTAGTGGGCATCCCGAAGCCTTTTTCGAGGCTTTTGCCAATATCTATCGTGCGGCATTCGATGCCATGATTCTGCGAATCGAAGGCAAATCTTTTGAGACGAAAAACACGATCTACCCGAACGTTTACGACGGGGTCGAAGGGATGTATTTCATTCAGCAAAGTGTGGCCAGCAGCCGGGAAAATGGCGCCTGGCTACCTTTGCAGCATCAGGCTGCCCGCAAGTAAGGCACCCCAAGCCGACAGTTGTCAGGCTATGTGAGGTCGGCAGACACTCATCGAAATGCAGAACATCATAGCCGCCTGTGCGACAAACCCGTTGCACAGGCGGCTTTTGTTATTTGGAACGCGGAGAAAGGAATCGCATTCAATTTTCAGAACAAATGCTGAACTCAGAATCTGATGTTCACTGGCATGGATTTCGCCTCATTTAATTAGGGTTGGGGTGAAAGGCGATTCTTTGTGTGATTTTGTCAACCAGTCATTCGTTTTGCACAGAAGCTGCGGGGTAATGGCTGATTGGGCGATTGACTGAGAGTGTCAGTCCTCAGGCTTCTGTGAACCTGAGACCATCGAAACGAGTCACGTAACTCTTGCGACTGAACCTTTGATGCCTTGCGTATTCGTTGATTAAAATTTTAGTGCGAATGTGTACAGATTTTGATTGAAAACCTGGAGCCAGGTTGGCAGATTACTGAACTCAGAAATCGATCGTATTGCGGTTTGTTTGGTTGTCTTACGATTTTTTTGAAATTCATTGAGGTATGGGGATTGGGCTATGAAAGTCCGTGTGACCTGTCAGTCATGTTTTCAACCCTTTATGGTTGCTGAAGAAAAACTGGGAAAGAAAGTTCGCTGCTCGCAATGCAATGAAGTGACAATTGCCAGTGCCAGCGGTCGTTCAAGTGGGAAATCCTCGGGAGGTAACGGCGTTCCGGTTCCTGTTGTGGTTGGTGGCGGTGTCGCTCTGGTGGTCGTGGCTGCCGTTGCTGTGCTGGCACTTCGCGCCAATCCAGTTCCAGTGAATCCTGCACCAGCAGCCGTTGTTTCGACACCCGCTCCGGCAACGGCTGGATCCGCTGTGCCGATTGTCGCTTCATCGGGGGGAACTTCTCCAGTTGCTGTGACAACGACTCCCGCAAGTGCATCAACCTCCGCCGGGGGCACTCCGGCAGTCACAACTCCTGTGGCCGAAACGACCGCCATGGCGAGTGGCTCCACGACTCCGCCGGCTCATACACAGTCTGCTCCTGCAGCCACTTCACCCACACCGATGCCAGCGCCAGCCGGTGAAGCGGGGTCTGGAGGTAACGCGGCCGTGGCAGATGCGGCTCCGAGTAGTGCCGCCACTGGGGGTAGTGCCGCCACTGGGGGTAGTGCTGAAAAACCGGCAGTCGCCTCGGCCTCTGGCACACCGGCTGCAACTGGCAGCTCGGGCGGAGATGCCTCGACAGATGCGAAAGCCAAGATCCGTAAGTCGGATTTCGATTTACCATCAGTCACCAAACTGGAACTTCCCGAGCTGATCAAACGAGTCGAACCCTCTGTCGTTGTGATTACCACCAGTGGTAAAGATGGTGGGGGGCAGGGGAGTGGTTTTGTCATCGATAAAGAAGGGACTGTCGTTACCAATGTCCATGTGATTCAGGGCGCGAGCAAGGCCACTGTCCGTCTGGCCGATGGAACTAAAGGAGAAGTCACTGGGGTCAAGCTGTTGATTCCCACAAAAGACATTGCCATTGTGACTGTCAACCTGCCCGTCGATAAGCTCCATCCCCTGCCAGTCAGTAAATTGATCCCTGACAAAGGGATTTCGACGGCGGCTTTTGGTGCTCCCATTGGTCTCTCGTTTACGGCTTCTGAAGGGATTATCAGCAGCATCCGTAAAGCGGATGAACTTGATTCCAGCACGAAAACTGAAGGGATGTGGCTCCAGACGACTTCGCCAATCTCTCCAGGGAACAGCGGTGGTCCGCTGGTTGATATGTTTGGCAGTGTGGTCGGGATGAATACGATGCAGTATTCGGTCGGCCAAAACCTGAACTTCGCCATCTCGTCCAAAGACATTTACGAGGCGATGGATGCAGCACCTGATAAGAGTAAGCCTCTCGATGCAGTCCCTGAACTCCAGGAAAAGCCATCGATCGCCCAGCAGCGTCTGGCTGCGAAGAATGAGATTGGCACAGCTCGTGGTGCCAGGCTCTTTGCGAACGTAACGGAAATCTTCCCCATCAATATGGCTCGCTACCGGGCTGTGATCCTCGATCCGACGGGAAATATCTGGGGGCGAATTGTTCAACGATCAGAATCAATTGTTGAGAAGTGCGGCATCGATCTTTCGTTCGTCGATGATCCCTCCGACGATGCCTCGGTCATGCTCGTGCATCTCGATTTAAGGCGTTCTCGCAAAGGGGGAACAAATTCCGGGACACAAGAATTGTTTGTACGGGCCGAGTTGATCGTGTTCGATCAGGAAGCTGAACGTCGGGTGGATAAGCTCAACGTCGTGTGGAAAAACGAGATGTCTTTGGGAACGATCAGCGCCCAGGCACTCGCCACAGGCAACTTCCCGCGTGGGGCGAATGAAAATCTCACGAAGTTCTTCGCGACATTCCAGACGGCTTATCAGAAAGCTCAAAGAGATGCCAAGAAAGCTGAAGAGGAAAAGCCCGGAGAAAAGTCAGATGAAAAATCGGGGGAAAAATCAGGCGAGAAATCAGGGGAGAAATCGTCCAGTGACGACAAGTCATCTGCAGAAACAAAGCCCGAAGTGAAACAGGATTCTTGAAGCGATAAGCCGTCATTGACTGAAAAACGGCATCACCGCTTGGAACTGCTTTTCCAAGCGGTGATCTCATTATCTGAATGTCTCTTGGAGACTTTCCAGAGCCGTTTAGTCTTGAACTTTGGCGTGAGGATGTGCCTGCTGATAGGTATCCTTCAAACGTTGAGTACTCACGTGAGTGTAAATCTGCGTGGTTGTCAGACTTTTGTGCCCCAGCATCTCCTGAACCGATCTCAGGTCGGCACCACCGTCGAGCAGATGTGTGGCAAAGGTATGTCGGAGTGTATGAGGCGAAATCAACTGATCGAGTCCGGTCAATTGAATATACTTTTCGAGCATCCGGCCCACACTGCGGGTCGTGAGTCTGGTTCCAAACCGATTGAGAAAGAGAGCATTTTTCAATTGTGGGGGAGCAGCCTCTTCTGGTTTGCGGACAGCCACCCACTTTTCGAGGGCTTTTGTCGCGTGCTTACCTAAAGGTGCAATCCGTTCCTTTTTGCCCTTACCAAACACATGAAGAATCTGGGCATCCTGATCCCAGTCGTCGAGATTCAACCCGACGAGTTCTGCCACACGAAGGCCGGCTGAATAGAAGGTTTCCAGAATAGCGCGGTCTCGCAGTCCATCAACCTCATTGGCCGGCGGCGCTTCGAGGAGTTTGACAATCTGCTCGGTTGTCAAAAACTTGGGCAGCTTGCGGCCCACTCGAGGTGTACGCAGAGCTTTGGCGGGATTTCCTTCGACTAACTGCTCACGCTGGCAAAAGCGGAAGAACGATCTGAGCGAAGCCAACCTTCGCGCAATGGTCGTTTTGGCATAGCCGCACTCGTTCAGGTAAGCGACATACCCCCGCAGCTCGGAGATACCCAACTGTCCAGGTTCTGTGATGTGGCCCACCCGTTCGGTGAGATAGTCATGCAGACTGCCGAAATCTTCTGCATACGATTTCAATGTCAGCTCAGAAGCATTTCGTTCGATCTGCAGGTACCGCAGAAATCGGTCTTCAGCCGCATGCATAGGGCGTCTCAACAAGAAGTTGACCACAGGCACCTGTCAGTTGACCTGACGAACTCGGGTGCTATTCGGTCATATGTTTTGACCAGCGGTGGGTCGCGGTGTGTGGCCCTTTGAGTGTTGTCTGCTGGCCTCGTACCTTTTCAGCCAGAATGGCGGCGTCGTACCAGGTGAAATCCAGATCAGGGTCACTGGCGTACTTGCCAAGCTGGTCAATTAACTGCTCAATGCTCTGCGGGTCGTATAGAAACACATAGCGTTCATCCCCTTTGACCATGGCCAGAACATGCAGTGATTTCGACATTCCTTGAGCTTTCGCGGAAGGTGCAGCGATCACAAGAAGGACACAAAATCGAACGGTCTGTTCGAAATACCCCTTCTGTCCTATCGGCGAATCAGCTCGGGGGATATTGGAGATTTCAAGAGTTTCAACCAGTTTTATGTAGTAAAACTCAGGCTATCCCGTGACTCAGCTCAACAGGTTTCTCGAAGCGAAATACCTTGATTTATTTGTACTTACGCTTTTTGACCACGATCCGTCGGCGGGCTTCTCCGCCGTGCAGTTGCAGCATTTCGACAATCATCAGGTACGATGTGAAGCGAATGAAATCATCGCTGCGCTGCAGATAGGCTTCCCAGCCACCGGCTCTGAGGTCGCCACTCAATTCGACATAATCCCGAAGATTGGCAACCACCCGGCTGTCGGCTCCGTCGAACAATCGCGTGTAGGACATCAGTGGTCGCGTGGGATCAAACGTCGGCAGACTGACAGGCATTTGCGAAGCGTAGGACATGTCGTTGCTGAGTTGGGACTCCGGGGATTGTCCTCGTATTTGAGGTTCCAGAGTTGATGCAGGGGCAGGGGCTGGCATTGTCGGTGGAACTGGCTCGCAGGTTTCGCTCTCACTCCATGGCCAGAAGGATGATTTTCCCGACTTTTTGCTTTCTTTAAGAGCTTTGCGTTCGGCTTTCTGGGCATCGAGAACGGCCTTACGAGCCGATGGATCAACCGGTGGGCCAGGTTCGAAAGTCCATGGTTTCGCCGAGTACCAGGAAACTTGCAGGCCGACTCGAGGCGGGTAATAAGGCGAATAATCGGTCACAGCGCCTACGACAACGGCATCCACATGCAGCAGTTCACTGAGCTTCAGGACGTCGAGGGGGCTATCCATTTCGAGGCGATTCTGGCGGATGGCCTGTTCGGTGATCCCGACAGGCACGACCTGAAAGCCGGGGGTTTTCTGCAGTTCTGCATAGTAGGCGAGTGCAAATTGTCGCCCATCAACGACAGGTTCCTGACTCACGTTGAAAAAGGGAGCAATCGCCACAGTGGTCAGCCCCACGATGGGATTGGTGACCCCCACTTCAATCATCACACAACCAGCGGCAGGAAGAGCCATCATCCCTAACAGCCATTCGCGGCGAGTCAGGCTCAAACCACGATCTGGCGGAAGGCACGAATGCGGTGAAACGGTCATGCTCAGATGAGCTGCCTCAGCCGTTTGGGAATCGATGGGTTCTTTTGCCACTCTGCCAGCACTCCTTGGCAGGAGAATCGGCATATTCGTTACAGCCCCATCAATCCTGCTCGGGATTTGCCAGCTTCCATGACGAGAAACTTGAGAAATCGGCAAAGTCAGCCGTCAGGCGGAATCAGAAAAAACCTTTGGTAGGCTTTCCGGGAGTCTATGGGCAGTGGTAATCCCGTATGCGTTGAGTGACTGAACGTAGATTTCGGCCATCAGGCTGGGTTTAAACAAGGTCGTCCAGACGGTGCATGATGACGCATTTCCAACCCGTCGCGTAGGTTTCGAAACCACGGGATGTAGAAAAAGCCAGTAGCGTGCGTTCGCCATCAATCTGGAATTCCTGGAACCCGCGCGATCGACTGAGGAATTCCCTACCGGCCAACAAATTCAGGGGTTCACCGACTGACTGCCGCCTGGAATCTGCCAGAATCATGTCGTTCTGGTCAATCAGCAGACATCGGGTTCTCTGCATCTCGTCATGATCCAGCGGCAGATCTTCCACAAGTTTCTGGCCCAGCGACTCCCAATCAAACAGGGCACCAAGCACGCCCAGAGGTTTACCATTCAATTGGCCGTCCTCTCTGACAACCCCGGCGTAAACCAGCACTTTTCGATTCGATACCAAATGGGAATGATGCACAGATTCAAAGGCAAATTCAGTGGCATCCCGTGTTTCGATGGCACGTCGGAACCAGGGTGATTGCCTGCAGATCATCCCCTGAGAACAGAACTGGGCAGGCCGACCATGGGCCACAACTTGTCCAGAAAGATCACATAGAACCAGATCAATGTAGACTGTATAGGAGTCAAGAATCACCCCCAGTCGCCGACTGGCATGGGTAAATCCCTGCTGCGAGGACTGACCAAAGGCATTGACGAGACTCTCATCAGCGGCCCACCAGCGGCAATCGCAAGTTCGCTCGTACAAATTGCGGTCGATCACATCGATAATATGGTCGGCAATGCTGGTCAGTTTTTCCCCCTGCATTTTCGTGCCCAGGCAAGTACTGATGCGTGCCAGTTCACTCAGTGCAGCCCCGGTACGTTCAGAAAGAGTGCGGGCCACGGTCGTGGTTTTGCCAGAAAGGTCCTGAATCGCCTGGGCTACAACTCCGAATGCAGCTCCAATGCGGCCCCCCGCACGAGCGGCTTCAATTCGGGCATTGATTGACAGAAATCGAGTTTCATCATTCAGAGTGGCGATTTCTTGCGACGCATTTCCCAGATGCCCGAGAATTTCCTGTGCTAATTCGGCAATTCGGCTGGGGCTGGAAATTTCGTTGGCTGGAGAATCACTCGACAAATTTTCCAGCGTGGTTGTCTGGAACTGCGTTGATGAGGCAAGGCTTGTGTACATTTGGATTCACTCGAGCTTGTCTCTAAATAAATGGTCCAAAGACATGCAGTGATTTCGCTGCACATGGGAAAATGTCGGCAGAAAGTGCTGGTTCTCTTCAAGTCTTGCCTAATCTGTGGCTGAGTTTTGAAAGGAAGATGACAGTGAACAGGGTTTTAGCGGTCGCAACGAATGACCCTGATCCGATTTGTTGACTCAGACGTTTTGTTTGCGTGCTTAAAGAAATCTAAAGCTGGTGTTTACCGTGCGTTGCACGCATAATTGCAATTCAGCAAAGGTTTGCGCCGTCTTCCGCCACGGGCCGGGGGATGAAAGAAGTGAGTTTCAGTCGGGAGAACAGAGCCACCCATGACGTCCAGGCCTCGTCGAGGAACGATCTCAGTGGCCCTCGTCGGGATCGGTGAACTCTGGGAAAGCCGAGTGAAACCAGCGATCCAGGAATTTCGGGATCGTGTGAAAATTGCCGGCGTTTTTGATGAAGTGCGCTCGAGGTCTGTCGCCGTCGCCTCGGAATTCAAAGCCGATTGTCTTCCCTCCATCACTGCTCTCTCAGAGCGACCAGACATCGATGGCGTGATTATCTGTGATGCTGGCTGGATGAAATCCAGCATCATTGAATTGCTGACCATGCGGAGAAAAGATTGCCTGATCTTTGACTGGGAACGGTTAAGTGAGGCCGAACTTCAGCGAATCGCAGAACTGGCCGACGATGTTGGCACCACTTTGATGGTCGATTTTGAAGCCCGTTTTCAGCCCGTTCTCCGCCGTTTAAGAGAGCTTTCAGCGACCGAACTGGGGCCCGCCCGGCACATCGAGATCTTTCTCCCCGCACTTTCATCACATCTTGAGGCTCGGCACCAATATCTGGCTGAACGCGAATTGATCGAATGGCTCGATGCCTCGCAGGTGCTGTTTGGCAGAACGCCTCACGCACTTGTCGCCAGACCCGAGACTTCCATCTTGTGGAAAAGTCCATCCGCTGAATCACAACTCTTTAGTGAAGCGATATCTTCGCAGAAAGCCCTCTGGTGGCCTTGGTGGGGCAGGGAAGGCAGCCACTTATCAGCGATGTTTCGGCCTGCAGCGCCATCATCGAAACCAGTCAGGGATGCTGGTGAGGAAGCTGGAAAAACGCTATCGCCTCTGAGTCTGACGTTTCAGAGAGAGGTTGTAACATCATCTGGCGAATCATCTTGCGACGAAAAAAGACGACCCGAGATTCGCGCCCGGCTGACATTTGCCCATGGCGTTTCCCACTTTTCCTCAACGACAGAATTGACTTGGACTCCGCAGAATGGGGTTTCGAATTGTGAGGATCTGAGCGGCGAGCGCCCGGCACATGTCCTGATGCTTGATCAGTTTATCCGCAGATCGATTGGGGGATTGCTCCCCGTCCCGGAGTTAAGCCAGATTCTGCGTTTCCGGCAACTTCTCAGAAATCTCTCTTGGGAACCCCAAGAATCACCGAACCACTAACTACCAAGTGCTTTCCAGTCTTTCCGCGTAAAGAAAGCTGTCCCACATGTGGTTTTTCAAAGCGATTTGGCAGGAATGATTGAGCAGGGAAGGGTGAATAATCATTTTTTCCGGCACACTCATTAAGAGAAGTCGCACAAACGCATACGGCATGATCCGCAGTAGGTTTTGCCGGGAAATCGCAAAACTTGGCTGTACGCTGGACAGTCGGGGGAGCAGTCAGCAAAATGCGAGAGTCCGAAGAGAACATTCACGGAAGATGACGCCGGTGAATTGAAATTCGGGCGTGTAGCTCAGTTGGTTAGAGCGCAGCCCTGATAAGGCTGAGGTCCGTGGTTCGAATCCACGCACGCCCATCAGAGGTTATTTCGGTAACTTCTGAATCAGATTTGATCGAGCAGACTGCCCGGTTAAGTCGAAATTGAATTGAGTCCGAATTGAATTGAGTTCAGTTTGGACAAGGGTTGTGCTTCCGGCCTGAGAATCCTAATCTGATGAGTTGGATTAGATCTTTGGTTCAGATGCAAAACAGTGTTACTCAGGGGATGTAGCTCAATTGGGAGAGCGCCGGCTTTGCAAGCCGGAGGTTGCCGGTTCGATCCCGGTCGTCTCCACTGGATTTTTGGTGTTTGGGTAAGTGACGGGTGCGTAGAATTCGCGCTGCTTGAATCAAGTGGCTGGGTTCAATTCAGTGTTCTTTTGGTGGTCTTGGCAGCGACTCAGACGTCAAAAACAAGACTCAAAAAAAAACGGCCCAG